>NZ_QUAB01000003.1 GCF_003387575.1 Microbacterium bovistercoris | reverse complement strand
CTGGGCATCCCACGAGCCCGTCAGCTACGTTGGAGAACAGGTTCCCGTCGGAGCCGGTTCCAGATAACCGAGCCTCCACGAAACCCGGGGCGCTTCACTCTCCAACATGCGGCGGAGGACGGGTCGGTCACAATCGTCCGGAGGTTACCTTGAGCGCGGAAGGCACCCATCCTTCGAGTCTCGTGTCTTTGGAGCGCGAGCTCGGTGAGATGGGGTATCCATACGCTTCATTGGCTGAGTTGCGCAGGTCGGGAGTCCGATACCGCGCGGCAGTGCCGGTGTTGCTGTCCTACCTGACGCCGAGGACGGACCTTAAGACGCTGGAGGAGGTCATCAGAGCGCTATCAGTGTCATGGGCCAAGCCGGATGCGGTTGCCCCGATGATCAGCATGTTTCGCAACGTTGATGACCCGAAGGAGCTTGGAGTCAGGTGGACTGTTGGCAACGCCCTGGACGTGCTCTGGGACGACTCCCATTTCGATGAACTGGCTGAGCTGGCGATGGATCGGTCTTACGGTCGAGCACGAGAGATGCTCGTGCTCGGGATGAGGCGGTCTAAGGATCCGCGTGCTGCCGACATTCTGGTCGGGTTGTTAGACGATCCTTCTGTGAACGGACACGCTGTTGAGGCTTTGCAGAAGCTAGCCGTGCCTCAAGCCAGGAAGGGGCTCGAGGGGATGCTTGGAGACGAGCGTGCGTGGGTGCGTAGGTCGGCTCGTCGAGCTCTCGAAAAACTCGACAGGCGTGGAGCAGATACCGCGTAGCGACGTTATTGCCGGCTCACCACCGCAGACGCCGCGGAGCGTGGGGAGTAGGGCCATGAGAATCTACCGGAATCGAGGTGCTGTGCGCGTTCAGCCGAGGTGCCGACGCGCCGACATCGCGCACCTCGGGAACCGGCGGTGGCCTGTGGTGGCTTTCCCCCGACCCCGTGGGAACGGTCGGGCTGCAGATCAACGCAGCCACGGGCGTGGTCACCAGGCGGTGGATGGATCCGTACGGTGTCGCCCGGGGCGGGTCGGCCACGTGGTCGTCGAACTTCGGATACCTCAACCAGCCGAAGTCTGTGACAGGTCTCACCCAGCTCGGTGCTCGCGCCTACGACTCGGCTCTCGGCCGGTTCGTCACGGTCGACCCGCTGCTGGACACGTCCGACCCGCGTCACTCCAACGCGTACGCGTACGCGTTCAACTCGCCGATCTCGTACTCGGATGCCAGCGGCCTGCGGCCGATCATCGAGAAGCCCGACGGAGGGTGGTACACGCCACCCAAGACTAAGCAGGGCAGCACCAGCAACTCCACCCCGGTGAGCACGGCTCCCACTGCCCCGAAGAAGCATGGCAGGGGCCCGCAGGCCACGAACGACGCGCCCCCGTCCGCGGGCAACTCCGGCTGGAAGCCCACTCCGATCCTCGGCGTCGAGCTGAAGCCCTACACGCCGCTGACAGTGGGATCGCCAGGCTGGCGGGCCGAGATCGAAGAGCTCGACCGCAACTGCGGCAGCCGCGAGAACGCGACAGGTCCCTGCGAGATCGACCAAGTACTGGACCCCGCGTGGAAGGCCGCCGAAATCGCCATGCAACTCCTTCCAGTCGGAAGGATAATCAAGGGACTGCGAGGCGAAGTCATCCCGGCCGGCCCCGGGGCGGGGAGGCAGGTCAAGGGGATACGCGAACAACTGCCGGTGAATGGGGCGGCGCGTCCTTACCCGGAAATAATTGATCCGCGCTCCGGAACTCCGATCCACTTTCCCGGAGCTGGCCTCAAGAAGGTTCCTCCTTCTGAACGTGTTTCGTGGGGCGGGAAGGAGCGTGCCGCATACATCAGAGAATGGTATGATCGCGGTTACGATACGCCTGAGGGTGGCTGGTCCAGATATGATATCCACCACATTCAACCTCGCGAATACGGTGGCAACAATGATTTCCGGAATCTCGTGCCAGGTCCTCGAGAGATACATCAACAGCAATTCAACACCTGGTGGCGGGAGTACTGATGTCCGAACTGACCACGGCTTTTGCGAATATCATGGTTTGGACGCAGTCCTCGACTGATAGCATTCCATTTCGGTTGGCGTGCCGCGTGTCGCCGCCCGCGACCGAAGCTGACATGAACGTTCTATCCGGCTATTCGAACGTTCCGCCAGAA
>NZ_QUAB01000014.1 GCF_003387575.1 Microbacterium bovistercoris | reverse complement strand
CCGCCGGGGCGACCGGGCCGGCCGGGGCACCCGGCGTCACGTCCAGGTCCGGTGCCGGCGCCGGCGCCGGCGCGAGTGCCGGTGCAGGCGCCGGCGCGACGGCAGCCCGCTCCCTGAGCGGGAACTGCACGGCGAATCGCGGCAGGAGCGCGCACAACCCCATGCCGGCGAACGCGGCACCCGCCAGCAGCAGCGCGCCGACGAGTCCGTCGACCGCGGCGAAGCCGAGCATCGCCGGCACCGCGGCCAGTGCCGGCAGCGCCGCCCACAGCCAGATCCGGATGCGGGCGCGCAGCGCCGCGGCGAGAAGCAGCCCGCCGGCGACGCCGGTCGCGATCGCCGCAGCGGTCCAGGACGTCGTGTCGTCGGCCCACGTGCCGGCTACGGCCTGGACGTCGAGCCCCACGAACACCAGGCCGAGACCGCCGACCGCCTCGGCGGAGGACTGCAGTCGTCGCCGTGCCAGCAGCCACGCACCGCCGAGGAACACCAGCGTGACCAGCCCGATGATGATGCTGCGCACGGTGCGGTCGGCCAGGTCGGGATTGAAGAAGGTGAACACGATCGCGGCGACGGCGAACAGGCCGGCTCCCGCGGTGGCGAGCACCGACTGCAGGCTCGCGCCGGGGTTCGCCGCCTGCTGCGCCGCGGGGCGCGGAGCCTGGTACGTCGCAGGCGGCGCGCTCAGCGGCTGGGAGAAGTGCGCCGCGGGCGCCGCAGGCGCCGTGTGAACGGGCGGCGGGACGGCGAGCCCGGCAGGCGGCGGGAAGACAGCTTGCCCGGCGGGAGGCACGAAGGCGGGCCCAGCGGGCGGCGGGACGGCGACGGACCGCGGCTCGGACACGGATGCCGCAGCCGCGGCGGGCGTCGCCGCGACCGGTGTCCGCGACGAAGTCGACGCATCCGTCGGCGTCGCGTCACCGCCGCCGATCGCCGCGCCGGCATCCGTCCGCTGCGCGTTCCCTGGCGCGGCATCCGGCACGAGTGCGGGCGTCTGCAGATGCGCCGGCGTGCGGGTCAGCAGCGCGCCGCGCTGCAGGTTCGCGCGGTCGCGCAGCACACGGGCCGCCGCCACGGACGCCGCCCACAGGTCGGCACCGGCACGCCCGGTGAGATCGACGCCGCACAGCGGACAGTGGCCGTCGAGCAGTTGCGCGCTCACGCAGATCGGGCAGGTCGTGGTGTCGAGAAGGTGCTCGGCGGCCTGCTCGCTCCAGACGATGCCGCGCTCGCTCGTGGTGGTCATCGCGTCTCCCCCTGCTGGATCTGGTAGGACGGTAGCGGTTGGCGCGGCAGCCGTGCGGCGCCCTGTGGAGAACTCGACATCACTCCTCCTCCGGCACCCGGCGCAGGATGTCCCCGGGCTGGCAGTCCAGCACCCGGCAGATCGCGTCGAGCGTGGTGAACCGCACCGCCTTGGCCCGCCCGTTCTTCAGCACCGCGACGTTGGCGGGCGTGATGCCGATGGCGTCGGCGAAGTCCTGGACGCTCATCTTCCGCCGGGCCAGCATGACGTCGATGTCGATCGCGATGGGCATCAGACGACCTCGGACAGATCCTGCTCGAGCTGCAGCGCCTTGCGCAGCAGGCCGCGCATGACGCGCACCAGAAGCGTCAGCGCCACGCTCACGGTGACCCCGAGCAGCGCGAGGATCGTGATGCCGGGGTTCGCCGCGCGTGCTGCGAACACGACGGCGTAGCTGACCGCGATCAGCAGCGCGGAGGCCAGCATCGTGATGGCGATCACGTCGACGTAGCGGAACGCGTCGGGGCTGAAGATGCGGTCGGAGCGCACCAGCGTGAGCAGACGGTACACGCACAGCAGCACGACCTCGATCAGCACGAGGAAGAGCACGGCGCCGACGATCCCGGGGACTTCGAGGAAGGCCACGTCGGGGTTCCTCTCCGCCGTGCTCGCGGCGACGCGCGGGATCATGAAGATCTGGGCGACGAGCAGCAGCGCGAGCATGACGACGATCAGTGCCTTCAGGGCGAAGGTGGCACGGGGCTGCATGATGTTCCTATCGATAGACAGTGCATATCTATCGAAAAACGATAGCCGTTGCGACGACGGCAGCGCAATCGCGCCCGTACGATTCCCAGCGTTCGGGGGTGTCAGAGCGTGTCGGGGTCGAACGGCGAGTCCAGCGCCTCGCTCAGCTCGGCGAGCATCGCCTCGATCTGCGGCTCCACGTACTGCGAGATCGCGCCCTGCACGGCGAGCCGGTGCCGCAGCAGGATGCCGCAGATCTCACGCCCGACCATGTTCGCGTACTCGTCTGCGAGCGCCACCTCCTGACGAAGCGCCGCCTTGGCGTCCTCGCTCAGTGGCGGGAGCGGGGGCAGTTCGGCGGCGGCATCGTCGGCCATCCCGGCGACGGTGAACAGGAACGGCGCACCGGGTACGGGGTCGGGGTCAAGCGGCATCCCGTCGTACTCCGGGTCGAGGTCCTCCCCCGGCCGGTAGCTGCGAGACCTGTTCCGGTCCGCCTGCTGATCGAGCTCGCGCTGCAGCATCGGCAGGTTGCGGGCCGTGTACTCGGCCACGGCGCGGTCGACGATCGTCTTGATCCGGGTGGACAGTCCGTGCTGCACGCCGTGCGGCACGTTCCCGCCGATCCCGACGGCGGAGAGCACGGGCGAGCCCAGACAGCGCCGACAGGGCGCGACGCGTCCGCGGTGGGTGGCCGGCTCCCAGCGCGGCACCCAGCGCAACCAGGCCTCCACGGCCTGGTCCACCTGCGTCTCCAGCGAGCGCTCCACGGGACAAGCGTAAGCGGAGGATGCCGCGCAGGCGCGGAACCGCGCGGAATCCGGCTGTCCGGCATCCGAGCAGCCGCGCTCTGCAGGCGGCGGAGCATCCGTCGGACGGCGGCGGAATCCGCCGCGTGTCCGCCGCCATCTGCAGATCCGTCCGCCGGACGCGGGGCTCACTCGTCGCCGGACCGGTCCTCCCAGGGCCACTGCGGCTTCTGTGCCCGGGTGCGGCGCAGGGCGATCCCGATCCACGCGGCGACGACCGCGGCGAGCCCGATCACGAGGGTCGCCCCGCCCGTCACCAGCTGCATCACCGCGGCGGTCGCCGCCGTGACGCCGGCGCCGCCGATCAGCGCCGCCAGCCACACGCCCGCGAGGTGGGCGAGCGCGCTCGCCAGCGCGACGAGGACCGATGCCGGATATGCCGGATGCGGCATCCGCGCCGTCGGCGCGAGCACAACGACGAACACGACGATCGCCGCGAGCATGCCCACGACGCCCGGGTACTGCCCCAGCGCGGGTACGTCGAGGATGTCGACGTCGGCGAAGTAGCTCAGCATGCCCAGTCCGAGGATCGCGAATCCGAGGAACAGGACGGTGGCCAGCACCACCGCCAGGACGGCCGAGACCCCCGCGGCCCGGGGCTCGCGGGGGTCTGACGGCGTCGTGGACGTGATTACCTCGACAGGGTCGGGCCGGCCTCGAGGGTGCGCTCGTACTCGCGCTGCGCCTCGATGTTCAGCTGGGTCTTGCGGGCGCCGGCCCGCGCCACCCAGGCACCGAACCAGATCGTGAGCTCGCGGCCGATGATGAACGCCGCGATCGCCAGCGGCGCGAACAGCTGGTCCTGCATGAGGTCCACACCCTGCTGGGCGGTGAGAGTCCAGAACTGCTCCTGGAACAGCTGGCCGAGCAGGTGTCCGGCCCAGGCCGCGACTCCGACCAGCAGGCCCCAGATGACCCAGTGGCCCCAGCGTCCGCGGTTGATGATCGCTCCGAGCAGCCAGAAGGCGATGAAGAAGACGACGACCGGGGTCCAGAACGACCAGGTGGTCAGCGGGGCGAGCGCCTTGTCACCGATGTTGTCGCCAGTGACGTCGCCGCCGGCTGCGCCGATCGCGAGAGTGACGCCGAGCAGCAGGATCGCGAAGCTGAGAGTGGCGAGCAGACCGATGGCGCCTGCCGTGCCGCGGTTGCCCAGCGGGCGCGGCGGCTCAGGCGCCTGCACGAAGATCGGCTGCGGCTGGGGCGGCGGGGCGTCGACGACAGGCTCGGCCGGCATGACCTGCGTCTCGGCCGCAGCGGCGGCGGCCGCGGTCGCCGTGGCCCCGTAGGCCGCCGTGGCGACGCCATCGGTCGCGGAGTACTCGACCTTCGTCGGGGGCTCGTGGTCATCGGGCACATCGTCGGCAGATGTGGCGAAGGTGCCGGGGAACGACTTCTCCGCCTCGGCGAAGGCCGCCGCGTCGGGGTCGATCGCTGCGGCATCCGCGGCCGTCTCGTCGGCGGTCGCGAAGTCATCCGCAGTCGTGACTGCGGCGTCCGGCGCGTCATCGGTCTTCGGCGACGGAGCGCCTGCTGCAGCGGCCTCGGCGTCGGCGAGTCCGGCCTTGGCGCTGTCCACGACGCCGTCGACGTCGGTGGGCTTCTCGGGCTGGGGAACCTCGGGGTCGCTCATGGTGCCGCCTCTCGTCGGTGGGTTCGCTGCGAGATTAGCGCGCGCCGAACAGAGACCAGCGGAGGCGTGCCGTCGTGTCAGGGCATCGAATTGCGCAGGCCGTCACCGATCAACTGCAGCAGCGCGGGCCCCGCCGGCTGCGCGAACCACAGCAGCACCGCGACCACGCACGCGCAGAAGAACCCTGCGACCCACGCGATCACCCGATTCCGCCCTCCCACCCGAGCGCTCATGCCGCCACCGTACGCCGCGCCTGCGGCATCCGGGCGCCCGACACACCCGCGCCGGTCAACGGAAACGCCTCTGCGCCCGAGACCGACCCGCGGGTGGCGTGTCTCATGCGCAGAGGCGTTTCTCGCCGCGAAGGGCGGATGCCGGGATCAGCCCTTCGTCGCTCCGGCGGTCAGGCCGCCGACGATGTACTTCTGCAGGAAGAGGAACAGGACCATGACGGGGACGGCGGCCATCACGGCCCCCGCCGAGAACGCCGACCAGTCCGCGTAGCGCGGGTTCGACACCAGCTTGGTGAGGCCCACGACGAGCGTCTGCTTGTCGGGGTCGATGAGCATGACGCTGGCGATCACGTACTCGTTCACCGTGCCGATGAACGACAGCAGCGCGACCACCGCGAGGATCGGGGCCACCAGCGGCAGGATCATCGTGAAGAAGATGCGCGCGTGGCCGGCGCCGTCGATGCGCGCGGCCTCGTCGAGCTCCATCGGCAGTGTGTTGAAGAACCCGTACATGAGGTAGGTGTTCACGCCGAGTGCGCCACCGAGGTACACGAGGATCAGGCCGGTGTGCGTGTTCAGCCCGATCGCCGGGAACCAGTCGCCGAGCGTGGACATCAGCAGGAAGATCGCCACCACAGCGAGCAGCTGCGGGAACATCTGCACCACGACGATGGTCACCAGGCCCACGCGGCGACCCGCGAAGCGCATGCGCGAGAAGGCATACGCCGCGAGCGCGCCGAGGAAGACCGTCACGAAGCCGGTGACCGTCGCGATGACGAGCGTGTTCCAGAACCACAGCGGATACGGGTTCTTCGGGTCGGTGAGGATGCGCACGTAACTGTCGAAGCCGATCGCCGAGAACAGCTGGTTCGAACCGGTCAGCGTGCCCTTCGGGTTCAGCGATGCCGAGAGCACGTAGAGCAGCGGGAAGATCGCGAACGCGCTCACGACGATGGCGACGACATGCCGCCAGCCGGTGTCGGCGAACCACTTGCCGAAGGAGCGGCGGGATGCGGAGACTGCAGTGCTCATGGTCAGTTCAGCTCCTCGAGGGCCTTGGTCTTGCGGAAGCTCACGATCGAGATCACCGCGACGACGATGAAGATCAGGATGGTGAACGCCGAGGCCAGGCCGTAGTCGCGGGTCTGCCCGGTGAAGGCCACCTTGTAGACCATCGAGATCAGGATGTCGGTGTGCCCGACCGGGATCGCCACGTCCGTGAAGCGCGGACCGCCGCCGGTGAGCATGTAGATCAGGTTGAAGTTGTTGAAGTTGAAAGCGAACGACGAGATCAGCAGCGGCGCCACGGTGACGAGCAGCAGCGGCAGCTTGATACGCCGGAAGATCTGCCACGGATTGGCGCCGTCCATCGCGGCGGCCTCGTTCACGTCCTCCGGGATGCCCTGCAGGGCGCCCATGCAGACCAGGAACATGTACGGGAAGCCCAGCCACAGGTTCACGATCAGCACCGACACCTTCGCGAGCGTCGGGTCGGTGAGCCACGGGATGGACGCCCCACCGAAGATCACCTGGTTGATGAAGCCGAAGCTCTCGTTCATCATGCCCGCCCACACCAGCGCCGACAGGAACGCCGGGAAGGCGTAGGGCAGGATCAGCAGAATGCGGTAGCCGTTGCGGAAGCGCATCCGGCTGTTGTTGAACACCAGTGCCAGCAGCAGGCCGAGGAAGAACGTGGATGCCACGGAGATGAGGGCGAACACGAAGGTCCAGATCGTCACCGAGATCAGCGGCCCGCGGATCGAGGCATCCGTGATCGCGCGGACGAAGTTGTCGAAGCCGACGGTGATCTGCCAGCCGGGCATCAGCTGGTCGCCGTCCTCGGCGGTGAACGCTCCCACTCCGGTGTCGCTGTAGACCACACCGGTGCGGGTGTCGGTCATGGTGTCGGCGTCTGCGTCGTAGACCAGTGTCGAGATGTAGAGGTAGCCGTTCTGGCCGTCCGGCGTGCGGATGGCGCCGTCGTTGGGATCCTCGCTGAACGGCACCGAGAGCTTCTCGATCTCGCTCGAGCGGGAGATGACCTGAGCGAAGGAGAGTGTGGTCCAGCCGTCGACCGCGACGGCCTTACCACCCTCGACGGTCGCGTCAGGAGCATCCTGCAGCGGCTGGTCGTTGGTGCCGACGCTCGCGTCGCCGTCCTCGGGGTCGGTGACCAGCAGGCCGAGCGTGCCGAGCCGCTCGACGACGGTGACCGGGTAGGTGGGCGAGTCCTCGACGCGCTCCTGGGCGGAGGCCATCAGCGACGAGATCGCCTGCTCCTTGCTGCCGTTGTGCCCGGTGCCGTAGTTGGTGAAGCCGATGTACCCGGTGTACAGCAGCGTGAACACCTGGAAGAGGATGAGGAAGATCACCCCGGGCGTGAGGTACTTCGCCGCGATGCGCTTGCGGCTGAAGTAGATCCAGTTGACCAGCACCGCGACGACGACCACGACGCCGAGCACCAGCCATTCCTGGTGCGAGACCAGGACGAACGCCGCGTAGAGCGCGATCGCGTCGACGATCGCCAGCAGCAGGATCTTCAGCAGCATCCAGCGGATGCTGCCGGATGCCGCTTCGGCGATCCGCGCGGCCTGGCGCTGCTTCTTCGTGGGAGGCGCCTGCGGCGTCTCCCGCTCGATGGTCTGGCTCATGCCTGGTCCCCTCATGCACGACCGCCGGGGCGGAGCGGACGCCCCGCCCCGGCAGAGGTGGACTTTCTTACTTGATTGCAGCCGTCACGTCGTCGACAAGCTTCTGCCACGTCGTCTTCGGGTCGGCGCCGTTGATGATCGCAGCCTCGGCGATGCCCCAGTACTGCCACACGGAACCCATCGCGGGGATCGCGGGCATCGGCACGGCGTCGCCGCCGACCTTCTGGAAGCCCGCGACGATCGGGTCGGATGCCGCTTCGTCGGCTGCCGCGGTCAGAGCGGGGAGGATGTTGCCGGCCTTGAACAGCTCGAGCTGGACGTCCTCGGTGCCGATGTAGTTGACCAGGAAGTCGTTCGCGGCGACCTTGTTCTTGGACTCGGCGCTGATGAAGAAGCCCTTCACGCCGGCGAACGGCGAGGCGACCTCGGAGGTCGGGCTGGGGACCTGGTCGATCGCGAGGTTGATGCCGGCGTCCTTCGCGGCGCTGACGTTCCACGGGCCGGTCAGCCAGAAGGCCGCCTTACCGTCGATGAACTGCTGCTTGGCGATCTCACCGTCGATGTCGGTGTTCAGCGTGCCGGCCTTGCCCTGGGCGGACAGCCAGTTCGCGAATTCGAAGCCGCCGTCGCTGCCGAGCTGCAGGTCGGTCGGGTCGTAGGAGCCCTTGTCGTCAGTGCCGAACACCGGGGCGCCGAACGCGGTCTGGAACGGGTACAGGTGGTAAGGGTTGCCGTCCTTGCCCTGCTCGACGACGAACGGCTGCTCGAGGCCGGCGGCCTTGCCCTTGGCGATCATGTCGTCGAAGCTGGTCGCCGGCTCCTTGACGATGTCGGCGTTACGCAGCACGGCGATGTTCTCGACCGCGTAGGGGAGCATGTAGGTCGTGCCCTCGTAGGTCGACGCCTGCAGTGCGACGGGCAGGTAGTCGTCGGCCGAGTCTCCGAGCTCGATCGGTGCGACGACGCCGTTCGTCGAGAGCTCGCCGAGCCAGTCGTGCGCGCCCATGGTGATGTCCGGGCCCTTGCCGGTCGGCACCTGCTGGATGTAGTCGTCCTTGATGGTGTCGACGTCCTTGCCGACGATGTCGACCTCGATGCCGGTCTTCTTCTCGTAGGCGGTCGCGGCCGGCTTCACTGCGTCGACGCGCTCGGCGTCGACCCAGACAGTGAGCTTGCCGCTCTTCGCGCCCGCGTCCGAGCTCTTGTCGTCCGTGGATCCGCTGCTGCAGCCGGCGAGCGCCAGCGAGGTCAGAACGGTGATCGCGCCGAAGGCCGCGATGCTCCTCTTGTTCACCTTCATTGGTGGTGTGCCTCTCTCGATGCGTGGGGCCTGCAAAACTGCAAGCGCTTACAGTATGCATGGAAGAGCCGTCGTGCGCAACACGCCCGGAGAGGGCGATACGGAGCTGTGACCTTGCAGGAAGGGCATCGCCTTTCATGGAAGCGCTTCCAGATCGGATGCGGTAAAGCCGCACTCGTTACACTGGGCGGCATGGCTGACTCTTCATTCGACATCGTCTCCAAGGTGGATCACCAGGAGGCCGAAAACGCCGTGAACCAGGCCCGCAAGGAGATCGAGCAGCGCTACGACTTCAAGGGCACCGACGCCTCGGTCGCGTGGAGCGGCGAGCAGATCCTCATCAAGGCGAACGCCGAGGAGCGAGCGAAGGCCGTCCTCGACGTGCTGCAGTCGAAGCTCATCAAGCGCGGCATCTCGCTGAAGAGCCTCGACTCGGGCGAGCCGTTCGCCAGCGGCAAGGAGTACCGCATCGTCTCCTCGCTCAAGGACGGCATCTCCAGCGAGAACGCCAAGAAGATCAGCAAGATCATCCGTGACGAGGGTCCCAAGGGCGTGAAGAGCCAGATCCAGGGCGACGAACTGCGCGTGCAGTCCAAGAGCCGCGACGATCTGCAGGCCGTCATCGCGCTGCTCAAGGGCAGCGACCTCGACATCGACCTGCAGTTCGTCAATTACCGCTGATCGCGCGCTCCCGCGCCCGGCGCCCGCACTCGATTCGGGTTCCTCCGGGCGTTCGGTGCGCGTACCGTCGGAGCATGGGCGCTCTCATCTACGACGACTCCGACCGCCCGATCTTCATCGAGGACCGGGCACTCGCGCACCTGAAGGTGGTGATCGCCACCAAGCTGCGACGGCAGGAGAGCTTCACACTGAGCTGGCGACATCCGGACGGCGAACCTGTCGGCAGGACGACGATCTGGCTGCATCCCTCGATACCGCTGCGTTTCACCTTCGACGAGCCGGAACCACCGGACCTCAACGCCGACTGGATCGAGCGTCTGATGCACTCCGCCAACGCGACAGGCGGGATCCAGCTCGTCGACGAGATCGAGGAGCAGCCCGAGACGACCGCGTAGCGCGCGGTCCGGGATCACCGGATCAGGCCCGGGTCGCCGCGTTCCAGCCGGTGACCCATTGCGCCAGACGCGCATACGCGTCCTCCCTCGCCTCGTGGCGCGACAGGAAGACATCGTGGAGGGCGCCGTCGATGCGGGCCACGGTCACCGAGGGGCCGAGCTTCAGCGCGGCTCGGGCGATGTCATCGACCCAGAGCACCGTGTCGGCGCGGGTGAGGTCCTCCGACCAGGCGGTCGGCATCGCCGTGCGCGCCGACAGCAGGACGAGCACCGGGGCGTCGATCTGCACGCCTGCCGCGATCTGGCGGTGTCCGGTGAGGATCGCGTTGAGCCAACCGGCGTACACGGTCATCGTCTGCTCCGGCCGCCAGTCCAGGTTCACATCCATCGGATCGTCCGGATCGGCGACCGCATTCTGCGCGCGGGTGTAGAACCCGAGATCCACCTGCGGCGCCTTCTCCAACGGCCAGTACTTCGCCTGCATCCCCACCAGCGGAGCGATCGTCTCACGCTGGAAGCGGGGCAGCTGGAACTCCAGCCAAGGGCTGTTCAGCACCATCCCTGCAGCCTCGCCCTGATGCCGATCGGCCCACAGGCTGAGGATCAGGCCCCCGGTCGAATGCCCGAAGAGCATGAGGCGTCGCGGCCCGGCATCCTGCCCTTCCCTGATCACTGCGAGCGCTGCGGCGATGTCCTCGTCGTAGGTCGCGAGGTCGTCGATGTAGCCGGGCGTCTGGCCGGGCCGCAGGCTGCGGCCGTACTTGCGCAGATCGAGCGCGAAGAAGCGCGCGCCGCGCGCGGTCCAGAACCGGGCCAGGCGCTTCTGGAAGAAGTAGTCCGACCAGCCGTGCACGTACAGCACGTCGACGTCACCCAGCGGCGGCATCGGCGCAGGTGCCGGCCGGACGCCGCGCAGCCGCTGCCAGAACGTCGGCGCGGGAGCCGGCTCCGGCGCGGGCGGCAGCGCGCGCACAATCGTCGCGACGACCTCGCCCTCGTCGTCCTGACCGAGCGGCAGCGTCTGCTGGAAGAACTCGTCGCCCAGAACGTCCGGTGTCCACTCCCCCATGGGGTCAGACTAGTCGCGCGAGACGCGGACCATCTCGTCGCGGGGGACGACCTTGATGCGGGCGCGCCCCTCGGGCTCGCCCAGCGCGATCTCGTGGGCGTCGAGGCGGTGCCAGCCGTCCAGGTCGGTCCACAGCACCCCGCGCTCCTGCAGCAGGGCGGGGATCGCCTCTTCCTCGGGCTGCTCGGGACGCCACCACGAGCCCTGGTCGTTGATCAGGTGCCGCACGGTCTCCATCGCGTCCGACTTGGTGTGACCGATCAGGCCCACGGGGCCGCGCTTGATCCACCCGGTGGCGTAGATGCCGGGCACGCGCTGGTTCGACTTGGTCTCCAGCACCTGGCCCTCGCGGTTCGGGATGACGCCGTGCTTCTTGTCGAAGGGCACATCCGGCAGCGGCGACCCGAAGTAGCCGATCGCGCGGTACAGCGCCTGCATCGGGATCTCGCGCATCTCGCCGGTGCCCACCGCTCCGCCTGCGCCATCCGACTTCGTGCGCTCGTAGACCAGCGCTGCGACGCGGCCCTGCTCGTCCTTGCGCACCTCGACGGGCTTGGCCCAGAAGTGCAGGTGCAGTCGGCGCGACGCCGTGCCGCCGGCGTTGTTCACGGAGTCGAGCTTGCGCCAGGACTGCAGCACGCGGTCGATCACCATGACCTGCTTGTTGCTGGCGACGGCATCCTTCGACGCCTCGTCGTAGTCGAAGTCCTCGTCGTAGACGACCATGTCGACGTCGCGCAGTTCGCCGAGCTCGCGCAGCTCGAGCGGCGTGAACTTCACCTGGGCGGGACCGCGGCGTCCGAACACGTGCACGTCGGTGACGGCGCTGTTCTTCATGCCCTCGTAGACGTTGCGCGGGACCTCGGTGACCAGCAGGTCCTCGGCGTGCTTGGCGAGCATGCGCGAGACGTCGAGCGCGACGTTGCCGTTGCCGATGACGCCGACGGATGCCGCATCCAGCGGCCACTCGCGCGGCACGTCGGGGTGCCCGTCGAACCAGCTCACGTAGTCGGCGGCGCCGTACGAGCCGAGCGCGTCGATGCCGGGGATGTCGAGCGAGGTGTCGCGCACCGCTCCGGTTGCGAAGATCACCGCGTTGTAGTGCCGCTTCAGGTCGTCGAGGGTGATGTCCTCGCCGAAGCGCACGTTGCCGAACAGGCGGATGTCGCCACGGTCGAGCACGTCGCGCAGGGCGTTGATGATCCCCTTGATGCGCGGGTGGTCGGGGGCGACGCCGTAGCGCACCAGGCCGTACGGGGCGGGCAGCTGCTCGAACAGGTCGATCGACACGTCGAACTTCCGCTCCGCCTTCAGCAGGAGGTCGGCGGCGTAGATGCCTGCCGGGCCTGCGCCGACGATAGCCAGCCTGAGCTTGGTCATGAGGATCCTTCCGTGAGGTCGGTGCGGAGTTCGAAGAGCCGGATGCCGCTCAGCGCGAGCGTTCCGCGAGGCTCTCCGCGAATCGGGTGAGCGCGTCCCGCACCGGGCCCTTGGGCAGGACGGCGAGCTGGGCGATCGCCTCGTCGGTCCAGGACTGCGCGAGAGCGAGGGTGCGCTGGGTGGCCGCGTGGTCGCGCAGTTCTGCGAGCGGGCCGTCGAGCAGCGACGGGTCCTCCCCCTCGGCGATCCGGGCGACGCCTTCATCGATGCGCTGTGCGAGGTCACCCGCGTCGTCCTGCTTCAGCAGCAGATACGGCATCGTCGGAACACCGGCGCGCAGGTCGGTGCCCGGCACCTTCCCGGTGTCCGCCGGGTTGGCGGAGAGGTCGATCACGTCGTCGAGCAGCTGGAACGCGACGCCGATCTTCTCACCGAAGACGCGCATCGGCTCCTCGTACTCGGCCGGGGCGTTCGAGAAGATCACACCGCCCTGCGTGGCGGCGGCGATCAGCGAGCCGGTCTTGTCGGAGAGCACCTGGATGTAGAACTCGATCGGATCGTCGCCCGGCTGCGCGCCGACGGTCTCGTGCAGCTGGCCGAGCACGAGCCGCTCGAAGGTGTCGGACTGCAGCCTGATGGCACGGTCGCCGTGGTGCGACATGAGCTGGCTGGCACGGGAGAACAGGATGTCGCCGGTGAGGATGGCGACGTTGTTGCCCCATACCTCGTGCGCGGCGGCCACGCCGCGGCGCTTGTCCGCACCGTCCATGACGTCGTCGTGGTACAGCGAGCCGAGGTGCGTGAGCTCGAGCGCCTTGGCGATGTCGATCACGGCCGGGATGTTGCCGTCGCCCAGCTGCGCGGTCAGCAGCGTCAGGATGGGGCGGATGCGCTTGCCGCCGGCCTCGTAGAGGTAGCGGCTGGCGGCATCGGCGACGGAGTCCGTGGCCTTGAGATCCTCCGCGAGCCCGGATTCCACGAGCTCCAGGCCGGCCTCGACCTCACGCGAAAGACGGCGCGCCGAAGGGCCGAGGAACACGCGGTCGCTGAAGCCCAGCAGGCTCGCAAGGCGCGTGCCCGGGGCGTCGGGGCTCGAAGTCACGGAGACCAGCCTACCCGTGGTCAGGCGACCGGCTTGCGAGCGCGGTGCAGCGCCACGATCCCGAAGGACAGGTTGCGCCAGGCCACGTCGATCCACCCCGCCTCTCGCAGCCACGCCGCGAGCGTCTTCTGGTCGGGCCACTCCCTGATCGACTCGTTCAGGTAGTCGTAGGCCTCGCCGTTCGTGCCGGCGACGCGTGCCACCCGCGGCAGCACCTGCGAGTTGTAGAACCCGAAGAACGCGCGGAAGATCGGCGACGGCGGCGTGGAGAACTCGTTGATCACCAGGCGACCGCCGGGCTTGGTCACACGGAACAGTTCCGCGATCGCCTTCTTCGGGTCCTGCACGTTGCGCAGGCTGTACGACATGGTCACGGCGTCGAACTCCGCGTCGCCGAAGGGCAGGTCCGTGGCATCCGCCTGGACGAAGCTGAGGTTGGGCAGGTCGCCGTGCCGGCGCCGTCCCTCTTCCAGCATCCCCGGCGAGAAGTCGGCAGCGACGACGTCGGCACCGCTTGCGGCGAGGGAGGCCGAGGAGGATGCTGTGCCGGCGCCGAGGTCGAGGATGCGCTCGCCCCTGCGGGGCGCGACGGCCCTGGTGGTCGCGGCGCGCCAGAGCGCATCGTTGCCGACGGTCATCACCGTGTTGGTGCGGTCGTAGCCGGCGGCGACCTGATCGAACATCCCGCTGACGCGGGCCGGGTCCTTGCCGAGGTCGGCGCGGTTGGGCTCTGCGGTCATCCCTCGATCCTACGTGTCAGCGGCTCCGCAATAGACTCGGCCGAGTGAGTGCACAGCGTCCTGAACCCGGCCAGACGATGATCTTCCAGTGGCGCAAGTGGGACGGCTCGCCGCACTGGGGAGGCGAGGGCGTGTACCTGGGTGCGGACCAGTGGGGCGACTGGACCGGACAGCCGGTGGGCTGGATGAGCCGTCGCCCGGGGAAGTCGTTCGTCGCCGAGAGCCCGAACGTGACGCTCGTTCCGCGGGTCAACCCCGCGCAGAAGGTGCTGCTGCTGCCCGCCGACGCCGGCGACTACGCACTCACCGTGCACCGGGGTCATCCGCGCGCGATGCGCATCTACATCGACCTCGCCTGGGACGTGCGCTGGTCGGACGACGACCCGTTCGTCGCGACGGCGATCGACATGGACCTCGACGTCGTGCGGCACCTCGACGAGCGCGGCACCCGCATCGTGGACCAGGACGAGTGGGAGGAGCACAGCGCGCGGTTCGGCTACCCGGCCGACATCATGGCGCACCTCGAGGCCCGTGCGTCCGAGCTCGAGACCCTGGTGCGCGCACAGCGGGCGCCCTTCGACGACGCGACCGCGGATGCCTGGTTGGACCGCCTCGTGGCCCTGGGGCTGGACCGGCCGCTGCCGGCAGAAAGCTAGGCTGATCGGGTGACTACCCGACTGGTCGTGGAGACCCGAGAGATCGATCCGGTCGAAGACCCCCTGGCGTATGCAGACCCCGATGAGCCGCTCGCCTGGCTGCGCCGCGGTGACGGCATCGTCGCGGCCGGAGGCCGGCACCAGGTCGTCATCCGCGTACCCGCCGGTGAAGGGCTGAGCCGTGCAGCGCTGATGGCAGAGGCGTGGCGCGAACTGGCCGCCGCGGCCGAGATCGACGACCAGGTCGGCCTGCCGGGCACCGGACTGGTGGGCTTCAGCACCCTCACCTTCGACGAGGGCTCCGCTCGCGACGCTGTGCTGATCGTGCCGGAGACGATCGTCGGCCGCCGAGACGGGCGCGGCTGGATCACCCGCATCCGCGGCGCGGAGGAGGACGTCCCCGCTGACGTCGCACCGCGCGAGTACGGGCCGCACTGGGCCGGCACCCTCGGCCCGGGCGCGCAGTCGCCGGAGGGCTATCAGGACTCGGTGCGCCGCGCCGTCGCCGAGATCACCGCCGGCGACTACGAGAAGGTCGTGCTGGCCCGCGATCTCACCGGCAGCGTTCCCGCGGGATCCGATCTGCGCCGGCTCGTGCGGGCGCTCGCGACCGGATACCCGGACACCTGGACCTACGCCGTCGACGGATTCATCGGAGCCTGTCCGGAGACTCTCGTGACCGTGCAGGGCGGCACCGTGACCGCCCGGGTGCTCGCCGGCACGATCGGCCGCGGCGCCGACGCGGATGCCGACACCGCTGCATCCGCTTACCTGGCCTCCAGCACGAAGGACCTCGACGAGCACGAGTACGCGGTGCAGAGCCTGCTCGCCTCCCTTCGGCCGCATGTGCGCGCCCTCGCAGCCGCCGAGCAGCCGTTCATCCTGAAGCTGCCGAACCTGTTCCACCTGGCGACCGACGTCGAGGCCGAGCTGTCCGACGGTGCCTCCGCGCTCGACCTGGTCGGCGTGCTGCATCCGACCGCCGCTGTCGGCGGCACGCCGACGGATGTCGCGGTGCAGGCGATCCGCCGCCTGGAGCCCTTCGACCGCGGCCGGTACGCCGGGCCCGTGGGGTGGGTCGATGCCGCGGGCAACGGCGAATGGGCTGTCGCGCTGCGCTGCGCGCAGTTCGGCGGCGGCGAGGCCGGCCAGGTCGCGGACGACACGATCCCGGTGACCGCGTATGCCGGCGCCGGCATCGTGGCCGGCAGCGACCCCGAGACCGAGCTGCTCGAGACGCGGGTGAAGTTCCGCCCGATCGTCGACGCGCTGGCCTGACTCAGCTCGCCGCGAGGCGCTTCTTCTCGGCCTCCACATCGAAGTCGGCGGCCGGCCACTGCGGGTCGATGCCCTCGAGCGCGGAGATCAGCAGCTCCTGCACGGCCAGCCGCGCGTACCACTTGTGGTTCGCCGGGACGACGTGCCACGGCGCATCCGTCGTCGAGGTGCGGTCGAAGACGGTCTGATACGCCTGCATGTAGTCGTCCCACAGCATCCGCTCGTCGACGTCGCCCGGGTTGTACTTCCAGTGCTTGTCGGGGCGGTCGAGCCGCTCCATGAGCCGCGCCTTCTGCTCGTCGCGCGAGATGTGCAGCATCACTTTCACGAGACGGATGCCGGATGCCGCGACCTTCTGCTCGAACTCGCGGATCGCGCCGTACCGGCGTTCGATCTCGTCCGCTGACGCCAGCGCGCGCACCCGGCCGATGAGCACATCCTCGTAGTGGGAACGGTCGAAGACCCCGATGAACCCGCGCTGGGGCAGTCGCTTCTCGACGCGCCAGAGGAAGTCGTGCGCGCGCTCCTCATCGGTGGGCGCCTTGAACGCAGCGAGCTCCACACCCTGCGGGTCGACCCCGCCCACGACGTGCCGCACGATGCCGCCCTTGCCCGCGGAATCCATCGCCTGGAGGACCAGCAGCACGGCATCCGTGTCGTCGCCGACGCGGCTGGCCGCGTAGAGCCGCTCCTGCAGATCTCCGAGCAGTTCGCGGCGCTTCGCGAGCTCCTTCTCGCCGTGCGACTTCCCGTGCGGGAACCCCGGCGTCGAGTCCGCATCGACGTCGGCGAGACGGAATCCCTCCTCCACGCGCAGGGTGTCGGACGGGTGCTCGTGCCAGACATGCTTCGTCATGCGAACATCCTGCCGCACGCGGCGCCCCTTCCCCTGCTCCGGGGAGAAACGCCCGCCCGACAGCTCCGGTCTCAAAGGATGCGGGTGCCGGCCCCGTCTCGCACCCGCAACGAGCGAGACCGGAACGGGGAGAACGGCCGCTCAGAGCGTGCCGAGCGCGTCGCGCGGTGCGGCGTCGGCGGCGAGGGTGTCCAGCACAGTCAGCAGCTGTCGCTCCTCGTACCGGAAGTGGCTCTCCATGATCGCGCCGAGACCGTCGAGGTGACGGGCGAGGTCAGCCGGAGCGGCATCCGATTCGACGGCCGACTGCAGGCCCTCGATCAGGTGCGCCATCATCGCGTGGTCCTGCTCGAGCTTGCGCAGCGTCGGAGCCAGGTCGGGGTGCTCCCGCTCGATCGCGGGGAACAGCGATCGGTCCTGACCACGGTGGTGCGAGTCGAGCGCGCTGCAGAATCCCCGGCAGTACAGCAGCAGGTCGCGGGCCGCCGGCGCCGTCTGCTCGCCTGCGGCGAGCGCCTCCCCGGTCACCCGCAGAGCCTCACGCAGCCTCCCGTGCACGCGCCGGAGCTCGTCGCTCCAGGCCGTGAATCGTTCGGCGTCGCTCATCGTCGCTCCAAGGGCACTTCGATCAGCTGCGGCCCGGTCACCGGCGAGGTGAGCGCCTGGTCGAGCGCGGAACGGGTCGACACCCGCTGGTACTCCCAGCCATAAGCCGCCGCGAGGTCGGCGAACCGTGCGGCGTGCGGCGTGTAGAACGCCCTGTCCAGGTCGTTCTGCGGGGCGGATGCCGCGACCTCGAGCCCGTCGAAGATCGTGCCGCCGCCGTCGTTGCCGACAACCACCTGGATGCGGGGAGCCCTCTCGCCCGCCGGCAGCAGCAGCGCGCCGACGTCGTGCAGTGCAGCGAGGTCGCCGAGCAGCACGCGCGTGACGCCGAGGGCGCCGTCGCCCTGGCTGGCGACGGCGATGCCGATCGCGGTCGCGATCGTGCCGTCGATGCCGGCCAGGCCGCGGTTCGCGTGCACCGGCACCTTCTTGCCGCCGAGCACCTGATCGGCGACGCGCACCAGCCGCGACGAACCGAAGACGAGCCGGTCGTGCGGCCAGGTCGCGCGCCAGACGGCGTCGGCGAGCAGCGCACGATCCACTGGCCTGCGCACGGCGTCGAGTTCCGCCCGTACCGCCTCGGCCCGCGCGAGCGGGTCCTTCGAACTCAGTCCGTCCTGGTCGGGGGCCGCCTCGGAGAGGTCGATCGCGGCGGCCTGCGAGGCGATCATCCACGCACCGAGCCACTGGCGATCGGTCTCGCCCGCTTCTACGGTCACGGCGGACGCCGCCGTGGTGCGCGCGTTCAAGTCGAGCGGCTCTCCCCCGCCGCGCACGGCGATCACCTCGACATCGCGGCGGGAGAGCAACGCGGTCACCTCGCGGCTGAGGGTCGGATGCCCGAACACGACGGCCCGTTCGACGCGACCGCCGAGCCGTTCATCGCGGAGCAGTCCGCGGTAGTCGTGCACCAGCTGGCGTCCGAACCGGGAACCGCTGACGATCTCGGCGATGAGCGGCCAGCCGCCGGCGTGAGCGATCTCCTCGGCGTCGGCACCGGCATCCGCTCCGGCGATCACGACGGTGCGCGGCCCGCGTGCGAGCAGGAGCGGATCGGATGCCGGGGGGCTCGGCGCGGGTCCGGGAACGGCAGTGACCTCGGTCGCGGCCGAGAGCGGCTCGCGGGCGGGAAGGTTCAGGTGCACGGGGCCGGCGACGCCGGGAACGCCCTCGCCCGTGAGGCCGAGGGCCGCTTCGACCGCCTGGACGCCGAGTCCGGACCAGGCTGTCGCGGCATCCGCGGTCGGACCCCACAGTCCATCCGCGTGGTGGGCGGCGTGTCGGTCCCCGCCGCGCTGTGCCGCGCGCGCCTCGTCCGTGACATCCGACACCGGGGCCGTGCCGGCCATCGGCTCGGCCCCGCTCTCCGCCGTCGGATTCCGCAGGCATTCCGGTGCCCCGACGGCGTGTTCGCCGGCGGCACGCCGGGCGGGAGACATCTCATCCGTGTTCTCCGACACGGGTACCGGCGCCGAGCCCGGCACCGGGGCGTCCACCGTCCAGCGCACGAACGGGCCGAAGATGCCGGTCTGCACGGTCGCCTGATTCGCCCCGACGCCACGCAGCTCGGGCGGCCGGTCGGCCGTCATCAGCAGCAGTGGCACACCGGAGTGGAACGCCTCCATGACCGCAGGAAGCAGGTTGCCGGCCGCGGTGCCCGAGGTGCAGACCACGGCCACCGGCACGCGCGTCTCCCTCGCGATGCCGAGGGCGGTGAATCCGGCTACACGTTCGTCGACCCGCACGTGCACGCGCAGCAGACCGGCTCGGTCGAGGGCCGTCGCCGCCAGCGCGAGCGCCTGCGATCGAGAACCGGGCGAGAGGACGAGATCGCGCACTCCGTGCGCGATGAGGTCGGCGAGCAGATCTCCGGCGGCCGTACTGGCTGGGGAACCCGTCACGACCGCGGGTCCGGGTGATCGCCGTCCTCGTCCAGCTTGGCGAGTTCCTCTTCGAGCTCACGGATGCGGGCGTCCTGCTCCTTGCGGTTGATTCCGCGCAGGAACTCGGCGTCGTCGTCGGGCGCATAGGGTCGCGTGTCGGAGTCGTCCTTGCGCCGCCTGCCGATCGAGAACCAGAGGATGCCGCCGATCACCGGGATGAGCACGACGATCGCCACCCAGGCGCCCTTGCGCACGCCACGGTGCCGCGTCGCCGGCTGCACGGCGCAGTCGACGATGCTGAACACCCAGAACACGACGGCCAGGAAACCGCCGACGATGAGGACCCGCGCCATATGTCCAGTGTAGGCGCGGAATGACGCGCCCAGCCCAGTCCTAAGCGACCCGCCTAAGCTGTTCGGGTGAAGAAGCTCCCACCCCTCCTCGTGTACACCGTGCTGCGTCTGCTGGCGTTCCTGGTGCCGCTGGCGATCCTGTGGTTCTTCTTCCCGATCTTCCGCGAGTTCTGGTGGCTCGCCGCACTTTTCGCCGCACTCATCGGCATGAGCATCTCGCTGCTGTTCCTGCGCACGCCTCTCTCGGCGACGTCCCGTGAGATCTACGAACGCCGCGCAGCCCGCCGGCCGGGCAAGACGACCGACGAGGACGTGGAGGACGGCGAGACGCCCGAGGCCTGAACGAGGAGGAGCGGATGCCGGCCGGCATCCGCTCCTCTCGTCTCTTCGCGTTCAGCGCCTGCGGAACGTGACGTGGATCGTGCCGCTCTCGGCGACCTCGCTCGTCACCTCGCAGCCGGCTTCCAGGCCGCGCAGCTCCTTCCAGAGATTCTCGCCGCGACCGAGGAGGATCGGCGCGATCCCGACGTGCAGCCGGTCGACCAGGCCCGCGGCGAGGAACTGCCGCACCACGTCGACGCCGCCGCCGATCCGCACGTCCCGCCCGCCGGCGGCTTCGGAGGCCCGGCGCAGCGCCTCTTCCGGCGTCGCCTCGAGGAAGTGGAACACCGTGCCGTTGTCGAACGCGATCGAGGGGCGTGACGCGTGGGTGAGCACGAAGACCGGCACCTGGAACGGCGGCTCCTCCCCCCACCAGCCGCGCCAGTCCGGGTCTTCGCCGTGCAGGTGCAGGCCGAACATGCCCGCGCCCATGATCTCGGCGCCGATCCCGTCGAAGTAGGCCGCCGCGTACTTCTCGTCGACGCCCGTCGTGCCGGCACCGGAGGTGTCGCCGAAGATGCGCTCCTGCATGGTGCGGGTGGCGGTGTAGGCGGCGACCAGGCGGCCCCAGTCGTCGCCGAACGGGTTCTCGGGCGTCTGGTCCGTCGTGGTGGCGTAGCCGTCGAGGGAGATGTTCAGGTCGACGTGTACAGTCATGGGTTTCCTCTCAGCCGTTCAGGGGGTTGCTGGCCTTGCCGTCCAGCCACAGGGTGTCTGAGGCATCTGCATGCGTGCCGCCGGTGCCGACGTGCTTGGCGCTGATCTGCGGCCCCTTGGTGATCACGTGCACGAGTGCCATCCCGTAGCCGCGGGACAGGTCGTAGTCGGACTTCAGCCACTCCAGGATCGGGGTGGCCTTGGTGTCCGGGCCGAAGCCCTTCTCCGTCGCCAGTTCGACGAACTGGCGAGGGGTGAGACCGGTCTTGGTCTCGATGTTGTCGAGGTATGCCTGGAAGGACATGTGTCTCCTATTCGGTTCCGGAGCTTGACGAAGGATCGAGGTTCGTCTGGATGATGACGGCGGAGGCGTGGATGCCGATGAGGCGCATCGTGCCGGTGCCGGTGTTGGTGAACTTGTGCGGCACGTAGGCCGGGCCGGTGACGGTGTCGCCCGCGGTCGCGTGGATCTGCTGGTCGCCGACGACGAAGGTGGCCTCGCCCTCGAGCACGACCCATGTCTCGGGGTAGGGATGCCAGTGCAGCGAGGCGCCCTGGCCGGGCTGGTTGTCGATGTAGAAGTACGAGATGCCTGCCCCGTGTTCGCTGCCCTGGAACCGCCGGCTGCGACCGCTGCCGAGGCGGATCTCATCCGGCTCGACGAGCGTGGGAACGGCGAGTGTCTCGACCATGATGTGCTCCTTTCGTGCGGTGATCTCACTCTTCCGTCCGTGCAGACTCAGCCCCTAGAGTTTCGATGTGGATCGAAACATCCGTCCCCGCGAGGGCGTGGAGAGCCCGGATCACCGGGTGGACTTCCGCCTCAGCCCCGGCGACATCCAGGCCGTCAGGTTCGGCGTCTCGCCCGGTCACGAGTTCGCGCACGCCGTGCGCGTGCTGCTGCGCCCGGCGGAGCATCCGCTGCAGTGGGGCTGGCTGAAGCAGGTGCGCGAGAGCGTGCCCAGGGAGCCGTTCTCCCTGCTCGCCCAGGTGATCGGCGCAGACGGATACATGCCCGACTTCCTCACCACGGACGCGCGATGGGACCTGACACCGGCGGATGAACTCGCCGCGTTGCGCATCGCGCCGGTGCCCGGCATCCTGGTCGACCTCGGCAAGATGATCCAGCGCTCCTCCGGCGAGCGCCAGCAGGCGCTGCGCCGGATGCGCGCAGATCCCGAACGGGCTCGCGCGCTGCTCGCCGACGCCTGGGAGCAGGTCTGGGACGCCGCCCTCGCCCCGGTGTGGCCACAGCTGGAGCGGATGCTGCGCGCCGACATCGCCGTGCGCGCCAGGACCGTCGCCGCCGACGGCCTCGCCGCGATGGCGGGCGGCCTGCACCGCTCCGTGCGCTGGAGCGATGGCGCGGTTCGGGTGCAGCTGCGCCGGCACAGCGAGGACGTCGACTGCCGCGGCAGCGGCCTGGTCCTGGTGCCGTCGGTGATGTCGTCGTGGGGCTGCATGGTGCTGACCGAGCCGCCCGCGCAGCCCACACTGTTCTACCCGGCCCGCGGCGTGACGGCGGGGTGGGCGCGGGACGCGGCCGACCTCGCCGACGCCCTGGGCGCTCTCGTGGGCCCCGTGCGCGCCGCGATCCTGCTGCAGGCGCACATCGCGCGCACGACGTCGCAGGTGGCCGTGGATGCGGGGATCGCGGTGTCGACCGCGTCGCATCACCTCACCGTGCTGCGGGACGCGGGCTTGCTCACGAGCGCGCGCGAGGGGAACCGGATGCTGCACCTGCGCACCCCGCTCGGCGAGGCGCTCGTCGGCGCCGGGCTCTGAGTCAGCCGACCAGCGCCCAGTAGATGAGCCCGGCCCAGGCGAGCGACGACAGCGACGTGAGGCTCAGTGCGATGATCAGCTCGCGCGCCTGGCGATAGGTCCAGACGATGAGGATGGCGGGGAGCACCGCGAGCAGCACCAGCAGCGAGATCCACGCGATCGGGTAGAGCAGGGCGTAGAGCACCGAGAACGCGAACGGGACGAGCACGAAGAGCGTGTACAGGATCTTCGTGGCCGTCTTGCCGATCAGCACGGTGAGTGTGCGCTTACCCACTGCACGGTCCTGGTCGATGTCGCGCAGATTGTTGGCCAGCAGCACGGCGCAGGCGAACAGTCCGGCGCCGACAGCGCCCAGCCACGCCGACAGCGGCAGCGCGAACACCTGCACCCAGGTGGTGCCGAGCGTGGCGACCAGACCGAAGAAGACGAACACGAACAACTCGCCCATGGCGTTGTAGCCGTAGGGACGCTTCCCGCCGGTGTAGAACCACGCGGCGATGATGCTGAGGGCGCCGACCGCCAGCATCCACCACTGCTGCGTGCGGATGACGATCGCGAGCCCCACCAGCGCGGCGAGCGCGAAGAACACCAGCGCCACGACGAGCACCTGCTTCGCGGGCACCCGGCCGGATGCAGTGAGGCGTGCCGGCCCGACCCGGTGCGCGTCTGTGCCGCGGATGCCGTCGCTGTAGTCGTTGGCGAAGTTCACACCGATCTGCAGCAGCACGGCGACGGCGAGACATGCCAGGGCGATCGCCCAGTGGAACAGGTGGTCCACGGTCTGCGCCGCGCCGGTTCCGAGCACGACGGGGGCGACGGCCAGCGGCAGCGTGCGCAGCCGCGCCGCGCCGATCCAGTCGCCGACGCGCACAGGCCCCAGTTCGACCGCGGGTCGCTTGGCCGGGTTTCCGCTGACGCCGCTCTTCTTCTTGCTCTTGTTGCTCTTGCCGGATGCCACGTCCGCATCCTACTGGCCCGGCTTTTGATGCTCCGGTCTCACCCGATGCGGGTGTTCCGTCCCCGCACCGGCATCCTTCGCGACCGGAGCGGAGGGGATGACGGCGGGTACTCTCGAAGCGTGAGTGAAACCCCGGCACGACCGTTGTACCCGCAGGCGACCTCCGTGGCGGAGTTCGCGCAGAACCTCGCCGACGTTCGGGCGAACATCGCCGCCGCCGCGGAGCGCTCCGGGCGCGATGCATCGGGCATCCGGCTTCTGGCCGTGAGCAAGACCGTGCCCGAGGAGCGCCTGCGCCTGGCGATCGAGGCCGGCGCGACCGACCTCGGCGAGAACAAGGTGCAGGAGGCGAAGCGCAAGGCCGAGAACCTCGCCGATCTCGACCTGCGCTGGTCGGTCATCGGGCACCTGCAGACCAACAAGGCCAAGGATGTCGCGGCCTTCGCCGACGAGTTCCAGGCACTGGACAGCATCCGGCTCGCAGACGCGCTCGACAAGCGGCTGCAGGCGGCCGGACGGACGCTCGATGTCTTCGTGCAGGTGAACACCTCGGCCGAGGAGCAGAAGTCGGGCGTCGAACCGGCCGAGGCGCTGGCGTTCCTCGAGGAGCTGAGACACCGCGACAGCCTGCGCGTTCAGGGACTGATGACGCTCGCCCTCTTCACGAGCGACACCGACCGTGTACGCGAGTGCTTCCGCATCCTGCGCGACCTGCGAGACCGGGCGCGCGAGCACGACCTGGTCGGCCCCGGCGAGCTGTCGATGGGCATGTCCGGCGACTACCAGGCCGCGATCGAGGAGGGCTCCACCGTCGTGCGCGTCGGCCAGAAGATCTTCGGCGCCCGGACGTACCCGGCCTGAGTCCGCCTCAGCCCCCGGCGGGGACGATCGCGCGATTCTCGTAGAACGTCTGCAGCACCACCGTCGTGCGCGTGCTGACGTTCGCGGCGAGCCTGATGTCGCGGACCAGCTGCTCCAGCGCCCGCGGCGACGGCACCCGCACGAAGAGCATGTAGCTGGCGTCGCCGGCGATCGAGTGGCACGCCTCGATGGCGTCGAGGTGCTCCAGCAGCTCCGGCGCATTGTCCGGCTGCGCCGGATCGAGCGGCGTGATCTCGATGAAGGCGGAGAGCGGCTTGCCGATCTGCTCGGCATCGAGCAGCGCTCGGTAGCCGGTGATCACGCCACGCGACTCCAGTCGCTTCAGCCGCGCCTGCACGGCCGAAGTGGACAGCCCGACGGTGTCGGAGAGCTGGGCGAGGGTCACCCGTCCGTCGCGGGAGACCTCGGCGACGATCGCGCGGTCGACAGCATCATCCATACATGGAAGAATAGCGGTTGAATCCGGCATACGCCGGAAAATTTCCGTCTCATCGACGATCGGAGGTCCCGATGTCCACTCTCACTCACGCAACGCACGCCATCATCGGCGAACCCGAGGTCGTCGAGGACACTTCGACAGGCTCAGTGCAGGCGCAGCACATTGAGAACACCGCCGCCTGGAAGCAGCTCAAGGACGCCGCGATCGCGATCCGCGCGTTGCAGATCAAGGACGGATCGATCCCCGAGGTCGCCGACCACGAGAAGGCGAAGCAGCTCGTCGGCGCCATCACCGCCGGCATCCGCGCCCTCTCCCCCGCCTTCCCGCACGACGCCGAGTACCTCGCCGCGTCGGTGGCGGACTTCGACCGCTGGGCGGACGAGGGGTTCGGCGTGCCGGACTTCCTCGACTCGCTGGTGGCCTTCCAGCCCCAGCAGCACCGTGTCGACGGCATCCGCCATCTGGTGGTCTTCCCGATGTACACCCAGAACGGATCGAGCGACCGCCTCGTCGAGGCGCTCATCGTCGAGACGATCTGGCCGGAGTTCATCGCCGACCTCGAGGCCGGCGACTACGGCAACAAGCTGTTCGTCTCGCTGCGCCTGGTCGACTTCACGCCGGGCTACGACACGAACTCGGCCGTGCTGTTCCCCGAGACCGTCGCGATGCGCGAGATTCCATCGTTCACCTGGGGCGCGATCTTCCAGGACCGCGAGGCGGCCCGCTACCGCCGCGTCGTGCGCGCGGCGACCGAGATCACGAACCTCGAGCTGCCCGAGCGTGCGGCCGCAATGCTCGACGACCAGCAGATGGCAGAGAAGACGTTCGTGATGTGGGACATCATCCACGACCGCACTCACATGCGAGGCGACCTGCCGTTCGACCCGTTCATGATCAAGCAGCGGATGCCGTTCTTCCTGTACTCGCTCGAGGAGATGCGCTGCGACATGACGGCGTTCCGCGAGTCGGTCAGGATCGAGCGCGCGTTCGACGCCCGCATCGCCGCCGGCGAGAAGCTCACCGAGACCGAGCAGGAGATGCATGACTACGCGCACCTCGTGCAGTACGCGGTGATCTTCGACCGCATCTTCCGCTTCGCCATCACGGGCAACCGCACCCGCAACTACGACGCTGTCGGCGGCCAGCTGCTGTTCGCGTGGCTGCACCAGCGCGGCGTGCTGCACTGGACCGACACCGCTCTCGCGTTCGACTGGGACAACGTGCCCGACGCGGTCGTCGCGCTCGGCGACGCGATCGATGACCTGTACTGGCACTCGATCGACCGCCCGAAGGTCGCGCACTGGCTGGCCGCGTACGAGCTGGTGCGGGGCACCCTGACCCCGCACCCGGCCTCGCAGTGGGCCCGCGGTCTGAGCGACGAGATCCTCGCAGGCGCTCCGAAGGGCTACACCGACGCGGTGATGGACGACGAGTTCCCGCTGTCGATGTTCTTCGAGACGCTCGACAAGAAGATGAAGCCGGTCATCGAGTCGACCGTGGGGATCCGNGGCACCGACGACTGAGGCTCCTCCGCCGCTCCGGTCTCAACGGTTGCGGGTGTTCCGGCCGGAACACCCGCAACCGTTGAGACCGGAGCTGTGAAGGCATGGGAAGGTGAGGGCATGAGCGTTTCAGGGAAGACCGTCGTCATCGCCGGCGCGACGAGTGCGGCGGGGCTCGCCGTCGCGCAGTCGCTGATCGCGGGAGGCGCGCGCGTGATCGCCACCGGGCGCTCGGCGGAGCGTCTCGCGCCGCTCGCGGATGCGGGCACGCAGACCGAGATCGCCGATGCGACCTCGCTCGAGGCGATGACGGCCCTGGCCGCGCGCCTCGGACCTGTTGACGGCGTGCTGCCGCTGGTCGGCGGCTGGCGCGGTGGCGGCGGTCTCGCCGGGCAGAGCGATGACGACCTCGCCGCGCTCCTTCCCGCGTTCGCGGCTGTGCGCGCCACGAGCCGCGCCTTCGACGCCGTTCTTCGGGCGTCGGATGCCGGTCGCTTCGCGATCGTGTCATCCACGGCCGTCGCCCGCCCCCTGGCCGGCGGCGCGAACTACGCGAGCGTCAAGGCCGCGAGCGAGACCTGGGCGCGTGCCGTCGCGCAGGGATTCACCAAGGCGGCGCGGGATGCCGGGGAGCCGCTGCGCGCGGCGTCCGTCGTGTTCCGCGCGAAGGGCGCGCTGGAGCCCGACCTGCTGGCTCGGTCCGTGGTCCGACTGTGGGACTCGGCCGCGAACGGACTCAACGACCAGATCATCGACCTGGCCGGCTGAGCGTCACTCTTCGCGTCCCTCGACGTGCCCCGATGGCGCGGAGGGATCCGCGATTCCGCCGCGTGCGGCCAGCGGCGTGGCATCCGCCGGCATCGCGGCCGAGTTGGTCTCGGCCGGGTTGTCGTCCGTCGTGGCCTCTGCGGAGCCCTCGCCTTCGCCGGTTTCGCCGCCCTCGGCATAAGCCGCGCTCAGCCGGCGATACGCGCGCGTCGTGAACGCGATCAGTGCGAGCAGCACGATCGCCATACCCGAGAAGAAGAAGATCAGCGCGATGCCGCGGGCAGCGCCGTCGCCGATCAGCCAGCCCCAGGTCGCACGGCCCTCGGGCGACTCGACGTACGGGATGATGGCGTACTGCGCGATCGGCGCGATGAGGAACGCGGTGATCGGCGCCGCCGAGGCCTCCATCGCCGACGCGAAGCCGAAGACCCGCCCCTGCCGCTCGTACGGCACGACCTTCTGGATGACGGTCTGCTCGGCCGCCTCGACGGCCGGGATCAGCATCATGTACAGCCACATGCCGACCACGTACACCGGCCACCAGTCGCGGATCGTGAAGAACGAGCCGAGCAGCCCCATCGCCACCACGAGCAGCAGCATGGTGCGGATCGGGTTGCGCCCCAGCCCCGCGGACGCCACGATCGCCCCGCCGATGAGGAACCCTGTCGACGCCACGGCCAGCGCAATGCCCCACAGCTGGACGGACATGAGCTCGAGGCCGTACGGATCCATCAGCGCCATGTAGACCCCGCCGATGAGGTTGTTGAACATAGCGAAGAACAGCAGCACGAACAGGCCAGGCACGGCGCGGATCGAGCGGATGCTGCCGCGCACGTCCATCGCTGAGGGGGCATCCGGGTCGACCACCGGGCGCTCCTCGGGGATCCGCACGAAGAGGATGTGCACGAGCGAGACGATCGTGAGCGCGATGGCGATCACGAGCGTTCCGCCCATTCCCAGGAACCCGATCGCCAGGCCGCTGAACACGCTGGTGACCAGGAACGCGAGGCCCTGCACGGTGCCCACCATGCCGTTCGCGTTCGCGTGCCGCTCCACCGGCACGAGCAGCGTCACGGTGGTGGACAGGGCGATGTTGCGCATCTGCTCGACCACCGCGCCGAACAGGATGACACCGCAGAACAGCCAGAACCACGGCCCGCCGAAGTCGAGGAGCGCCTGCTCGGGCTGCCAGAGATACAGCCATCCGGCGGCGACGAACGCGACGGCCGTGAACGCGCTGGAGAACACGAACACCGAGCGCTTCCGATGCCGGTCGACGATGGTGCCGAACAGGATCGAGAAGATCGCGATGAGCAGCATGTAGGCACCGCCGACGATGCCCGTGGCCATGACGTTCTTCGTCTCGAGGTACACCCAGAACGTCAGCGCGAACCACAGGAAGCTCGTGGTGACGTTCGCCACCAACGTGTTCACCAGGACCTGCAGGAAACTCCGCATGGGTCGAGGGTAGGCGGGACGACCGACATCCGACAGTGCTGCGCGCAGATCGTGACATCCGATGACCCGTAGGCTTGTCCGGTGAGCACTCTGCATGACGCCGCCGTGCGCGGCTTCGCATCCGACAACTACTCCGGCATCCACCCCGAGGTGCTGCAGGCGATCACCGAGGCCAATGACGGCCACCAGATCGCCTATGGCGAGGACCAGTACACCGAGCGGCTGCAGGAGGTCTTCCGCGGCCACTTCGGCGACGGCGTGCAGGCCTTCCCTGTTTTCAACGGCACCGGCGCCAACGTCACCGGGCTGCAGTCGATGCTGCCGCGCTGGGGCGCGGTGATCGCCGCATCCACTGCGCACATCAACGTCGACGAGGCCGGCGCCCCCGAGAAGGTCGGCGGCTTCAAGCTGCTGACCGTGCCCACCGACGACGGCAAACTCACCCCCGAGCTGGTCGACCGCGAGGCCTGGGGCTGGGGCGACGAGCACCGCGCGCAGCCGCTCGTGGTCTCGATCACGCAGTCCACCGAGCTGGGCACGCTGTACACCGCCGACGAGATCCGTGCGCTCGCCGATCACGCGCACGGCCACGGCATGAAGCTGCACCTCGACGGCGCCCGCATCTCGAACGCCGCCGCCGCGCTCGACCTGCCGCTGCGCGCGTTCACTCGCGATGTCGGCGTCGACGTGCTGAGCTTCGGCGGCACCAAGAACGGCGCGATGCTCGGTGAGGCCGTCGTGGTGCTGAACCCCGAGGCCTCCGACGGCCTGATCTTCGGCCGCAAGTTCAACATGCAGCTGGCGTCGAAGATGCGGTTCGTCTCGGCGCAGCTGATCGCACTGCTCGAGGGCGACCTGTGGCTGCGCAATGCACGGCACTCGAACGCGATGGCGCAGCGGCTGCGCTCCGAAGTCGAGGCCGGGCTGGCCGACGGCTCGGTGCGCGGCGTCGAGTTCACGCAGCCGACGCAGTCGAACGGCGTCTTCGCGGTGCTGCCCGAGGGCGTCGCCGACGAGCTGCGCAAGAGCTTCCGGTTCTACGACTGGGACGCCTCCCGTCGCGAGGTGCGCTGGATGTGCAGCTTCGACACGCAGGAGTCGGACGTGGATGCGTTCGTCGCCGAGCTCGGGCGCCTGACCACGGCCTGAGCGCACGACGCTTCGACAGGCTCAGCACCCCGGTTCGTGGGCCCTGAGCCTGTCGAAGGGCGGTCAGGACCCGAGGTGCTCCCGGTACGCGTCGACCGTGAACGGGCGCCCGAGGAACGACTCGACCAGGTCTGCAGCATCCCGGCTGCCGCCCGGCTCGAGGATCTCACGGCGGTAGCGCGCCGCCGACTCGGGATCGAGCAGACCGGTGAAGCCGGTCAGCAGGTCGCGGGCGATCACCAGGCTCCACTGGTACGTGTAGTAACAGGCGCCGTAGCCGGTCAGGTGCCCGAAGGACGCGTACGAGTGGGTGCCGGCGATCCGAGCCACCGGGGTCGACACCTCGTACCAGTGGTCGGTCGCCGCGGCCAGATCGCCCGGGCGATCGACATGCAGGTGGTAGGAGACGCGCGCGTGCCCGAGCTGCGTGCGCACGAGCAGGGCGCGGCCGAAGGCGTCGGCCTCGCGCATCCGCTCGACCAGCGCGGCCGGGATCGGCTCACCGGCGTCGTTGAGCGCGAAGGACTGCAGCACCTCGGCATCCCACACCCACTCCTCGAGCATCTGACTCGGCGCCTCGACGAAGTCCCACTCGGTGGCCACGCCCGAGAACGCGACCCACTCCTGGTCGCCGCCGAGGATCTCGTGCACCAGATGCCCGAACTCGTGGAAGAACGTCTGCACCTGACGGTGCTCCATGAAGCCCGCCGGGAAGTTGCAGACCAGGGATGCCTCGGGGAGCACACGACCGCGCAGCCCGGGTGCGATGCCGAAGCACGCCGCGTGGTTGAACTTGCCCTCGCGAGGGTGCATGTCGAGGTGGATGCGGCCGATCCGCACACCGTCGCGCACCACGTCGTAGGACCGCACGTCCTCGTGCCAGGTCTGCACGTCGACGGGCTCGTAGACGATGCCGAAGAGCCGGCCGGTAGTGGCCAGCACGCCGCCCAGCACGCGCTCGTAGGAGAGGTAGGAGCGCACCTCCTGCGAGTCGACGGCGACGCGCTCGGCGTGCATCCGCGTCAGCAGGTACAGCTGGTCGGCGGCCGTGACCGTCTCGGCATCCGGCTCGTCCTCGCGCAGGCGCGCGAGGAGCATGTCGTACTCACGGGCGGATGCCGCACCTGAGGCCTCGTCCACCTCGTCGAGGAAGCCCGCGACACGGGCGCTGGAGCCCGCCATCCGGTCTTCGGTCTCGTAGTCGGACCAGCTGCCGTAGCCGAGCAGGTCGGCGCGCTGCTGCCGCACGTCCAGCAGTTCCGCGAGGACGGCGTCGTTCTCGGGCCAGGCGAGGTCGGAGCGGGCCGCGGTCAGCGCAAGCCGGGTGGTGCGGTCCGCGGCGTAGTTGCTCACCGGCATCACGTCGGTCGCGTCAGTGGAGAGTGCGACGAGTCCGTCATCACCCACCGGATGCTGCGCCACGAAGTCCTCCGGAAGCCCGGCGAGCGCCTCGGGCGCCACGCGGATCTCGCGCCGGCCCTCCCGGATGTTGCGGGAGAACGCCAGGCTGAGCTCGGTGTCCCTGGCGGCGAGCTCCTGCGCCTTCGCCCTGGTGGGCTCGTCGCGGTCGGCACCGCCGCGACGGAAGTCGCGCAGCAGGTGCTCGCGCACCCGCGCAGCGCCGGCGTCGAGGCCTGCGGGGTCGGTGGCGGCGAAGATCGCGGCCAGCTCGGCATCCGCCATCAGCGCGGTCCACTTGGCCTCGCCCGCGGCGACGCGCGCCTCAGCGGCCTCGCGCACCTCGCGGTCGGGATGCACCTCGCTGAACACCTCGGCCTCGGCCCGCACCCGGTGCACGTCGGTCTGCACGTCGTTCCAGATCGACAGGATCTCCTGCGTCGTGCGTGCTGCGCCGTCCTTCAGGGCGGCGACGAGTTCGTCGGCGTGCGCGAGCCGGTCATCGGATCGGGTGCTCGCGAAGGCGAGCCAGTCGGCGGACGTGGTCGGGAAGACGATGGGTTCAGTCACCCGATCGAGCCTACGCGCGGGCGGCGACGTCAGACGGCGGCCTCCGCCAGCCAGTCGGCATCGGCGCCGTGGTAGTCCTCCTCGACGAATCGCTCCGGAACCGTGCTGAGGATACGGTGCCAGGACTCCGCCCGCCCGAGCGCGGCGATCCGCCAGGCGGCGGGCAGCGAGGCCCGCAGCTGCGACATCGGCGCGAGGTCGCTCCAGACCTCCAGGGCGGCATCGGCGGCCGCGCGCACACGCGCGTCTGCGACATCCGTGCCCAATCTGCGGGCGTAGCCCTCCAGCGGAATGCGCAGCGCCGCCAGCGGAGACGAGGCGACGGAGTCGCCGAAGTCGAAGAAGCGCAGTCGCCCCTCCGGCGCGAAGACGTTCGCGTCGTGCAGATCGTTGTGGTTGAGGGCGAGTGGCAGACCGAGCGACGCCAGTTCTTCACCGGCGTCGCCGGCGGATGTCAGGGCGGCATCGACGCCCTCGCGGAACTCGTCGGGAATGCGCCACCCGTCACGCGCGCGCTCGACGTACTCACGGGCTTCGGCCGGATCGATCGTCGTCAGCGCGAGCTCATCGAGGTGGGAGGCGGATGCCCGGGACAGCAGCATCGCGTCGCGCAGCAGCTCGGCCCAGCGATCATGCTCGGGCAGGTCGCGCAGCACCCGGCCCTGATCGGCGGTGAGAGTCAGGTCGCGCCGGACGTCGACGGCCACCGGCGCGACGACGTGCTCCGGCGCCACGCGGGACAGCACGGAGAGCACCCGCGCCTCCTGCTGCTGCGCGGGGCAGTTCTGCTTGACGTAGTGCACACCGGCAGCGGCATCCACGCGCCAGACGGCCGCCCAGGGGCGGTCCTTGACCCGCTCCAGCGAACGCACCTCCCCGACGTGCGGGGAGATCCATTCGCGGAGGTCGTCGAGGAATTCTTGCGAGGACCAGACCTCGGGACTCCAGGTCATCTCAGCAGGGCCTTCATCTCAGCAGGCCGAGGTGGGCGAGTGCCTGGCGGATGAGCGTGCCGCGTCCGCCCTCCATCTCGGCCCAGACCGCGTCGGACGCGGCCTCCTCCGGGGTGAACCACGTCACCTCGAGCGCGTCCTGGCGGGGCTCGCAGGTGCCGGTGACAGGCACCACGAAGGCGAGCGAGACGGCGTGCTGCCGGTCGTCGCTGTACGCGCTGACGCCGGGGATCGGGAAGTACTCCGCGACCGTGAAGGGGTCGGGCGAAGGCGGCAGCAGCGGGAACGCCATCGGCCCGAGGTCGTTCTCGATGTGCCGGAACAGCGCGTCGCGGATGGTCTCGCCGTAGCGCACTCGCCCCGAGACGACCGTGCGCGTGATCTCGCCGAGCGGGGTCGAGCGCAGCAGCACACCGAGCGAGGTCACCTGCCCGGAGCCGTCGGTGCGCACCGGGACGGCCTCGACGTAGAGCATCGGAAGCCGGCGTCGCGCCTCGGCGAGCTCGATCTCGGTCAGCCAGCCGGGGTTGGCGTCCGGCTCGGGCACGCCGTCGAAACCGAAGTCGCCATCGGGGTCGGGATCGGGTGTGCGCACCGCCATGCCTCATTTGTACCAGGGCGGAGCCGATGCGGTCCGGCGGACCGTTCCGCAAGCTCGAAAACGCAGCTGCGGAGCTCCCCGTGGCGGCGTTTCCGACCGCGTGGTCGAAAGTGCAGGTCAAGGTCGCCAGGAGCATTTGTGACCGCGTGGTCGAAAGTGCAGGTCAAGGTCGCCAGGAGCATTTGTGACCACGCGGTCGAAAGTACAGGCCAACGCGGCCTGCGGGATGCAAAATCGACCACGCGGTCGAAACCGCGGACGCCGGCGCGCGCGGCGGACCGCCCGCGGCGGAGGTCGGCGGCCGCTGGCAGGATGGCTGCATGACCCTCACGATCGACGCCGAGGCGACGCTCTGGTCGCCCGCCGACCGCGCCGGACTGCCGCTGCTCGTGCTGCTGCACGGTTACGGCGCCGACGAACGCGACCTGTTCGGGCTGGTGCCGTACCTGCCCGAGGGCATCGCGGTCGCGGCGCTCGCCGCTCCCCTCACGCCGCCCTGGCCCATGCCCGGCCGCTCCTGGTACCCGATCGACGACCTGCAGTCCCGTGACGCGGCGCAGATCACGACCGCGGCCGAGGCGCTGGTGCGCTGGCTGGACGGGGAGGCGGCGGATGCCGTATCCGTCGCCCTTCTGGGGTTCTCGCAGGGTGCCGCCGTGTCGCTGCAGGCGCTGCGGCTGGAGCCGTCGCGCTTCGACGCCGTCGTCGCCCTGAGCGGCTATGCCGCCCCGGGCGCCCTGCCGAACGACCCCGTGCTGGCGGAGCAGCGGCCGAAGGTGTTCTGGGGCCGGGGCACGCACGACGACGTCATCCCGCCGCACCTGATCGACCACACCGCGCAGTGGCTGCCCGATCACTCCGAGCTCTCCGGCCGGGTCTATCAGGGACTCACGCACTCGATCTCGGAGGCCGAGCTGAACGATGTGCGCGTCTTCCTGACGGCATGGCGGGATCAGGCCTCGGAGTCGGAGTCTCCGGCGTCCTGATCGTCGTGCGGGCGGCGCCGCCGTCGGAACGCGCCGGTGAACACGACCATGAGCACGATCGCCACGCCGACGCCCACCGCGACGGAGATCGCCATGTCCCCCGTCGCGGCGCTCATCGCCGCGGCGACGCCGAGCCCGATGACGATGCTTCCGGCGAAGCCCATGCGAGCCCGCATCTCATGCCGACTCGGGCCCTGACCGCTCATGTCTCCCACCGTATGGGGAGATCCTGTGCCCCGCATCCCCCGCAGGGCGGATATCGCAACACGCCCGGGTTGCACGATCCTGCGTCGACCGGTAACCTCGACGAGTCCTGTCCGCCGTGTTGGGAAGTCCATTGATCTGAATCGTCGTCTCCGCGTCCTGTCCACGCGCTGATCCGACGATCCTTCCTGCCCGCAGGCATCCGTCCCCCTGTTCTCGGGGACCCGTTGTTCAGCGCACCCGCACATCTTCGGGAGCCGCTCATGTCAACCCCCACAATCACCTCCTCGGTCGTGCTCGACCGACTCACCTTCGCCTGGCCCGACGGGTCGGTCGCCCTGGATGCGGTCTCCGGCGCCTTCGGCACCGGGCGCACGGGCCTCGTCGGCCGTAACGGCTCGGGCAAGTCCACACTGCTGCGCCTGATCGCGGGCCGCCTCACCCCCACGTCGGGTTCGCTCTCGACGACGGGTGACGTGGCCTACCTGCCGCAGCAGCTCACGCTCGACACGGATGCCAGGGTCGCGGTGCTGCTCGGAGTCGCCGATGCCCTCGACGCTGTGCGCGCGATCGCCGCGGGCGACGTCGACCCCGTGCACTTCGACGCCGTCGGCGACGACTGGGACGTCGAGGCGCGCGCGCAGGTCGCGCTCGCCGACGCCGGGCTCGATCCGTCGTTCCTCGACCGCACGGTCGGAGAGCTGTCCGGCGGCGAGGCCGTGCTGGTCGCCGTCGCCGGAATCCGGCTGCGACGAGCGCCGATCACCCTGCTCGACGAGCCGACCAACAACCTCGACCGTGACGCGCGTGCGCGGCTCGGCGAGATGGTACGCGGCTGGCGAGGCACCCTGATCGTCGTCAGCCACGACGTCTCGCTGCTGGAGCTGATGGACGACACCGCAGAGCTCTACGGCAGCACGCTGAGCGTGTTCGGCGGCCCATACTCGGAGTGGCGCGCCTGGCTGGACGCCGAGCAGGATGCCGCACGGCAGGCCGAGCGGGACGCCAAGCAGGCGTTCAAGAAGGAGAAACGGCAGCGCATCGAGGCCGAGGCGAAGCTGGCCACCCGTGCGCGGATGGCCAACAAGGCCGAGGTCGAGAAGCGGGTGCCGAAGATCGTCGCGCATGGTCGGAAGATGGCCGCCGAGGTCTCGGCCGGACGACTGCGCACCGAGGTCGCCGGGAAGGAGTCGGCGGCGCGTGAAGCGCTCGACGCCGCGGGTCACCGCGTGCGCGACGATGCGTCGATGAAGATCGACCTGCCCGACCCTGACGTGTCCACTGCCCGGCGCATCGCCACCATCGGCGACGGCTCGCACGCCTGGGTGATCCAGGGGCCGGAGCGCGTCGCGCTGATCGGCCGCAACGGTGTGGGCAAGACCACGCTGCTGCGCAGGCTCGTGCCGGAAGGGCCGGATGCCGCGGATGCTCCGGTGTTCGACCTGCATCCGGAACTGACCGCGCAGGCGCATACCGACCGGATCGGCTACCTGTCTCAGCGGGTGGACGGCCTGGACGACGCGGCATCCGTCGTCGAGAACGTCGCGAAGGCGGCACCGCACGTGCCGGAGAAGGAGCTGCGCAACCGGCTGGCCCGATTCCTGATCCGCGGGGCGGCGATGGACCGGCCGGTGGGTGCGCTCTCCGGCGGCGAGCGCTTCCGCGTCGCACTGGCGACGCTGCTGCTGGCCGACCCGGCACCGCACCTGGTGATCCTCGACGAGCCGACGAACAACCTCGACCTCGACACGGTCGGACAGCTCGTCGAGGCGCTGCGTGCCTACCGCGGCGCGGTGCTCGTCGTCAGTCATGACGACGCCTTCCTCGGGCAGCTCGGGCTCGATCTCACGCTCGAGTTGGATGCCGAGGGCCAGCTGGCCGAGATCGGGTGACATCCGAGGCGCCTGGCGGGGAGGATGGGAGCATGTCATCTGCTCTCGTCCGTCCCCGCCAGGGCCGCATCATCGCCGGGGTGTGCGCCGCCGTCGCGCACCGCTTCGGCTTCACGCCGACGACCGTGCGCGTGCTGACCGTGCTGCTCGTCCTGTTCGCAGGCCTGTCGCTCTGGGCCTACATCCTGCTGTGGATCGTGATCCCGAACGAGGAGTGACCGCTACGCGCGCTTCGAGCGCATCGCCCTCGTGTGGCCGATCGTCGGGTCGGCGGCGAGGCGCGCGTACTCCTCCGACTCCCGCGGCACCAGCGTGACGCGTCCCTCGGCGTCGCTGAGGATGCCCCAGCCGTAGCGCTTGCCCAGCGGCGACGACCGCAGGCAGGCCTGTCCCTTCGAGAAGAACGCTTCGCGCGCCTCGGACGTGTCGTCGAGCAGCTGCCGCTGCACCTGGGTCTGGAAGATCACGTCGTCGGACGTGCGGCCGTACGGCTCCTCGGCGATCAGCCGGTAGTGCAACGCCGCGATGGTCGGCTTCTCGGCCGGCGGCTCCTGCGCGGCATCGGCCGGGCAGTCCTCGGCGACCTCGATGAACGTCGAGACGTAGTTCGTGGTGTGTGCTGCCATGACTCCAGCATGCACCCGGGCACCGACACGCGGCCGGTCAGAGCCGCGTGGCCCAGGGGTGCCCGGGGAGCGTGCGCTCGAGCGACTCCCGCAACCAGCCGCGGCGTCGCGCATCGAGGAACGGCAGCGTCGTCACGAAGTCGGCCTCGTCCTTCGGACGCAGGCCCTTCGCCTTGTACAGCAGCTGGATCTCGGGCTGCAGGTACCGTATGCCCTCGCGCTCCCAGACGGCCTCGCCCATCGGCATCCGCACCGTCTCGTCGCGCTTGTAGCGCCACTCCTCGACCGTGCCGGGCCCGAGCAGGATGTCGTACTCCCACGGGTCGGCAGCGCCGCGGCGTGCCCAGACCTGACCGCACCCTTCCAGGAGGTCGTCGGGATCATCGGAGGTCACCGGCTTCAGCGCGCCGGAGGACGCTCCCCACAGGTCGAGCCGGCCGGCGACATGCGCGCGCAGCAGCGGCAGCTCGCCGCGGAGGATGCCGGGGTCGATGTCCTCGTGCTCACGTTCGACGCCGGTGAACGCCTGCAGCGCCCAGCCGCCGGCGATCCACCAGACTCCGGGATAGCCGGCGAACAGCTCGCGGACATCCTCCGGCGTGCGCGATTCCCACGCGCCGTACAGGCGGGCGAACTCGGCATCGTGCATGCATCCCACGCTAACGGGAGCGCGGTGTCGGAGCCCTGCTTCATGATGGAGGGATGGGCGACGTGCTCGATCGATTCACCCCCGCCACGCAGGACTGGTTCCGGGGCGCCTTCGCCGCGCCCACCTCGGCGCAGGCCGGGGCATGGGATGCGATCTCCGCCGGCAAGCACGCCCTCGTCGTGGCCCCGACCGGATCGGGCAAGACGCTGTCGGCATTCCTGTGGGCGATCGACAGCGTGTTCAGAGAGCGTGCGACGGCGGACGCCGCATCCGATGGCCTCCCGCGCACCCGCATCCTCTACATCTCTCCGCTGAAGGCGCTCGGCGTCGACGTCGAGCGCAACCTGCGCTCGCCCCTGGTGGGCATCGGTCAGTCGGCGCGAAGGCTCGGTGTGCCGGTGCCCGAGATCACGGTGGGCGTGCGCTCCGGGGACACCACCTCGAGCGACCGTCGCAAGCTGGTCAGCGATCCGCCCGACATCCTCATCACCACGCCCGAGTCGCTCTACCTCATGCTCACCAGCCGCGCCGGCGAGACGCTGCGCGGCGTGCACACCGTGATCATCGACGAGGTGCACGCGGTCGCCGCCACCAAGCGCGGCGCGCATCTCGCAGTCAGCCTGGAACGGCTCGACGCCCTGCGCGAGGCGCGTGGCGCGGATGCTCCGGCCCAGCGCATCGGCCTGTCCGCGACCGTGCGGCCGATCGACGAGGTCGCGCGCTTCCTCGGCGGCTCGGCGCCGGTCGAGATCGTCGCGCCACGCGCCACGAAGACCTTCGAGCTCGGGGTGGTCGTGCCCATCGACGACATGCGCAACCCTCCCCCGCCGCCCGGTGCCGCCGCGGCCTCCGACGAGCCGGCCGAGTACCCTTCGACAGGCTCAGGGCAGGCACCCGAGGTGACCGGCTCGGTATGGCCGCACGTCGAGGAGGCGATCGTCGACCGGGTGCTCGAGAACAACTCCACAATCGTGTTCGCCAACTCGCGGCGCCTCGCCGAGCGTCTCACCGGGCGACTGAACGAGATCTACTCCGAACGCATCGGGGTCCCTCTGCCAGACGCCTCCGGACCGCCCGCGGCCATGATGGCGCAGGCGGGGGCGACCGCGGGGGCCGACCCGGTGCTCGCCAAAGCGCACCACGGCTCGGTGTCGAAGGAGCAGCGCGCCCTGGTCGAGGACGAACTGAAATCCGGCGTGCTGCGCTGCGTGGTCGCGACGAGCAGCCTCGAGCTCGGCATCGACATGGGCGCGGTCGATCTGGTGATCCAGGTCGAGGCGCCGCCGTCAGCGGCATCCGGCCTGCAGCGCGTGGGACGCGCCGGCCACCAGGTCGGCGAGATCAGCCGGGCGGATCTCTTCCCCAAGCATCGCGGCGACGTGCTGCACACCGCGATCGTCACCGAGCGGATGCTGGCCGGCAAGATCGAGGCGATCGCTGTGCCCCGCAACCCCCTCGACATCCTCGCCCAGCAGACCGTGGCCGCCTGCGCCCTGGATCCGCTCGACGTGGAGGAATGGTTCGAGACCGTGCGTCGCAGCGCGCCGTTCGCCTCGCTCCCCCGCTCGGCCTACGAGGCGACGCTCGATCTGCTCGCGGGCAAGTACCCGTCCGACGAGTTCGCCGAACTGCGGCCGCGGCTGGTCTGGGACCGGGATGCCGGCACGCTGACCGGCCGCCCCGGCGCGCAGCGCATCGCAGTGACCAGTGGCGGGACCATCCCCGACCGCGGCCTGTTCGGCGTCTTCGTCGCCGGTGAGACGACGGGGGCTCGTGTGGGCGAGCTGGACGAGGAGATGGTCTACGAGTCCCGCGTGGGCGACGTGTTCACGCTCGGCACCACCAGTTGGCGGATCGCCGAGATCACGCACGACCGGGTCAACGTCATCCCCGCGTTCGGGCAGCCGGGCAAGGTGCCGTTCTGGCACGGCGACGGCATCGGCCGCCCCTTCGAGCTCGGCGAGGCCCTGGGCCGGTTCTCTCGCGAGGTGTCGACCGCCGAGGCTGGAAAGGCGCAGCGGCGCCTGATCGACGCGGGGCTCGATGAGCGGGCGCGCGACAACCTGCTCGGGTATCTGACCGAGCAGCGCGAGGCCACCGGCACTCTGCCCACTGACCGCACGCTGACCGTCGAGCGCGGTCACGATGAGGTCGGCGACTGGCGGATCATCCTGCATTCGCCCTTCGGCATGAAGGTCCATGCACCGTGGGCACTGGCCATCAGCGCGCGGGTGCGCGAGCGACTGGGTGTCGAGGGATCGGCGGTCGCAAGCGACGACGGCATCATCGTGCGCGTGCCGGATGCCGACGCCGAACCGCCCGGGGCTGAGCTGTTCGTGTTCGACCCCGACGAGCTCGAACAGCTGGTCACGGCCGAGGTCGGCGGATCGGCGCTGTTCGCCTCGCGATTCCGGGAGTGCGCGGCTCGGGCGCTGCTCATGCCGCGGATGAATCCGAACAAGCGCACCCCGCTCTGGCAGCAGCGACAGCGCTCGGCACAGTTGCTCGAGGTGGCGAGGCGGCATCCGACCTTCCCTGTCATCCTCGAGACCCTGCGCGAGGTGCTGCAGGACGTCTACGACCTTCCGTCGCTGCGGCGCCTGGCGACGGACATCGCCGAGCGGCGCGTGCGACTGGTCGAGACCGAGCCCGCGCAGCCTTCTCCCTACGCCCGCGACCTGCTGTTCGGCTACGTCGGCGCGTTCATGTACGAGGGCGATTCGCCGCTGGCCGAGCGCCGCGCTGCGGCGCTGTCGGTCGATCCGTCCCTGCTCGGAGAGCTGCTCGGCACCGTCGAGATGCGCGAACTGCTCGATCCCGACGTGCTCGCGCAGTTCGAGCTCGAGGCGCAGCGGCTCGACCCGTCGCGACGAGCGCGAGGGCTGGAGGGCGTCGCCGACCTGCTGCGGATGCTCGGGCCGCTGGATGCGGCCGAGGTGGCGCGGCGGCTGCAGTCCACTTCCCCGGCCGCCCCGCGAGGGAGCGCCAGCAACCGAGACGTAACGCCTTCTGCCGCCGCATCCGACGCCGAGGCATCCGCTCACCTGGCCTCCCTCGTCTCCGCGCACCGCGCGATCGAGGTGACGATCGCGGGCGCCCGCCGGTTCGCCGCGATCGAGGATGCCGGGCGCCTGCGCGACGGTCTGGGCACCGCGCTGCCCGTCGGGATCCCGGTGGCGTTCCTCGAACCCGTCGCCGACCCGCTCGGCGACCTGGTGTCGCGGTACGCACGCACCCACGGACCGTTCACGACCGATGCCGTCGCGACCCGCTTCGGGCTCGGCAGCGCCGTCGCCAGGCACACCCTGCAGCGGCTCGAATCGGCCGGGCGGCTGAACAGCGGGTACTTCCTGCCGGCCAGCAGCGGCTCGTCCGCCGACGAGAAGGAGTGGTGCGACGCCGAGGTGCTGCGCCGGCTGCGGATGCGGTCGCTCGCAGCGATCCGAGGGTCGGTCGAACCTGTCCCGGCCGAGGCATACGCTCGGTTCCTGCCCGATTGGCAGCACCTGACCCGCCCGCTCGAGGGTGTCGACGGTGTGCTCTCGGTGGTCGAGCAGTTCGCCGGCGTGCCGATCCCGGCGAGCGCGTGGGAGTCGCTGGTGCTGCCGAGTCGCGTGCGCGACTACTCGCCCGCGCTGCTGGACGAGCTCACCGCGGCGGGAGAAGTGGTCTGGGCCGGTCACGGCTCACTGCCCGGCCGGGACGGCTGGGTGTCGCTGCATCCGGTCGATCTCGCGCCGTTCACTCTCCCCCTCCCCGAGGAGCCACCGTCACCCGGGTCTCTCGAGGAGAAGCTGCTCGACGCGCTGCGCCTCAGCGGCGCCCAGTTCGCCGGCGCGCTGAAGGCGATGACCGACGCCGAGAACGAGCAGTCCGTGCTCGATGCGCTCTGGGCCCTGACCTGGCAGGGGCACATCACCAACGACACCTTCGCCCCGGTGCGCGCACTGATCGCCGGCGGGTCTCAGGCGCACAAGACCACGCGCCGCGCGCCACGCACCCGCACCTACCGCGGAGTCTCGCTGGCTCGCCCCGCGAGCGCCCGCCCCACCACGGTCGGTGGCCGCTGGTCGGTGCTGCCCGAGACAGACCCGGATGCCGCGCGCCGCGCCACCGTCAGCGCCGGGCTGCTCCTGGACCGGTACGGCGTCGTCACCCGCGGAGCGGTGCAGGCCGAGGGCATGCCTGGCGGCTTCGCCCAGGCCTACCGCGTGCTCGCCGGCTTCGAGGAGGCCGGGCACGCCCGTCGCGGCTATGTGATCGAACGGCTCGGAGCCGCGCAGTTCGCCGCGTCCACCACCGTCGACCGGCTGCGCACCTTCGCCGGCCTGGCCGATCCCCCGCCCCGCAACGCTGTCACGCTCGCCGCGACAGACCCGGCGAACCCGTACGGAGCCGCGCTGCCCTGGCCGCGCATCGACGAGGTGTCGCATCGACCGGGTCGCAAGGCAGGCGGGCTTGTCGTGATCGTCGACGGTGCGCTCGTGCTCTACCTGGAGCGCGGAGGCCGCACCGTGCTCGCGTTCACCGATGACGAGGAGACCCTGCGCGCTGCTGTGTCCGACCTCGCGGCGACCTCACGACTGCGCCGGCTCGAGACGCTGACGATCGAGAAGATCAACGGCGAGGGCGTGTACGGCACGGCCATCGCCCGCAGCCTGCAGGAGGCCGGCTTCGTCGTCACTCCGCGCGGATATGCACTGCGCAAGGCGGTCTGATCAATCATGACCGAGGGCGGAACCTGCATTTTCGTGAACGGCCTCCCCGGCTCGGGCAAGTCGACGTACGCACGAAGTTTCGTGGAGTCCCGCCGCGGCTGGCTCAACCTCGACGTCGACCTGCTGCGAGGCCTGCTGGACACCGCATCGATCGACTTCGTGCGGGCCGGCGCCGAGGTGCAGCCCCTTGCTCTGGCGGTGCTGCGGGAACAGATCGGACGCGGAGGAGACGTGATCTTCCCTCAGCTGTTCTTCACTCCGGCGGAGGCCGCCCCGTTCGAGGACGCCGTCGCACAGAGCGGCGGACGCGTCGTGCGCACGCTGCTGCACGAAGACGCCGAAGAATGCTGGCGCCGTGTCCAGGAACGGGCGCACGGCTCGGCATCCGGATCCATCGACCGACGCATCCGGGCTCTGCTCGCGGAAGCGGGCGGCGCTCTCGAACTCGAACGGATGCAGCGGCAGCTGTCGTCCTGGTCCGGCGGACCTGAAGCGCCCCGGATCATCAACTCGTCGACCCCGCACGAGGAGCTCGCGCTGCTCGCCGCCGGCTGACGAGATCAGCGTTCCACTGTCGAAACCGCGTTCCACGCGTCTCGGAGCGACCGCGCCCGCTCGCGCAGCCCCGCATCCGGCAGCAGCACCGGCCCGTCCGAGATGTCGACGTTCCGCAGCGGGTCGTCGTCGGTGTGCTGCGGCAGCAGATGGCAGTGCAGGTGCGGCATCCGGTGCCCCATCACCAGATAGTCGATCTTGCGCGGATCGAGCACCGCGCCGATCGCACGCCCCGCGCGCTGCACGTCGCTCCAGAATGCGGCGAGCGCGTCGGCGTCGAGGTCGGCCAGATCGGTGACGTGCTCGCGCAGGATGACCAGGCAGTAGCCCGGATGCGCCTGGTTCCGGGCCAGCCGGATGTGCGCCGTCGGCGTGGACGCGATCAGGACACTGTGCGGGTTCTCCTCGAGGTGCGCGTCGGCGCACATCCCGCAGGTCGACGGATCGGCCAGCGCCGCCTGCTCCGCTTCGGACCACCACACCCGGCCATCGTATGGCCCGGCATCCGTCGTGATACGGTGCTCGACATGACGGCGCGTCTGTATTCGTATCGCCCGGCTCTGGCCAGAGCCGGCGGTCTGTAGCGCCCCACACACACTGGCCAGAGCTCGAGGCAAGGACATCCGTCCTTGCCTTTCGCGTATCCGCGGGAGGCTCTGGCCCGGCCATCCTCTCCGACCTGACGAGAGGACCACCATGACCCGAGCAGACGACATCCTGCGCCCGATGCGGCGCACGATCGACACGATCATCGACGAGGACGCCCTTCGCGACAGACTCGACAGCGGCGCGCAGCTGCGGATCAAGTACGGCGTCGACCTCACCGCCCCGGACCTTCACCTGGGCCACGCGGTGAATCTCTGGCTCATGCGGCATCTGCAGGAGCACGGGCACCGGGTCGTGTTCCTGCTGGGAGACCTCACCACGCGCGTCGGCGACCCGACAGGCAAGAGCGAGACTCGTCCGGTGCTGACCGACGCGCAGATCGACGAGAACGCCCGCGCCTTCCTCACGCAGGTCTCGCTCGTGCTGGACACGTCGCCGGAGGTGTTCGAGGTGCGCCGCAACTCGGAGTGGTTCGACCGGATGCCGGTGGCCGAGCTGCTGACGCTCTTCAGCATGACCACGCACGCTCAGCTGATGGCGCGCGACATGTTCCGCGACCGCCTCGCGCAGGGACGCGAGATCGCGCTCCACGAGCTGACCTACCCGGTGCTGCAGGGCTACGACAGCTTCGCGATGGACAGCGATCTGACCATCGTCGGCTCGGACCAGCTGTTCAACGAGATGATGGGCCGGCAGTACCAGCAGCGTCTCGGCTCACGACCGCAATCCCTCATCACCACGGTGATCACGCCGGGCCTGGACGGCGGTCCGAAGCAGTCGAAGTCGCTCGGCAACTACATCGCGCTGACCGACATGGCCGGTGACAAGTTCGGCAAGGCGATGAGCTTGCCCGACGACCTCACGGGCGTGTGGGCGAGCGCGTACACGACTCTCGACGACGCGCGCGTCGCGGAGCTGACAACCGCCTCGGCACGCGGCGGGCGCGACGCCCGCGACGCGAAGCTCGCGATGGCCGAGGCGCTCGTAGCCCGGTACCACGGCGCGGATGCCGCGGCACGGGAGCGCGAGGCGTTCCTGCGGGTCTTCTCCGAAGGCGCGACGCCGGAGACCACGGATGCTGTGCAGCTGACGTCTCCGGTGCTCACGACCCTCGCTCTGCTCGAGCTTGCCCGTCCCGACCTCAGCGGCTCCGCGCGCCGGCGCCTCCTCGCGCAGGGCGCGGTGCGCGTGGACGGCACCCTCCTCACGGATCCGGACCTCGCGCTGACGGTTCGGGACGGCAGCATCCTGCGCACCGGCCGGCGAACGTGGACTCGTCTGGACCTGCCCGCCTGAACGTTCCGGTCCCACGATTCGCCGGTCCCGTCCCTGCAACACCGATCGTCGTGCGACCGGAACGCCTCACGCGCGGGCGGTGCCGCATACGCTGGTGGCATGATCCGCGAGTTCGCCACGGGATTCGGCACGCTGCTGCGCGGCTTCGGCATGTGGCGCACGCATCCGAAGCTGCTCGCGCTCGGACTCATCCCCGCCGCCCTCGCGTTCCTCGTGCTCGCCGCGCTGCTCATCCCGTTCGGGCTGTCGCTCGGCGGTATCACTTCGTGGATGACGCCGTTCGCCGACGGCTGGGATGCGGGGTGGCAGATCGCCCTGCGCACGGCCCTCGGCATCGTGCTGTTCATCGCTGCGGCGATCCTCGCCGGACTCGTCTTCACCGCGCTCGCCCTCACGATCGGCGATCCGTTCTACCAGCGCATCTGGCGCGGGGTGGAGCGGTCGCTCGGCGGCGACGAGCCCACCGGCGAGACCGGCTTCTGGACCACGGTCGGCGAGGGCCTGCGCCTGGTCGTGCTCGGCATCCTGGTCGCTCTGCTGACGCTCGTGATCGGCTTCATCCCCGTCGTCGGCGGCGTGATCGCGTCGATCACGGGCGTCGTGCTGTCTGGCCGCCTGCTCGCGCGGGAACTCACCGGGCGAGCATTCGACGCCCGTGGCCTGGATGCCGCGACGCGGTCTCGCCTGCTCGGCTCGGGCCGGGCCCGTGTGCTCGGATTCGGCGTCGCCACGCAGCTGTGCTTCATGATCCCGCTCGGCGCGATCATCACGATGCCCGCCGCCGTCGCCGGTTCCACGATGCTGGCCCGGGAACTGACAGACCGGCAGGCGGATGCCTGAGGGCGACACCGTCTACCAGGCGGCGCACCGCCTGGACGCGGCTCTGCGCGGGCAGCAGGTCACCCGATTCGAGCTGCGAGTGCCCCAGGTGGCGACCGTCGATCTGACGGGCCGGATCGTGCGCGAGGTCGTCCCGCGAGGCAAGCACATCCTGATGCGCATCGACGACGTGACCGTTCATTCCCATCTGCGCATGGATGGCACCTGGTTCATCTATCGTCCGGGCGAGAAGTGGCGGCACCCTGCCTTCAAGGTGCGCGCGATCGTGGGCGCCCCGACTGCCGAGGCCGTCGGCGTCGACATCCACGACATCGAGGTCGTACCCACCCGCGACGAGCAGCAGATCGTGGGTCATCTCGGCCCCGATCCGCTCTCCGAGACCTGGGACGCCGTCGAGGCGGCCCGCCGGGTGCACTCCGATGCGCGCAGCATCCATGTCGCCCTGCTCGACCAGCGCAACGTCGCCGGATTCGGCAACGAGTACGCCGCAGAACTGCTGTTCCTGAGGGGAATCCTGCCCGAGATGCCGGCATCCGAGGTCGACACCGCGGCGCTGCTCGACCTCGGTGCGCGCACCATCCGGATGAACCGCGACCGCCCCGTGCGCACCTTCACCGGCGTCGCACGTCGCGGGCAGGACACCTGGGTGTACGGCCGTGCCGGACGCCCGTGCCGACGGTGCGGAACCCCGATCCTCACCGGTTCGCAGGGCGCGGATCCCACGACGCAGCGCGTCACTTTCTGGTGCCCGTCCTGCCAGAGATGAGTGCGGGAATATATCCGCCCCTCCCCTGGTTGTTGCTATATCCGGCAGTGTCCGGACGGGAGGAATCGTGGGCAAGAACTACATCGATATCGAGGACGACCAGGGCGCCACGCTGCGGTACCGCAAGCACGCGAACGGCCGCGGCCTCGTCGCGCACGGCGCGAAGGTGCACCCGAAGGCTCTGATCGAGTCCGGCGCCTATATCGAACCGCGCGCGCGGGTCGGAGCCGGCGCGCACGTCTCGCGCGGCGCCTGGATCGAGCCGGATGCCGTCATCGGCGAGAACGCCTACATCGACGCGCACGCGCACGTCGGACAGGGCGCGGTGATCGGTGACGGCGCGCACATCGGCGTCCGCACCGAGGTCGGAGCGGGGGCCCGCATCGCCCGCGGAGCCCGCATCGGCGACGACGAGACCGTCGCCGCCGGGCTGATGGTCGCGACCGATCAGAAGGGACTCTGGCTGGCGGCCTGAACCTTCAGAGCAGGCGTCGCTCCGATGCCCAGGCGGTCAGTTCGTGCCGCGACGACAGCTGCAGTTTGCGCAGCACCGCGGAGACGTGCGTCTCGACCGTCTTGATCGAGATGAACAGTTCGGATGCGACCTCTTTGTAGGCGTATCCTCGGGCGATCAGGCGCATGACCTCCTGCTCGCGCGCCGAGAGCCGGTCGAGTTCGTCGTCCACCGCCGCGGTCTCGCCCGCCACCGCACCGAACGCGTCCAGTACGAAGCCGGCCAGTCGCGGTGAGAACACGGCATCCCCTCCGGCGACGGCGTGCACGGCGCTGCTCACCTCGACCCCGGAGGAGCCCTTCGTGATGTAGCCCCGCGCGCCCGCGCGGATCACGCGCACGACATCCTCCGCCGCATCCGACACGCTCAGCGCGAGGAACCTCGTCGGCACTCCCGCGCAGCCGCGGATCACCGACTCCCCGCCGGAGGCGTCATCGCCTGGCCCGCCCGGGAGGTGCACGTCCAGCAGCACGACATCAGGCGCTGTCTCGCGGATCACGGCGATCGCCGACGGCACGTCGGCGGCGTCGCCGACCACCTCCACCGACGCGTCCAGATCCGTGCGCAGGCCGGAGCGGAAGATCGAGTGGTCGTCGACGATCACGACGCGGATGCCGGTCATGACTGCGCTCCTGTGAACTTCAGGTGCACTTCGGTGCCCTGCTCACTGCTGCGCACCGTGGCGCTGCCGCCGGCCCGGCGCATCCGGCCGATGATCGATTCGCGTACGCCGAGCCTGTCCCCGGGCACGCCGTCGAGCTCGAAGCCGGTGCCGCGGTCTCGGATGAAGACGTCGACACCCGCGGCGGAGCCCTCGATGTACACCGACACCTCGCCGCCGGCGTGCCGGGCGGCGTTGAGCATCGCCTCGCGCGCGGCCGCGGCGACCTCGCCGCTGGCCCGCTCGGCCGAGAGCCCGGCCGAGACCACGTCGATGCGCACCGGGTAATCGAGCTCGAGCGCGCCGGCGTAGTCGCGCAGGTCGGTGGGCAGATCGCTGTCGGCAGGCGAATCACCGTCGTACAACCATGCGCGCAGCTCGCGCTCCTGCGCCCTGGCGAGGCGTGCGGCCTCGCTCGAGGGGCCCGCCCGGTTCTGGATCAGCGCGAGCGTCTGCAGCACCGAGTCGTGCAGATGCGCGGCCATCTCACTGCGCTGCTCCTCGCGGATGCGACGGATGCGCTCGCCGGACAGCTCGCGCCAGCGCCGGTACAGCGTCGACGACAGCACCACGGCGATCGCCAGCAGGGGCAGCAGCAGCACGAGCGACGCGACCCCTCGAAGCGCGAGGATGAAGAAGAGGACCACCATCATCGCCACGGCGATCGAGCGGATGACGATCGAGTGCCGCGGCCCGCGTGCAGGGTCCGCCTGATCGACCAGCGCCGACCAGCTGCCGGCGGCCACACCGAGCACGAGGAATGCGTGCAGCGCGAACACGGCGAACGGGTTGCCCCCGCCAACAGCCCCGTAGACCCACGGATACCCGCCGTCGACCACGACGACGAACAGCGCGGCTGCGGCGAGGGCGAGCAGCACCCAGGCGATCGGCACCTGACGCGAGGGCGCCTTCTCCCCCGCCTGCCACGGCATCAGCGCCCAGCACCACACGTACAGCAGCACCCCGACGCCACCGAACAGCCCCAGCACCGCGAACAACGACCTGATCGTCCACACCGGCGCACCGAGGTGGCGCGCGAGGCCCGCGCTCACGCCGGAGACCACGCACTCGCGGTCGCGCTCCAGCGGCGGGCGCGGCGGCGGCGCGACCCGAGGAGGGCGCGGCAGGATGCCGGGGACGGAGGAGTGCATGCCGCAATCCAATCACCCGATCGGCCCGCCGGACCTGCCCCGAAGGCGATTTCAGGGTCGCGTCAGGGGTTCACCCCATGGCAGGCGCGAGTCCCGGGCGGACAGGATCGAAACCATGACGATCCCGACCGCCCCGCCATCCGCCACGCCGCCGCCGGCGCCGCACGGCTCCGACCGGTTCTTCCTGTGGATCGCCGGACTCGGGCTCGCACGCTCCGACGGCTGGGTCGGCGGTGTGTGCGCCGGCATCGCCGCACGACTGCGCATCGACCCGCTGATCGTGCGCGGCATCCTGCTGGTCGTGACGCTGTTCGGGTTTCCACTCTCTTTCCTGTACGCCCTCGCGTGGGCCCTGCTGCCCGACGCCGAGGGGAGGATCCACCTCAGGGAGCTGCTGCACGGCCGGTTCGAGGCAGCGCAGCTCGGCATCCTCGCGCTCGTGGCCCTCGCGTTCCTGCCGGTCGCGAACCCGTTCTGGTGGCTGTACGGCGACCGTGGGCTGCTGACGGATGCCTTCTTCGCACCGTACGGTCTCGTGTACGGGGCCGGGCCGGTGTCCGTGCTCCTCATCCTCGTCGGGCTGGCGGCCGTGGCCGTGCTGCTCGTCCTCATCGTGCGGGCCGCGCGCCGCACCCCGGGTGCCCTGGCGCCGGATCCGCGAACGGCTTCTGCGGATCCTGCCGGCCCCGACACATCCGCGACGGCCGGCGACTCGGGAATCGCCGACCTCGCGGACGGGCGAGGGCCGGATGCCTCGCCGATCGCCGCTCCGGCGATCGCGGCATCCGCCCTCGCCGATCCTCCCGCCCCTGCCGCACCCGCGGATGCCGGGGATCTGGATGCCTGGCGTGCGCAGCACGCCGCGTGGCAGGCACAGGATCAGGCCTGGCGCCGTCAGCAGCAGGACGCCGACCGTGCCGCACGGGAACAGGCCCGGCGTGAGAGGCAGGCGGTCGCCGCGCAGTTCGCCGCCGAGGCATCCGAACGCCGTCGAGCGAAGCGGGCATCGAACCCCCGCGTCAGCGGAGCGTACCTCGCGGCCGTGGCAGGACTGGCCCTGGTGACGGGAGCGGTGGTCGCCCTGCTGGCGGACAGCGGTGCCGCCGTGTCGCTCGCCCTGTGCACCGCCGCGCTGATCCTCGCGCTCGGCATGGTCATCGCCGGCGTCTCACGACGCCGAAGCGGGCTGCTCGCCTTTCTCACGGTGATCACTCTCGTCGGCGGGGCGATCGCCGGAGGGTTCACCACCATCGGCGACGTGGTGATGGGCGACAGCGGAATGAGCAATGGCGAGGCGTCGACGGTGCGACAGCCGTTCGGGTCGATGTCGATCTACCTCATGCCTCTCGACGGCGGCGAGAGCAACCCGGTCACCCTGTACAAGGGCGACGGCTACACCTCGATCGAGGTGCCGCAGGGTGTCACACTGCAACTGGACGCGACCGTCCAGGACGCCGCAGTGCACTGGACGACCTTCAAGATCGGAGAGGACGGCGTCTACGAGGCGACGGACGGCGGAGTCTGGACCGGCACCCGGCAGGCCGACGGCACCCGGCTGATCCAGCGCACCAAGGCCTCCGGGCCGGATCCCGAGCAGCCCGACGCGCCGAACACCATCGCGCCGGTGCGGTTGCAGCAGCAGTCCGGCGACATCACCATCACGTTCTACGAGCAGGCCGAGGAGAATTCCCGATGAGCACCGCGGATGACAGCGTCGAGTCCCTGAGCGAGGTCATGTTCGCCGAAGCGGATGCCGAGACGGCGGCTGCGCCGGAGGCTCCGGGCGCGGCCTCCACGGCGCCGCGCACGCGCTGGGCTGCGATCGTGTGGGGCCTGTTCTTCGCGGGCCTCGCGTTCGGAGGCATCTGGCTTCTCAGTGATCCGCAGCGACGCGACAGCGTCACCGACTGGCTCGCCGGGCTGGCCCCGGCCACGATCATCGCGGTCTCGTTGCTCGCCGTCGGCGTGCTCGTGCTCGTCGCCGGGCTCGCCGGGCTGCTCCGCCGGCTGCAGCGCAGGATGCCACACTGAGACCGGAGTCGCGCTCTTCGCCGGACGCCCGTCAGCCCTTGCGCCCGCCCAGCAGTCGGTACCCCTGTCCCGCCGCGAGGCTGGACAGCGCGAGCGCACCGATCAGCAGCCCGAAGTCGCGCAGCGCGATGTCGAGATAGCCGCCGACGCTGACCAGACTGACGATGATGCCTGCCAGCCAGGCCGCGACCACGTACCCGCCGAGGCGGGGCAGGAACGCGACGAGGATGCCGGCGACGATCTCGATCGCTCCCACGACGAGCATCATCGTGTGCGCGTCGAAGGGGGTGAGCCGCAGCATCCACGGCGCAAGGTAGCGCTCCCAGTCAGCTATCAGCACCCGGACGTACTTGTCCAGGCCGAACAGGATCGGGGCGACGGTGAAGACGGTGCGCAGCAGCAGGAACGCCTGCCGGTTGCCGTCCTGCATCAGTGCAGGACGGGTGACGCTGGGAGCGGCCATGATGCCCTCTTTTCTAAAAGTGAGTTTTCCAAATTTTAGAACGGTGGTCTTCTAAATACAAGAGTCGCTACACTTAGAGGATGGATGTCAGCGCGGAGGCAGGACGCATCGGCGCACTCGCCGATCCCACCCGGCAGGCGCTGTACGAGTACGTCGCCGCCCAGCCCGAGGCGGTCGGTCGCGAAGCGGCGGCATCCGCTCTCGACCTGCCGCCGCACGTCGCACGGTTCCAGCTCGACCGTCTCGTGGACGCGGGACTGCTCGAGGTGGAGTTCCGCCGACTCTCCGGCCGGAGCGGGCCCGGCGCCGGACGCCCGTCGAAGCTCTACCGACGCGTCGCCGAGACCGTCGCGGTGTCGCTGCCGGAGCGCCGGTACGACCTGGTCGGGCACCTGCTCGCCGCGGCGATCGAGCGCACCGCCGACGGCACGGCATTGCCCGACGCCCTGGACGCTGTCGCGAAGGAGGAGGGACGGATGCTGGGCGAGACGGCCACCGCGGTGGACGGCGACGAGCTCGACCGCACGGCGGCGGCCCTCGCCACGCAGGGGTATGAGCCGCGCCGATCGGACGACGACCTGGTCCTCGCGAACTGCCCCTTCGACTCGCTCGCACGGGAGCACACCGGACTCGTCTGCGGAATGAACCACGCCTACGTCGACGGCGTCGTCGAGGGCCTCGGCTGCGACCACGTCTGCGCGCGCCTCGACCCCGCCGATGGACGCTGCTGCGTGACGGTCACCCGGGGCGCCTGAGCGCTCGGCACACCCGCCGGGATGCGCGACGGTGCGACTGCCCGCGCGGACCGGTTCTCCGGCATCCGGCGCGAGGAGCGATCCTCAGCGTGCGTCGCTCGGCTCCGGCATCCGGTGCGGGACAGCGTCCGGCGCGGTGCCAACCTCGCATGGGCGGGCCTGCGAGGAAGTAGCGTGGGAACGTGGCGAAGAAGAGCGGGCGGCCCGCATCCGGGAAGCGACCCAGTGGCGGACGCGGCAAGCCCCCGGGCAAAGCCCCGGCGGGCAAGAAGGCGGCGCAGGCGAAGCGCCCGCAGACCAAGAAGGCCGCTCCCCGCGAGGTCGTCGACGACGCTCCCCGCACGTTCCGGCTCGGCGCCGTTCCGGGAGCGACGCCGGGCAGGTGGATCGATGCCTGGAAGACCCGGATGCCGCGCGTCGCCCTCGAGCTGATGCCGATCGAGGTCGCCGGTCAGCGCGACGCGCTGTCCGACCTCGACGCGGCCCTGGTGCGTCTGCCGATCGACAGCCCCGATGACCTGCACGTGATCCGTCTCTACGACGAGCTGCCTGTCGTCGTGGCATCCGCCGAGTCGCACCTCATGGCAGCCGAGTCCCTCACCTCCGCCGATCTCGACGGCGAGGTGCTGGTGACACCGCTCGACGACGTGCTCGGCCCGCTCGACCTGCCGACGGCGGCGCCGCGGTTCGCGCCCGTCGCGACGACGGCAGACGCGATCGCGACCGTGGCCACGGGCATCGGGATCGTCGTCGTGCCGATGTCGCTCGCCCGCCTGCATCACCGCAAGGACGCCGACTTCCGCGTGCTGCAGGGCGGCCCGACCTCCACCGTCGCCCTGGCCTGGCCCCGCGAACGCACCACCCCCGACGTCGAGACCTTCGTCGGGATCGTCCGCGGACGCACCGCGAACTCCTCGCGCTGACGCCCGGCACCAGAAAGTGCCCGCCGCCGAAGCGCCGGGCCTTCCCGTGCCGCGTCAGGCCGTGACCGGCGCCTTGGCCGTCACCGCGAGCGCCTCGCCCGAGGCATCCACCACGACGTGCCCGCCGTCTGTCAGCTCGCCCGAGACGAACAGGTCGGCGATGCGGTCGTCGACCTCGCGCTGGATCAGCCGGCGCAGCGGCCGGGCACCGTACTCCGGCTCGTAGCCGTGCTCGCCGAGCCAGGTCACCGCGGCATCCGTGACCTCGAGGGCCACCGAACGCAGCGACAGCCGGTCGGCCGTGGCGCCGAGCACCAGCCGCACGATCTGCGAGATCTCCTCGAGCGAGAGCTTCTGGAAGATCACGATCTCGTCGATGCGGTTCAGGAACTCGGGGCGCATCGCCTCGCGCAGCTTGCCCATCACACGGGCCTTCAGGTCCTCCTGCGAGGAGAATCCCGAGGCATCTCGCGACGCCACGAAGCCGAGCGCACCCGACCGGGAGGCCAGGAACTCCGAGCCGAAGTTCGAGGTCATCACGATCACCGTGTTGCGGAAGTCGACCGTGCGCCCCTGGCCGTCGGTGAGGCGACCGTCGTCGAGCACCTGCAGCAGCAGGTTGAACACGTCGGGGTGCGCCTTCTCGATCTCGTCGAACAGCACGATCGAGTACGGGTTGCGCCGCACGCGCTCGGTGAGCTGACCGGCCTCGTCGTAGCCCACATATCCCGGAGGGGCGCCGACCAGGCGCGACACTGTGTGCCGCTCGCCGAACTCGCTCATGTCGAACCGGATCACCGCGTCCTCGTCGTCGAACAGCCGGGACGCGAGGGCCTTGGCCAGCTCGGTCTTGCCGACACCGGTCGGCCCCAGGAACAGGAACGATCCCACAGGGCGACGGGCGTCGCCCATGCCGGTGCGGTTGCGGCGCACGGCACGCACCACGGCCTTCACCGCATCGTCCTGACCGATCACCCGCGCGTGCAGGTCGGCTTCCAGATCATGCAGACGCTCGCGCTCACCCTCGGTGAGCCGGCTCACGGGGATGCCGGTGGCGCGGGAGATCACCGCGGCGATCTCAGGCTCGTCCACGATCGTGTTCCCGACGACGCTCGTCGACGCGGACTCGATCTTCTCCTGCACCTCGGCGATCTCGTCGCGGATGCGCGAGGCCTCCTCGTAGTGCTCGCTCGCCACGGCCGCGTTCTTCTGCGCCTCGAGATCGGCGAGCTGCGCCATCAGGTCGCTGACGTCAACCGGCACGCCGAGACGCAGGCGCAGTCGCGCACCGGCCTGGTCGATGAGGTCGATCGCCTTGTCGGGCAGCACCCGATCGGAGAGGTACCGGTCGCTCAGCTGCACGGCGGCGCGGATGGCGGCATCCGTGTAGGTGACGCGGTGGTGGTCCTCATAGGCCTGCTTGAGGCCTTCGAGGATGCGCACGGCGTCGGCGACGGACGGCTCGCCAACCTTCACCGGCTGGAAGCGGCGCTCCAGCGCCGGGTCCTTCTCGATGCGGCGGTACTCGTCGAGCGTCGTCGCGCCGATCATGTGCAGGTCGCCTCGTGCCAGACGGGGCTTGAGGATGTTGCCGGCGTCCATGCCGCCGGCCTCTCCGGACCCTCCGGCGCCGACCACGGTGTGCACCTCGTCGATGAACACGATGACCTCGCCCTTGTGAGCGGAGATCTCGTCCATCGTCTTGGTGAGGCGCTCCTCGAAGTCGCCGCGGTACCGGGTGCCGGCGAGCATGCCGGGCAGGTCGAGGGCGACCACGCGGCGGTCCTTCAGCTGCTCTGGCACGGCCCCCTCGACGATCGCGCGGGCCAGGCCCTCCACGATCGCGGTCTTGCCCACGCCGGCCTCGCCGATCAGCACCGGGTTGTTCTTGGTGCGCCGACTGAGGATCTCGATGGTCTGCTCGATCTCGTCGGCACGGCCGATCACCGGATCCACCTCACCCGCGCGGGCGCGGGCGGTGAGGTCGAGGCCGTACTGGTCGAGCATCGGGGTCTCGGATGCCGGGGAATCGGATGCCTGCTCGGCGGGAGCACCCACAGGGGCGGGCACGCCCTCACGCAGCCCCTGCGTCAGGGCCTCCGCGGTGACGCCGGCGCGGGCCAGCACCTGACCCGCGGGCACGTCCTGGCCGAGCACCAGCGCGAAGAAGAGGTGCTCGGGGTCGATGTACGTCGAACCCGACGAACGGGCGACCTGGTACGCGTGGAACAGGGCGCGCGAGGCGCTCGGGGTGAGCGTCGCGGCGTCCACGTCGCCGGCATCGCGCGGTTCGGGCAGCCGGGCGTCGACGGATGCGACGATCGCCGCGGGGTCGACGCCGATGTGCTGGACCGCACGCGCGACGGCCTCGTCGTCGACGATCACGCGCAGGATGTGCAGAGCGTCGAGCTCGGTCTGGCCGCGCTCGATCGCGAAGCGGCCCGCGCGCTGCAGGATCTGCTGCGTGCGTGCGGTGAGAAAGCGACCGAGGTCGATCGATCGCGCCTGCCGGGCCTGCTCCCCGGCGAGGTAGCGGGCGAGGAAGTCGTCGAACGATCCACCGCCGTTGATGTCGCTGGGCATCATGTCCTCCTGAAGAATCCGAAGAAGTTGAGTGTACTTCTATCAAGTTCAACGTCAACCTGATGACGGTATTCCCCCGCACCGCAACTAAACTCGGCTCGTGGTCTCACTCCTCTACGTCTGCGTGCGTCCGGAGCAGGGCGCGGCAGCAGCCGAGCACCTGTCCTTCCGGCGCGGTCTCGGCGTGGAGAGGCTGGACCGCCACGATCTGATCGGGCATCCGCTCGACGAGATCGACTGGCGCGCATACGACGGCATCGTCGTCGGCGGGTCGCCGTTCAACGTCGGCGATGAGGAGAAGACCGACGATCAGCTGCGGGTCGAGGCCGACCTCGAGAGGATCGCCCGCGCCGCGATCGACGGCGGGCCGGCGGCGATGTTCACCTGTTACGGGATCGGCGTCGTCACCAGGATGCTGGGTGGCACGGTCGGCACCGCGACCCCGGAGTTCACCCGCGAGACCAGCATCCGCATCACCGCCGCGGGCGCGCAGGACCCGCTCTTCGGCCCCAGCGCTCCCGAGATGGACGTGCTCACTGCGCACAAGGAGGGCTCTTCCGAGCCACCTCCGGGCGCGGTGCTGCTCGCCACGAACGATGACTGCCCGGTGCAGGCGTACCGGGTCGGGGACCGGCTCTATGCGACGCAGTTCCACCCCGAGCCCACGCCGCAGGACTTCGCGCATCGCATGGATTTCTATCGCAGCACCGGGTACTTCGACCCGGCGGAGTTCGACCGCGTCGAGGCCGAGATCCTCGCCACCTCACCCACCGGCACCGACCTGCTGCGCCGGTTCGTGGAGCTGGTCGGTCGCTGAGGCGACGCCCTTCGTCACTTCGACTCGCTTCGCTCGCTCGGCCCCGGAGCACCGCTCCGATGCGCCGACCCCGGTTCCTGAGCGAGCGGAGCGAGACGAAGGACCTCAGTCCCCGGACCCCGGGTACCGCAACTCGATCTGCTCGTTCAGATAGACCTCCAGCGGCATCACACCAGCAGCGCTCCAGCGCACGGATGGTACGCCGTCGGCCACCAACAGCGGACCGGATGCCCCGCCGGCATCCACCGCGGCGACATCGAGCGCCGTCCACCCGACGTGCACGATCTCGCCCTCACCGAAGCCACCGCGACGCGCCTGCGCGCGGCGGTCGGCCCGCGCCCTGGCCGACTCCGCGGCGTAACCGCGACGCACCTCTTCGGCGGCGCGGAGCACCTCGCCGGTCGTGTACACGCCGTCGTCGCCGAGAAGCAGCACCCCGAGATGCCACGCCTCCCCCGCGCGGACGATCCGCAGTGCTCGCCAGCGCGAGACCTTCGCCACCCCGAGACCCTGCTTCGGCGCATCCGCGAGCCGCTGCCGTGCGGCGTCGAACAGCGCGGATGCTGTGGTCACAGCTCGCCCTGCAGTTGCGGGCTCTGCACCGCGGAGCGCTCACCGCGGATCGTCATTCCGATCAGCGGGTACAGCAGCACCGACAGCATGCCGGCACCGACCAGGGCTGCGGCGATATCGGTCTCGAGCATCCCCTCGCTGACGCCGATTCCGGTGACGGCGACGATGATCGGAAGGCCGGTCGCGGCGAGCAGCGCGAGCGCGGAACGGTCGCGCTTCGTCATCTCCGACGTCGCAGAGAACTGCGCGGCGAGACCACGGATCACCAGCAGCGCGATCAGCAGGATCGGAACCAGTGCCATCGCCAGTGGCGAGGCCAGCAGCGCCTTCAGATCGAACGTCACGCCCGTGTAGATGAAGAAGATCGGCACCAGGAATCCGAAGGCGATCGCCTCGACCTTGCTCTCGATCTCTTCGGCGTCCTTCTTCGAGGCGCTCGACATCATGATCCGCCACACCGATCCGGCCACGAACGCGCCGAGGAGCATGTCCAGATCGAGCCAGATGCTCAGCGCCACCAGCGCCGCGACCAGCAGCAGCACGAACCGCACGCCGAACTGCGCCGAGGTGTGCAGAGTCGTGCTCACGAAGGTGTGCAGCCGGCCGTGCGGAATGCGACGGGCGGCGTAGACGGCGAGGAGCGCGATCACGACGAACACGAGCAGCACGATGGTGGCCGCAGGAGCCGCCCGCACGCTCAGGAAGATCGAGATCGCGATCAGGGGCAGGAACTCGCCGATCGTGCCGATCGCGATGACGGCCTTGCCGAACGGGGTGTCCATCTCGCCGGCGTCCCGCAGGATCGGCATCAGGGTGCCCAGCGCCGTCGAGCTGAGCGCGATCGCCACGACGATCATGCCGTCGCCGGGAGCGATCATGAAGCCGACGCCGATGCCCAGAGCGATGCTGACGAGCCAGCCGAGCGAGGCACGACCGAGCGACTTGCGGCCGAGCGCCTTGAAGTCGATCTCGGTGCCGGCGAGGAAGAACAGCATCGCGAGCCCGAACTCGCTGAGCATGTCGATGATCTCGTTGGGGTGCACCCAGCCGAGCAGCGCCGGGCCGGCGATGATCCCGAGCACCAGTTCGAAGACGACGACCGGAATGCGCAGCACAGGACCGATCAGCCGCGCCAGGATCGGCGCGAGCACCGCCAGCAGAGGGATCATGACGAGGCTGATTGCGCTGTGTTCCACCCGCCCAGCGTAGTGTCATGATTGGCGGCGCGAAGCTCCGGAGCGGCAGAATCTATGCATGGCCCAGCCCGACACCGCCCGCCTTCTCATCGCCTGCGACGACCAGCCCGGCATCGTCGCTGCCGTGGCCGGCGCGCTCGCCGAGCACGGCGCGAACATCATCTCGCTCGATCAGCACTCGACGGATGCCGCAGGCGGGCGCTTCTTCCAGCGCACCGTGATCCACCTGGATGGGCTCGCCGCCAAGCGGCCGGCGCTCGAGGCATCCATCTCGGCCGTCGCGGAGCGCTTCGACATGGAGTGGTCGCTGCACGACGCCTCGCGGCGCAAGCGCGTGGCGATCTTCGTGTCGAAGTACGACCACTGCCTGCTCGAACTGCTCTGGCGCACGCAGCGCGGCGAGCTCGACATCGACGTGACCATGGTCGTCTCGAACCACCCCGACCTGGCCGACTCGGTGCGGGCCTTCGGGGTGCCGTTCGTGCACATCCCCGCCGCCGACAAGGCCGCGATGGAGCAGCGGCAGCTCGACCTGCTGCGCGGCAACGTCGACCTGGTGGTGCTCGCGCGGTACATGCAGATCCTCAGCGATTCGTTCATCGAGTCGCTCGGGGCACCGGTGATCAACATCCACCACTCCTTCCTGCCCGCCTTCATCGGCGCGAACCCGTACGCACGGGCGAAGGAGCGCGGCGTGAAGCTGATCGGCGCGACAGCGCACTACGCCACGGCCGACCTCGACGAGGGGCCGATCATCGAGCAGGACGTCACGCGGGTGACGCACGCCGAGTCGGCCGCCGAGCTGCAGCGCCGAGGCGCAGATGTGGAGCGCTTCGTGCTCGCTCGCGCCGTGAAGTGGCATGCCGAGGACCGCGTGATCGTGCACGGCCGCTCGACCGTCATCCTCTAACGTCGCCCTCGCGCCCCTGCCGCGGTCGCCCGCCACGCTCCCGTCGCAATCGAGCACAGTCACGCGACCCGCCACTGTGCCGGATCGCGACCGGAGCGTCAGGCGGGCACGCCCGCCAGCAGCTCGGCGAAGACGTCGGATGCTGCGGTGCCGCGTGCGAGCGGCGCCGACTGCCCGAGCCACAGCGACTGCAGCTCACCGAGGCCGCGCTCCCCGGCGACGGCGCGGAACCGTCCGGTGAGCCAGTTCTGCGCGGGGAACGGCGCGATGGCGCCGGATGCCTCGATCTCGCGGACCGCGCGGTTCGCGGCGCCACGGGACAGCCGTCCGCTCATGGCCCGCGTCAGAACGCTCTCGTCGGCCGCAGTGCCACGGATCGCCACCCGGTGTGCGTCGTTCGCAGCCGACTCCCCCGTGACCAGAAACGCAGTGCCGACCTGCACGCCGTCGGCACCCAGGGCGAAGGCCGCGGCGACCCCACGGCGATCGGCGATGCCGCCGGCCGCGATCACCGGCACCGACACGGCATCCGCCACCTGCGGCAGCAGCGAGAACAACCCGACCAGCGACTGCTCCGCCGGCTTCAGGAACGACACCCGGTGGCCGGCCGCCTCGGCACCTGTCGCGACGATCGCGTCCACCCCGCCGGCCTCGAGCGCCACCGCCTCGGCGACGGTGGTCGCCGTGCCGATCACCCGGATGCCCCGCCGGTGGGCCTCCTCGACGAGTTCTCCCGAGGGTACTCCGAACACGACGCTGAGCGCGGCAGGTGCGGCATCCCAGATCGCGTCGAGCTGCTCCTGGAGCGTCGGCAGATAGCGGTCGGGTCGCGGCGGAGCATCCATGCCGACTTCGGCGTAGAACGCGACGAGCGTCTGCGCATAGCCGTCGTGCTCGGGGCTTGGGGCGACCTCGTCCCCGGTCGGCAGCCAGATGTTCAGCGCGAACGGCGCGTCCGTGGCATCCCGCAGCGCGGCGGCCGTGCGCGCGATCCGCTCGCCGTCGTAGCCGTACAGCCCGTACGATCCGAGCCCGCCCGCCTCACTCACCGCTGCTGTCAGTGCCACCGAGGACAGCCCGCCGAACGGAGCCAGGACGATCGGATGCCGGATGCCGAGCAGCGCGCAGAGGTCACTCATACTCCCGAGGCTACGCCCGCGCCGAACCCGTGTTTCACGCACGTTCCCGTCGCACGTGGCCACGCATCCGCTCCCGTCGCAATGAGCACAGCCCAGCCGCGAACACCGTGCCGGATTGCGACGGCAGCGCGATTCAGCGCCGCTCGGAGATCGCCGCGCGCACGCGGCGCACGATCTCGTCGGGGCGGCGGAACAACTCGCTGGTCACCTCGATCACGATCCAGCCTGCTGCGCGCAGCGCGGCGATCCGCTCCACGTCCGCCGCGTACCGCGGGCCGTGCAACATGCTCTGGTACTCGATCGCGACCTTGAGCTCCGGATATGCCAGATCCACGCATCCGAGGAATCGACCGTCGTCGTCGCGCACATCGATGTTGAGCTGAGGCTCCGGCAGGTGCGCTTCGCACAGCATCAGTCGCAGCTTCGTCTCGCGAGGCGACCAGGAGTCCTCTCGGACCAGCTCCACGGCCTCGCGCAGACGGATGATTCCGCGACGGCGACCGCCGGTGGTGACCTTTCGCAGATCATCGATCGTGCAGAACGACCGTCTGCCGACGTGCTTCCGGCCGACCCCGGGCCGCCACCTACGGCAGAAGTAGTCACCGACGGCGACGAGGTCGGGAACCTGCAGATGCGCCAGGGACGCCCAGGTCGTCGCCGCATCGGAGATGCGGATGCCTCGGGCCGTCCCGACACGCGTGGTCTCGGGGTTCGCGCGGTGGCCGATCACCCCCGAGCAGCGAGGGAGCGGCCCTGTACCGAGAACGCTGACGTGCACGGACGCGCGCGAGAGGTCGGCGATCTCGCCGTGCTCGTCCAGGACCATGGGCAGCGGTGCACCGAGCACGGCCGCGGCCGACTCGTGGCTGACGAACTGGGCATCGGTCAGCCGTGGTGCGTAGTCGAGCGCACGCTCAAGGCGTTCGTGGGCTTGCCGCTCGTACGGATCGAACGGCGGATCGGGCAGGTCGTGCAGGATGCGGCGTCTGACACCCGGGAAGGGGATGTCGAGGTCGGACGCCCGCATGCGATTGCGCGCCACACCGCTCGCGCTGGCGACAGCAATGCCGAATCGCTGGTCGAGTTCATCCGGAAGCGGGCGTCGTGCCGTCATCCGCCCGATGATGGCAGGGAGCCGACACGCACGCAGACGTTATCCACAGGCTCCGTGCGTCCGGTCCGGGCAGAGCACTCGATCGCGAATCGCAACGCGACCCCGCCCCACGTATTCCCGTCGCAATCGAGCACAGTCCCACGCGCCAACACTGTGCTGAATCGCGATTCGAACAGGAGGGACCGCGAGCCCCACGCGCTCCCGTCGCAATCGAGCACAGTCCCGAGCGCCAACACTGTGCTGGATCGCGACCGGAGCCAACGGGCTGGGGAGCGGCAGAACCGGAGCCGCGCCCCTGCGACCGGCGTAACATCGGAGATGAACCCGTCGGCGGCTCCGCCCCCGTGACGGGAGCGGGTCCCCAGGGCCGCCGACGGCGAGCCCGAGGAGGACATCATGCGTCCTGAAGCGCCGGCGCCCCACGCGCCCCAGCCGACGACCACCCACTCGTCGTGGGGGTCCGGCGAACCGCACCTGCTCATCGTGAACGAGGAGGACGGGCGGATCGTCTTCCCGCTCGACGCCGATCTCGTCACCATCGGCTCTGACGGCGGCAATCACGTCGTGCTCGAGGGCACGATGCCCCTGCACGCCACCATCCGGCACGACGAGCACGACGAGTACCTGCTGACCATGCACGGACCGGGCGAGACGAACGCCCGCCCGATCGGGGGGTCGGAGGATCGCACCGAGGTGCTGCGCACCGGAGCGCGATTCACGATGGGCCCCTGGCGGATCGTCTTCATGCGCGCCGAGTACGCCGATCACGGCCGCCCCTACGGCGGACGCGAAGGCGGCGAGGGCACGCACCAGCGACGGCAGCCGGATCGCCCGGACTACCGCCACCACTGACTGGTCAGTCGACCTCTTCGCGCTGCGTGCGGATGAAGTCGTGATCGCTCGGCGTCAGGTGGCAGTCCTCGGGAACGGGTCTGCCCGTGATGACCGCGATCTCATCGAGCACGTGTGCGGGCAGCGGGTCGCCGCCGATGTCGTCGAGCAGGTCCTTCGTCGCAGCGTGCAGGTGCGGCCACCACGTGTTGATCTCAGGATCGGCCATGGTCGCCTCCTTTCCTGATTCCAGTGTGACACTCTGGGCCCGCCGCGGCACCGGCATCTGCGACGGCATCAGTGCGCGGCGACGCCGATCCGCAGCGGGGCACCGGGCGCTGCGGCGGCCCTGATCGCGCCGTCCAGGTCGGTGAGCGGATGCACCGCACCGACAGCCGCCGCAAACGGGTAGGCCCGTCCTGCGCCGCTGAGGAAGCCGACCGCCCCGGCGAGCTCGGCTCCGGTGTAGTTGTGCACCCCGGCGACGGTCACCAGTCGTCGCACGATGCTCTCGGCGTCCAGGGGAACCGGCGGCGCGGGGAACACGCTTCCGACCAGCACGACGACCCCGCCGACCTCGACCTCGGCCAGCGCCACCTGCACCGCATGCCCTGAGGCCTCGATCACGATGTCGGGTGCCCCGTCGAATCCGGCCGCACCGAACTCCTCGGCCTGCGCGGCGCGCGCAGCATCCGGATCGCGCACGTCGACGACAGCGCCCTGCTCGGCGGCGATGGCCGCGGCCGAGATGCCGACCAGACCAGCCCCGTGCACGCGCACGCGCGCCCCCTGAAGCGGGCGGATCGCGCCCGCTCGGGCGACGGCTGCCCACGCGGTCGCCGTGGCACAGGATGCCGGGGCGGCGACCGCCGCCGGAAGCTGCTCGGGAACGCGGACGATCGTCGTGCCCGGCTTCAGCTGCACGTGGCTGGCGAAGGCACCGTTCAGCTCGGCGTGCGGCGCGATGCGCTCATGCCCGTATTTGGCCAGCGAACGGCACTTCTGCGGGATGCCTGCGGCGCAGCGATCGCATGTCCCGCACGATGCCGTGACCGACCACACCACGCGGTCGCCGACGGCGAGCTCCGAGCCCTCGGCGCACCGGGCCCCGCCGTCGCCCACGGCGACGATGCGCCCCACGCTCTCGTGCCCGAGTACGAGCGGCACCGTTGCCGCGCGGCGCCCCTGCACGGTGTGCACGTCCGAACCGCACACGGTGGAGAGCTCCACCGCGACGAGCACCTCGTGCTCGCCGAGGGCGACGCCCGGTACGGCGACGGCCTCGTGCGGCAGTCCCTCCCCGAGGAACGCCATCGCCACGGCGGGCGGCCGCAGCACGACGTCGCGGTGCACCCCCGGAGGTCGCGTCAGTGCCGCCCGCATCTCACACTCCTCCTGCGCTGCCGGCGGCGAGCGCGCCGGCAGTCGCCGAAAGCACCACGTATCGACATCCTGAGCCGGTGCACTCGACGGCCAGCGGTGCACCCGCTGTCGGCACGCCTCCCGCGCGCGGCATCACACGGCCGCCGGGAGCGGCAGCAGACCCTGCGCGGCGAGCGCGGGCTGCAGGTCGACGACGGATGCCAGCACGGCATCCGCTCCGGCCTCCGTCAGCGCCGTGCGGTCGTGCGCGCCGGTCAGCACACCGGCGACGAACCCCGCTCCCGCGCTGCGACCCGAGCGCACGTCGCTCACGGTGTCGCCCGCGACGGCGACCGCACGCACGTCGGAGGCCCCCGCGCGCAGCAGTGCGGTGAGCACCAGGTCGGGTGCGGGGCGCCCGCGTCCGGCATCCGCCGGCGACAGCGCGACGTCGACGAGGTCTCCCCAGCCGAGCGCGGCGATGATCGCGTCGCGGGTCACCGGGGCGAAGCCCGTGGTCAGGGCGACCTGCAAGCCGGCACCCTTCAACGACTCGATCGCCGCGCGTGCACCGGGGATCTCCGTGGCGCCCTGCTCCGCGATGATCTCCTCGTACGCACCCTCGAACGCCGTCGTGGCGCGCTCGGCCGCAGCACGGTCACCACCGGAGAGATGCGTGAAGACGTCGATCTTGGACTGCCCCATGGTCTCGCGCACATAGGCGAGGGCCTCGTCCCACGGCATCCGCTCAGCGATGCCGGTGCGCTGCGCAGCCCGTTGGAACGCCTGCTCCACGACGCCGTCGTCGAGCACCGTCGTGCCGGCCATGTCGAGTACGACGAGTTCGATGGGGATCATGCGAGTGCCTCCTGGGCGGTGATGAGGGCGGACGACGATGCCCACCCGAGGGTCTCTGAGAGGGCGGTCTCGGCGAGGCCGAGTCCGCAGGTCATGCCGATGCCGGTGGTCGCCGCGATCGCGAGCACGCCGTCGGCGACCTGTTCGCGGAGGAACTCCGCCGGTCCGGACGCGTACACGCCCTGCCACCGCTCGAGCACGCGGAAGCGGTCTGCGGCGAACAGCGCCCGCGCCTCGTCGAGGAACGCGTCGAAGGCCGCCTCGGGCTGGAACGGCCCCGGCTGCACATCCTTGACGTGCGAGTCGCCGACCAGCAGCGATCCGTCCGGCAGCTGGGTGTACATCTGGTTCAGGTCGAGCGCGGCGAGGTCGGGGCGCTCGGCGTGCAGCCGTTCCCGCAGCGCCGCCGTCTCGGGCAGTGCCCCGAACCGGCCGTAGCGCACCAGCGACCAGCCGGTGAGCAGCGGTGCCGTGAGCGGCGCGGGCAGGTCCGCCGCGACGCGCATCATGTCGAGGGCGCAGCGCTGGATGCCGACGTCCTCGGCGACTCCGGGCAGCAGCTGGTCGATGTCATGGTTCACCGCGACGACCACCAGCCCGGCGTCGATCGGTCCGCGGGTGGTGTGCACTCGCCCGGTCTCGACGGCGGTGACCGCGGTGCGGAAGCGGAAGTCCACGCCGAGGCCTGCGAGGTGCCGGACGATCGCATCGGCGGCCTCGCGCGGGTTCGCCTGCAGATCGGCCTCGATGAGCGCGCCGCCGACGAGATCGCCCCGGCGCAGCGGCGCACGGGTCAGCAGCTCCGCGGCATCCAGCATCCGGATGCCGCCGTCGCGGGCGGCCCGCTCGAGCACGGCGAGCTCGTCGTCGTGCCGGGCCGCGACCAACGTGCCGGACTCGCGCAGCCAGAATCCCGCGTCCTGCGCGAGGCGCAGCCAGAGCCCGCGGGAGGCGTCTCCGTACCGGCGCGCCTCACCTGTCTGCGCGCCTATGCAGAGATGCCCGAAGTTGCGGATCGTGGCGCCCACGGGGCGCTCTGTGCGATCGACGACGGTGACGCTCAGTCCCCGGCGCACCGCCGCGTAGGCGGCGCCGAGCCCGACGATCCCCGACCCGACGACGACGACATCTGCGCGGCTCATCGGAACACCTTCCTCATCCACATTGCGATGCCCTCCACGATCAGCACGGTCACGAGGATCATCAGCACGATGCTCGTCACCAGCGGGTAGTTCGAGCCCTGCCCGGCGTTCAGCAGGTAGTAGCCGATGCCGCCGCCGCCGACGATGCCGAGCAGCGTCGCGGCGCGGATGTTCGTGTCGAGCAGGTAGAACGTGTGGCCGATCAGGGCGCGGGACCCCTGCGGGAGCGTGGCCGCGGCGTAGCGCTGCAGGCGCGTGGCGCCGGCGGCGGTCATCGCGCGCTCCGGTCCGCGGGGCACCTCCTCGAACGAGTCGGCGATGAGCTTGCCGAGCAGGCCGATGCCGCCGAACGCGAGCGCGATCGTCCCCGCCTGCGCTCCCAGGCCCGTGATCACGATCAGCACGATCGCGAGGATGAGCTCGGGGATGCCTCGGATGATCACCAGCAGCAGGCGGAACCCGCCTCGGACTCCGGCGTTCGGGGCGACGTTGCGCGCGGCGAGCGAGCCGATGCCGAGCGAGAGCACGAGGGTGATCAGGCACGCGGCGAGCGCGATCTTCACGGTGTCGAGCATGGCTCCGGCGATCACCGGGAAGCCGTAACTGCCGAAGTCCGGCGGCCAGAACTGCGCGACGACCTCTGGGATCTTCGCCCAGAACGTGAACAGGTCGCCCCAGACGATGTCGCTCACTGCGACGCCGGCGATCACGACCGCGATCGCGACGAAGCCGGCCGAGACATTGCGGATGCGGGTGGCGGTCCAGGGACGGCGCATGGCTGCGTCGACGGAGGCGTACTTCGTCTCGCTTCGCTCGCTCAGCACCCGGGGGTGTTCCGGCTTCCTGTTGCGGAACGAAGTGACGAAGCGCACGAACACGCCTCTCCCGGCATCCTTCTCCCCGAGCATTGCGACGCGCACCGCGCTGGAGACGATCTCCATCACCACGCAGAGCAGGAAGATCACGAGGGCGATGCCCAGGCCGAGGCCGTAGTTCAGCGACTTGAAAGCGTGCGACATCTCGAGGCCGAGGCCGGCGACGCCGACGTAGCCGAGCACGACCGAGCCTCGGAGGTTGATGTCGTTGCGGTGCAGCACAGTGGCCACCCAGCTGGGCAGCACCTGCGGCAGCACGCCGGAGAAGAACTCCTGCATCCGCGTTCCGCCTGCGGCGCGGATCGCGAGACGCGGGCCCTCGTCGATCTGCTCGATCGCGTCGGCGAACATCTTCGAGATCATGCCGATCGAGTGGATGCCGATGGCGAGGATGCCGGGCAGGGTGCCGAGCGAGAACATCAGCACGAAGACCATGGCGAGCACGACATCGGGAAGCGCACGGGTGAAGACGCCGATGAAGCGGGCGATCGCGCGGGCGGTGGCGTTCGGGGTCGTGTTGGATGCGGCGAGGTAGGCGATCGGCACCGAGAGCACCGCCGCGAGCAGCGTTCCGGTGAGCACGAGGCCGACGGTGAGCACGGTGAGCTGGATCAGCTCGTCGGCCGGCGGGAAGGTCAGTCCGCCGACGCGGGCGAAGAAGTTCTGTGCGTTCCCCCAGCTGTCGGCCATGCCGGCGAACGAGATGTCCAGCTCGGCGAGGGATGCCACGGCGAGGCCGGCGATGACGAGCAGGGTCAGCGTGGCGGAGATGCGCTCGGGGCTGACCCGGTGACGGGGTGCACGGTCGAGGATGTCGGCGGGCGGCGGCACGGACGGCCGCTGCAGGCGCGGGGCGGTGAGCGTCATGCCACAGGCTCCGCGGCGAGCAGCTCGGTCTCCAGCGCGTTCAGTTCGGCGGTCGTGGTGGCGACGCGGCCGTAGATCTCCATCACCTGAGCCTTGTCGAGGTCATCGGTGGTGGTGTCGAGCACGACCTCGCCGTGCCGCAGGCCGACGATGCGGTCGGCCCAGTCGATCGCGAGATCCACCTGGTGCAGGCTGCAGAGCACGGTGAGTCCGTCTTCGGCGGCGATCTCCCGGATGAGCGCCATCACCTGCGAGCTCGACTCCGGGTCGAGCGAGGCGACGGGTTCGTCGGCGAGCAGCACCTCGGGGTTCTGCATGAGGGCTCTGGCGATGGCGACGCGCTGCTGCTGCCCTCCGGAGAGGGTGTCCGCGCGCTGGTAGGCGCGGTCGAGCAGTCCGACGCGGTCGAGGTGCCCGAGCGCGCGGCGGCGCAGGGCGCGCGAGTAGCCGAACAGGCCGAGCCTGGGACCGCGCAGCGTGGCGAGGGCACCGGTCAGCACGTTCTCCAGCACGGTGAGCGAGCCCACCAGTTCGAACTGCTGGAAGATGAAGCCGACGCGGCTGCGCAACCGGCGCAGGGCGCGTCCCCGCAGACGGGTGACGTCCTCTCCGAGCACGTCCACCCGGCCGGATGTCGGCAGCTCGAGCGCGTCGATGTGACGCAGCAGGGTGGACTTGCCGGACCCCGAGAGGCCGAGCAGCACGACGATCTCGCCGCGGCCGACGCCGAGGTTCACATCGGCGAGGGCCGTGGTCTCGTCGAAGCGCTTGGTGAGCGCGTCGATGCGGATGACCTGGTCGGTGTTCATGAAAGTCTCCATCTCCGGTCGTTGAGCGAGCGACGAAGGAGCGAGACGAAACGTCTTCGGCAGCGGAGGACGCTTCGTCTCGCTCCGTTCGCTCAACGGCCGACGGGCGTCAACCCTGGCACTGGGTCGCGTTGGTCTTCTTGCAGATGTCGCGGATGAGGTCGTAGTACGCGTCGTCGACAGGCTTGGTGGCGTAGAAGACGGTGCGGAAGGCGTCGCTGTCGGCGCTGGTCACGCCGGCGGCGATGATGTCGTCGATCGTGACCTCGGAGAGCGCGTCGGTCAGGGTCTTCTTCACGTCATCCGGCAGCGCGTTCGCGTAGACCAGCGGCGCACCGGGCACCATGGTCTCGGCGATCTTGGTCACCTTGTCGGACTTTGCGACCTCGCTGTCCTCCGCGAAGCCGGCCTCGCATTCCTTGCCCTCGCCGACCTTGGTGACGCTGACGTCGTGCTTGCCGGCGAAGACCGGTGTGACGTCCTTCTCGGGGTCGACGCCCGCCTCGAGCAGGTTGTAGGACGGGAACAGGTAGCCCGAGGTCGACGACGGGTCGACGAAGCAGACCTTCTTGCCGTTGAAGTCCTCGAGGGTCTTGATCGACGATCCCTTGGGCACGATGGCCTGCGAGTAGTAGCCGGGCTCCTGACCCTCCTTGGTGATGATCGAGGAGATCGGGGTGAGCTTCGCGCCGTTGTTCGTGGCGGTGACGTAGGTGAAGCCCGAGAACGAGGCGACGTCGACCTTGCCGGCGATCGCGGCCTCGATGAGCGCGGCGTAGTCGGTGGACTCGTGGTACTCGACCTTCTTGCCGGTCTCCTCGGCGATGTAGTCCATGAGGGGCTGGTAGTTGGTCTCGGTGTCGACCGAGTCGGGCACGACACCGAAGACGAGGGTGTTCGCGTCGACGGCGTAGCCGCCTTCCGCCTTCGGCTCGTCGGACGAGCCGGTGGCACCGGCCGAGCCGGAGCAGGCGGCGAGGCCGAGGGCGAGGGCCGCGGCGCCGACCAGGGCGGGGAGAGCACGGAGCTTCATGAGGACCTTTCGGGTGTGTGTGGAGGAACCGCGACCAAGACTGACACCCGAAAGAGCGACAAATGTACCTATCTCGGCACTGTTCGCTCGTCGTTCACCAAGGGTTTCCCGGGGTGAACATCCGCAGAACAGGGCGACCACACCTCGACCTGCGCAAGTAGTATGCCTATGTGTCCCAAGCTGTCTACCTCCGTATCGCCGACGATCTGCGCGACCGGATCGCGTCCGGCCAGTTGCGGCCCGGTGACGACGTGCCGACTGAGGCCGAGCTCGCAGAGCGCTGGCACACATCGCGCGGTCCGATCCGCAACGCGCTCGCGGCGCTGCGCGCCGAGGGTCTCGTCGAGACCACGCGCGGTCGCCCCGCCCGGGTCGTCTCCAAGAAGGCCACGCAGGCTGTGGACATGTCCGTCCCGTTCACACGCTGGGCGCGCGACCTGGGCCTGGAGCCTGGCGCACAGACGCAGGAGGTCAGCCTGCGCCGCGCGGCCGAGCTCGCCGAACCGCTCGGCGTCTCACCCGACGATCAGATCGTCAGCGTGCTGCGACTGCGGCTGCTCGACGGCCGGCCCACCATGGTCGAGCGCTTGAACTACATCGAGGAGGTCGGCCGGCTGCTGTTCCAGGCCGACCTCGACGCGATCTCGATCACCGAGTTCCTCGGCGCGCACGGGCATCCGATCGTCGGCGTGCAGCACGAGATCGACGCGATCGCGGCGGACGAGCGGGATGCCGCGCTGCTGCGCGTGCCGCAGGGATCGCCGATCCTGCGCCTGAGCCGCGTCTCGCGCGACGCGGAGGGCCGCATCTTCGAGGCCTCGCAGGACCGCTACCTCGGCGACGTGGTTCGCTTCACGGTCTCGGGCTCCGGCATCTCCGCCGACGGGCAGTATCTGCGCGCGGTCGCCGGCTGAGCCCGCTCACACATGGTCGGAGCTGCCGGTCTAGCCCTCAGCAGAAACGGGCGTCTGATACGCAGCCACTGGGTGGCCGCAAAGCGCACGCGTTTGATGCCACCTCGTGCCGGTGGCCCGAACTGCCCTCACCTCTTGGTCAGGTGTGGGCGACGTGGGACATATCGAGTTGCGATGAAACGAAGTCAACAAATGCTGTCGTATTTGCAAAGTAGTTGGGGTAAGCCGATTGAAGCTGTCCAACCTTGCTGATGGAGATCAGCACCGCGTCGATATTCTCATCATTTAGAGCCTCGACTGTTGCCAGATGCTCTTCGGCGTCCGCCTGTGTCTCGAACACAGAGACACCGAGCTGGCGAGTATCCCGCCACAGCTTGAGCACGATAGTGGAGCGCCGGTCGCTCGTCGGCATGCCGCCAACAATCGCTGCGTATCCGCTCAGCAGCTCGGTAATTCCGAGCCGACCTTCCAGCTCGGCCAACTCTTCGCGAAGCTCCTCACGCGCGGCTTCTGCGCTAGGAACCGCTGCGGTGGATTCATGGTGAGTCATGAGAGCGGCTACGACAACGAAGTACCGCCTAAGCATGGGGTCACCCTCGTTGTACTTCAGCCGGCTACCAGAGAAAAGGTCCATCGTTTCAACCGACGTCGCCCAAGCGTGCTGTAGCTCGGTTCTGATCTGCACTTCTACCTTCAGCCCGTGATACTCCGTCTTGCTTGCGCCGTACGAGTAGATGAGATGAACACCCCGGTAGCCCGTCGTCTGGGGCTCGGCGATGTAGTCCTTCTTCCGGACAATTCGGCTCTGGGGATTTGCAGCCTCTAGCGCGCTCAGAAGCTCATAAACGTCGGTCACGGACGAGAGAACTACTCGGCAGCCACCTAGATCCTGCATAGTCGTGACGTTCATGGTCGGCTGGCGCTCAAGCTTGTCGAGGATCGTGGGCAGACGCTTTAGACGGCGTGCGACCACGACGTCCGACGACACCGCTGCTGCCTTGTCCCTGACATGCATCGTGACGGACAGTAAGGGGTACCCGTGGGCACTTCTAAAGTTGCTGATCTTCGCTCGCGCCGCCTTCACTTCCTCGTCGCTACCGCCCCTGCCCCCAATCAGCTCCCCAGCACGCTTCACTTGAGTGCGCGAGTACTCCTGAACTGCCCATCTCGTCATGCTCCGAGAGTATCGTCGGCGCCCCGCAAGCTCTCCGAAGTGGGGCTTCCAACATTCGAAATGACTTCCTCGGGCCCCTCCATCACACCGCGATCAGTGCGACGCCCGCGACCACCACGACGGATGCCGCGATCCGCCATCCGGGCCGGCTCTCGCGCAGCACGAACGCTCCGAAGAGACTCACCAGCACGACGCTCACCTCGCGCAGCGGAGCCACGAGCGCGACCGGCGCGATCGTGATCGCCTGCAGGACGAGGATGTAGGCCAGCGGCGACAGCACGCCGAAGGCGAGGATGCGCCGCCACTGCGCGCGCCACAGCGCTCCCACCGCATCCCACCGTCGGCCGACCGCGATCGTGAAGAACGGGATCTCGGCCGCGGCGGCACCCACCATGAATGCCACCGGCGAGAGGTGCCAGGTCCGCAGCGCGAACGCGTCCCAGATCGTGTAGCCGGCGATCGCGACGCCGGTGAGCAGGCCGAACACGATCGCGGGATCCGGACCGCGCCGGCCCGCCGAGGGCCCCCGGTCGACCAGTCCGATCGCGACGACCCCGGCGATCACCAGCAGCACTCCGCCCAAGGCGATGAGGCTGGGCCGCTCCCCCAGGAGCGCCATCGCGATGATCACCGATAGGAACGGCCCGGTGCCGCGCGCTGTCGCGTACACCGTGGAGAGGTTGCCCGCCCGGTATCCCCGCTGCAGCACGCTCATGTAGATCACGTGGAGCACTCCGGAGACGCCGATGCCCAGGGCGATGCCCCGCGAGGTCGTCGGTGCCGAAGCCCCCGGTGAGCGGGATCACGCCGCCCCAGATCACCGTGCTCGCCACGGCGCCCCACCACAGGAACACGACACCAGCCCTGCTCACGTCATGCGCGATGACATTCCAGGCCGCGTGCACGACGGCCGCGGCGAGCGCGAGAGCGATGGCGATACCGGACATCCGAAGACCCTTCTGCCCGCCGCGGGCGCGACGAACGGGTCCTCCAGGCTTTTGTCCGTTCAGATGACGGCCAGCCGTGCGGCCGAGCCGTGGCGCCGCTCGGACCAGTCGGGCGGATGCCCCGGAACCCTAGGCGCTGTCGAGACCACCCTAGCCGCCCCGATTACGATCGAAGGATGCCCGTCACTCCCGCCGCTCTCGCCCACGCCTCCGATCTCGCCGACTTCGTCGCCGCGTCCCCGTCGAGCTATCACGCCGCCGAAGAGGTCGCGCGACGGCTCGAGGACGGCGGCTTCACGTGGCTGAGCGAGGCGGATGCCTGGCCCGCACAGCCCGGCGGGCGGTACGTCGTCGTCCGTGACGGCGCGGCGATCGCGTGGGTCGTGCCTGCGGACGCCACGGCCACGACTCCGGTGCACATCCTGGGTGCGCACACCGACTCCCCCGGCTTCAAGCTGAAGCCCAAGCCGACCACCGGATCGCACGGCTGGCTGCAGGCCGGCGTCGAGGTCTACGGCGGGCCGCTGCTGAACTCGTGGCTCGACCGGGAACTGCGGCTGGCGGGGCGCCTCGCCCTCGCCGACGGCCGGGTCGTGCTCGCCGACACGGGCGCGCTGCTGCGCCTGCCGCAACTGGCGATCCACCTCGACCGCGGCGCGAACAACGGACTCACGCTCGACAAGCAGGTGAACACCCAGCCGGTGTGGGGCTTGGGCGACCCGACCGCGGAGGATCTGCTCGCCGAGCTCGCGGCATCCGCCGACGTCGACCCGCGCGACATCCGCGGCTTCGACGCCGTCGTCGCCGACTCGGCGCGCGGCGCAGTGTTCGGCAAGGACGACGCGTTCTTCGCCAGCGGCCGGCTCGACGACCTGGCATCCGTGCACGCCGGCGTCGTGGCGCTGCTCGCCGCCGCCGACGCGGCGACGGGCGTCATCCCGGTGCTCGCCGCCTTCGACCACGAGGAGCTCGGCTCCGAGTCGCGCTCGGGAGCCGCCGGGCCGTTCCTCGAGGACGTGCTGGAGCGCGTCTACGAGCAGCTCGGAGCGGATGCCGCGGATCGCCGCCGCGCGTATGCCGCCTCGTGGCACCTCTCCAGCGATGTGGGGCACTCGGTGCACCCGAACTACGCGCACAAGCACGACCCCGTGGTGCAGCCCCTGCTCGGCTCCGGCCCGATCCTGAAGATCAACGCCAACCAGCGCTACGCCACCGATGCCGTGGGCGCCGCCGCCTGGGCCGCCTGGTGCGAGGTCTCCGGTGTCGCATCGCAGGAGTTCGTGTCGAACAACGCCGTGCCGTGCGGATCGACGATCGGCCCGATCACCGCGACCCGTCTCGGCATCCGCACGGTCGACATCGGCATCCCGATCCTCTCGATGCACTCGGCACGTGAGCTCGCCGGCGTGAGCGACCTGCACGACCTCTCCCGCGTCGCGGAGGCGTTCTTCGCCGGCTGACGGCGTAGACCCGGGACGATCCGGTCGCTAGCGTGGACGTATGTCCGCGCCAGATGACTTCGTCGACGAACCGCGGCAACCGACGTTCGATGAGTGGCTCGCACGAGTGCGCCTGAACGCATCCGTCGATGCCGGCGACGCCGCGGTCGAACTGCTGCGAAACGACCGCGACGCCGGCTGACGAGTGGTGTCAGGATGAGGGCATGACCGCAGAGAGCACCTCGACGTCGACGCTCATCGAGCGCACCGGGATCGAGATCATCCCCGAGTCCGAGCGCACCGCGAAGCCGCGCGACCTGTTCTGGCCCTGGTTCGCAGCGAACGTGTCGGTGTTCGGCATGTCGTACGGATCGTTCATCCTCGGCTTCGGAGTCTCGCTCTGGCAGGCGACGCTCGTCTCGGTGATCGGCATCGTCGTGTCGTTCTTCCTGTGCGGCCTGATCGCCATCGCCGGGAAGCGGGGATCCGCACCGACGATGGTGCTCTCACGGGCGGCGTTCGGCGTGCAGGGGCAGAAGCTGACCGGCATCGTGTCGTGGCTGACCTCGATCGGCTGGGAGACCTCGCTCGCGATCACCGCGGTGCTCGCCACCGGCACGATCCTGCGCGAACTGGGCTGGGTCGACGGCGACGACACCGCCGTGAAGATCATCGCGACGATCCTCGTCGCGGCGCTGATCGTGAGTGCCTCGGTGCTCGGGTATCACACCATCATGAAGCTGCAGTCGGTGCTGACCTGGCTGACCGGTGCGATGACCGTGCTGTTCCTCATCCTCACCTTCCAGTACATCGACTGGGCCACCGCGTTCTCGCGCCCCGACGGCACCTTCGCGCAGACCATCGGCGCACTCGTCATGGTGATGACCGGCTTCGGACTGGGCTGGATCAACATCGCCGCCGACTGGTCGCGCTACCAGAAGCGCACCGCCTCGGACGGCCAGATCATCGCCTGGAACACGATCGGCGGCTCGGTGGCGCCGATCGTGCTGGTGTTCTTCGGCCTGCTGCTCGCGGCGTCGGACGACGCACTGCTCGCCGCCGTCGGCAGCGACCCGATCGGGGCGCTGGCCGTGCTGCTGCCGACCTGGGCATTGTTCCCGTTCCTCATCGTCGCGATCCTCACCCTCGTCTCGGGCGCGGTGCTCGGCATCTACTCCTCCGGCCTCACGCTGCTGAGCCTCGGAATCCGCATCCCGCGGCCGGCCGCAGCGGGCATCGACGGCATCATCCTCACGGCCGGCACGATCTTCGTGGTGTTCTTCGCGACGAGCTTCATCGGTCCGTTCCAGTCGTTCCTCATCACGCTCGGCGTGCCCATGGCGTCGTGGGCGGGCATCCTCATCGCCGACATCCTGCGCCGTCGCAAGGACTATGACGAGGCCGCGCTCTTCGACTCGGCCGGCCGGTACGGCGCGTTCGACTGGACCTCGATCGTCACGATGGTCGTCGCGACCGTGATCGGCTGGGGCTTCGTGATGAACCAGATCCCTGATACCCCGTGGAACGACTGGCAGGGCTACTTCCTCGACCTGCTCGGCTGGCGAGACGCCTGGGGCTACGCGAACCTCGGCGTGATCTTCGCGCTGGCGCTGTCGTTCCTGGTGACCTGGTTCGCCCGGGCCGGGAGGATCCGGGAGCAGGAGGCCGGCGCGTGACCGACCCTTCGACAAGCTCAGGGACCCAACCCTGGGTCGCTGAGCCTGTCGAAGCGTCCCAGACGTGGCTGATCGTCATCGACCCGCAGAACATCTTCGCCGCGCCCGACTCCGATTGGGGATCGCCGTTCTTCGCGGACGCCTTCACCAACATCCGTCGTCTCGCAGACGCTTTCGGCGAGAACGTGCTGGTCACCAGATGGATGCCGACCGCCGACCGCTCCACAGCCTGGGGCGACTACTTCGCGGCGTGGCCGTTCGCCGACAGGCCGGCATCCGATCCGCTGTTCGACCTCGTGCCCGAAGCCCGCGAGTTGTCGCGGCATCCGACCCTCGATCTGCCGACGTTCGGCAAGTGGGGACCGGAGATCGAGCAGGTCGTCGGGCGCGGCGCGCACGTCGTCCTCACCGGCGTCTCGACCGACTGCTGCGTGCTGTCCACGGCTCTCGCCGCGGCGGATGCCGGAGCGCACGCGACGATCGCGGCGGATGCCTGCGCAGGGTCGACCGCCGAGAACCACGCCGCGGCGCTGCACGTGATGGGACTGTATCCTCCGCAGCTGACGATCTCCGACACGGCGACGGTGATCACCGGTCGATAGACATTTCATCATTGTGACGGCCGTTGTGATGGTGTTATTCTCGCGGCATGGCTGATGAGCAGAACGAGCGCGCCCTGGAGGACGGTATCGTCACCGATCTCAAGGATCGGATGACCTACGGCGGCTACCTCGACCTGGATCGGCTTCTCGGGGCGCAGCATCCGGTCTCGGTGCCCGAGCACCACGACGAGATGCTGTTCATCATCCAGCACCAGACCACCGAGCTGTGGCTCAAGCTCGTGCTGCGCGAGCTCGATACCGCGCGCACCCGGCTCGCCGAGGACGATCTGCGATCAGCGCTGAAGCACATCGCGCGCATCAAGCACATCCAAGAGGTGCTGACCCAGCAGTGGTCGGTGCTCGCCACCCTCACGCCCACCGAGTACGCCGAGTTCCGCAGCGATCTCGGCAACTCCTCCGGCTTCCAGTCGGTTCAGTACCGCGCGGTCGAGTTCGCGCTGGGCAACAAGAACGAGCGGATGCTGGGCGTGTTCCGCGATCACCCCGCGAACCTCGCGCTGCTGACGACGGAGTTCGAGCGGCCGACCCTGTACGACGAGTTCCTGCGCTACGTCGCCCGGCAGGGGCTTCCCGTGCCGGAATCCATCCTCGATCGCGACGTGCGCCTGCCCTACCGCGAGACCGAGGAACTCGTGCCGGTGATCCGCGAGGTCTATGAGAACCCGAAGGAGCACTGGGAGCTCTACGAGGCCTGCGAGGAGCTCGTCGACGTCGAGGACAACTTCCAGTTCTGGCGCTTCCGGCACCTGCGCACCGTCACCCGCACGATCGGCATGAAGCGCGGCACCGGCGGATCGACCGGCGTGGACTTCCTGCAGCGCGCGCTCTCGCTGACCTTCTTCCCCGAGCTCTACACGGTGCGCACCGAGATCGGCAAGGACGAGCGGATCGGACTGTGATCCGCGCGGTTCGGTTCTACGACGGGCGGATGCTGCGCGACGGGATGCTGGTCGACGGCAGGCTCGTCGCCGAGCCGGCGTCCGCCGGGACGCCCGCGCTGGACGGAATCGTGACGGGCCGGTTCACCGATCACCACGTGCACCTGCAGCTCGTCGACCCCGCGCTGCTGGCGGGCTCGCGATTGGGCCGGGTCGTGGATCTGGGCGCGAACGTCGATGCGATCCGGGCGCTCGCCTCCGCGCTCGAGCCGCGCAGCGCCCGCGCGGACGCGGCGCGGCCGACCCCGCGCAAGGAGGAGAACGCTGCTTCGCCCAGCCACGAAGCAGCGCTTTCCTCCTCGCATCCCGGGGAGCCGAACCGCGCGGATACGGACGGAAGCCGCGCCGGGGTCACCGTCGAGTACGCCGGCCCGTTCCTCACCGCGATCGGCGGGTACCCGTCGGATCGTGAGTGGGCGCCGGAGGGCTCCGTCATCGAGTTGAGGGATGCTGCGCACGCGGCATCCGTCGTCGCGGGCCTCGCGGCCGCCGGCGTCTCGTGCCTGAAGACCGTCGGCAACAGCGACGCAGGTCCTGTGCTGGACGACGACCTGTTCCGCGAACTCGCCCGGCTTGCGGCCACCCACCGGCTGCCGCTCGTCGCGCATGCGGAGGGCGTCGGGCAGGCGCAGCGCGCCGCGCGACTGGGCGCCACGCGCCTCGCCCACTCCCCCTTCACCGAACTCCTCACCGATGACGAGGTCGCCGCGCAGGCGGCATCCGTCTCGTGGGTCTCGACCATGGCGATCCACGACGGTGAGCAGTACGCGAACGTCGTCGACAACGTTCGGCGCTTCGCCGCTGCGGGCGGCGAGCTGGTCTACGGCAGTGACATGGGCAACGGCCCGACGCCTGTCGACCTGCGCGAGAGCGAGGTGGCGGCGCTGCGCGAGGCGGGCGTTGACGGGCTCGCCCTGCTCCGGACGCTCGCACCTGGCGATCCGCTCGGCTCCGACGCACCCCTGCTCTTCCTGCCCGAGGGCGATCCCGCACGCGCCACCCCTCTGACCGAAGAAGAATCCGAGGACTGACATGACCGAATCCCCCGAAGACGAGCACCGCCGCGTCGCCGGCATCCTGAGCCCCGACCTCGCCTCCGAGGCCGCCCGGCTCGATGCCGCCGACCCGCTCGCTCGCCACCTGTCCGCCTTCGCCGAGGCACCGGGCGTAACCGCCTACCTCGACGGCAACTCTCTCGGGCGGCCGCTCGCGGACATGCCCGAGAAGGTCGCGCAGTTCATCCGCGACGACTGGGGCACCCGCCTGATCCGCTCCTGGGACGAGCAGTGGATGGAGCTGCCGATGCGCCTCGGCGACCGCATCGCCTCGGTGGCCCTCGGTGCCGCCGCGGGGCAGACCGTGGTCGCCGACTCGACCAGCGTCATGCTCTACAAGCTCATCCGGGCGGCCGTCGCCGCGCGCCCCGGGCGAGACGAGATCGTCATCGAGGCGGGCAACTTCCCCACCGACCGCTTCATCGCGGCGGGCATCGCCGAAGAGGTCGGCGCGACACTGCGCTGGGTGGAACCCGATGAGATCACCGGCGTGAGCGTGGACGACATGCGCGCGGTCGTGGGCGAACGCACCGCGCTGGTCGTGCTCAGCCACGTCGACTACCGCTCCGGCGCGCTGGCCGACATGGCCTCCATCACCGCGGCCGCGCACGACGCCGGCGCGCTGATGCTCTGGGATCTGTGCCACTCGGTCGGCGTCGTGCCGATGCAGCTGGATGACTGGGGCGTCGACCTCGCGGTCGGCTGCACCTACAAATACCTGAACGGCGGGCCGGGATCCCCCGCCTTCGGCTACGTGCGCAGTGAGCTGCAGGATTCGATCCGGCAGCCGATCCACGGCTGGTGGAGCGCCGCCGACATCTTCGCGATGGGTCCGGAGTACGCACCGGTCCCCGGCATCCGCCAACTGCTCAGCGGCACGCCGCCGGTGATGTCGATGCTCGGGATGCAGGGAATGCTCGACCTCATCGACGAGGCCGGCATCGGCGCGGTGCGGGCGAAGTCGATCTCGCTCACCGACTTCGCGGTGCGCGCCTACGATGAACTGCTCGCCCCGCTGGACGTACGGCTGCTGAGCACGCGGGATGCCGCGGGCCGCGGCGGGCACATCACCATCGGGCATCCGTCGTTCCAGCGCGTGACGCAGGAGCTGTGGGGGCAGGGCGTGATCCCCGACTTCCGCTTCCCCGACGGCATCCGCCTCGGCCTGTCGCCGCTGAGCACGTCGCACGAGGAGACCCTGCGCGGTGTCGTCGCGGTCCGCGACGCGCTGCTCGCCGGCCGCTGAGTGAGCCGCACCATGGTGTCGACGCCCCCTCCCGTCGCCGGCGCCCCCGCTGAATCACGTCCCCCCGTGGGGGCGCCGACGACCAGCGGGGGCGCCGATGAAGCCGTGCTCGACGACATCGATGCGCGTCCCGGCAGCACCACCTCTCTGCTGCGCACCACGGTGGGGCTGTACCTGCGCCGGCTCGAAGAGGGTGTCCCGTCGGCCGAGCTGGTGCGACTCGCGGGCGACCTCGGCATCCCCGCCGGCCCCGCCCGCACCGCCATCACCCGGCTGAAGCAGAAGGGCCTGCTCCTCGCCGAGGACGGCGGATACCGACTGAATCCGGCGGCGATCCGGATGCTGGAGCGCGGCGACCGGCGGATCTTCGAGGTGCGCAGGATGCAGGCCGGCGACCCATGGTGCCTGGTGTCGGCGACGATCCCCGAGGCGCGGCGCGACCTGCGCCACCAGCTTCGCCGTCGGCTGCAGTTCATCGGCGCGGGCTCGGTGGCTCCCGGGCTGTGGATCGTCCCCGGCTTCCTGGACGACGAGGTCGGGCTGCTGCTCGACGAGCTGGGCGTCAGGGAGTACGCGACGCTCTTCCGAACCGAGGACCCCCGGCCCGCGTCACCCCTGCCGGTCGCCGTCGCGGCCTGGTGGGACCTGGACGCCCTGCGCGCGGAGCACCTGCGCTTCCAGGATTCCGTGGCGTCGCTGCCCGCCGAGCCGTTCGCCGCTTACGTGCGCCTGATCGACAGCTGGAGGGTGCTGCCCTACGTCGATCCGGGGCTCGCGGCCGAGCTGCTGCCGTCGGACTGGCCCGGCGACCGCAGTTTCGCCGCGTTCGCCGGGCTGTCCGAGCGCCTCGCCGCGCCGGCGTGGGAGCATGTCCGGGCGACGGCCGCCTGACACGACTCTCCACTCACAACGACCAGCCTTCGTCTTCTGTCCACCGATGCCGTGAATCGCAAGGTCCGTCCTCTCGGGCGATGAGTACGCTCGCTGACGCGCCCCGCCTTCGAGGTGCAGAATGAGAGGTATGTACATGTCCCCTGAGCTCGTCGCCACCCTCTCGGTCGGCGTGACGATGGTGATCGGCATGTTCAGCGGCTTCGCCTGGATGATCCAGCGCAGCGACCGTGGTGACGACAGGCTCGAGGCCTCGATCAACGCCCGCATAGACAAGCTCGACAGCCGAGTCGACAAACTCGACAACCGGATCGATGCCCTGACTCAGGAACTCACTGAGGTCAAGATCACGATCGCGCGGCTCGAGGGACCCCCGCCCAGGCTCGCGCTGTCGCGCTGAGCCCGGGCAGAGGATCGCAGCCTCAGCCGAGCTCGGCGATGAACGCCGCGACGTGCTCGCGGAGGCGCAGCATCCGCAGGTCGCGCGCGAGTTCGCGATCGTAGCCCTCGTAGGCGAGCGGAGGCAGCCGGCGCACGTTCGCCGAGCATCCGAAGTTCTCGCACAGGAGAGTACCGATCGTGTCGCCGTTGCGGCCGGCGGCGCCGACCTTGCGCGCCGAGAAGAACTGCACGTCGTTGCGGAGCGTGACGTCGTCGCACCAGGAGCACTGGGCGCGACGCACGACTCGCTGCTCGGCGCGCTGCAGCAGCACGCCGACGGGACGGTCATCGATCTCCGTGATCACGTACGCCCGCTTGGGCATCTTCGGATCGAACCAGCCGAGGTAGTCCAGATCCGCGAAGTCGATCTCGTCGAAGTCGGCGGGCAGAGTGAGCGATGCGGCCTCTTTGCGGGAGGCGTTGAGGAAGGAGGCGCGAACGGCGCGCTCGTCGAGGGGAAGCATGAAAGTGCCTTCTGTCAGAAAGGGTGGATGAGGATGCGATGGATCACCGGTGACGGGAGTTCCGCCACCGGCCGGTCGTCAGCCTCTGCCGCCGGCGCGTGACGCGCCGACAGCCACCTTCAGAAGATGCACCCGGCGAGTCTACCTCCTCGCCGCTAGGGTGATCCCATGACGCCGCCTGCCGGAACCGGGATGCCGCTGCGGGACTACCGCGTGCATCGCTATGTGAACGCGTTCTGCCCGCGGTGCCACGAGGAGAAGCCGGATCAGCCGCTCTCCGAGGTGCAGCGGCTGTCGGGCTGGCTGGCCGACAGGGACGGCACGGTGTGGCTGGAGCGTGGGTGCCCCGAGCACGGCCTGATCTCGACGATGTACGACGAGAACGCCGAGATCCTGCGGTACCTCGAGCAGTGGACGGCGCCGACCAAGGTCCACACGCCAGACACCGCCGGCAACTTCAAGCCGGTCCCCCAGGCGTACGAGGACGGTCTGCCCGAGATGCAGACGCAGCACACCTGCATCCTGCTCGAGGACATCACCGACCACTGCAACCTGAAGTGCCCGACCTGCTTCGCGGAGTCGAGCCCGGCGATGGCCGCCGTGGCCCCGCTGGCAGAAGTGCTGGCATCCGTCGATGCGAAACTCGGCCGCGAGAACGACCGTATCGACGTGCTGATGCTCTCCGGCGGCGAGCCGACGCTGTACCCGTGGCTGGAGCAGCTGATCGAGCACCTCGTGGCCCGGCCGATCGTGCGCATCCTGCTGAACTCGAACGGCCTGCGGATCGCGAACGACGACGAGTTCGTCGCGTTCCTGAAGAAGCATCGCGAGCGCGTCGAGGTCTACCTGCAGTACGACGGCGAGGAGGCCTCGTCCGTCGCGTTCCATCGCGGCGCCGACATACGCCGGTTCAAGGAGCGGGCGCTGGAGCGGCTGTCGGAGGCCGGCGTCTTCACCACCCTCACGATGACCGCGACCCTCGGCGTGAACGACCACGAGATCGGCGCGGTGATCCGCCGGGCGCAGGCGACGCCTTATGTCGGCGGAGTGACGATCCAGCCCGTGTTCGGGTCGGGACGCTCGGCCGGCATCGATCCGGACGACCGGCTCACCCACACCGGCGTGCTCGCCCGCCTCGGCCCGCAGACCGACGGCGACATCACCTGGCGCGACCTCACGGCGCTGCCGTGCAGCCATCCGCACTGCTGCTCGGTGGGCTACTTCCTCAAGGACGACTCCGGCGACTGGAAGTCGCTGGTCGGCCTGATCGGCCACGAACGCCTGAAGGAGTTCCTCGACCTGAACCCCGACCTCCTCGCCAACCGCATCGCGGACTCGAACGTCAACAAGGCCATCCGCGATGTCGTGAAGAACTCGCTGCTCGACCTGCTCAGCGAGCAGTCGTCGCTGTCGCATCCGTCGATGGGCGACATCTGGCGCGACATCTGCGTGAATTGCGATCTCGGCGTCGGCACCCTCGCGACGCTTGCCGCATCGAAGCTGCCCGGTCAGCACAAGCGGATGCGGGCGATGCTCGCCGACCGCGTGCTGCGCATCACGGTGAAGCCGTTCATGGACATCAACACGATGATCGAGGAGCGCCTCACGCAGTGCTGTGTTCACGTGGCGACCGTCAACGAGCAGACGGATGCGCATCAGTGCGCGCCGTTCTGCGCGCTGCAGGCGTGGGCGCCGCTGAGCCGCACCAGGATCTCCACGGCGACCGGGCGGCCGGCGGCGTCGACGCCAGACGTGCGTGAGACGGGCCGGCGCACGCGACTGCCGGTGGTGACGTCATGACGCACGACGCTTCGACAGGCTCAGCAACCCACAAGCTGAATCAGCGCGATCCGTCCGTGCCGGACGCGAAGCCGTACGACCCGCTGCGGCTGTGCGTCTTCACGACGATCGCACTGATCTCGTGCATCCTCGGTCCGATCGCCGTGCTGGCCTTCGCGCTGATCGCGATCGCCGGCTACGCGAAGGCGCGACGCGGCGGGCTGCTGCGGTCGCGCTGCAAGCTCGGCGACACCCGGCTGGTGCTCGCCTACCTGTCCGTGATCGCTGTCGCCGCGGCTGTCGCGATCCCGTTCTGGGTCATGCTCTGGATGCGGATGCTGGGAGGCTGACGTGTTCCCGACGCTGCAGGACATCGCGCCGTGGCTGCCCCCGCTGGGCACGCACTCGGTGTTCGTCGCGCTCGGCATGGTCGCCGCCGGGGTGGTCTTCCTGGTGGAGCGTCGCCGCCGCGGCGTGACCGATCCGCGTCTGATCTACCTCGTGATGGGCGCGATGGTCGGAGCAGCGGTGATGTCGCGCCTCGGCACCTGGGCGCAGCACCTCGACCCGGCGAAGAACCTCAGCCTCGGCGAGCAGCTGCTGCGCGGCAACGCCTCGGTGCTCTCGGCAATGGTCGGAGCCTGGCTCGGCGTGCACGTCGCGAAGAAGATCGTGAAGTACCCCGATCGCACCGGCGACCTGTTCGCGCCCGCCTTCGCGCTCGCGATGGTGATCGGGCGGATCGGATGCCTGCTCACGGAGAATCCCGGCACGCCGACCGGCGGCGACTGGGGCATCGTGCTCGATGCGGAGGCCGCCGCACGCACCGGCTCGGTGGCCGGCGTGCCGCTGCATCCGAGTTTCGTGTACGAGATCGTGTTCCAGGCTGCCGCGTTCGCGGTGCTCTGGTTCTGGCTGCGGCACCGGCCGATCGCCGCCGGCGAGACGCTCACGATCTACATCGCCGGGTACGCGGTGTTCCGCTTCCTCGTCGAGTTCGTGCGCGGCAACGACGTCGCCTGGATGGGGCTGACCAGACCCCAGCTGTTCCTGCTGGTCACGATCCCGCTGCTCGCGGCGCGGATCATCTGGATGCTGCGCCGCGGGCGATTCCGCACCCCGGCGCCTTCAGTGGAGAGGACGGTGCCCGTATGAGCACGCCTGAGGATCCCTCGAACCAGCCGCCGGCGCAGCCGCCGGACCCGCCGCAGCCCTCGTGGGAGGTGCAGCCCCCGGCAGGACCCGCGTTGCCTCCACCGGAGCCGGCGCCGCCCGCACCGTCCGGCCCGGACCCGAGCGCGTTCCCGCCGCCGTCCGGCGACCCCGCTTCTCCGCAACCGGCTCCCCCGCAGCCGAATCCGCCCTACGGACAGCCGGGATACCCGACGCCGCCCGGCGCTCCGGGCGGCCAGCCAGGGTACCCGTACGGCCAGCCGGGGTACCCGGCGCCGCCGGAGCCGGCCGCCTACCCGCCCGGGTACCCGCAGCCGGGACCGCCGCCGGCACCGAGCAGCACCGGCAAGATCCTCGGCATCACCTGCGGCTCCCTCGCCGCGCTGTTCTTCATCGGCGTCGCCGCGTTCGGCATCATCATCATCGGCCCGTGCTTCGGGCTGTTCGGCGGATACTGAGCGGCCTGCGCATGTCAGACGCGCCACGTCCACCGGAGAAGTCCGGTCCCGGCATCGGAGCGGGTGTCGGAATCGGATGCGGAGCGCACGTGCTCGGCTTCCTGCTGTTCATGGCGACGGGCTCGCTGCTGCCGTACACCTGGGGTGCGGTGAAGTTCGTGTGGCCGTTCGTGCTGGTCCTGATCCTTTCGGTGGCGCTGCTCATCGTCCCGCGGACCAGGCGCATCGGGGCGGGAATGACCATCGTCGCGGCCGCGGCCTGGATCATCGTGATCGGCCCGTGCATCGGGCTGATCGGAGGATTCGGCGGACTCTGACCGACTTTGTTGCGCCGCATTTCATCCCTGATGGCCAGTTCCAGGTCGCGGACGTACTCTCGGTGAAACCGATCGTCAGGAGAATCACCGTGACCAGCCAGCACACCCGCCTTTCGCCCCTCGAGGTGCGTGAGCGTGCGGCGTGCATGTGCGACCACGGATTCGCCTGCTCCTCCTTCGCGCCGGGGCACGCCCTGCACCTCATCCAGGCGCGCATGGCATCGGCGACGCCGCTGGGGTGGACTGACGCGATCGTCGAGGCCGCCGACACAGACTCCGGCATCCTGTCGCTGCGCACGCTCGACGGCGACCGGCACGTGATCTGGAACGCCGGCGGCGCCGCACTCGAAGCACCCGCGGGCAGCCCCGTCGCCATGCACCTCGATTACGGCGTGCTCGCCTACGGCCGCGTCCAGTTCAACGTCGCGGTGGTCTGAGCGTTTGCGGCATCCTCGTCAGGACGCCGCCATCATCATCGACTCGCGCATGGCCATGCACGCGTCCATGCAGGCCTTGCACGCCTGAGCGCACATCTTGCAGACCTCGCTGTGGTTCGCGTGCTCCATGCACTTGTCCATGCAGTACTGGCACATCGCGATGCAGGCGTCCAGCATCGCCATCATGACCGGCGATGTCATGCCCTGCATCCGCATCATTCCGCGCATCATCGTGTTGCACATGTCGGCGCAGTTCATGCACGCCGGAGCGCAGTCCATCATCTGCATCGAACAGACCGTGCAGGCCTGTTCGCAGGCGGAACAGGCATCCATACAGGCCTGCATCACGGACATGTCCATCATCATGTCCATGTCGGCCATCTTCATGTCCTTGGACATCATGTCCATCATCATCGAGTCCATCTCGCCCGCACCCTTCTGTTCGGAATCGGCGGGCGACTCGTCCGCCTGACGCCAGGGTACGCCGCTCGTGCGTCTGCGTCGATGGTCGATTCCGGTCGCGATCGAGCACAGTCCCGAGCGCTCGTACTGTGCTCGATCGCGACCGGAACGGCGCGGGCTCTGCAGCGCGAACGCCGAGCGAGCTGCGCAGCGCGGGTCAGCGCAGCTTCTTCTTGTAGATCGACACGGCGATCGCGTAGGCGACCACGAGAATGCCCACCAGCCATGCCAGTGCGATCCAGATGTCAGACCCCACCGGCTGCCCGGCGAACAGCGCACGGATCGAGTTCACGATCGAGGTCACGGGCTGGTTCTCGGCGAACCAGGCCACCGGACCAGGCATCGTGTCGGTCGGCACGAACGCCGAGCTGATGAACGGCAGGAAGATCAGCGGATAGCTGAACGCACTCGCCCCGTCCACGGTCTTCGCCGACAGGCCCGCGATCACGGCCAGCCAGGTCAGCGCCAGGGTGAACAGCACGAGGATGCCCGCGACTCCGAGCCACGCCCCGAAGGACGCCCCGGTGCGGAAGCCCATGATGAATGCGACGCCGATCACGAGCGCCACCGAGATGATGTTCGACACCAGCGAGGTGAGCACATGTGCCCACAGCACGCTGGAGCGCGCGATCGGCATGGACTGGAACCTCTCGAAGATGCCGCCCTGCATGTCGAGGAACAGCCGGTACGCCGTGTAGGCGATGCCGGAGGCGATCGTGATCAGCAGGATGCCCGGGAGCATGTAGTTGATGTACGACTCGTCGGTGCCGGTGTTGATGGCGCCGCCGAGCACGTAGACGAACAGCAGCATCAGCGCGATCGGCGTGACCGCCGTGGTGATGATCGTGTCGGGGCTGCGCAGGATGTGCTTCAGCGAGCGCCCGGTGAGCGTGCCGGTGTCGGCCAGGACGTGCGTGGTCATGATGCGTTCCTCTCGGTTCCTGAGCTTGACGAAGGGCCGACCAGGGCGAGGAAGACCTCCTCGAGGGTGGGCTGCTTCTCGACGTACTCGACCGTGGCCTGCGGCAGCAGGGCCTTCAGCTCGGCGAGCGTGCCGTTCTGGATGATCGTTCCCTCGTGCAGGATCGCGATCCGGTCGGCGAGCTGCTCGGCCTCGTCGAGGTACTGCGTGGTCAGCAGCACCGTGGTGCCGTTCTGCGCGAGCTGCCGCACGGTCTGCCAGACCTCGATGCGGGCCTGCGGATCGAGACCCGTGGTCGGCTCGTCGAGGAAGATGATCGGCGGGTTGCCGATCAGGCTCATCGCGATGTCGAGCCGGCGCCGCATGCCGCCGGAGTACTCGCCGGCCTTGCGGCCGCCGGCATCCGTCAGCGAGAACCGGGCGAGCATGTCGTCCGCGATCGCGCCGGGATTCTTCAGATGGCGCAGCTTGGCGACCAGGATGAGGTTCTCCCGTCCCGTGAGCACCTCGTCGACCGCGGCGAACTGCCCGGTGAGGCTGATCGACTCGCGCACGTCGCCCGGTGCGGATGCCACATCGTGCCCCTGCACGGATGCCGTGCCGGCATCCGCCTTCAGCAGCGTCGAGAGGATCCGCACCAGCGTCGTCTTGCCGGCTCCGTTGGAGCCGAGCAGGGCGAAGATACTGCCGGGGGCGACGTCGAAGTCGACGCCGCGGAGCACCTCGAGATCCTTGAAGGACTTCCGGATGCCCCGCACCTCGATGGCGGTGGTCATGATCGCTGCTCCTTCTCTGCATCGTCGATCGTCTTCGTGAAGCGGCTGCGCTCCTTGTCGATCCACTCCTTGCCGCCGTACGCCTTGGCGAACGTCTCGGCGAAGTCGATCGGGTCGGCGCCCACGATGTCGCGCACCGGGGTGCCGTCGGCTGCGGCCGCCTCCCAGAGGTCGGCCATGTCGGTGAACATCTGCGTGAGGGTGTCGCCGTCGGTGACTCCGCCGGCGTACATGAGGTAGCGGTGCATCGCGAGCGCCGATGCGCGGTACGGCTCCGGCAGCCCCTCGATGCGGGCCTTGTCCTGCTTGTACTGCTTCTTCTGCTCGAGCGATCCGGTGATGACTTCGATCCACTTCGCGGCCATGTCAGGCTCCTTCGTTCTCTGCATTGATGTCTTCGGTGTGGAGCTGGGTGAGTCGGTCTGCGAGGAAGCTCCACGTCCTCCAGAACTCTTCGAGGCTCTGCCGGCCCTGCGCGTTGAGCGTGTAGACCTTGCGCGGCGGCCCCTTCTCGGACGGCACCTTCTCGACGTCGACCATGCCCCGCTGCTCGATCCGCACCAGCACCGCGTACACGGTGCCCTCGGCGATGTCGGCGAATCCGCGATCCCGCAGCGAGGCGGTGATCTCGTATCCGTAGGCGGGGCGCTTCGCGAGGACCGCGAGGACGACGCCTTCCAGGACGCCCTTGAGCATCTCGGTCTCCTGCTTGCCCATCGGAACTCCCTTCAGTACTCGGTGTTACTGACTACCAGTACAAAGTAACACTGAGTACTAGTACTTAGCAACACCGAATACTGATCTTCTTCTGAGAGTCCGTGGACGGGCGTAAGGTCGGGCCGTGGCCTCCCTCACCGGCACTCAGCGACTGGTCGTCACGATCGCCGTGCTCGCCTCGTTCGTGACGTTCCTCGACGGCACCGTCGTGAACGTCGCCCTGCCCGCGATCAGCGACGAGCTCGGCGGCGGCATCACCACCCAGCAGTGGGTGGTCGACGCCTACCTGATCACGCTCAGTGCCCTGATCCTGCTGGCGGGCTCCCTGTCGGACGCGTACGGCCGGGTGCTGATCATGCGGATCGGACTGATCGCGTTCGGCATCGCGTCCGTCGCCGTGGCCGCGTCGGTCGATCCGCTCATGCTCATCGTGGCCAGGGCCGGTCAGGGCGCCGCCGGCGCCCTGCTGGTGCCGAGCTCGCTCGCGCTCATCACGGCGACCATGCGCGGTGAGATCCAGGCCAGGGCGATCGGCGTGTGGACGGCGTTCACCACCGCCGCCCAGCTTGTGGGCCCCCTGCTCGGCGGTCTGTTCGTCGACTTCCTCTCCTGGCGGATGGTGTTCCTCATCAATGTTCTGCCGATCGCGATCACCCTCGTGCTGCTGTCGAGGCTGAAGCTGCCGGAGCATCCGCGCGGCGCTGTCGTGGACTGGGCCAGCGGCGTCCTCTGCGCGGCAGGACTCGGGGCGCTCGTGTTCGCCCTGATCGAGCAGCCTCGCCTGGGCTGGGGCTCTCCCGCGATCTGGATCCCCGCCGTCGCGGGCGCGGCCCTGCTGATCGCGTTCCTCGTCCGGCAGGCCAGGGTCACCGCGCCGATGATGCCGCTGGACATGTTCCGGGTGCGCAACTTCGGCTGGGGCAACCTCGCGACCCTGTTCGTGTACGCCGCGCTGTCGCTGAACGGATTCGTCGTCGTCGTCTACCTGCAGCAGGGCGCCGGCCTCAGCGCCACAGCCGCCGGATTGGCCAACATGCCGGTCACCATCCTCATGATCCTGCTCAGCTCGCGCGCCGGCGCCCTGGCCGGAAAGTACGGCCCGAGGATCTTCATGACCGCAGGTCCCATCCTGATGGGCTGCGGCGCCCTGCTGCTGCTCACCGTGGCGATCGAGTTCAACTACTGGTGGCAGGTGCTGCCGTCGATGATCGTGATGGGTCTCGGCCTGTCGCTGACCGTCGCGCCGCTCACCGCCGCGATCCTCGGCTCGATCGACGAGAGCCGCAGCGGCATCGCCTCGGCGGTGAACAACGCGGTCTCGCGAGTCGCCGGCCTGCTGGTGGTCGCGATGATCTCGACGATCGTCGGAGGCATGCTCGACCTGAACGGCTTCCACAGCGCGGCGCTGGTCACTGCTGGTCTCATGGCCGCCGGTGGCATCGTGTCGTGGATCGGCATCCGCCGGATTCCTGCCGAAGCGGCTGCCGCGGAGGCCGACGTCTGACAGCGCGGCGTCAGTCCGTGCGGAAGCCCGCCGCTTTGTGGGTCCCGTCGCAGAGCGGCTTGATCGATGAGAGCCCGCAGCGGCACAGCGCGATGGTGCGACGGTGACGGGGTACCGGCTCGCCGTCCTCGTCCTGCAGCGCGAACGCGCCGCGCACGAGCAGCGGACCGTTCGGATACGGCGTGATGGTCGTCGGATTCACGACATGTCCCTCTCTGCGCCACCGCGGAGCGACGAGACTCCGGCCTCCCAGCATCCGAGGATCCGTTCGGCGATCCAGCCGTCCGCCGCGAGGCAGGCGGCGGCCCCGAAGAGGATGTCCGGCAGCAGCTCCGGTCGGTCTTCGGCAAGCGCCCCGGCCAGATCGTGCCCGGCGATCTGCTCGTGCACCGCATCCGCCTCGACGTGCTCGTCGTAGTAGTCGGCGACCTCGGGGCCGAAGCCGAGACGGCTCAGGCCCTGGGAGTAGAACCGGCTGGGGATCGATGACGTCATCTCGAACGCCGCGAGGTGGCCGACGATCGCACCCAGCAGCCGTCGATTCAGGCCGAACAGCGACATCGTGTTCATCGACGCCAGCGTGACAGCGGGGACGCTGTCGACGTATGCGCCGTAGCGGTCGTCCAGGCCGGCGCCGCGCAGGGCTCTGGCGAACAGCTCGGCGTGCACGCGCTCCGGTCGTCCGCCGCCGTACTCGTCGGACTGGATCTCGACGAGCGCGGCCTTGGCCCTGCCCGTCAGCCGCGGGATGGCCCAGCTGTGCGGGTCGGCCTCGCGCAGCGTGTAGATCGAACGGTGCACGAGGAACTCGCGCACCTGCGCGACATCCGCCTTCCTGGCGATGAACCGAGCCAGGCCGGGGCCGCCGTCTTCGCCGGTCAGCGCGAACAGCGCCTCCGCGACGGCGGCCGCGCTCGGCTCCGGCGCTTCCGGTACGACGACCCGGGCGCGCAGCTTGGCCTCGAAGGCGTCCTCCAGCACACGGCGGATGCCGAGGAGCTCACCGTCCCACTCCCTGTCGGCGTCCATCCCGCGAAGGGATCCGTAGTGCGAGGCGTAGAGCAGGAACAGCGACAGCTGCACGTCGTCATCGTGCACGAGGTCCCGGCCGGCCGAAACGACGCCCTGCGCGAGCACGAGGCCCTCATCCTCCGCGGCCGGCTCCTCGCCGCCGACGAAGAGACGGTCGAGCACAAGCAGGCTGAGCGGGCCGCGTGCGCTGATCGGGATCGTCGTCACAGGGATGTCGGAGAGTACGGTCACCTGGTCCTCCTCGGTTCGTCGATGTCCGATCATCGCCCGGCCGGGTGCGCCACGCACGGGGCTTGACGAGCGCACCGGGCGCGGGTACGTGCGCCGACGACAAAGGCCGGCGCATCCCTGCGGATGCGCCGGCCTTCAGAGCCCGTCTGCGATTCAGACCGGCTTGGTGTACGTGTCGTTGCTGAAACCGGTGATGAAGTAGCCGATCGGGTTGAGCAGGAACAGGAGGAAGAACGAGAACGCGCCGCCGTGGCCGAACGCCCGGCCGTTGCGGAACGCCACGATGATCGCGAGCACGAGGTTCGCGACCGGGATGAAGAAGAGCAGCCCGAACCACGCCGACAGGCCCGCGACCTTGACCAGCACGAAGAAGTTCACGATCGGGATGATCGCCAGCCAGCCCGGGTATCCCGCCTTGGTGAAGGTCTTCCAGTAGGCCGCGATCATCGCGACCCAGTAGATGAGCCCGAAGATCACGCCGACGACGCCGACACCGGCGCTGACGCCCTGATTGATCGGCTCCATGTCCGAGAAGAAAGTCATAGGGAGAGCATAGGGTGCCGTGGGGGAATCTGAGAACAACCTGAACGCGCGCCTTCCGCTCACCGCCGCGCCATGAGGGCCTGCTGCACCTGCCGGTGCGCGGTCTCGTCGAATGCCACGATCCGAGCATCTGCGACCCGCGTCTGCGTGCCGAGAATCGTGTCGATCGCGACCGCGATCGCGTCCTCACGCGGCCATCCGTAGACGCCGGCGCTGATGAGCGGGAACGCGATGCTGCGAGCACCGAGTTCGTCGGCGACCTCGAGTGCCCGCCGGTAGCAGGACTGCAGCAGCGAGCGCTCGCGCTGCCCGGCGTTCCAGTTCGGCCCGACCGTGTGCACCACCCATTGGGCCGGCAGGTCGCCGGCCGTCGTCCAGCCGGCATCGCCCGTCGCGAGCCCGTTCGGGAATCGGGCGATGCAGTCCTGCAGGATCGCCGGACCGCCGGCGCGGTGGATGGCGCCGTCGACGCCTCCCCCACCGCGCATCGCATTGTTCGCCGCGTTCACGATCACGTCGACGCGCTGAGCGGTGATGTCGCCGAGGACGGCGAGGAGATCTGACATGCGTTCAGTGTCGTACCGGCGGTCGCTCGCGCGCCAGCCACCTTCGGCGTGCGAGCCGGAATCGGGATGCGGTTTCGCTGTCGGCACCCCGGATACTCTCAGAAAAGGGTGAGATCAGGTCTTGTCTCGTTCATATCTTTGTTCTAAGGTAGATGCATGGAACAGATGTCGAGATTCGAAGAGCAGGATGCTCTTCTCGATGCCTGGACCGCATGCCGCGAGCAGATCGCCCGGCTGGAGGCCGAGGCGGCCGACCTGCTCGCGGCCCGGGAAGTGCTGTTCGAGCGGGATGTGCTGGAGCATCAACTGGCGCGAGATTCGATCCGCCGGTCCATGATCGCGCAGTACACCGCCGCAGGGCGCCTGGCGACCGGGACTGTGGAGACGGCGTTCGACACTGCGAGGGCGCTGACCGGACTGCACCCGGCCGTACACGACGCACTGCGGCATGGGCGGATCAGCGCCGCCCATGCCCGGGAGATCACCCGGGTCGGCCGGACGGTCGATGAGGCCATCAACAACGGGGCCGTCGACCCCGTTGTTGCGGCACTGTTCGACGCAGCCGTGCTCGTGGTCGCCGAACAGGACTCCCCCGCCAAGACCGGTATCCACGCCCGACAGGTGCTCACCGCCCTGCTCGGCGAAACCGTCCAGGAACGACACCGCAGGGCACGATCGGAACGGTGCGTGACGATCGTGTCCATCGAAGACGGCCTCGCACGACTGACCGCGATTCTGCCCGAGCACCTCGCGTTCGCGATCCGCGACCGTCTCGACCAGCTCGTCCGCGAGATCCTCCGCGCCGAGAAGGCTGAACAGATCGAGAACGCGGCGGCAGAACGTGCTGCGAAGGCCGCACACACAGAGCGCGCCGGCAAGGCCCCACGATCGGATGCCGCGGGAACCGGCCTGGCAGACGACACCGCAGCCGACGCGGACAGCGCGGACGAAGAATCTGCTGCCCGGGACCGCCGGGGGGCGGAGTGGATGGACCAGCCGCCCGTGGACCCCGACACCGTGGAGGAGTTCCTCGCCCGCATCGAAGCGTTCCTCGCCGAGGAAGTAGCCGCCGGCACCGGTGTCGCCGCCGCATCCCGTGCATTCTTCGGCCACACAGACGACGAGAACGACTGGTACCAGGCCGACCCGGAACGGGCTGAGGAGATCCAGGCCCGCTGGGATACGGTCCTGGCCGAGCTGAACCGGCAGGACGAGGGCGGCCGGCCCGGCGGGCGCACGCTGGACCAGATCCGAGCCGACCTGTTCACCGACCTGCTCCTGGGTGCTGACCCCACCGGGCTGTCCGGCACCGGGCTGGACAATATCACCGCACGCATCCAGGTCACCATCGCCGCCACCACCCTCACCGGCGCCGACGACAACATGGCGTTCATCGACGGAGTCGGGCCTGTCCACCCCGACATCGCCCGCGACCTCGCATCCCGAGGTTCCGGGTGGTCCCGGCTGTTCCTGGACCCCACCGGCATGGTCGTCGAGACCGATGCCTACTCCCCGACCGACGGCATGCGCGCGTTCCTGCGCGCCAGGGACCAGCACTGTCGTTTCCCCGGCTGCCGCAGACCCGCCGCCGCCTGTGAGATCGACCACAACCGGGACCATGCGCTCGGCGGGCCCACGCACATCGACAACCTGGGACATTTCTGCCCCGCCCACCACCAGCTCAAGCACCCCTCCGTGCCCGAGCAGTTCCGGTGGACCGCCTGCATCGACTCCGGCACCGGCGCCGTCTTCTGGACCGCCCCGGACGGCCGCGACTACACCGCCCCCGCACCGCGACGCGTCATGTTCGTCTGAGTACGCTGTTCTCCCACGCTCTTTCCGCTTCGGCGCCTCGGTACGCCGGCTGCCGGCGATGTCCGGCCGTCAGCCTGTGCAGGGCCGTGACCCGGACGGCGTTCCGTCCACTCCGGGATACGGAGTTCTTGCTCGTGTCGGTGGAGAAGCACTCGTCACCCGCTGAACCTTCGCTGCAGGTCGGCGTAGGTCGCCGCTCCGTCGAGGAATCCCAGCGTGCCGGTCTCGAACAGTTCCGTCGCGGCCCTCTCGACGGCGCTGAACGCGACCCTGGCGATGCTGCCGCCGACGCTCACGCGCTTCACCCCGAGCGAGAACAGCGTCGGCGCGTCGAGTACGGGCGCGGTGAGGCCCGCGACCATGTTCAGCGGGACGGGGATCTCGGCGGCCAGCCGACGGATCGTCTCGGCGTCGCGCACGCCGGGCACGAAGATGCAGTCCGCACCGGCATCGATGTAGCGCGATGCCCGGCGGATCGTCTCGGCGAAGCAGTCCCCGTCGAACGAGGAGAAGTACGTGTCCGTTCGGGCGTTGAGCACGAACGTCCCCTCCGGCGCTGCGGCGCGTGCCGCGGCGATGCGTTCTGCCGCGACCCCGGCTTCCAGCAGGTTCCCCCCGACCGCGTCTTCGAGATTGCCACCGGCGAGGCCCATCTCGGCGGCGCGCGCGACGGTGAACCCGACATCCTCCGGTGTCTCGCCGTATCCGGCCTCGAGGTCGGCCGAGACCGGAACAGCGACGGCACCGACGATCGACGCGAGGTTCTCGAACATCGCGTCGGGACCGATCGGTCCCCCGTCGGGCATTCCGCACGACCAGGCGATGCCCGCGCTGGTGGTGGCGATCGCCGGGAATCCCACCTGTTCCAGAATGCGTGCGGATCCGGCGTTCCACGCGTTCGGGATCAGGAATCCCCGCCCCTCGTGCAGCGCGAGAAGCGCCCGGCTCCGCGTCGCCGTTCCTCCGTCGTCGTCGAGAAAGTCCATAGAGGCCCCCAGTCGGTTGCCTCCCCCACGTCTATTGAGGGGCCCGGCGTGCGCGCCGTCAAGGGGTTGCGCGGATCAGCCCGCCGTCGGCTGCGCCTCCGCAGTCTTCGCGAGTTCCGGATACGCCCGTCCACGGATGAAGATCAGCAGCACGAAGCCGGCGATGATCAGCAGCGTCGTCACCGGCCCTGCGAGCGTGAGCAGCGTATTGGTGCGGGTTCCCTCGACATCGATGCCTCCAGTGGCGAGGAAGGTCGTCGGATCGGTGAGTCCGTGCAGGACCACCGCCCAGATGAGGTTCCCCGTCACGCGCATGATCAGGTACATCAGCACGCCGAAGGCGAAGGTGTAGACAAGGGTGCCGCCGACCGTCACGATCGACTGCCCGGACAGCAGGTTGCCGGAGTGCAGCAGGGCGAAGAACAGGGCGGACACCGCTGCCACGGCCCACTCCCGATGTCCCGCCCGGCGCATGATCTCGACGACCAGACCGCGCGTGAGCAGCTCTTCCGACAGACCGATGAACAGCCCGGTCACGAAGGTCATGACGATGGTGCCCGCCGAGTACGCCGAATAGTCGATGCCGAACAGCCGCAGCAGGATGGGGAGCGCGACCAGCACCACGGCGATCCACATCCACCAGCGACCGGGCACCGGTTGCCTGGTGAACAGCGGCTTGGGCAACCAGCCGACAGACCAGGCGAAGGCGAGCAGCAGCAGCGAGCCGACGATGACGGGGAGCCCGAGCCCGAAGAGGACGCTCGCCGCCGAGGAGAACATGCCGTCCGCCGTCGCGGATTCCGTCGCCCCCACCCACAGCGCCGGCATGAGCTGGTAGATCGCGACGTAGACGAGAACCAGGATCAGCGCCTTCCACCAGGCACCCTTGTTCCAGAACCTGCGCCAGCCGTTCTCGGTGGTGGTGATATCGGACACGATTCTCCTCGGCGTTCCATGGATTCAGCGTCGAAAGAGTACCGCTCCAGAGCGCACCCGTCCGCGCGGATCGCCCGGGGGACGCCTCCATTCACCTAGGTGATTCCGTCCGCCAGAATGAGACGCACATGTACCCATCGACCAAGTTCCGCCCGCCGATCTCCGGTCCGCATCCGATCATCCGCGACGACGTCTTCGGGATGCTGCGCGGCGCTTCCCTTCGCGTCGCCGTCGTCCGCGCCCCGGCCGGATACGGCAAGACCACGGTCGTCTCGCAGTGGCTCCAGGCCACGCCCGAACGCGGCCGGATCTGGGTGAGCCTCGACGCCGACGACAACGACCCGGCGGGGCTGTGGGGCGCGATCGCCGCTGCGGTCGCACGCTCAAGGGCCGGCGACGAACTCGCCGTGAATGCATCGGATGCCGGCGCTGTGCGCCGTTCGATCATCGTGCCCCTGATCGATGCGATCGACGCCTCGCCGGAACAGTGGACACTCGTGCTGGACGACGCCCATCTGGTCGCACGAGAGGACACCATCGCAAGCCTGGACTGGTTCCTCGGACGGATGCCCGAGAACCTGGTCATCGTGCTGGTCGCTCGAGTGCCGCTGGAGCTGCCCGCCCTTCAGCGGCTCCGCGCCCGCGGCGAGGTCGCCGACCTGCAGGTGGAGCAGCTGCGCCTGACGCCGGCCCAGACGGCGGAACTGCTGCGCGCCGCCGCCGGCCCCGAACCCGTCGATCCGGCCTTCGTGCACGACATCACCGGCGGCTGGCCGGCCGCCGTGTCCCTCATCGGGGCGGCGATCTCGCGCGGACTGGCTCCGGCCCGTGTCGTCTCTCAGAGCCCCGATGATCCGACCGGCATCGGAGCGCTGATCGGCGAGGGCCTCGCCGGCGGCGACCCGGACGACGGGGAGCTGCTGCGTCAACTCGCCGTGTTCGAGCGGTTCACCGCTGAGGTGCTCTCGGCCGTGCTGCAGGATGACCGAGCCTGGACCGTGGCCATGGATGTTGCGACCCGCACGGGCCTGATCGCGGCTCTGGACGACGACGGACGCTGGTGGCGCATGCACCACCTCGTGCGGGAACAGCTGCTCGCGGAGTTGGGCCGAGCGGATCCCGCAGGCCGAAGGGCGCTGCACCGGCGCGCTGCCGGCTGGTTCGCGGAGCACCAGGACATCGCCTCCACGGTGCACCACCTGCTCGGGGCCGAGGACTACGAGTCGATCGCCGACGTGCTCTTCAACGTGCACGCCACCTTCCTCGTCCCCCGGCAGGAGCTCGGGCTGAGTTGGCTGGACCGCATCCCGGCATCCGCTCTCGGCGAGGATCCGCGCCTGGCGTTCTGGGAGGCCTGGGCCACCGCGACCGGAGGCGATCGGGCTCGGCGCGACCGTGCGCTCTCCCGCGGCCGCCTCTCAGCCGGCGCGCGCACCGTCGCCCCGTTCCGGGACTGGGACGAGGTCGAGGACTTCATCCATGCCTCCGCCTGCTATGACGACGTCGGCGACGCGCGCCGCGCCGCCGACCGATTTCTCGCCGGGCACGACCCGTCATCGCCGTTCGCGGCGATCGTGCGCACCCGACTGGCGACGATGCTGCATCTCGCCGGCGAGAGCGCGGCGGCGCTGCGAGAGCTGGACACGGTGGAGGAGATGCAGCCGCTCGCCCGCCCGCTCCAGCTGTTCGTGCCCGCCTACCGAGCGCTGTGCCTGCTCGAGCTCGGCGATCTCGACGGCGCTGCGACCGCGATCGAGCGATGCGCCGCCGCGCGGAAGGCCTTCGCGATCGGCATGGACCATGTCTACCTGCCGGCCGAGCAGGCTCTGGCTCGCTTCCAGATCGACAGCGGCAGCCCGGCCGCTGGGCGGGCGACCGCCGTACGGGCGCTAGAGGTCGCCGCCCAGCACGATGACTCCGTGCTCGTCGTCCCTCATCTGCTCATCGAGGTGGCGCGCGCAGACCTCGCGCTCGGGCACCCCGATCGCGCGACGGTCGCCCTGAACCAGGCCGACCACGTCATCGCCGGCGCCACGGATGCCGGCGCGTTGCCAGAGCGGATCGCCGCACTGCGCGCGCAGACCGGCACCGCGCCGGCACCGACTCGCTTGCAGGAGGGACTGAGCCGGCGGGAGCTGGAGGTGCTGACGCTGCTGCCCACCGCGCTGAGTGCCGCCGAGATCGCCTCAGAGCTGTTCATCTCCGTCAACACCGCGCGCACTCACATAAAGTCGATCCATCGCAAGCTCGACGTGACCAGCAGAGCGGATGCCGTCGCCGCGGCCCGCCGGGCCGGACTCATCCTCGCCGAAAGCGGAGAGACGGAGCGGGTGGCATGAACGATGAGACGATCGCCCGTGCGTCGACGCCACCGCGCAGCATCCTGCGTCGTCTGCCCGTCACCCTGCTGATCCTCGCCGCCCTGCTCTCCGCGGGGATCGCGACGGGTGCCCTGTGGGCCCCGTTCCAGGACAGCCCGCTCTGGGACGACCTGGCCTATGGCTTGCCGGCGTTCCAGGCCGGCCGCTGGTGGACTCCGCTCACTGGAACCTTCCTGGCAGCGCAGCCGTTGGGGTATCTGCTGCTCGTCGCCTGCCTGCTCGGCGTCGCCTACCTGGAGTGGCATCGCGGCTGGCGCGTGACGCTGGCCTGGTTCGCGGGTGGGCAGCTGTTCGCCATCCTCGCTACCGCGGGTCTGCTCTGGCTGCTCTCGGTTGTCACTCCGGCCTGGCCATGGGTGCAGCATCAGGCTGCGTCGCTGGATGTCGGGCCCAGCGGCGGGCTTCTCGCCTGCATCGCCCTCGCGGTCGGCGTGCTGCCCTCTCCGTGGCGCAACCGCGCATGGCTCACGCTGCTGACCTACGTCTTCATCGCGCTGCTGTTCTGGGGCGACATCGCCGACCTCGAGCACGCGGCCGCGGTCGTGCTGGTGCTGGCCGTCGACCGCTCACTGACCCTGCGCCGCGCGACGGTGCGCGAGCAGCGGCTGCTCGCGTTCTGGGCGCTGATCGTGCTGATCGTGATCTCGACGATCGTCGACTACGTGCCCACCTCGGGGCCCTTCGGCGACACCGTCCCCGCGGAGACCCTGCACTGGAGCACGCTGATCGATCTGGCGATCACCCTGATCGTGCTCAACGGGCTGCGTCGAGGTCGGCGGTGGGCGTGGCTGCTCTCGCTGCTCTACACCGGGCTGAATGTACTGCTCGGCGCCCTGATCCTGCTGTTGGTGATGATGTCCTCGGAACGGGAGCTCGAGGATCTCGGCTTCAACGCCCGGATGGCGCTGGCCACCGGCGTCCTCTGGACGCTGTTCCTGATCATGCTGCTGATCGAACGTCGCGCCTTCCGCTGGCGGCGTCGGCCGCCGCTCGGCGGGGGCACTGCACCCACCCGCGACGACGTGATCGCAGCGCTGCAGCAGCACGGCGGCGGGACGCTGTCGTGGATGACGACCTGGGAGCCGAACGAGTACCTGCGCACGGCAGGCGGGATCGTCGCCTACCAGCGGCACAACGGCGTCGCACTGGCACTCGCCGATCCGATCGGGGAACTGTCCCGACCGCGCGACAGCCGTGACTGAGTTCATCGAGCGCGCCGAACGCGCCGGCACGACGCCGTGCTTCTTCAGCGCCGGCGACGCCACCCTCGCCGCCGTGCCGGAGGGCTGGCGGAGCCTGGTCGTCGCGGACGACACGATCGTCGACCTGCCCGGCCTGGAGTTCACCGGCAAGCGCTGGGGTGCGATCCGCACGGCGACGAATCGCGCGCAGCGCGAGGGCGTGACCTTCACCGTCTCCCGGCTGGTCGACGCACGCTGGGGCGTGCGCGCGCAGCTGCAGGCGATCTCGCAGCTCTGGGTCGGCGACAAGGATCTGCCCGAGATGCGCTTCACGCTCGGCACACTCGCCGAGGCGGAGGACCCGCACGTGCGCGTCGCGATCGCCACCGCCGGGAACGGCGATGTGGACGGGTTCCTGTCCTGGCTGCCGGTCTACGGCCCCGGCGGAGTCGTGCGCGGCTGGACCCTGGACCTCATGCGCCGCCGGCCCGGCGGCTTCCCGCCGGTTATGGAGTACCTGATCGGCATGTCGGCGGCGACGTTCCGCGACGAGGGGGCGGAGATCGTCTCGCTGTCCGGCGCTCCTCTGACGCACGAGTACCCTCCGGAGGCGGGTGCCATCGCCGCGCTCAGCACCCGCCTCTCCGACCTGCTCGAGCCGGTGTACGGCTTCACGTCGCTGCACCGCTTCAAGGAGAAGTTCCACCCCCGGTACGAGACGCTGCACCTGCTCTATCGCGAGGCCGCCGACCTGCCCCGCATCGGCGTCGCCCTCACGCAGGCGTTCCTGCCCGGTGCGACGCTGCGGCAGTACGCGGCGGCAGGGCTGGATCTCGTCAAGCGGGACGAGGACTGACGGACCGCCGCCCGCGCACCCCCTCCGCGAGCTGCTCGAGCACCAGGGCGGTGGTGTCCCACGCCATGCAGGCATCCGTCACGCTCTGACCGCGCACCAGTCCCGCCGGCCCCGCTGACACGTCGAGCTTCTGCGCACCGGCGATGAGGTTGCTCTCCATCATCACACCGGCGATCGCCCGGCCGCCGGCCGCGATCTGCTCTGCGAGCTCGCTCACGACCACGGCCTGACGCAGGTGGTCCTTGCCGCTGTTGCCGTGGCTCGCGTCGACGATCAGCCGGTCGCATGCGCCCGCCGCCGACAGCCGCTGTGCGGCGCGCTCGATGTGATCGGCCGCGTAATTCGGACCGTCCGCGCCACCGCGCAGGATCACCGAGGTGTCGGGATTGCCTGTCGTCGACACGAGGCTCGCCCGCCCGTCGGCGTCGATCCCGAGGAACGCCTGCGGAGCGGATGCCGCGACCGCGGCGTCCAGCGCCACCTGCAGCCCTCCGTCCGTGCCGTTCTTGAAGCCGATCGGCATCGAGAGCCCCGACGCGAGCTGGCGGTGCAGCTGGCTCTCCGTGGTGCGCGCGCCGATGGCGCCCCAGGTCACCAGGTCGGCGATGTACTGCGGGCTGATCATCTCGAGGAACTCCGTCGCGCACGGCATGCCCAGCGCGACGACGTCGCGCAGGAAGCCGCGTGCCATCCGCAGCCCGGTTGCGATGTCGTGACTGCCGTCGAGGTGCGGGTCGTTGATGAGTCCCTTCCAGCCGATCGTGGTGCGCGGCTTCTCGAAGTAGGTGCGCATCACGATCAGCAGGTCGCCGCCCAGCCGCTCGGCCTCGGGCACCAGCCGGGAGGCGTACTCCAGCCCGGCATCCGGGTCGTGGATCGAGCACGGCCCCACCACGACGAGCAGGCGGTCGTCCTCACCCGCCATGATCGCCCGCACCTCGTCGCGCGTGCGGGCGACGAGCGCGGACGCATCGTCGTCGAGCGGATGCTCGGTCAGCACCTCTGCCGGCGTCGGGATGGTGGTGAATCCGGAGACGTGCAGATCGGAGGTGGCGTCGAGAGTGTGCATGGGTCCTGTCCTGTCCTGTTCTGGGTGAGTTCCGGACGGACCCGTGAGCAGAGCCCGCCGAAAACGGCGAAAGGCAGAGCATTCGCTCTGCCTTTGTCGGCTCTGGAAGAGGTCGGTGCGCGCTAGATCTGCGCCGGCTCCTCCAGAGCCGACTCAAAATACGCATACCGACGGGTGTTCATGCAGCAAAGATATCACCGGTCTGGTCGAGCAGCGTCCGCGCGGCGGCGCGACCGGCCTCGACCATCCGGTCGTACTGATGGAACTCCAGCAGCCCGACGCCCATCGACGGCGGCGTGATCACCCACGCGCCGAGCCGCTGCGCCTCGGCGGCGCCGCCCCCGCCGATCATCAGAGTGCGCAGCATCGTCTCCCCCAGCGGCGGGACGCGCACCGGCCGCGGAGCTTCCCCCGGCGCCCGCCTCCGCCCGCCGCTCATCGAGACGTTCACCGCGATGATCGGCCCCTCGCTGCGCTCGGTGACCGTGTCGACCGGCAGATTGTCGAGCACTCCGCCGTCCACGAGCAGCCGGCCGTCGCTCGGGATCGGCGAGAAGAGCACGGGCAGCCGCGACGATGCCTTGATGGCGTCCCCGAGATGCCCGGTCCGGTGCACGACCGTCGACCGCGCGAGCAGGTCGGTGCTCACGCAGCGGAAGCCGCGCGGCAGTTCTTCGATCCGCAGGTCGCCGAAGGTGCGCGCCAGGGCCTTCTGCACCCGGGATCCCCGGGCGAGCGAGGTGCGCGGCAGGCCGTAGTCGCCGAGGATGTCCTCGCGCACGAACTCGCGATACGCCACGTCCCCGACATCCGCCGCCGTGACCCCGGTCGCGTAGTACCCGGCGATCACCGACCCCATGCTGGCGCCGGCGACGCGATCGATGCGCAGGCCCGCCTCCTCGAGCTCCAGCAGGACGCCGATGTGGGTGAGCGCGCGGGCGCCTCCGCCGCCGAGCACCAGGGCGATCGACCGCCCGGCGAGCCGGTCGACCAGACCCCGCAGGCTGCTCGGCACGGCGCCCGGTGTACCGGCATCCGCGAAGGAGAGCTCGCTGATGCGCCACGGATCCACGGCGTCGAGCCAGGTCTGACGCATCGCACGCGACGGGGACTCGCCGACGAGCACGAGCTCCGCGCGGCCCGCCATCGGCGGAGTCGTGCCGGCCGGAGCGTCCCCACTGACTCCGACCAGCACCACCGTGTCGGCCTCCCGCGCACAGCGGGCGGCCCATGCCTCGTCGGCCCCCACGGCGACGAGGACGACCATCTGGTTCTCCGCCTCCGCGCGGTCCACCTGTTCCGGGGTGTGCGGACCGTGCAGCAGCGCTACCCGCAGATGTTCGCTCAGCCCGCGGTGAAGCACCGCCGCGACCGCCTCCACCGGCGCCCCCGGCGCCGCGGCCAGCACCGCGACCAGGCTCGGTCGCGAGGCCACCCTGGTCGCAGGGGGACTGGCCTCGGCGAGCTGATGCGCCAGCGCGGTGACCAGCGCCGAAAGCGCGACCGGATCCTCGCCGATCGCCTCGTCGAGCAGCGCGCGCGACACCTCGAGCACCTGGCAGTCGCGTCGTGCGCGCACCGAGGCGGAACGCAGATCGCCCGTGAAGAGCGCGAGTTCCCCCAGAACCGCGCCCGGCCCCACCTCACGGACGACCTGCTCCCCGATCACGACCTCCGCGCGCCCGGATATCAGCACGAACATGGACTCCGCGGCATCCCCCTGCCGCAGCACCCAGTCCCCAGCCGGCACCGTTCGGCGCGGAGCCGTCCCCACGATCCGCTCCCGTGTCGCTGCCGGAAGCCGACCGAACAGCGACTCCTCCACCGGCGGCAGCTCGCGGCGCAGCAGCACCGAGCGCCCCGCATCCGGCTCGCGCAGGTCCGATTCGACGATCGGCTCCTCGTCCCTGCCCTCGGCGCTGTTCCCGGCCCTCCCCAGGAACAGGGTGATCACCGCGCCCGCCGCGAACGAGACGATGCACATCGTCCAGCCGTCGCGCAGGTCCTGGACGACCGTCAGCGGAGTCGGCGCGCCCAGGATCACCACGAGCAGCGCGACGCCGATCGTGCCGCCGATCTGCCGCGCGCTGGAGATCACGGCGGATGCGGTGGCGTACTTGCCTCCCGGCTGCGAGGCGAGCGTCGAGGAGGCCAGCAGCGGCAGGGTCGCTCCCACACCGATGCCGCTGATGACCTGCCCCGGCAGCCACTGCCCCCAGAAGTCCGGAGTGGTCCCCACCACCCCGACGTACCAGGCGTACCCCAGCGCCCAGACGACGAACCCGGCGGCGATGATCCACCGGTACCCGAACCGCTCCGCGACCGGTTCGAGCAGCCCTGCCGTGACTGCGGCGACCAGCGCACCGGGGATCAGCGCGAGACCGGCTTCCAGAACGGTGTACTGCCACACGTACTGCAGCCACAGCACGTTGGTGAGCATGTACCCGAAGAAGCCGACGCCGGCGACCAGGGTCGCGATGTTGGCGACCAGGAAGGTGCGGTCGCGCATCATCGCGAGGTCGAGGACGGGCACCGGATGCTTCATCGAGCTGAGCACGAATCCGGCGAGCAGCAGCACCGCGGCGACGACCACGGTCCACAGCAGCGGACTCGCGGCTCCCCACTCCGACGCCTTGATGATCGCCAGCGTGATCAGCGCGAGGGATGCCGCCAGCAGCAGCGCGCCACGCAGATCCGGCATCCGCCGCCGGCCGGGCGCCCTGCTGTTGACCAGCTGACGCCGCCCCAGCCACCAGGCGATCACGCCGAGCGGCAGGTTGATCCAGAACGCCCAGGTCCACCCGCCCGCCTCGACGACGAGGCCGCCGAGGGGCGGGCCGAGTCCCGCCGCCACCGCCGCGGCGGCCGCCCACAGGCCGACGGCGCGGGCGCGCTTGCCCGCGGGGAACCCCTCGATGACCAGCGCCAGGGAAGCCGGCACGATCATCGCAGCGCCGAGTGCCTGCAGGATGCGCCCCGCCACCAGCATCCCCACGCTGGGTGCGAGCGCGCAGATCACGGAGGCGATGGTGAACAGCCCGATCCCGATCAGGTACAGGCGCTTGCGACCCACGACGTCGCCGAGCCGTCCGAAGACGATCATGAACGCGGCGAACACGATGTTGAAGGCGTTCAGCACCCAGGAGATCGTGCCGATCGAGTCGTCCGGGAAGGACTCGCGGATGCTGGGGAACGCGATGTTCACGATCGTGGCGTCGAGGAACGCGAGCACGGCCCCGAACGAGGCGACCAGCAGCACCGTGCGCCCCGGGATCCGGCCACGCCGAAGCGCGGACTCGCGGGTGCGCCCCGCGACGCCGGCTTCGGGTGTCCGCAGCGCCATCTCCCCAGGCTGTCCGGACGGAAGGCAGGAAACCTCAGTGATCTCACGGATCTTTTCCGCGCGTGCGAGGAGCACCCTGGGAGACACCTACCTGGGGAGGCACTGTCATGTCGCATCGTCGCGCGCTTCGATCCTTCATCGCCGTGGTCACGCTGACGCTGGCGGCGCTCGTCGCACCGGCCGTCGCGAACGCGGATGACGATCCGCCCACGGTCCTCCCCGAACCGACGGCGATGACCGCCGTCGCATCCTCGGTTCCGGATCTGGTGGACGGTCTCGGCACGCTGCCGGCCGGCGCTGCGCCCCCGGTGCTCACGTCGGTCGACACCTCGTTCCTCGTCACGGTCTCGCTGACGGATGCCGGGATGCCGGCTTCGTTCCCGGCGAGCACCCCCGTGACGTTCGCCGCGAACGGCGGAGGCACGGTCATGGTGCATGGCGACGCCGCGATCCCCGCCGGGCAGGCCACGACGACCTTCGAGCTGACGTACTCCGAGCCGACCACCGCGCTCACCGTCACGGTGGCGGCCGGCGGGCTGACGGCGTCGACCGGCTCGTTCCCGGTCGAGCTGACGCTGGCTGTGCTCGCCCATGACGACGCTTCTCTGCTGAACGGCACGGCCGGTTCCGACGGCGCGGCCTGTGCGACGGTCGACGCGCAGCATCCGATGTGCGCGCTGATCTCGCTGCCGGCCGGCGCCGGCGGTGACGTCGCGGTGTCGCTCGGCGTCTGCGCGGATGCCGCGTGCGGCGAGAACGCGCTCGTGACGCAGGTCCTCGCCGACCTCGACGATCTGTACACGCGCGATGCCCCAGCGAAGATGACGATCGTGTGCGACAAATCGCTGTGCGGCAGCGGAGGCGTCGCGCACTACCGGGCACTGTGGTCCACGACGGCCATCGGGGAACTCGTCACGACGCCGGCCTGTCCTGCGAAGGGCGTGATCGGCGACGGCCAGGACTTCTGCACCGACCAGCGTGCAAGCACCCGCGACCGCGCCGGCGACCTTCGCCTGGTGGTCCTCTTCCTTACGGACGTCCGCGGGACGATCTGACGCCGCAGTCAGACCAGTTCCGCGACGAGCCGCTCGATCCGGCCGCGGATCTCGTCGCGGATCGGGCGGACGGCGTCGATGCCCTGACCCGCGGGGTCGTCGAGCTTCCAGTCCTCGTAGCGCTTGCCGGGGAAGAACGGGCAGGCATCGCCGCAGCCCATCGTGATGACGACGTCGGATGCCTGCACCGCTTCGGTGGTGAGCACCTTCGGCTGCTCGGCGGTGATGTCGATGCCCGCCTCGCGCATGGCCTCGACGGCGATCGGGTTGATCTGATCGGCCGGCATGGATCCGGCGGAGCGCACCTCGATGCGGTCGCCGGCGATGTCGCGCAGGAACCCGGCCGCCATCTGCGAACGGCCCGCGTTGTGCACGCAGACGAAGAGGACGGACGGTTTGGTCATGACTGCTCCTGTTCGGCGGTGCGGATGAGTTCGTCGACGAGCGCGCGGACGCGCGCCGCAAGATCGTCGCGGATGGCTTCGACGCCTGCACGGGAGGCCAGGGCGGGGTCGCCGACGGCCCAGTCGTCGTAGCGGACGCCGGGGATGACGGGGCAGACGTCGCCGCAGCCCATCGTGATGACGACATCCGCCGCGCGGAGGGCGTCATCGGTGAGAGGCTTCGGGAAGCGCTCCGCCGCCACGTCGCCCTCGATCTCGGCGAGGATCGATCGCACGCGCGGGTGGATCACGTCCGCGGGGCGGGAACCGGCGGAACGGGCGACGACCCGGCCCCCGGCGATCTGATTCACGAGTGCTGCGGCGAGCTGCGAGCGTCCCGCGTTGGCGACGCAGACGAACAGCACCTGCGGGACGGACCCGTCGCGGTCTCGGGTGAGGTCGGCGAGGCGCTGCCGGGCGAAGCGCTCGGTGAGAGGGACGAGCGCGCCGGTGACCTTCGCCGTTCGGGCGAGTGACGTGTAGGACTCACGGACGATGCTGAGCACCGTCTCGGGCCTCAGCCCGGGGACCTCCGCGGCGAGCTCGTCGGCGAGATGCGTGATCCGGATGTCGAAGTCCGGACGCGCGTTCTCCGCCGGTGCGTCCGCGACAGGGGCGACCGTCGCCGGCGCGAACGACTCCAGCAGGGCGGTGACGGCGCCGCGGCGGTTAGGGGTGATGCGGTACCACACCCAGGTGCCCCGGCGCTCCGACGTGAGCACGTCGACGTCCTTGAGCACCTTCAGGTGGTGAGACACGGTCGGCTGCGACACGTCGGCGAGTTCTGCGAGGTCGCAGACGCACGACTCGCCGCGCGGGTCGGACGCTATCGCAGACAGCATCCGCAGCCGCAGCGGGTCGGAGAGCGCCTTCAGCGTCGCGGCGACAGCACCGGCCGCCTCCTGGCCGATGGCGTGTGTGGCGACCGGGCTGCAGGCCTCGCCCGCATCCGTCAGGGTGACGTTCATGAGGCGATCCTCTCGCCGGTGTACGGATCGGTGCGGAACCAGGCTCGAGCTGCCCAGAGCGAGACGTAGACGAGTCCGACGAGAACAGGGACCTCGATGAGCGGGCCGACGACTCCGGCGAGCGCCTCGCCGGATGCCGCGCCGAAGGTGCCGATCGCGACGGCGATCGCGAGTTCGAAGTTGTTGCCCGCCGCGGTGAAGGCCAGCGTCGTCGAACGTGCATAGTTCAACCCGAGCGCCTTACCAGTGAGTATGCCGGTGAACCACATGACGGCGAAGTACGCCAGCAGCGGGACCGCGATCCGCGCGACATCCAGCGGATGCGAGGTCACCTGCTGTCCCTGCAGAGCGAACAGCAGAACGATCGTGAACAGCAGCCCGTACAACGCCCAGGGGCCGATGACCGGGAGGAACTTCTGCTCGTACCAGGCGCGGCCGCGGCGCCGCTCACCGATCCACCGGGAGGCGAAGCCGGCGATCAGCGGCACTCCGAGGAAGACCAGCACGTTCAGTGCGATCTGCCAGACCGAGATCTCCAGCCCCTGGGTGTCCAGGCCCAGCCACCCGGGCAGGACGGTGAGGTAGAACCAGCCCAGCAGCGAGAATGCGACGACCTGGAACACCGAGTTGATCGCGACCAGCACGGCCGTGGCCTCGCGGTCACCGCAGGCGAGGTCGTTCCAGATCACGACCATGGCGATGCAGCGGGCGAGGCCGACGATGATCAGTCCGGTGCGGTACTCGGGCAGGTCGGGCAGGAAGATCCAGGCGAGCGCGAACATCACCGCGGGACCGACCAGCCAGTTCAGCACCAGAGACGAGACGAGAAGCCGCTTGTCCCCGGTGACGGCGGCGATCCGGTCGTAGCGGACCTTCGCGAGCACCGGGTACATCATCACCAGCAGTCCGAGACCGATCGGCACCGAGATGCCGCCGACCTCCATCCGGCCGAGCAGGTCGGAAAGCGCGGGCACGAAGCGCCCGAGCAGCAGGCCCGCGACCATGGCGAGGCCGATCCACAGCGGCAGCCACCTGTCCAGAGTGGACAGCCGGCGAGAGGCAGTGCGGGCCGGCGTCGCGGTCTCGGCGGTCACGAGAAGTTCCGCCCGGACTGAATAGACATGCTTCTATATTGAAGCATGTCTATTCAGTATTCAAGCGTCAACCGACGCTGACCGGACGTGATCCGATCTGCAGCACGGCCGGAGCCGCGCAGCATCCAGCACCCTCGGCGTCGAAGCCGCCGGCACCCCCGCACACTCCCGTGTCGGGCAGCACGAGCTCGTTGCGCGCTGCGGCCTCATGGTCGCCGGCGAGGTGCGCGGCGACGCTGCGCACCTGCTCGTATCCGGTCAGCGCGAGGAACGTCGGCGCCCGGCCGTATGACTTCGCCCCGACGATGAACAGCCCCTGCTCGGGCTGCGCGAGCTGGCGTGCGCCCGTTGCCCCGACCGAGCCGCAGGAGTGGATGTTCGGATCGATCTCCGCGGCGATCCCGGCGACCGCGTCGAGCGACGCGTCGAGGTCGATGCGCACCTCCCGCAGGAAGCTCGTGTCAGGGCGGAACCCGGTCAGCGCGAAGACCTGCGCGACTCCGGTGAGCTCGCGGCCGTCCTCGGCGAGGAGAGTCAGCTCGCCTGCATCCTGCCGGAACTCCGCGACACGGAAGCCGGTGATCACCTTGACGATGCCGGCGTCGATGACCTTGCGCGCGCGTGACCCGAGCGCTGCGCGCTCTGGCAGTTCATCGCCGGCCCCGCCGCCGAACACGTTCACGGCGCTGCCGCGACGGAGCAGCCAGGTCACGCGCGTGCCCGGCTCGCGGCGGGCGAGCTCGCTCAGGCGCAGCACCGCGTGCGTCGCCGAGTGCCCGGCTCCGACGACCACGACGTGCGATCCCGCGAGGTCGGACACGTCATCCGGGATGCGGTACGAGATGAGATCGGATGCCGCGGGCTCGCCGACCGCCGGGAATCCGTCGGCTCCCGCGGGGTTCGGCTGCGCCCAGGTGCCGCTCGCGTCGATCACCGCACTCGCGAGGATGCGGCCGTCGTGACCATCCTGGTCGACCGTGTGCACGACGAACGGCGTGCTCTTGCGGCCGCTGGCGACGACCTTGTCGCGACCTCGGCGCGCGACGCCGGTGACGGTGGTGCCGTAGAGCACGCGGTCGCCGAGCGCCTTCGCCAGCGGTGCGAGATACTCGCTCACCCACTCCGCCCCCGTCGGGTAGCCGCTCGCCGGCGCCGTCCAGCCCGTCGGCTCGAGCAGGCGTCGCGCAGCGGCATCCGTCAGCTCCGGCCAGGCGGAGAACAGCCGCACGTGCCCCCACTCGGACACGGCGGCGGCAGCGGTCGCACCGCGTTCGGCGATCACGACATCGAGGCCGCGCTCGGTCAGGTGCGCGGCAGCCGCCAGGCCCTGCGGGCCGGCTCCGATGACGACGACGGGAAGGTCAGGCATCACAACTCCTCAAATCGAAGAACTTCAATACGAGAACACTCGCGCACCTATCGAAGTTTGTCAATACGTGTCAGACTATCGGTATGAGTCTCCCCCTGACCATCGAACAGACCGCGTGCTGCGTGCCGCGCGTGACCGCGACCCTGACATCCGACGAGGCCGAGCGGGCCGCGCGCGTGTTCAAGGCGCTGGGCGACTCCACCCGGGTGATGCTGCTCTCCCTCATCGCCGGCAGCGAGGGCGGCGAGGCCTGCATCTGCGATCTCACCGAGCCGGTCGGACTCTCGCAGGGCACCGTGTCGCACCACATGAAGCTGCTCACCGAAGCCGGTCTGGTCACGCGCGAGCAGCGCGGGAAGTGGGCGTATTTCGCTGTGAACGACGGCGCGCTGGATGCGGCGGCGGATGCTCTCCGGGTGAGGTGAGGCTTCCCGGTTCCTGAGCGAGCGCAGCGCCCTTCGACATGCTCAGGGCCCCAGCGTGACCACGCCGAGCGCGGCAAGAGTGCGCCGGGAGCGCTCCCGGAGCGCCACATCGCTCGTCGCTTCGGCGAGCGTCAGGCCCAGCAGCGCCGGCTCGTAGCCGCCGTAGGTTCCCGTCGTCCTGGCCAGTCCCTCGCGAGCGGCCTCGGCCGCCTGCGCGGAGAAGCCCTGCATCGCCAGCGCCTGCGCTCTGATCCGGTGCAGCCGGGTGAGCGTCTCCGTCGCCTTCGCCCGGGCGGCCGCGATCGTCTCGTCGATCAGCGCGAGAGCTGAGGCCGCGTCCCCGGCATCCGCCAGCGCCTCGGCGCGCGCAGCATCGAGCAGCGCGACCTCGGTCGCGAGATCGAGCCCGGCGAGCACCCCGCGCGCCTGATCGAACAGTTCCCACGCCCCGTCGCGATCCCCGGTGCCGGCGGCCGCACGAGCCTGCTCGCGGAACACCAGCCCGACCAGTTCCTCGTCGTCGACCCGCTGCGCGAGGCGCAGGGCCGCGCGCAGCACGGGCAGCGCCTCGGCGTGCCGTCCCTGCGCGACCAGCACGTCGGCCCGGTTGTACAGCGCGGTGGCCTCATTCGCATCGTCGCCGAGGCGGTGGAAGCTCTCGGCTGCCCGCCCGAACCCCTCCACCGCCTGCCCCCAGTCCCCGGAGTCGTACGCGTCGATCGCGAGATTGTTCAGAGTGAGCGCCTGTCCGCTCAGGTCGTCCAGCTGCTCGTACAGTGCGAGCGCGAGCTGCCCGTACGGCCGGTCCTCCGTCTCCTCCGACGCCCCGTACGCCAGGTGCAGGGCGTTGCAGGCGTGCGCGAGCACCGTCCGGTCGCCCGAGGCCTCGGCCCATGCGACGCCCTGTCGCCCCCACTGCACGGCGCCCGCCGATCGGCGCTGTAGATGCAGGCAGAACCCGTACCGGGTGGCGAGCGTCGCGCGCACGGCATCGGCCGCAGCGCCCTCGGTGCGCTCCAGCATCCGCAGCGCGCGGGTCAACTGCGCAAGGGCCGGGCGGTACCGGCCCAGGCGCAGGGTGATCCTGGCCTCCTTGTAGAGCAGCTCAGCGGTCGGCACCGGGTCGGATGCCAGGTCGCGCCGCGCCCGTCGCAGTGCGGCGAGCGCCCCCGCCGCATCCCCTGCCATGTCGAGGCACTCGCCCAGCGACGCGTTCGCCGCCGAGCGCTCCAGCAGCGGAGTCGGCAGGTGCGCCGCGCTGTCCAGCGCCCGCGCGAAGAACGCCGCCGCCTGCGCATAGGCGTACTTCGCGCGCGCCTCCTCGCCCGCGCGCAGCGAGTACGGCCAGGCCTTCTCGTGCAGCCCGGCGGCGTGGAAATGCATGCTGAGCAGCTCGGCCGGCGCGGTGTCCTCGAGCGCCAGGGCGACCCGTTCGTGCATCTCCCGGCGCATCCGGTAGGGCAGTCCCGCGTATGCCACGTCTCGGACCATGGCATGCCGGAACTCCAGCTCGCGGCCGTCCGCCGGGCGCAGGAACTCGTCCAGTCGCCCCACGATCTCGTCGGCGCGCACCGCGTGCATCTCCGAGAGGATGCCCGGGTCGAACCGCGCCCCGAGCACCGCCGCCAGCCGCAGCAGCGTGCGATCGTCGGCCGACAGCCGGTCGATGTCGACGAGCAGCACGGCCTCCACCGAGTCCGGCAGGTCATCCGCCGTCCCGCCCGCGGCGAGCGCGGTGAGGAACAGCGGGTTGCCGCGGGCGCGCTCGGCCATCGCCTCCAGCGCGCTGCGGCCCGGGCGGGCGTCCCCCGCTGCTGACGCGAGCAGCTCGATGGCTGCCTCCGGCGGCATCGCGGCGAGCGCGATCCGCCGATCCTCCGTCCCGCCCAGAGCGGGTACGAACCCGATCGGCACCTCCCGCCGGGTGACGACCATGCACCACGGGCGGCGCCGAGCCTCCGCTCCGAGCCGCTGCAGCAGCGCGCCGGACGCCTCGTCCATCAGGTGCGCGTCCTCGAAGATCAGCAGCGTCGGCCCCGGCAGCAAGGCGGCGATGAGTGAGACCGCCGCCTCCTCGATGCGTCCGCGGCGGAACCGCTCGTCCAGTTCCTCCACCTCGCGGGTCATCGGCAGGCTCAGGTCGAGCGGCGCTCCGAGCAGCGGCAGCCAGGGGGACAGCTGCGGGGCGTCCGTCTGCACCGCCTGCGCCAGCCGCGCCGCGGCCTGCTCTGCGGACTCCCGCGCGCCGATCCCGAGCACGGAGCGCAGCAGCGCGCCGGCCGCGGCGTACGGCGTGCCGGTGTCGTAGCCGCCGGCGGTCGTGACGAGCGTGGTCATCCCGGCCGGCACCGCGACCTCGGCCACCAGCCGGGACTTGCCGATGCCGGGCTCGCCGACCACGTCCAGCACGACCCCCTGACCCGCTACGGCCCCTTCGAGCGCCGCAGTCAGCGTCGCGAGCTCGTCCTCCCGGCCGACGAACCGCGCCTCGCCGCGGCCCGCACTCCACCCGCCGTGCACCTCGCGGACGACGAGCGCCTGCACGGGATCGCGCTTGCCCTTCACCAGGAACGGCTCGAGGTCGTCGCCCCGCACCTCGGCTCTGGTCTCCCGGGCCGCGTGCCGGGTGGCGACCACCTGTCCCGCTGCGGCGCGGCCGAGCAGCCGGGCGGCGAGGTTCACCGCGTCCCCCTTGATCGAGTACGTCCGACGCACCGCCGGCCCCAGTTCACCGCTGAACACATGCCCGGTGTTCAGCCCCACCCGCACTTCGAGCGGACCCGCATGCGCGGCGATCGCGAGGGCGGTGCGCAGCATCCGATCCGCGTCGTGCCCGGCACTGCGCGGGGCGCCCGCGGTGAGCATGATCTTGCCGCCGTCCGCAGCGATGTCCGACTCGAAGAACGTCGTCCCGTTGTCGAGGCACGCGTGCTGCACGGCGGTCACGACGTCGTGCACGGCGGATGCCGCGGCATCCGGCCCCTCGTCGCGCAGCAGGGCGTCGGTACCGGTGAACTGCACGAAGGCGACGGCGATCGGGCGGTGCTCGGGCGCGGCAGCCCCCGACTGCAGGTGGGCCAGGATGCCGGGCGGCAGGGTCGGCGCGGCATCCGTCATCGGCGCAGCGGCGGGCGGGACTGCGGCCGATTCAGGGCACGAGCGCAGCGTGCGGCCCTCCGCCGCCCGGTCGCCGAGCACGCGCCCCGGCAGCAGGCCGGCGGTCTCCGCGCTCAGCAGGATCCGACCGGCCTCACAGGCCTGCTCCACCGCGACCAGCCGCGTGATCGCGGGCCCCGCGACGATGAGCTCCCGGTGGCTCGCCGGATCGCCGACGAGGAAGACGTCGAAGCATCCGCTGTGGATGCCGATCGACAGCCGCAGCCGCGCAGGTGCGGGCAGGGCGGCGGTGCGGACCAGGCCGTGCAGCGCCGCGCGCATCCGGTACGACGCCCGCGCCGCGCGCGCGGCGTGATCGGCGCCGCGGTACAGCAGCAGCACCGCGTCGCCACCCCACTTGAGCAGGTCGGCTCCGTCGGCGAAGGCGGGTTCGAGCAGCGTCGCGAAGGTGAGATCGAGGGTGTCGCTGAGCAGTTCCGCGCCCACGCGCCCTCGGCGGGCGAGCCGCTCCGTGAGCGAGGTGAAGCCCGAGATGTCGGCGAAGACCATGGTGCCTTCCACCTGACGGCACTGCTCCGGCCCACCCTCGGCGAGCCACTCGGCCGACAGCCGGGGAGCGTAGGGGCCGACGTCGAGCGACGTCGTCACGGAAACTCGAGACACGGATGTATCGACCTCACTAGAATCTGCGATCAGGGGATGGACTCATGGGGACTGCGTGAGAGGCGGTGGCGTCGGCATGTTCCTGGGCAGGGAGGCCGAGTTGCGCGCGCTCACCACCGCGCTGGACGACACGGCCGCATCGGGACGCGTCATCGTCGTACTCGGCGAGGGCGGCATCGGCAAGAGCACGCTCATCGAACAGGCGCTCTCCCGTGCGGGTTCCGGCCGGGTCGTGCTGCGCGCCGGTGCTGATGCGATGGAGCAGAGGCGATCTCTCGGACTGCTGCTCGATGCATACGGCGCGCTCCTCACCGACGACGACCGCCGCATCATCGACGAGCGCAACGCCCACGCCGTCACGGAGCGACTGCTGGCGGTGACCGACAGCGTCGCGACCGCGCCGACCGCGCTCGTGCTGGAAGACCTGCAGTGGGCCGACGACGCCTCGCTCGCGCTGCTCACCCGGGTCAGCCGCACGCTCGCCCAGCTCCCGCTGCTGATCGTCTGCTCGCTGCGCACGCAGGCCCGCCACGAGACCTCGCCCGCCCTCGACCACCTGCTCAGCGTGCTCAGCGAGCGCGGGCTGCTGTCGCAGATCGAAGTGCCGCGGCTGCCGGATGCCACCTGCGTGACGATCGTGGAACGCCTCACCGGCGGGCGGGTCGAAGGCGCCCTCGCGCACTACGTCGAGGCTGCCGGCGGGAACCCGCTCTTCCTCACCGAGATGGTGCGCTCCCTGCTGCGCGACCACGCCGTCACGATTGCGCCAGACGGCCAGGCGCAGCTGGTGGCCGCACCGGTCGGCCCCTCCCCCTCGCTGTCGATGGTGATGATGCGGCACCTCAGCCACCTCGGCGCCGCCACCCGCGAGATGCTCACGACGGCGGCGCTGCTCGGCACCCGCTTCTCGGTCACGCAGCTGCGGGTCGTCGCGGGGCAGCCGATGAGCGCGCTGGTACCGATGCTGCGCGAGGCGTTCGCCGCCGGCTTCCTCGAGGAGATCGACGACGACGCCCTCGGCTTCCGGCACGAGCTGATCCAGGAGGTGCTGCTGCAGGACGTGCCCGCCGCTGTGCGCGCCGAGCTGCACCGCGAGGTTGCCTTGCGGATGGATGCCGCGGGCGTCGCGCCCGCGACGGTCGCCGGGCACCTGTTGCAGGCACCCGTCTCGCGGGAGGACCTGGATTGGATGCTGCAGCTGGCACAGCGCACGGCGATCGCGGCGCCCCTCCTGGCGGCGGAGCTGTGGGAGCGGGTCGCGCACCACACGGACGCCGGCGACGAGCGGCACGTGCGCGCGACCGCGGGTCTCGCCAGGGCGGCACTCAGCTCGGGGCGGGCGGCCGACGCGAGCATCCTCGCCGAGCAGGCGCTGGGTGAAGACGTGCCCGCCGACGTGCTGCCGGCGCTCACCCTCACCTACACGCACGCGCTCATGCAGCAGCACCGGCAGGACGAGTCGCAGGAGCAGTCCCAGCAGTGGGCGCTGTCGGAGCTGATCGAGCCCGCTGACCGGGCCGCGCATCTCGCTTTCGCCGGCTGGCCCCGGCTGATGCTCGGCGACCTCGACGGCGCGAAGCGGCTCGCTGCGGAGGGCGCCGCGCTGGCCGCGACGGTCGGCAACCACGGCGCGCAGGTCACGGCGCTCGCGCTGCACGGACAGATCGCCGATTTCCAGGGCGACCTGGACATGGCCGTCTCCCTGCTGTCCACCGCCGTCGAGACGGCCGACCAGCATCCGTCGCTCGCCTCGATCGAGGCGTTCCCGCACGCACTGCTCGCACTCGCCCTCGCGGATGCCGGGCGAACGGACGGCGTCGCGGCGCTGCTGCAGCGCGGTCTGCGCGTGTCGGAGGAATTCGGCTACCGCACCGGCATGGTCGCCGCGCACGCCTTCGGTGCGCAGGCGCTGAGCAGCACGTCCATCCTGTCCGACATCACCGCAGAGCTCGACGCGCACCATTCCCTGGTCGGCACGATGGATGTGCGGATGATCGGCCCTGTGCTCGGGCTCCGGGCCTGCATGGTGGCGCGCCAGCAGGGACCGGCAGCGGCGGTCGAGTTCGCCGATCTGCTCGACCCCGTGCCTGACCGGTCCACCTGGGCCGGGCGCGGCCGGGCCTGGATCTGGCGTGGGCTCAGCCAGCGCGACCGCGCCCGAGACGACCATGCCGCCGCGCTCGAGGTGCTCTGGACCGGCTGGCAGGACTGCCTCGAGGCGGACATGCTCATGGAGTGCGCCGAGCTCGGCCTCGATCTCGTGCTGCTGTCGCGACTGGTGGCCGGCATCCGCCCGGCGGAGAGCCGACTGGTGCTGGAGCGGGCGCATACGGCATCCGAACTGCTCGCGGCGTTCGCCGATCGGAATCCCGACGTGACGTACCTGCGTGCGATCGCGCTGGCCGTGCGCGGCGTCCTGGACGAGCCGGAGGCCGTGCTCGAGGCAGAGCGGCTGATGGCGACCACGCCGCGCCGGCTCGACCATGCGCGACTCGCCGAGGTCGCGGCTCGCGCACTGCCGGCGCGATCGGGCGAACGGCGGATGCTGGCCGAGACCGCGCTGCGCGAGTACGCCGAGATCGGTGCCGACCATGAGGTGACCAGGGCCAGGGCCGGTTTCCGGAAGACCGGGATCCCGGTGCTGTCGCCGCCTCGGACGCGGCCGACGTTCGGGTGGGATTCCCTGACACGCACCGAGGAGAAGGTCGCGGCGCAGCTCGCCACGGGAGCGACGAACCCGCAGATCGCGCAGCGGCTGAACGTCTCGCGGCGCACGGTGGAGACGCATGTCTCAAACATCCTCGCCAAGCTCGGGCTGCGCACGCGCACCGAGGTCGCCGTCTTCGTCGCGCGTCGTCTCGATGATGTCGGAGAGCACCGCGAGTAGGTCGATCCAGCCGCTGAACGGCAGGGGCTGATCCCGCCCGCTCACCCGGCCGACGGGCGGGTCGGTGCCGTCCAGCTCGATCTCGATCCGCACCCTGCCAGCGTCGCACCGGCAGCCGGATGCCGGATCCGTGAGATCACGGAACTTCCCGGCATCGTCCGCAAAGCATGAACTCGCTCATCCGGACTCCGCCGGCGTGACACACTGAAACAACTCAGCCCCGAAGGAATCGCATGTCCGCACTCTTCTCCGCCAACCTGATCTGGACGATCGTGGCTCTTGCCGCCCTCGCGATCAACGTGCTCGCACTGATCTACATCCCGCGCGGCCGCAAGCCCACGGCGGCGATGGCCTGGCTGCTGCTCATCTTCCTGGTGCCGTTCGTGGGCATGGGGCTGTACCTGCTGATCGGCAACTTCCGGCTGCCGAAGAAGCGGCAGGACGAGCAGAAGCGCATCACTGCGATGATCGCCGAGCGGGCCGGCGACCACGTCGACGTCGAGGCTCCGCGCTGGCTGCAGCGCGTCGCGATCCAGAACCACGAACTCACCGGCCTGCCTGTCGTCGGGGACTCCTCCGCCGAGCTGATCGACGACTATCAGGGGTCGATCGACGCGATGGCCGCCGCGATCGACACGGCGAAGACGTACGTGCACGTCGAGTTCTACATCGCCGCATGGGATGACACCACGCGCGGCTTCTTCGCCGCGATGGAGCGCGCCGTGCAGCGCGGCGTCACCGTTCGCCTGCTCGCCGACTACATCGCCTCGCGCAAGATCCCGAAGTCGGAGGAGACCTTCGCCGAACTGGACCGCATCGGCGTGAAGTGGTCGTGGATGCTGCCGTTCCGCCCGTTCAAGGGCGAGTACCAGCGCCCCGATCTGCGCAACCACCGCAAGCTCGTCGTCGTCGACGGCGCGATCGGTTTCGTCGGTTCGCAGAACCTCATCTCGCGCGACTACAACGCCGAGAAGAACATCAAGCGCGGCCTGATGTGGCAGGAGCTCGTCTCCCGCGTCGAGGGTCCGGTCGTCGCCCAGGTGGATGCCGTGTTCCTGAGCGACTGGCTGATCGAGACCGGCGAGGACCTCTCCGAGATCGAGCGGGTGCCGGCATCCGCTGTGCCGAAGCCCGCCGGGGGCGACCTGCACTGCCAGATGGTGCCGAGCGGTCCGGCTTACGGCACCGAGAACAACCTGCGGATGTTCCTCTCGCTGATCCACGGGGCGACCGAGAAGGTCATCCTGACGAGCCCCTACTTCGTGCCGGACGAGGCGATGATCTACGCGATCACGACCGCCTGCCAGCGGGGACTGGACGTGCAGCTGTTCGTGTCGGAGCTGGGCGACCAGGGCATGGTCTACCATGCGCAGCGCTCGTACTACGAGACGCTGCTGCGCGCCGGCGTGCGCATCTTCCTGTACCCGGCGCCGTACATCCTGCACGCGAAGCACTTCTCGATCGACGACGACATCGCCGTGATCGGCTCGAGCAACATGGACATCCGCTCCTTCAGCCTGAACTCGGAGATGTCGCTGCTCGTGCGCGGCGAGTCTTTCGTCGCGCAGATGCGCGACGTCGAGCAGAAGTACCGGGATGCCGGTCGCGAGCTCACCCTCGAGGAGTGGCTGCGCGAGCCCGCGAAGTCGACGTTCCTCGACGGGGTGTTCCGGCTGACCTCGGCACTGAACTGAGCCTGCAGTGAATCGAGCGGGGGCGCTCAGCCCTCGCCGAGTTCGCCGGGGTTCTTCAGCCGCCACACCTCGTCGGGCTGGCCGATCGCTCCGTCGAGGACGATGTCGGAGGTCGCCGTGTTCGGCCCTGCGGTCCAGGTGATGCTGCCGACGACCTCACCGTCGGTGTAGGTCTTCGGCTTCTCGGTTGTCATGGTGACCTCGATCGGCGTGTCCGACCAGGTGCGGAGCGAGGCGCTCTCGGCGATCACCAGCTGGGCCTTGTCGCCCCATCGCGTCGTCACCTCGCCGACCACCTGGCCGGCGCTTCCCACCGGCACCTCGTGGAACCCGCTGCGGATGCTCGCCAGCAGTGCCTGCACCTCTGCGTCGACCGATCGGTCGCTCCAGCCTCCGAGCACCACGCCGACCACGGCGAGCGGCTCGCCGATGCCGACGTCGAGCGACGCGGTGTAGAGCAGGTTGTGCGCGCCGTCACCGAGGTTGCCGGTCTTCAGCCCGGTGACCCCCTCGACGCCGAGCAGGTCGTTGGTGTTGGAGACGACCCCGATGTTCGGCAGTGTCATCGACCGGGTCGCGGTGATCGCGGCGACCGCCGGGTTCGCCGCCGCCAGCCTGCCCAGAGCGATGAGATCCGCCGGCGTGCTGGTGTTCTTCGGGCTGATGCCCGTCGGCTCGACGATCCGCGTCTCTGCGAGCCCGTTCTTCGCGAGCCACCGCCGCGCTGCGCTGAGGAACGCCCCCTGCGAGCCGTACGCCCAGGTGGACACCGCCTCGGCGTAGTTGCTCGCCGACGGGATGAGCATCGCCGCGAGCGCTTCGCGCTCGGACATCGAGCTGCCCGTCGGCATCGCCCTGATCGTGGCCCCCTGCACGTAGTACTTGTCGTACAGGTCGTGGTCGGTCTTGCTGAACCGGATCGTGGGGCCGGGATCGATCGCGTCGGCGAGCGGCTTGCGCTCGAGCACGACGAGCGCCGTGACGAGCTTGGTGATGCTCGCCATCGGTCGCGGGTCGTTCGTGCCGGTCTTCGCCCAGATGCCCGATGTCTCACCGAGATACGCCTCGCCGCCGGAGACGGAGAGTGCGGAGGCGCCCTCCTGAGGCAACGCGATGACCGCGGCGGCGGATGCCGGGGCCGCGGGCGTCTGCGATGCGACCGTCGGCGCGGGCAGCGGGGCGGCGAGAGCCCACCAGACGTATCCGCCCGTGGCGCCGAGGATCAGCACGAGCACGATCGCAGTGATCAGCAGTCCGACCCTGCCTCGCCTGCGGCGCACGGCGCGGTCTGCGTCGGTCGGCGCCTGCGCGCCCTGGAAGAGGTCCGCGATCTCGGAGAGGTCTTCCGTCACGTCGTCGTGAGTCCTGATGGCTGCCCCCAGGCTGTGTGTGTCCCCTCATCCTGGCACCATCCTCGCCGTGCGTGGCTGCCGGCCGACCTGCGGCGGCGCAGAGGGAAGCGCAGACGAGCTCCGCGGTCAGCCGGTGTGCGGCAGCGCGTGGAACGCGCGGTCGACGTAGACCAGCGGCCGGCTCTCCTCACCGAAGATGACTTCGACGACCTCGGCGATGACCACCGTCGAGGATCCGACGGCCACGGTCTGCAGCGGCCGGCAACGCAGCGCGACCCGCGCGGCGGGCAGGTGCGGCTCGCCTGTCGGCAGGACGCCCCAGCCCTGCTCCGGCGTGAAGCGCTCGGCCCCGCTCACCGCGAAGCTCTGGGCGAGCAGGGAGTGCTCGTCGTCGATCAGATGCACGACGAAACCCTCGGCCTCGAGGATCGCGCCGGCGCTTCCGGTCGCGCGCGTGACCGAGAAGACGATCGCCGCGGGGTCGACGGCCACCGACGCCACGCTCGACGCGGTGAGGCCCACCGGGCCCGTCGACGTCATGGTCGTGATGATCGCGACCCCGGCCGGATGCCGGCGGAACGCCGCCTTCATGGCCTCTCCGACCTCGGACGGGACCGGCGCCCCGGGCTTCACGGTGATGGCCGGCGCACTCACTCGGACACCGCCTGCGGAGGAAGGGCCGCCACCAGCGGGTGGTCGAAGTCGTACGTCCCGGCCTTCGCCGCGCCGCCCGGGGAGCCGATCTCGTCGAAGAACTCGACGTTGGCCTTGTAGTAGTCGGCCCACTCCTCGGGCAGGTCGTCCTCGTAGTAGATCGCCTCGACAGGGCATACCGGCTCGCAGGCACCGCAGTCCACGCACTCGTCGGGATGGATGTACAGGGAGCGCTCACCCTCGTAGATGCAGTCCACCGGGCATTCGTCGATGCACGCGCGGTCCTTCACATCCACGCACGGCAGCGCGATCACGTAGGTCATCGGAGGGCGTCCTTCACTCGGGTCACGGTTCCAGCGTAAAACCTCAAGTAACCTTGAGGTCAAATCGAGGGAAGGTTCTGCGATGACCGCCGAGCAGGCACACACCCCGGACGAGCCGCTGACCATCGGCGAGATGAGCCGGCGCACCGGCGTCGCACCGTCTGCCTTGCACTTCTACGAGAGCCTCGGGCTGATCGCGTCGACCCGCACTCCCGGCAATCAGCGCCGCTACGCCCGGCACATGCTGCGCCGCGTCTCGCTCATCACCGTCGCCAAGAACCTCGGCCTGCCGCTGTCGGAGGTGAAGGACGCGTTCGCCGATGTGCCGCTCACCCAGACTCCGAGCCACGAGGACTGGGCGCGCGCGTCCCGGCGCTGGAAACGCGAGCTGGAGAAGCGCCGCGAGGGCATCGAACGTCTGGAACGCGAGCTGACCGGATGCATCGGCTGCGGATGCCTGTCGATGAAGGCGTGCGGACTGCTCAACCCCGACGACGCTCTCGGCACGCAGGGCGCCGGCGCCCTGCGCCTGCGGGACGACGGCTGATCACCCTCCCAGGGTGACCCTGTCGCGCGGGCCCCGGTCGCCCGCTAGCGTCTATCCGTTCGATCGGCGCCGAAGCCCCGCTTCGCCGCATCCCCCCACCAGAACGGAGTACTGAACGATGACCGAGACTCAGACCCTTTACCAGCAGCTCGGCGAGAGCGAGGGCATCGGCGGTGTCGTCGACCGGCTGTACGAGCTGATCATGGCCGACGAGACACTCGCCCCCTACTTCGTCGAGACCCACCTCGCCAAGCAGAAGGGGCACATGGCCATGTTCCTCACTGCGGCGACCGGCGGCCCGAACACGTACAAGGGCCTCGACATGAATTCCGCGCACGCCGGTCGCGGCATCTCCGACGCCGACTTCGACAGCGTGATCGGGCACGCGGCGACGGCACTGACTGAGGCGGGCGTCGACTCGGAGACCATCGGCGAGGTCGCCGGGGCGCTGATGCCGCTGCGCGCTCAGGTGGTCACCGGCTCCTGACTGCACGGCGAAGGCCCTGTTGCGATGCTCGGGCATCGCAACAGGGCCTTCGCTGCGTGTCTCAGGCGACCTCGCCCGCGGCGACCGTCTCGGCGAGCATGTGCACGCGGGGCAGGTGGTGCGCACCGTAGAAGTCGGCGGACACCAGCCGCGCAGCATCCGCGGCATCCTGCGCGTCGTGCGCCAGCACGGCGGCGACCGCGAGACCGTGCATCCAACCTCCGGCGAGCGTTCCGAGCAGCATGAGGTAGGGCACGCTGACGCCGTAGGCGTCGCGGGTCTGACCGAAACCGAGCAGCGCCGCCGTGGCGGAGCGCGCCGAGGCGATCGCACGCTCGAGGCGGTCGGCGGTGCGCGCGGCGACGGCGTCATCGAGGCCGCGCAGCACTGCCACGGTCTGCTCGATGGCGCCGAACAGCTCCTCGGCGGTCGCACCGCCGTTGCGGATCACCTTGCGTCCGATCAGGTCGTTCGACTGGATCGCGGTGGTGCCTTCGTAGATCGGCATGATGCGGGCATCCCGGTAGTGCTGCGCGATGCCGGTCTCCTCGATGAAGCCCATGCCGCCGTGCACCTGGATGGCATCACTGGTCAGCGCGACGGCGTCCTCGGTCGCCCAGCCCTTCAGGATCGGCACGAAGAACTCCGCGAGCGCGCCGGTCCCGTCGGTGTCGGCGCGGTCGAACAGGTCGCCGAGGTAGACGCCGAGTGCCCGCATCGCGAAGACGCGGCTCTGCATCGAGAGCAGCAGACGACGGACGTCGGGATGCTCGGCGATCGGTGCGCCCGGGGCGCGGTCGAGCACGACGCCCTGACGGCGCTCAGCCGCGTACGCGGCGGCCTGCTGATAGGCGCGGTCCGAGATGCCGGTGGCCTGGAACCCCATCCCCGCACGCGCGGAGTTCATCATCACGAACATGCCCGCCAGTCCCCCGCCGACCTCTCCGACCAGGTAGCCGGTGGCGTCCTCATAGGCGAGCACGCAGGTCGGGCTGCCGTGGATGCCGAGCTTGTGCTCGATCGACGCGGTGGTGACGGCGTTGCGCTCCCCCGGCTCGCCGGCCGCGTCGGGCAGGAACTTCGGCACCACGAACAGTGACAGCCCCTTCGCACCGGCCGGGGCGTCCGGCGTGCGCGCGAGCACGAGGTGCACGATGTTCGGCGCGACGTCGTGGTCGCCCCAGGTGATGAAGATCTTCTGGCCGCTCACGCCCCACGAACCGTCGTCGCGCGGCGTCGCCATGGTGCGGATCGCGCCGAGGTCGGTTCCGGCCTCCGGCTCGGTGAGGTTCATCGTGCCGGTCCACTCGCCCGAGACCAGCTTGGACAGGTACGTCTCGCGGATCTCGTCGGATGCCGCGGCGTCGAGCGCGTGGATCTGGCCGGCGGAGAGCAGCCAGCACAGCGCGAAAGCCGCGTTGGACCCGTTCCAGATCTCACCGAGCCCGGCACGGATCGATCCGGGCAGGCCGTCTCCGCCTGCGGACTCCGGGGCCTCAGCAGTGACCCAGCCCGCTTCGACGAAGGCCTGGTAGGCCTCGGCGAAGCCGTCAGGAAGGTGCACCTGGCCGTCCTCGAGACGGGCGCCGACACGGTCGCCGACGGTCTCGAGAGGAGCGAGGACGGAAGCCGCGAACTCGCCGGCGCCCGCGATGATCTCCGTGGCGTCCTCGGCGCTGAACGCGCCTCCGGTGCCTCGCGTGACCAGGTCGAGGCCGAAGGCCTCGCCGAAGAGGAACGCGTAGTCCGAGACCGGGGGGATGTAGTCGGATGCCATCGGGACTCCATTCTGCGACACCGCATGTGGTGAGACTGCGGTTCAGTCTAGCTGGGATCGAGTCTCATCGGAAGTCTCCGTTAACGCGAAAGAGCCACCCAGCTTTGGGTGGCTCTTTCGTTTAGAAGGAGTTCGGCGGTGTCCTACTCTCCCACAGGGTCCCCCCTGCAGTACCATCGGCGCTGTGAGGCTTAGCTTCCGGGTTCGGAATGTGACCGGGCGTTTCCCTCACGCTATGGCCGCCGAAACACTATTGACATGTATCAGGCAACACGAGCACGTGAATGTGTGTGTTGTTTGGTTCCCGACCGTACGTCGAGAACCACAAAGTGGACGCGTTCATCTCGCAGAAAGAGGTGTTATCAAGTCGTCGGCTTATTAGTACCAGTCAGCTGCACACGTTGCCGTGCTTCCACATCTGGCCTATCAACCCAGTAGTCTGGCTGGGAGCCTC
>NZ_QUAB01000001.1 GCF_003387575.1 Microbacterium bovistercoris | reverse complement strand
TGGCGATGTAGACGACGGGGACGTCGCTGCTGGGGTAGGTTGCTTTGGAGACTTCGACGGCGGTGTCGTAGCGGTTCGCACCCGCCTGCCTCGTGACCGGGGGTGTGGTGGGCGGTGCCGTCGGTGTGACCGCGGCGGATGCCGCGGAGGCTGCGGAAGTCCCTGCGGCGTTCGTGGCGGTGACGGTGAACGTGTAGGCGGTGCCGTTGGTGAGGCCGGTGACGGTGGCGGAGGTCGCTCCGGTGGTCGTCGCGGTCTTTCCTCCTGGCTGGGCGGTGACGGTGTATCCGGTGATCGGGGAACCGCCGGTGGAGGAAGGGGCCGTCCAGGAGACGGTTGCCTGTGCGTTGCCCGCGGTCGCGGTCACCGACGTGGGCGCCGTCGGGGGAGTGACGGGTGCCACGGGAGTGACTGGATCGGAGGCCGCGGAGGCGCCGGAGATGCCTGCCGCGTTCGTGGCGGTGACGGTGAAGGTATAGGCGGTGCCGTTGGTGAGGCCGGTGACGGTGGCGGAGGTCGCTCCGGTGGTCGTCGCGGTCTTTCCTCCTGGCTGGGCGGTGACGGTGTATCCGGTGATCGGGGAACCGCCGGTGGAGGAAGGGGCCGTCCAGGAGACGGTTGCCTGTGCGTTGCCCGCGGTCGCGGTCACCGACGTGGGCGCCGTCGGGGAAGTGATCGCTGCTCCAGTGGTGAACGACGTGCTCGCCGACTCATCGCCGGTGCCGACAGCGTTCACCGCGGAAACAGTGACGGCGTGCGCCGTCGATGCAGAGAGGCCTGCGACCGTCGTCTGCGTGACATTGCCGACCGCCAACTCGCGGATCAGGTCCTGGCCGGCGGTCAGCCGCACCACGTATCCCGTGATCGCCGCGCCACCAGATTCAGGCTCGCTCCACGAGACCATGGCCGACGACGAAGTCACATCCGAGACCTCGGGGGCCGAAGGCGCCTGTGGTGCGGAGGGCGTGGCGGACACGGTGACCGTTGCGGCAACTGTCGTCAGCGTGGCGTCGCCCTGCGTGAACACCGCGCGCACCTGCGCGCCGGAATCTGCCAGCTCTGCCTCGAAGCTCAAGTTCGAGCTCATCTCGCCATCGATGGGTGTGAACACGTCGGCGCCTGGTGCTCGTCGCTCCCACTGCACGGTCGGGGCTGGGATGCCGGACGCCACGGCGCGGAACTCGGCGTACTCACCGTCCTGTACGGCGGTGTCTTGCGGCGGTACTTGAATCGCGAAGTCGTCAGTAATCGACTCCTCCGGCGTTCGTGGCGTCTCGCCATCGGTCAGTGTGCGGAGTCGAAGCGGGACATCAGTGGCGTTCCCGGCATCCACCTGGATGAGATCAGCGGTTGCGAGCGTACTCTTCCCGTCGTACCAGGTGGTGCCGCTCATCCAGTCATGCACGTAGAGCGCGTAGGAACCTGCTTCGACGGGCGGCAAGGAGTAATTGCCATTCGCATCGGCGGAGGTCTCGACGCCCAAGAGAGGACTGGTGACGGCCGCGCCGGTGAAGAAGCGGCCGAGTGCGCCGAAGAACGCCTCGACGCCGGATGCCGGGGGCGAGGCCATTCCCACGGTCGCCCAGGGAACCGGGTTGCCGTCGGCATCCGTCACGCGCCCGGTGATGACGCCACCGAGGCGCATCGAGGCGTCGATGTCGGTGACATCGGCGTCATCGATGGAGACCGTCGCCGCCGAGGCCGGCGTCGGAGCTCCTTCCCACCATTCCTCGACGTAGAGCCCGCTCCAGTTGGAGAATCGGACGGTGTACTCGCCCGGCGTAAGCGCAGGGGTGGCGTAACTGCCGTCGTAGGAGGCCGAGGTGTGGAACTCGGTACCGCTCGCCGCGTCCAGCACGGAGACCTGCACGCCGGAGAGACCGTTGCCATTGTTCTCCGCCGTGACCCGGCCGCTGATCTGATGCCCCGCGCTGAGTGCGAGGTCGACTGATTCGAGGGCCGCATCGTCGACGACGACCTCGCGGTGCGTCTCGGTGTACTTCTGAGAGTTCACACCGGCGGACACAGTCCAGCTGCCCCGGGCAGCCACCACGAGGCGGTAGGTGCCGTCGATGCTCGAGCTCGTATAGGCGATCGATGCGCTATCGGATTCGGCGCGCACAGAGGTACCAGGGACGGCTGCACCGGTCTCCGCGTCGGTGATACGCCCCGTGATCGTCCAACCCCTTGCCGTGGGGACCGTCAGATTCGTCGTCTCCCCGGCGGCGATGCTGAACGGCGTGGTGGTGTCGCGCAGCGCGTCGCCATCGGCGGTGAAACCGGAGACCCGGAGTCGGTACTGTCCAGGATCAAGTGCGAAGGCGAACTGCGCAGAGGCCGAACTGTCCGATGCCACCCACTGCCAGAATCCGTCCACCTCACGTTCGACGGTGGCGTTGATCTGGCTGACTTCGGATCCGTCGGTCGTCGTCACCGTTCCCGTGAGCGAGACCACAGCGCGCAGATCGAAGTCGATGCCGGAGACGACCTGGCCCGCCTGCACGTCGATAGGTGTCGCATCCGACCATTGGGTCGCGTTCTGCCAGTACTGCTCATCGACCGACACAATCCACGACCCCAGGAGACCGGGCATCTCCCATTCCACCGGGTTGCCGTCGTTAGGCGGAAGGTAGAGCGAACGATAGTCCGAGCCGTCTGTCCGGCTGAGGCTCACCCAGGCGCCTTGGTCGGCCGCAGCGAGGATAACGGTGCCCCGGATGGTTCCGCCGAGCCGGGTCACGACGTCCGCGATGAATGTCTCGTCGAGACCGAGCGAGATGGGCTTCGGCTCAGGGCTCGCCTCGGTGGCCCCGTACCAGGCGTCCACGGCTCCGCTGGCTCCCGATTGCACCTTGACGACGTAGTTCTCGACAGTGAGGCCGGACAGTGTATAGTGCCCGGCCGCATCTGTCGTGGTGGTCTTCACCGGCTGGTTGAGGTCGTGTGCCGCGTACACGAGCACACTCGCGTCCGCCACCTCTGTTCCGTCAGCGAACGTGATCGTGCCAGAGATCGTGCCTCCGGTGACAGCCACGAAGTCGATGCCGTCGTATGTCGCTCCGTCGTCCGTGGCAGCGACCGGGTCGGCGGTCGCTGCGGTGCGCTTACCGTCGTACCACTGCTCGAGGGTGCCCCCGTACCCGCCCTGAACGAGGCTGACGAGGTACTCGCCGGCTGGCAATGCCCACGAAGAATAGGTCCCGTCCGCCTTGGTCTCCGTGCTGCCGATCTCCTGCCCGTCCTTGACGAAACGGACCTGGTCTCCCTCTCGAGGAGTCCCGTCGGAGTTCGTGACGGTGCCGGCGATCCGAACTCCTTCGACGACCGTGACATCCTTGCCGGTCACCGCGGTCGTGCCGCTGGCGATGACAATCGGTTCGAACGCGTCGTAGTCAGTCGTGCCCGGCCAGTACACAGTCGGTCCCCCCGCCCAGAAGGACAGCCGATAGGAGCCTGGGACGAGATTGATGAGCGTGTAGCTGCCGTCGGCGGCGGTCGTCGTGTTGCGGCCCGTGGTGTCGCCGGGGCTCCAGCTGTCCGAACCGAGCGAGACGGATGCGCCCTCGACGGGCTCACCGTTCGAGTTCAGCACCGTGCCGGAGAGGGTTCGACCCGAGATCGATACGTCGATGCCGACATCGGACACCGACGCGGAGGTGACGACGATCGGAGCCGCCGTTTCGGACGACGTGCCGCCGTGGTATGCGAAGATGCCGATGCCGTAGTCGGTGAGGCCCGCGCGGTAGGTTCCGGACGGCACGGTGACGCTCCAGGCGGTGGATCCGGTGGCGATCGTGACCGGGGCGGTGAACGACGCAGTGTCGGACCAGACTGACACCTCCGTGTCGGTCGGTGACAGCGTCCCGGAGACGGTCACATCGCCAGAGATCATCTGACCGGGGATGAGCGTGAGGTCTCCGAGCATCGCCGATCCCGCGACCGGATCAAAGCGGCGGATTCCTTCGTCCCAACCCTGTCCGGGAACGAGCGTGGTTCCGGCCCCGAGCCTTGAGGGGACGAAGCCCGAGCCTGGGAGCACCTCGAGGATGAAAGTTCGCGCCGTGCTCACGGGGAAGCTGAACGTTCCTTCGGCATCCGTGGTCACCGATCCGAGGTTGCCGTCGCCGTCGTCACCGTATGTGGCGAAGGCGGTGAGCTGCACGCCCGTGGCGGGGGCACCGCCTGGCTTGAGGATCCGGCCGGACAGCAGCACAGTGACGACATCTCCGTAGCTGGACTCCGGGGGGATCGGCGCGCCGGTCTGCGGCGCGACTGACTCGGCGTTCGGCTTTTCCTGTGCTGTCGTGCTCACCTGCCCGCCGTTCGCGGGGGAGACCACCGTCGCATCGTCACTGAGCAGCTCCTGCGTTGCCGACGCATGCCCGGTCGAGATTGTCGAAGCAGACGCCGGCCACTCGGCAGCGGCGGGACTACCGGTGAGGATCAGCACCAGCGCGGCGACGGATGCGACCGCTCCGCGAATCAGATTTCGCGTCTTTCCATCCGAACCGGAGGCGGACGAAGCGGCGATGATGAGACGCGACGGAGCACGCATAGAACCCTCCCCAGGGGCATCGGGTCGTCCATCCGGACTACCCCTGCCGGACACGACGTTGGCAGCGAGTGTAGCGGATTCTCGGCTCGCGCATAGACGCCCCACAGTAAGGGACGACCGCGGGTCGCTGAGCGCAGCCACCTGTCGTCATCGTGCACTTCAGAGCGTTCATCCGCTGGAGGTCATCGCACAGCATCATGCTCATCACCCCGGATGCGAAGCTGTAGCTCGTGGCGGCTGGCGGAAGTACTAACAGTCCTACAAGCGAACGCGAGTTGAAGCGCACGGGGAACGCCGGGCGGCACGACGTTGTACAAGGGCGGTTGTCCGAGCGTCCGATCTGTGGGCCCTTCGTCGCAGGTGCGGCCGACCCGACTCGAGATCAGTGGACGCTCGTCGTCGTGCTCTCCTTCACGATCGTCTTCGGTCTGCGGCGGGTACCGTACCTGCAACGGCTGGTGTGGCCGCGCTGGAGTACATTTGAGCGACGGCGAACACGGCGTCAACATCGAGACCTCCGGAGTCCCCTTGCGTCAGCGCCGACCTTTGCTCTTCCTCTCGTGCATCCTGCTCGGCACGGCTCTCGCTGTGGGCGTCGGTCTTCCAGGGAGCGCGAACTCGGCCCAAGGTGCATCGGCCGGCGGAACGGTGTCCGGGACCGTCACCGGTGACGACGGTGCTCCGGTGAGCGGCGTGATCGTCAACCTGTGCACGGCCGGCGCGAGCATCCCGATCGAATGTCCTGGTCCCTTCGCTCTCACGGACGCGTCAGGGCGGTTCGCGCTCCGGGACATGGCGCCGGGGGAGTACACCCTCAGCTATCAGGCAGAGGGCTACGCGCCGCAGTTCTGGGAGGGGCAGGATCGGGCGGTGAGGGCGGAGTTCTTCACGCTCTCCGCCGACGAGGAGCTCACGGGGCGCGACGCCGCGCTCCGGCGCGGAGCAACCATATCGGGCAGGATCACGGACGTGGCCGGGAGCCCGCTCGCGGATGCGTCCGTCTACGTCGATTCACCGGTGTACCGCTACGGCGGTGCGGCGTTCTCCGATTGGTCCTTCACCGGGGCTGCCGACGCGAGCGGTGCCTACTCCATCACGGGGTTGCCGTCCTCCGAGTACACGGTCGAGTTCCTTCCGCCGTCCGACCGTGAACTGCAGCGTGAGTACTGGCCGGGCGGCACCGACATCGCGATGGCGACACCGATCCGCGTGATCGGGACTCAGGGCGTCGCGGGGATCGATGCGACCCTCATCCGGCCTCTCAGCCAGTCGCGCATCGCCGGCCCCGACCGTTACGCGACGTCGGCTGCCATCTCGCTGTCGCATTTCCCGGCCGGAGTCGGCACCGCGTTCGTCGCGAACGGCGGCGGGTTCCCCGATGCGCTCGGCGGCGCATCGGCCGCGGCCTTGCGCGCGGCGCCGCTCCTGCTCAGTGGCCGCGACGCCCTTCCCGCTGTCGTGCGCGCCGAACTCGAAAGACTGAAGCCGAGGACGGTGACCGTGCTCGGCGGCGAAGGTGCCATCAGCGCAGCGGTCGAGCAGGAACTGCGCGAACTCTCGAGCGAGGGGCTGGTGCGGCGCCTCGGCGGCGCGAGCCGCTATGAAACAGCCGCCGCCGTGTCTCGGTGGGCGTTCTCCGACACGCTGCCGAGCACCGTGTACCTGGCTTCGGGCGAGTTTTTCCCCGATGCGCTCTCCGCAGCTCACCTGGCGGGCCGAGACGACGCACCGCTGCTGCTCGTCACGCGCACAGCCCTGCCGGCGGCGGTCGCCGCCGAGCTCGCGAGGATCAAGCCGGAGCGGATCGTGCTGCTCGGCGGAACGGGCGCGATCGACCGCACCGTGGAGGCGGCGCTGTCGAAGTATTCCGAGAATCCGGTCACGCGCGTCAGCGGCGAGGATCGCTGCGCGACCTCGGTCGCCGCTTCGCGCTACGGATACCGGGCGGGCGACGCCACCGGCGCGTATTTCGCGAGCGGGACCGGATTCGCTGATGCGCTGGCGGGGGCGCCCGTCGCTGCGATCACCGGGGGACCGGTTCTGTTGACTCCGCCTGCAGCGTTCGGCTCGGAGCTCGAAGAGGAGTTCCTCCGGCTTCAGACCGATCGCGCCGTGATACTCGGCGGCACGGGCTCCATCGGCGTCTGGGTGTGTTCTGCTCTGGAACGTCTGGGCGGCCCGACCTTGTACGACGGCGGCTCTCCGAGCGCCTGCTGAGCGCCGGATCCGCGGGACCTTCGATACAGGTGCGGCCGACTAGACTCGAGATCATGCGTATCGCCGTCGTGGCCCTCGGAAAGATCGGGCTTCCCCTCGCCGTCCAGTTTGCCTCCTCCGGTCACGACGTCATCGGCGTCGACGTCAACCAGAACGCGGTCGACTCGATCAACGCCGCGAAGGAGCCGTTCCCCGGTGAGGCAGACCTGCAGGAGCGGCTCGAGGAGCTGGTCCCTGCCGGTCGTCTGCGTGCGACCACGGACTACGCCGAGGCCATCCCCGGTGCCGACGCTGTCGTTCTCGTCGCGCCCGTCTTCGTCGATGACGAGACCTGGGAGCCCGACTTCAAGTACATGGACGCCGCGACCCGTTCGCTCGCGGAGCATCTCACCCCCGGCACCCTCGTCTCCTACGAGACCACGCTTCCCGTCGGCACCACGCGCACCCGCTGGAAGCCGATGCTGGAGGAGGGCTCCGGCCTCACCGAGGGCGTGGACTTCCACGTCGTGTACTCGCCGGAGCGCGTGCTCACCGGCCGCGTCTTCGCGGACCTGCGCAAGTACCCCAAGCTCATCGGCGCGCTCTCCGATGAGGGCTCCCGCCGCGCACGCGACTTCTACGAGGCTGTGCTGCAGTTCGACGAGCGTCCCGACCTCAGCCAGCCGAACGGGGTGTGGGATCTCGGTTCGACCGAGGCCTCCGAGATGGCGAAGCTCGCCGAGACCACGTACCGTGACGTGAACATCGGGCTTGCGAACCAGTTCGGTGTCTTCGCCGCGAACCACGGTATCGACGTCTACAAGGTCATCGAAGCCTGCAATTCGCAGCCCTACAGCCACATCCACCGTCCCGGTATCGCCGTCGGCGGTCACTGCATCCCGGTGTACCCGCGGCTGTACCTGTCGACCGACCCGGATGCCGACATCGTGCGCGTCGCGCGCAACTTCAACGCGTCCATGCCGGAGCGCCTGGTCGCGCAGGCCACAGGCACCCTCGGCGACCTCACCGGGCGTCGCGCGGTGGTGCTGGGCGCCGCCTACCGCGGAGGAGTGAAGGAGACCGCGTTCTCCGGTGTGTTCCCGACCGTAGCGGCGCTGAAGCAGCGCGGGGCCGAGGTGTTCGTGCACGATCCGCTCTACTCCGACGACGAGTTGCGCGGACTCGGGTTCGAACCGTTCGAGATCGGTGATTCAGCGGAGCTGGCGATCCTGCAGACCGACCACGCCGACTACAAGACGCTCGCCCCGGCTCAGATCCCCGGGATCAAGCTGCTCGTCGACGGCCGCAACGCGACCGACGGCGCGCTCTGGTCCGGAACCCCGCGCATCGTGGTGGGCGCGGCGCAATGATGTCGTGCCCGCGGGAGACAGCCGCGGAGGGGCGCGACGCGTGAAGTCGATCTCGATTCTCGTCCCGATGCTGAACGAGGCCGATGTGCTGCCTCTGTTCTACGAGACGATGGAGCGGGTGCTCCGCGACCTGCCGGACTACAGCTTCGAGTATCTGTTCGTGGATGACGGGAGCACTGACGGCTCCGCGGACATCGTACGTGATCTGGCGACCCGAGATCCGCGGATCTCCCTGGTCGTGCTCAGCCGCAACTTCGGCAAGGAGCGCGCGATGCTCGCCGGACTCGACGTGGCCGAGACCGACGCGACGATCATCATCGATGCCGATCTGCAGGATCCGCCTTCGCTGATCCCGAAGATGGTCGAGCTGTGGCAACAGGGCTGGCAGGACGTCTACGCGCAGCGGCGTTCTCGCGCGGGCGAGAGCTGGCTCAAGCGATCGACCGCGCACGCGTACTATCGGGTGCTGCAGTCTGTGAGCCGGGTCGGCATCCAGGAAGACACCGGAGACTTTCGCCTCCTCGACCGTGAATGCGTGCTGGCGTTGCGCAGGTACCGTGAGTCCGAGCGCAACATGAAGGCGCTGTTCTCACTCGTGGGGTTCCGCAAGGTGGCGCTTCCCTTCGACCGGGACGTGCGTGCCGCGGGTGGAACGAAGTTCAACTACTGGAAGCTCAGCAACCTCGCTGTGGACGGGATCACATCGTTCACGACGCTTCCCCTCCGGCTTTCCTCGATCCTGGGTATGGTCGTCTCCGTCGCGGCGTTCGTCTACTTGATCGTGATCGTGGTGAAGGCCACCCTCGACGGCGGAGACTCGGTAGCGGGATATCCGTCGCTCATGGCGGTGATCCTGTTTCTCGGGGGTGTTCAGCTGCTTTCCCTGGGCGTGATCGGGGAGTACATCGCGCGGATCTTCAGCGAGACCAAGGCGCGGCCCGTCTACCTCACGAGCGAGGTCAGGCTCGGAACACCGGGGCCTTCGGTCCGGCGCCCAGAAGGCTCCAGTGATCAGGTCGACGATGTCTGACAGGCGACCTTTGCGTTTCGTCATCGTCGGTGTGCTGAACACGGCGGTCGACTTCGTCCTGCTCTTCCTGCTGACCGCGCTGGGAATGCCGGTGTTCTTCGCCAACATCATCTCCACCAGCGTCGCCTTCGGATTCAGTTTCTTCGCCAACCGGTCGTTCACGTTCCGATCCGGCGGCGACGCGAGGGTGCAGATCGTGAAGTTCACCATAGTCACGCTCGTGAGTCTGTGGCTGCTGCAACCCGCGGTGATCTGGGCGGTCTCGGCGATCATCGGGAACCTCTTCTCCGATGAGGTCGTGCTGCTGATCGGCAAGGCATGCGCGACGGTTGTCTCGATGACCTGGAATTATCTTCTGTACGCGCGGTTCGTGTTCCCGCCGGCCGCTGACCACACGGAGGTCATGGAGTGACGCCGCCTGTCAGAGCAGCGCTGTGCTGGGGGGCATCCGGCGTCATCGCGCTCGTGTTCCTCGTGCTCATGTCCTCGTCGACGAGCTTCTTCCACACCGTCTATGGCGGCGATGCCGCGATCTTCCGGGTGATCGGCTCTGCACTGCAGAACGGTCAGGAGCTCTACGTCGACGTGTGGGATCACAAGGGCCCCACACTGTTCTTCATCGAATGGCTGGGACAGGCTATCCACGAGGGGAGAGCCGGGCTGTTCGTCCTGCAGGCAGTGGGGCTGACCGTGTCGCTTGCGCTCCTCATCTCGATCTGCCGCCGATTCACCTCTTGGCTGGGTATCGCAGGCATACTCTCGCTCGTCCTCGTGATCCTCACATACACCTTCGAGGGTGGAAACCTGTCCGAGGAGTTCTCGCTCCCGTTCATCCTTTTCGTGTTGTACGGAGCCGTCCGTGCACTGGATGAGGATGCCCCTCGCGGCCTGAGGGACATGCTCATGTTCGCCGCCATGGGCGCCGCCTTCTCGTTCGTCTTCTTCATCAGGGCGAACAATGCCATCCCCATCGCAGGTATCTTCGCAGGCCTGCTGATCCAGTTGATCCTGCGGCACGGCGCTGTCCTGAAGCGGTTCGGTGTGGCGATCGGCGGATTCCTCCTGATGTCGGGCGTGATCATCGGCTGGTTCGCCGTCCGCGGCACCCTTGAGGACATGCTCAACGCGACCTTCTGGTTCAACCTGCTCTACGTGGAGGACGCGTCGATTCGCCCGAAGGTGCCCGCCTACATCGGAACCGTGATCTTCGCCTGCGTGCTGACAGCGGCGGGAGTGATCGCGCAGTTGCTGCGCACCGGCGGGCGGCGGTCGGTCTGGGCTGTCGGCCTGTGCCTGGGCGCCGGCTCCTGCTACGCAGTGCTCGCCCCCACCACCTCTTATGCCCACTACCTCACCCTGATCATTCCTATGATCGCGTTCGGCGCGGTGATGCTGCTCGGTGCGCTGAAGGGGCGGGTTCGGAACTCCGTTGCGCTGATGATGATCGTGGTTTCCGCGGTGGTCGCGATAGATCATGTTCCCAAGGCGATTCGCGCATCCGGTGCTGTGCACAGGACCGAGGCGGCATACGAGGATCAGCTCCTCGACGTGCTGTCCGTGGTCCCGCGAGACCGGTGGGGCGAGGTGTTCCCGTGGTCCTTGCCAGCCACGTTCTATCTGATGACCGACACCCTCCCGGCATACAAGTACTTCATCACGCAGCCGTGGTGGGGCACTGTGGACCCGCAGGTGACGAAGGACACCGTCGCTCACATCGAGAGTGCTGAGCCTCAGTGGATTCTCACACCAGCTGCGGGAACGAACAATGACGAACTCCAAAGGCTGCTGGACCGCGACTACCGCGTCGTGCGGTCGAACAGCGGTTTCATCCTCTACGAGCGCGCGCACTGATTCGGAGGGCGAGAAAGAGCGGCGGGTGGGTGACCACACCCGCCGCTCTTTCGCTATCAGGCTGACCACGCGACGCCAGACACACCGCACTCCCGCGTTCCGGCCGAATGACGAAGCGCCGCCAGGCAGCCAGCCCGGCGGCGCTTCACCCTGCCCACTTGAAGTGTCAGCCGAGCACGCCGTCGATCTGGGCGATGACGGCATCACTGACCGATGCGGTGCCACCCAGCACGACCACGCGAACGGGATCCAGACGGTCGATCTCCGCGAGGACCGCGGCGGACATCGAGCCCTGGGCGGTCAGCAGCATCGGTCCGCCGTTGTAGCCCGCGGCGGCTGCGCCGGCGAGTGCGTCGGCGAAGCCGGCACCGCTGGCCACATAGAGGACAGGGATGCGGGTGTCCGGAAAGGTCGCCTTCGAGATCGCGACACCGGTCTGGTAGCGGTCGGCTCCGGCGAGTCGCTGGACGGTGGGATTCGTGCCGGCAGCCGCCTTGGCCTGGTTGAGTACGGTGGTGCTCACGGACCCGGTACCGCCGAGCACGACGATGCGCGACGGTGCGTGATGGCTCAGCGCAGCAGCGGTGACCGCGGGCAGCGAGTCACGCCCGGTGAGGAGCACCGGGTTCCCGTTGAAGCCCGCGGCTGCGGCACCGGACAGGGCATCGGGGTAGTTGATGCCGCTGGCCAGGTAGACGGTGTCCGTCGACTCCCACAGCGTCGACATGTACGCCGCAGTCTCGAAGCGGTCGACGCCGGCCACGCGGTCCGCACCCACCGTGCCATAGGCGGCCACCTGGTTGTACACGCTCTCGCTGACGGAACCCGTGCCGCCGGCGACGAACACGTACTCCGGCTGAAGGAGGGAGAGCTCGTCCTTCACACCCTGGGTCACGGAGGTCGGGGCCGTGAGCAGAACCGGCCCGCCGAACGTGCCGCCGGCAGCCGCGGCAGCGAGCGCGTCCGGGAAGTTCAAGCCGTTCGCGACGAAGGCGGCTTGGACGCCCGCGGGGAACGTGTCCTCCGACACCCGCACGGCGGTCTCGAAGCGGTTCTGCCCGAAGATGCGGTCGATCGAGTTGTGCGTGGTGGTGAACGGGATGGGGGCGGAGAATGGTGCGGGGCCTTCGGCGTTGATCGCGGCGATCTCGACAGAGTATGCCGTGTCCGGATCCAGACCGTAGATGATGACGCTCGAGATCGCCTCGTTGATCGTGGCCTCTTCGACCACCTGCCCGCCGCTCGACAGCCGGAACTGGTACCCGGTGATGGCAGACCCACCGTCCGTCGGCGGAACCCACTCAATGCCCGCCCAGGTGGACCCGACAGCGGCCACGTTGTAGGAGGTGATCGGGGCGGGTGCGGCCAGAGCCTGCGGCGCGGAGGTCTTCACCGACGGCTTTCCGGGCTCGACCTTAGGGCCGGGTACGAAACGCAGCTTCTGCGAGTCCGACTGCGAAGCAGACTGCTCGGGCGTGAGCGCCGGCAGAGACGGGTCGTCCGAGCTGTTCGCCTGCGCCGCGATCGGTACAGACAGGGAAGCAGCGAGCGCGACGGCCACCGCCGCAGCGGAGGCACGTCTGGGCATGCGTGTGGACATGGGCTTTTCCTTCATCATCGGAGGCGCTCGTGCGTCCGAAGACCGGGTGTGCCGTAGTGCCGTTGCGAGATCATAACCCGGCCGAACCGCGGTCGTGAACTCGGCTCATCCGGGCGAGGCGAGGCGCACCGGATGAGCCATCGTGATGTCACTGAACCTTGGACGCGCGGTACCCGGCCGCTTTCGCGTCCGTCTCGGTTCTGAAGCACATTTCGGGGTTGGTCTGGCTGTAGTACCGCCAGCCTGGCAGGTGGTATATCTTCTCGCCATTGCTGGCGATGTTGCCCTTGATCGGCGCCCAGCTCGGGCAGGTCCAGGTGTCCACGGGCTTGGTGCTCCCGGGATATCCAACGGTGGCGGTGGTCGCTGATGTGACAGCAGTGCTGACATATCCGGGGTTCGAGCCGGTGACTCGAACGGAGATGCGTTTTCCTGCCATCGAACTGCTCAGTGGGAGAGAACTGCCGTTGGCTCCGGCGATCGGCGCTCCGGCGGCCAGCCACTGATAGGCGAAGGAGGTGCCGGCAGACCAGGTTCCGGGTGAGGCGGTCAGCGTGTAGCCGACGACGGCGGTTCCCGAGACCCGGGGAGTGTCAGCGCGCAAGCATCCCAGGTTCTGTGCAGCGTCAGCGCTGACGACGCTCGGCCCGCCGATGACGACGGTGGCGGCAGGAGCGAACCGCAGCAGGGCGAGATGCTCTGCCTCGGGGACGCACGCAGGGGGCGTGATGAACAGTGGCCCGCCGATCCGTCCCGCGAGAGCCGCACCCGCAAGGGCGTCGGGGAAGTTCAGACCGTTCGCGAGGACCGACGTCCCCACTGCTCCAGCGGAGAAGAACCGATCGTTGATCAGCTGGGCCGTGGTGTAGCGGTCTGCGCCGCCGATCCGCTCTACGGTGTACCCGCGCTGAGACAGCTGGGTCATGATCCCCTGCGAGACCGAGCCGGGACCACCGGCCACTGTCACGTGCTGCACGCCCTTCTCTGCGAGGAGGGCGAGCGTCGCCTCGGGCACCGTGCTCTGCGCACCGTCCACCAGTACGACGGGTGCGGCAACGCTGCCCGCGGCTCCGCTTGCTGCGAGCGCGTCAGCGAAACCGCGACCCGTAGCGATGAACGCGCGATCCGCGGAGGCGAAGCCCGCCGTGACTACCGCGCGGCCGGTCGCATACCGGTCCGCGCCGCCCACGCGCGTCACCCCGGGATCGAGGGTACGGAGCGCGTTCAGCACAGCGTCGCTGACCACGTGCACGCTTCCCACGACGTAGATGCGCTCAGGGCGCAGCCGCTCCAGCTCCAGTCGGACGGAGTCCGGAAGGGCGGTGGCCGGAGTCAGAAGCAGAGGGCCGCCGAGCGTCGCCGCCGCGGAGGCCGCCGACAGCGCATCCGGGAAGTTCGAACCGGCTGCCACGAAGACCGCCGGCACCCCAGGTTCGTGTCGCTGGGAGGCGGCCACCGCCGTGTCGTAGCGTGAGGCGCCGTAGAGTCGAGTCACACCCGGCGGGAAGGACGGTGCGGCCTGGCCTTCGTTCGTGGACATCACGACGGGAAGCTCGATCGGGGTCGCACCGCATTCGCCGTTAAGGATGCTCGAGAGCGCCGCGGCCTCTGCCTCGTCGACGCTGAGGGACCACCGGTATTTTACCAGAGCCCATGACGTCGCGTATTCGCAACGATAAGAGCTGTTCGGCGGCATCCAGCTGGAGGGATCTTTGTCGGCCTTCGACTGGTTCGACGTGCCGGACGCCGCGGTGAGAGCGTAGGGGACGTCGAGGTCGTTGGCGAAGTCACGGCGCTGGTCGGGGGTCCAGGACCACGCCCCCGAGCGCCAGGCCTCGGCGAGAGCAACGACGTGATCGATCTGGATCTGCGCGGTGTCGGACGTGGCGAATCCGTCGTATGGCGACACCCAGGTGCCGCCGGAGAGCGCGCAGCCGGCGATCACGTCGACGGGTGTCGTGCTCTCCTCGATGAGCACTTCGTAACGTGTGTTGCACCCGTCGCCGTCCGCATCGGTCCAATGCTCGAACGACTCCCTGGAGTAGGGGTGCGTCGTGTCGGGGGCAGCCGTCCGTAGCAGTCCCGGAAGCTGCGCCGCGGTGACCGTCTCCGCCGTTGCGGGAGGCGCGGCGACGAGAAGCGACAGCAGTATGGCACCGGCGACGGCCGGCGCGAGAGCGCGTTTGAGCATGGCGAAGTCTCACCTTCGTCTCGGGTTCGACGGTCGGGTGCCGTCCGTGCTCACAGTAGCGGTATCTCGCCGACCCGCGCGGCGTCCGGCGGGGAAAGGAGCTTCTCAGCGCCGCCCCGATACGATTGTTGCCATGGATCTTCTCGTCGTCGGGTCGGGCTTCTTCGGCCTCACCATCGCTGAGCGCGCCGCGGACGCCGGGCGCAAGGTGACCGTCATCGACCGCCGCCCGCACATCGGCGGCAACGCGTACAGCGCGCCCGAGCCCGAGACGGGGATCGAGGTGCACCAGTACGGTGCGCACCTGTTCCACACGTCGAATCCGACGGTCTGGGAGTACGTCAACCGGTTCACCACCTTCACGAACTATGTGCACCGCGTGTACACCACCCACAAGGGCATCGTGTACCCGATGCCGGTGAACCTCGGCACGATCAATCAGTTCTTCCAGTCGGCCTACACGCCCGACCAGGCACGTGCTCTGGTCAAGCAGCAGGCCGGCGAGTTCGACGTCAAGACGGCGGCCAACTTCGAGGAGAAGGGCATCGCCCTGGTCGGGCGCCCGCTGTTCGAGGCGTTCTTCCGGGACTACACGGCCAAGCAGTGGCAGACAGACTCGCGCAAGCTCTCGGGAGACATCGTCAGCCGGCTCCCCGTGCGTTATACCTACGACAACCGTTACTTCAACGACACCTGGGAGGGCCTGCCGACCGACGGCTACACGGCCTGGATCGAGCGGATGGCGGACCACCCGAACATCGAGGTCAAGCTCGGCGTCGACTTCTTCGACGAGTCGCAGCCGCTGACCAAGAAGGCGGTCGTGGGGCAGGTGCCCGTCGTGTACACGGGCCCCGTCGACCGCTACTTCGACTACACCGAGGGCGCGCTGTCCTGGCGCACGCTGGACTTCGAGCAGGAAGTGCTCGGCACCTCCGACTTCCAGGGCACCCCTGTGATGAACTATCCCGACCTGGATGTGCCCTACACCCGCATCCACGAGTTCAAGCATTTCCACCCGGAGCGCAAGGAACTGTTCGAGCAGGACCGGACTGTCATCATGCGCGAGTTCTCGCGATTCGCGAACCGTGACGACGAGCCGTACTACCCGGTGAACACCGACACCGACCGTGCGGGCCTGCTGGCGTACCGCGAACTCGCCAAGGGCGAGCAGGACGTGCACTTCGGCGGGCGCCTCGGAACCTACCAGTACCTCGACATGCACATGGCGATCGGGTCTGCGCTGTCGATGTGGCGCAACGACCTGACCGACCTGCACGGCTGAGATGACGACGACGGTGGGGGCGCCGGGCACGCCCCGGCGCTACTTCCACTCGCTCTGGCTGCTGTCGGCGCGCGACCTCAAGGTCCGCTACTCGACGAGTGCGCTGGGCTACCTCTGGTCGGTCCTCGACCCGCTGGTGATGAGCGCGATCTACTGGTTCGTGTTCACGCAGGTGTTCCAGCGCAGCGCCGGGGAGCAGCCGTACATCATCTTCCTGATCAGCGCACTCCTGCCCTGGGTGTGGTTCAACACTTCGGTCGGCGACTTCACCCGAGCCTTCAAGAAGGACTCGCGACTGGTGCGCTCCACCGCGATCCCGCGGTCGATCTGGGTCAATCGCATAGTGCTCAGCAAGGGCATCGAGTTCCTGTTCTCGCTTCCTGTGCTCGTGATCTTCGTCGTCGTGAACATGCTGGTGGAGAACGATCCGGAATTCACCGCGCACATCGGATGGGGCATCCTCTGGTTCCCCGTGGCCGTCGTGTGGCAGACGGTGCTGCTGGTCGGACTCGGTCTGCTGGTCGCACCGCTGTGCGCGCTGTACACCGACCTCGAGCGCACGACCGCGCTGATCCTGCGTGCGCTGTTCTATGCGACGCCGATCATCTACAGCGTCCGCGACCTGCCGGGTGCGTTCGAGACGATCGGCGCGTTCAACCCGCTCGCGGGCATCATGACGCTGTACCGGATGGCCTTCTTCCCGGATCAGTGGGATCCGGCGGTCGTGCTGATCGGCGCTGCAGTCACGCTCGTGATCTTCGTTCTCGGCGTCTGGACGTTCCGCACGCTCGAGCGCCCCGTCCTGAAGGAGCTGTGATGACCGCTGCGATCGAGGTGCAGGGACTCGGCGTCCGGTTCCGCCGCAATCGACGGGGCCGTCGTTCGCTCAAGGATCTGTTCGCGGGCGCCAGCAGGCGATCTCGGCCAGGAGAGTTCTGGGCACTGCGAGATGTGTCGTTCACGGTCGCATCCGGTGAGGCGATCGGCGTGGTCGGCCGCAACGGCCAGGGCAAGTCCACGCTGCTGCGCCTTGTCGCCGGGGTGCTCCTGCCGGACGAGGGCACGGTGACGGTCAACGGCGGCGTCGCCCCGCTGATCGAACTCACCGGCGGCTTCGTCGGCGATCTGACCGTGCGTGAGAACGTGCGCCTCACCGCCGGCCTGCACGGCATGCCGAAATCGGAGATCGCCCGCCGCTACCACGACATGATCGCGTTCGCCGAGCTCGAGGACTTCCAGGACACGCCCTACAAACACCTCTCGAACGGGATGAAGGTGCGCCTGGCGTTCTCCGTCGTGTCGCAGCTCGAGGAGCCGATCATGCTCGTCGACGAGGTGCTCGCCGTGGGCGACAAGACCTTCCGTGACAAGTGCTACGCCCGCATCGACGAACTTCTCGCGGACGGTCGCACACTGTTCTTCGTCAGCCACAACGAGCGTGACCTTCGACGGTTCTGCACCCGAGGCCTGTACCTGAACAAGGGCGCCCTCGTTCTGGACGCCCCGATCGGCGAGGTGCTGGACCGGTACAACGCCGACAGCGTGGCGCGCTGAGGGTCAGAGGCCGACGAGCTCCTTGAGCGACTGCTCGGCGGACGCCGCTGCCTCGCGCGCCTTGTCGATGCCGGAGTTCTTCGCGTACGCCTCGTTGAGCCGTGACAGGGCGTTCAGGTAGGCATCGGTCCTCGTGTTCCAGTCGTCGGCTATCGACGAGGGCGCGACGCTGTCGGACAGGCGCTCGGCATCCTGTCGCAACTGGTCGACGATCTGCTGCGCATCCGGTCCGCTCATCGTCCCGAGCATCCGCAGCCCGGTGTCGGCGTCCGTCAGCACCGGCCGAATCTTGTCGCGGAAGACCGCGAGCGATGGATCGGCGGGCGGCGGGGGCGTCGCCGGGGAGGTCGTCTGCGTGGGGACGGTCGTAGGAGCAGGCGAGGACGTGGCCGTCGGGGTTGGCGAAGGACTCTCATTGGGCGTGACAGGTGCGCTGGGCGTCGGGCTTCCTGTGGGATCGGTGACGGGTGCGCTGCGGGGCAGGAACAGCAGTAGCAGCACGACCGCGATCGCCACGAATGCGACGGACAGCCCGACGATCAGCCACACACGGCCGGGATGCCGCATCTTTTCCGGCGGGAACGACCACACGTACTCGGGCTCCTGCTGCGACATCTCAGCTCTCCAGCGGCGCCATCGGGCGCCAGCTGCGGTCGCGGCCGATCCTCCCGCCGTCGCGCAGACCACGGAACAGGTTGCTCGTGCCACGCACGGTGCGTTCGACGAACGCGAGCCTGATCAACTCCTTGAAGAAGGTCAGGGTCGTGCCGGCACCGAACAGCACCGGGTTGTAGACGCCGTGCGCACGGTAGTAGTGCTTGATGAACGCCCGGTTGCGCATGATGTAGTACCGGTACGCGTTGCTCGACGCGTTCAGGTGACGGATGCCGAGGTCCCACTGCACGATCTCGCGGGTGCGACGAAGCACGAACTCGTCGACGATGACGGCCGTGGTCCGTCGCGAAGCCAGCCAGCCGTAGAGCTGATCGTCCCAGTAGATGAAGAAGCGGGGGTCGGGAAGACCGATCTCCTTGACGATCGACCGGTGGATGAACATGCCCTCGAAGCATCCGCTGTTCATCTCCTTGAACCCGGTGCCGTCGAAGCCGGACGGCGCGAACGGAATGGGGATGCCCATGCGTTCCGCGATGCGGTACTGCCAATAGAACTCGCTGCCGTCGTAGTCGTAGCGGCGGCCCTGGATGCTCTTGAAACGGGTCGACCACTTGCCCATTCGGGCCAGACCGTCGGGGAGCACCTCGACGTCGTCGTCCATCATCCAGATCCACTCGGACCCGAGCTCGTAGGCGGTGCGCATGCCCTCGCTGAAGCCGCCGGAGCCGCCGGTGTTGGTCTCCAGCCGGCGGTACACGATCTCGGTGCCGATGTCGGCACGGAACGAATCGACGACCTCGGTGGTGTCATCCGACGAGGCGTTGTCGACGATCACCACGCGCCCCGGCTTCGGGTCCATCGATCGGATGCTGGTGAGCAGCCCCTGCAGCAGGTGCGAGCGGTTGTAGGTGACGATGACGATCGCCGCGGAGGCGGGATCGAACGAGGTGGGGGTCAAGACTGCTCCTCGAAGGTGTGCTGCCAGGCGGCGTCGGAGACGAGATCGGGGAGCGCCTCGCGGTACTCCTTCTGCAACTGGGGCCAGCGGCGCTTCAACTGCCAATGCAGCCGGACGGTCTCGATCAGCATCCGTCGGTACTTGGCACGATCGCGCGTGTAGATGTTCTTCCCCGAGCCGTCGGCCGAACTGACCAGTGCGCTGTCGAACGCCGGCAGGCGCCACCAGTGCGCGTCATCCTTGCCGAACTCCGCCTCGGGCTGAGCGACGTTCTCGGGGGCGGGCCGACGCATCCAGTGCGAGACCAGCGTGCTCAGAGTGAACCAGCGCAGACGGAGTCCGGTGGGATTGTCGAGATTGTTCTGCTTCCGCGGCGTGTAGACCTGGCGGCCGCGCCGGGAGTGCAGCACGACCGAGGGGTCGCGATGCACCACGGTCTCGGGGAAGTCCGCCGCGAGGGCTCGCGCCGCCGGCATCGCCGTCGCCAGGTTCTTGCGCAGGTGCGCCGGGCCGGACAGCACGTCGCGAAGCGCCCTGGCGCGCAGCGCTGCGGGGTAGTACTGCATCATCATCAGGTGCTTCAGGTCGACCCGGCGGCTGTGCACCAGCAGGCGCCCGCCTCGCGGCGCGTTCGAATGCAGCAGGCCGGCGACGATGCGGTTGCGCGCGTGGAAGTACGCCTGCCAGTCGATCGTGTCGTCCTTGTTCACCCAGGACACGTGCCAGAGGGCGACACCCGGAAGCGACACCGTCGGGAACCCGGCCTTGCCCGCCCGCAGGCAGAACTCGGCATCATCCCACTTGATGAACGCCGGGAGAGACAGACCCACCTCGCGGATCGCGGCGAGGGGGATCAGGCACATCCACCACCCGTTGTAATCGGCATCCATGCGCATGTGCAGCAGGGGAGACTGACGCAGATTCGCGACGCCGAAGTCATGCGGCATGCGCTCCTGGTAGAGGTTGCGCCACATGAAGGGCGATTCATCGACGACCTCGGCCCACCCATGCAGCTTCGGGCGGTCCAGTAGATCGAACATGTGCCCGCCGACGAGCACCGGTGTGGTCGCGTACCGGCCGAACACGATCGAGCGGCGCAACGACTCGGGCTCGAGACGGACGTCGTCGTCGAGCAGCTGGACGAAGTCGCTCTCGGGACGTTGCAGCGCCTCGTGCATCGACCGTGCGAAGCCGCCTGACCCGCCGAGGTTCGGCTGTCGGATCACCGACAGCGTCTCCCCGAGTCGGTCGGCGACCTCGTCGAAGCCCTCCTGCTCGGCCACCAGCTGGGTGCCCTGATCGACGAGGAAGATGCGATCGACGACCTCGAGCGCGTCGGGAGCATCCGCCAAGGCGCGCAGCGTCTCCACGCAGTAGTCGGGCTTGTTGTAGGTCGTGATGCCGAGCGAGGCCTTGCCGGCGCGTGCGGGCTCCTGCTCGGTCGTCCATTCCGCACCTTCCAGCACGGCGTGCTTCTCATCGGCGACCACGTCGAACCACAGCCATCCGCCATCCGAATACTCGGTCAGCGGCAGGTCGAACGAGGTGACGGCGGAGCCGGTGACTTCACGGTCATCGACGCGCTGGCGGACGCCTGATCCATTGGACCGGTACACGAGAATGGTCGCGGGGCCGCTCGTCCGCACCGTGAGACGCACTTCGCGGACGCTGGTCCAGTGCTGCCAATACGACGCAGGGAAGGCATTGAAGTAGGTGCCGAGCGACACTCGTCTCCCGGCGACGATGCGCGCCCTGTGCCGCCCGAGGATGTTGCCGAGATGCGCGCGGTTGGAGACCCGCACCGGCTCCTCGTCGATGACTGACCAGGTCTCGGGGTCGGCGTACAGCGGCAGCAGGTCCGGGTCTCTGTCAAGAGGGAACACGACGTTCTGCAGCACATGGGTCACGGGGGACAAGCCTACCGGGCACGCCCTGTGAAGGCCGGGCGACCGCGCGGACATCCGCTGCAGCACTCACTTCACAGGCAGTGTCGGCATCGTCCCCGTGTGCGCGGCGTCGATGCTCTCGCGCCACGATCGGGACTGCCCGGCGCGCAGCGCGCACAGCACGAGCATGAACCACCCGGCGCCGACCAGCGTGAAGCTCTCGAACATCGAGTCGATCGCGAGGGTCACCAGCACCAGCGGCGTCCAGGCGTAGACGACGGACCGTCGTACGCTTGCCACCAGCCAGGACCGCACGATCGCCACGCCGCCGAGCACCAGGAACAGCAGCAGCCCCGCCCACCCGAGCTGCAGCAGCACATCGAAGTACGCGTTCAGCGCGCTCTGGTGGTGCTGGTCGAGCAGGATGTTGATGTAGATGTACGGGAATTCCGACTCGTGCCAGGCACCGACCCAGCCGTGGCCGAGGATCGCGTTGTCCGGCACGAAGTCGAGGATCGTGTTCCACAGGTCTGCGCGCATCGAGAAATCCGATCCGGCGTCGAGCACGCGGATGATCTGGTGACGCAGCGCGAATGCCGCAGTCAATCCGATCACGACGACCGCGCCGAGCGCCCACTGCACCATGTTGCGGCGTTCAGCGGGGGCATGCCGAACGATCATGAGGGCGAGGCTCGCGACACCGACGCCGGCGGCGAGGACGACGACGGTCGGCGAGGCCGAGAGCAGCGCGAGGAACGCGCCCAGCGCCACAGAGCCCACGGCGACAGGGGTGGAGACCGACCTCGTGCGCCACTCGATCACGAACGTGATGAGTGCGATCACCGCGACGAAGCCGAGCATGTTGCGCGTGCCGAAGATGCCCTGGATGGGTCCGCCCGCAGCGAGGGCGCCCTCGATCCCGAGGCGCTTGAACGGCACGTCGAGCAGGATCCCGGAGAGCACCTCGAGCGACAGCGAGACGATGAGCAGCCAGCGCAGTGTGTCGCCGATGGCACGAACGGTCTGCAGCGTGTCGCGTACATGGCCCACGGTGATCGCGAGGACCGCGTAGCCCAGCAGAGACGCCCAGCCGGCCAGGGTGTCGGATCGGTCGGTACTCCAGACCACGCTGAGCAGCGCAAGCGCCAGGAAGCCCAGAAGCGACGTCGGCGCCAGGCGCAGCAGGCTCAGCTCGTCTCTGCGGGCGAACAGCACGGCCACGCCGATCAGGGCCAGGACGACGATGACGGTGGCGAGGGTCAGCGGCGACGAGAGCCGTTCGATCGCGAACGAGCCGAACACGGCGATGAGCACCGCGATCGTGTACGCCCTCGCGAACTCGGCCGACGCGAGCAGATGCAGCGGATGCCGGAGATCTGTCATGGCACCTGTCGTGCCTGCTCACCGTGCGCGAGCACGGAGGATCGCTCGTCCAGCCCGACGCCGACGAGCGGCACGGACTTGATCTTGAACGAGAACATCACCAGCAGCATCCAGCCCCACAGCAGGATCGGGGCGGACTCCGCGAGCCCCTCCACCAGCAGCGCGGCGACGACCATCGTGGGCAGCAGCGACAGCGGCGAGTAGGGACGCTTCGCGTCGAGGTCCCAGCGCGGGCGATCCACGGCGAAGAACCAGGCCCGCCAGGCGAGCGCGGCCCAGGCGGTCGCCATCAGCAGCACTCCCACGATGCCGAGTTGGAAGAACACGTCCAGCCACATGTTGTGGGCGTGGAAGACCGTGAGCTTGTGGTCGACGATCCATCCGGCGAAACCGGGATCCCAGGGCACCCACGGGGAGGAGTAGCCGTTTCCGATGATCGGGTGCGCGACGGCGCGCTCCCAGACCTTCGCCCAGATCTCGAATCGTCCGGTCATGTCGGAATCCTTGCCGAACGCGGCCAGCACCTGGTCGCGCAGGATGAATCCGCCGGCGACGCCGGCGACGACGACGAGCGCCGATCCGGAGTAGACGGCCGTGCGCTGCGCCGGGCGGTTCGCGCTGCGCATCAGCAGGGCGATCACCAGCACCACTCCCGCCGCGACGCCGCAGAGCACGCTCGTGGCCGAGGCCGCCTTGTACAGCAGGATCAGCGCGACGACGGACCAGCCGATGAGCGCGCCGCGCCGGCGCACTCGGGCCGCGAACAGCACGCCGAAGACCATCAGCGCGAGCAGGCACATCATCGAGAGCGTGTGCGCGTTGCCGACGATGCCCTGGATGCGTCCGTCGTTGAAGAAGTTGCCGCGCACCCAGTAGATGTGCGGGTCGATCTTCCCTTCGGGGACGTCCGCGAAGTTCGGCAGGATCGGATGCTGCAGCACGAGGGCCACCCACAGCTCGATCGCGAGCGAGAGCCCGAGGATCCATTTCAACGCACTGGAGAGCGCGCGCACGAGCTCCTGCCAGGTGAGCATCGTCGCGGCAAACAGCGCGTTCACGGTGACCGCGACCCACAGCGCCCAGGTGATCAGCGTGGCGCTGGGCCATTGTGACCAGAAGACGGACAGCAGGGCGAAGGCCCCGTACGCCAGCGCCACCCACGGGAGTCTGCGCCAGGGGAAGCGCGCGGGACGCTGGTGCGCGATCGCCGGGATCCAGATGGCCAGGATGCCCGCGGTGAGCAGCGTCATCGCGATGACGGCGCCGGTCGAGCCGAGCAGGTTGAACACCGCGGTGTGCGCGAGGGTCGCGAAGAGCGTGAGCACGATGTACCCGCGCAACATGAGGTGCCCGGTGGACTCCCGCTCGGGAGCCGTCGGTGCCGGTGACGCGGGGTGCTTGCTCAACTGGGCCATCGCGTTTCAGGCTACCGCGGAGAGCCCCATGAAGCCCTGTGGAGGCGGTGCGGCGCGGCATCCGCCCGTGTCGCCCTACCCTGGTGATCATGCTGATGCGACTGACGAACGTGCCGCGTGACTACGCCTGGGGATCCACCTCGCTGCTGGCCGAGCTCGAGGGGCGCGCTCCCTCTGCCGGGCCCGAGGCGGAGGTGTGGTTCGGAGACCACCCCGGCGACCCGGCGGATCTCGCCGACGGGCGCACGCTGGACGCCGTGACCGGCGGATCGCTGCCGTACCTCCTCAAGCTGCTCGCTGCCGCCGACCCGCTGTCGATCCAGGTGCACCCCACCAAGGAGCAGGCACGAGCGGGCTTCGCCCTCGAGGCGGGGCTGCCTGCCGACGATCCGCGGCGGAACTACCGCGACGACAACCACAAGCCGGAGCTGATCGTCGTGCTGAGCGATCGGTTCGAGGCGCTCGCCGGCCTGCGCCCGGCGGATGCCACGCTGCGCCTGCTCGAGGCTTTCGGCGACAGCGCCGGTGTGCAGGCGCTGCGCGCGAGGCTGGACGGCGACGGCGACGTGCTTCGCGACGCCATCGGATGGCTGCTGTCCGGTGACGCGCAGGCCGAGGTCGATGACGTGATCGCCGCGCTCGGCGCGGCAGAGTCCGAGGAGTTCGCCACCGAGTTGCGGGTCGTCCGATCCGTCGCAGATCGCTATCCGGGAGACCCCGGCGTCGTCGTCGCCCTGCTCATGAACGTCGTGGTGCTCTCGCGCGGCGAGGGGGTGTTCCTTCGTGCGGGCCTGCTGCACGCGTACGTCGCGGGCCTGGGCGTCGAGATCATGGCTGCGAGCGACAACGTGCTGCGCGGAGGACTCACACCCAAGCACATCGACGTGGCCGAACTGCTGGCGATCCTGGACACCACTCCGGGGGACGTGCCCGTGCTCCGCCCCGACGAGGGGGCGGTCGCGGCCTACGAGGTTCCCGTCGCGGACTTCTCGCTGCGCCGCGTCGAGCTCGGCGGCATCGACGTCCCTGTCGAGGTGCGCGGGTCCACGATGGTGCTCGCGACCGCGGGTGAAGTCACCGTACGCGGGGCGGACGGCGACGCCGTCGACATCCCCGTGGGCACTGCGGTCTTCGCCTCGGCTGAGGAGCGCCGCCTGGTGCTCGGCGGTACCGGCGAGGTGTTCGTGGCGGAGCCCGGCGCGATCGGCTGAGCCGGCGGACGCGGCCGCGACACGCCGGCGCGACACGCCGATCGGATGTCAATGAACCTTCAAGAGCGAGTTGAGGGTTTACGATCCGCGACTTGACCCGACCGAATGACACGGGTGTAATTACTAGTGCACGGCCCGAGGGGGGCAAAGCAAAGGGTTGGGAGATCGAGATGACGGGTTACCGTTCGGACGTTCCCGACAACTGGTACGTCGATCCGGTCGATCTCGGCGTTCCGGGGGTCAGGCAACCGGAAGAGGATGACAACGCACTCGCATGGCAGGCCGACGCACTCTGCGCGCAGGTCGACCCGGAGGCGTTCTTCCCCGAGAAGGGCGGCTCCACTCGCGACGCCAAGCGCATCTGCAGCTCCTGCGATGTCCGCGACGAGTGCCTGGAGTACGCACTGAACAACGACGAGCGCTTCGGCATCTGGGGCGGTCTGTCCGAGCGCGAGCGGCGCAAGCTCAAGCGTCGCGCCGGCTGAGTCCGCTCCCGGCGGACCCCGCTTCTCGGGGCGCGCCGGGTGCGCTCACCGCGCACCGACTGCGGTCTGCCTAGGCTGGCCACGTCATGCCAGCCCGAGTTCACGCCCTTGTCGTCACGCGCTCCGGTGAGTCCGCGCGCACCCAGCTGACCCGCACCCTCGACGCGGTGCGCGCCCAGACCCTCGTCCCCGACGCGGTCACGATCGTCGTGACGGGCAGCATCTCCGCCATCCGCGGCGACGGCTTCCCCGCGATCGTCGAAGGCGTCGTCGAGACCCGCCCCGGGCTCTCCTACGCGGACGCCCTGCAAGCCGCGTACCCGCGCGTCTCCGAAGGGCGCGCTGTCTGGCTGCTCGCGCAGGACACCGTCCCCGAGCCCGATGCCCTCGAACTCCTTGCGGGAGCGCTGGAGCGCTCCCCGTCCGCGGCCATCGCCGCTCCCAAGCTCACCGACGAGAAGCACCACGAGATCGTCTCGCTCGGCGTGACCATGACCTCGCTCGGCAGGTCGGTGGAACTCGCCGCAGGGGAGCTGGATCAGGGGCAGCATGACGGTGCCGAGGACGCCCTCAGCGCCGACATCCGAGGAATGCTCGTCCGTGCGGATGTCGTGCAGGAGTTGCGTCCGGATCCCGCGCTCGCGGGTGCCGACGAAGGACTCGACCTCGGCGTCCGCGCCCGCCTCGCCGGCAGAAGGGTCGTACTCGTGCCGCCGGCGCAGGTGGCCGTCCGTCCGGATGGGCCCGCCGCGCTCCCGCAGCGCGAGTCGCAGCGGGCGTGGGCCACTCGCCTCGCGCAGCTGCATCGCCGTCTCAGCTATGCGCCGGTCGTGGCCGTCCCGCTGCACTGGCTCACGCTCCTCCCGCTCGCACTGTGGCGTTCAGCCGGACATCTGATCGGCAAGCGGCCGGCATCCGTACCGGCCGAATGGGGCGCCGCCTTCACCGAGATGCTCCGCTTCGGCGCCGTCGCCCGGTCGCGCGCGGCGATCGCCGCGACGCGCAGTGCGGGCTGGGCGGCCATCGCGCCGCTGCGCATCACGAGGGGCGAGCTTCATCGCAATCTCGACGACGGCTACGGCAGCGAGGGCGGCGCGGTCAGCGAACTGCGTTTCTTCTCGGGCGGCGGCGCCTGGGCGGTGCTGGCCGCGCTGGTCGTGAGCGTCGCGAGCTTCACGACGCTCCTGGCCTGGCCGGGCATGGGCGGCGGCGCGCTGCTGCCGCTGCACGAGACCGTGTCGGCACTCTGGGCGGATGCTGCGTGGGGGCTTCGCGGCCTCGGCCCGCACACGGTCGGTCCCGCCGACCCGTTCGCGGCGGTGATCGCCGTGCTCGGGTCGCTCTGGCCCGGGTGGCCGTCACGCGCGATGGTGCTGCTCTGGCTTCTCGCGCTGCCGCTGGCGGTGCTGGGCGGCTGGTTCGCGGCGACGCGGGTGACGGATCGCTCCGGCCTGCGGATCCTGGGCGGCGTCGCCTGGGCGCTCGCTCCCACGTTCCTGACCGCTCTGGTGCAGGGTCGTCCGGCAGCCGTCATCCTGCATCTGCTGCTGCCCTGGGCCGTGCACGCCGCCGTCGTCGCGCATCGCTCCTGGGGTGCCGCGGGCGCGGCATCGCTGCTGATCGCCGCTTCGCTGGCCTGTGCGCCGTCGATCGCCCCCGCCGTCATCGCACTGTGGGCTGTCGCCCTGATCCTCTTCATCCTCCGCGGCCGCATCCACGGCTCCGCGCGCCTGATCTGGACCATGATCCCCGCGGTCGCGATGTTCGCGCCACTGGTCTGGGCCCAGCTGAGGCACGGCTCCGCAGTCGCGCTGCTCGCGGACCCCGGCTCGATCTGGCCGCAGGGACCCCAGGCGACGGCGGATGCCGCGGGACGTGGCGCCCTCGCGACAGGATTCCCGACGATGGACCTCGCCGGCTGGGCGTCGGTCGGCGGCGCTCCTCTGGCGCTGGTGCCGCTGCTGCTCGCGCCGCTCGCGGTCCTGGCGCTCATCGCCGCTGTGGCCCCTCGGTGGCGCGCAGGGATCGTCCTCCTCGCCGTCGCGGTGACCGGGATCGGCACATCGTTCCTCGTCGCGGGCGTCGTGGTGAGCTTCTTCCACGGTGACAGCGCCGCGATCTGGCCCGGGTCCGGCCTGAGCCTCGCCTGGATCGGTCTCGTCGGTGCGGCTCTGGTCGCCCTCGACACCGCGCTGACGCTGCACTGGCTGCGCTCGGCGGCCGCGACCCTGGCGGGTCTCGCACTCGCGGTGTGCGCGCTCCCCGCGCTGACCGCGGAGCACCAGGAGCGTGCGGTGATGAGCGCCGCGGCGGCGCAGACGCTGCCGGCGCTGGTGGCGGCCGAAGCCGACATCGAAGCCGGGACGCTGGTGCTCACCCCCCGCGATGACGGCGCACTGGCGACCGACGTCGTCTGGGGACCAGGGCGCACCCTCGGCGCCCAGACCACGCTGCTCTCGACGGCGACCGAACCGCGTGACGACGGACTCGCCCTGCTCGCGGTTGACCTGCTCTCGGCTCGTGACTACGACGCGGCGAAGTCGCTCGCCGACCGGGGCATCTCCTTCGTACTCCTCGCGCCCGGCGGCTCGGACAAGGGAGAGGCCCTGCACAGCGCCGCGCAGACCTCGATCGAACAGCGCACCGGGTTCGTCAAGGCCGGCAGCACGGACCGGGGGGTGCTCTGGCGCATCGAGGGGTCCGTCGCCGCCCGGCCAGGGCTCGACGACGCGCAGCAGGCTGCGGCGCGCCTCGTCGTGCTGCTGCAGCTGATCGCGGTGATCGTCGCGCTGCTGTTGTCCATCCCGACCCGGGCCTCGCGTCGCGCGGCTCGCGCGCAGTCCCGGATCGTCGGGCGGGCGCCCGAGGAGCCGGTGGTGATCTCCCGCCGGCGCGACGCCCTCGCCCAGGCGGACGCCGAGGCGCGGGAGCTGGCGAGCATCGCGGGTGAGGGCACCGGTGTCGTGGTGCCCGCTGTGGCGGGATCCGACACGCAGATCGAGGAAGACACGCAGATCGAGGAAGACACGCAGATCGAGGAAGCCGCCTCGTCCGAGGAGCGCGAGGCCGCATCCGCCGGGGAGCGTGGAGAGCCCGCGCCGTCGGCATCCGATGACCAGGAGGACCGAACATGACCGCGAACCGCGCGCTGCGCGTGGCAGCGACGAGTGCCCGCGTCCTCACCGGGGCGATCGTGGCGGCGGGGTGCGTCCTCGGTGTGATCGCCGGTATCGCGGCCCCCTGGCCCGGCGTCGAGCATCAGCCTGCGAAGGTCAGCGTCACTCCCGTACCCGGTGACAGCGTGCTGGTGTGCAACGGTTCGTTCCGTGCCCTCGGGCGCGACACGACGCAGGCCGACCTGATGATCTCCGCGGGTGAGCCGCGCACGGTGATCGGCGGCTCCGACGGCGATCCGGCATCCGCTGCGCTGGCGATGCCCGGTCTCGCCGGAGGCTCCGGCGCTCGCAGCCTCACCGGCGCGGTGCAGGACCGCGAGGCGCCGCTCATCGCGGGCGCGGAGTCGCTCTCGCTGAGGACCGACGACCTCGTCGGGCTGTCGGCCTCGGCCTGCAGGGCCCCGCAGATGCAGACGTGGCTGGTCGGCGGCGATGCATCCACCGGTGCCGCCGACGTCATCGTGCTGTCGAACGCCTCCGAGGTCCCCTCCACCGTGACGCTCACGGTGTACGGCGTGCAGACCGCGACGAGCAGCCAGGTGGTGCCGCCGATGACGCAGATCGCCGTGCCGCTCTCGTCCATCGCGCCGGATGAGACGACGCCGGTGGTGCTGGTCGCTGCCGAGGGCGCTCCGGTGCGAGCCAGCCTGCAGTCGTCGTTCACGCAGGTCCTGCAACCGATCGGCAGCGACGTGCAGGACGGCATGGCCGACGCGCAGCGCTCTCTCGTCCTCACGGGGGTTCAGGTGACCTCTCTCGCGGGCGACGGCGACGCGGGCACCGTGCTGCGGATGCTGTCGCCGGGCGCCGACGGCGAGGCCGTGATCACGGTCCGCCGTGAGCAGACCGACGAGTCCGTCGAGTACCGCATGAATCTGCTCGAGGGGGTGCCGAGTGAGCTCTCGCTCGGCGAGATGCCGGTCGGCACCTACGACGTGGAGATCACGGCGGATGAGCCGTTGGTCGCCGCAGTGCGGCAGTCGATCGCCGCGGGCCGCAGCGCGGACTTCGCCTGGATGACTCCGGCGCCGGAGATCACCTCGGACCTGATGTTCGCGGTTCCTCGCGGACCGTCGCCGCTGCTGCACCTCGTCAACCCCGGCGACGCCCAGGTCTCGGTCGGACTCCGTGACGGCGACGACACGCGCACTGTCGAGGTGCCGGCAGGGGAGTCCGTCGCCGTGCGGCTGCGAGGCGGATCCACGCCGGTCCTGTCGCCGGACGGACCAGTGCACGCCTCCATCACGATGCTCCAGGAAGCCGAATCGGATGCCGCGCCCGATGCGGGAGACTCTCCGTCCGCACCGCCGACGGCGCCGCCGAGCGCTCAGGAGTCGGTGGGCATCGCAGGGTGGCCGCTGTGGCCGGACGCCCAGCGACAGCCGGCGATCACCGTCTACCCCTGATCGGAGGCGGGCTCAACCCTCGGGACCGAGCTCCCACGGCTCACGCCCGATGTACTCGGCTGCGGCATGGAACACCGCGCTCTCGATCGCATAGCGCCGGTGGTGGGCGTCGTCGTGACCCTTCGGGAGCAGGCGCTCGATGGGGACGCGATAGAGCGAGATCCGCTGCTGCTGGTGATCGATCCGCCAGCGCGGTACGCGATCGGGGCGGTCGTGCGCCGGCATCGCGGCGATCTCGAACCGGACATCGCGCAGTTCCGGCCAGGTGCCACGGAGGAACTCCACGGCGGTGCCGACGGTGAGATCGAATCGGTCGATGCGTCCGTCGAGAGGGGGCAGCGGCGGGCGCACGACCTCGCTGCGTCCGAGGCGTCCGTGCCTGCCGTGCCTGGCGCCGCGAGCGGCGGGGGCGTGCGAGGAACGGCGACGGGGCATGGGGAGAGTCTAGCCGCGCAGCATCCGATGCCCTCCGCGCGGCGTCCGCGCCCGCCCGCGGAGCGCGCGTAGCCTGAGGGGGATGGACGGACGACTGTGCTCGAAGGTGGGCTGCGCGCGTGAAGCGGTCGCGACCCTGACGTACGACTACGGCGACCAGATGGCCGCGCTCGGGCCGCTGGGGCCGGCGGGGCATCCGCACGCGCACGACCTGTGCGCACAGCACGCGGATCGGCTCTCGGTTCCTTCCGGATGGCTGGTCGTTCGGCACGAAGCGCTGCGCGCCTGAAGCCAGGGGAAAGCCAGGGGAAACCCTTACATACCCGGAAAGCATTACTGGCTAGGCTGATGCCGGATGCGCCAGGGCGGCGCCTCCGGAAAGGGCAGCCGTGCTCGTCTGGCGTCGTGTGGTTCTCCCCGTCATCCTGGTCATCGTGCTCGGCGCAGCCGCAGCAGCCCTGGTGAAGCTGGCGTTCTTCCCCGACGATCAGCCGGTCGCTGCGGCCGAGCCCCAGGCGAGTATCGCGGATCCGGTCGTGCCGGTCGAGCGCGGGTCACTGACCAATGCGCTCTCCCTGGACGGGAACATCGCGAGGGACGACGCCTATCCCGTGCGCAGCGAGGTCGACGGGGTCGTCGTCGATGTGCGCGTCGCCGACGGTGCCACGGTGAAGAAGGGGCAGGTGCTGTTCACCGTCAAACAGACCGAGCCGGCGAAGAAGTTCGACATCGTCGCGCCCGAAGCCGGTGAGGTCTCCGAGATCGCTGTCGTGAAGGGGCAGGCGACGAGCGTCGGCGGCGAGATCCTCACCCTCACGCCCAGCCGGTACCACGTGCTCGCCACCGTCCAGCCCGCGCAGCTGTACCGGCTGGTGAACGCCCCCGCAGAGGGGCAGGTGACGATCACCGACGGACCTGCGCCGTTCGTGTGCACGGGGGTCGGCGTGCAGGTCGCAGAGGACGGCACCGCGAGTGTGCGCTGCGCGGTGCCGGCCGGGCAGACCGTGTTCGCCGGGCTCCCCGCGAAGCTCGATCTCGCGCTCGGCAAGGTCGACGATGCTCTGGTGATCCCCGTGACGGCCGTCAAGGGCGGAGCGGGCGACGGCGTGGTGTGGGTCGACGCCGGTGAGGGCACCGAGCCCGAGAAGCGCACGGTGAAGCTCGGCGTGAACGACGGCGAACAGGTCGAAGTCCTCGAAGGTCTCGCGGAGGGCGACCAGATCAGGCAGTACGTGCCCGGCTTCGCCGCACCGGTCGAGGAGAACTGCTGGGACGACGGCACCGGCGTGCAGTACTGCGAGTCGGGGACGAGCTGGTGAGCCTGGTCGCACTGCACGATGTCGCCAAGAGCGTGCGGCTTCCCGACGACTCCCTGCTGCAGATCCTGCGCAGCGTGAGTCTCGAGGTCGGCGCGGGCGATCACGTCTCGATCGTGGGGCGCTCCGGCTCGGGCAAGTCCACACTGCTGAACATCCTCGGGATGCTGGACATGCCCACCTCGGGCTCGGTGTCCTTCGAGGGGCGCGAGGTGCGCAGGATGCGGGCCGGAAGGCTCGACCGGCTGCGCGGCGCGAATGTGGGCTTCGTGTTCCAGCAGTTCAATCTGCTGCCGGCGCGCACCGCGCTCGACAACGTCATGATGCCGCTCGGGCACGCCCGCGGACGGATGTTCTGGAACCGGCGCCGCATCGCCGCGGACATGCTGGAGCGCGTCGGTCTCGGGCATCGGGTCGACCAGGTGGCCGACCGGCTCTCCGGCGGCGAGCAGCAGCGTGTCGCTATCGCCAGGGCACTGGTCCGCCGCCCCCTGCTGATCCTGGCCGACGAGCCCACCGGCGCGCTCGACATCGACACCGGCGCGACGGTGATGGCGCTGCTCGACGAGGTCGCCACCGAGACGGATGCCGCGCTGGTGACGATCACCCACGACCTGCACGTCGCCGCGCGGGCGCGGCGGCACTACCGGCTGGATGCCGGCGTGCTGGCCGAGGCCGACCTGCAGCGCGCGTTCGAGGCGTCGACGCTGCAGGCGGCGGAGGTCGCCCGATGACGGGCCTGCTGGGCGCGCTGGCCGATGCCTGGGCCGAGATCCGCGTGCACAAGATGCGCGTGCTGCTGAGCCTGATCGGCATCGCCGTCTCGGTGGCAGCGCTGACCGCCGTGATCGCCTTCTCGGAGTACTCGATGCAGAGCCAGATCGAGCAGTCCGATCGCTATGGCGGCCGGGCAGCGACCATCGCGGTCACGCCGATGGATGAGAGCGGCGCTCCGATCGATGCGGCGGCGTTCCAGGCCCGATTCGACCGCGTGGCCGAACGTTACGACTTCTCGCACGTGGCGCGCGCCGTCGAAGGGGTCCAGGTGCAGGTGCAGTCTCCGGACGGCGTCCGCGCGACGCCGGTGCGGCTCATCGATCCCGCCTTCACGGTCATCCACCGCGAGAAGCTGATGGAGGGGCGGGAGTTCCGCACCGACGATGCGGAGGCGCTGTCACCGCCGGTGATCATCAGCGAGCCGATGTGGGACAGGCTGGGCAGAGTCCCGCTGGACCAGCATCCGACGATCTCGCTGGTGGGAGATGCCGCCGGCACGTACCAGGTGGTCGGCGTCCGTCCAGGACAGTATCCGAACGACACCGAGGTGCGGATGGATCTGCTCTACGAGGCCTACACGTCGCGGGTCGATCGTCTGCCGGAGGGTGCGCAGCCCCGCTGGGACATCTGGGTCGGCGACGAGCAGGCCGGGGCCATCGGGCCGGTGCTCGCGATGGATCTGCGTGCAGGATTGCCGAGCGGGCAGGTCGTGATGGTCGACCGCACCGACTACGCCGCCCAGAACGGCTACGCCGAGAACATGCGGCTGCAGGAGCTCATCATGGGCGGGATCGCGGGGCTCATCCTCGGCCTCGGCGCCCTCGGGCTGATCAACATCCAGCTCGTCGCCATGCGTCAGCGGGTGCGCGAGATCGGTGTGCGGCGCGCCTTCGGCGCGACGGCGGGCCGGGTGTTCAGCACCGTCTTCCTGGAGAGCCTCGTGGCGACCACCGTCGCCGGGGTCATCGGCATCGCACTCACCGTGGCCGTGCTGCGCTGGATCATGGCGGCGGATGTCATGCAGATGAATCTCCAGGACGTGCCGCCGTTCCCGATGCGCGCTGCGCTGACCGGGCTCGTCGCCGCAGTGGTGGTGGGAGCGCTGTCCGGCTTCATTCCGGCGCTGGTCGCGCTGCGGGTGAAGGTGATCGATGCGATCCGATTCTGACGGCGCCGGTCGGCACGTGTGCGGTCAGACGCCCACGCGCCGGCCGGTCAGCCGCTCGGCACGATCATCGGCCAGAGCCAGGGCGCGCGTCTCCCGCGCACGGCGCAGCACCGTGACCGCGATCAGCAGCGTCTCCGCGGGGACAGGCGGTATCGGCGACACGAACGGCGCCGCCTCCGCGACCAGCTCATCGGCCAGGCGGGCGCGTGCGGCGGGGCTCAGCATCGCCGCACTGGCGAGGAACTGGGAGATGCGCCTCGCCAGTCGATCCGGAAGCTTCGCGACATCCGCGATGCGCGCCCACTCCGACATGCCGGGCGGAAGCGACGGCGGCGCGGACACCAGCGCAGGCACGCGCACGCGCTGGCTGTAGGTGCCGGCGACCAGGTCGCCGAGTCGCTGCGACCGGGGCGAGAGGGCACCGGCGATGATCGCCATGGAGCCGAGAGTCATGTACACCTCGAGGACGCCGAGCAGCCCCCGGATGAAGGAGTGCCGGAAGCCGATCGCTCCGCCGTCGACCCGCACGATGCGTCCGCCGACGGCGAGCTTGCCCAGGCTCCGCCCACGCATCGCCACCTCCACGGTCACCGGCAGCTCCAGGAAGCTCACGACGATGGCGGTCACCTGGTAGATGCGCATCGTGGCGTCGTCGAGCAGGCCGAGCTCCAGCAGCCAGATGCTGAGGAAGACGAAGGCGAGATAGACCGCGAAACCCAGCACCATGTCGATCATGGCTCCGGCGGCGCGCAGCAGGAAGCCGATCGGCTGCGCGTCGATGGCGACCGCCTCGCCCGAGAGGATCTCCTCGGAGGCATCGATCGGCAGGGACATGAGTACAGTAAATCAGGTGGATGCCGATGCCCTCGCCGATGCGCGCCGCCAGGAGTGGGAGTCCCTCGACAGACTGAGCCGCACCCGTCATCTCGACGGTGCGGGCGTCGACGAGCTGATCGTGCGCTACCGCGCCGCCTCGGCCGATCTCGCCGAGCTGAAGACCTCGGTGGGGGAGTCGCCGCAGAGCATCCACCTCTCCACGATCCTCGGCGCGGCCAGGCTCCGGCTCACCGGCGCGTCCGACGGCGTGACCGCGCAGGTCGCCCGCTTCTTCGGATCTCAGCTGCCCGCCGCGCTCTACCGGGTGCGGTGGACCACCCTCGTCATCGCGGTGGGGTTCGTGCTCGTGGCGGCCGGCGTGGCGGCGTGGGTGTCATCCGATCCGGCACTCGTGGCCACGCTGGGACCGCCGGATCTGCTGAAGCAGTATGCGGAAGAGGACTTCACCGGCTACTACACCGAGAATCCCGCCGCCGAGTTCGCCGGCATGGTGTGGACGAACAACGCCTGGATCGCCCTGCAGTGCGTGCTGTTCGGCATCACCGGCATCTGGCCCCTCTACATGATGGTGCAGAACGCGATGGGGATCGGCGTCGCCGCGGCCATCATGGCCGCGCACGACCGGCTCGACGTGATGGTGCTGTACATCCTTCCGCACGGGATGCTGGAGCTGACCTGCATCTTCGTCGCGGGAGCCGCCGGGCTGCACATCTTCTGGGCCTGGGTGGCGCCAGGGCGGCGCACCCGATCCGAGGCGCTCGCGACCGAGGGGAGAGCGCTCGCGACCGTGGCGATCGGGCTGATCTTCGCCCTGTTCCTCTCCGGACTCGTCGAGGGCTTCGTCACCGGCTGGGGGCTGCCGTGGCCGATCAAGCTCGGCATCGGCGCCGCCGCGCTCGCGGTCTTCCTCATCTACATGCTGGTCGTGGGCGGACGTGCCGCACGCCGCGGGGAGACCGGAGACCTGCTCGAGTACGAGGCGGGCACGCCCCGCCTCGTCGCGGGCTGACGTTCGGGATCGCAGAAGGGGCCGGCGCGACGCGCCGGCC
>NZ_QUAB01000002.1 GCF_003387575.1 Microbacterium bovistercoris | reverse complement strand
TGTTATCAAGTCGTCGGCTTATTAGTACCAGTCAGCTGCACACGTTGCCGTGCTTCCACATCTGGCCTATCAACCCAGTAGTCTGGCTGGGAGCCTCTCACCCGAAGGTATGGAAGTCTCATCTTGAGGCCGGCTTCCCGCTTAGATGCTTTCAGCGGTTATCCATCCCGAACGTAGCTAACCAGCGGTGCTCCTGGCGGAACAACTGGCACACCAGAGGTTCGTCCAACCCGGTCCTCTCGTACTAGGGTCAGATCCTCTCAAACTTCCTACGCGCGCAGCGGATAGGGACCGAACTGTCTCACGACGTTCTAAACCCAGCTCGCGTACCGCTTTAATGGGCGAACAGCCCAACCCTTGGGACCTACTCCAGCCCCAGGATGCGACGAGCCGACATCGAGGTGCCAAACCATGCCGTCGATATGGACTCTTGGGCAAGATCAGCCTGTTATCCCCGAGGTACCTTTTATCCGTTGAGCGACAGCGCTTCCACAAGCCACTGCCGGATCACTAGTCCCGACTTTCGTCCCTGCTCGACCTGTCAGTCTCACAGTCAAGCTCCCTTGTGCACTTACACTCGCCACCTGATTGCCAACCAGGTTGAGGGAACCTTTGGGCGCCTCCGTTACTTTTTGGGAGGCAACCGCCCCAGTTAAACTACCCACCAGGCACTGTCCCTGAACCGGATCACGGTTCGAAGTTAGATATCCAGAGTGACCAGAGTGGTATTTCAACAATGACTCCACCATAACTGGCGTCATGGTTTCACAGTCTCCCACCTATCCTACACAAGCCACACCGAACACCAATACCAAGCTGTAGTAAAGGTCACGGGGTCTTTCCGTCCTGCTGCGCGTAACGAGCATCTTTACTCGTAATGCAATTTCGCCGAGTTCGCGGTTGAGACAGTTGGGAAGTCGTTACGCCATTCGTGCAGGTCGGAACTTACCCGACAAGGAATTTCGCTACCTTAGGATGGTTATAGTTACCACCGCCGTTTACTGGGGCTTAAATTCTCAGCTTCGCCCAAAAGGGCTAACCGGTCCTCTTAACCTTCCAGCACCGGGCAGGCGTCAGTCCGTATACATCGACTTGCGTCTTCGCACGGACCTGTGTTTTTAGTAAACAGTCGCTACCCACTAGTCTCTGCGGCCACCACACCCTTTCCGGAGCAAGTCCGTATAAGTGGATGGCCCCCCTTCTCCCGAAGTTACGGGGGCATTTTGCCGAGTTCCTTAACCACGATTCTCTCGATCTCCTTGGTATTCTCTACCTGACCACCTGAGTCGNAACCACGATTCTCTCGATCTCCTTGGTATTCTCTACCTGACCACCTGAGTCGGTTTGGGGTACGGGCGGCTGGAACCTCGCGTCGATGCTTTTCTCGGCAGCATAGGATCACCCACTTTTCATCCGCATCGTGTCTCAGCCTGCATGAGTCACGGATTTGCCTATGACTCGGCCTACGCACTTGCACCAGGACAACCATCGCCTGGTATGGGCTACCTTCCTGCGTCACACCTGTTAATACGCTCACTCCACCAGATGGGGTCCCGTGCTCCATCACCCGATGAACCCCGAAGGGTCCGGTGGG
>NZ_QUAB01000007.1 GCF_003387575.1 Microbacterium bovistercoris | reverse complement strand
TGTTATCAAGTCGTCGGCTTATTAGTACCAGTCAGCTGCACACGTTGCCGTGCTTCCACATCTGGCCTATCAACCCAGTAGTCTGGCTGGGAGCCTCTCACCCGAAGGTATGGAAGTCTCATCTTGAGGCCGGCTTCCCGCTTAGATGCTTTCAGCGGTTATCCATCCCGAACGTAGCTAACCAGCGGTGCTCCTGGCGGAACAACTGGCACACCAGAGGTTCGTCCAACCCGGTCCTCTCGTACTAGGGTCAGATCCTCTCAAACTTCCTACGCGCGCAGCGGATAGGGACCGAACTGTCTCACGACGTTCTAAACCCAGCTCGCGTACCGCTTTAATGGGCGAACAGCCCAACCCTTGGGACCTACTCCAGCCCCAGGATGCGACGAGCCGACATCGAGGTGCCAAACCATGCCGTCGATATGGACTCTTGGGCAAGATCAGCCTGTTATCCCCGAGGTACCTTTTATCCGTTGAGCGACAGCGCTTCCACAAGCCACTGCCGGATCACTAGTCCCGACTTTCGTCCCTGCTCGACCTGTCAGTCTCACAGTCAAGCTCCCTTGTGCACTTACACTCGCCACCTGATTGCCAACCAGGTTGAGGGAACCTTTGGGCGCCTCCGTTACTTTTTGGGAGGCAACCGCCCCAGTTAAACTACCCACCAGGCACTGTCCCTGAACCGGATCACGGTTCGAAGTTAGATATCCAGAGTGACCAGAGTGGTATTTCAACAATGACTCCACCATAACTGGCGTCATGGTTTCACAGTCTCCCACCTATCCTACACAAGCCACACCGAACACCAATACCAAGCTGTAGTAAAGGTCACGGGGTCTTTCCGTCCTGCTGCGCGTAACGAGCATCTTTACTCGTAATGCAATTTCGCCGAGTTCGCGGTTGAGACAGTTGGGAAGTCGTTACGCCATTCGTGCAGGTCGGAACTTACCCGACAAGGAATTTCGCTACCTTAGGATGGTTATAGTTACCACCGCCGTTTACTGGGGCTTAAATTCTCAGCTTCGCCCAAAAGGGCTAACCGGTCCTCTTAACCTTCCAGCACCGGGCAGGCGTCAGTCCGTATACATCGACTTGCGTCTTCGCACGGACCTGTGTTTTTAGTAAACAGTCGCTACCCACTAGTCTCTGCGGCCACCACACCCTTTCCGGAGCAAGTCCGTATAAGTGGATGGCCCCCCTTCTCCCGAAGTTACGGGGGCATTTTGCCGAGTTCCTTAACCACGATTCTCTCGATCTCCTTGGTATTCTCTACCTGACCACCTGAGTCGNTTTGCCGAGTTCCTTAACCACGATTCTCTCGATCTCCTTGGTATTCTCTACCTGACCACCTGAGTCGGTTTGGGGTACGGGCGGCTGGAACCTCGCGTCGATGCTTTTCTCGGCAGCATAGGATCACCCACTTTTCATCCGCATCGTGTCTCAGCCTGCATGAGAGACGGATTTGCCTATCTCTCGGCCTACGCACTTGCACCAGGACAACCATCGCCTGGCATGGGCTACCTTCCTGCGTCACACCTGTTAATACGCTCACTCCACCAGATGGGGTCCCGTGCTCCATCACCCGATGAACCCCGAAGGGTCCGGTGGGTGACTTCGGACGGTTAGCACTCCTGACTTCGTGTGGGCGGTTCTTCGCCGGTACGGGAATATCAACCCGTTGTCCATCGACTACGCCTGTCGGCCTCGCCTTAGGTCCCGACTTACCCAGGGAAGATTAGCTTGACCCTGGAACCCTTGGTCTTCCGGAGGACGTGTTTCTCACACGTCTTTCGCTACTCATGCCTGCATTCTCACTCGTGTGGCATCCACGGCTGGATCACTCCGCCGCTTCACCCGCCACACGACGCTCTCCTACCCATCAACACGGCTGGACCACGAAGGCCTACCAAAAATGTCAATGCCACAACTTCGGTGGCGTGCTTGAGCCCCGTTACATTGTCGGCGCGGAATCACTTGACCAGTGAGCTATTACGCACTCTTTCAAGGGTGGCTGCTTCTAAGCCAACCTCCTGGTTGTCTAAGCAACTCCACATCCTTTTCCACTTAGCACGCGCTTAGGGACCTTAGATGGTGGTCTGGGTTGTTTCCCTCTCGACTATGAAGCTTATCCCCCACAGTCTCACTGCTGCGCTCTCACTTACCGGCATTCGGAGTTTGGCTGACGTCAGTAACCTGGTCGGGCCCATCGGCCATCCAGTAGCTCTACCTCCGGCAAGAAACACGCAACGCTGCACCTAAATGCATTTCGGAGAGAACCAGCTATCACGAAGTTTGATTGGCCTTTCACCCCTATCCACAGCTCATCCCCTCAGTTTTCAACCTAAGTGGGTTCGGCCCTCCACGACGTCTTACCGTCGCTTCAGCCTGGCCATGGATAGATCACTTCGCTTCGGGTCTAGGACATGCGACTGAATCGCCCTATTCAGACTCGCTTTCGCTACGGCTACCCCACACGGGTTAACCTCGCCACATATCACTAACTCGCAGGCTCATTCTTCAAAAGGCACGCTGTCACCCCTACTAAGGAGGCTCCAACGGTTTGTAAGCAAACGGTTTCAGGTACTATTTCACTCCCCTCCCGGGGTACTTTTCACCTTTCCCTCACGGTACTTGTCCGCTATCGGTCATCTGGGAGTATTTAGGCTTATCAGGTGGTCCTGACAGATTCACACGGGATTTCACGGGCCCCGTGCTACTTGGGATCCCCTCCACGCTGCACCAAGCATTTCGACTACGGGGCTGGCACCCACTATGGCCGGCCTTTCAAGACCGTTCGTCTACACTCGCGCATCACGTCCACTGTTCGGCAGAACAGCACGGAGGGTCCCACAACCCCGGGCATGCAACGCCTGCCGGCTATCACACACACCCGGTTTAGCCTCATCCGCTTTCGCTCGCCACTACTCACGGAATCACATGTTGTTTTCTCTTCCTGCGGGTACTGAGATGTTTCACTTCCCCGCGTTCCCTCTACCCGCCCTATATATTCAGGCGGGAGTCACCAGGTCGCACAAACGCCTGGCGGGGTTTCCCCATTCGGACACCCTCGGATCAAAACTCGCTTATCAGTTCCCCGAGGCTTATCGCAGATTGCTACGTCCTTCTTCGGCTCCAGATGCCAAGGCATCCACCGTTTGCTCTTAAAGACTTGAAATCACATGAGAACCGTCAGACCAGGAAAAGCCTGACGGAAGTTTTCTTTAAGATGCTCGCGTCCACTGTGTAGTTCTCAAAGTACGGGCGGTCCCC
>NZ_QUAB01000010.1 GCF_003387575.1 Microbacterium bovistercoris | reverse complement strand
GGGAGGTCTCCACCGTCTCCTCGGTGGTGTTCTCCTCCTCCTCGGTCTCGCCCTCCGGAGGAGTGATGTCGTTCCAGTTGTCCACCTGCTGCAGGCTGTCCGTGGCGATCCAGGCCATGCCGCCGATGACATCGTTCAGCACCACGACGTCCCGGTTCACCCGGAAGGTCAGACTCGCCGACGGCTTCAGACCGGGGATCCGCTCCGACAGATCACTCGCGTCGCCGCCGCAGTCCCGCACGAATGCGCCGGAGCCGGCCCATGCACCGTACGTGCACCCGGCGACGTGGACCGGTGCGGCAGGGACGCCCTTCCCCTTGACGCTCTTCTCCGCTGGTTCGCCGCCGTCCAGCGGCACGCGCAGCAGCGCGGAACCGGTCGCCACTGCGACGTCACCCGCCTCACCGGATGCCTGCTGCAGCACCGCGGAGTCCGCGTCGTCGATCTCGGAGCGGAAGCCGCCGGGAGTCATGACGACGCCCTGCCCGCGGTCGAGCACGACCGGCGTCGCCCCCACCGCGGTGATCGACGCCTCACTGCCCGTCTCCAGCCCGTCCACGGCAGCCGACTCCGGCTCCCCCGGGTCGCCCTGCGGGCTGACGGGGATCGTGTACACCGCGGACTGCGCCGGCGACACGGCATAGACGGTGCCATCGTCACCGACGGTGACATCGGCATCCTTGCCGAGCTCCGCCACGGGCTCGCTGGCCGCGAACTCGAACCCGTTGAGGTTCTGCGGCGGGACGACCCAGAGGTCGCCGGAACCGGGATCGAGGATGGCCGTGGTCTTGTCGCCGAGTGCCACCTTCGCCGACCCGGGGATGCTCGTCGCGTCGCCGAGGGCGACCGTGGCCGGGTTCACCGGCGTCAGTGTCGACTCGTCGCGGTTCACGACCACGACGGTCGACTCGTCCTGCAGGATGTCGAACTCCTGGCCGGTCGTGCGCAGACCGCCGTCGAGCAGCGTCGACTCGTTGTTGAAGTGCCCCACCAGCAGATCGGACGACTTCGTGATCCACACGCCGCCGTCGTTCAGATCGACCTCGGTCGTCGGGTTGCCGTCGTACGCCAGCGCGAGCGTCGTGATCGTCACCGCCCCGACCGTCACCGCAGCGGCGGATGCCAGGGTCCTGGGGCGCATCCTGAGCCAGCTCAAGGCCTTCATATCCGGTACTCCTGCGCGCTCGTCAGTGTCTGTGCGCCCCGATGCCGCCACGCCGGCCCCCAGGCACGCCCGCCTATCCTAGGCCAGCGGTCCTGAGCATCGCGATGGGGACAACTGCCCATCGCTCAGCTGACGCGCCAGCACCCCTCCACGTGATCGTCCACCATGCCGGCGGACTGCATCAGCGCATACATGGTCGTCGGACCGACGAACCGGAACCCGCGCCGGCGCAGCTCCTTGCTCAATGCGGCGGATGCCGGCGTCGTGGCCGGAACGTCTGCGAACTCGCGCGGGCGGGGACCCGCATCTGCCGGGGCGAAGGACCACATCAGTTCGTCGAACTCGCCGTCGGCCATGGCATCGACCAGTGCGGCGTTGCCGATCACGGCCTCGATCTTGGCGCGGTTGCGCACGATCCCGGCATCCGACATCAGGCGCTCGACGTCGTCGCCGTCGAATCGCGAGACGACGGCCGGGTCGAAACCGGAGAACACCTCGCGGAAGCGGGGGCGCTTGCGCAGGATCGTGATCCAGCTGAGGCCCGCCTGGAACCCCTCCAGCGACATCTTCTCGAACAGCGCGCGGTCTCCGCGCAGCGGCACGCCCCACTCCTCGTCGTGGTAGCGGCGGTACTCGTCGTCGTCGCCGACCCAGGCGCAGCGTGCGCGCCCGTCAGCGGCGGTGAGGAGCGATGTCATGGATCCACGCTATCGGCACCCGCCGACGCCGCGGATGCCGGGTCAGCCGGCCAGGTACCGATCGAGTTGCTCGAGCAGCGGCTGCGAGCGCGCGTCCGCGACCGCGGCGGCGCCGACGGCGCACGCGCCGGCCAGCGCCCGTGCGGCGTCGACGCCCGAGGCCAGCCCGATGGTGAGCGCCGCGCAGAACGCGTCGCCCGCGCCGACGGTGTTCACCACCTCGGTCTTCACGGCCGGCGCCGCGGCGATCCGCAGTCCGCTCTCGAACAGCTCGGCGCCCTCACCGCCGTAGGTCACCGCGACGCGCTTCGCGGTGCGCAGCGCGGGGATGAGCTCGTACTCCGTCTCGTTCACGATGATCAGGTCGGCTCGCTCGAGCACGTCGTCGGGAAGGTCCATGGCCGGTGCCGCATTCAGCGCGAAGAAGCCCTTCGCCTCGGATGCGAGACGGCGGATGACGTCCATCGAGACCTCCAGCTGGGCGAGCACCGCTTCGTCAGCACCGAGGCCGACACCGTCCAGGCTCACGGCGCCGTTCGCCCCCTCGCACACCGCGATCTGGTTCTCGCCTGCGCGATCGACGACGATCAGGGCGACGCCGGTGGGCTCCGCTGCGGTGCGCACGTCCGCGACATCCACGCCCGCCTCGATCAACGACTGCCGCATGGCCTCGCCGTCGGCGTCGGAGCCGACGGCGCCGATCATGCGGGTGCGGGCGCCCAGCCGCGCGGCGGCCGCAGCCTGGTTCGCGCCTTTCCCGCCCGGCTCGCGCACCAGCCTGCCGCCGCCGACCGTCTCGCCGGCCTCGGGCAGCCGCTCGGTGCGTGCGGTCAGGTCGACGTTGATGCTGCCGACGACGGCGAGCGAGACGGGTGCGTTCATCGGATCTCCTTGGTTGCTCACTGGCTGGTCTGCACGACCGAGAGCAGTCCGGCCTTGCCGGACACGATGCACTTGGCCAGGTAGACGGGTCCGGACGACGTCGAGGCGGTCTGGGTGAGGATGAGCACGGGATCCGCGGCATCGAGGCCGAGCAGCGCACCACGTGACTCGCCGACGACATTCACGGTGATCTCGCACACCGCCGACGTGAAGACCGCTGCCCCGCGGGCGATGAGCGCCGCCATCAGGCTGGACTCCTCGGCTGCGGCCTCGTCGATGGTCGCCGCGATCTGCGGGCTGTGGTCGGAGAGGTAGCGCCCGGCGGGCAGGTGCTCCTGAAGCAGGGCGACCGGCTCCCCCGCGCGCTCGATCACACTCTCGCGGAACCAGGTGTTCGCCTCGGCATCCAGATGCAGGCGCCCGCCCACGAAATCGGTCATCGGCTGCAGCACGAACTCGAGCTGGCGGACCGTGATGTCTTCAGCCGCGTCTGCGAGCGCGGCCTCGAGTGGACGCAGCTCCTCCAGCCCTACGACGGGCAGCGCGTCGGCGACGAAGCGGCCGATGCCGCGCCGCGTGGTGATCAGGCCGTCCTCCTCGAGCAGCATCAGTGCTTCGCGCACCACGGTGCGCGAGACGCCGAGCGCGGTGCCCAGTTCGGTCTCGCGCGGCAGCGCGGCGCCCAGTTCGAAGACGCCGGAGCGGATGCCCTCGGCCAGCCGGGAGTACACCGCCACGCGCAGCGGCTGCCCGACGGTGGCTGTCAGCGGCCTGCCGAGGAACTGCTCTGTCGCCGTCATGTCGTCTCCTTCGCCGATGCGGTGTGCCGATGCGGATGTCGCGGATCGGATGCCGCCAGGACAAACGCCATTCAACCATGCCGGAACGCACGTTGCGGATGTTCTACCTCAGAGGTATAACATCATATAACCCTAGGAGGCCGGCACCCTGCATCCTCCGCTGACGAAGGAGTCATCCATGCAGTCCTCCCCCTCACCCGCTGTGCTCGATCGGCCCGAACCGATCCGCGGCATCCGCTCGGTCGCGATGGTCGCGACCCTGATCCTCACGGTCGTCGCCTTCCAGCTGAACTCGAGCATGATCACCCCGGCGCTGCCCGACATCTCGAAGCAGCTCGGCGCACCGATGGATGCGGTGTCGCAGGTGTCGTCGCTGTTCTTCCTCGCGGGCGCGGTCGGCGGCATCATCCTGGCTCGCTGGAGCGACTTCATCGGGCGCAAGCGCGCTCTGCTGATCGTGCTCGGGCTCATCGCGCTCGGCACGGTGCTCTGCATCATCTCGCCGAACCTCACCGTGCTGCTGATCGGGCGCGTGCTGCAGGGCGCCTCCAGCGCGGCATTCCAGATCTCGTACGTGATCCTCGCCGAGACACTCCCCGTGGCGGTGTTCCCGACCGTGCTCGGCGTGCTCACGGCGATCAACGGCGGCGTCGGTGGCGTCGACGGCTGGATCGGCGGCCTCCTCGCCGACGCGTTCGGCTTCCGCGCGCTGTTCGTCGTGATCCTCGTGGTCGCCGTACTGGCGATCGTCTGCGTCGCCCTGGCCGTCCCTCGCGACGGTGCACCCTCCTCTACCGGACGCATGGACTGGTGGGGGGCCGCAGCGCTGTCGATCGGACTGATCTGCCTCACGTACTTCGTCTCGACCGGATCGGGTCAGGGCTGGTTCGCCCCGCTCACACTGGTGTTCCTGGCAGGCACGATCGCCGCGTTCCTCGCCTTCGCGGCGATCGAGAAACGCCGCACCACGCCGCTGGTCGCCGTGCAGCACCTGCGCTCGCGTCAGGTGTGGCCGGTGCTCGCCGTCACCGTGCTGACGCTGTCGAGCGTGTTCACCGTGATCAACTTCACCATCGTCATCCTCAGTCAGGACCAGGCCGTCGGCTACGGCATGAACGCGTCCACCTCGGCACTGATGTACCTGACCCCGCCCGCCCTCATCGGGCTGGCCGCCGCACCGCTGTCGGGCTGGCTCGCCGGCCGTTTCGGCTGGATCCCCATGCTGCGCGTCGGCATGGTGCTCTCGATCGCGGCACTCGTGGTGACGGCCGTGTTCCCGTTCAGCCAGTGGACCGTGTTCGCCATGTTCGTCGTGCTGGGCATCTCATACAACGGCGTCGTGCTCACCACCACCAACGGCCTGGGAGTGCTTCAGTCGCCCAGCGAGGCGCCCGCGATCCTGCCCAGCATGAACAGCACCGGGTTCGGCTTCGGCGCGAGCCTCGGCATCGCGATCGTCGCGCCGTTCGTCGTGACCGGCAGCTACACCCTGGCACTGTGGATCTCGGTCGGGATCAGCGTGCTGGCGTTCGTGGCGAGCCTGTTCCTGCAGCCGAAGCCGGCCGGCCGCCCTACCGCCTGATGCCCCACGAGGAGACCCCGATGTCAGACACCCAGAACCGCCCGCTGTACTTCGACTGCGACACCGGGATCGACGACTCGCTCGCGCTGGCGTACCTGCTCGCGTCACCCGAGGTGGAGCTGGCCGGCATCGGCACCGTGTGCGGCAACACCGACGCCGAGCAGGCCGCGCGGAACACGCTCGGACTGCTCGCACTCGCGGACCGCGACGACGTGCCGGTCGCCGTCGGCCGGCACGACTTCCTCACGCGCGCCTTCGACGGCGGTGCGAAGCATGTGCACGGCGAGAACGGCGTCGGGGACGTGACCCTGCCGGAGCCGTCCCGTGCGCCGGTCGAGGGGACGGCTGCCGAGATGCTGATCCGGCTCTCGCACGAGTACGCCGGCACGCTCGAGGTCGTGGCCGTCGGCCCGCTGAGCAACCTCGCCACCGCCCTCGAGATCGACCCGTCGCTGCCCTCGCGGGTGGCGCGGGTGACGCTCATGGGCGGAGCCGCTCTCGTGGCGGGGAACATCAGCCCGGTCGCCGAGGCGAACATCGGGAACGACCCGGAGGCCGCCGCGGCGGTGCTCGGCGCGGCCTGGCCCGTGATCGTCGCTCCGTTGGACGTGACCCTGGAGAACGTCTTCGAGGAGGAGCACCGCGCACTGCTGCTGGCCTCGCACTCGCCGGTGGCGCGCGCCGTCGGCGAGATGCTCGACTTCTACATGGACTTCTACGTCGCGACCTACGGCCGGCGGTGCTCCGCGCTGCACGACCCGCTCGCCGCGGCACTCGCGGTCGGTCAGGTGGTGCCGACGAACGCGCCCGCCGTTCCGGTGACCGTCGACACGACCGCCGGCCCCGGGCGCGGTCAGCTCATCGCGGACCTGCGCGGCCAGCGCGTCGGCCCCGTCGACCACGCAGACGCGAACGTGCGCATCGTGCTCGCGACGGATGCTCCGCTCGCCGGCATCCTGGCCGAGCGGGTGGCCAACCCGCCGCGCTGACGCTGCGTCCGCCACCCCGGCACGGATGCACGACGCGGGAACGCCCGCACGATCGGACGGGCGGATGCGTCGTGCATCCGTTCACCGGTCGTGCGGGCGTTCCGCGCGAGGCTGTCAGGCGCGCTTCTGCTGCTTGCGCAGCTCCTTCTCCGAGATCGGGGCCTGGCCTGAGGCCTTCAGCGCGGCGTAGTGCGCGCGGGCCTCGTCCTGCCGCTGCTGCTCGATGCCCGAGGCGATGGGGGCGCGGACGTGCTCGGGCTCGTAGCCGAACGCGTTCACGAGGTCGAGCGCGTAGGGCCGCAGCCGCGCGCACAGCCGGTCGATGTAGCTCGACACGGCAGCGGCGCGCTGGGTGGAGAGCCGGCCGTTGATGAGGTGCCAAGCGAGGTGCTTCTCGATCAGCTGCAGTCCGAACAGGTCGCGCAGCCAGGTGAGCACCTTCCTGGTCTCGGCGTCCTCGACCTTGTGCACGGCGTCGGTGAACGCCTCCCACTGCAGCAGCTCACCATGCGCGCGCGCCGCCTCGATGAGCTCGGCCTGGTTCTCGTTGAACAGCTTCTCGCCGAGGACCTTGTCCTTACCCGCGGGGCGCAGGCGCCCTGCGATGTCGGCGACCATCTGCTGCACGCGCTCGGTCAGCAGCTCGTGCTGCTGCTCCTCGCGCAGGCCCAGCTCCACCGAACGAGCGGTGGACCCGAGGTCGGCGACCGCCTGGCCGAGCGCGCGCAGGCCGGCGCCGTGGAACACCTTGCCGGCGGTCTGCCCGACCGCGTACTTGGCGAGCGCCGCGGCATCCTTGCCCTTGAACTGCTTGGCGTAGTCGGTGAGCAGACGCTTGCCGACCAGCTGCAGCAGGATGTTGTTGTCACCCTCGAAGGTGACGTAGATGTCGAGGTCCTGGCGCAGACCGACCAGGCGGTTCTCGAACATGAAGCCGGCGCCGCCGCAGGCCTCGCGGGCCTCCTGCAGCGTGTCCAGCGCGTGCCAGGTCGACAGCGGCTTGAGCGCCGCGGCGAGGGTCTCGAGGTCTTCGCGGTCGGTCGGGGTGTCGGTGCGGCCCGAGAACACGCCGTCGAACTTCTGCAGGAACTCGTCGTGCGCGAAGATCTGCGCGTAGGTGGTGGCCAGGCGCGGCAGCAGCCGGCGCTGGTGCTTGCCGTAGTCGAGCAGCACGACCTCCTGCCCGTCTGCGCCGTCGAACTGGCGGCGCTGCGTCGCGTAGGTGATCGCGATGTGCAGTCCGAGAGCGGATGCCCACGACGAGGCGCCGTCGAGCGAGACGCGGCCCTGCACCAGGGTGCCCAGCATCGTGAAGAAACGGCGACCAGGACTGTCGATCGCGCTGGTGTACGTGCCGTCCGGCGCGACGTCGCCGTAGCGGTTCAGCAGGTTGGTGCGCGGGATGCGCACGTGGTCGAAGCTCAGCCGGCCGTTGTCGATGCCGTTCAGGCCGCCCTTCAGGCCGTCGTCCTCGCGGCCGATGCCCGGCAGGTCGACGCCGTCCTCACCGCGCAGCGGCACGTAGAAGCAGTGCACACCGTGGTTCACGCCGTTCGTGATCAGCTGCGCGAACACGGTCGCGGCGATGCCGTGCAGGGCGGCGTTGCCGAGGAACTCCTTCGTCGCCGCACGGAACGGCGTGTTGATGACGAACTCCTCGGTCTCCGGGTCGTAGGTCGCGGTCGTGCCGACGGCCGCGACATCCGACCCGTGCCCGATCTCGGTCATCGCGAAGGCGCCCGGGATGGAGAGGTCCATGATGCCGGGCAGCCACTTCCTGTGGTGCTCGGCGGTTCCGAGCTGCAGCACGGCCGAGCCGAACAGTCCCCACTGCACGCCCGACTTGATCTGCAGGCTGGGGTCGGCGACCACCAGCTCCTCGAACCCGGCGATGTTGGCGCCGTTGTCCTCCGCGCCGCCGAACTCCTTCGGGAACGCGCGATGCACGGCGTTGTTCTCGACCAGCAGGTGCAGCTGCGTGAGCACGCGCTCGCGGTGCTCGTCCTTGCCGAGCGAGTCGTCGCGCCAGAACGCCGAGTCCTTGATCAGCTCGCGCGACTCGCGCCGGGTGTCGGCCCACGTGCCCATGAGCAGCTCATTGAGGCGATCGACATCGATCTGCGGGGCAGGAGTGGAGGTGCGAACGGCGGCGTCGACCATGGTGAATCCTCTCGAGAGGGAGTCCGGGGATGCTTCGATGGTAGGACTACGACAACCGCAGAGGAACTCGCATGTAGGTTTCCCATCACAAGACCGCGAAACGCCCTCGATTCCTGTTGTCGCGAGTCCACAGCCGCGTGTCGTGCGCGGAAGGCGAATCAGATTGCGGACGCACCCGCAACGAGTGAGACCGGAGCATCCGGAGGGCGGCGTCTCAGTTCGCGGCGATGACCTCGAGCACGGCATCGCCGTAGGCGTCGCGCTTCTTGGCGCCGATGCCGGTGATGCCGTCGAGCGCGGCGGCGGACGCCGGACGGTGCTCGGCCAGCGCGCGCAGCGTGGCGTCACCGAACACGATGTACGCGGGCACGCCCTGCTCGCGCGCCGTCTCGGCGCGCCAGGCGCGCAGCGCCTCGAACAGCGGCCGGTCGCCGGCATCCAGCGCATCGGATGCCGAGGACTTGCGGGCCTTCGCCGCGGAGACCCGGCCGATGATGTCCTTGCGCAGCGGGACCGGGGTCTCGCCGCGGAGCACCCCTGCAGCCGCCTCGCCGGGAGCGAGCGTTCCGTACTCACCCTGCGCCACGAGGATGCCGCCGGCGAGCAGCTGCCGCACGACGCTGCGCCAGTCCTGCTCTGACAGGTCCTGTCCGATGCCGTAGGTGGCGATCTGCTCATGGCCGAACTTGCGGATGCGCTCGGTGGACGAGCCGCGCAGGATGTCGATGATCTGCCCTGCACCGAACGCCTGATTCCGCTCGCGTTTCAGCCGGACGATCGTGGACAGCAGCTTCTGCGCGGGGATCAGCCCGTCGAAGGTCTCGGGCGGCGCGAGGCAGGTGTCGCAGTTGCCGCACGGCTGCGAGTCCTGTCCGAAATAGCCGAGCAGGTTCTGCCGCCGGCACGAGACCGTCTCGCACAGCGCGAGCATCGCGTCGAGGTGCTGGCCCATGCGCAGCTTGAAGGTGCGGTCGCCGGGACTCTGGTCGATCAGACGGCGCTGCTGCACGACGTCGCCCAGGCCGTACGCCATCCAGGCGACGGACGGCTCGCCGTCGCGGCCGGCACGACCCGTCTCCTGGTAGTACCCCTCGACGGACTTCGGCAGATCGATGTGCGCGACGAACCGGACATCCGGCTTGTCGATGCCCATGCCGAACGCGATCGTGGCGACCATGACCACGCCCTCCTCACGGAGGAAGCGCGCCTGGTTCGCCGCCCGCACCTCGGCGGGCAGCCCCGCGTGGTACGGCAGGGCATCGAAGCCCTGCGCGACGAGATACTCGGCCGTCTGCTCGACGGACTTGCGGCTGAGCGCATAGACGATGCCTGCGACAGGGCCCGCCTCGGCGGCGGAGCGGATGAACGCGACCAGCTGCCGGCGCGGATCGACCTTCGGCACGATGCGGTACTGGATGTTGGGGCGGTCGAAGCTCGCGACGAAGTGCTGCGCGCCGTCCAGGTGCAGCCGCTCGGTGATCTCCTTGTGCGTCGCCCGGGTCGCGGTGGCCGTGAGCGCCATGCGCGGCACCCCGGGGAACCGCTCCGCGAGATCGCCCAGCGCCAGATAGTCGGGTCGGAAGTCGTGGCCCCATTGCGACACGCAGTGCGCCTCATCGATGGCGATGACGCTGAGTGTTCCGCGCTGAAGCAGTGCCGTGGTCTGCGAGTTCGACAGTCGCTCCGGCGCGACGTAGATGAGGTCGAGTTCGCCGGCCAGGTAGTCGCGCTCCACCGCACGGCGCTCGTCGAGCGACTGGGTGGAGTTGAGGTACGCGGCCCTCACGCCGTTGGCGCGCAGCGCGTCGACCTGGTCGTGCATGAGCGCGATGAGCGGGCTGATCACCAGGCCGGTGCCCTCGCGCACCAGCGCGGGCACCTGGTAGGTGATCGACTTGCCGCCACCTGTGGGCATCAGCACGACGGCGTCGCCGCCGGCGACGACCTGATCGACGATCGCGGCCTGGTCGCCACGGAAGGCGTCGTATCCGAACACCGTGCGGAGCGCCTCGAGCGGCGTGGGGAAGCGGCTGGGCGCGGGGCGTCCGGCCGCAGGACCGGATGCCGGCGCCGGCACCACAGGCGTCATGGGCCCCTGACCCCAGTCCAGCGGGGGTTCGTAGCCGTCCTCCGGCGGGATCCAGTCGAGGTCCTCCGGCTCGCCCCAGGGCTCGTCCGGGTACGGCGGCTCGTCGTACGAGGGCGTGTGCTGCGGCATCCCTCCAGGGTAGCCACCGCCGCCGACGCCGGCGGCTTTCTCCACAGCCCGTGGCCGCACACCGCCCGGACCGGGTGACCGCTCTCTCACCGTAAACTCTGGGGATGGCCACCCGACCCGCGTTGAGCACGCGCACTCTGCTCGTCTGCGCTGCGATCGGCGTCGCCACCGGCATCCTGGGCGGGATCGCAGGCGTGATCACTCCCGTCGTCATCATCGGACTCCCGATCCTCTACGGCCTCGTCCTCGGGGTGCACGTCCTGCCGGGCATCATCGCTCAGGAGGTGCTGCGTCTGCCGCTGGTGGCACTGATGACGCACGTGATCGCGGCGTTGATCTCGAGCGCGTTCAACCCGGCCTGGGCGATGCGCTTCATCGGCACTGCGTTGCTGTTCGGCGCGATCCAGGAGGGCGTCGCCGCGCTCACGCGGTACCGCGCCTGGGGCGCCTGGCGGTTCTTCATCTCGGCCGTGATCATCGGCGCGATCGTGGCCGTCGTGGTGTGGTTCGTCGTCGATCTGGGCGCCTTCGCCCTGTGGGCGCAGATCACGTATCTCGTCATCGCGGTGCTGGGTCCCGTGGCCTGGACCGCCGTGGGGCTGGCGATCGGGAACTCGCTGCGCAAGGCGGGCGTCGCCGCCCGCTGACCCCCACCGCCACCTGGCAGATAAGGTGAGCCTCAGCTAAGTTGGAGGGGTACTGCTCCGTAGAGCGCCCTGACCCCGAGGTTCCGCCGTGCGCACATCCGCGCCCCTGCTCCGCGTGCGTGACCTCAGCATCACCCACGCAGGTGCCGCGCATCCGTCGCCGCGGGGGATCTCGTTCGACATCCGTCCGGGCGAGGTGGTCCTGCTGCTCGGCCCGAGCGGCTCGGGCAAGTCCACGCTCACGCTCGCGCTGAACGGGCTCATCCCCCAGTCCGTGCAAGCCGCGGTCGAGGGCACTGTGGAGGTCGCGGGCCTCGACGCCGCGAGCACATCCGTCGCGCGGCTCAGCGAACACGTCGCGATGGTGTTCCAGGATCCCGATGCGCAGCTGGTCACGGGCACCCTGCTCGACGAGGTCGCGTTCGCACTGGAGAACCAGCTGCTGCCGGTCGCCGAGATACTCGCCCGCACAGAGGCGGCACTGCGCCGGGTCGGGCTGTGGGAGCGTCGCACCTGGAGCCCCGATCTGCTCTCAGGCGGAGGCCGCCAGCGACTCGCGATCGCGTGCGCGCTCGCGATGGGGTCACGGATGCTGGTGCTCGACGAGCCCACGGCGAACCTCGACCCGCAGGGCACTGCGGACGTGCACGCGGCGATCGCCGACCTGGTCGCAGAGGGCGACCGGGCGGTGCTGCTGGTGGAGCACGAGTACGAGTCGGCATTGCAGTTCGCGACGCGTGTGATCGAACTGGGGCAGGACGGGCGGCTGGTGTTCGACGGGCCAGCCCAGGACTACCCCACGGCGCGCGCGAGAACAGGAGATCCGGCGGAGACAGGCCGAACTCCGAGCATCCGTCCTGTTCTCGCCGGATCTCCTGTTGCGGATGCCTCGGCACACGCGGTGACCATCCGCGACCTCCGCGTGCTGAAACAGCGCGAAGAGATCCTGCGGATCGACGACCTCGACATCGCCGCAGGCAGCTTCACGGCGGTCGTCGGCGCGAACGGCGCGGGCAAGACCACGCTCATCCAGGCTCTGGCCGGAGTCGTGCCGCCGGCGGCGGGCACGGTGCGCATCGCGGAGCTGGATGCCGGCGCCGCGTCGCCCCGGAGCCTCGCCGCCCGCGTCGGCTTCGTGTTCCAGAACCCGGAGCACCAGTTCATCGCGCACACCGTCTTCGACGAGCTCGCGCACGGCCTGCGGCTGCAGCATGTTCCGGCATCCGAGATCGAGACGCGCGTGACCGAGGTGCTGGAGCGCCTCGACCTGGCGCACAAGGCGCAGACGCATCCGTTCCTGCTCTCCGGCGGCGAGAAGCGCAGGCTCTCGGTCGGCACCGCGATCATCACCCGTCCACAGGTTCTCGTGCTCGACGAGCCGACGTTCGGCCAGGATCGCGACCGCGCCGCCGAGCTCCTCGCCCTGCTCTCCGACCTGCAGCGCGGGGGCACCACGATCGTCGTCGTCACGCACGACCTGCGCCTCGTCGCCGAACGCGCCACGCACACCGTCATCCTCGCGGACGGACGGATGCTGGCCTCCGGCCCGGCCGCGGACGTGCTTGCCGACCTGCCCGTGCTCGAGCGCGCCGGGCTGCGCCCGGCAGCGAACCCCGTTCCGTTCCGGTCGCAATCCAGCACAGTCCCCGCGGCCCGCACTGTGCCCGATCGCGACCGGAACAGCCCGGACGCGAACTCACTTGACCCGTACGCCGAAGCCCCGACCCCCGCGCGCTACTGGCTGCACCATCTGAACCCCCTGGCGAAGGCCCTCCCGGTCATCCCCGCGATCGTGCTGCTGGTGTTCACCCGCGATCTGCTCACGCCCGCCCTCTTCCTGGCGCTGTCGTACCTGGTGATCGTCAGCGGCACCCGTCTGACCCGGCGCATCGCACTGCTGCTCTTCGTCGCCGTTCCCGTGGGGCTGGCCGCGATCGCGCTCGGCTTCTCGCTGTGGGTGTCGCCGGCGCTGGTCGCCGGCACCCCCGGCATCCTGAACATCGGCGACTGGACCCTGCACACGGGTGCTCTCGCCATCGGTGCGGCCACCGCGCTGCGCCTCGGCGCGATCCTCGCCCTCGCCCTGATCGGCGGTCTCACCACGACCGGGACCGACCTGGTGCGCGCGGGCGTGCAGCAGCTCCGCATCCCCTACCGGGTCGGGTACACGGCGCTGGCCGCCTACCGCTTCGTGCCTCGCTTCGGGTACGAGCTGTCGATCATCCGCGCCGCGCACCGGGTGCGCGGTCACCACGGCGGCAGCGGGCCATTCGCCCGGCTGGCCCGCGGATGGGGCTACATCGTGCCGCTTCTCGCCGGCGGCATCCGGCACGCCGAGCGGGTCGCGCTCGCGATGGATGCCCGCGCCTTCGGCGCCCACCCCACCCGCACCGAGCGTCACCTCGTGCCGTGGCGTGTACGAGACATGGTCTTCACCGCCGCTGTGGTCGCGGCATCCGCCGCCATCCTCCTCTCGACCTACCCGTGGAACGGAACCCCATGAGCAAGATCGTCAAGCCCGAGGCGCAGGAGCTGCTGCATCTGACCGTGCTGCGCACCGAGCGCCTGAGCCCGCACTGGGTGCGGGTCACATTCGGCGGCGGGGAGGTCGACCGGTTCCGGCCGATGGGCTACGACCAGTGGTTCCGGCTGTTCCTGCCGCTCGGCGGCGAGGCCGCGCTCGACCGGGTTCCGGCCAAGGCGAACGGCGTGCTGGGCTACCTGAAGTTCCTGCGGATCCCCGACGGCGAACGCCCGGTGATGCGCAACTACACGGTGCGCGCACACCGCCCGGCGACCGCCGAAGCCGGCGCCGAGATCGACGTCGACTTCGTGCTGCACGGCTCGGCGGCCGAGGGCACCGCGGGACCGGCATCCCGCTGGGCCGAGACCTGCCGCGCCGGGGAGCACGTCCTGATCATCGACGAGGGCCTCATGTTCAACCCTGAGCGGGGCGTGGACCGCGTCCTGCTCGTCGGCGACGAGACCGCGCTGCCGGGGATCGCCGGCATCTGCGCGTCGCTCCCCGCGGCCGCGACGGGCGTCGTGATCGTCGAGGTTCCGGATCCGGCGGATGCTCTGGACTTCCCGCATCCCGAGGGTGTGGAGCTGCGCTGGGTCGTGCGCTCCGCGACGGAGGAGCCCGGCGTCGCGGCGCTGGCGGCGATGCGCGAGGCCCCGCTGCCGGATGCTCCGTTCCACGCCTATCTCGCCGGAGAGCAGGCCCTCGCCACCGGCGGGCGCCGGCTGCTGGTGAACGAGCGCGGCGTGGACAAGAACCGGGTCAGCTTCACCGGCTACTGGAAGATCGGCGCCGCATCCCCGGCCTCGAAGGCGTCGCGCGAGGCCGCTGCGCGGCCTGCGGTCTGACGCGTCCGGCTGCCCTGCGTCGCTTGCACGCGGCGGATCGATCTGCAGATGGCGGATGCTGCGCGGTGAGTGCCGCCGCCGGGCGCAGGGCAGCCGGACGCGTCAGGCTGCCCTGCGTCGCTTGCACGCGGCGGATCGATCTGCAGATGGCGGATGCTGCGCGGTGAGTGCCGCCGCCGGGCGCAGGATCGTCCGCCATCTGCAAGACGCCGGGATGCCGGAACGCGAAACGGCCGCCCCGAGGGGCGGCCGTTCAGGTGGAGCATGCGTCAGCGCTTGCCGGCGATCTGCCGACCGACGAGGTCGCGCATGATCTCGTTCGTGCCGCCGTAGATGCGGTGCACGCGGGCATCGGTGAAGGCCTTCGCGATCGGATACTCCATGATGTAGCCGTAGCCGCCGTGCAGCTGCACACCCATGTCGAGCACCTCCCACTCGCGCTCGGTCGCCCAGAACTTCACCTTCGCGGCGTCCTCTGCGGTGAGCTTGCTGTCCTTGTAGGCCAGCAGCGCGCGGTCGACGTACGCCCACATCACCTCGGTGGTGGTGACCATGTCGGCCAGGCGGAAGCGCGTGTTCTGGAAGTCGGCGATGCGCTCGCCGAACGCCTCACGATCCTTCGTGTAGGCGATCGTCCACTTGGTCGCGGCCTCAGCTGCGGCTGCGGCGGCGACGCCGATCGACAGGCGCTCGAGGGGCAGGTTCATCATCAGCTGGATGAAGCCCTGGCCCTCCTTGCCGCTGATCAGGTTCTCGTCGGGCACGAAGACGTCGGTGAAGCTGAGCTCGGCGGTGTCCCAGCCGTGGAAGCCCATCTTGCTGAGCTTCTTGCCCTGGTCGAAGCCCTCCATGCCCTTCTCGACGATCAGCAGGCTGAACGCGTCGGGACGGTTGCCCTCACCGGTCTTGACGAAGGTGACGACGATGTCGGCGGTCGTGCCGGACGAGATGAACGTCTTGGCGCCGTTGAGGATGTAGCCGCCGTCGACCTTCTTGGCATTGGTCTTGATGCCGCGCAGGTCGGAGCCGGCCCCGGGGTCGGTCATGGCGAGCGCGCCGAGCACCTCACCGGTGGCCATGCGGGGCAGCCACTTCTCCTTCTGCTCCTGCGTGCCCATGTGCACGAGATACGGCACGGCCAGGTCGTCCTGGATGCCGAATGCGCCGGCGAGCGAGCCCGCACCGGCGGCGATGACCTCCTCCATCACGATGGTGCGGAAGCGGTAGTCCTGCAGCATCCCGGCGCCGCCGAACTCCTCGGGAACCGACAGTCCGATGAGGCCGGCCTCGCCGGCTGCGAGCATGGTGGCACGGTCGATCTCGCCGGCGGCCTCCCACTTCTCGATGTTCTCGTTCGTGGCGTAGCGCTTGACGAAGTCCTTGACCAGGTCGCGGAAGGCTTCGTGGTCCTCTTCGTAGATGTCGCGTTCCATGTCACTCCTCCAGGCGTGATTCAGCGTCTTCGATGCGGCGAGTCTACGATCGGCGGATGCCGCGACGGGAGTCCGTTGTGACTATGCATCTCAAGTTTCGCGGGACTCGGTTCCGCGTTTGTCGATTGCCGCAAGAGGGGCGTTTCGATCGAATGACGGATGCGGCGGTGCCCGCCTGAGCGCTCACTCCACGTAGTCCGGGGCGGCCGGCAAGCCGAAGAACTCCTCGAGCGTGTGGAATCCGCCCGCGTGATAGGCCGCGGCGATCTCCTTGCCGACGTAGCGCACGTGCCAGGGTTCGGCGATGTAGCCGGTCATGGCCGTGTGGCCGTCCTCGTATCGCACGATGAAGCCGTGCTCCCAGGCGTGCTGCGCGACCCAATCGCTCTGCGGGGTGCCGCCGAAGGAATGGATGTCGGTGCAGTTCGGGCTGCAGGCGACGATGTCGGCCGCGAGCCCGGTCTGGTGCTCGCTGTGCCCGGGGCGGGCCGACACCGTGTCCGCCCTCGCCTCTCCCTGATCCCGCACATGCTGGCCGTAGGTGCGCACCTGGAGGCCATAGGACCGGTAGGCGTTGTTCACTCCGATGCGTCCGGCTCCGGCGTCCGCGGCCGCGGCCGCGAGGCCGGCGAGAGCCGCGGCGACGTCGTCGCGCGCCGTGCCGGATCGTGACGTCGTCGTCAGCCCGCTGCCCGCGAGGGATGCCGGGGCGTAGTTCTCGGGGCTCAGACGACGGGCCTTGTTCACGACGACCCAGACATGTGCAGGGTCGGACAGGGAGATGCACGGGGCGGCGCCGGCGACGACCGCGGCACGGAACGCGTCAGCACCGCCGAATCCGGCGATCACGGCGGAGTCGTCACCGGATGCCAGCGCCGCGGTGACGACCGGGGCGGCACAGGGATCGGCGGCCGGCTCTGAGGCGATCACGACGGCGGGCAGCTCCATCACGGCGGCGAACGCCGGGGGTGCGAGCGAGGCGGCCTCGAGCGGCTGCACAGGAGACGCGAGCGCCCAGAGCGACGCCAGCGCCGTCACGAGCACGCCGACGGGTGCGGCGAAGACGACCGCTCGCGGGGACGACGCGGCATGCCGGGGCTGCATGTCGCTCATGGATTCATTGTCGCGCACACCGGGGCGGGATCACGTCATTCGAAGAAAGAACCGAAACGCACTTGACATTGCTTCGTCGCTTTGTTCGAATGAATGCATGCGGTGGCAGGGGCAGACGATCGAAGGGACAGACGTCGACGCGCTCCCGGGGCTCGAGAACCGCACCGGCATCGTCCGCTCGGTGACCACTCCCGAGTTCGCCGGCATGACCTTCCACGAGGTGCTGTCGAAGTCCGCGCTGAACCGCGTGCCCGGCGCTTCGCGCATGCCTTTCAGCTGGACCGTGAACCCGTATCGGGGATGCTCGCATGCCTGCGTCTACTGCGTGTCACCGGACACTTTCATCCTGTGCGCCGACGGGCGGCAGCGGCCGCTGCGTGATCTCGCGGTCGGCGACGAGATCATCGGCACGGAGAAGCACGGAGCGTACCGCCGATACGTCCGCACGCGAATCGAGGCGAAGTGGGACACGCACAAGCCCGCGTATCGCGTGACACTGGCCGACGGAACGACGCTCGTGGCCAGCGGGGACCATCGGTTTCTGACCGATCGCGGGTGGAAACATGTGACGAACGCAGAGCATGGCCAGCGACCACACCTCACGATCAACAATCGCTTTCAGGGATTCGGGAACGGGGGCGATTCGACCACCGTCGACCAGTCCAGCGCTGACTACAGGCGCGGTTACTTGAGCGGGATGATCCGCGGCGACGGGATGCTGTTCCACGGGGACTACCTACGGTCCGGTCGGATCAGATCTGCGCACCTGTTCCGTCTCGCATTGATCGATGACGAAGCGCTGGACCGTTCACGGGACTATCTCGCGACGGAGGGTGTCAAGACTCGCACACGCGCCTTCGCAACGCAGACTGCGACCCGCAACGCGGCGAACGCGCTTCATACCGGATCAGCGATGAACGTCGCGTCGATCGAAGCATTGATACTCACCCCACGCCAACGATCGGAGTCCTGGGATGCAGGATTCCTCGCCGGCGTCTTCGACGCCGAGGGCAGCTGCTCGCGAGGCGTCCTCCGCATCAGCAACAAGGACGAGGAGCTCTTGGAGCTCATCGCGACTTCGCTCGCAAGGTTCGACATCGCGCACGTCCGAGAGGGAGCCAGGGAGAACGGCGTCTGCAGCATCCGCGTCGTTGGCGGGCTCCCCGCGCGACAGAGGTTCTTCGAGATCGCGCGACCCGCGATCACGCGCAAGATGCTGATCGAGGGCACAGCCGTCAAGACGGTCGCCGATCTGCGCGTGGTCTCGATCGAGCCGCTCGAGGGTGAGCACGACCTGATCGACATCATGACGGGAACCGGGGACTTCATCGCCAACGGAGTGATCAGTCACAACTGCTTCGCCCGGGGGACGCACGAGTACCTCGACCTGGATGCGGGGCACGACTTCGACTCGCAGATCGTGGTGAAGACCAACGTCGTGGAGGTGCTCGAACGAGAACTGCGGCGGGGCTCGTGGAAGCGCGAGACCGTCGCGCTGGGCACGAACACCGACCCGTACCAGCGCGCCGAAGGCCGGTACCGGCTGATGCCCGGCATCATCCGCGCCCTGGCCGACGCGGAAACGCCGTTCTCGCTGCTCACCAAGGGCACGCTGGTGCGGCGCGACATCCCGGTGCTCGTCGAAGCCGCGAAGCGCGTGCCGGTGGATGTGCAGATGTCGATCGCGATGTACGACGACGAGCTGCAGCACGCGATCGAGCCGGGCACGCCGTCTACACAGGCGCGGCTCGACACGGTGAGCGCCCTGGCGGATGCCGGATTCCGCGTCGGCGTCTTCCTCATGCCGGTGCTGCCCCACCTGACGGACACGGTCGCGCACGTCGACGCCGCGCTCTCCCGCATCCGGGATGCCGGTGCAGACCACGTGGTCTACGGCGTGCTGCACCTGCGGGCGGGCGTGAAGCCGTGGTTCTTCCAATGGCTGGAGCAGTACCGGCCCGACCTGGTCTCGTCATACCGCGCGCTGTATCCCGGGGTCGCCGCCGAGGCGCCGAAGGACTACAAGAAGTGGCTCGCGAGAAGGATGCGACCGCTGATCCGCTTGCACGGGCTGTACGCCGAATCGGAGGACGACGAGCGCATGCGGGGGATCATGCGCGAGCGCACCGCGGCGCCGGTCGCGGCGGCGAAGCCGGCCGCGGAGATGCTGTTCTGACGCCCCTAGGCTCGAAGCATGGCAATCGGCTCGACCATGCACACCTTCGACGTGCAGCTCGCGGACATGGACCGCGGCGTCTACGACGACTTCTCGCTACGCGTCGCGCGGCATCCGTCCGAGACCGACGCGTTCATGCTCACCCGCGTGCTCGCCTACGGGCTGGAGTACGCCGAGGGCATCGCGTTCGGGGGCAGCGTGTCCTCCACCGAGGAGCCGGCCGTCCTGGTGCGCGACCTCACCGGAGCGATCACCGCCTGGATCGAGGTCGGCGCCCCGGACGCCGAGCGCCTGCACTACGGAAGCCGGCTGGCCGAGCGCACGGTCGTGTACACGCACCGCGACCCGGCGAAGGTCATGGCTCCCTGGGCCGACAAGCGCATCCATCGCGCCGAGGATCTCCGGGTGTTCAGCTTCGACGCCGGCTTCATCGACTCGGCGACGCCGCTGATCGAGCGCCGCAACACGATGACGCTCACCGTGACCGAGAGCGTGCTCTACCTCGATCTGAACGGCACCACCCTCACCACCGCCGTGCACGAGCACGCGCTGAACCGATAAGGACCCGTACTCCCGTTTCAGCGGTACGGGAGTACGGGTGACGCTGTACACTCTGATCATGAAGACCACGATCGATCTCCCCGATGCGCTGGCCGCCGAGGCGAAAGCGCTGGCTGTGACGCAGCGGACGACGCTTCGCGAACTGGTCGTCGAGGCTCTGCGCACCGAGGTGCGGCGACGGCAGTCCATCGGTCCCGTCGACTTCGTCTTTCCCACGATGTCCGGGCACGGGCTTGTTGCCGACCTCGCGCCAAGCGATGCCATCGCACGCTCCTACGGTTTGCCCGAATGATCGCCGTCGACACGAATCTCCTCGTCTACGCGCATCGCGAGGACAGCCCGCATCACACGGCCGCGGCCGAACTGCTGCGCGGGCTGGCGGGGGGCGCCGCACCATGGGCGATCCCCTGGCCTTGCATCCATGAGTTCCTCGCCGTCGTGACGCATCCGAGAATCTACGCGCCACCCACGCCGCCGCAACTCGCGCTCGAGGCCGTCGAGAGGCTCGCGGCGCTGCCGAACGTGCGCCTGCTGCACGAGGTGCCCGCACACCTTGAAGTCCTCGGCGGGCTGCTCCGCGGTGGTACCGTCACCGGCGCACGCGTACACGACGCCCGGATCGCGGCGATCTGCCTGACACATGGGGTCGGCGAACTCTGGTCGGCAGACCGCGACTTCTCGTGGTTCCCCGCGCTCCGCGTGGTGAACCCGCTCACACGCGAGGCATAGGGCGCTCTGCCGCAAGGCCGACGCCCCTCCTGACACGAAGGTCAGGAGGGGCGTCAACGAAGGGCGGATCAGGCGGTCAGTTCGGCGTCGCTCGGCAGGCGACCTGCGAGCTCCTCGATGAGGTCGTCACCGGGGGCGGCCTGGTCGAAGGGCGCGTCGATCTCGGCGCGCTCCAGCAGTTCCTCCATCCGGCGACGGCGGTGCCGGGTGATCAGCGTGACGACGGTGCCGGAACGCCCGGCGCGGCCGGTGCGGCCGGCGCGGTGCAGGTACGTCTTGTACTCGTCAGGGGCGTCCGCCTGCACGACCAGGTCGATGTCGTCGACGTGGATGCCGCGGGCGGCGACATCCGTCGCGACCAGCACGTTCACCTTGCCGCGGGTCAGCTTCTCCAGGTTGCGCGTGCGCTTGGCCTGGTTCAGGTCGCCGTGCAGCGAGACGGCCGGGATGCCGGCATCCTCGAACTGCTCGGCGAGCATCTCGGCGAACGCGCGGGTGCGGCTGAACACGAGGGTGCGGCCGTCGCGGTCGACGAGCGACGACAGGATGTCGGCCTTGTCGCGGTGCTCGACGACCAGCACGCGGTGGTCGATCGTGCCCGAGTCCTGCGTCTCGCCGGCGACCTCGAAGACCGCGGGCTCGACGAGGAACTCGTCGACGAGCGACGCGACCTCGCGGTCGAGGGTCGCCGAGAACAGCAGCTTCTGCGAGGAGGCGCCGTTCTCCAGCGCGGTGCCCGTGTGGCGCAGGATGCGCTGCACCGGCTCCACGAAGCCGAGCTCGCACATGTGGTCGGCCTCGTCGAGCACGGCGATGCGCACCTCGGAGAGGTCGAGCTTGCCCTGGTTGATGAGATCCTCGATACGGCCGGGGGTGCCGATGACGATGTCGACGCCCTTCTTCAGCGCACCCACCTGGCGGGCCTGCGGCACGCCGCCGTAGATCTGCGTCGTGAACAGGCCGACGCTGCGGGCGATCGGCTGAACAGTGCGGTCGATCTGCAGAGCGAGCTCGCGGGTCGGGGCGAGAATGATCGCACGCGGCGCGCGGGCGAACTCGCGCTTCTTGCCCTTCTGCGACAGCAGGATGCTCTCGACCAGCGGAGCACCGAACGCGATGGTCTTGCCCGAGCCGGTGCGGCCGCGTGCGAGCACGTCCCGCCCCTCGAGCACGGCGGGGACCGACGCGGCCTGGATCGGGAACGGCTTCTCGGCGCCCATGTTCGCGAGCACCTCGACGATGTTCGAGCCGAGGCCCAGATCGGCGAAGGTCACATCGGCGACCTCGTCGGCCTGCACCGTCTGCGCCTCGAGGCGCTCGTGCACGACGTCCTCGATCTGCTGCTGCGCGGCGACCGTGGCCGGGCGGTTCCAGTCGCTGCGGGTCGGACGGGAGTCGCGCTCGCGACGCTCGTCCCGCGACGGACGGGTCTCGCGGGCGGGGCGGGATGCTCCGCTGCGGTCACCGTACGAGGAGCGGCCGGCGCGGTCGTCGCGGCGGGCACCGTCGCGGTCACCGTAGCTGCGGCGCTGGTCGCGGTCGCCGTACGCGCCAGTGGAACGACGGTCATCGCTGTCGCCGTACGTCGAACGACCGGCGCGGTCGTCGCGGCGGGCGCCTTCGCGGGAGGACGTGCGGTCGTAGCCGCGGTCGCCCGAGAAGTTCCGGTCATCGCGGTCGCCGTACGAGCGACGGTCGTCCCGGTCTCCGTAGGTGCGACGCTGGTCACGGTCACCGTACGNCCCGGTCTCCGTAGGTGCGACGCTGGTCACGGTCACCGTACGACGGACGACCACCACGGTCGTCCCGGCGAGCACCGTCACGCGACGAGTTACGGTCGTAGCCACCCGACGAACGACGGTCATCCCGGTCGCCGTACGAACGACGCTGATCACGGTCACCGTACGACGGACGACCACCACGGTCATCCCGGCGAGCACCGTCACGCGACGAGTTACGGTCGTAGCCACCCGACGAACGACGGTCATCCCGGTCGCCGTACGACGGACGGCCCCCGCGGTCGTTCCGATCGCCGTACGAACGACGGTCATCGCGGTCGCCGTACGAGCCCGACGACCGACGGTCGTCGTCGTACCGTCGCGTGCCATACCCCGAGCGATCGCCCGTGTAGCGGTCGCTGCGGGAGCGGTCATCCGACCGGCGGTCGTGGTGCGGAGCCTCGCGACGTCCGGACTCGGCGCGGTTGCGGATGCTGCGGGCCTCGTCGCGACCTGCACGATCGGACGCGCTCCAGCGCTGCTTCGGCGCGCCCTCGGCCTCGGGACGGTAACCGCGGTGCTTCGGCGAGCGGCTGCCGGGACCGCTCGGAGCGCGGCGCTCACCGGCATCCGATCGCTCGTCGCGACCGGTGGGACGCCCACCGGCGTGACGGTCGCGGAACGACGTCTTCTTGGCGTAGCGGGGCTCGAAGTTGGCCGACGGGCGGCCGCCCTTGGGCTTGTGATTCTTGGGCACGGGAGTTTCCTACTCTGTCTCGAACACACGAGAACAGCGTCCGCTCCGCGCAGCGCGCGGCGGACATACCCGGGCAGTCGTCGGCCGGGGGCCATTCATGTGATGGTGATGAACCATCGGCCCCTGGGCTACACATTCAGAACACGATCCGCGATACGCGGTTGCCCGAAGCCGACTCGTCCAGTGTACCGGTGGCACCTGTGAGCCCCCGGTGCCCGGACGAGTCGGCTCGGAACAGCGTCCGGGCTACCGCGCGACCGCCGCACCGCCCGGCCGGAGAACGAGCACCAGCCCGGCTGCCGCGATGCCGATCACAGTGGCGGCGACGACAGGCAGCGCCGCGATGCCCGGCCCGGTCACCACGAGCGAGGCGAGCGCGGCACCCGCGGCGATCCCGAGGTTGAACACCACCGGGATCAGCGCACCGGCGAAGCCCCGGCGCTCCGGGCCGGCCAGCTGCATGATGAGCGTCTGCGCCAGCGCCGGCAGCGCCCCGGAGACGACGGCCCACGCGATCACCACCACGACCCCGACGACGGCGTGCACCTCGACGAAGGAGAGCGCAAGCACCGCGACCCCCGTCGCGAACGCCGCGATCACGAGAGCGAGCCGAGGGCGCTCACCGAACCGCCCGGCGAGAGCGATACCGGCCGCCGATGCCAGCCCGAACAGGAACAGCATGGTGCCGGTGCCTCCGGGTACGCTCACGGCGGTCGGCTCCACCAGACGCGTGATGAAGGTGAAGGCGCCGTAGTGCCCGACGAGCAGCAGCGACACCAGGAGCGTCACGGTGAGCAGCAGCCTGACGCCGTGCACCGGCTCCCGGTCGCTCGCAGCGCTCTCGTGGGTGGTGTCCGGAGCGCTCCCGTCCGCGGAGGCGGGCACCGTCACGAAACGCACGGCAAGCGCCGCTGCGAGCGCGACGCCTGCGACACCGACGAACGCCGCCCGCCACCCGATGGCCTGTGCGAGCACGCTGGCAAGCGGAACACCGATGACGGTCCCGAGTGTCGCTCCGCCGAGGACAACCGCGACCGCTCGGGAGAGGCTGCGACCGGGGACGAGATCAGCGGTCAGAGCGTTCGTCGTCGCCCACAGCAGCCCTACCGCGAGCGCCCCAACCACGCGGGCAGCGGCGGCGATCGGGTACACCGGCGCGACGGCGGTGAGGAGGGTGGAGGCTGCGAGTGCGACCAGCGCGGCAGCGATGACGGTGCGCCGATCGAGACGACGGGTGAGCCGCACGAGCGGGAAGCTCCCGATCACGACGGCCGCAGCCCAGACGGAGACGAGCAGCCCCACCTGGGCCTCGCTCACGCCCAAACCGTCACTCATCTGCGGGAGCACGGCGGCAGGCAGCATCTCCGCGGTGACCATCGTGAAGGTCGCGCCGCCGAGGATCAGAAGCGATCGCCACGGCAGGCGCTCAGTGGCAGGCGGGCGGATGCCGGCGGCGTCTGGTCCGGCGAGGAGAGAGGTGTTGTCGGTCATGTGGACGACGGTAAAGTATGACACTAGTGTCAATGTCAAGCTTTGTTCCGAAGATCGATCGGAGACGCATGAAGATCGGCGAAGTCGCGGAGCGCGCGGGGGTCTCTCCCCGCCTCATCCGGTACTACGAACAGCAGTCACTGCTCAGGCCGCACCGCGAGCCGAACGGCTATCGCACCTACGACGAGGGGCACGTGGAACTGGTCCGGCGCATCGCCGGGCTGGTGCAGTCCGGGCTGACCACGCGCCTGGTCAAGGAGATCCTCGCGCTCGACGACGCCGCGGCGCTGCAGCAGCCGACGTGCCCGCGCACGGTGGCCGAGATGCTCGCCACCGAGCTCGACGGGATCGAGGAGCGCATCGCGTGCCTCAGCCGCAGCCGGGACGCCATCCGCGACTACCTCGCGCGCAGCGATCACGCCACGATCCTCGAGGAGCGCACCGCCGCGCGAGCCTGACTCGCACGAGGCCGTCCTCCGTGCCCCGGCCGCCGCCGTACGATGACGTGGTGACCTCCCCCACCGGCATCCAGCATCATCTCCGCCGCGGCGACGTGACCGCGCAGATCGCGCAGGTCGGCGCCTCGCTGCGGCACCTGACCGTCGGAGGGGTCGACGTCGTCCCGCCCTACCCCGAGGACCAGCCCACGCCGATGTGCTCGGGCGTCGTACTCGCGCCGTGGCCGAACCGCATCCGCGACGGCGTCTGGCAGGACGGCGACACCGAGCGCGCCCTCGCGATCACCGAGCCGAAGCTGCGCAATGCCAGCCACGGGCTGCTCCGGTACACCGCCTACGAGACGACCTCGGCGTCGGATGAGCGGATCGAGCTGCGCGCCACGATCGTGCCGCAGACCGGCTATCCGTATCTGGTCGAGACCGCGGTGACCTACACACTGACGGATGCCGGGATCGACGTCGAGCACACGCTTTCGAACAGCTCGGCCGTCCCCGCGGCAGTCGCGCTCGGCACGCATCCGTACCTGACGATCGGCGACGTCGACCCGCGCGAGCTCGTGCTGCGCGTGCCCGCGAGCACCTTCTTCGAGACCGACGACCGGATGCTGCCGATCGGCGAGTCCCCGGTGTCGGGCGGCACGGATCTGCGCGAGGGCAGGCGCCTGGGCGATGTCGAACTGGACACAGGTTTCGCAACGCTTCTGCGCGACGCGGACGGCGTCGCACGCACCACCCTCACCGCGCCGGACGGTCGCCGCGCCGAGCTCTGGCAGGGCGAGGGCTTCGACTACGTGCAGGTGTACACGACCGAGCGCTACCCGGGCCAGCAGCTCGCCGTCGCGGTCGAGCCGATGACCGCGCCCGCTGAGGCGTTCAACTCCGGTCGCGGCGTGCGCCGCCTCGCCCTCGGCGAGACCTGGACGCTGCGCTGGGGCATCCGCCTCGAGGGCTGAGGCGGGTCGGCAGCCAGCTGCCCTGTCTTCGGCGAATCGCAGTGCGCCGGGGACGATTCCGCCCGGAACTCGCATGTCCTCTGTGAACCCAACAGAGGAGGCTCAACACTCATGACCAGACCCGGCGACGACATCACAGCCATGCTCGAGACGGCTGACCCCGGACGGCTCAGCGCGGAAGAACGTGCTGAATTGAAGCGGATGGTGCGGGCGACCTCGGGCAGCCGACTGCGACGATTCGCACCGCGCAGCGCGGCCACCGTCATCGCGGCCGGCGCTCTCCTGGCGGTCGGTGGTGCGGCCGCTGCCGCCACGCTCGGTGTGTGGCAGCCGTGGGCGCAGGAGCCCGACTTGACCGTCGAGTACACGATGACCGACGGCCGGGTCTGCGAGTACCGGATCGAGTTCAGCGAGGGCGCCACGGACCGCACCCGTGAAGCACTCGCAGACGCGTTCGAGGACCCCGACATACTGTCACCGGCGGCGATCGACGCAGCCATCGCCACGATCCGCGCAGATCCGGGAACACAGCGCGATGCCGACACGGGCGCGCCGATGGGGTACGGCACCGAGAGCTACGATCCCGAATGGGAGTACTTCAACGCGGTCAACGCCGTCATCTCCGCTCACCTCACCGCGCAGGGCGCCCCGGGGCCGGCGACGCGTGGACAGGCGGAGTGCGAGTGAACCGCGCGACCCGCATCGCGGCGATCGAGGCGACAGCGCCCGATCTGCTCGCCTACTTCAAGCGACGGCTTCCCGCGGAGGATGCGGCCGATGCTGTCGGCGATGTCCTGACGGTGGCATGGCGTCGCATCGACCAGATGCCGGAAGACGCGCACGGCTCTCGGCTGTGGTTGTTCGGCGTCGCACGGAGAATCCTGCTGCAGTCCTTCCGCTCTGCGACGCGCCAGACCGAACTGACAGCGCGCCTGCGCGCGCTGGCCGTCGAGTCGTCGGCACCGGCGGATGCCGGACTCGCCGTGCGTGACGCACTCGATCGGCTGACAGAGGAGCACGCGGAAGTGCTTCGGCTCGTGCACTGGGACGGGTTCACGCTCACCGACGCGGCCAGACATCTCGGCATCGGCGACTCCACCGTGCGGTCCCGCTACCACCGGGCGAAGGCCGCGCTCCGAGCCGAACTGGGATTGCACGTCGGGTAGCCCTCAGGCCTTCCACTCCTCGTGGTCGGTCACACGCCGGAACGGCACGCACTGGCGCCGCCGTGCGCCGAGCATGCACGATCCCCGGGGCGCCGAACCACATCGCAACAGGAATCCCCCGTCAGGCAGCACCTGACAGGGGATTCCCGCGTTCGGCGGACCGGTCAGCCGTGGTTGACGTCGTTCGCCGACGGGATGCCGCGGCCACGCAGCTCCCGGCGGGTGAGCGCCTGCTCCTCCTGGCTCGCATTCGCCGCGACGATGGCGGATGCCGCGGCGGCCGCCGCAGCGGCTGCAGCAGCGGCGGATGCGGCAGCAGCCGCAGCCATCGCCGATGAGGATGCCGGCGCCGGTGCGTCGTACACCGTCGGATGCGCGGCGGGCTGCTGACGGGCGACATCCGTCGCTGCGGTCTCGGGCGCCGCGGGAACGGCGTCCGGGGCCGACGACCCTGTCGGGGGTTCCATCGGCACGTGCGTGATCGGCCTGGACGCGCTCCGCGGCGCGCCGTCGACCGGTTCGCCGTGCGCCTCGGACTCCGCCACCACGCCGGGCCCCACCGCCGCACCGACCAGCGCCGGCACCGCCTCGGCGCCAGAGCTCGGCCCACCGGCATCCGGCCCCTCGTCCACCGACGGCGCCGACCCGGTGTCGCCACCGCGAGCGGCGCGGCGCGCGGCCCGCCGGTCGCGAGCGCCCTCGACGAGGTTGTACAGCGTCGGCAGCACGATCAGCGTCAGCACGGTCGACGACACCAGGCCGCCGATCACGACGATGGCGAGCGGCTGCGAGATGAACCCGCCGTGCCCGGTGATGCCCAGCGCCATGGGCGTGAGTGCGAAGATCGTCGCCAGCGCCGTCATCAGGATCGGGCGCAGACGCTTCTCGCCACCGGCGAGCACCGCCTCGGGAACCGACAGCCCCTTCTCGCGGTACTGGTTCACCAGGTCGACGAGCACGATCGCGTTCGTCACCACGATGCCGATCAGCATCAGTACGCCGATCAGCGACGCGACACCCAGCGGCACGCCCGTGACGATCTGCAGCAGGATGGCGCCGGTGGCTGCGAACGGCACCGAGATCAGCAGCAGCAGCGGCTGACGCAGCGACTTGAAGGTTGCGACCATCACCACGTAGACGATGAGGATCGCCGCGAGCATCGCGAGTCCGAGCTGCGAGAACGAGTCGGCCTGCTGCTGCGCGACGCCGCCGATCTCGGCGTCGGCACTCGCGGGCAGCTTCACGTCCTCGATCGCCGCGTTCACCGAGGCGGTCGCCACGGCGAGGTCGTCGGATGCCGGCGGCACGGTGATCGTCGCCGTGCGCTTGCCCTTCTGCGTGGTGATCGAGGTCGGGCCCTGCTCCTGAGACACCGTCGCGATGTCCTGCAGCTGCACGAGGCCGGTCGCGGTCGGGATCGTCAGCTCCTCGAGCGAGGCGACCGTCGTCGGCGGCTCGGGGTCGGCGATGTACACGGTCGGCGCGGAGTCGTCGATCTCGACCGAGCCGATCTGCTGCGGACGCATCGCGTTCGACACCATCTGGCCGACGGCCACCTCCGACAGCCCACGCTCGGCGGCCTTGTCGCGGTCGACGGCCACGGCGATGTACGGCAGCGAGGCCGCGAGGTTGTCGGTCACCTTGCCTATCCCGTCGCGTCCGTCGAGGTCCTCGACGAGCGCGTCGGTCGCGGTCTGCAGATCGTCGCCGTTCGCAGCGGTGACGGTGATCTCGATGTCGCTCGAGCCGAAGCCCTGCGAACCGGCGACGGTGATCTCACCCACGCCGTCCAGGTCCTCGACCGCGTCCTCGACGTCGGCGCGCAGAGCCTCCTGGTCGACGTCCGCATCGGTCTGGATCGAGTAGGTGATCGCCGCGCCGCCCTCGAAGGCGTCGCGCAGCGCCGATCCGCTCGAGCCGATCGAGACCTGCACGTGCTCGATGCCGTCGACACCCTCGAGCGCGTCCTCGACCTTCGCCGCGGCATCCGACTGCGCCTGCAGGCTGGCCGTGGGACCGAGGTCCTGTGTGACGGTCATCGTGTTCTGGCCCGAATCGCTGAGGAAGTTCACCTTCATCAGCGGCGCCATCGCGAGAGTGCCGATCAGCACCACGATCGCGATCGCGACGGTGGTCAGCGAGTGCTTCAGCGTCCAGCCGAGGATCGGGCGGTAGATCTTCTGCAGCGGAGTCGGCGGGGCCGCCGGATCCTCCGGGTCGATGTGGTTCCCGTTCTCATCGAGCAGCGGCTTGCCCGGCCTGAGGAACCAGTACGCCAGCACCGGCACGATCGTCAGCGACACCAGCAGCGACGCGGTCATGGCGATCGCGACGGTCATCGCGAACGGCCGGAACAGCTCGCCGACCATGTCGCCGACGAAGACGATCGGCAGGAACACCGCGACGGTCGTGATCGTGGATGCCGTGACAGCCGATGCCACTTCGCGCACGGCGAGGCGGATGGCGTCGCCCTTGTCGGCCCCCTCCACGTAGTGCCTCTTGATGTTCTCGATGACGACGATCGAGTCGTCGACCACGCGCCCGATCGCGATCGTGAGCGCGCCGAGCGTCAGCACGTTCAGCGAGTAGCCGAACGCCTGCAGACCGATGAACGTGATCAGCACGGATGTCGGGATCGAGATCGCGGTCACCAACGTCGAGCGGATCGACAGCAGGAAAACCAGGATGACGATCACCGCGAAGACCAGGCCGAGCAGGCCCTCCTGCGCCAGCGACTCGATGGACTGCTCGATGTACGGAGCCTGGTCGAAGATGACCGTGAACGTGGCATCCGGGAACGACTTCTCCAGGTCGTCGAGTGCGGCGAGCACACCCTTCGACACGTCGACCGTGTTCGCGGCGGGCAGCTTCGTCACCGCGATCGACAGCGCGTCCTCGCCGTCGACGCGCGAGAGGGAGGTGACCGGGTCGGCCTCCTGCGCCACCGTCGCGACGTCGCCGATCGTGGCATCCGTGCCCACCAGCGGCAGCGCGGCGATCTCCTCCGTGGACGAGATCTTCGATCCGGTCTGCACCGTGAAGGTCTCGTCGCCCTCGGTGATCGCGCCACCGGGGAAGAGGACGCCGTTCTGCTGCATCGCCTGCGTGATCATCTGCGGCGTGGCCTGGTGCTCCGCCAGCTTCGCGGAGTCCGGCGTGATGGTGACGCGCTGGCCGGTGCCACCGACGATCTGCGCGGCGTTGACGCCCTCGACGTCCTCGATCTTCGGGATCGCGACGCTCTCGAGGTCCGCCTGCGCGGTCTCGGCGTCATCGAAGCCCGTCACGGCGATCTGGATCACCGGGAAGTCGTCGATCGACACCGACAGCACCTGCGGCGAGACGTCCTCGGGCAGCTGCTGCGAGATGCGGTTGATCGCCTGCTGCATCTTCTGCTCGGCGGTCGCCAGATTCGTGCCGTAGGTGAACATGGCCTGCACGATCGACGAGTTCGTCGTGCTGGTCGCCGTCGTCGACTCGAGCCCGGGGACGCCCTGGATGGCGGTCTCGATCGGCGTCGACACGTCGTTCTCGACCACCTCGGGCGAGGCACCGGGGTAGCTGGTCATGACGACCAGGGCCGGCAGCTCGAGGGAGGGGATCAGCTCCTGCTTGAGGTTGGTCAGCGCCAGGCCGCCGAAGACGGCCGCGACGATGGTGATCAGTGCGATCAGTGCGCGGTTGCGCAGGCTGAGGACGGAGAGTTTCCACATGTGAGTTCTCTTGGTCAGGGGCGGACGAGGATGCCTGCAAGGGCGGATTCGATGATGTGCTGCGGCAGCGGATCATCGTTGATCTGCGTGTACCAGAGGATCCCGTCGATGAAGACGGAAGCGGCGAGAGCCCTTTCCGGGCCGTGCTCGGGTTCGAGGAAGGAGGCCACCTGCGCCGACCACTGCCGGGCCATCTCCCGCAGCTGCGGGTCGCGGACGGCGGCGGTCACGACGGCGCGGTCGGTCTGCACCGCGACGGCGTCGACCAGGGCGGCGTGGATGATCTCGGCGAGCACCGCCGGCGATGCCCCGCGCTCGGCGATCGCGGTGCGGAGCACCACCATCTGCTCCTCGACGTGGTCGATCATGAGCTGCAGCGCAGCGGCGCGGAGGTCGTCGAGGGTGTCGAAGTACTGCGTGGTGGCACCGAGCGGCACAGCGGCGCGAGCGGCGATCATGCGGTGGGTGACGGCGTCGACGCCGACCTCTGTGATGAGCTCGGCGGTCGCCTCGACGATGGCGCGGCGGCGCGCCTCAGGGTCGCGCCTGCGACGCTCGGGTTCCCGCATCCGACCCTCCTGGACATCTGTACATGTACGTTTGTACATTTCGCCGCTGTGCCCCCGCTGGGAGCGGTCAGAGCGCGGAGCCGAGGGCGAGGCCGGCGAAGGCGGCGACGAGGCCGAGCAGCAGCATCCCGACCGCGTTGAACGCGGAGGCCCGGCGCTCACCGTCGCGCCAGAGCGCGACGGTGTCGAGCATCGCGGTGCTGAAGGTCGTGTACCCGCCGAGGAATCCGGTGCCGACGACGAACGAGGCATCCGGCAGACCGCCCACGATCAGACCGAGCGCGAACGACCCGGTGAGATTGATCGCGAACACGCCCCACGGGAACCGGGTGCCGGTGAGCTTTGCGACACCGACGTCGACGAGGTACCGGACGGCCGCGCCGAGGCCCCCGGCGAGCGCGGCGAACAGGAACACCAGCGGGCTCATCGCGCCACTCCCGGCTCGCGGCGGAAGAGGTGCAGGCCGACGGCCGCCGCGACGATGCCGAGAGCGAGGCTGCCCAGGGCGTAGCCGGCGGCGAGCAGCGGCTGCGTCACCCAGAGCTCTGCCGTCCCGACCATGAACGAGCTGTAGGTGGTGAACCCGCCGAGGATGCCGGTGCCGAGGAACAGCCTCAGCACGGCGGCCGGCAGCCGGGCGGTGAGCACTCCCAGCAGGAACGCGCCGAGCACGTTGGCGACGAGCACCGAGACCGGGATGCCCGCGGCGTCCGGGATCGCCAGCCCCAGCAGCATCCGCAACGCGACGCCCAGCGTGCCGCCCGCGGCGACGATCAGGGCGCGGACGAGGATCACCCGGCAACTCTACGCGCGAGCGTTCCGTAGACTCGGCCGGGTGACGTTCCCGCCGACCCGGACGAGGAGGGCGACGCGCGAGTGATCTCGAGAACGGCGTTCGGATGGTCGCGCCTGCTGGCCGCGGCCGTCTGCGGGGTCGCGCTCGTGCATCGGATGTTCTGGGGACTGGGGTCGCAGACCATCGCCGGACAGAACTTCTTCGCGTACCTGACGATCGAGTCGAACATCGCGTACACGGTTCTCGGGGTGGTCGCGGGCGTCATCGCGCTGCGGATGCCCGAGGATCCGCCCTGGCTCACCACGGCGCGCGCGATCGTACTGAGCTGGACCATCACCGCAGGGCTGGCGTTCGCGCTGATCGTCTGGCAGGCAGGAGTCCGGGGCATCCCGATCACCGTTCCCTGGTCGGACGTCGTACTGCACTTCGTGCTGCCGGCGTACGCGATCCTGGCGTGGGTCTTCGGGCCGGGCCGCCGCCGCGCGAGCTGGCGGATCGTTCCCTACGTGCTGCTCTACCCCGTGGCCTGGGGGCTGTTCACGATCTGGCGCGGAGGGATCATCGGCTGGTACCCGTACTACTTCCTCGACCCGCGGCAGGTGTCCGGCATCCCCGAGATGGTGCTGACCTGCATGATCGCGCTGGGGATCTTCGCGATGGTCGCGTGCGGACTCGTGCTGCTCAGCCGCATGCACACGACGGAGGCCTCCGCACTCTGACGTGCGTCAGGGCGTCGCGGTCGGCGTGGGCGACGGCGTCTCGCGAGCGAAGAACATCAGCGACTCGCGTGCGGTGGCCTCCGCGTCGGCGTCGTTCAGCTTCGCGAACGCCGCCGCATCCGGACCCCCGACCAGGCCGACCAGCACCGGCTCCCCGGTCACCGGCTCGAGGTTGAGCCAGGTGCGGATCGGGCCGGCGCCGCCGACGACATGCCAGATCTCGGCGTCGGCGTCCCAGAACGACTCGTCGAAGCGCAGCCACACGGTCTCGACGTACCCGGAGCCGAGCGCGGCGATCGCGCCGCGATGCGCGAACGGCAGGGCGGGGGCGAACTCGATCGACTGCTTCTGCAGCACACCCAGCGGCACCGTGACGATCACGCGGTCGAAGGACAGCGACTCCCCCGTGCCGAGACGGAGGCTCACGCCGGAGTCGTCGTAGGCGATCCGCATCACCGGTGACGCCTGTGCGACCTTCAGCCCCTTCAGGGCGGTGTCGACGATCGCGCCCACGTCGCCTGTCGCGCCTGCGAGCATGTCGGGGGCGAACGCCGGCGGGTACCAGCTGGAGGCCTTGTCGACGTCGACGCCGGAGGTCGCAGCGAGCCAGGCGAGGGCTGCGGCGAGCGCGGGGTCGGCGGGGTCGGCGCCGTCGCCCTCGAGAGCGGCGGAGATGGACACGTCCGTGGGCCCTCCGGCTGCGCGCTTGACCGCAGCGGCGATCGGTGCGCCGTCGACGGTCGGCTGGGCGCCGTCCTCTGACCATCCGGTCGCGGTGCTGAAGTCGATGCCCTCCACGCCCAGGGCGGCGAGACGGTCGCGCAGCGACACGGTGTCGTCGGCGGGCGACAGCCAGGCTCCGAGCTGCACCGGGATCGGCCAGTCGTCGTCGGCGATCGACTGGATGCGACCGCCGAGGCGATCGCGGGCCTCGAAGATCGTGACGTCGCGGCCGCTGTCGGCGAGGACCTTGGCCGCCATGGCCCCCGCGGCGCCGGCGCCGATCACGGCGATGCGCTCCCCCTCGCGTGAGGCGGAGGACGCGGCGACGGCGGCCCGTCGTCCGGAGTCGATGGCGCCGATCACGGTGCCGGGGCGCTCGGCGTCGACGGCCTCACCGGCGAAGAACAGGCGGTCCCCGATCGGCTCGGCGAGGTCGGCGCGATGCTGGGGCGTGGCGCCGGCGGGAAGGTAGCTCATCGCCCCTCGGGAGTAGGGGTCGGTCGACCAGGTGCTGCGCCTCCAGTCGGCCGGCTTCGGCACGGCGCCGGTCGGGATGGTCGGCTTCGCGGTGGGCGAGGGCGTCGTCGGCGTCGGCTCGGGCTCCGATGTGCAGGCCGCGAGGAGCACAGCGACGGCGCCGGCTCCGGCACCGACGAGAAGAGTGCGCCGCGTGATCTCCATCGTGGTGTCAGCCTATCCGGCCTGCGCTCCGTGAGACCCGTCGAGGGGTCGGAAGATGCGGCATCCGAGCGTGCGGATGCCGCATATCCTGGCCCCTCACTCTGCGGCGACGGCCTCGACCTGTCCGCGCTCGAAGTACGCGATAAGGTCGGGATCGAGCGGCGGAACGTCGATCGCCGAGCCGTCGCCGCGCAGCGACTGCGTGGCGAGGATGCCCGCTGCCACGGCCTCGCGCGCGGCGACGGGGGATGTCTCGGTGAGACCGCCGTCGCGCACGAAGCGCAGGAACTCCTTCACCAGCAATCCGTCGGCGCCGCCATGCCCGGAATCCGCGACCGCCGGCACGATGAACGTCTCGTCGGCGTCGGCATAGCCGCTGTGGCGCCGATTCCACAGCTTCACCTCGGCGCCGGAAGAGTCGCCGAAGTTCTCGATGCGCCCCTCTGTGCCGATCACGGTGTAGTTGCGCCAGTAGTCCGGCGTGAAATGGCACTGCTGATACGAGGCAAGGATGCCGCCGGCGAGGCGCATGTTCACCTGCGAGACGTCCTCGACGTCGACCACCGGATGCAGTCCCGTCAGAGCAGCCGGCGGCCAGTTGTCCAGGCTGTACCAGTCCGGCATGCGCTCATCGCTTCGATCGCGACGATCCTCGACACCCCCGTACACGCTGAGCGCGCCCATCGCCGAGACCCTCTCGCTGTAGGCGCCGGCCAGCCAGTGGATGATGTCGATGTCGTGGGCGCCCTTCTGCAGCAGCAGCGACGTCGTGCGGCGCCGATCGGCGTGCCAGTCCTTGAAGTAGAAGTCACCGCCGTGACCGACGAAGTGACGCACCCAGATGGCCTTGACCTCGCCGATCCGTCCGTCCTGGATGAGCTGGCGCATGAGGGTGATCACCGGCATGTGCCGCATGTTGTGACCGATGTAGAGCCTGCTCCCGGTGCGGCGAGCGGTCTCGAGCATCGCGTCGGCATCTGCCAGGTCGATCGCGAGCGGCTTCTCGCAGAACACGGGGATGCCCGCCTCGAGCACCCGGATGGTGATCGACGCGTGCAGGTCGTCGGGGGTGAGCACCATCACGGCGTCGACGCCGGAGGCCAGCAGCTCGTCCAGCGAGTCCGTGATCAGCGCGTCCGGCGCGAATTCGCGAGCCTCTCGCCTCGCGCGCTCCGAGAGGTCGCATACGGCCGAGATCCGCGACCCCGCTCCCGGACGATGGACCTCCTTGCGCAGCGAGGAGCGCAGTCCGAAGCCGATGATGCCGATGTTGAGATCCATGTCTGTCCTTGTCTCGTGGTCACATGCGGGCGTCGGCGCGATCCGCGACGCCGACGAAGGCCGCACCGAGCGTGAGTTCGATCACGAAGGCGCGGTCGGCGGTGAAGTCTCGGGGGATCACGACGTCGTAGTAGATCGCGTCGTCCAGGTCGAAGCCTATGTCCGTTCGACGCAGCTCCAGCTCCCGTCCGGATGCCAGGAGTCTGGCCGTCACCGGCACCCGCGATGCGTCCGCAGGGAGCCGCAGGCGGGCGACGCCCGTCACAGGGCGGTTGATGACGGTGAGGAACACGCGATCGCGGTCGCCCGTCAGCCAGCCGACACCTGTGGGGTCGATGTCGACGTGCCCGCAGTCGTAGATCGCATCCGCGTTCGCTCGCACCCAGCCGCCCAGCTGCTCGGCGATATCGCCCTCGTACGCCGACATCCGGCCTTCGCCGTCGGGTCCGAAGTTCACCACGAGGTTGCCGCCCATCGACCGGCACCGCATGAGCAGGTCGATGAGGTCATCGGCGGTCTTCTGGTATTCGTCGCCGGTGTCGCGCATGAAGCCCCAGGCATTCGGCCCGATCGTCATGACGCCGTCCCAGTCGTGCCCGTCGAGCATCGCATGGTCGGAGGGCAGCTTGCGCTCCCTGCCCTGCTCGTAGTCGCCGAGCAGACGGCCGTTCGAATCGAAGTGCCGCGCGCCGTGCTCGTCGTTGCGGAACCGCGAGCCGATGATCAGGCCCGGCCGTCGTTCGCGCAGCTCCTGCTCGAGCCGGTAGGTGAACTCGTGCGAAGCGACCCAGGAGGCATCCCAGGTGCCGTCGAACCACAGCCCGCGGGCGGCCGGATAGCGGTCGAGCAGCTCCAGCAGTTGCGCGCGGGTGTACTCCAGGAAGTCCTGCCAGCCGGCCCTCCCGACCTCGTCGACCGGCACCGTGGTCGTGTAGCCGGGGTGATGCCAGTCAAGCACGGAGAAGTAGAGGAACACATCGATGCCCTCGGCCGTGTACGCATCGACCACCTCGCCGACGAAGTCGCGTCCGCACGGAGACTGGGCGACTGTGTAGTCGGAGTGCACCGAGGGCCAGAGCGCGAATCCGTCGTGATGCTTGGTCGTGAAGATCACGTACCGCGCGCCCATCCGCTTCGCCTGGCGCGCCCACTCCCGGACATCCAGCGCCTTCGGGTCGAAAACCTCGTTCAGCCGGTCGTAGGTGTCCGGCCAGTTCTCCGGCGCGTTCGGTCCCGACCAGGCCCGGATCCACTCCGGAGCCAGGCTCGCCGGCCGCTCGCCGTGCCATTCGTTGCCGGGGATCGAATACAGCCCGAAGTGGATGAACTGCCCGAGTCCGTAGCGGCGGAAGCGCCGCATCGCGTCATCCTCCCGGTGCCCGACGAGGGGCCCGAAACGCACCTCGGCGGACGGCGCCGCACTGCGGGTGCGGGTGGTCCAGGGGTTCGTGATCGCGGACATACGGCTCCGATCTTCGTGTACGTGCAGTTCGCGTGCCCCGACGGTGAACACCCACCGTCGGGGCAGGACGTTTTCAGACCCGGCGCCCGCCGGGTCGGCCCGGCTGGCCGTCCCATTCGACGACGGTACGCAGGTCGAGCTCGACGTGGACGCCGTCCTCGGGCCAGTCGACGGTGAGGTGCGTGCCGTCGATCTCGACCACCGGGTCTGCGGACGGACGATCGCCCTCCCGCAGCAGGCGGTGCAGCGAGACGTCGACGGTCTCATCGCTCTCCCGCGCGGCGGTGAGGACGGGGATGCGGGAGTACTCCCCCATCGCATTGGTCCCCTGATGGACGACCGTGTCCGCGGCCTGCCAGCCGTGCAGGCCGATGAGCACGGCGCGATGTGCACCGTTCGAGACCTCGGCGCGTACGCCGGTGGCTGCGCCGGCGAGAGGCTCGCCGGCGGCGAGCGCGAAGGATCCCTCGCGGATCCGGTCATGCGAGGAGGGCGCCATCACCAAGTGCGCGCGCACCTCGGCGCCCCGGTTCACCACCGAAGCCGTGACGATGCAGGCTCCGACGAGCAGCTTGCCGTCGATCTGGGGGTAATGCACGGACGCGCTCATCGGACCGTCGGCGTTCTGTCCGCGGAGCTTCGCGCGGCGGCTCGGGCGGCCGGCGTCGTCGAACAGGGTGATGTGCCCGTCGACCACCTCCAGCCATCCGTCGCCGACCTCGGGCGCCGTGTGCGTGGAATAGGCGAACGAGGCGTAATGAGGGTCATCCGGGTCGGGGATGCCGTGCGGCTGCACGGCGAGCTCGGCGTGATCCGAGCCGTGGTTGACCAGGATCACCGGGGCGTCTCCGCCGGCCGAGCTCAGCGTGATGCCGGTGCCATCGTCAGCGTTCAGGTCGCAGTTCATCCCACTCTGCGGCACAGCGCAGCACCCGGATCGCAGTTCGTCCCGGTAGCCGACGTGGTTACCGGGACGAACTGCCACCTGAGTGGATGAGTGCGGCCGTGATCAGGACGAAGTGCGATCCGGATCAGCTGCGCCGGAGCGCTCAGAGGTTGCCGTCCGCGTACACGCGCAGCGCGTCGCGGACGAACTCCGCGCCCTGGGTGCCGCCGTAGTTCGCGGCGAAACGCGGGTCGGCGACGTACATCTCCCCGAGGCCGATCACGTAGCCCTTGACATCGCCGCCTGGGGCGGCGGCGGCGGGAGTGCCGGGGATGCCGGTCAGCCACTCGACGTGACGGCGCGCGAGCGCCTGCGCCTCGTCGGATGCCGGGTCGATGCCCCTCTCGGCGGCGGCGATCCAGTCCCGGCCCAGGTCGGAGACCAGCTTCTGCCAGTCGGCCCGCTCGGCGTCGGACATGCCGCGCCACCAGCGGTCCGAATCCGCGTAGGCCTTCTTGCCCCAGCGCTCCTCGACCTCTTCCTTGTACTGCGTGTGATCGAACCCGTCGAACATGTTCTCTGCCATGAGGGTTCCTCCTTCGTTCAATGTGTTGATGGTGTTCTCGACGGAGGCGATCTGCCTGGCGAGGCGCTCCTGCTCCTGCCGCAGCAGGGCGAGGTGTGTCTCGAGAGCGGACGCCTCGGACTTCTCCCTCTCGATGACCTCGGTCACCTGGGGCAGCCCGAGCCCGAGCTCACGCAGCAGCAGGATGCGCTGCAGCCTGACCAGGGCGGCGTCGTCGTAGTGGCGATAGCCGTTGGATGCCACCCGTGTGGGCTTCAGCAGTCCGATGTCGTCGTAGTGCCGCAGCGTTCTGCTGGTGGTGCCCGCCAGCCGGGCGATCTCCTGGATCGACCAGTCCATGGCGTCCTCCTTCCGTCGATATCTCCACGGTAGAAGTTGACGCAACGTCAATGTCAAGCGCTAGTGGATCAGCGCCTTCGCGAGGATGATCACGATCCCGAAAGCGGCCGTCGTCAGTGCCCCGAGCAGCCGGATGTACCAGGGCGCCCCGCGCCGCCGGAACGCGATGTACCCGAGCACCGCCAGCACCGCGACGCACATCCACAGCGCCAGCCAGATGGTGAGCCTGTCGTTGATCAGGCGCCCGGCGCCCAGCAGCAGGATCACCAGCGGGATCAGCGACGAGAGCAGCAGCCCGAGCGATCTGCGCAGTGCATGCCGGAACGACTCTCCGAGGCCGACGATCCGATCCTTGTCCAGGCCGTGCCCGGCGACGGTGCCCGCGTACAGATGCGCGAGCCAGAACACGACGACGGTGACCAGCACGGTCCAGAAGACGCTCAGCGAGGTGGCCCCGTGCGCCCCGGAGACGGCGATCATGCCGGCGACGAGGATCACGCCGTAGACGGCCTCCTCCGTGGTGAAGCTCGCGCGCAGCAACCGCGCGGCGGGTGATTCGGGAGTCCGTTCTGGCACGCACCCAAGAATACGAGGCCGGTGCGGGTTACGGTCATAGGGTGACCGCATCCGAGACTCCGCGACCGAGGCATCCGCTCGCCCTCGCGAACGTGATCGCCCCGCCGACGACAGTCGACGGCTTCGTGACCGAGTTCCTGCTGAACCTCGCGCAGGATCGCGGCGTCACTCTGCAGGATTCCACGGTCGACGACCGCTATCTCGCCCTGGTGCGCACCGTGCGCGGCCACCTCGCCGCGCGGAGACTCGAGACCGAGCGCGCCCCGCGCGAGCGCAAGACGATCTGCTATCTCTCCGCCGAGTACCTGCTCGGCCGCCAGCTGGACAACAGTCTGCTCGCGACCGGTCTCGAAGACATCGCGGCCGAGGCGCTCGCCGCCTGCGGCGTCGACCTCGACGAGCTGCGCGCGCACGAGATCGAGCCCGGGCTCGGCAACGGCGGACTGGGCCGCCTCGCGGCGTGCTTCGTCGACTCGATGGCCACGCTGGGTGTATCCAGCATCGGCTACGGCATCCGCTACGAGTACGGCATCTTCCGGCAGTCCTTCGAGAACGGACAGCAGGTGGAGCATCCGGATGCCTGGATGCGGGGCGGATCACCGTGGGAGTTCCCCCGCCCGGAGCGGGCGCGGATCATCCGGTTCGGCGGCGCCGAGGACGGCTGGGCGGTGCGCGCCGTGCCGTACGACTTCGTCGTGCCCGGATACCGCAGCGGCGCCGGCATCCTGCGGCTGTGGAGCGCGGAGGCTCTCGAGCCGCTCGACCTGCCCGCCTTCAACGCCGGCGACTACGAGCGCGCGGTGCGCGCGAAGACGTTCGCGGAGAACCTCTCGAAGGTGCTCTACCCCGACGACTCCAGCCCACAGGGCAAGGAGCTGCGGCTGCAGCAGCAGTACTTCTTCGCGGCGGCATCCGTCGGCGATGTCGTCGACGACCTGCTCGCCGGCGGCGGCACCCTGGACGACCTGCCCGAGCGGGCGATCTTCCAGCTGAACGACACGCATCCCGTGATCGCCGTCCCGGAACTCATGCGGCTGCTGATCGACGAACACGACCTGGGCTGGGATACCGCGTGGGCGATCACGCAGCGCTGCTTCGCTTACACCTGCCACACTCTGCTGCCCGAGGCGCTCGAGGTGTGGCCGGTGGATCTGCTGCGCCGGCTGCTTCCACGGCACCTCGACATCATCTACCGGATCAACGAGGAGTTCCTGCTCACCGTGCGCGAGCGCCTGGGCGAGGAGCGCGTCGCCGCGATGTCGATCATCGCGGAGAGCCCGGTGCGAGCGGTGCGGATGGCGCACCTCGCGACGATCGCAGGCGTGAAGGTGAACGGCGTCGCCGAACTGCACTCGCAGCTGCTGCGGGATGCCGTGCTGCCCGACTTCGCGGAGTTCTTCCCGCAGAAGTTCACCAACGTCACCAACGGCGTCACTCCGCGCCGGTTCCTGCGGCTGGCGAACCCCGCACTGTCGGCACTCATCACCGAGGCGATCGGCGACGGCTGGGTCACCGACCTGGAGCGGCTGCGCGAGCTCGAGCCGTTCGCCGAGGATGCCGCGTTCCGCGACGCGTTCGCGCAGGTGAAGGCCGGAAACAAGAAGCGCCTGAACGACGTGCTGCGGGTCCGCGACCGGACCGAGATCGACGAGGAGCACCTGCTCGATGTCATGGTCAAGCGACTGCACGAGTACAAGCGGCAGCTGCTGAGGCTGCTGCACGTCGTCGACACCTACGAGGGCGTGGTCTCGGGCCGCGTCGCGGCATCCGCTCTGCAGCCGCGCGCCGTGCTGTTCGGCGCGAAGGCGGCACCCGGGTACGTCATGGCGAAGCGGATCATCCATCTCATCAATGCCGTCGCGGGCGTCGTGAACGACGACGCACGGCTCGAGGGCCGACTGCGGGTCCTCTACCCGGCGAACTATGACGTGACGCTCGCCGAGCGCGTGATCCCCGCGGCCGACCTGTCAGAGCAGATCTCGCAGGCAGGCAAGGAGGCGTCCGGCACCGGCAACATGAAGTTCGCTCTGAACGGCGCGCTGACGATCGGCACCGATGACGGCGCGAACGTCGAGATCCGCCAGCTGGTGGGTGACGAGAACTTCTTCCTGTTCGGCATGACCGAGCCGGAGGTCGCCGCACTCGCGCCCGCCTACCGGCCCGGAGAGTCGGTGGATGCCGGCGCGCGGCGCGCCCTCGATCTCATCGCCTCCGGCGCGTTCTCGGGAGGCGACCGCTCGGTGTTCGAGCCGATCGTCACGAACCTGCTCACCGAGGACCGGTACATGGTGCTCGCCGACTACCGCGCCCACGCCGACGCGCAGGCGCGCGTCGACGCCGCGTACGCCGATCCGGATGCCTGGACCCGAGCCGCCGTACTGAACGTGGCGCGCTGCGGTTACTTCTCCTCCGATCGGGCCATCCGCGACTATCAGGAGCGCGTCTGGGGCTGAGGCCCCAGGGACTTCTCAGCCTCACCTCTTGACAGAGTCGCGATATATCGTGTTACTCTCGAATCACGCGATATATCTCGATATCGCCGATCACACCAGGAGAACTCACATGACCGAGAAGTGGCTCATCGCCCCGGGCGAGGAACGCGTCATCGACATCGCCTCGGCGACCCGTCTCAAGGTCGGCCTCGTCGGCGGCCAGGTCGACATCGTCGCGCACGACGAGCCGGGCATCCGCATCGAGGTGCACGGCGTCACCATCAAGGATCTCCGCGTCGAGTCCGACGGCACCCAGGTCGAGATCGACCACCCGCAGCTGGGCTGGGACAACTTCCTCGAGGTGTTCCGCAACTTCGGCACCGGCGGCCCCAAGGCCGAGATCAGCGTCGCCGTCCCCCGCGCCATCGCCCTGAACCTGGGCGTCGTCAGCGCCGGCGCCCTGATCTCCGGCATCCGCAACGACACCCGCCTGAACACCGTCTCGGGCGACATCATCGTCGACACCCTCACCGGCGACCTCACGGTCAACTCGGTGTCGGGCGACGTGCAGATCCGCAGCCTCACCGGCACCCTGAACGCGAACAGCGTCTCGGGCGACGTGGCCGTCACGGGCAGCGTGCGCAAGGTCACGGTCGACACCGTCTCGGGCGCGACGCTGGTGGACGCGTCCGGCAACGTCAACACGATCAACCTCAACACCGTGTCGGGCGCCACCACGATCCGCCTCGACGAGACGCTGCCCGCCAACTACGTGCTGCGCTCGATGAGCGGCCGGATGATGGTCGACGGCGTGCAGCGCTCGCAGAGCGGCCCGAGCAACTTCACCGGCTCGACAGGTGAACTCGCCGGCAGCTTCGTCGACGTGCGCGCGAATACGGTCTCGGGCGGCATCACCGTGCTGCGCAAGCCGCTGACCACGGTCGCCGACGACCCGGAGTGGGAGGAGGGAGCATGAGCCCCGCAGTCTTCTCGCACGGCGATCTGCGCCTGTACCTGCTGTCGCTGCTCGCCGAGGCGCCGCAGCACGGCTACGGCATCATCCAGGCGCTCACCGACCGCACCGGCGGCACGTACACGCCCAGCGCCGGCACGATCTACCCCCGCCTCGCCAAGCTCGAGGAGGAGGGGCTGGTCACCAAGACCGTCGACGGCCGCACCACGATCTACTCGATCACGGATGCCGGTCGCGCCGAGCTCGCCTCCCGTGAGGACGACCTCGCCGGCATCGAGGACGGCCTCGCCGACTCGGTGCGCCTGATCGCGAACGAGGTGCGTCAGAGCGTGCAGGAGGCGATGAAGAGCCTGCGGGCCGACCTCGCCGCCGCCGCACAGGACGACCGCAAGGCCGCCGGAAGCACGCCGCCGCGTGCGCCCGGCTACGACGACGAACGGGTGATCGCGCGCGAGAACCTCGCGCGAGCGGATGCCTCGATCAACGCCTTCCGCGCCCGGGTGCGCAGCGACCTGCGCACGCACGTCGCCCGCGGTGGCGCGCTGCCGACGCAGGTGGTCACCGAACTCGAGTCGGCGATGGATGCCGCAGCTCATGCGGTGACGAACGCGCTCGCGGGACTGCCTGGTCACTGAGCGCCCTTCGTCTCGCTGCGCTCGCTCAGGACCCGGAGTCAGTCGTATCCGGGCCCTGAGCGCCCTTCGTCTCGCTCCGCTCGCTCAGGACCCGGAGTCCTGCGCGACGGGACGGACGTCACTCCTCGGGCCAGAGGTCCTTGTTCTCCTTGCCGGATTCCTCTTCCTGAGGGATCACGAGGATGTTGCGGTGCTGACGGTGGGCGAGGCGTGCGGCGACCGACCCGGTGAAGAACTCCCGCACCGACTCGCCGAAGCCGCGACGGCGCGTGCCGATCACGAGCAGCTCGGCATCCAGCTTGTCCGCGAGCTGCTTGATGGCCAGCGCCGGGTCCCCCACGAGCTGCCGCGCGGTCCAGGTGATCCCGGCATCCTTCAGCGCGGCACCCGCGACCTTCTGCACCTCTTCGAACTCGGCGGCGCCGAGATCGACGTTGAGGTCGATGGGTGCGGAGTGCACGTATCCGTCAGGGTCCTCGTAGGTCACGAAACGGCTGACATCGACGTGCACGACGACGAGCGGCGAGCCGAGCAGCTTCGCGTACCGGACGGCCTCGTCCAGCACGTGCCCGGGCTGTCCGGGCTGCAGGCCGACGATGACGGCCTTCTGGAGTGCGTCGTTCGGGACGCCCTCGTCCGACGGGGTGGAGGTGGGTTCTGTCATGGCGATCTCTCCCTTCACCGGTGCCGCCAAGCGGGCTCATGCCCTGGCGTGCGTGCTATCCTGAATGCTACTCTTACCGGCCTCGAGCCGGTGCCGTGGATAAGACATCGGGCCCCGCACAGCCCGTTGCTGAACTCGTAAGGGGGTCTCGCGCATGGGCCGTGGCCGTCAGAAGGCGAAACACACGAAGATCGCTCGCGAACTCAAGGCGTACAGTCCGGATGTGAACTACTCCGCCCTGGAGCGTGAACTCGGACACCCCAGTTCCGACGACGACCAGTACGTCGACAAGTGGGCTGATCAGTACGCAGACGAAGACGAGGACGAGCTCGAGAAAGCCTGAGCTCTCCGTTTCATCATGACGTGAGCCCCGGTCGGACAGGATGCTGTCCGCCCGGGGCTTCGTCGTGCCTCCGCTCAGGTCGCCGCATCGCCGACCTGAAAGGATAGGTCGCATGCCCCGCGTCGCTGCTCTGTACCGTCATCCCGTCAAGGGGTTCACCCCTGAGCAGTGCGAGGAGCTGACCGTGCAGGCCGACGGGCGCATCGCCGGCGACCGCGTGCTCGCCTTCCGGTTCGCGGATGCCGCGACCCCCGAGCTCGATGACGCGGGCCTGCACTACTGGCCGAAGTCGAAGGGGCTCGCGCTGGAGTCGTTCCCCGCGCTGGCCGCGCTGCGGCTGCACTACGACCGCGAGGCCCTGCGCGTGCAGATCAGCCACGACGACGTCGTGCTCGCCGACGCGGGCCTCGACGACGACGGCCGCGCCGACCTCGTGGAGGCGCTGACCGAGTTCGTGCTCACGACGCCGGATGCCAAGCACCTCGGCCGCCCCGGCCGGCTGCCGCTCGCCCTCGTCGGCGACGGCGAGCAGTCCCGCTTCCAGGACCGCTCGCGCGGCTTCGTCTCGGTGCACAGCACCGCCAGCATCGCTGCGCTCGGCGATGCCCTGGAGAAGCGGATCGACGACCGCCGGTTCCGCACCAACGTCGTGATCGACGGGGTGGATGCCTGGGACGAGCTGCGGTGGTCGGGTGAGGTCCGCATCGGGGATGTGCGCTTCACCGTGCACAAGCCGATCGGCCGCTGTCTCGCCACGCACGCGAACCCCGACACGGGCGAGCGCGACGCGAAGGTGCTCACCACGCTCACCGGCCGGGTCGGCCAGGCGGAGCCGACCCTCGGCACCCTGCTGCTGCTCCAGAGCGAGGCGGGTGTGGTGAGCGGCGACGTCGACGACCTCAGCGGCCACGGCGGCGTGATCCGCGTGGGCGACGAGGTCGTCGTCGGCTGACGAACCGGCTGCGAAAGCAGACGTAGCGCTTCATTCCCAGCGGGCGCAGGTGACTTCCTCGTAGGCGAGGATCCGCTCGTCCTTGGTCACCAGCACCAGCCCGTCCAGGCGCGCCTGCGCGACCAGCATCCGATCGAACGGATCACGATGCTCCCATGCGAGTCCGCCCGACTCCCGCATGTGATCCACGCTCAGGGGGAGCTCGTCGGCGAGCAGCGCTGCCCGCAGGGCTGACCAGCGCGCGAGCAGTCGCTCGCCGTGCGGCAACCGCCCCAGACGCGACTTCTGCGCGATCTCGTATGCGCTCGCAGCCGAGAGGAAGATCTCTTCGGCCTCGCTCAGCTCATCGCGAAGGCGCTGCGGGATCTGATCAGGGTCGGTGGCCAGCCACAGCAGGACATGCGTGTCCAGCAGGTACCGGGTCATGCGGCCGAGACCAGCGGGTCGGAGGGATCCCCACCCTCCCACTCGGCGACTTCCTGCTCGGTCATCTCCTCGAAGAGACTGTCGGCAGGGATCGGCGGCAACTCGGGCAGCAGTGGAGAATTCAGGTTCCGACCACGCGGCGACGACGCCTGGATGCGCGCGATCGGCTTGCCTGCCCGCGCGATGACGATCTCATCGCCGGCCTCCACACGGCGCAGCAGCTCAGAGAGGCGGGTCTTCGCCTCCTGCACATTGACCGTCACATCCATGCATCCAGTGTGACATGGTCTGGTCAGCCTGACCAGACCATGCTGGCCATCTCACTGCCAGCGGATCGACGACGCCCTGTTGCGCCACGAACCGAGGTCTGCCTTGTTCGTGAAGTAGCCGTAAGCGGCGCTGCCACTGAAGTTCGTGGCGTCCCAGATCTTCGTCATGCAGCCGGCGTAGCTCTTGAAAGAGTCGATGTCGTTGTTCCAGCCGATCAGCGACAGATCGCGGTAGTTGTAGGCGCCGCCCGAACTGCACGGTGTCGAGCCTGTGAGCACGCGTGTGCTCCCGCCGTAGTTCGGATACGAGTAGAGCACGCCGATCACGTAGGTCGCGGCGGTGCTCGCCGCCGCGCGGGACAGCGTTCCGTTCGGCTGGTAGATCAGCACCTTCCCGGTCTCGTCGTAGACGAGCCCGCCCAGCGCTTCGTCGGATGCCCCGCACACCAGGCTGCCGGTGTCGAGATTCTGCACGCAGTGCTGTTCCGGCTCCGCCGCTTCCGTGGCCTCCGGTGCGATCGTTCCCGCCCCTGCAGCCGGAGCCGACGCGAGCAGCATCGCCGCCCCGAACATCGCCGCGATCGCTGCCCTGGTACCCGTCTTGCGCTTCATCGCACTCCTCTTCCCTGTCACACGTCCTTTCAGAGTGCCGTGCCGAGGCCCCGTCGACAAGCTCGGGCACCCGCTTTCCCGATTTCGGGACAGAATAGAGGTGATGGAGGGCATACCCGAGAACTCCGCCCCCGCCGACCTCGCGACCGATCGCACCCTGGTGGCGGCGTTCCGTCGTGGCGACGCGGACGCCTTCCAGGTGCTGTTCCGCCGGCATGTGCCGGCCGTGCACGCCATGATCCAGTCGCAGCTCACGGATGAGAACGCCGTCGACGAGGTGCTGCAGCAGGTGTTCGCCTTCGCGTGGGAAAGGCTCGATGAGAACCGGATGCCCGGAGGCTCCGCGCTGCCGTGGATGCTGTCGATCGGTCAGGAGCAGATCACGAGCGCGAACAGCGTGCACGCCGCCGCGCACGCATCGACCCGACCCGCGGCATTGGCCGTCCCCGCCGGTGGGCCGCTCACCTCGATCGACCCTGTTGCGAAACAGGCCCTGACCACTACGCTCGAAGCCGCGGTCGCTCGCCTCGACGCGGTCGACCAGGAGATCGTCTGCCAGTGCCTCGTGCACGGGCTGACGTACAAGGAGGCCGTGCGCAAGGTACGGCCGAACGGAGGCATGATCCGGGAGTGGCTGCTGCGCCGTCGCGGTGGGGCGACGTTCTGAGGGAGGCCGGCGATGGCTGAGGTCGACGAGCACTACTACGCGACCCAGTTCGAGCAGATCCGCATGCGGATCTCGCTCAGGGATGCTGCTCTGCGTCGGCGGTCGCGCGTGATCACCCTGGCAGGGAGCACGCTCGCCGCGGTGCTGCTCACCGGAGGCGCACTCGCCGTGGTCCAGGCCACCGACATCGAGAAGACGGCATCGGTCTGCTATCAGGCGGCGGACACGTCCGCGGCCTCCATCGAGGTGTCCGCAGCGCCGGCAGAAGGTGTCACCGGCGCCCTGCCCGCGATGGCGGATCGCGTGACCTCAGCCGAGATCCAGTGCGCGGCGTCCTGGCAGCTCGGTGAGTTCAGCCGGACCGATGGCCGGGTGCCGGAGCTGTTCACGTGCGTGCTGGCCGACGGCCGTCTCGGGGTCTTCCCCGAAGAAGGCGACGCCGACTGCCTGACCCTCCGCCTGGCCCAGCCTTGACGCTTCGACGGGCTCAGCGACCCACGGGTCACCACTTCCCGTGACGACGCGACCAGGCATCCTCGATCGTCATCGGACGCGCGATGACGATGCCCGCCGGCACGGCGGCCACCAGCAGCACGACCATCATCAGCAGCGGGATCTGCCACCCGCCCGTGGCGCCGTGCAGCACCCCGAACAGGATCGGGAAGATCGCGGCGAAGCCGTAGCCCACGCTCTGCACGAATCCGCTCAGTGCGACCGCGCTCTCGTGCGTGCGGGCACGGATGCTGAGCAGCGCGAGGCTCATCGGGAACATGATGCCCGTCAGTCCGTAGAGCACGACCCAGCCGTACAGGAACGCCTGCGGGGCGAGGGTCAGACCGAGCAGCCCGGCGGAACCCGTCACCACCGCGGTGATCAGCAGCACCGGCGTCGCCCAGGCGTACTTCACGGTGAGGCCGGGGACCACGAGCGAGCAGGGCAGCGCCATCACCGAGAACACGCCGAGCAGGAACCCGGCCTCGGCCGCCGAGACGCCACCGATGTCGACGAGCACCTGCGGCAGCCATCCGAAGGTGACGTAGGCCATGGACGCCGAGATGCCGAAGACGAGGGTCATCGCCCAGGCCAGCGGCAGCCGCGGCAGACGACTCAGGATGCGGGAATCGGCGGGCGCCACGACAACGGGACCGGTGACGGCCTCGAGTTCGCGATCGCGCGTTCCCTCCTGGGGCGCTGAGCTCGTCGAAGCGTCGTCCGGCCCTTCGACAGGCTCAGGGACCCAGGATGTCGAAGCGCGACCCCGCACCATCAGCACGATCCAGGGGACCATCGACGCCACGGCGAACACGGCCCACTCGCCCAGCGAGACGCGCCAGCCCGCGGCATCCGCCACCGGCACCGCGACCAGCGGTGGCAGGAACGTCGACGCCGCCATCGCGACCGAGTACACGGTCATCATCAGGCCGAGCCGGTCGGGGAAGTACTTCTTCACCAGCGGCGGCAGCAGGATGTTGCCGGCGCCGACGCCCGCGAACACGACGGCCGTCGCCGCGATCAGCGTGACCGAGTCCACGGCGAACCCGCGCGCCACCAGACCCAGGGTGATCAGGGCCGTGGCGACGACGGTCAGCCGTTCGAGCCCCAGCCGCTGCTCCAGCCACGGCGTCGCGAGGCCGAAGACGGCGTAGCAGACCGGGGGCGCGGCGCCGATCAGCCCGAGCACCACGGGCGGGACGGGGAAGTCCGCCGCGATCAGGCCGACCACCGGCGAGAGCGAGGCCACCGCCGAGCGCAGCGAGAACGCCAGCAGCACGATGCCGAGCACCGCCAGCGCGCGCCCCTGCCAGAGCGGGCGCACGCTCATGTGCGGTTCCTGAGCTTGTCGAAGGGCAGGGACCCAGTCACCGGCGGCCGGCCGTCACGAGGTCTGCGACCTCTCCACCCAGTCCAGGTACTCCTCGGTGACCGTGCCGGTGACATAGCGACCGTCGAAGCAGCTCATGTCGAGATCGTCGAGATCGGTCCCCTCGGTGATCGCCGCCTTGAGGTCGTCCACCTCCTGGAAGACGATGTGGTCGCAGCCGAGCTCCTCGGCGATCTCGGGGATCGTGCGACCGTGCGCGATGAGCTCGTGCTTGGACGGCATGTTGATGCCGTACACGTGCGGATAGCGCACCGGCGGCGCAGCCGAGGCGAACGTCACCGACAGCGCGCCGGCGTCGCGGGCCATCTGGATGATCTGCTTGCTGGTGGTGCCCCGGACGATCGAGTCGTCGATGAGCAGCACGTTCTTGCCCTTGAACTCGGTCGACATGGCGTTCAGCTTCTGTCGCACGCTCTTCTTGCGCACCGCCTGGCCCGGCATGATGAACGTCCGGCCGACGTAGCGGTTCTTGTAGAAGCCCTCGCGATACTCGATGCCGAGCTTGCGCGCGACCTCCATCGCCGCGGGGCGCGAGGAATCCGGAATCGGCATGACCACGTCGATCTTCTCGCGCGGCACGTGCTTGGCGATCGTGTCGGCGAGCTTCTCACCCATCCGCAGGCGCGACTCGTACACGGAGACGCCGTTCATCACGGAGTCGGGGCGGGCGAGGTAGACGTACTCGAACGCACACGGCGCCAGCACCGGGCTGTCGGCGCACTGCTTCGAGAACAGCTCGCCGTCGTTGCTGATGAACACGGCCTCGCCGGGGGCGACCTCGCGCACGACCTCGTAGTCGGCGTTCTCGAGAACGAGGGACTCGCTGGTCACGACCCACTCGTCCCCCGGCTGGGTCGGTGAGCCTGTCGAACCGTCTGCGGCCCTGCGGCGGCCGAGGATCAGCGGCCGGATGCCGAACGGATCGCGGAACGCGAGCAGACCGTAGCCCGCGATGATCGCGATCACGGCGTAGGCGCCCTCGATGCGGCGGTGCGTGTTGCCGACCGCCTCGAAGATGCGGTCGGGGTCGAGGTCGACCGGCGACGTGGTGGTCTGCAGCTCGTGCGCCAGCACGTTGAGCAGCAGCTCGGTGTCGCTCGACGAGTTCAGGTGACGGCGGTCGCGCTGCTCCATCTCGGCGGTCAGCTCACGCGTGTTGGTGAGGTTGCCGTTGTGAATGAGCACGATGCCGTACGGCGAGTTCACGTAGAAGGGCTGCGCCTCCTCCTCGCTCGACGCGGTGCCCTTCGTGGCGTAGCGCACGTGGCCGAGGCCGACGCTGCCGAGCAGGGAGCGCATGTCGCGGGTGCGGAACGCCTCACGTACCATGCCCTGCGCCTTCGCCATGTGCATGACACCGGTCGACTCCGCCGTGGCGATGCCCGTGGCATCCTGCCCGCGGTGCTGCAGCAGCAGGAGAGCGTCGTAGATGTCCTGGTTGACCGGGCCGTTGCCGACCATTCCGACGATGCCGCACATGGGGTGTTACTTCGCTCCGTCCCGGTAGCCGCCCACCAGGCGCACCGCTCCGCCGTCGACGCCCTTGGCGCCCTGTTCGAATCCTTCTCCGGGAACGGCGCCGAGGTGCACCGTGCCGGCACGCCAGGCAGCGATGCCCTGCGCCTCGATCGCCGCGATCGCGGCATCCGCCTGTGCGCCGTCCACGATCGCGAGGAACCCGATGCCCAGGTTCCAGGTGCCCTCGGTCTGCTCGAGCGGGGTGCCGGCGATGTCGGCCAGCACGCGGAACACCGGGTCGGGCGACCAGGTCGCACGGTCGACCTCGGCCCAGCTGCCCTGCGGCAGCACGCGGGCGAGGTTGGCGGCGATGCCGCCGCCGGTGACGTGGCTGAGCGAGTGCACGGCGCCGGGGAGCTGTTCGATGAGCTTCAGCAGCGGGAGCGTGTACAGGCGGGTCGGCTCGAGGAGCGCCTCGCCCCAGGTCGCACCGAGGTCGTCCGCACGGTCGCCGTAGCCGATACCGGCGCCGGTGAGGATGTGGCGCACCAGCGAGAAGCCGTTGGAGTGCAGGCCGCTCGAGGCCAGCGCGATGACGGCGTCGCCGTCGCGCACCAGCTCGGCGCCGAGCACGGCGTCCTTCTCGACGACGCCGGTGGCGGCGCCCGCGACGTCGTAGTCGTCCGGGCCGAGGAGGCCGGGGTGCTCGGCGGTCTCGCCGCCGACCAGCGCGGTGCCGGTCGCGGTGCAGGCATCCGCGATCCCGCGCACGATGTCGGCGATGCGGTTCGGCACGACCTTGCCGCACGCGATGTAGTCGGTCATGAACAGCGGCTTCGCGCCGACCACGACGATGTCGTCCACGACCATGCCGACCAGGTCCTGCCCGATCGTGTCGTGCTTGTCGATCGCCTGCGCGATCGCGACCTTCGTGCCGACGCCGTCGGTCGAGGTCGCGAGCAACGGATGCCGGTAGTCGCGCAGTGCGCTGGCGTCGAAGAGGCCCGCGAATCCGCCGACGCCCCCGAGCACTTCCGGTCCGTGCGTCGCGCGCACGGAGGACTTCATGAGTTCGACGGCCAGATCGCCGGCAGCGGTGTCGACGCCTGCTGCTGCGTAGGGATTGGTGGTGGAGTCTGCCACCCGGCAAGTCTACCGGCCCCGGCCTGTGCGGTTTCCCGGCATCCACCTGCTCTCTTGAGGGGTCGGAAAACGTCGAGTTCACGGGGTCGGATGCCGCAGATCTTGACCCCTCACGAAGGCGACCTCCTACGATGGGGGCCATGAGCGAGAAGCCGCAGTGGCTGATCCGCGAGGACGCGGGCACACCGGTGCTGATCGCGCTCGCGCTGCGGCAGCTGCTCGGCGTCCGCGAACCGGAGGAGATGCCCGCTCTGCGCGGCCTCGAGGTGCGCGCGCCGGATGCTCCGGATGCGAGCGACAAGGTCGAGGAGCAGTGGCGCGCGTACTGGGACATGACCGTCGAACCGCGTGCGCATCGCAGCGACGTGCCGCTGGAGCTGGTCGACGGTTTCGACACGATGGTCGCCCTGCCCGCATCCGGCGCCGACGAATTGCGAGCGGCGATCGAGCCGCACGCCGCGACCGCGCTGCGGTACGCCCAGGACGCCCACAAGCGGTACGTCGCGACCGTGAACTCGTCCGGGGACTCGTACCGCGCCTACGCGAGCGCGATCGCGGAGTTCGAGCGCGAGATCGGGCGGCGGGCCCACTCGTTCGAGCTGAACGTGCAGGTGCTGCCGCTCTCGCAGCGCGGCATCTGGTGGATCGGCGCACTGACCGTGGCCGTCACCGACGGCCTGCGACGCGACGTCGTGGCCTTCGACTCGGCGATCAGGCCGGTGATCGGCGAGCTGGCCTAGGCCTCGGGGTTCGCGACGTGCTCGTGCTGCACCCGCACGACGCGGGCGTGGCGGCGGGCGCGGCGGTCGAGCATCAGCGCGACGACGCCGCCGAGCGCGACGCCGATCGGCGCGGTCCACAGCAGCATGAAGCCGAACACCTGGCCTGCGGGGTACGCCACACCGGCGGCCTCGGAGGGCTCGTAGCTGCCTACTGCGGTGAGGATCAGCGCGGCGATGACGCCGAGCACGGCTCCCAGACCCATGAACACGCCGTAGCGCGGCACAGGGCGAACCCTCGCCTCGACGGTCTCACGGGATGCGTTGCGTGCCATGCATCCATTGTCCCACGACCCGGATATGTGCTCGCCATCAGCCGCCTCAGGGCCACAGTGGCAGGAGCGCCTCGATGTCGGCGCGGATGCCCGATGCCGCGACGCGGCCCGCGGCCACCGCGTCGGCCCACTGCTCGGCGCCCGTGGCCACGGCGATCCAGGTGGCGGCGTCCATCTCGACGACATTCGGCGGGGTGCCACGGGTGTGCCGCGGCCCCTGCACGACCTGGACGGCTCCGAACGGCGGCACCCGCACCTCGACGCTGTTGCCCGGCGCCTTCTCGTCGAGCAGCTGCAGCAGATAGCGCACGGCGGTGGCGATCTGCGGGCGCGCGGCGTCGCCGTTCGCGACCGCGGCGAGCGCGGCGCGTCCGTCGGCGGTGTCGATCCTGCGTGGTGGCATGCGTTTCAGCGTACGCGCGCCCCTGCTCCTCCTCCCGGCAGCTCCGGTCTCATTCGTTGCGGGTGCCACATGCGGACGACCCACAACGAGTGAGACCGGAACCGGGGAGGCAGGATGCCCGGGGCCGTGCCGGGCCATCCGGCCGCGGTCGGGCATAGGCTCGACGGGTGACTTCGCAGAAGACGGTTACCGGAGCCCGCGCCGAGCTGATCGCCGCCGCCGAGCACGGTGCCGACTGGGCGGCGAAGTATCCGCGGAACATCGGTCGCGCGCATCCGGCATCCGTTCTCATGCTCTTCGGACGGCTGGACAGCATCCCCGCGGCATCCGATCAGGCGACCGTCGCGGCCGATCTCGACGTGCTGCTGCAGCGGCGCGCGGCGACGCTGTCGTCGCACCCCGGGCAGGTGTCCTTCCCCGGCGGCAGGCGCGAAGCGCAGGATCCCGACGCGATCGCGACGGCGCTGCGCGAGGCGCAGGAGGAGACCGGGCTCGACCCCGCAGGCGTGGAAGTGCTCGCGACGCTGCCGGAGCTTCCGCTCGCGGCGAGCGGCCACATCGTCACGCCCGTGCTCGCCTGGTGGCGGTCTCCGTCGCGGGTCGCCGCGGTCGACCATCGCGAGACGGTCGAGGTGTTCCGTGTCCCGGTCGCACAGCTGCTCGATCCGGCGACCCGCTACACCTCGACGCTCAGTCGCGGCGGCGTGACGTTCCGCGGCCCCGCGTTCGATGTGGACGGCACGATCGTGTGGGGCTTCACCGCCATGGTCCTCGACGGCTTGTTCGACGCCGCCGGCTGGACCATCCCCTGGAATGCCGCGGACGAGCGGCCGATCGAGCTCTGACGCAGGACGCCACACGCCCTTCGTCTCGCTCCGCGGATCCTGAGCGAGGAGCGCAGCGACGAGACGAAGGGCGCTCAGGGCCCGGGGAATGGAAGGAAACGTGCACAGACCCCGCCGGTAGGCTGACGGCATGAAGATCCTCGTCCTCGGCTCCGGTGCACGTGAGCACGCGATCATCCTCTCCCTGCGCTCCGAGGACACCCCGCACGAGATCTACGCCGCCCCCGGCAACGCCGGCATCGCGCAGGACGCCACTCTCGCCGACCTGGACATGCTGTCCGGCTCGGCCGTCGAGCAGTTCGCGAACGAGAACGGGATCGACCTCGTCGTCGTCGGGCCCGAGGCCCCGCTGGTCGCCGGCGTCGCCGACGTGCTCCGCGAGCGCGGCATCCCCGTGTTCGGCCCGGGAAAGGCGGCCGCACAGATGGAGGGATCGAAGGCGTTCGCGAAGCGGATCATGGATGCCGCAGGCGTGCCGACCGGCCGCGCGGTGCGCGCCGCGACCGTGGCCGAGGTCGAGCAGGCCTTCGACGACCTCGGCGCCCCGCACGTGGTGAAGGCAGACGGCCTCGCCGCCGGCAAGGGCGTCATCGTCACTGGAGACCGCGCCGAGGCGCTCGCGCACGCCGAGCACTACCTGCCGCATGGACCGGTGCTGATCGAGGAGTTCCTCTCGGGCGAAGAGGTCTCGCTGTTCTTCCTCAGCGACGGCGACACCGTGCGCGCGCTCAGCCCGGCGCAGGACTTCAAGCGCGCCTACGACGGCGACGCCGGCCCCAACACCGGCGGCATGGGCGCGTACTCGCCGCTGCCGTGGCTGGACGAGCGGTTCGGCGGCGAGGAGGCATTCGTCGCCCAGGTCACCGAGGACGTCGCGCTGCCCGTCATCCGTCAGCTCGACGCCGAGGGCACCCCGTTCATCGGCCTTCTCTACGCCGGCCTCATCCTCACCGATGCCGGTGTGAAGGTCATCGAGTTCAACGCGCGCTTCGGCGACCCCGAGACGCAGGTCGTGCTGCCTCGGCTGCGCACGCCGCTGTCGCGGCTGCTGCTGGCCGCGGCATCCGGAACCCTCGAGAACGAGCCGCAGCCCTCCTTCTCGGACGACGTCGCGATCACCGTCGTGCTCGCGAGCGAGGGCTATCCCGAGGCACCGCAGACCGGACGCCTTCTCGAAGGACTCGCGGATGCCGCGGCGGTCGACGGCGTTCGCCTCGTGCACGCCGCGACGGCCGGACCGGATGCTCCGGGCGGCGCCCTCGTGGCATCCGGTGGCCGCGTGCTGAACGTCGTCGCCACGGCATCCGACTTCGGCACCGCGCGCTCGCGCGCCTACGACGCCCTCGGCCGCATCTCGCTCGACGGCGGGCACTTCCGGCACGACATCGCGGCGCGCGTCGCGGAGTAACCGGCATTCGCGCCTGGTGATCGCCACGGATGCAGGCACAACGAGCGGATGCAGGCGTGTCCCGCGGCGTGTCCGCCTGCGGGCGTGCACGCTGCCTGCATCCGTGACACCCGATGCGACCGATTCAGCGGCCGAGAGTACGAGAGCGACCGAATAGCGGCGCAGGGCGGTCTCAGCCGCGGCGCACGAAGTACCAGTTCGCGAAGAACCAGCTGGCGGCGAGCGCGAGGAACATCCCTACCGCCATGAACCGCGCCGTCTGCTCGACGCCGGCGATCGCGACGATCGCCAGCTGCACGATGCCCAGCACCAGTGCGACCGCGCCGACCACGGCGAGGCCCTTGACCCCGGCTGTGCGATCTCGCTCATCCGCCCACTCCAGGGCGTTCAGGCGTTCGAGATCGCCGGAGGTGCCACGGCGGGCCGCGATCGCTCCTCCGCCGCCGATGAGCCCGCCCACCAGCAGCGATGTGCCCACGACGGGTTCGCCCAGCACAAACCCGAGCACCGCACCGATGAGGCACAGCGCGACGAGGGCGGTGTTCACCCGCGACATGGGCCAGCGGCGACGCGGGGCCTCTTCAGGTTCATGCGTCGACATCGAAGACCTCCTCGACAGTGGAGCCGAAATGACGTGCGAGATGCACGGCGAGCGTCAGCGAGGGGTCGTAGCGCCCGGTCTCGATGGCGTTGATCGTCTGACGCGAGACGCCGAGTGCGACCGCGAGCGCCTGCTGCGAGAGCCCGCGCTCGGTTCTGAGCTCCTTGACCCTGCTGTGCACGTCTCAAACGTAGGACAACACGCCCGAAATGTAAAGCGTGCTTGACACGCCCTCCGATGTAAAGCATGCTTTCCATGTCAAATGCACTTTACACCGGAGGCAATCATGCACGACGCACTCGTCGAGTTCACCCAGTCCCTTCCCGCCTGGCTGCAGTGGCTGGGCGTCATGGCCGCCGCCGCCATCCCCTTCGTCGAGTCGCACTTCGGCACGCTGATCGGCGTCGTCGCAGGCGTTCCCGTGCCGGTCGCCATGCTCGCCGCGATCGCGGGTAACGCGATCTCGATGCTCGCGTTCGTGTTCACCACCTCGGCAGCGCGCAACAAGGTGCTCGCCCGACGCGGCGCCGCCGGCGCCGACGACGCCGAGGAGCCCTCCGCACGCAGGCAGAGGGTCAAGCGGATGCTGGAGCGCTTCGGCGTTCCCGGCGTCAGTCTGCTCGGCCCCATGGTCGTACCGAACCAGTTCACGTCCAGCATCCTGGTCTCGCTGGGTGCGAACCGCACCAGGGTCATCGTCTGGACGCTGGTGTCGATCGTGCTGTGGTCGGCCGTCTTCGCGCTGATCGCGCAGGCGGGTGTCATGCTGCTGAAGTGAGGCCGGACCCACTTGCAGACGGCGGACGATCCTGCAGATGGCGGACGATCCTGCGGCGTTTCGTCCGCCATCCGGACATCCGTCCGCCATCCGCAAGGAATTCAGCGCAGCTCGTCCTCCGACTTCGGCGTGTACTTGCCGAGGAACAGGGATGCCACCAGGGCGACGGCCATGACGGCGGCGGGCAGCAGCATGGTCTGTGCCATGCCGGTGGAGAATCCCTCGGCGACGAAGTCGGGCAGCTGGCCGCCTCCGCCGATCCCGCCCGGCGCCTGGTCGAGGCCGGGCAGGTTCGCCTCGAGGCGCGCCTGCATGAACGCGGCGATCGCCGACGAGCCGACCACCGACCCGATGGTGCGGGTCGTGTTGTAGATGCCCGCACCCGCGCCGGCCTGACGCGGAGGAAGGCGGCGGGTGGCCGTCGTCGCCAGCGGACCCCACATGCCGGCGTTGCCGATGCCCATCAGTGCCGACGGCAGCAGGAACATCCAGATCGGGGAGTCCATGTTCATCAGCGAGGCGTTCCAGAGCAGACCGCCGGCCACGCAGAGCAGACCAGGGATGAGGATGAAGCGCGGGTCGACTTTGTCGAGCAGCGACCCCGCGAACGGCGCGAGCACACCCGAGATGATCGCCATCGGCACCATCAGCAGGGCGGCCTCGGTCGGGGTCAACCCGCGCGCCAGCTGCAGGAAGAACATGAACGGCAGCGACATGCCGGTGACCGTGAACCCGACCGCGGCGATCGCGACGTTCGACGCCGAGAAGTTGCGGTCGTTGAACAGGCCCAGAGGAACCAGCGGTTCGCTCTTGGTCTTCCACTGCTGCAGCACGAACACGATCAGCAGCGCGACGCCCGCGATGATCAGCCCCCACACCGTGATCGGTCCCCAGATCGGACCCCAGTCGTACTTCTCGCCCTCCTGCAGGCCGAACACGATGAGGAACAGTGCGGCGGCGCTGAGCACCACGCCGACGTAGTCAAAGCGGTGCGGATGCGTCTTCAGCCGCGGCACCAGGATGACGGCGAGCACGAAGCCGATGATGCCGACGGGCACGTTGATGAAGAAGATCCACTCCCAGCCGAGGCCGTCCACGAGGAAGCCACCGAGCAGCGGGCCCACGAGGGTGGCCACACCGGCGGTCGCGCCCCACAGCCCCATCGCCGCACCGCGACGGTCCGGCGGGAACGTCCGGGTGATCACGGCCATCGTCTGCGGCGTCATGAACGCGGCGCCGAGTCCCTGCACCGCGCGGAACGCGATGAGCATCTCCAGGTTCGTCGACAGGCCGCAGGCCAGCGACGACAGCGTGAAGATGACCAGGCCGATGAGGTAGATGTTCTTCGGGCCGAACCGGTCGCCGAGGCGACCGGTGATCAGCAGCGGCACCGCGTACGCGAGCAGGTACGCGCTGGTGACCCACACCACGTTGTCGAGGTTGTTGGTGTCGGGGTCGAGGGCCGCCTTGATTGCGGGGTTCGCCACCGAGACGATCGTGGTGTCGACGAGGATCATGAAGAAACCGATGACCAGCGCCCAGAGGGCCGGCCAGGGGCTGCGCGGCTTGTGCCCGACGGCGTAGGTGCCGGTCGTCGGCGCGCCGGCCTTCGACGCGCCGGCACGAGGTGCGGATGCCGTGGCGTCGGCTCCCGGCGGAGTCTTGTCTGTCATTCGGATGCTGCCTTTCGCTTGGCCGCCTCGGCGGCGCGATGTTCAGTGGAGAGTTCGTCGTCTCCCCAGGCGTAGGAGAGGTCCGCGAGCGAGGCGAGGAAGCCGTCGGTCCAGACCAGTTCGGCGCGCAGCAGAGCCACGTGCCGGTCGGCCTCGATGAGGTACTGCGGCAGGACACCGCGGTCGTGAGCCCCGGCGAGGGCGGTGCCGAGCGCGTCGGCCTCTGCGGCGAGCGCGGCCCGGCGCCCGCCGATCAGCTCGAGGACCTCGGCGCGCGGCAGGTTGTGCGCCTCGGCGAGAGCGACCCGGAACTCAGGGGAGCGATCGGTGCGCGAGAGGCCCCCGCGCACCCAGTCCTCGAGCACGTCGGAGGCCGCGGGCTGAAGCGTGTACGTCGTCCGCTCAGGCCGGTTGCCGTCGCGGTCCACGCCCACCTCGGCGATGAGCCCCTCCCGTTCGAGGCGCCCGACCGTGTGGTAGAACGTGCCGTTGGTCACCTTGATCATGCGGTCGTCGCGGCGCTGCCGCAGCAGGCGCATCATCTCGTACGGATGCATGTCACCCTCGCGCAGCAGCGCGAGCACCATGGCACCCAATGGCGTGAGCTTCACATCCGCAGCCATATGCCCCATCCCGATTAGTCCATACGGACTATACCATCCGGACTGCCCTGAGATCTCCGCGACTTCCCGACTTCTGCGTGAGACCCGTGCGCAGAACACGGGTCTCACGCCGGAAACACGGTCTCGACGGAATCTTGCGCGGAAGTCGAGCTCGACATCGCAGTGGCGCAGGCGTTCTACGCCGCGGTCGCATGCAGCGCGGCGAGCGGGATCAGCGCAGTGCAGTGGCGAGCTGGGCGTCGGTCAGCGGCCGGTCGGCGTAGATCAGCCGCATCACCGCGGGGCCGGGATTTCCGGCATCCGGCGCTCGATGGACGAGCGAGAACCCGACCTTCTCGGCGACCGCCGCCGAGGCCGTGTTGTGCTCGACGAGGAACGCGATGATCGGCGTCTCGGGGCGCAGGTTGCGCGCGGCGGCGATGCCGGCCCGCGAGATCTCGGTGGCGTAGCCGCGGCGGTGGTGGTCCGCCGAGATCCGATAGCCGAGGTTCCACACATCGGCGTCAGGGGATGCCCCGGCGAGCACCGTGCATCCGCCCGTGCCGATCACCTCACCTGTCTCCCGCAGCCGCACGGTCCATGATGCGAGCCCCGTCTCGTCCCACCGCTCCTGCCAGCGCGCCAGCATGTGCGCGGTCGTCGCACGCTCGACGTGACGCAGGGTCGGGAAGTGCTCCCAGACCCGCGGGTCGGAGAAGATCTCATGGATCGGATCGATGTCGTCATCGGTCGGTCGGCGCAGGATCAGTCGGTCGGTCAGTCTCTCGTCAGGCATCGTCTCCGACAGTACGCCTGGCCTCCGACGTCGGGGATGCGATGATGTACGCGTGAGCGAAGCATTGAGCATCCCCGGCTGGCGGCACCTCTACTCAGGGAAGGTCCGCGACCTGTACGCCTCGGAGGACCCGGGCGACACGCGCCGGCTGATGGTGGCGTCCGACCGGGTGAGCGCGTTCGACTTCATGCTCTCCCCCGCCATCCCGCAGAAGGGCGCACTGCTCACCACGCTGAGCAACTGGTGGTTCGACCAGCTCGACTTCCCCAACCACCTCATCGAGGGCGATGTGCCCGAAGTGGTCGCCGGGCGCGCGATGCTCGCGCAGTCGCTGGAGATGCTGCCGATCGAGTGCGTCGTGCGCGGTTACCTCACCGGCTCCGGATGGGCCGAGTACCAGGCATCCGGCACCGTCTGCGGCATCCCGCTTCCGTCCGGCCTGCAGGACGGCGACCGCCTGCCCGAACCGTTGTTCACCCCGGCCTACAAGGCGCCGATGGGCGAGCACGACGAGAACATCTCCTTCGAGCGCGCCGTCGAGATCGTCGGACGGGAGCGCGCAGAGCAGCTGCGCGACGTGTCCCTCGCGATCTACCGCCGTGCGGCCGAGATCGCCGAGGCGAAGGGCCTGATCCTCGCCGACACGAAGTTCGAGTTCGGCACGGATGCCGACGGCACCCTGCGCCTCGCCGACGAGGTGCTCACCAGCGACTCGTCGCGGTACTGGGATGCCGAGGCGTGGCGCACCGGGACGACGCCGGCCGAGCGGATGGCGAGCTTCGACAAGCAGATCGTGCGCAACTGGCTCGCCGCCAACTGGGACAAGCAGGGCGAGCCTCCGGCGCTGCCGGAGGAGATCGTCGAGCAGACGGCCGCGCGCTACCGCGAGCTCATCGAGCGCCTGACGACCTGATCGCACCTTCTCGGCCGGGACGGGGGAACCGATAGTGTTTCCCCAGCCTCCACCCCTACCCCCGAGGAGCCCGCATGTCGCTGTGGAAGATCCACGGCAACGGCCGCGCTGTCGCGCCCGACGCCGTCGTCCGTCCCGATGAGCGCCTGAACTGGCCCGCCACGATCGCGATCGGCGTGCAGCACGTCGTCGCGATGTTCGGCGCCACGTTCCTGGTGCCCATCCTCACCGGTTTCCCGGTGCCGACGACGCTGCTGTTCAGCGGCGTGGGAACGATCCTGTTCCTACTGGTCACGCGCAACAAGCTCCCCAGCTACCTCGGCTCGTCGTTCGCGTTCATCGCGCCGGTCACGGCGGCGACGACGAGCGCCGGGACGGGATCGGCGCTGGCCGGCATCGTCGCGGTCGGCGTCCTGCTGGCGATCATCGGCGTGGTGGTGCACACCGCCGGCGTCGCCTGGGTCGACCGATTCCTGCCGCCGGTGCTGGCGGGCACGATCGTCGCGCTGATCGGGTTCAACCTCGCGGGCGCCGCGCACAACAACTTCTCCCAGGCGCCGGTCACCGCGTCCGTCACACTCGCACTGACCATTCTGTTCGCGGTCGTCTTCCGCGGGTTCCTCGGCCGCATCTCGATCTTCCTCGGCGTGATCGCGGGTTACATCTTCGCCGGCATCCGCGGCGAACTCGACTTCACCGCGGTCGAGAAGGCCGACTGGGTGGGCCTGCCCACCTTCCAGCTGCCCGACTTCGCCACCCCTGGCACCTGGTCGGCGATGGCGATGTTCCTGCCTGTCGTGCTCGTGCTCATCGCAGAGAACGTCGGCCATGTGCGCGGCGTCGCCACCATGGTCGGCGACCCTGCGATCAATGAGAACACCGGCAAGGCGCTGATCGCCGACGGAATCTCGACCACGCTCGCCGGCTTCTTCGGCGGATCGGGCACCACGACCTACGGCGAGAACATCGGCGTCATGGCATCCACCCGGGTGTACTCCACCGCCGCGTACTGGGTGGCCGGCATCACCGCCATCCTGCTGAGCATGTCGCCGAAGTTCGGCGCCGTCATCAACTCGGTGCCGGCCGGCGTGCTCGGCGGCGTGACCACCGCCCTGTACGGTCTGATCGGCGTCATCGGCGTCAAGATCTGGGTCGACAACAGGGTCGACTTCGCCCGCCCGGTGAACCAGTACACCGCCGCGGTCGCGCTGATCGTCGCGGTCGGCGGCTTCGCCATCAAGGGCGAGAACGGCTTCGAGCTGGGCGGCATCGTCATCGCCACGGTCGCCGCGATCGTCATCTACCACGGCGGCAACGCGATCGCCCGGCTGCGCAGGACCGGGGCGGACGACCCGAAGCCGCTCGCAGCGGTCGGCCCGATCGGCGGCGACCCGGAGGAGTGACCTCCCGACCGTCGAACGCCCTTCGTCTCGCTCGTTCCTCGCTCGCTCAGGCCCCCGGAGCTCCGGAGCAGGTGAGGGCTACGCGTCGATCGCGCGCAGCGCGATCTGCGGGGCATCGGCCGCTACGAAGGGCAGCGGCTCGGCGGGGTCGCCGAGTCCGTACATCCGGTGCAGCCAGCGGCGCGCGGCCTGCAGCGGGTAGGTCTTCCCATACACGGCTCGCTTCACGATCACGCCCTCGATCACGCTGCGCAGCATGACCTCTTCGAGCGCAGGATCGGATGCTCCGCGCTCGCGGAACAGGTCCTGCATCAGCCCGCCCGCGGCGAGCACCGCTTCGAGGTTGCGCTGCTCGGACTCCGCATAGATGCGATGCGTCGTCGGCAGGATCGACAGGCCGAGCGTGATCCGCTGCTGCGGCAGGGTCTGGTCGGCGCCGATCAGTGACATGTCGATGAGCATGCGCAGCCGGTCGTCGGCGCTCTCGTCGCCGAACGCCATCGCGGTCATCTTCTCGAAGTACGCGTCGAGCACGGCCCCGACGAGCTGCTCCTTGCCGCCGAAGTAGTAGCTCACGAGCCCCTGCGCGACACCCGCATGACGGGCGATCTCGGCGAGGCTCGCCTCGTGATAGCCCCTCTCCCCGAACACCTCGAGAGCGGCCTCCAGGATGGCGGCCTGCGATCGCTCGCGGGCGTCGCGGTTCTGCTCCGCGGAACGCGGCATCCTCGGCCTCCTTCCCGATGCTCGAACGCTGCTCCTCCATGTTCCCCGATGATGCTATCGTGTTCATTGATTGGACCCTCAATCAACAAATCAATGGTCGGCGATGGGGATCGCCGTCCGATCGTTCCGACGACGCCCGGCACCCGACGGGATCGTGCTCCGAGGAACAGGGAAACTCTCCGTGGCCGCTTCGGCGTGCGTCCGCGAGGAGTGGCTGCGAGGCATGGGGGCCCTGCCCGCGGCACCGGGAGGGGGGAAGGATGGGGAGTCCTCTCCCCTCCTCCCGGACAGCCCGGATCAGGATGCGTGCGACCCCGACAGCACGATGAGCCGCCTGCCGAACGTCTTGCCATCGTCGATGACGCGCAGCATCACCGCGGCGACATCCGCTCTCTCGGTACGCGGCCAGCCGGGCATCGCGCGTCGCGTCGCGGCGTCGACCACCACCGGATCGGTCGTAGCCGCACCGTCTCCGAGCAGTCCAGGGTGGATCGTCGTCCACTCCAGGCCGCTCCCGGCGAGCAGGCCCTCGCCGGCGACGTGGTCGTGGAACGGCGCGAGGAGCGCCGTCCTGACGACGAGCCGATAGGGGAAGCGGACGGAGATGAGCGTCTCACCCACCCCGAGCGCGGAGAGCACGATGACCCTCCTGACGCCGGCCACCCGGCACGCCTCGATCACGGCAGGCATCGCCGTGCGCAGGACCGGTGCCATCGGCCGGGTGACCGTCGTGCCGAGTGCCACGGCCACCGCGTCGCAGTCGGTCAGCGCCGCAGCCATCGCGTCGACGTCGTCCAGCGCTCCGCCGACCGCGCGCACACCGTCTGCACGGACGACCGCCTCCGGTCGGCGCACGTACGCGACGATCTCGTGGCCCGCGTCGAGCGCTGCCGAGACCACGGCGCGCCCGGTCCGCCCGGTTGCGCCCAATACAGCGATCCGCATGTCAGCCCCTTCCCGCAGTCCGCCGCTACGCGATCGTCGCGAGCAGCCCGTCCGGTGCCAGCGCCGCGCCGACCTCCGCGCGGTGCGCGATGGTCCCGCTGCGATGCGCGATCACCTGAGTCTCCATCTTCATGGCGTCCAGCACGGCGACCGCGTCGCCCTCTGCGACATCCGCGCCGTCGTCCACCAGCCAGCGCACGAGCGTGCCCGGCGACGGAGCGCGCAGCTCAGCCGGGTCGGCCGTCGGCTGCTGCGGAGCGGATGCCGCCGCGCCGGCGAACCCGGACAGCAGGGCCGTCGGAAGGCCGAGCATCACACGGCGACCGTCGATCTCGACGGGGAAGCGCGCCAGTCCGGCATCCTCGACCGGCGCGGGCCGCAGCTGCGGCTCGAGCCGCGGCAGCAGCACCTGCTCGATCCACTGCGTGTGCACCGCGAAGCCGTCGGTCGAGAACTCCGGCGCGTCCACGGCGAGGCGGCCGAAGCCGACCACTGTCGCCGGGCCCTCGACGTGCAGCTCGCGCAGCGCCCGGCGCGCGCGGACCAATGCCGCTTCGCGGGAGTCGGCGTACACGATGAGCTTGGCGATCATCGAGTCGAAGGCGGGCTGTACGGTGTCGCCGGCCTCGACGCCGGAGTCCCAGCGCACGCCGGGGCCGCCGGGGATGCGGAGGACGTCGATGCGGGCTGGGCTCGGCAGGAATCCGCGCCCCGGGTCCTCGGCGTTGATGCGGAACTCGAATGCGTGACCCAGCGGCCGAGGGGTCTCCCTGAGCGAGGGGCCGTCACCGAAGGCGATACGGAACTGCTCGCGCACCAGGTCGACGCCGGTGACCTCCTCGGTCACAGGGTGCTCGACCTGCAGCCGCGTGTTCACCTCGAGGAATGAGATGGTACCGTCGGCTGCGAGCAGGAACTCGACCGTGCCGGCGCTGCGGTAGCCGGCCTCGGCACAGATCCGCCGCGCGGCCTCGTGGATGCGTTCGCGCTGCTCGTCGGTGAGCCCGGGCGCCGGCGCCTCCTCGATGAGCTTCTGGTTGCGGCGCTGCATCGAGCAGTCCCGGTCGCCGACCACGACGACTCCGCCCTGTCCGTCGCCGAGCACCTGCACCTCGACGTGCCGGGGCGACTCGAGGAACCGCTCCACGAAGCACTCCCCCCGCCCGAAGGCGACGATCGCCTCGCGCGTGGCCGCGTCGAACGCGTCGGCGACCTCGTCCAGCTCGCGGACGACCTTCAGCCCGCGGCCGCCGCCGCCGAACGCGGCCTTGATCGCGATCGGCAGGCCGTGCTCCTCGGCGAAGGCGACTGCCTCGGCGGGGCCCTCGAGAGCGTGGTCGGTGCCCGCGGCGAGCGGTGCGCCGACCTTCTGCGCGATGCGGCGAGCGGTCATCTTGTCGCCGAGCGCTTCGATGCTCTCGGGCGACGGCCCGATCCAGACCAGTCCCGCGTCTTCCACGGCGCGGGCGAACGCCGCGCTCTCCGACAGGAAGCCGTAGCCGGGGTGCACGGCGTCGGCACCGCTCGTGCGGGCCGCGTCGAGCAGCGCGTCGATCGACAGGTATGTCGACGAGGCGGTGGAGCCCCCCAGTCCCACCGCCTCGTCGGCCAGGCGCACATGGAGTGCGTCGGCGTCCTGGTCGGCGTATACGGCGATCGAGGCGTAGCCGGCCTCGGTGCATGCGCGGATGACGCGCACGGCGATCTCGCCGCGGTTCGCGATCAGGATCTTCTTCATGATGGGGTCCCTTCCCTCGTGGTGGTCCCCAGCACCCGGAACCGCACCCGCACCCCAGGCGGCAGCTGTCCGGCGATGTCGAGGTCGCGATCGATGACCGCGCCGATGATCGGATAGCCGCCGGTGAGCGGATGGTCGGGCAGGAACAGCACCGGCTGGCCGTCCGGCGGTACCTGGATCGCCCCGGTCACGGCGCCCTCGCTGGGCAGTTCCCCCGCGACGGCGCGCTCCAGCGGAGTCTCGCCGTGCAGGCGGATGCCGACACGGTCGGACCGCGGAGTGACGTCCCACTCCTGGCCGGTCAGCGCGGCGATCGCCGCGTCGGTGAACCAGTCGTCCCGCGGGCCGAGCACGATGCCCAGCTCGACGGCCTCCCCGACTGCCGGCAGTTCGCGGACGAGCGGCTCGGGATCGACCGGATGCGGGGCTGTGCGCGGATCTCCCACCGCGATGACGTCGCCCGCGGCGAGCGGCGCGGGTCCCAGTCCGGCGAGGGTGTCGGATGCCGCGCTGCCGAGCGCCGGCGCGGTCAGGATGCCGCCCCGCACGGCGAGCGCGTACCGCAGTCCGCGGTCGGGGTGTCCGAGCCGCATCTCGTCCCCGTCGTCGAGTGCGAACGGAGCACCCAGGCGGATGCCGCGTTCCATGCCGTCCGCGGCATACAGCCTCATCTCGCCGGAAGCCCCTGCGATCGCGGCGACGGTGGGGACGCCGCGATAGCGCAGCGCGGCCCCTCCGACGATCTCCAGCACCGCGGCATCCGAGGTGTTGCCCACGGCGCGGTTCCCGTCGCGCATCGCCGTGCGGTCGGCGGCGCCGGAGGCGGAGACGCCGAGCGCGGCGTGGCCCGGGCGACCGAAGTCCTGCACGAGCAGCTGGAGGGCTGGGCGGAGGACCTCCAGGGTGCCGGGCGCGGGGCGCCCTTCGTCTCGCTGTTCCGCGGATCCTGAGCGAGCGAAGCGAGACGAAGGGCGCTCAGGACCCGGAGGAGAGGACACCACCTCACGCTCGGCTCGCTCGAACCGCACCAGGGTTCCGGGCGAGAACAGCGCGGGCGGGTCGCGGTCGATGTCCCACATCACCGCATCCGTGCGACCGATCAGCTGCCAGCCGCCGGGGCTCTCGCGCGGGTACACGCCGGTGAAGTGGCCGGCGAGGGCGACCGAACCGGCGGGCACCCGTGTGCGCGGCGAGGACCGCCGAGGCACGTCGAAGAGCGGGTCCGAGCCGACCGCGTACCCGAACCCGGGAGCGAAGCCCGAGAACGCGACCTGCCACTCCGCGGCGAGATGCCGGGCGATGACCTCATCGACCGAGACGCCGAGCAGTGCGGCCACGTCGGTGAGGTCCTCGCCGTCGTAACGCACCGGGATGGCCACCTCGCCGACGTGCGGCACGTGTGCGGCATCCACCGTCGTCGACGACAGCACGTCGGCGAGCGTCTCGGCTTCGACCCGCAGCGGGTCGAAGCGCACCAGCACCGTGCGCGCCCCGGGGATCAGCTCGACGACGCCGGGCGTCCCGGCCCAAGCCAGGTTCAGCCGCATCGCCTCGTCGAGGTCGGCGGCCTCGACGAGCAGCGCTCGGTCGGAGGCGGTGAGGATGCGCATCAGATCACGTACTCCGCATCGGGGATGTCGGTGCGGGCGGGGGCGGCGACGACGGTCATCTCAGGCCCCGGCGAACGGGGCGATCGTCACGCCGGAGGCCTCGAGCAGGCGCCGGGTCTCGGCCGCCATGGCGACCGATCCCTCACTGTCGCCGTGCACGCAGATCGACTGCGCCTCGACGTGCACGTCGGTGCCGTCGATCGCGCGGATGACGCCGGACTCGGCGAGGCGCAGCATCCGCTCGGCGACGGCGTTCGCGTCGTGCAGCACCGACCCCGCCTCGGTGCGCGAGACCAACTGTCCGTCGGGCAGGTAGGCGCGGTCGGCGAACGCCTCGGCCGCGACCGCCAGGCCGGCGCGCTCGGCGACGTCGAGCACGACGCCACCGGCGAGGCCGAGCAGCACGAGGCTCGGGTCGATCGCGCGGATCGCGGCGACGACGTCCTTCGCCTGCCGCTCATCGCGGGCGATCGTGTTGTACAGCGCGCCGTGCGGCTTGACGTAGGCGACTGCGCCGCCGACGGCCCTCGTCAGGCCGGCGAGCGCCCCGAGCTGGTACTCCACGTGCGCCTGCAAGGTGGCCGAGTCGATGTCGACCTTCGTGCGGCCGAAGTTCTCGTAGTCGCGGTAGCCGGGGTGCGCGCCGATCGTGACGCCGTTCGCGACGGCCGCGGCGAGGGTACGCCGGATGCCCTCCGGGCTGCCGGCGTGGAAGCCGCACGACACGTTCGCGCTGGTGACGATCGCGAGCATGCTCTCGTCGTCCGACACGATGCGGTCGGGCACGTTCTCGCCCAGGTCCGAGTTCAGGTCGATGGATGCCATGTTCCTATGCTCCTATCCCGAGGAAGGCGAAGATCGGGCCGATCGAGACCGCGCCCATGTACCAGGTGAGGGCGGTGACCAGGGTGCCGGCGATGAGCAGCCAGCGCGGGTACCGCTTCACGCCGAGCAGGTCGGCGCGGAACCATCCGATGTACATGAACACCGTGAGACCGATCGGCAGGATCAGTCCGTTGAAGCCTCCCACGAACACGAGGATCGCGGCGGGAGCGGTGCCGATCGAGAGGTACACGATCAGCGACACGACGATGAACACCACGGTCGCCCACTGCAGCGACCAGCCGCCGAGGAACCGCTTGTGGAACGTGGAGAGGAACGTCGCCGACGTGTAGGCGGCGCCGATCACCGAACTGATCGCGGCGGCCCAGAAGATCGCACCGAAGATGCGCATGCCGGCATCGCCGAGCACGGCGCCGAAGGCCTGTCCGGCGGGGTTGGCCGCCTGGGTGGTCAGATCGAGCGTGACGCCGGATGCCACGACGCCGAGGATCGCGAGGAAGAGCACGTACCGCATGATGCCGGTGACGAAGATGCCGTTCGAGGCGGCCCGCATGACGGGGCCTGCGTGCTCGGGACCGGTGTTGCCGGAATCGAGGTACCGGTGTGCGCCGGAGTAGGTGATGTACCCGCCGACGGTACCACCGACGATCGTGGTGATCGTCGCGAAGTTGATGGTGTCGGGCAGGAACGTCTGGCGCAGCGCATCGCCGACCGGCGGCTGCGAGATGAATGCGACGATGACGGTCATCACGATCATGCCGACGCCGAGGATGACGAGCACGACGTCCATCACCTTGCCGGCCTTCTTGATGAGGAAGATCGTGATGGCGATCGCCGCGGTGACCAGGCCGCCGAGCTTCGGGTCGATGCCGAGCAGGGCGTTCAGACCGAGCCCGCCGCCGGCGATGTTTCCGATGTTGAACGCCAGGCCGCCGATGATCACCAGCACGGCGATCACGTGACCGGAGAACGGGATGGCGCTGTTCGCGAGCTCGCCGGCGCGCTTGCCGGAGGAGGTGATCATGCGCCACACGTTCAGCTGCACGGCGATGTCGATGATCACCGAGACGAGGATCGCGAAGGCGAAGGAAGCGCCGAGGGTGGCGGTGAAGGTGGCGGTCTGGGTGATGAATCCGGGGCCGATGGCGCTGGTGGCCATCAGGAAGATCGCGCCGATCACGGCGCTGCGGCCGACGCGCTTCTTGGTCGCGGCCAGGCGTGGAGCGTCTTCGGTGCTCGCGGGAGTGCGGGAGGAGTCGGACATGGGGATCCCATCGTCTTTGGTGGGCGGGTAGGGGATTCTCATGATTGTAGGGCAAGCAGAGATTGATTGTTGAACAATATTTCTCACCGACTGACGCATACGCTGGATCCATGACCAACGCGGCTCCGCTCGCCGATGTACTGCGGCAGAGCATCATCGACGGCGACTTCGCTCCAGGCTCCCGGCTGTCCGAGGCTGCACTCGCCGAGCGCCTCGATGTGTCGCGGAACACGCTGCGCGAGGCCTTCCGGGTACTCGCCGAGCAGGGGCTCATCGAACACGTGCCCCACCGCGGCGTCTCCGTGGCGTCGCCCTCGATGGCCGACGTGGTCGACATCTACCGAGCCCGCCGCGTGATCGAGTGCGCCGCCCTGCGGCAGGCCGAGCCCGAGCATCCGGCCGTCGAACTGATGCGCGCGGCCGTGGACGAGGCCGAGACTCACCTGACCGGCACCGACTGGCGCCTGATCGGCAGCGCGAACATGGCGTTCCACGACGCGATCGTCGCCCTCGCCGACAGTCCGCGCCTGGCCCGAACCTACCGCGACGTGGCCGCCGAGCTGCGCCTGGCGTTCCTCGAGATCGACGATCCGCGCGCCCTGCATGAACCGTTCGTGCGGAAGAACCGCGCGGTGCTCGACGCGTTCCTGCAGCACGGACCCGATGCCGCGGCCGACGAGCTGGAGAAGTATCTGATCCGCTCGGAGCGCACTGTACTGGGCGCATTCGCCCGCATGGGCCGCATCTGAACGGCGACGTGCCGCGCTAGATCCGGGCGACTCGCGTCGTCGCTTCCTCGAGTGCCGTCGCTTCCTCGAGTGCCGTCGCTCCCTCGAGTGCCGTCGCTCCCTCCCTGAGATCGAGGTCGACGACGGCGACCGCTTGACCGGTCGCGAGCGAACGGTTGCCGGCAAGCCCGACCGCCATCGACCTGACACCGTCGGCCCAGGATGCCACCCGGCCCGCCGGATCAGCGCCGCCCGCGAACAGATCGCGGAGCAGCTGTGCATCGCCGCCACCATGGGCGCCTTCGCCATGCGGGATGGGGATCCGCAGTGCCGGGCCGAAGCGCCCACGATAGCTAGGCAGCTACACCCAGCCCCGCTGACGGCAGGCAGCCGCAATGAGCTCCGAGACTGCGGACTGGCCCTCGGCGGTCAGATGCACAGCATCCTTCCGGATGCGCGCTGGAACCACCCAGGCCTCCTCCTCCTGAACCGCGTAGACCCGTCGCAGTTCCTCGTCCACATCCAGCACATGATCTGTCCAGGTTGCCGAGATGGCAGCGTTGAGAGTGGTGATGGCTCGCCCCGTCGTTGACAACGGATGATCTCCCTCGCCGTGGAGGACTGTAAGAACGAGGAAGCGATCTGTCGTCAACCTCGCGACCATGGCGCCGAGGTCCTCGATCACTGTGCGCATGTCACTGAAGTTGTTCCTGCCGACCCATAGGACTCCGATGCCCGAGAGATAGGCATCGTGCACATCTGGAATGAACGCGGCGCGCCCGGCGCGAGGTGTTCGTGATTCGTCGTCTGCAACGAAGACATGATCCCCCGCGACGTCTTCGCGAGGGAAGACCACCCCGGGCACGCCGTCCAGCCAGCCAGCCAGAAGGCTGTTCGCAGTGCCGCTCCCTTGCAGCAGCGGGCGAAAGTCTGCGGGCGAGATGAACGAGAGAAGATGTTCACCGGGTCGGGACCCCGCCGAGACGTGAGCCGTGACCGGAATGGCTCCCATGCGCGCGGCGACTGTCGTCGAAGTCTCGCCACCCACGCCAGCGTTCAGCACGGCAGCGCGAGTCAGTGCGCTCAGCCGAGCGTCGTCTCCCTGCTGCGTGAGCGAGTCGCCCCACCGGACGATCGTCGGTCGACGGGATCCTGGTGCGTTCTCGGCGGAGGCGGCGATCATGCGAGGAGCCTTTGCTCGTCGCGGCTCGTGGCATATGGCGTCGAGCCCGTGGCGATCACCCTGTTCAGTTCTTCAAGGATGAATGTGGTCAGCCGGTGGACATCACGCCCCATAGCGCCCGCGATGTGAGGGGTGACGAAGCAACTCTCCATCGTGAGCAGCGCGCTGTCCGAGGGAAGGGGCTCCGGTTCGGTCACATCGAGATAGGCGAAGAGGCGCCCGCTGGCGCACTCCGCGGCCAGCGCCTCGGTGTCGATCAAGTCCCCTCTCGCGGTGTTGATCACGGTTCCGCCGTCGTGAAGCGCTGCGAGGCGACGGGCATCGATCATCCCTCGTGTGACAGGGACAGATGGCGCATGCAGCGACAGGATGTCGCACCAGCGAATGAGCTCGTCGAGATCTCGAGGTTCGGCGCCGGCGGTCGCGATCTCTCCCTCGCTGAGCGTCGGATCGTACACGGAGATACTCACGTCGAGATGCTGCAGCAAGGTCAGCAGATGCCGAGCCGTCGCGGATAGCCCGACGATGCCGATCCGGGAGCCGTAAAGTCCGGTGGTGGGTCGAACCGCAGTACTCCAATAGTCGTCCCCCGTGCGGAGCCGATGCGCGAACAGGGTAGCGCGCTTCGCTGCCATGATCACGCACGCGAGGGCGTACTCGGCGACGGAAACGGCGTTGGCCCTCCTCGCAGAGACCGCGATCAGGTCGGGATGCCAGGCGTCCTCCGGGATGAGGCCGTGAAGGCTGCCTCCGATATGGAAGACCGCCGAGACTCCAGGCATGATCAGCTCCGCCGGGATTCTGCCAGCACCCCAGCCTGTCAGCAGAAAGGTGTGGTCGGTGCGGCTCGGAGCTTCGCCGGGACGGATGTGGATCCAGTCGACGAGCTCCGTCATTCTCTCCAGCAGGTCCGGCGAGAATGCCCCGTCGGCATCCTCGTCACTTGCGTACAGAACCGCCCGCGGCCGCACGACAGCGTCCTTTCTGTCGCTGCCGGCACGGGAGCTGCCCCACAACGCGTTTCCGCGCCTGTCGTCCCGGCCGGCCTCCGCCATCAGATCTCACCGACCCTTTGCCATGCGCCTCCGGTGCCGTCCGGGGCCTGGTTGCGTGACCACCAGCGGGCGAGATAGATCACGCCATTGTGGAGCACCTTCTCGCCACCCCCATAGATCCAGCTCGCAGTCCAGGTCCGTACCGGGCCGTCAGCTGTTTCGAGTTCGCGGCCCAGCTGCGACCAGGGTCCTGTGGGGTCCCCTGGCCGGAGATCTCTCGTCCACCACTGGGCGACCCAGAAGCTGCCGTCGAAGCTCACTCTGTCCCCCGTGGTGTACGTGCTGGTCGACGACCATGGGGCCGCGAACTCGATCTCGATCTGGGCGCTGACACCCACCGGGATGGACAGCTGGTGAACGCGCCGGGTGCCGCCCAGCATGCTCATCGGAGTAGCGGAGAGCGTCACCGCAGACTCGATGCCCCAGGAGATCTGCATGCGTACTCCGTTGCGTTGCACGCTGAGCCACGTCGCCTCCGCGGCGCTCGTTGCGTTGAACTGTCCCGTCGCACCATCCGAGTAGATGACCTCGTCTGTCGCGCGTAGTACGAGAGGCAGCCGGAACGTACCTGTGACGGCGGATTCCGTACGCAGCGTCGCCCCTGTGTCTCGCAGCGTGGTCAGGGTCCTGACGCCGCTCGCAGAGCTGGTCGCGTCGAAGGTGATGACGCCCGTCTCCGCGTCGAGGGCATCCGGGACGATCACCGCGCCGGAACCGCTGCTGCCGCGGCGATACACGACCGCCATGTCGGACATGGCCGATTCGGTTCCAGCGGTGTCGGCGAACCCCCACGAGGCCGCACCGACCGATGTGTTCGTCGCTGCAAGGACCGTGCCCATCTGCGGGTGCCAGAGCAGGCCCGGCCCCATTCGGTTCATCGGTTGGGAGCGCGTGCCGAAGAACGAAGAGAGGTAGTACGCAGGGCGCCGGGCGAAGACATAGTCCTGGGCCAGTGTGCCCACCCGTCGCTCGGTGAACCTCTCGGACATGATGTATGGCAGCGATGCCTCGGACGCAGCGCGGTCGGCATCCGACGGCACATCGGGTCGCTCGATGACGTGCATCCAGAGCCGCGGCGAAGTCCCCTGTTTGGCACGGGCGACAACGGGATCCGGTGTTGCGGCCCACGCACCCCGCGACGCGAGCTTCTCCTCGAGAGTCGTGAGGAAGGCCGCGAGCTCCGGGGCATCGGGGGCGAGCGCCGCGCTCAGCGCGCCGCGGTCGGCATCGTCTGCGAAGTTCGTCAGGAAGTTCCAGTCCGCCGTCCGCGAGCACGCGGCGGAGTGCGCGATGTAGCCGGACACGTCCGGCTCGCGCACCACGGCGTGTCGAGCGAAGTCCGTCCACTTCTGGGCCATGTCGAGGACCACGGGATTGCCCGTGATGGCGTGCAGGTCGGCGAGGTCGGGGAGCATGACGAAGAAGTTGTACCCGAAGTCGAAGCCGAACGGCTCGTGGAAGAACCCGGCTGGCGCCTGCCCGTGCTCGGCGATGAAGTCGATCCGATCGCTCAGATCGGCCGCCAGATCCGCGTCGTCCAGAACGCGTGCCGCTCGCGCGATGCCGGCGAGCCCGCCCACCGTCTGATTCACGAACGGGAGGGGGATCTTCCAATGGCCGTTGGTCAGATCCATGAACCAGACGGCCGCACGGCGCAACGATGCCTCCAGCTCGACCTGACGCTCGGGCAGTGCATTCGTGGCTCGGAGGTTCGCGAGAGCTTCGGACAACGCCACCATGCCGAACGCGGTCGCCGCACGGGAGAATTCTGTCGTCGTGTACTCGGGAAACGAACCGTTGGGGTGCTGGATGCGCAGATAGTGCCCGATGGCGGCGTCTAGCCGACCGAGCAGAGCGCCGTCGAGGTAGTAGGGGTTCCACGAGCGCTCGTTCGCGTAGAACCAGCTGAGCGTGGCTACGTGCTCCTGCACCCGCGCGTTGAATGGCTCGCTCGGGGTGCGCCACCAGCCTCCGCCCATGAACCCGAATCGGTCCGGGTCGTCGTCGACGATGTCGTTCGCCATCGGCGCGACGATCATCAGGTAGGCGGCGAGCACCTGCTCCTGGGGAGCGAACAGGGTCCGGTCGGGTGCTGCTGGCAGTGGAGCGACGAGCGGGAGCACCGTCCCGGCACTTGCTGACGCAGCAGGCGAGCGTTCGAAGACGCCCAGTGCGGTGACCGCTGCCGCGCCGAGGCCGGCGAGCAGGAGAGTACGGCGTGAGATCGGCTGAAGCAGCGGAGCTTCGGCAGAGGGGGACGGATCGGTCATCGATGACTCCTTTGTCGTGACTTGCGAGATGGATGTTGCTGGATCCGGTCAGCCCTTGAGACCAGACCGGGTGAGTCCTTCGACGAACTGCTTCTGCGCGAAGAAGAACACGATCAGCACGGGGATGACGCTCAGAGTGGTGGCGCCCAGCTGCGTCGTCCACAGCGGTTCGCCGTAGCCGTCCTGGTACCGGGTCAAGCCCAGGCCGATCGGGAACAGTTCGGCCGAGCGGAGGAAGATGAGCGGCTCGAAGTACATGTTGAAGCTCTTCAAGAACGTCATGATCGTGACCGTGGCGATCGCCGGACCGGCCAACGGCATCGCCACCCGGGCGAAGATCCCCACCCGCCCCAACCCGTCCAACCGGGCCGCCTCTTCGAGTTCGAAGGGGAGGCCGAGGAAGAACTGTCGGAAGATGAACGTCGAGACCACGGCGCCGGGGCCGAAGATCGGCAGGATGACCAACGGCCAGTAGGTGTCGACCAGGCCCCAGGAGTTCACCACCTGGAAGATCGGAATGATGGTCACATCCGCGGGCACCATGATTCCGGCGAGCGTCAGGATGAACAGTGGCCCGGCGAGCGGGAACTTCATTCGCGCGAACGCATAGCCGGCGAGCGCGGACACCAGCACGGTGCCTGCGGTGATGATCGCGGCCAGCCCCAGCGAATTCGCGTACTGACGCGCGAATGGATTCGCGGTGAACACTTTGGACCAGCCGTCCAGGGTCCACGTCTGCGGCAACAGCGTCGGCGGAATCGCGAAGATCTCGCTGGTCGGTTTGAAGGAGGAGAAGACCATCCACAGCGTCGGGTAGAGGAAGGGAATGGCCAGCACGACGAGCAGGCCGTAAAGGATGACCCTGCTGATGATCCGTCGGCGCCGTGCGCTCTGCGAGTCCCGCTGCGGGCGCGCCTGTCGGGGCTGTCGCGGCTGCGATCGCGTGCGGGGCCGCGCCTCCGCGATGACGGGAACTGCGTCTGTGGCAGTGTCGAGCACGTCAGACCTCATCCTGTACCCATGTCTTGCGCACCTTCCACTGCAGCGCGGTGATAGCGAGCGTGATCACGAAGAGAAGCACACCCAGCGTCGCGCCGTAGCCGAACTGCTGCTGGCCGAAAGCGGTCTGGTAGATGTAGTACGAGAACACCAGCGTGGAGTTTCCGGGCCCGCCACCGGTGAGGAGCTGGACCGGTGCGAACACGTCGAAGGCGGAGATCGTCGTGATGATCAGGACCATGAGAATGGTCGGGCTGATCAATGGCAGCGTGATCGAACGGTAGGTCCGCCACGGGCTCGCACCGTCGAGGCGGGCGCTCTCCTTCAGCTCCGACGGAACCCCCTGCAGTGCCGCCAGGAACAGGATCATGTTCATTCCGACGCCCTTGGACACCTGGACGACGATGAGGGAGACCATGGCCCAGCCTGGCTCGGCGAGCCAGTTGGGTCCCTGTATTCCGAACATGGCGAGCGCACCGTTGATGCCGCCGTTCGACGCGAGCAGGAAGTTCCAGATGATGACCCACGCGACGATGGAAACCACCACCGGCGAGAAGAAGAACGATCGGAACGCCACGGTCCCACGCAGTCCCTGGTTCAGGAGAGACGCCAGCGCCAGTGCGACCGCGACGTTCGTCATGACCAACCCCAGGGCGAAGATGCCGGTCGCCTGAAGCGACTGGGCCACCGTCTTGTCCGTGAACATGCGGACGTAGTTGTCCAGGCCGATGAAGTCGAACGAGCCGAGGAAGACGTTCCAGTCGTGGAAGCTGTACCAGATCACGAAACCGAAGGGGATGATCCCCAGCAGAATGATGCCCAGCACCTGAGGAGCGACGAAGGCGAGCCCGAGAACGCGATCCGCCCTCGCGTCGGGAAGAAGGCGCCCGGCGCGGGCTGCTCGCCCGACGCCGGGCGCTTTCACGGACGTCATCCCGCGCTCTTCTCCAGTGCCGGCTGGATTGCCGTGCATACATCGCCGAGCACCTGAGCAGCATCGGCATCCGGGGTCCAGAGCGAGTCGAAGTTGGTCTGGATCACTGGGCTCACCTGGCTGTAGATGCTCGAGTTGGCCTTCGTGATCGCGTCAGGGATCGCATCGATCACGGTCTGCTGGATCTGCTCGGGGGACAACGCCGGCGCCGCTTGCTGCAAGGTATCGACCGTCAACAGCGAGGTGCGCGGAGCGGGGAAGAACTGTGCGAGCTTTGCAGCGTTCTGGGCATCGGTGAAGTAAGTGAGGAAGTTCGCGGCTGCTTCCGGGTGCGCACTCTTCGCGATCACGCCGATGGCCGCCTGGCCGACGACGTCGGTCTGTCCTGCCGGACCGGCGGGCAGTGGGAGGAAGTCCCACTGCATGGATTCATCGATCCCACCCGACGAACTCATCTGAGCGATGAGCATCGCAGAGCCACCCGAGCCGAAGGAGAAGGTCTCGCCCGGCTTGGCGAACGCCGATGCGGAGTAGATCTGGTCGTGATACCAGCTGACCGCATCCGTCATCTCCTTGGAGTCGAAGGTGCAGGTCGTGCCGGCCGCATCCCAGGGGGCCGCGCCCCAGCCGGCCCAGACCGTCGTCAGACCGTCCCACTGCTTGTCCGGGGCAGTGCCGATGACGATCGGGCCGGTGCCGGGCGTGGCTGCGGCCGTGGCAGCGGCGATCTCTGCCGCGGCGTCCCAAGTCCATTTGTTCTCGGCGAGGAGGTCAGCCGGCTGCGGCTGTCCGGCGGCCGCGACGAGGTCGCGGTTGACGAACACGCCGAACGGGCTGGTGGAGAAGGGGTAGGCGTAGATTCCACCGTCGTCGCTCCAGAGTTCCAGCGAGCTCGGCACAACATCGTCGAGGTCGAAGTCCTTCGACTCCTTGAAGTAGTCGGCGACATCGAGCAGCACACCGTTCTTGACGAACTCAGTGGCGTTGGCCTCGGCGACCCAGGCCAGATCGGGGGTGCTTCCGCCGGCTATCTGCGTGGTGAGGGTGGTCAGGTAGTTTCCGGCGAGGGGCTGGAAGGTGATCGACGAGACTTCGTCACCGTGATCGGCGACGTATGCGTCGGCGATCTCATCGAAGAGGGCGAGATGCGCTTCGTTCGTCGTCCACACCGCCATCACGAGGTCGACGGGGCCGTCGGCCGCGGGATCTGTGCCGCCGGCGCAGGCTGACATCGTCAGCGCGCCGCAGGCGATGGCGGCCGCGGCCGCGTATCGCATGCCACGAGGGCTCTTGTTCACGATCAGTGCTCCTTTGTACTGTCATCCCTCGCAGGCGGGGGCCTGACGAGCGGAGCAGCCTGATCGCTCGAAACATCCTGTTCCGGAAGGATCACGGCGCTCCGAAATCCACTGTACCGATGTTCCCGATAATCGCAAGCCAAATTTGCGACAAATATTTCGAATCGTCAGTCTGACGTGCTCCGTGAGGACGCCCGGACGACGAGAGACGTGGCGAGTTCCGTATGGTGCGTCGCAGGTTCCTCGCCTTCGGTCATCGCGATAGCCGTGCGCATGGCAAGTGCTCCCATCTCGGAGAGAGGCTGGCGCACGGTCGTGAGCGGCGGGGATGCGGACAGCGCGATCGGGAGATCATCGAACCCGACCACGCTGAGGTCCTCAGGAACACGGACGGCGCGCCGCCTGGCCGCCTCGATGACGCCGAGCGCCTGATGGTCGCTCGCGGCGAAGATCGCAGTAGGCGGCTCAGGCAGCGCCAGCAACTCCAGCGCCCTCTCGACTCCGGATTCGAAGGTGTACTCCCCGGGCAGGATCAGGCCCGGGTCCACGGCGATGCCGGCCGCGGTCAGCGCCGCGACATAACCGTGCTCGCGCGCGCGTGACGCCAGCGCGTGACGGACGCCGATGAGCAGGCCGATCCGACTGTGCCCCAGGGCAAGCAGGTGCTCCGTCCCGGCGAGTCCACCGTTCCAGTTCGTGCTGCCGACGCTCACGGTGTCCGGCTGCGGATCGTTGAACGGGTCGACGATCACCAGCGGGAGTCCGACTTCGTTCAACCGATCGATCTCCTCGCCGTCGAGCATCGATGTGACAGCGATCACGGCGTCGCGGCCGCCACGAACCATCGACTCGATCCAGGATCGGTCGTCGCTGTCATCGTGGTACAGCGAGAGCACCAGATCTGCATCGGCAGACTCGGCCGCGGTTGCGGCACCGCGGAGGATCTCCAGCGTGTATGGCGAGGTCATACTGCGCGCGAGCACGGCGATGGACAGGCGACTGTCGCCTCGTCGGTCGCGAGGCGGCACGTACTGGCGGTTGCGGAGCGCCTGTTCAACTCTCCGGCGGGTCGCCTCAGAGACATCGGACTTCCCGTTCACCACTTTGGAGACCGTTGATATCGATACGCCCGTCTGCTCCGCGATATCGGCCAGGGAGGGCCTCCGCTGTGGCTCGACGGGACTCAACGGGCCGGCCTGACTCTTCATGACGTCCTTACTGTGTGGAGAAGATCTTGTTCCGCACTGACTTGCATTATGCCCCAGGTTCTGCGAACGTTGCCGATAACTTTTCGAAAAACTTGCGCCAATGGAGACCCATGCTTGACACGAATGCGGATGTGCTGGTCATCGGAGGGGGCTTCGGCGGAGTCTCTGCGGCACTGGCGGTGCTCCGTCGCGGGTACAGCGTCATTCTGACGGAGCAGACCGCCTGGCTCGGCGGCCAGCTGACCAGCCAGCTCGTGCCGACCGACGAACACATCTACATCGAGCGCACCGGGGCGAACCAGAGTTATCGCGACTTCCGCGAGGCTCTGCGCGATCACTATCGTCGCTGGTATCCGCTGACACCCGCGGCGAGAGCCGACGCGCACCTGAACCCGGGCGCTGCCTGGGTCAGCCCGGTCTCCGTCGAACCAAGAGTGGCACTCTCGGTGATCGAGTCGATGCTGCTTCCCTATGAGGCAAGCGGGCGGCTCCAGATCCTCCGCCGCACTCGGCCGGTCGCAGTGGAGAGTGACGGAGACATCGTGCGCGCCGTTGTGGTGGAGGGGATCGGCACAGCCGAGCGAACCACGCTGACCGGCACGTACGTCCTCGACGCGACCGAACTCGGCGAGCTGTTGGAACTGGGCGGCGTCGAGTTCACCAGCGGGCGCGAGTCCCAGGCTGAGACCGGCGAACCGGGAGCGGCCGAGACAGCGGATCCCACCGACATGCAGGGCGCGACGTGGTGCTTCGTGATGGATCACCGAGCGGGCGAAGACCACACGATCGACCGCCCGGCGAACTACGAGCGGTACCGCGATGCAATTCCATCGCATGCCACGACCCCGCGCCGCCAGCTCAGTTTCGTCACCGCGGTCGACGCCGCGGGAGCGCCAACCGTGACCTACGGATTCCACCCTGACATGGATGATGATCCGTCCGCGATCGACCTCGATCATCACCATATGGGCGCAGCACCCGAACTCTGGAACTATCGTCGGGTCACCGCGCGTCGACAGTTCACGCCGGGCTTCTTCGCCAGTGACATCGTCGTAGTGAACTGGCTGCAGAACGACTACACGGACGGCCCGCTGTTCGGTGTGCCGGATGCGCAGCAGCACTGGCAGGGCGCAAAGGACCTGAGTGCCGCGACGCTCTACTGGCTGCAGACCGAAGCAGCACGCCCCGATGGCGGCACCGGCTGGCCTGGATTGCGGCTGCGTCCGGACGTCGCAGGGACCGCGGATGGGTTCGCGATGATGCCCTATGTCCGAGAATCACGTCGCATTCGCGCGCGCAAGACGATCCTTGAGCAGGAGGTTTCGCTCACCTACCGGCCCGAGGGTGCCGTGCAGTATCGGGATACGGTCGGCACCGGCCACTATTTCTGGATCGACCGCCACCCGACCACAGGCGGCCACAGCTATCCGGGGAGTCTCCCGCAGCCGTTCGAGATCCCACTCGGCGCTCTTGTCCCGCAGCGAGTCAGGAACCTCATCCCGGCCTGCAAGAACATCGGCACCACTCAGATCACGAACGGCTGCTACCGGCTGCATCCGGTCGAATGGAGCATCGGCGAGGCGGCCGGTGCGCTCGCAGCTTTCTGCCTTCGTGAGCGAAGCGAACCCCATGCGGTCTTGGACGACGAGGGGCGCCTGGATGACCTTCAGGACGATCTGACCCGCGGTGGCGCACAGCTGCGCTGGAACCGCTCCCTGCTGGCCTGAGTCTTCACGTCTGGAAAGAGGAACCAATGCACGATCTCCGCTTGGCGCGCGCACAGCGCAGCGCTGACTACCGTGATCAGAACGTCGCGTTCCCCGCGTCTTTCGTCTTCGGTGCGGCAACAGCGGCCTACCAGATCGAGGGAGCGGCCGCGGAGGACGGCCGGGGAGCGTCGATCTGGGATGTGTACTCCCATCAGCCGGGCCGCATCCTCAACGGGGACACCGGCGACGTCGCCGCGGATCACTACCACCGCCTCGACGAGGATCTCGATCTGCTCTCGGCTCTGGACATTCCCGCGTACCGGTTCTCCACCTCCTGGTCCCGCATCTTTCCCGACGGTCGCGGACCGGTCAACGCAGCGGGGGTCGACTTCTACGACCGGCTCGTGGACGGTCTCCTGGCGCGAGGTATCGTGCCCTACCTGACGCTGTATCACTGGGATCTGCCGCAGGCGCTCCAGGAACGGGGCGGATGGCGGAACCGCGAGACAGCGGAACGATTCGCGGAGTATGCGGGGTTCATGGGGCGCCATTTCGGTGACCGGGTGCGCCAGTGGACCACGCTCAACGAACCCTGGTGTGCCGCATATCTCGGTCACGCGTCCGGGGTGATGGCGCCCGGAATCACCGAGCCGCTGGCGGCGCTGGAGGCGCTTCACCATCTGAACCTCGCGCACGGACGCGCCGCTCGGGAGCTTCGCTCTGCCATTGCGCCCGGCGGGGAGGTGTCCGTGACCCTCAACTTCCAGTGCGCTCGCGGTTCGGGCCCGACCGGAAGCGAGGCGGTCGAGCGTATCGACGTCATGTCGAACCGGTCGTTCGCCGACCCGATCCTGCTCGGGCAGTATCCGGAGCGACTGTTCGACATCACATCGCATGTGACTGACTGGGGCTTCATCGAGGACGGTGATCTGGGGACGATCCACCAGCCCTTGGACTTCCTCGGGGTGAACTACTACTCGACGCTTTCCGTTCGGATGTGGGACGGCCATTCGCCGCGGCTCGGGGAAGACGGGCACAAGCCGGGCGCCTCGCCCTGGGTGGGGGCGGAGGATGTGGAGTTCCTCCCGCAGGCCGGACCGTATACCCAGATGGGATGGAATATCGCGCCCGATGGGCTGGATGAGCTGTTGCGGACGCTCAGCACGCGATATCCGGGCACTCCGTTGGCGATCACCGAGAACGGCGCGGCGAGGGACGACCGTGTCATCGACGGATGTGTCGATGACCCTGAGCGGGTCGACTACCTTCACAGGCACCTCGCTGCGGTGAATCGCGGCATCGAGGATGGCATCGACATCCGCGGGTACTTCGCCTGGTCGCTGCTGGACAACTTCGAGTGGGCCCATGGTTACGAGCGGCGCTTCGGCCTGGTCCATGTGGACTACGAGACACTCGTGCGAACGCCGAAGAGGAGCGCGTACTGGTACTCCGAGCTCTGCCGCACCGCAGCACTCCCGCCGGTGGAAGGGGAGGACGTGCTGCGCGTGCAACCGGCTGCGGAATGAGCGTCGTGGAGGACCGGGAAGAGATTCTGGCGCATGCTCTGGGCCCCACCGAACTTCGGTACGTCCGCCAGAGCGGGATCGTCGGGCTGGAGATCGTCCCTGCCGCGAGGAGCAGGGACCGGCGTCCCCGCCGATCGAGGATCGACGATGTGCCTGCAGTGGACGCTCTGCCATTCGGCGGGGAACTGCCCGCCGGAAGGATCGATCCTCTGGTGACCCTGCAGCTTCGCGGGGATTCGGCTTCCGGGATGTTCACGCAGGGGCGCTCGACGCGCTGGGCACCCGCGGGGAGCCGGTTCACGCTGCTCGAGCAGACAGCCTCGCTTGACGCCGTCTCCACCGTCCTGCGAAGCCCCGACGGTCTGCAGATCGTGCACAGGGTCGAGCTGGTCGCCGGCGGCGCGCTCGTGTTCCGTTGCACCGTGGAGAACCTTTCCGAAGAACCGGTGGTCATCGAGGCCCTGTCGAGCTTCTGCCTGTCGGCGATCACGCCGTTCGCCCGAGACGACGCCAGTGGGCGCCTTGTCCTGCACCGGATGCGCAGCGCATGGAGTGCAGAGGGCCGACTCGTCTCCGAGTCTCTGGAAGACCTGCATCTCGAGCGCTCCTGGCTCGGTGTGGCGGGGATGAGCGAGCGGTTCGGGCAGGTCGGTTCGATGCCTGTGCGTGGCTGGATGCCGTTCGTGGCCGTCGAGGATCGTGCCGCGGGCGTCACCTGGGGAGCGCAACTCGCCTGGGGAGGCAGCTGGCAGCTCGAGGTCGCACGCCTGGGCGACGACGTTGCACTCGCCGGCGGCCTGGCTGACCGGGAGTTCGGGCACTGGACGAAGATGATCGCCCCTGGTCAATCCCTGACCTCTCCCGACGCGATCGTGGCCGTGGTGTCCGGGGGTGTCGATGAGCTCCACGACGCACTGCTCGAGGCGCAGGACGGGAGCGCTGGTGACGCTCCGGGGGAAGAAGCCGACCTTCCCATCGTCGTGAACGAATGGTGCTCGAGCTGGGGAAATCCGAGCCACGAGAGCCTGGTTGCTCTCGCAGACCGCCTCGTGGGATCGGGCGTCCGCTATCTCGTCATCGATGCGGGATGGTTCCGTCCCGAGGGTGAGAAGGACTGGGCGCGTGCCCACGGCGACTGGATCCCCAACACCGAGCAGTTCCCGTCCGGATTGAAGGGAGTCGCGGACGCCCTTCGAGAACGCGGTCTCATCCCGGGGCTCTGGTTCGAGCTGGAGACCGTGGGATCCGACTCGATGGCATACCAATGCGTCGATCGGCTGCTCCACCGCGACGGCGTTCCGCTGACGGTCGGTTCACGCCGGTTCTGGAATCTCGCGCGACCGGAGGTCGTCGATCATCTGGTCGACACCGCCGTCGAGTTGCTCGAGGGCGCCGGGTTCGGCTACCTTAAGATCGACTACAACGAGACGATCGGCCTTGGCAGCGACCACGCGGACGGACTCGGAGAAGGCCTGCGACAGCAGATCCTCGGGAGTCATAGGCTGCTTCGAAGGATCCAGGATCGAATGCCGGATCTGGTCGTGGAGAACTGCGCCAGCGGAGGGCATCGGCTGGAGCCGTCCTTCGTCGGGCGGACTGCCATGACGTCCTGCTCAGATGCCCACGAGGTCGTCGAGATCCCGATCATCGCGGCAGAAGTGCAGCGAGTCATTCTGCCGCGCCAGGCACAGGTGTGGGCTGTGATCCATGCGGAGGACTCTCCAGATCGACTCACCTACAGCCTCGCTGCCGGTTTCCTGGGACGTCTATGCCTGTCCGGAGCACTCACCGATCTCGGGGAGGAGCAATGGGCGCTCGTGCGCCGAGCGATCCATCTCTATCGGAAGACGACCCCGATCCTCAAACGGGGTACCAGCCGACGGTTCGGTCAGCGAGGTCACTCATGGCGCCGGCCGGAAGGGTGGCAAGCCGTCCGCCGGCTCAGCGATGATGGCCGACGCGCGCTCATCGTGCTGCATTCCTTCAGGAACGCACCGAACCGTGCGGAAGTTCCGCTTGAGGGAGGCGGATGGTCCGTCGCAGGTGTGCTTCGCTCGACGGGCGGTGACGTGAGCGTCGCCTCAGACGGGGTGAGCTTCGAAGACCTCGTCGACTTCGAAGGCGTCGTGGTCGAACTCATCCGCGGCTGCTGACCGAGAGGACCACGGGCGAACCGTGGGCGGACCCCGGTGAGGATCCGCCCACGCGCACAACCTGGTACGTCAGCAGACGCCGGCGTCTTTCCAGGGGTTCTTCTTGCCCGTGCCGGGTTCGCTTCCTCTGGTTCGCCGCTGCGCGTCCCACCGGTAGCGAACAGGCGCTTGTCCACCGTTGGCGGCGGTCAGCGCCGGATGATGCGCTGCTCGATCGCCGCCGCGACCGCGCCGGCGCGGGTGTCGACCCCGAGCTTCGTGTAGATGTGCGAGAGGTGCGACTTCACCGTCGCCTCCGACACGAACAGCGCCTTCGCGAGCTCGCGGTTGCCCAGCCCGTCGGCGAGCAGCTCGAGCACCTCGACCTCGCGCTCGGTCATCCGCGGCTCCGGCGACGCGGCACGGCGCATCAGCACCGCCGCGACCGACGGCGCGAGCGCCGGCTGCCCGGCGGCCACGGCGCGGATGCCGGCGAACAACTGATCCGGCGGGGAGTCCTTCAAGAGGTAGCCTCCCGCTCCGGCATCCAGCGCGCGCAGGATGTCGGACTCGCTGTCGTAGGTGGTCAGCACGAGCACCGCCGGCGGCTCGGGCAGCGCGCGCAGGCGGGTCGTGGCCTCGATGCCACCGGGCCCTTCGCCCATGCTGAGGTCCATCAGCACGACATCCGGATGCTCCGCCTGAACGACCTCGACGGCCTGGTCTGCGCCGCCGGCCTCGCCGACCACGCGCAGGTCGTCCTGCGACTCGACGAGCGCGCGCAGCCCGGCGCGCACCACCGGATGGTCGTCGACCAGCACCAGGCGCAGTGTCATCTCTCCCCCTCGCTCACCGGGAACACCGCGGACAGCGTCGTGCCCTCCCCCGGCGCACTTTCGATCGCCAGTGTGCCGCCGAGCGCGGCGATGCGCTCGGCGATCCCCTGGAGGCCGTGGCCGCGACCGGTGCTGCGTCGCTGCTGTGTGCGGGCGCGCAGAGCCGCGGGACGGGCGTCGAAGCCCACGCCGTCGTCGCGGATGTCCAGGCGCAGCTCGTCGGGCTGCGCGGTCAGGCTCACCACCGTGCGGCTCGCCCGCGCGTGCTCGGCCACGTTCGCGAGCGCCCCTCGCACGGTGCGGATGATGGCGGATGCCACCGGCAGCGGCACGTCGCCGGCTTCGCCATGACTGCGGAACTCGACAGCGAGGCCCCGCTGAGTCGCATCCGTCACGACGCGTTCCACGGCGACCCGCAGCGACCCTGCGGTGCCGTCCAGCTCGGTCGGCGCGAGGTCGCGCACCACGCGCCGCACCTCGTCGAGGGCGGACCGGGCGGTATCGGCCGCCGCACGCACCTGATCGCGCGCGGCGTCGGGACGGCGCTCCCAGCCCTGTTCGGCCGCCTGCAGCAGCAGGTTGATGCTGGACAGGTCCTGCCCGACCGAGTCGTGGATCTCGCGCGACAGCCGGGCGCGCTCGGTCAGGGCACCCGCACGGTGCTGGGCGGCCGACAGATCGGCCTGGGTCGAGGTCAGCTCGTCGAGCAGCTGCTGCCTGGCGGTGGCCTCACGGTCGAGCGCCCGGTAGGCGACGATCGTCGCGAAGGCGATGCCGATGGGGCCGGCGACGATCGTCGGATCGAACAGCGCCGCGATGCGCAGCTCCGCGGCGATCACGACCACCGTCATCCCGGTCACGACCGCGGCGGCGGGCCAGAACGGCAGGATCTGCAGCACCGCGAAAGCCAGCGGCACCGCGCACCAGGCGAACGACGGCGCGATCAGCGTGAGCACCGCCCACAGCACGCACACCACGAGTGTCCACGCGGCCGGCCATGCGCCGCGGCGCGGCACGAACCGCTGCAGCAGGGCGACGACCGCGAGCAGCACCGCGCCGGCGAGCACGATCCACCCGGAGGGCCCCTGGTCGGCCGCCTCGCCGATCACGTGCCGCAGCACGTAGCGCACGGCGCTGACGATGATCAGGCCGATCAGCACCACCTGCAGCGCAGGTCCGAACCGGACCGGCGCGAGGATGCCGCGCGCTCCGTCGGTCTCGGGTGCTGCGGGCGTTGTCATGGCGACAGCCTACGGATGCCGCGCCGCGAGCGGCATCATCCGTTCGGCTACCGGTGTCGGACGCATCCGTCTCGTCCTTCGGCGGAACCCTTGACAGCGTTAAAACCGCACGGCTACGTTTGGCGCACTTCGGCATCGGAAGGACCCCGCGAGGATGCGCGGCCCTCCTGCCGAGGTCTCCTCGCCGCTCCGGCGAGGCGATTCGCTCACCCCAGAAGGAGCAGTGCATGCGATTCACCAGAACACTCGCGCTCGCCGCCACCGCGGCTGCTGCGATCAGCCTCGGCGCCGGTATCCCCGCCGCTGTCGCGGCCCCGACCGATGTCGACTCCGGCGCCCCCAGCTACCAGGAGTTCGCGTCATCCACGTATCGGGACGTCGACGGCGGCTACGTCGTCAACGGCGACGAGCTGATCTCCAGCCAGACGGACCTGCGCGCGTTCTACGACCGGCTCATCGGGCTCGATACACCCACCGACGGGCTGATCGTCAACACGGTGAACGGCGCCGACGACAAGTGGTCCGCGTCGCAGGTGGGCAACCTCACCTACTGCGTGAGCACGAAGTTCGGCACCCGCCACGACGACGTCGTCGCGGCCATGCAGAGCGGTGCCGCCCTCTGGGAGTCGGCGTCGTCGAAGATCGACTTCGTCCACGTCAGCAGTGCCGACAGCAGCTGCACCACGCGCAACAAGTCCGTGCTGTTCTCGGTCGAGCCGGTGAACACCTCGCAGTACATCGCGCGGGCGTTCTTCCCCAGCTCCCCCGACCGTCAGATGAACGTGCTCGTCGACGACTCGATCTGGAGCTCCGGCGCCTGGACGCCGACCAACATCATCGGCCACGAGCTGGGGCACACCCTCGGCTTCCGGCACGAGCACACCCGCCCCGAGTCCGGCACGTGCTTCGAGGACAGCAACTGGCGTCCGCTGACCCCGTACGACTCGTCGTCGATCATGCACTACCCGCAGTGCAACGGCACCTCGGGCGACCTGTCGATGACCAGCACGGACCGTGCCGGGGTCGTCGCGCTCTACGGCAACTGACCGATCAGGACCCCGGGCCCGGCCGCGCACGCGGCC
>NZ_QUAB01000039.1 GCF_003387575.1 Microbacterium bovistercoris | reverse complement strand
ATTTGGCATTTGACAAGTGCACGCTGTTGAGTTCTCAAGGATCGGACGCACCCACACACCCACCAGAACCTGATGGAGACGCGCAGGGCAACTTCACTATCTTATCCACCTCCACCGATCTGTCAACTCGACGGATCGAAGGAGGAGGAAGCATGTCCGCCGCTTGGAGGGGAGCTGGGCCTTCCGGCCTTTCGCTCAACCGCTTGGGGCGAACAGGTAATAACTTACGCGGATCCGGGGCATCGGGCAAATCGGGCCCGACTCTCTGGCGTGTCGCGCGCCGCTTCCCCGGAACGACGCGGATCAACCGCCGGTGTACCCGGTGATGAAGCCCTGCGCGAAGAGCAGCCCTGCGGCGAGGGTGCCGAAGACGCTGATCACGATGCCCGCGATCCCCGCCCACCGCGGCCGGCGCATGACCGCGATGATCGACAGGACGAAGCCGACCACGAGCACGAGTCCGCCGAGCAGCTCGGGCAGGATCCACGGCGTGCAGACACCGACCGTTCCGATCACCGCCAGCGCGATGCCGACGAACCCGATGGCACTGCGTCGCGGTGCGGTGGACGTGCTGAGCTGCCCGGCCTCGCCGCCGGCAGGCGCTTCACTCGACATGGCACGATCCTCGCAAAGATCGTCGGCGTTGCCCACTGATCCAGCGGCATGCCGCGAACCGGAATGCGAGAAGCCCCGGCGATCGCCGGGGCTTCTCCGTCTTGTGGACCCAGGGGGATTCGAACCCCCGACCTCTTCATTGCGAACGAAGCGCGCTACCAACTGCGCCATGGGCCCTAGGACTCAGCAACACTATCACGGGTTCAGCCGGCCGCACGCCGCTCCAGCAGCTGACGGACGTGCGCTTCGATCTCGGCGTCGTCGACGAACCCCATCCGGGCGTACGGCGAGGTGCCATCCGCCGCCGGAAGACGCACGGGCTCGGGCGGGGCGATCTCCTCGGCACGTCGGCGGAGCTCCTCGCGACGCGCTGCGCGGCGCAGTTCCTCCTGCGCCTCGCGCTGCGCCTGCGCGACCTGCGTGCGGGAACCGGCGACCTGAGAGAGCGACTGCGGCACCGGGCGCGGCGTCCACGTCGGCGCTCCCTGGTCGTGCAGCGGCGGCGAGACCCGAACGTGCTCGGCCGCAGGTGCGGCGACCCGGCGACGCGTGCGGAAGGCGACCCGTGCCATCTGCACCAGCACCACGATGCCGGTGAGGATGGTCACTCCCCCGGCGATCAGCCATCCGAAACCTCCGGCTGTCGCCAGCTGCCATCCGCCGAGACCGGCCATGCCGATTCCGAGCAGCAGCACGACCAGCGCCCCCTGACGCGTCCGGCGACGGGCGCGCGCCTGGCGCAGCACCGGATCGTTCCTGGTGGCGGCGAGCTCTTCCCTCAGCCTCGCCAGTTCGGCGTTCTCCCGCTCGTTCTGCACGCGCTTGGCCAGCCTCTGCTGAGCGAGCGCGGTACGGGCATTCAGCTCGAGACGGACCTCCTCGGGGGTCTCGCTGGTCTCGGCGAGCACGCGGAGGGCCTGGTTCAGTCGCACAGCGTTGCGCTCCGCGGCGTTGTACTGGTGACGGCCGCGCCAGCTGGGCAGCAGGTAGAGCATCCACAGCAGCGCGGCTACGAGGACGATCACTCCCCCACTCAGAACCGGCCCGTTCATAGCCTCAACGGTAAGCGACGCCATCGGTCCGCCATGCGCAGTGACGTCGCGTGTCGCCTCAGCCGATCGTCGGACCGGCCGAAGAGTCCCGTCCGGGTGCGGTCGAGCTCGGCGGCACCGCGCCGGCGTCCTTGGGCACGCCGCCCTGCAGCCACCGCGCGAGCACGCCCTGCGGGACGTCCTCCGTCGTCAGCGCGAACGCGTGGTGGTCGCGCCAGTCGCCGTCGATGTGGATGTAGCGGCGGCGCAGCCCCTCGTAGCGGAATCCGAGCTTCTGCACCACGCGGAGGCTCGCCCTGTTCTCGGGCCGGATGCAGATCTCCATGCGGTGCAGCCCGAACTGGGTGAAGCAGGCGTCCGTGGCCAGTGCCACCGCGGTGGGTGTGATGCCCTTGCCCGCGAACCGTTCGCTGACCCAGTATCCGATGGTCGCCGAGCACAGCGATCCGCGGGCGACGCCCCAGACGTTCAGCTGACCGGCGACCTCGCCGTCGTACTCCATGACGAACGGATACCCTGCTCCGTCGCGATACTGCTGCAGCAGCCGGCGGATGCCGACGCGCATGTCGAATGTCGGGACGCCGCCGGGAATCGTCGCCTCCCAGGGCTGCAGCCAGGACCGGTTCGCCAGCAGTTCGTGCTGCAGCACGCGCGCGTCGCGCGAGCGCACGAGACGCAGCGCGATCGGACCGTGCTGCAGGGGTGCGGAGGTGTCGAAAGGCATGGTGGTCGCGACTCGCACTAGAGGCGCTCGGCGAAGTCCTTCAGCCACGGCCGCAGCTCGGGGCCGAGGTCGTCGCGGTCGGCGGCGAGCTGCACGATCGCCTTGATGTAGTCGACCCGGTCCCCGGTGTCGTAACGCCGTCCGTGGAAGACGACGCCGACGACCCCTGGCCCGTCCGGCGCGGCGGCGAGTTCCTGCAGGGCGTCGGTGAGCTGGATCTCCCCTCCCTTGCCCGGCGGGGTGCGCTCCAGGATCTCGAAGACGGATGGCGGCAGCACGTAGCGCCCGATCACGGCCAGGTTCGACGGCGCATCCTCTGCGGCGGGCTTCTCCACCAGACCCGTCACGCGCACGACCTCACCGTCGTCAGCGGGTTCGACGGCGGCCGCTCCATACATGTGGATGCTGGCGGGGTCGACTTCCATGAGCGCGATCACCGCGGCACCTGTGCGCTCGTGCGCGGCGATCATGTCGACCAGCAGCGGGTCGCGCTCGTCGATCAGGTCGTCGCCCAGCAGCACGGCGAAAGAACTGTCGCCGACGTGCGTCCGCGCACGAAGCACCGCGTGCCCGAGTCCCTTCGGCTCGCCCTGACGCACGAAGTGGATGTCGGCGATGTCGCTCGAGGCCATGACGCGCTCGAGCCTGCCGGTGTCGCCCTTCTCCATGAGCTTCACCTCGAGCTCGGGCACCGAGTCGAAGTGGTTCGAGATGGCGTTCTTGTTGCGCCCGATGATGACGAGGACGTCGTCGATGCCGGCGTTCGCCGCCTCTTCCACCACGTACTGGATGGCCGGCTTGTCGACGACCGGCAGCATCTCCTTGGGCATCGCCTTGGTGGCGGGCAGGAAACGAGTGCCGAGACCCGCAGCGGGGATGACAGCCTTCATGGGGGACTTCGCCATCCGGCAAGCTTAGCGGGGAGCCTCGCAGAGCCCGCCTGTACGATCGGAGGCATGGCGAACGAGGTCGAGCAGGAGAAGCGCGCACTGCGCGCAGAGCTGCGAGAGCGCAGACAGCTGCTCTCCGACGCACAGCGCGAGGCGGCTGCTGCAGGCATCACCGCACAGCTCGACGCCCTGGTCGCCGCGCACGACGCATCCTCCATCTCGTGCTTCCTCTCGACGACGACCGAACCAGGCACGTGGGAGTTCGTCCGCGGCGCGGTGACGCGCGGCATCCGCGTGCTGCTGCCCGTCACCCGCGCCGACGGGCTGCTCGACTGGGCTGTCGCGAACGATTCCGACGAGGTGGCCGAGGGGATGTTCGGGCTGCCCGAGCCGACCGGCGAGGTACTCGGCCCGATCGCCGTGAACGACGTCGATCTGATGATCATCCCCGCGGCGGCTGTGGATCGCGGCGGCGTGCGCCTCGGCTGGGGTCGCGGCTACTACGACAAGACCATCGGATCAATGGAGCGCTGCCCGCCTGTCTACGCGGTGATCTATGATTCCGAGGTACTCGATTCGCTGCCGAGCGAGGTGCACGACCAGCCGGTGACCGGCGTCGTCACCCCCACGCAGACCATCACGCTGCCCCTGCCGCAGCACTGAACATCCGGGGGAACGTTGCCCACCTACGCCTATGCCTGCACGTCGTGCGGCCACAGTTTCGACGCCGTCCAGTCGTTCTCCGACGACGCCCTCACCATCTGCCCCGAGTGCGGCGGCGCGCTGCGCAAGCAGTACGGCTCGATCGGAGTGACCTTCAACGGCTCCGGCTTCTACCGCACGGACTCGCGCAAGAGTTCCGGTTCTGGCGCATCGAGCTCGGATTCGGCATCATCGAAGACGGCTTCTTCGTCATCCGCCTCACCGGCACCGGCGAAGGCCCCGTCCTCGAACTGAGGCTGGACACCTATTCGCACAGGGGGAAACTGTGATCAAGGGATTCAAAGAGTTCATCACCAAGGGCAACGTGATCGATCTGGCTGTGGCCGTCGTGATCGGTGCCGCATTCGCCGCGGTCGTGAACTCGCTCGTCGAAGCCGTCATCAACCCGCTCCTCGGCGCGTTCGTGCCCAGCGGAGATCTGGCGAAGTGGACGATCGACTTCCCGGGACTGTTCGCAGAGGTCCACCTGGGCATCGGCGCGATCATCTCGGCACTCATCACCTTCCTGGCCACCGCGCTGGTCGTCTACGTGGCACTTGTCCTGCCGATGAACAAGTACAAGGAGCACCAGGCGGCGAAGAACCCGGCCGTCGAGGAGGAGACCCTTCCCTCCGAGCAGGAACTGCTCATCGAGATCCGCGACGCTCTGCGCAAGAACGCCGCGAACTGACGGACCTCATCGAGGAGGCCGCCCCACGGGGCGGCCTCCTTCGTCTGTCACGTCTCAATAGTGCGGCGGCACCTCGCGCCGCATCCGCTCGTCATTGGGTCCCGTGTCGCCGGAGGCATCGGACGCCGCGGCATCCCGATCCCGCTCGTCCGGCTCCGCCCAGGTGTCCGGCGCGGGCGTCAGCTTCGCGCGGCGCGAACCGGGGACCCGCACCACATGCTGACGCTCCTCATCAACCATCCGTGCCGAGGTCCATCGGCTCGGTGTCGTGCTCGGCGCGCGCAGTCTCGGCAGAGATTCCCAGCACTTCGGCGATGCGGGTCGCGACCGTCGCGGGATCGCTGTACAGGTCGAAGGCGTGCACGCGCACGTAGTGCCATCCCAGCCGGCGCAGCACGTGCGGCCGCAGCCGCAGACTCTCGCGCAGCGATTCGCCGCGCGACTCCGGGTCGGGCTCGATGACGACGGCCTTGCCCGCGTACTGCGCGACCAGCGGCAGCAGGCCCCGGTAGTCCACGTCGACGGATGCTCCGAGCCGGCGAAGCTCGCGGGCGAGCGCCAGGGTCAGCGGATCGGCGAGGTCCTCGAGCCGGGCGTCCCTCCCGCGCACGGCCAGACCGCCGAGGATCGACATGAGCGTGGCAGCGCCGTACTTGAGCCGTCCCTCGTCGAACGCCGACGGCCGGATCGACGACACGATCACCATGGAACGGCGCGCCCTCGTCATCCCGACGGTGAGCAGGCGCTCGCCGTCCGCCGATGACAGATCACCGAAGTCGCTCAGCACGCGGCCGTGCTTGGTGAGCCCGTAGCCCAGCGAGAAGATCACGCGGTCGCGGCTCTCGGCGACCGACTCCTCGAGCGTGAGCACCGCGAACGGCTCTGCGGTGTCGCGCCGGACGAAGTCCGCGACATCCGACCGCCCGGCGAACGCGTTCGTCACCGCCGCGCGCACGCGCTCGGCGTGACGCCGGCTCGCCGTGACCACCATCAGGGTGTCGTCCGGCCGGTGGACCGCGTGCTCGACCACGAGGGTGACCACTCGGGCGACCTCGGCGTCCGGACTCTCGACAGCACCGGTGACGGGGTCGGGAGCCCCGACTCCGCCCTCGACGTAGTCGACGGTCAGGCTCCCCCGGCCCAGGTACGACCCCGCCCAGGGCAGCGACACGATCTCGCCACCGTAGAAGGCGTCGTTGATCAGTTCGGCGAGGTCCTCGCCCCCGGCGCGGTAGCTGCGGGTCAGGGTCGTCACCGGGAAGAGCTCGGCGAGCCGCTCGAACACCGAGACGTCGTCGAAGGCGACCTCGGGCTCCCAGGACTCATCGCGGTCGGTGGCCACCTCGAACGGCGTCGGCCGCTGGGTCACCGGATCACCGAATGCCACGATCTGGCGCGCGCGACGGATGGCGGGCGCCGCCTCTGCGAGGTTGATGGCCGCGGCATCCACCAGCAGCACGGTGTCGAACCGGATCTGCTCGGGGATGTCGGGAACCTCGTACGGCGACGAGATCCACAGCGGTGCGAGCACCTCGGTCAGGCGCGGTGCGGCGGTCACGATCTCGGCGGCCGTCGCGTGCCCGTGCTTCAGGGCGCGGCGCAGATGCTGCGCCTCCTGCGGCTCGTCGACGACGGCGATGCGCCACTGGTTCGCGAGGTTCCACGCCAGCAGCGGACCCGACATCGCGGCGTGCGCCTCGTCGACGAGACGGAAGTCCTTCTCAAGGCGATCGACGACCGCGGTGTTCGCGCCCAGCAGCGCACGGTCGTCCTGAAGTGAGCGCTCCAGCAGTGACTGCCACCACGCGAACTCCAGTTCGTCGGCGACACGCTCCTCCGGCACGTGCCGCACCGAGAGCTCCGTGAGCAGCGGGTCGAGTCCTAGCGCGGCGAGCTCGTCGCGGAGGGTCGCCCGCTCGACGAGGTTGTCGAAGACGTCGGACTTCGCGGCGAGACCGGAGAGCGTTCGCACGAGCCGTGCCACGGGGAGGGAGGAGAGCGGTTCGCGGCGTCCGATCGCGGCGTCCAGCTCGGCGAGTTCGGCGTGCACGCGCTGCCAGGCGACCTGCACGTCGGCGAGGCCGAGCGGCACCTCCGGTGCCACTCCGGCCTCGACGTACCGCTGCCACTGCGTGCGCTGCTGCTGGATGCGCAGCAGCGCCTCGTGCATCTCGGTGACATGCGCCCCCGGCCGCACGTACTCGCGGGCGAGACGTTTGAGCTGTCTGCGGGACGCCGCCGACATGCCCGGCGAATCCCGCCGCGAGCCGTGCGCCTGGATCAGCTCGCCCAGAGGCCGCTCGAACACGGTCGGGCTGAACCTGTCGAGGGTGTCCCTGATGCCCTGCAGCAGTCGCAGGTAGTCGCCCATCTCGTCGATCGTCGCGAACGGACGCATCCGCGTCTGCGCGATCAGCTCGTACCCGCGCTCCAGCAGTGCCGGCACCGCGGTGCCGTGCAGCCGTCCGGCGAGGGCGTGCGCGCTGCGCGCCGCCTCGGTGGTCTCGAAGCTCACGCCGTACCAGGGCGAGTCGTCCGGTCCGAACCGGAACTCGCCCAGCCGCGCGGCCTGGGTGAGCCGTTCGGCTGCAGCGCCGCGCTCCCCCGCCAGCCGCTCCAGCGCCGGGAGTCCGAGCCGAGCGCTCGTGGACGGCGGCACCTCGAGCGAAGCGAGGCGGGTCAGATTCCGCGTGGCGTCCAGCACGGATGCGCCCGTGGCGCCGACCGGCGAGACGAGAGCGTGCCGGTAGGCACGCAGCACGGTGCGCAGGCGCACCAGTGCGTCGTCGACGTCGGCGACCTTCGGCTGCGTGCTCTTCTCGCAGCGCGCGATCGCGCGCACCAGGTCGCGGCGGATGGATGCCGGAGACACGGCCAGTCCGTCCAGGCCGATGCCACCGAGGCGGTGCCGGACGCCGTCGAGAGTCGATCGGCGCGCCGAGATCACGAGAACGCGCTTGCCCGCGCGCACCAGTTCGCCGAGCGCATTGATCACGGTCTGGGTGCCGCCGGTGCCGGGAAGCGTGGCGACGATGAGCGACTGCCCCGCCGTGATCCGCGCGAGCACGGCCTCCTGCTCGCCGTCCGCGTCGAGCAGCAGGGTGTCGGATGCCGGAGCGCGGTCGTCGGGGCTGCTGACCGGTGTGTCGTCGCGGGACCCCGCACGGCGGCTGACCAGCTTCTCGCGGTCGTCGACGTGCCCCGCCAGCGCGTTCAGCACCGGATGATCGAGGTCTGCCATGTCGCGGACCATCGGGCTCGCGACGTCGGCGAACGTCGAGACGACGAGTCGTGGCTGCACCGAGAAGGTGTCGATGTGCTTGGTGAGCGCACGGAGCTGATCGATCACCGGCTGGGGCTTGAAGATGCCGCCGTCGTAGGCGAGCGCGGCGAGGTCGGCTGCATGGAGCGAGAGCCCGAAGTGCTCGCGGACCAGGCGCACCAGCTCCGGGTTGACCTCGAAGGCGCCGTGCAGTTTCAGTTCGAAGTCGGAGTGGTGGCGGCGGATCGCGAGCGGCCTCAGCAGCACAGGGGCCGCGAAATCCGTGCCGCCGATGCGCCAGCGGGCGATGCCGACGGCCAGGCGCACCGCGTCGATGCCCCGCACCGTGCGCAGCTCCGTGTTGCGGGCGGTGATGCGCTCTGCCGCCAGACGTGCGGTGCGCAGCCCCACCTCGTCGCGGAACAGGTTGGAGAGCAGCGTCGCGCGGCCGGTGATGAACTGGGGCAGGCTGCCGGGGTGGGCCTTGGAGATGTCGATCCCGTTGTCGCCGCGGTCGCGGAATCCGGTCAGCGACGACTGGCCGCCGAGGTCTGCCGCTTCGGCCCTCAGCCGCGTGCGCTCGGCTTCGGCGGCATGCGCGATATCCACCCCGGTTCCGGACTCTCCGAGCTCGCCCAGGGTCACCGCGGCATCCGTCTCTGCGTCTCCCGCCGGTTTCCCTTCACGTCGCCACACACGTCACAGACTAAGCGCGCCGCGCGCCCGAGCCGGTATCCCCGGCCGGTTTCCGGGCATTCCCCGGTGTCTCGACCCGTACTGCACAGGCCGGACGAGGTGGCGAACAGTCCACAGACACCGAGGATGACGCAGGCCGGAGCCGCGCAGTGGGCACCGCCCGGCGACAGTATGGAGCCATGACCTTCCGCTACGACTTCGCACCGACGCCGTTCGGCGACGCGCTCACCGTCTTCTCGGACGAGGGGCTGGTCTCGCTCGATCTGTCCGAGTCCGTCGATCCGCAGGCGCCCTGGCTGCTCGACGACATCTCGCAGCGCCTGCATGAGGTGCCGCGTCCCGACCCCGGCGCTGCCGATGAGCTCGCCCACCTGCTCGACCGCTATTTCGAAGGCGAGCCGACCCGGTTCGACGAGAGCGTGCGGCTGGACTGGCGTCTGATCGAGGGCTTCCTACGCGACGCGCTGCAGGCGATCTGCACGATCCCGTGGGGCGAGACGCTGAGCTACGGCGAGGTCGCCGTGCTGGCGGGAAGTCCGGGAGCGGCTCGTGCGGTCGGAACGGCCTGCCGGAACACGCCGTTCTCGATCGTGGTGCCCGTGCACCGGGTGATCCGCTCCGACGGGACGCCGGGCCACTACGGAGCGCACCCCGAGCGCAAGCGGTTCCTGCTCGATCTCGAGCGGCAGGCGGCCGCCTCCTGAACGACGCGGACCCCGGCGTGTAGGCCGCCGGGGTCCGCGTACTCGTTCTCGCTCGCTAGTGCTCGACCGCCTTCTCGGCTCCGAAGCCGGTGAGTGAACGCACCTCCATCTCGGCGGCCAGCGCACGCGACTCAGCCGTCTTGGCCGTGACCGTTCCCAGCCAGCCGAGGAGGAAGCCGAGAGGGATCGAGATGATGCCCGGGTTGTTCAACGGGAAGATCGCGATGTCGATCCCGGGGATCATCGACTTCTCCGAGCCCGAGAACACCGGCGAGATCACGATCAGCCCGATGGCGGCGATCAGCCCGCCGTACATGCTCCAGACGGCGCCGCGGGTGTTGAACCGCTTCCAGAACAGCGAGTACAGGATGGTCGGCAGGTTCGCCGACGCCGCCACGGCGAAGGCGAGCGCCACGAGGAACGCGATGTTCTGTCCCTGCGCTCCGATACCGCCCACGATCGCCACGATGCCGATCACGATCACCGTGCGGCGAGCGACCTTCACCTCGCCGTTCGGGTCGGCGGTGCCGTCACCGTTCTTGCCGCGCCTGATCACGTTCGCGTAGATGTCGTGTGCGAACGACGCCGCCGCCGTGATCGTGAGACCTGCGACCACCGCGAGGATCGTCGCGAAGGCCACGGCGGAGATGAATCCCATCAGGATCGGGCCGCCGAGCGCCTGCGCCAGCAGAGGTGCAGCGGAGTTCACGCCGCCGGGCGCGGCGAGGATGTTCTCCGGTCCGACCAGCGCTCCCGCACCGTAGCCGAGCACCAGGGTCAGCAGGTAGAAGAGTCCGATCAGCCAGATCGCCCAGACCACCGAGCGACGGGCCTCCTTCGCGGTGGGGACCGTGTAGAAGCGCATCAGCACGTGCGGCAGGCCGGCGGTGCCGAGCACGAGCGCCATGCCGAGCGACAGGAAGTCGATCGGATTCGCGCCGTACTGCAGGCCGGGACCGAGGATCTTGTCACCCGCAGGCGCCTCCGCGACCGCCGCCTCGAGCAGCGCGTTCAGGCTGAAGCCGTTCAGTGCGAAGACCCAGATCGTCATGGCGATCGCGCCGGCGATGAGGAGAACAGCCTTCACGATCTGCACCCAGGTCGTGCCCTTCATGCCGCCGATCAGCACGTACAGGATCATGAGCACACCCACGACGGCGATCACGATCGACTGCCCGACCTTCGTGTCGATGCCCAGCAGCAGCGACACGAGTCCGCCGGCGCCCGCCATCTGCGCCAGCAGGTAGAAGAAGCAGACCGCCAGGGTCGTGATGGCCGCCGCCATCCGCACCGGGCGCTGCTTGAGCCGGAACGAGAGCACGTCCGCCATCGTGAACTTGCCCGTGTTGCGCATCATCTCCGCGACCAGCAGCAGCGCCACCAGCCAGGCCACCAGGAATCCGATCGAGTAGAGGAACCCGTCGTAGCCGTTGACGGCGATCGCGCCGCAGATGCCGAGGAAGGATGCCGCGGACAGATAGTCGCCCGCGATCGCGAAGCCGTTCTGCGGACCGCTGAAGGAACGGCCGGCGGCGTAGTAGTCCGCGGCGGTCTTGTTGTTGCGACTCGCGCGGATGACGATGAACAGCGTGACGGCGACGAATGCGCCGAAGATGGCGATGTTCAGGACCGGATTGTTGTCGACCGTGGTGACGGCGGAATGGATGTTCATGCCTCTGCCTGCACCTTCTCGAGTTCATCCCTGATCGCCGATGCCTGCGGATCGAGTCGCTTGTTGGCGAAGGCGACGTACCACATCGTGATGACGAATGTGGTGACGAATTGACCCAGTCCGAACAACAGGCCGACGGTGATGTCGCCCCAGACGCGCTGACTCATGAATTCCGTCGCGAAGGCGGCGAGCAGCACATAGGCGAAGTACCAGATGAGGAAGAACGCCGCGAGCGGGAAGATGAATGACCGCTGCGTCTTCTTCAGTGTCCGGAACCGCTCCGATTCCTGCATCGCGATGTAGTCGATTCCGTCCGGGGGAACGGGATCATTCAGATCTGTCATGAGGCCTCCTTGCCGCATGTCATGGGCACGCACGTGCGCGCCGCACGGGTGATAGGGTCGACGCTACGAAAGTGGGGATCGGTGCCGTCACCCCCGAAAGTTGGTACTCGGTGAACATGACTTCCACGTTGGAGTCAGAAGAGCAACTCGTCGCCGGCGCGGTGCGCGAGCTCTCCCGCCGTACCCGGTTCCCCGTCGCGTTCGGAGGCCTGGTCGAGAGCGGAGTCGTCTCGGTCACGACCATCGTGGGCAACCGCACACGCAGCCTCGACGGCCTGCGAGTCCGCCCGGATCGCGGACTCGGCGGCCGCGCGATGACCGAGCTGCGCCCTCGCATGACCAGCAACTACCGCACGTCGCAGCAGATCACCCATGACTACGACATGTTCGTGCTCGGCGAGGGGCTGCGGACCCTGCTGGCCGTGCCCATCGTCGTCGCCGGCCGCCCGCGCGGCGTGCTCTATGCCGGCGCGTGGGAGGAATCCCAGATCGGCGGCATCACCACGGCACCCGCGATGTCGGTCGCCCAGGCGCTCTCGAGCGAGCTGCGCATCAGGGACGAGGTGGAAAGACGCATCGCGTCGCTTTCTGCACCCGCGGACCTCGCCCCCTCGCACAAGGAGGAGCTGCGTGAGAGCTTCGCCGAACTGCGCAGCGTCGCCGCCTCGGTCGACGACGCGGAGCTGCGCGAGCGGATCGCCGGGGTGGAGAGGCGCCTCCTCGCCCTGACCGGTGATGCGCTTCCGCCGCTCACCTCCCCCATTCCGACGGTTCATCTCTCGCCTCGAGAACTCGATGTCCTGTCGTGTGCGGCTCTCGGGTCGACCAATGCCGAGATCGCCGCGCAATTGGGTCTTCGAGAGGGAACGGTGAAAGCGTATCTGGGCACGGCGATGTCGAAACTCGACGCGTCGACGCGTCATTCTGCTGTGGCCCGTGCGAGGCGCGCGAATCTTCTTCCGTGAAACGCGCGCGGAATTCTTGCGATGACGAATTCCCTGCTTTACGTTTGACCGCATGGCTCGAAGAATTGTGCACCAGCTGGTCGACGATATCGACGGAACCCTGCTCGAGGTCGGCGACGGCGAAACCATCCATTTCTCGGTCGGCGGCACCGCCTACGAGATCGATCTGAACAACGAGCACGCAGAGGAGTTCCGTGCCGCGCTCGCTCCGTACATCCAGGCGGGTCGTCGTGCCGGTTCTGCGGGCGGCGGCCGCAGCGCGTCACCGCGCCGCAGCGCCTCGCGCAACTCCGACACGGCCGCCATCCGCGAGTGGGCCGGGGCGAACGGGTACAAGGTGTCCGAGCGCGGACGCATCTCCGCGGAGGTCGTCGAGGCGTACCGCGCCGCGCACTGAGGTCTTCATCTGAGAAGGAGCCGTCCGGGTGGCGGCTCCTTCTTCGTGCCCTCGCGTCCCCATCGCGCCCTCCACGCGCCGCAGGAACGCAGGCGGGTCACGTTGCGCGGAACAGCGGCGCGCGGAGCCTCCTGCGCGACCGGGGCCCGGCTGACGAGCGGTGAGGATGCGAAAGGGGCCACCCTCCGGGCGGCCCCTTTCGCATCCGTGCCCTCGACAGGATTCGAACCTGCGACCTGCCCTTTAGGAGAGGGCTGCTCTATCCAGCTGAGCTACGAAGGCGCCCGACAAGTCTATCCGGCTGCGTCCGCACTGCGGATCACGCCGCCAGCGCCAGGTACGGCTCCCAGCACGGGTCGCTGCGCTCGGTGCCGCGCACCGTCCACGCCGTGCCGTGCGGCGGACGCGGCGTACTGCGCAGCTCCCAGCCCATCTCCTGCGGAGTCCGGTCGCTCTTGACGTTGTTGCAGCGCAGGCAGCAGGCCACCAGGTTCTCCCAGGAGTCCGCTCCCCCGCGTGAGCGCGGCATCACGTGGTCGATCGTCGAGGCCGCCTTGCCGCAGTACCCGCACCTGTGGCTGTCGCGGCGCAGCACCCCGCGTCTGGTGACCGGCACACGACGCGAGAGGGGCACGCGCACGTATCTCGACAGGATGATCACCGCGGGGCGGTCGTACGACCCGTGGGAGGCCCAGACCGGGTCGCCCTCCACTCGTTCGATGACCGTGGCCTTGTCATTCATGACCAGGACAAGGGCTCTCTTGAACGAGACCACCGCGAGCGGCTCGTATCCGGCGTTCAGTACCAGTGTGCGCATCGTCATCCTCTCGATCCGCCGGGATGGCTTCCCGGCACTCTCGACTCACACGACGCCGTGCAGACAGCAGTCGACCGGAGGATGCGAAAAAGGCGCCGTCTCAGCTGAGACAGCGCCTTTCAGGCTCGGCGGCACCGAGGCATCCATCCGGCAGATGGCGAAGGACCAGACGACCGAGAGCATCCATGGTGCGGATGCGCGGTTGCAGCTCCATCGGCTTCTCCTGCCTGAACGACGACGGGTTCAGGCTAACGCATGCGCGACACGCCCGGGCGAAATCGTGGTGAACGCCCGGTGGCGTGTCGGCCGCGGGATCAGCCGGCGTTGGCGCGAAGCCAGGCGATCGGCTCGACGAGGGAACCGTTGATCTCGACCTCGAAGTGCAGGTGCGCGCCGTAGGAGCGGCCGGTGTTGCCGCGCTTGCCGATGAACTGGCCGGCCGTGACGGTCTGGCCTGCGGTCACGGCGCGCGAGCCGTTGATCATGTGCGCATACAGCGTCGAGACGCGCTTGCCGCCCACGACGCCGTCGATGACGACGGCGACACCGTAGCCGTAATAGCTCTCGCTCGAGATGCGCACGCGTCCGCCGGTGGCCGCGAAGATCGGGGTGCCGGCGGGGCCGGCCATGTCAGCACCGTTGTGGCCGCTGCTGAGCGTACGGCTGACGGTGTAGGAGCCGGCAGGAAGCGGGTAGCGCACCGCGCCCGAGCCGGCGGCGACCAGCTGCAGGTCGGCGTCACTCACATTGCCACCGGCCGAGGCGACGCGCGCGGCTGCGGCGGCCCGCTTCTTGGCCGCCTCCTCCGCCTTCTTCTTCGCGATCTCCTCGGGAGTGGTCGCCGAGTAGTTGCCGCGCGCGATCGGAGCGGCGGTGGCCTCGGAGGCGACGACGAGCGACTGCGCATCGTCGACGGCCGCCTGGCGCAGCGACGTGGCCGCAGCGGTGGAGGGTGTCGAGGTCGCCGCGTACGCCGGGAGGGCGACTGCTGCGACGAGCGCGCCGACGGCGGCGAAGATCGCCACTGTCCGCATCGGCTTCACGTTCCGAGTCCTGGGCTTCGCCCCGCGCTTCGCGGGGGTGCGCTGTTCAGATGTCGTGTCGGGCTTGTCGATGTCTGCGGCCAAAAGGTGGTCCTCCTGCGCCTCCGCGCTTCGGGTGAGCGCAGGCTCGTCAGCAAGTCGTCAGTCGTGCACGCAAATATTGCGGCACGTTGTGCGTTCTCCGCGAAGACGACGAGCCCGGGAGGCGATCTTCACGTCAGTCACCGGCGGGCTTCTTCGCCAGCGACCCGAACGACGTTACCGGAAGATAACGATTCTGTCACCCTGTGAACCTGACAATCCCCGGCATGGATGCCGAAAGCACCCGTGATCAGGCCGGATCTCCGACGAGGAAGATGTGCGAGGCGAGCTCGACCGGAAGCTCGAGCCCTTCTTCCTGCCCCTCCATCTGAATCAGGACGTAGCCCTCGTTGTAGCGGTAGTCGCCGCGCGCGCCGGGCACGACGCCCGCGTCGCGCAGCTGCTCGAGCAGCTCAGGGTCCACCTGTGCCGGCTCCGCCAGGCGCCGCACCGTTCCGTCGATCGGCTCGCCTGCGGCGTCCAGCTTCTTCACCAGTCCGATGACCCCGTCGTCGAAGGTGCGCGCGGGCAGGTCGCCCAGCTGGTCGAGGCCGGGGATCGGGTTGCCGTAGGGCGACTCGGTCGGATGCCCGAGCAACTCGACGAGACGGCGCTCGACCTGCTCACTCATCACGTGCTCCCAGCGGCAGGCCTCTTCGTGAACGAACGCCCAGTCCAGGCCGATCACATCCGACAGCAGACGCTCGGCGAGGCGGTGCTTGCGCATCACGTCGACGGCCTTGCGGCGGCCGGCGTCGGTCAGTTCGAGCGTGCGGTCCTCCGACACGACGACCAGACCGTCGCGCTCCATGCGCCCGACGGTCTGCGACACCGTGGGGCCGGAGTGCCCGAGGCGCTCGGAGATGCGCGCGCGCAGCGGAACGATGTTCTCCTCCTCGAGCTCGAGGATGGTGCGCAGATACATCTCCGTGGTGTCGATCAGGTCGGCCATGGATTCCCTCCGAAGTCTTCTTAGGCAAGCCTACATTCCCCCTCCGACACCGGGCGTCACAGGAACGGGAGGGCTTCCCCTCCGCGCCTATGATCGATCCATGGCGATCGAGATCCCCCGAGAACTCCTGCCCGTCGACGGCCGCTTCGGCTGCGGTCCATCCAAGGTGCGCACCGAGCATGTCGCGGCGCTGGCGGAGGTCGGCGCCTCGCTGCTGGGCACGTCGCACAGGCAGGCTCCGGTGAAGAACCTCGTCGGCAGCGTGCGAGAGCAGCTCGCCTCGCTGTTCCGGCTGCCCGACGGGTACGAGATCCTGCTCGGCAACGGCGGTTCGACCGCGTTCTGGGATGCCGCGGCGTTCGGCCTCATCGAGAACCGCGCGCAGAACCTGGTGTTCGGAGAGTTCGGCGGCAAGTTCGCCAAGGCTGCGGCAACTCCGTGGCTGCAGGCACCCGACGTGCGCAAGGCCGAGCCCGGCTCACGGATCGGCGCCGAGATCATCGACGGCGTCGACGTGTACGCCTGGCCGCACAACGAGACCTCGACCGGCGTCGCCGCTCCCGTGCATCGCGTGGCGGCCGAAGGGGCACTGACCGTGATCGACGCGACCAGTGCCGCAGGCGGCATCGACGTCGACATCGCCGAGACCGACATCTACTACTTCGCGCCGCAGAAGAACTTCGCCTCCGACGGCGGACTGTGGCTGGCCGCTGTGTCGCCCGCCGCGATCGAGCGTATCGAGCGCATCGCTGCATCCGACCGCTACATCCCCGAGTTCCTCAGCCTGAAGAACGCGGTCGACAACTCCCGCCTGAACCAGACGCTGAACACCCCGGCGCTCACGACGCTGCACCTGCTCGACAGCCAGCTGCGGTGGATGCTCGAGAACGGCGGACTGTCGTGGGCGGCTGCCCGCACGGCCGAGTCCTCCGGCATCCTCTACGACTGGGCTGCGGCGTCTCCGGTGGCGACACCGTTCGTCGCCGAGCCGGCCGACCGCTCGCAGGTCGTCGTCACTGTCGACTTCGACGACAGCGTCGACGCGGCGGCGGTCGCGAAGGAGCTGCGCGCGAACGGCATCGTCGACACCGAGCCCTATCGCAAGCTGGGCCGCAACCAGCTGCGCGTCGCGACGTTCGTGTCGATCGAGCCCGACGATGTGCGGCAGCTGACCCGCTCGATCGACTACGTGCTCGAGAACACCGCCGGCTGAGCCGGGGCGCCGCGACAGCCGCACCGCCGGCAGCGCTCGCGCGGCACTCCCCTGCTCGCGCTGCGCACATCTGCGCCGCGCGAGCCGAGAAGAGCAGCGCGAGCGACCCCGGATGCCGAGAAGGGCAGCGCGAACCGAGAAGAGCAGCGTGAGCCTGTGACGGCAGCGCGCCGCGCTGGCGATGACCTCCACAACGCCGAGACCCCGTCTGAATCACGTGATTCAGACGGGGTCTCGGCGAAGAACGCGAGTTCCGGCTACTCCTCCTCGTCGGATGAGTCCTCGTCGCCCGGCTCGTCCTCGCCGGATGCGCCGTCCTCATCGGCCTCAGCCTCATCGGACGCCTCGTCGAGCTCGTCGATGTCGACGCCGTCCAGATCGCCGGCGTGCAGTGCACGGGGCTCGTCCTCGGCGTCGAGGTCGTCGTCATCCTCTGCGTCGAGATCGTCCGCGTCGAGCTCCTCTTCCGCGTCCTCCTCATCGGAGCCCTCGGCGGCGGCCTGCTCGGCCAGCTCCGCCTGGTGCGCGCGGTACTCGGCCAGACGCTCGGCCCACGGCACCCAGTCCGGGGCCAGCAGCGCGCCGTCTCCGGGGAGCAGCTCCACCTCGAGCACGGTCGGCTCGGCGTCGTCGACCTGCGCGACGGTGACCGTCCAGTACCAGCCCGGATATCCGGGAAGGCGGTTCTCGAACCGCAGCGAGACCGCGCCATCCTCCTCGACCGAGTGCCCCGCGGCGGGCCCGACGGTCGAGGGGGCGGTGATCTCGTGCAGCGCGGCGAGCGCCAGCTCACGGGATGCGTCGGCGAGGGCCTCAGGCGTCGAGGTCATCGGCGACCTTGCGGAGCACGGCCGCGATCTTGCGGCCCTGAGCGGACGAGGGGTAGCGGCCGTGGCGCAGGTCGCCGCCGATGCCGTCGAGCAGCTTCACGAGGTCCTCGACGATGATCGCCATGTCATCGGCCGGCTTGCGCTTCGCCTTCGCCAGGCTCGGCGGGGTGTCGAGGACGCGCACCGACAGCGCCTGCAGACCGCGCTTGCCGTCGGCGACCCCGAACTCCACACGGGAGCCGGACTTCACGGCCGCCCCCGCGGGCAGGGCTGAGGCGTGCAGGAAGACGTCCTGGCCGTCATCCGCGGAGATGAAGCCGAACCCCTTCTCGTCGTCGTAGAACCTGACCTTGCCGGTGGGCATGCGAACAAACCTCTTCTGCTGAGAAAATCAAGACTTCGCGCGGGTGCGCGACGTCTCCAGCCTACCGGGTGAGCGCGACCGCGGCCGCGGGCAGGGACTAGTCTGAGAAGGATGAGCGCACAGCGGAGACGGCCGGACAGCGGCACCCCCAATTCTGAGGTGCCCGACCTCCCGGTCCGCACGATCGACAAGGTGCTCGCCTATACGGCACTCGGCCTCGCCGGAGCGTCCGTGCTCTGCTTCTTCGCGATCATCATCGGCACGGCCACAGGCATGAAGCAGGAGGCGTTCGCGCAGGGTGCGTGGCCGCTCATCGCCGGGTTGCCGCTGTACGGCCTGCCGATCGCCTTCGTGATGATCATCGCGCTGCTGATCATGAGCATGGTCCGCAAGGGACGCGCGGCGAAGCGGTCCTAGGACGCCTCGATCATGAGCACCCACGCGCGCCCGCTCGCCGTCAGGCTGGCTGCGGCGAGCGATGACGAGCTGACCGCGCTGTTCCGGGCGCGCGGCATCAAGCCGGATGCGCCGTGGCAGGACTTCTTCGATGCTGCGGAGGCGCTGCTCGAACCGGCCTCCATCGAGCGCGCGCTGGTCGCGCTCCCCCTGGCGGATGCCGCTGCGCTGCTGCACGCCGCAGAGGGGCACGGGCAGGCCACGCCGCACCTGACGGCTCTCGCCCTGCAGGATCCGTCCGGGCTCGTCCCGGTACCCGTGGCGGAGCAGGTCGCCGGCCGGCGGCTGCCGGACGTCGCCGAGGAGCAGCCTCAGCACGCCGCATCCGTCCACGACCCCGCACCCATCGCCGAACGCGCATTCACCACAGCCTCCCGGGTCGCCGACATGCTGCTCGTGGCGCGCGAGGCGCCCTTGGGCCTGCTCGCGACGGGGACGCTCGCGGCGGGCGAGAAGAAGCGCCTCGCGGAGGCCGGGATCGAGCAGAATGCCGACGACCTGCGCACGATCGCCGAGGACGCGGGGCTGCTGAGCACGAGCGATCGTCGGGTGCAGGTGACGACGGAAGCGGATGCCTGGCTCGGTCTGCCCTTCGCCGACCGCTGGTCACGACTGGCAGCGGCGTTCCGCCGGGCGCTGCCCGACGGGGTCCGCGACGGCGCCGGGTGGCTGCCGCCGTCGTCCTGGCCGCACGCCTACCCCTGGGATCCGTCCTGGCCGGACCGCGAGGCCGGGCTGCGGCGCAGAGCTCACCTGCTCGGCCTGACCGCGGCGGACGGCGCCGAACCCGACTGGGCGGCGCCGCTGCGGCGGGGCGACATCGTCGACACCGCATCCCTCGAGCAACTGGTGCCCGCCGAAGTCGACCGGGTCTTCCTGCAGAACGATCTGACCGCCATCGCTCCGGGCCCGCTCCAGCCGGCCCTCGAAGTGCGACTTCGCGGCATGGCCGAGCGCGACTCCGCGCAGTCCTCGTCCTACCGGTTCACCGCGGAGTCGATCGACCGGGCCCTCGTCGAGGGCGAGACCGAGGCATCCGTCCTCGGGTTCCTCACCGCGCTCTCGCTGACCGGTCTCCCGCAGCCGCTCTCCTACCTGGTCGGCCAGACCGCGCAGCGGCACGGTCTGGTGCGGGTCTGGGCGTCGGAGACCGGAACGGTCGTCACCAGCAGCGACCCGCATCTGGTCCAGGCGATCGGCATCGATCGCGGTCTGCGGCCGCTGGGCCTCACCGCAGAGGACGGCATGCTCGTCTCGCGCGTCAGTGCCGAGACCGTGTACTGGGCGATGGTGGACGCCCGCTACCCCGCGACCCTCGTCGACGACACGGGCAACGCGGTCTCGATGCGCCGCACCCCGCCCGTCGCCCAGACGACCGCCGCCGTCCCGTCCTACGCCTCGCTCATCGCGCGGCTGCGCGCACGGCAGGGGCCGGATGCGGATGCCGCGTGGCTGGACCGCGAACTGGAGGCCGCGGTGCGCGCCAAGGCACTGCTGATCGTCGACGTCGGGATGCCGGACGGCTCGACGCGCGAACTCGTCCTGGAGGCGACGGGGCTCGGCGGAGGCCGCCTGCGCGGCCTGGACCGCGGCGCCAACGTGGAGCGGACGCTGCCGGTGCGCAGCATCCGCGCCGTGCGTCTCGCCGACCTGCCGACGCCCGACTGACGACCGGCGGGTAGACTGGACAGCTATGTCTGACGGCCCTCTCATCGTCCAAAGCGACCGCACCGTGCTGCTGGAGGTCGCGCACGCAGATGCCGAGGCCGCCCGGCACGAGCTGGCGATCTTCGCAGAGCTGGAGCGCGCGCCCGAGCACATCCACACCTACCGGATCACCCGGCTGGGTCTGTGGAACGCCCGCGCGGCCGGGCACACGGCCGAGGACATGATCGAGACGCTCGACCGCTGGTCGCGCTTCCCCGTTCCGCCGTCCGTGGCGGTGGACCTGCGCGAGACCGTGAACCGGTACGGCCGGCTGGTGATCGAGCGCGATGACGAGGGCGCCCTCATCCTGCGTTCCACCGACCCCGCCGTACTGACGCAGGTCGCGGGCAACAAGCGCATCCAGCCGCTGCTGATCGGCCACCCCGCCCCCGACACCTTCGTCGTGGATGCGTGGGCGCGCGGACAGATCAAGCAGGAGCTGCTGAAGATCGGCTGGCCTGCCGAGGACCTGGCCGGCTACACGCCCGGCACCCCGCACGAGATCGACCTCGACGAGGACGGCTGGACCATGCGTCCGTACCAGCACGAGGCCGTCGACGCCTTCGCGAAGGACGGCTCGGGAGTCGTCGTGCTGCCCTGCGGCGCCGGCAAGACCATCGTCGGCGCGGGCGCGATGGCCGCCACCAAGACCACCACGCTCATCCTCGTGACCAACACGGTCTCGGCCAGGCAGTGGCGCGACGAACTGCTCAAGCGCACCTCGCTCACTCCCGAGGAGATCGGCGAGTACTCCGGCCAGGCCAAGGAGGTCAAGCCGGTCACGATCGCGACCTACCAGATCCTCACGGCGAAGCGGAAGGGCCAGTACGCGCACCTGGCTCTGCTGGATGCGATGGACTGGGGCCTCATCGTCTACGACGAGGTGCATCTGCTGCCCGCTCCGGTGTTCAAGCTCACCGCCGATCTGCAGGCCCGCCGCCGCATCGGCCTGACCGCCACCCTGGTGCGCGAGGACGGCCGGGAGGGCGACGTGTTCAGCCTGATCGGGCCGAAGCGTTTCGACGCGCCGTGGAAGCAGATCGAGGCGCAGGGCTTCATCTCCCCCGCCGCCTGCTACGAGGTGCGCGTCGACCTGCCGCCGGGAGACCGGCTGGAGTACGCGGCGGCCACCGACGACGAGCGCTACCGTCTCGCGGCATCCGCGCCGGCGAAGATCCGTGCGGTCAAGGAACTGATCGCGAAGCACCCCGACGAGCAGGTGCTCGTGATCGGCCAGTACCTCGACCAGCTGGACGTGCTGGCCGACGCCCTGGGCGCGCCGCAGATCACGGGTGCGACTCCGGTGGACGAGCGCGAGGTGCTGTACCAGCAGTTCCGCTCCGGCGAGATCAGGGTGCTCGTGGTCTCGAAGGTCGCGAACTTCTCGGTCGACCTGCCCGAGGCCTCGGTCGCGATCCAGGTGTCCGGGTCGTTCGGCTCCCGCCAGGAGGAGGCGCAGCGCCTCGGCCGGCTGCTGCGTCCGAAGCAGACCGACCACACTGCGAGCTTCTACACGCTGGTGGCGCGCGACACGGTCGACCAGGACTACGCGCAGAACCGTCAGCGCTTCCTCGCCGAGCAGGGCTACAGCTACACGATCATGGACGCCACCGACCTGCAAGCTGCCTGATCACGTCGCGGCCCGGGGCTCCTCACCGGGCTTCAGGCCGCACCGCCAGCAGGGTGCCGCGAGGTCGTCGAGCAGCGCCCCGCACTCCGGGCACACCTGCGCGAGCCAGCAGGCGGAGTCTCCGCCGTGCTCATCGTGGTCCATGATCCGGATGCTACCCCTGCGCGGGTACGGCAGGGGCCGGCCAGCGCAGGGTGCGGGTGCGCGCGATCGGCGTGCGCCGCTGCATCCACTCGATCGTGCCCACCGAGGCCGCGAGTACGAGCACCGAGATGACCAGGTCGAGCGGTCCGCCACCGGACGAATTCGCGTCGGCCAGGCCGAACGACGCCAGCACGAAGATGCTCACATTGTTGACCACGTGCAGGGCGATGCCGGCCTCCAAGCCTCCGGTGCGCCAGGTCAGCCACCCCGCGGCGAGCGCGAAAGCGGCGACGCTGAGCAGCCCCCAGACGTCGTAGAGGTGCCCGAACACGAACAGCGGCAGGGGCAGCACGATCGCGAACGCAGGGTGCTTCAGCCAGGATCCGATGGCCTGCATGAGGAAGCCACGGAAGACGTACTCCTCCGTGGCGGACTGCAGCGGCACGAGCAGGATCACCAGGAGCAGCATCGGCCACGGCTGCGGAGCGGTGCCGGTCACGATGAGGTCTTCGCCCCGCGCCACGGAGATGACCATCGAGATGCCCGTCTGCAGCGCGAAGACTGCCGCGGCGAGCCCGAGGCAGCGCAGCATCCAGCCCCAGCGCAGCCGGCCGGTCACCGAGGAGAGCAGGCCGAGGCCGCGCCCGGCGACCACGCGCGACGCGATCAGAAGGGCCGGCAGCAGCAGGATGATCGACACCATCGAGACGACGAAGGTCACGGGGTCGGTCATGTCCATGCCGCCGCTGTCGACGAGACGGCTGAATGCCTGCATGACCTCGGGCACGAATGCGGCCGCGACCGCGAAGGGGACGACCAGCACGACGACCATGCCGATGTACAGGGCCAGCCCCAGCAGTGCCACCAGCAGCGGGCGCCACCAGCGCGGCCGCCTGCCGCGTGCGAGATCCAGCCGGTGGTACTCGACGTCCACGGCGACCTCCGGGGCGACCGGTGCCCATGCGGGCGTCGGCGCGCCATCCGGCATCCGCGGGGCGGGCGGCGGAGGCGGGGGGAACGGCATGGGGTCGGCAGGGCCGGGAACGGGCTCGTCCGTGGGAAGCATCCTTCGATCATCGCCGATTCTCGCCGCACACGCCGCGCGCCGGTCCGGCTCCTGCCGGACCGAGCTATTCGCCGACCACCGACTCCGGACGATGTCGATGCGTGCGGGCGATCTCGGAGATCATCTCGGCGAGCCCGTCGATGCCGGGTGACGCGGCGATCTCGGTCTGGAGCTCCTCTGCACGGATGCGGAAGGACGGGGTGCTCAGCACGCGATCGACCGCGTCCCCGACCGCTGCCGAGGTCGGACGCTGCACGCCGAGGTTCACGCCCGTCCCCGACCATTCGACTCGCCTGGTGGTCTCGGCCTTGTCCTCGGTGACGCCGGAGACGACGAGTGGCACGCCGTGCGCGAGCGCGTAGTGCAGACCCCCGTAGCCGCCGTTGGAGACGAACACGTCCACCTGCGGCATGAGCAGGTCGTACGGCACGAAATCCGCGACGCGCACGTTGGCCGGCAGCGGGCCGAGCGTCCCCACGTCCGCCCCGCCGGTCGTCGCGACGACGATCAGGTCGCGGTCCGCCAGGGCGCGGACGGTCGGCTCGACGAGCTCGCTGAGCTCGTTCGCCACAGTGCCCTGTGACACCAGCACCACGGTCCTGCCCTCGAGGTCACCCCACCAGGACGGCACCGCCGTCGCGCGGGTCGGCGGCCCGAAGAGCGGTCCGACGAAACGCACCGTGGGAGAGAGATCGCTGCGCGGGTATTCGAAGCCGGGAACGGTCAACTGCGCGTAGAGCGCGGAACGGGTCGCCCAGTCGAAGCAGAAGCCGGTCAGCTCGCCGCCTGCGACCTCGCGGATCGTCTCCACGGCGAGCCGTTGCGGCCGGCGCAGCACGACGTGCTGAGTCAGCCAGTTGAGGGCCCGGTTGCGCAGGCGGGCGACCTCGCCGGTGCGCGGAAGGATGCCCATCCCCCACGGCGCGGTGTCCCGGCTGCTCAGCCCCAGGGGCAGGATCCCGCACACGACGACGGGCGGATGCGGCATCGCGCCCCAGGTGAGGCACGCGGCGCCGACGACGGTGTACTCGGTCACGACGACGTCGGTCTGCTCCGCGTCGATCGCCTCCACCAGCGCCCGGTACTGCCCCGCGGCTGGTGCGATGAACAGCCGCTCCACGTTGGCGGCCATGGCGGCCATCCCACCGGCATCCGCGCGCAGCGCCTGATGGTCGACCTGGCCGTCCGCCGGCCACGGCAGGTACTCGATCCCGGCCGCACGCACGACAGGGGCGAACCTCTCACCTGTGAGGAAGCGCACCCGATGGCCCTGGTCGGCGAGGTGCCGGGCGATCGCAAGGGTGGGAGCCATGTGCCCGTCGGCGACGTGGGCCGCGACGAGCACGGACAGGCGCTCCGTCATCTCAGCTCGCCTGCCGGTGCAGGTGTGCGCCGAGTCTCGCCAGGCCACCCGGCCAGGCGACGTCGCGGAAGAAGTCGCGGAGTTCGGCGGTGGCGATCGGGCTCTGCTCGACGGTCACCAGGGTGCCCTGTCCCGCCGGCTCGAAGGTCACGACGATGCGACTCTCCACGGTCGGCAGCTGCTGCTCGCCGACGAAGGACTCGGCGACCAGGTCGGTGACCAGCCGGTGAGGACGGTCGATCTCGCGATAGGTCTGCCGGTCGTGCACCCGCGTCTGCGGATTGGGATGGAAGCGCGCCTCCCAGACCCCGCCGACGCGCAGGTCGACTGTGCTCTGCACCGCCCCCTCATCAGGGCCGAGCGCGGACAGCCAGATCCGCTGCGCGGCGGGGTCCGTGTAGGCGTCGAAGACGGCCTCGGGCGTCGCCTCGATCTCGACCTGCACCTTCAGGCCGATGGCCTCGGTCGTGCTCGTCTCGTTCATGATGCTGCTCCTGTCTGTGCGGAACGATTCGGCGCGGCAGCGGCGGCGAACCAGTCCAGGGTGTGACGGACTACGGCGTCGGGGGCGTCGTCGGTGATGAAGTGCGAGGCGCCCTCGGCGAACGCGACGGCGAACCGATCCGCGCGGCGCACGTGGTCGCGGCAGATCTGGCGGACCAGCTCCTCGGGGAACTCGTGGTCCTCCCGCCCGAACACGGCGAGCGTCGGCGGCTTCAACTGCACGCGCCTGTACGAACCGGCAGCGAGCTTCATCACCTCGGGGATGACCAGCCCGCGGTACAGGTCACGCACCGCTCGGCTCACCTCCGGCACCCGGTGCGCCCGCAGATATCCGTCGATCTCTTCATCGGTCAGGGGTTCGGCCAGGTACTTCTCCGAGAAGAGATAGTTCAGCGGCTCCCCCTCGTGGTGCATCAGCAGCTTCGGCATGTGCGAGAAGGCCGGCAGCAGCCGAGGAGTGAAGATCATGAAGGCCGGGGGCACGGCGAACTGCACGGCGGCGACGACCCGCTCCGGATGCCGGTACGACAGCTGGTACGCGACGACACAGCCGAAGTCGTGACTGACGACGCGCGCCCGATCGACCCCCATCACATCCATCAACGCCACGAGATCGTCGACGACGGATTCGCGATGGAAACCCGGTTCATCGGCCCTGGTCCAGCCCGCACCGCGGAAATCCGGGCATATCACGCGGTACCCGGCCGCGGCGACCCGCGGTGCGATCGTGCGCCATTGCCACCAGTGCTGCGGGAACCCGTGCAGCATGAGCACCGGCTCCCCTTCCCCGATGGTGGCGACGTGGGTACGCAGACCCGGCGTCTCGACGAGGTGATGTTCGAAACCCGGAGCCTCCGGCAGCGGCGGCTCCCACAGCCTTCTCTCATTCATGAGGCGACTGTACTACTTTCATAGTGCGTTGTCACTAGAAATATAGTTGCGTAGGCTCGAGACGTGAGCAGGACCCGACGACAGGCGCTGGACGCAGCGGTGACGCTGATCGGCACCGAGGGCATTCGCGCGCTCACACACGGGCGCGTGGACGCGGCGGCTTCGCTGCCGCCGGGATCCACGTCGAACCACTTCCGCACCCGGGCGGCTCTCATCGCGGGGGTGATCGAGTGGATGGCGCGCCAGGAGCGCAGCGATGCGGGTACGCCGGAGATCACCAGCCGAGACGACCTCGTCGGCGCGCTCACCCGCATGATCGCCCTGCAGTCGGGCCCGCTGGCCGGACGCACTCGTGCGCGCTATGCCCTGTTCCTCGAGGCGGACGAGGACGCGACGGCGCCGCTGCGCGAGCAGCGCATCGGGATGGAGATGTGGATCCGCAGCATCCTTCTCACGCTCGGCGGTGAGACCGCCGCACGTCGAGCACCCTTCCTGATGGCCGCCGGCGAGGGCCTGCTGCTGCATCGCATCACGGTGGATCCCGAGGCGCCGATCGAGGACGTCATCGCGCGCGCGGTGGACGCGACGCTGACCGGCTAAAGACCGCCGATCCGGAGACAATCAGACACGGCACCGGTCGAGTCACCATAATGGGGGCATGACTGATGCGCGCATCCTGGTCGTCGACGACGAGCCGAACATCCGCGACCTGCTCTCCACGGGTCTCAGCTTCGCCGGATTCCAGGTGAAGACCGTCGCCAACGGGGCGGCCACCATCTCCGCGGTCCTCGAAGAGGAGCCGGACCTCATCATCCTCGACGTGATGCTGCCCGACATGAACGGGTTCAGCGTGACCAAGCGCCTGCGCGGCGCCGGTTTCACCGCACCGATCCTGTTCCTCACGGCGAAGGACGACACCCAGGACAAGATCGAGGGCCTGAACGCCGGCGGCGACGACTACGTCACCAAGCCCTTCGCCCTCGATGAGATCGTCGCCAGGGCGCAGGCCATCCTGCGCCGCACGATGCAGGCCGACGAGGAGTCGGTCATCCGCGCGGGCGAGCTGTCGATGGACCAGGACACGCACGACGTGTTCGTGGGCAAGGAGCCGATCGAGCTCAGCCCGACCGAGTTCAAGCTGCTGAAGTACCTCATGCTCAACCCCAACCGCGTGCTGTCGAAGGCGCAGATCCTCGACCACGTCTGGGAGTACGACTTCAACGGCGATGCCGGCATCGTCGAGAGCTACATCTCGTACCTGCGCCGCAAGATCGACCCGCACACCGAGGAGTCGCTGATCCAGACCAAGCGCGGCTTCGGGTACATGCTCAAGGTCGGCAAGACCGTCTGACGCCCGGAGAAGTTCATGGCGCAAAGGACTGATGCCGTCACCTCGTGGTGGCGGCGCATCAGCCTGCGCGCCAAGGTCACCGGCGTCACCGTCGCCGTGCTGGCCCTCGGGCTCCTCGTGGCCGGTATCGGCACCGTGCCGATCCTGCGCAACGCGATGATCGGCAACATCAACGCGCAATTGCCTGGGCTGGTCTCGACCAGTCAGGCGGACCGGTTCTTCGTCGTCACGATCGAGAACGGCGAGGCGGTGTTCACCCCGCGGGACGGCGCCGTCTCGCGCGCCGACTACTTCGCCGCCTTCTACGACACCGCAGGGCGGAAGGTCGCCGAGGCCGGCGGTCAGCCGGGCGCGGAGCGCCCCGTCTTCCCGGAGACCTACACCCTTGCCGAAGCGCAGTCGAGCGCCGATCAGATCATCCCCCTGCAGGGCGAAGACGGCGGTGCGTTCAGCGCCGCCGCGGCGACCCAGGTGGCGGTCGGGGCCTCGGTCACCTACGTGCAGATCGTCGCGCTGCCGCTGGACGAGGCCGACCGCATCGTCGCGACGTACTTCGGCGTGTACACGACCGTCGCGCTGGTGACCATCCTCATCGCGGCGCTGCTCACCAGAGGACTGGTCACGCTGACGTTCCGGCGGCTCGGGCAGGTGGAGTCCACCGCAATGTCGATCGCCGCCGGCGACCTCAGCCAGCGACTCACCGATCTCGAACCCACCACCGAGGTCGGTCGTCTTAACGCCGCGATCAACACGATGCTCGACCGTGTCGACGGGGCGATCGCGCAACGGGACCGCACCGTGCAGCACATGCGGCGCTTCATCGGCGACGCCAGCCATGAGCTGCGCACTCCGCTGGTGAGCGTCCGCGGCTACGCCGAGTTGTACCGGATGGGCGCCATCCGCGGCGACGAGGACACCGCGCGCGCGATGGAGCGGATCGAGAAGGAGGCCATCCGCATGGGCGCGATGGTCGAGGATCTCCTCGCGCTCGCGCGGCTGGACGAAGACGCCGGCCGCTCCCTCGAGATCGTGCCGCTCGACCTGCGGCCGATCGCCCGCGATGCAGCCCTCGACATGCGGGTCACCGCCCCCGCACGCACCGTGACCGTCGTCGACACCACGCTGGAGCAGGCGGTCGAGCCCGTCCTGCCGCCTCCGACGCCGGCGACGCCGGCGGCGGAGGCACAGAAGCCGTCGAAGACGAAGGATGCCACGACCCGCGCGCCAGGCGCACGCGGTCTGACCGGGGCTGCTCTCGCCCGGCTGCGCCGCCGTCCTCGCACCGAGGTCGTGCCGCAGATCGACTTCCACGAGACGCTCGACATCCCGGTGCGCACACCGCCCATCGTGCTCGGCGACGAGAACAAGGTGCGGCAGGTGGTGACCAACCTGCTCGGCAACGCGCGGCGCTTCTCGCCGGAGGACAGCCCGATCGAGATCATCGTCGGCGTCGACCGGCTGCGCGGCATCGGCACCATCGCGATCGCCGACCACGGCGAGGGTGTTCCGCAGCAGATCAGGGAGCAGATCTTCCAGCGGTTCTGGCGCGCCGACACCTCCCGCGCTCGCGAGACCGGCGGCTCCGGTCTGGGCCTCGCGATCGTCTCGTCGATCGTCGAAGCGCTGAACGGATCCGTACGCGTCGAGGAGACCGCCGGCGGCGGTGCGACGTTCATCGTCTCGCTCCCCCTGGCGCCGGCGAGCGCGACGCCGGAGCATCTGCTCGAGGAGACGCAGCCGATCGCGCCGCCCGATCTCTGACGGCGACTCGTCCTCCACAATCGGCATCTCGCGGGAGATGTCCCGGATGCCGCGAATCCCGCGTCTCCGGCGTCGCGCGGCGCTCTAGCGTCGGAAGCCCAACGAGAGGAGACCCCATGTCCGTCTTCACCGTCGACACCGACGCCGTCCACGCCGCGCACGGCGCGACCCGGGCCACGATCGAGCGGCTGCAGTCCGAATCGGCCGCGCTGATGGCGCAGCTGAACCAGCTGCAGTCCTCGTGGACGGGCAGCGCCTCGGCCGCGTTCCAGCAGTGCAGCGAGCAGTGGCGCGGCGCGCAGCTGCATGTCGAGCAGGTGCTGGCATCGATCGGGACGGCCCTGGGCTCTGCGGCGACGCAGTACGCCGACGCCGACCAGTACTCCGCGAACCTGTTCCGCTGACCCCCGCCCTCCCCCTCGCGGAACGCAGAACGCCCCCGGCCGAAGCCGGGGGCGTTCTGTGTGCGAGGGGTATGGATCAGAAGTCCATGCCGCCCGACGGGTCTGCCGGCATGGCCGGAGCCTTCTCGGGCTTGTCGGCCACGACCGCCTCGGTGGTGAGGAACAGGCCGGCGATCGACGCGGCGTTCTGCAGCGCCGAGCGGGTGACCTTGGCCGGGTCGATGATGCCCTGTGCGAACATGTCGCCGTACTCACCGGTCGCGGCGTTCAGGCCCTGGCCCGCGGGGAGCTCGGAGACCTTGTGCGCGACGACGCCGGCCTCGAGGCCCGCGTTGATGGCAATCTGCTTCAGCGGAGCCTCGATCGCGACGCGGACGATGCTCGCACCGGTCGCCTCGTCACCGACGAGCTCGAGGCCGTCGAGCACCTTGGCCGACTGCAGCAGCGCGACGCCACCACCGGGGACGATGCCCTCCTCGACGGCTGCCTTCGCGTTGCGGACGGCGTCCTCGATGCGGTGCTTGCGCTCCTTGAGCTCGACCTCGGTGGCCGCGCCCGCCTTGATGACGGCCACGCCGCCGGCGAGCTTGGCGAGGCGCTCCTGCAGCTTCTCGCGGTCGTAGTCGCTGTCGGTGTTCTCGATCTCGCGGCGGATCTGGGTCACGCGACCCTCGATCTGCTCCTGCTCACCGGCACCCTCGACGATCGTGGTCTCGTCCTTGGTGACGATGACCTTGCGTGCACGGCCGAGCAGGTCGAGGGTGGTGTTCTCGAGCTTGAGACCGACCTCCTCGGTGATGACCTGGCCGCCGGTCAGGATCGCGATGTCCTGCAGCTGCGCCTTGCGACGGTCGCCGAAGCCCGGGGCCTTGACGGCGACGGACTTGAAGATACCGCGGATCTTGTTCAGCACCAGGGTCGCGAGAGCTTCGCCCTCGACGTCCTCGGCGATGATGACGAGCTCCTTGCCGTCCTGGATCACCTTGTCGACGACGGGCAGAAGGTCCTTGATGTTGCCGATCTTCTGGTTCGCGATGAGGATGTACGGGTCCTCGAAGACGGCCTCCTGGCGCTCCGGGTCCGTGACGAAGTACGGGTTCAGGTAACCCTTGTCGAAGCGCATGCCCTCGGTGAGCTCGAGCTCGGTGCCGAAGGTCTGCGATTCCTCGACGGTGACGACGCCCTCCTTGCCCACCTTGTCGATGGCCTCGGCGATCAGCGCGCCGATCTCGGGGTCGGCGGCGGAGATCGACGCGGTGGCGGCGATCTGGTCCTTCGACTCGACCTCCTTGGCGGTGGCGAGCAGGTCGGCGGTGATCGCCGCGACGGCCTTCTCGATGCCCTTCTTCAGGCTGATCGGGTCCGCACCGGCCGCGACGTTGCGCAGGCCCTCGCGGACCAGCGCCTGGGCGAGGACCGTGGCGGTGGTGGTGCCGTCACCGGCGACGTCGTCGGTCTTCTTGGCGACCTCCTTGACGAGTTCCGCACCGATCTTCTCGTACGGGTCGTCGAGCTCGATCTCCTTGGCGATCGAGACGCCGTCGTTCGTGATCGTGGGGGCGCCCCACTTCTTCTCGAGCACGACGTTGCGGCCGCGCGGGCCGAGGGTCACCTTGACGGCGTCGGCCAGGGTGTTCAGGCCGCGCTCGAGACCGCGACGGGCCTCCTCATCGAAAGCGATGATCTTTGCCATGAGTAGTGTCGTCCCTCCTGGACGTAGACGTTGGGGTTAGCACTCACAACGATCGAGTGCTAACGCCATTCTGGCACTCGACCATGGAGAGTGCAAGCCACGACGGCGCTACTCGGCTGGGGTCTCCGGCGCCGACGCGCTGCGGTCCGTGCCGATCACCACGGCGAGCTGCTTGCCGCCGGATTCGTTGTAGTCCTTGTACACGTCGCTCTGCTGCACTTCCGCGCCGCCGATGGCACCGGCGAGTCCGATCGCCGCGGCCTCGTCAGCCGCATCGACGTAGTACACGGTCGTCGTCGGGAAGTCGGTGCTGGAGGCGTCGCTGCTGGTGATCTGGTCACCACTCCAGCCGGCCTTGATCAGCTGGTCGCGCATCGAGTCCTCCAGACTGTCGTCCGGAGTGGCGTTGAGGATCAGCACGGCGTAGGACGTGTCCACCACGCCCGTCTCCTCCGGCGCGACGGTCGCAGCTGCGGTGGGCGGGGCATCTCCGCCGAACGAGATGCGCCCCATGGCCAGCAGAGACCCGAAGATGCCGACGACCACGAGAACGAGCACTGCCGCTGCCGACCACAGCAGCACGACCCATCCGTTCATGCCCGGAACCTCGGCGCGGTGCGCTCCGACGCGCCCGGTCGAGTGCGGGACGTCGTCGAATCGATCATGGTTGGGCTTGGACACCCCTCGATGCTAGGGCATGTCCTCTGTGAATCCCCGTCGCCCCGTCAGCCGACGAAGCCCCTCATCCGCGCGACGCGGCGCTCGCTGCGGGCGTCGCGGATCCGACGCAGCCGGCGCACGAGCAGAGGGTCGAACTCCAGAGCCTGCTCCGTCTCGATGAGGCGGCCGAGCAGCTGGTAGTAGCGGGCGGGACTCATGCCCAACTGCGCCCGGATCTTCTCCTCCTTGGCGCCGCCGTGCCGCGGCCAGGCGGCCTCGAGGGCGAGGATCGCGCGATCGCGATCGGTGAGGTCTCCGAGCATGGCCCCAGGCTACGCGGCATCCGGCGCAGCATCCGCGCGCCACTCCCGCCATCGCGCCATTCCCCGCGGAGCGAGGGACAATAGACCCATGGGTTACGACGTGGACAAGACGGAAGCCGAATGGCGCGAACAGCTCGGCGAAGCCGAGTACGCGGTGCTGCGCGAGGCGGCGACCGAGCGCCCCTGGACGGGCGAGCTGCTCGACGAGAAGCGCGACGGGCTGTACCGGTGCGGCGCCTGCGGCGCCGAACTGTTCCGGAGCGGCACGAAGTTCGACAGCGGATGCGGCTGGCCGAGCTTCTACGAGTCGGTCCGGCCGGAGGCCGTGACGCTGATCGAGGACCGCACGCTGGGCATGGTGCGCACCGAGGTGCGGTGCGCCGCATGCGGCTCGCACCTGGGGCATGTCTTCCCCGACGGCTTCGGCACCCCGACCGGCGACCGCTATTGCATGAATTCGCTGGCGCTCACGTTCAGCCCGACTGAATCGTGAGCGCTCTCGACGCCGCGCGCTCCCGGCGGTCCTGGTCTAAGGTGAGCGACGTCGCACCCACGCACGAGCAATTGCTACCGCTCGTCACCGCGGCGGGCCGGGTGGCCGACCACTCCTCTCTGCACCCGTGGCGGCTGATCGAGCTGCGCGGCGAGGATCGCGAACGGCTGGGCGCCGCGATCGCCAAGGCGCAGGGCGACGACAAACCGTCGTCGAAGCCACTGCGCGCCCCGCTGCTGATCGCCGTCGTCGTCAGCCCGCGCAAGAGCGAGAAGGTGCCGTACTGGGAGCAGGAGGCCGTGGCATCCGGCGTGGCGCACATGCTGAGTCTGCTGCTGGACGAGGCCGGCTGGGGCGTCATCTGGCGCACCGGCCACTACACCCGTTCCAAGGCCGTCGCGAAGGCGCACGGCCTGAAGAAGAAGGAGCAGCTGCTGGGTTGGCTGTACGTCGGCGGCAAGCCCGCGGGCAAGGACGGCGGACGCCGGAAGTCGATCGACGCTGAGAAGGTGCTCGGACAGATGCCGCGGCGCTGACGCGCTGTCGGTGGCCGGGGCTACGCTGGCCGCATGTGCGCCAGTTATGGTCTCGATCCCCGGTTCACCGACGCCGAGCAGCTCGCTGCGGCGGATGCCGCGATGCTGGAGGGCCTGCGCCACTGGGCCGAGCAGAACGCCGGTGAGACGCTGCGCCCCACCGGACGGAATCTGCGCAACCTCAATCCTGTCGTCATGCCGGGCGACGACGCGGCGGTGCTCGAGCAGGCCTGGTGGGGCTTCCTCGTGAACGGCGCGCCGGCACGGTTCCCCTCGATCAACACGCGCTCCGAGCGGCTGCAGGAGAAGCCCGGGTCGCTGCGCGGCCGGGCGATCGTGCCGAGCACCGGCTGGTTCGAGATGCAGAAGCCGCAGCGCGCGTGGCACGAGTTCGGACTGGGGCGTGGCGTCCTGTTCGGAATGGCGGCGGTCACGCAGCGCGGGAAGGACCCCGACGGCGAGTGGCGCACCTGCTACTCGATCGTCATGCGCCCCGCTCCCCCGCAGGTCGCGCACATCCACGACCGGGTGCCGCTGCTGCTGCCGGCATCGTTCCAGGGCGACTGGCTCACGGCCGACGGCTCCCGCGAACTCATCGACGAGGCACTGATCGCCGCAGCATCCCTCGACGAGCGCATCGCCGCCGTCGAACGGGCCGACGACAAGGGCATGGACGAGATGCTGTTCTGAGCGGTTCCTCCGCTTTCCTTGCTCTCCTCTCGTCGACGCTGACACACTGGCGCTGTCCGCCGTCAACGAAGACAAAGGAACGATGAGATGGCTGAACAGTCCCCCCGATTCACCCTCACTCGCCGGCACCTGCCTACTGGACCCGGGTCCAGCCGCACGTCGGCCTCGACATCCACCACCAGGGCCTGAAGTACGACGCGTCCGACGAGCCGATCACCATGTCGCTGGGTATCTCGCTGGCGCCGAGCGGACCCACGCTGCCGGGAATCCGCGGTGGCGAGTACGACATCAAGGCCCGCCAGTTGCAGGGTCACGTGTACTCCGAGCTCAAGAAGTACGGGTACGTCAACATCGATCGTTACAGCGTCGGCGGTCCGCGCGAGATCGACATCAAGGGCGGTGTCACCTCGGCGGCGATGCTCGGCCTGAACCACAACGGTCTCAACCCGACCGGACACAGTCACCCGATGGTCTTCTTCGAGACCTACGGCGGCTCGATCGGGCAGAAGAGCCGCGGCAAGGCCGTGAAGCAGAACGTGCTCGGCGTCGAGTCACTGCTCGGCGGGCTCGTGGAGGGCGAGGTCTGGAACACCGACCCGATGATCTGGCACAGCATCCCGCACGAGGCGTACATCGGCTATCTCACCGACACCGGCCCCCTGGACGGCTGGCCGGCGCAGGGCCCCGTGGTCTGACGCGCCCCGCAGACGAAGAAGAGCTCCCCTCACGGGGAGCTCTTCTTCGTCTTGCCGAGCCTCCTGCCGGACTCGAACCGGCCACCTGCGGTTTACAAGGCCGCTGCTCTACCAGATGAGCTAAGGAGGCGAACGGTCACCAGCTTAGCGGCGACCGCCGGCCTCACTTCGCCGGGGTCGTGGCAGTGGGCGTGGGAGTCGGGGTCGGCTCGCCGTAGTAGGCGTCGCTGGCGACGGTCATCACGAACTGGGAGAACTCGGCCGGGTCGTCCATCGCGCCGACATAGGCTTCACCGTTCACGACGATCATCGGCGCGGCGTTCAGCTTGAGCTTCTTCGAGCCGGGCAGCGGCCCCTCGAGCGCACGCGTCGTGGCGTCCTTCGCCCAGGTCAGGTAGTCGCCGCCCTCGATGCAGGAGCGAACCTGCTCGGCGTTGTCGATGCCGACCGCGCCGGCGAGGTCGGCCAGTTCGACATCCGTGCGGCCGTCGCTGTCGACCTTCGGCTGATCGATCAGCAGCTCGTGGTTGTACGCGTAGAAGAAGTCCGGAGCATAGCTGGCGATGCAGGCGGATGCGGCGGCCGCGCGCAGCGAGTACTTCGTNATGCGGCGGCCGCGCGCAGCGAGTACTTCGTGCCGTTGGAGCTCGCCGTCAGCAGCGAGACGGGGTGGTAGGTGACGTTGACCGCGCCCTCGGTGATCCATCCGGTGAGCTGACGGGCGTTCGCACGCCCGAACTCACCCGCGTCGGGCGAGAGGTAGTCGACGTAGATGTGCACGTCCACGGCGCCCTCGACGGGAGTCGGCTCGGGCGTGGGGGTGGCCGAGGCCGTTGCGCCCGCACCGCTCGGATCCGGCGTGGGCGTGCCCTCCGGTGCGGTCTGAGGCGCGCTCACGGCGACCTCGCGCACGGTCACGCCGTCGTCGGCCATGCCGGCCGGGCTCAGCGTGGGCTTGGACACCGAGGAGGTGACCGCCCAGGTCACGGCCGTGCTCACCGCGCCGACGGCGACGACAGCGACGAGACCGATGATGATCCGTCGCATCGCGCGCGCCCGGCGCTGACGGGAATGCACCTGCTGTGCCTTCTCCCGCACCGCCTCGCGTGATGAGGTCGTGGTGGGGACGTTCGGCGTTTCGTCGCTCGACATCGTTCCTCTTGAAAGTCCGGTTGGGGACGGGTCTCCCCCTGATGGCCGCCCGAAGCGGCCGGCGGCCGCCTGAAGCGGCACCGGGTTCGATGTTATCCAGACCTCCTGGGAAGTTACCCAGATGGCGCAGGTGCATGCCATACTGAACCTGGCCCGAAGGCGGGCCACGGCGGGCAACCCCGCCGCTTCCATCACAACGGATCGTCCGGCACGTACCTGCCGGTGAAGGAGAAACCAATGGCAACCGTGACCTTTGACGACGCCACCCGCCTCTACCCTGGAGGCACGCGCCCCGCGGTCGACAAGCTGAACATCGACATCGCCGATGGCGAGTTCCTCGTTCTCGTCGGCCCCTCCGGTTGCGGAAAGTCCACCTCGCTGCGCATGCTCGCCGGCCTCGAAGAGGTCAACGCCGGCCGCATCCTGATCGGCGACCGCGACGTCACCGACGTGCCGCCGAAGGACCGCGACATCGCGATGGTGTTCCAGAACTACGCGCTGTACCCGCACATGACCGTCGCCGAGAACATGGGCTTCGCCCTGAAGATCGCCGGCGTCGGCAAGGAGGAGCGCGCAGCTCGCGTCCTTGAGGCAGCCAAGCTCCTCGACCTCGAGGAGTACCTGACCCGCAAGCCGAAGGCGCTCTCGGGCGGTCAGCGTCAGCGCGTCGCCATGGGCCGCGCGATCGTGCGCCAGCCGCAGGTGTTCCTCATGGACGAGCCGCTGTCGAACCTCGACGCCAAGCTGCGTGTGCAGACCCGCACCCAGATCGCGTCGCTGCAGCGCCGCCTCGGCGTCACCACGGTCTACGTCACCCACGACCAGACCGAGGCTCTGACCATGGGTGACCGCATCGCGGTCCTCAAGGACGGTCTCCTGCAGCAGGTCGGCACCCCGCGCGACCTGTACGAGAGCCCGAACAACGTCTTCGTCGCGGGCTTCATCGGCTCGCCGGCGATGAACCTGTTCACCTCCAGCCTGGCCGAGGGCGGCGTGCAGTTCGGCTCCGAGGTCGTTCCGCTCGACCGCGACACCGTGGGCCGTGCGCACGGCAGCGAGGTCACGGTGGGCGTGCGACCGGAGGACATCACCGTCGGCCCCGCTGATGGCAAGGGTCTCTCCGTCACGGTGGACCTGGTCGAGGAACTGGGTGCCGACGGATACCTGTACGGGCACACCGACGTCAACGGCAAGCGCACCGACATCGTCGCGCGCGTCGACGGCCGCAACCACCCGAACGCGGGAGAGACCGTCACGCTGGCCGCCAACCCCGGCCACGTGCACGCCTTCGACCTCGAGACGGGCGAGCGCCTGAACGACAAGCCGATCGTCTCCGCTTCCTGATCACCCTCACGCACGCGGCGCGGTCGACCACAGGGTCGCCCGCGCCGCGTCGTTTTCGTCGCTGTCCCCCGCCTGCATCCGAGGAGCGCGCATGGCCGACACCACACGCCTGTCCAGCACGCTGCGCATCACCGCCAGCACGGTCGACCCCGGGCTGCTGTCGCTTCCATGGTCGACGCCGCTGGGAAAGTGGCCGAGCGAGCACATCGTGTCGCTGCCGAAGGGCCTGTCCCGGCATCTGGTCCGCTTCGCGGACCTGTCGGGCCGGGTCGTCGCGGTCAAGGAGACCACGGCCGAGATGGCTCAGCGCGAGTACGACATGCTCGGCAGCCTGGCACGGCTGGACGTGCCCTGCGTGAGCCGGGTCGCGGTGATCGCGGGCCGGCAGGATGCGGACGGCGACCCTCTCCCCGCCGCGCTGGTGACCTCGCACCTGAAGTTCTCGATGCCGTACCGCGCGCTGTTCACCCGTGTGCTGCGTCCCGACACCGCCACCCGCCTCGTCGACGCCCTCGCCCTGCTCCTGGTGCGGCTGCACAACGTCGGCTTCTACTGGGGCGACGTGTCGCTGTCGAACACGCTGTTCCGGAGGGACGCCGGCGCCTTCGCCGCCTACCTGGTGGATGCGGAGACGGGCGAACTGCATGAGGAGGGGCTGACCGACGGCCAGCGCTCCTACGACCTCGACATCGCGCGCACGAACATCGCCGGGGAGATCCTCGACCTCGCTGCCGGAGGGCGACTGGAGAACGGTGTCGATGCGGTGGCCATCGCCGACGGCATCGTCTCGTCGTACCGCGCCCTGTGGGCGGCGCTGACCGCCGAGGAGTCGTTCTCCGCGAACGAGACCTGGCGCATCACGGAGCGGGTCGAACAGCTGAACGCCCTCGGCTTCGACATCGACGAGATGTCGATGAAGACCACCGCCGACGGCGCAGTCGTGCACATCCAGCCGAAGGTCGTGGACGCCGGGCACCATCAGCGCCGACTCATCCGCCTGACGGGCCTCGATGTCGAGGAGAACCAGGCCCGTCGGCTGCTGAACGATCTGGACGAGTTCCGGGCCCGTTCCACCAAGCAGTGGGTGGATGAGGAGATGTACGCGCACGAGTGGCTCACCCGCGTGTTCGAGCCGGTCGTCCGCGCCATCCCCTACGACCTGCGTGCGAAGCTCGAGCCCGCCGAGGTGTTCCACCAGGTGCTCGAGCACCGCTGGTATCTGTCCCAGGCGCAGGGTCGCTCGGTGCCGATCGCCGAGGTGCTGACGAGCTACATCAACGACGTCCTCCGGCACCGGCGCGACGAGGCGACGATCATGGGGCCGCCGACGGAGACCATGAGCGTTCCGGTCGTCACCGGTGCCGTGGACGTGTCCGACGACACCGGTGAGGTGGACTGGCGGGACCTGGTCTGAGGCCTAGTACCCGACGGTGAAGCGCTCGCGACGGTGCTTCGGCGTCTCGATCTCATCGACGATCGCCACCGCGAAGTCGGCGCCGGAGATCGTGGAGCTGCCGTCCTCGGCGCGCACGAGCACGTCGCCGCCGTCACGGTAGCTGCCGGTGCGCTCGCCCTCCGCCCACGGGCCGAACACCTCTGCCGGGTGCACGAAGAACCAGTCCAGCCCGGCGTCGGAGTCCTGCAGCAGAGCGAGGGAGTCGATGCCGACCTGCGCTTCGTGCTTGTACTCCTCGGGGAAGCCCTGATCGAACAGACGAGGGCCGCCGGGAGCGATCAGGCTTCCGCCGGCACCGCCGACGACGCCGAGACGGGTCGATGTGCCGGTCAGCTTCGCAGCGAGTGCGCCGAGGGCACCCAGGGCGCTGTCGGTCATGTCGCCGCGCGGTGAGATCGCCGAGACCACGGCATCCGCTCCGTCGAAGACGTCGCCGAGGCCGTCCAGGTCGAGCGCTGAGCCCTGCACGTAGGCCGCACCCTCGACAGGCGCTTCCGGCGTGCTGCGGGCGATGGCGACCACGTCATGCCCTCGGCTCACCGCCTCGCGGACGATGTGCGCTCCGGCGTACCCGGTTCCTCCGACGACGATGATGCGGGCCATGCGATTCCTCTTTCTCAGACGGACGCGCCGCGATCGCGGCACACAGTCGGCAACGGAGTGCCGACCCGCATCATTCCCTGCCTGCGGAACCGTGCGCTCTCAGTCAAGCCCCACGCAGCGTCGCGACCTGGTAGAGCGCGACGGATGCGGCGATGCCGGCGTTCAGCGACTCGGTGGCGGCCGAGATCGGGATCGAGACGATCTGGTCGCAGGTCTCGGTGACCAGACGCGACAGCCCCTTGCCCTCGGAGCCGACGACGATCACGACCGGGCGGTCGGCGAGTTCGAGCGCCGGCAGCGCCACGTCTCCCCCGCCGTCCAGGCCCAGCACGAACACGCCCTGCTTCTTGAACTCCTTGAGCAGCGTGGTGAGGTTCGACGCCAGGGCGACGGGCAGCCGCGCCGCGGCTCCGGCGCTGGTCTTCCACGCTGCCGAGTTCACGCTCGCCGAGCGGCGCTGCGGCAGGATGATGCCGTGCCCGCCGAAGGCGGCGGTGGAGCGGATGATCGCGCCGAGGTTGCGCGGGTCGGTGATGCCGTCGAGCGCGACGAAGAGCGGGGTCTCACCGCGATCGATCACCTGCTCGAGCAGATCCTGCGGGTGCGCGTACTCGTACGGCGGCACCTTCAGTGCGACGCCCTGGTGGACGCCGTCGAAGCCGGCCATGCGGTCGAGCTCCTGGCGGGTGACCTCGAGCACGGGGATCTCGCGGTGCCGCGCGATCGCCAGCATCTCCTTGACGCGGTCGTCCATCTCGACGCGCTGTGCGATGTAGAGCGTGGTCGCGGGGATCTTGGTGCGCAGCGCCTCGAGCACCGAGTTGCGCCCGGTGACGGTCTCGGTGTCGTCAGTGGACTTGGCCCGCGCCTGCCGGTTCATGTCGCGGCCCTGCGGCTTCTGCCCAGGGCGCCCCTTGCCGCCGGCGGCGGCGTAGCGCTCGGCAGCGGCCTTGCGCTTGCCGGCGACGTGCCAGGCGCGATCCTCGGCCTTCGGGGTCGGCCCACGCCCCTCGAGCGCCTTGCGGCTGTGTCCGCCGGTGCCCTTCGAGGCGCCCTTCTTCTTGCTGTTGCCCGCTCCAGGGCGACTCGGCTTAGCCATCGATGCTCCAATGTGTTCCGTCCGGAGTGTCCTCCAGAGTGATGCCTGCGGCGGCGATCGCATCGCGGATGCGATCCGCCGAGGCCCAGTCCTTGCCAGCGCGCGCCGCGGCGCGCTGCACGATCATGGTCTGCACGAGGGCGTCCAGTGCGGACGCCTCGGCGCCGGCGCCTCCGGTCTGCCACTCGGGCGAGAGGGGGTTGACGCCCAGCACATGGGTCATCGCCGTCACGGACTCGAGCGTTGAGCGCACGGAGTCGGTGTCGCCGCGGTCCAGCGCCGCGTTGCCCGCACGAACCGTCTCGTGCAGCACGGCCAGTGCCTGCGGCACCCCGAGGTCATCGTCGAGTGCTGCGCGGAACCCCTCGGGAAGGGACCCCATCGCCATCCATCCGATTCCTCCGTCCTGCGAGCGCACCGCACGCTCGAGGAACGTCCGGATGCGCCCGAGTGCGGCCTCCGCCTCGGTCCAGGACGACTCGCTGAGGTCGAGACTCGACCGGTAGTGCGCCGCCGCCAGTGCATACCGCACGGCAAGCGGATCGTGCTGCGCGAGCACGTCGGCGGCGAGCGTGAAATTGCCGAGCGACTTCGACATCTTCTGCCCGCCGACCGTCACCAGGCCGTTGTGCACCCAGTACTGCGCGAAGCCGTCGCCGGCCGCGGTGGACTGGGCGAGCTCGTTCTCGTGGTGCGGGAAGCGCAGGTCGAGCCCGCCGCCGTGGATGTCGAACTCCGCGCCGAGGTAGCGCCGCGCCATGGCGGAGCACTCGATGTGCCACCCGGGACGACCCGGTCCCCAGGGAGAGTCCCACGTGGCATCCGCCGGCTCACCCGGCTTGGCGCCCTTCCACAGGGCGAAGTCCTGCGGCGCGCGCTTGCCGCGCGGATCGGCGTCCTCCGCCGCCTCCATCGCGTCGACCGACTGGTGGGTCAGATCGCCGTATGCGGGCCAGGAGTGCACGTCGAAGTAGACGTCGCCCGAGCCGTCCGGCGCCGGGTAGGCGTGCCCGTTCTCGATGAGCCGTTCGATGAGCTCGTGCATCTGCGGGATGAAGCCGGTCGCGCGGGGCTCGTAGGTCGGCGGGAGGATGCGCACCGCGTCATACGCAGCGGTGAACTCCTTCTCCGTGCGGTAGGCGAGCGCCCACCACGGCTCGGCTTCCGTGCCGTTCACCAGGATCTTGTCGTCGATGTCGGTGACGTTGCGCACGAGGGTGACCCGGCCGTACCGGAGGCCGAGCCAGCGGCGCAGGATGTCGAAGCTGAGCGCCCCGCGGACGTGCCCGATGTGGGGTCCGGACTGCACGGTCGGCCCGCAGACGTACATCGTCACGTTCTCGGGGTCGAGAGGGACGAAGTCGCGCAGCTGCTGGGCGCGGGTGTCGTACAGGCGGAGAGTCACCGCACAAGACTACCGGGCGGTGCCTGATCGATCCCCCTTCATTCCGCGGAACGCGCCACCACCAGCGCGACCGCCGTCACCGAGATCCCCTCACCCCGGCCGGGGAAACCGAGCCCGTCGGTGGTCGTGGCCGCCACGGCCACCGGCGCACCGCCGAGCGCGGCGGACAGCGCCTGCTCGGCCTCCGCGCGGCGCGCGCTGAACCGGGGCCGGCCTGCTTGGAACTGCACAGAGACGTTTCCGATCGCGAAGCCCGCCTCGCCGAGCAGTTCGCGGGTGCGTGCCAGGAAGACGTCGGCGTGGGCGCCGGCGTACTCCGGATGCGCGGTGCCGAAGTGCTCGCCGATGTCGCCGAGCCCGGCCGCGGCGAGCAGCGCGTCGACGATCGCGTGCGCGACGGCGTCGCCGTCGGAGTGCCCGGAGAGCGGCTGCTCGCCCGGCCATTCGAGACCTGCGAGCCAGAGGTTCCCCTCGCCGCCGAAGGCGTGCACGTCCGTGCCGATTCCGACGCGAGGCAGCGCGAGAGAGGACCGCGCAGCGACCGGCGGTGCTGCAGGCGATCCCGCCAGAAGATGCCTTGCGCGCTCGAGATCCGCAGGCACCGTGATCTTGAACGCCCGCTCCGAGCCGGCGATGTGCTGGACCCGGTGCCCTGCTGCGGCGAACAACGCCGCGTCGTCGGTGTACTCGGCGCCCGAGGCGAGTGCCACGGCGTACGCCGCCTCGAGGGGCTCGCGCCGGAAACCCTGCGGCGTCTGCGCGGCGACGAGGGTGCTGCGGTCGACGGCGGCGACGACGTCCGCGGCCTCGACCCGTTTCAGCGTGTCGACGACCGGGAGCACCGGAATGACGCCGGCATCCGGTCCGCCGTCCTTCACCGCCTGCGCGACCGCATCGACCAGCGCCGGCGGCGTGAGCGCCCTGGCCGCGTCGTGCACGAGCACCGTGCTGACGTCGCCCCAGAGCGCCGCGAGTCCCGCGGCCACCGAGCGCTGCCGGGTGTCTCCGCCGGCGACGACGCGGCCGAGGTCGGCGCGGTCCCCCGCCGCCTGCCGCAGCTCGGCCTCAGCGACCCCCTCGAGTCCGGGGGGCGCGACGACGACGACCTGCATCGGCGCTGCGGCGAACACGCCGTCCAGCGCGTGCCGGAGGATCGTCCGGTCGTCGATGCCGACCAGGGCCTTGGGGGCGTCCGCGCCGAGGCGGGTGCCGGACCCTGCCGCGACGACGATGATCGCGGTGTCCGGGACGGGGAGCACAGTCACGCTCTCAGGGTATCGCCGCCCCGGACACGACGAAGGGCCGGATGCTGCAGCATCCGGCCCCTCGTCGAAACCCGTCAGGAGGCGAGCACCTCGTCGAGCAGCTCGCCGGCCTTGTCCTCGTCGATCTTCTCGGCGAGCGCCAGCTCGGAGATGAGGATCTGCCGGGCCTTCGCCAGCATCCGCTTCTCGCCGGCCGAGAGGCCGCGGTCCTGGTCACGGCGCCACAGGTCGCGGACGACCTCGCTGACCTTGATGACGTCGCCGGAGGCGAGCTTCTCAAGGTTGGCCTTGTAGCGGCGGGACCAGTTGGTCGGCTCCTCGGTGAACGGCGCGCGCAGCACCTCGAACACGTGGTCGAGGCCCTCCTTGCCGATCACATCGCGCACGCCGACCAGATCGACGTTCTCAGCCGGAACCTCGATGATGAGATCGCCCTGGGTGACGTTGAGCTTCAGATACTTCTTCGTCTCACCCTTGATCACACGGTCCTTGACCTCGATGATCGTCGCGGCCCCGTGGTGCGGGTAGACGACAGTTTCGCCAACCTCAAAAAGCATAAAAACGTGTCCTTTCGGCAACCTCCAGGATACCACAACGGGCATGCACTAAGGTTCGCCGCCGCAGCGCTCACGGCGCCGCACCCACGAGGGACCACGCTCACCCACTAGACTTGTGGCGGCCCATCGTTCGCACCTCTGGAGGATCCGTGAAATCGCGCCCTGCTGCGTCCATCGCCCCGCGCCTTCTGGCGTCGATCGCGCTCGGCGCGGTCGCCCTGCTCGGCACCACCGGATGCACCTTCATCACCGAGCAGGCGACCGAGATCCCCTACTCGCCCTCCGACGGCGTCAACGTCAGCAATGACGCGGGCCCGGTCAAGGTCCGCAACGCGATGATCGTCGCGGACGAAGACGGCTCGACCGGCAACCTCGTCGCGGGACTGGTCAACGACACCGCCGAGAACGAGACCGTCACCATCTCCCTCGAGGGTCACGACCCGTTCACGGTCAAGGTGCCGGCCGGTGAGCGCGTCAGCCTCGGCGCAGATGAGGACCCGCTGCGCATCGACGACCTGAACGTGCAGCCCGGTGCGACCGTCGAGGTGCTGTTCCAGTCGGGCGACTCCTCCGGCCGGACGGCCGACGTTCCCGTGCTCGACGGCACGCTGCCGTACTACTCCGACCTGGTTCCCGAGCCGGAGCGCACGGTCCTGGAGACGCCGGCGCCCACCGAGACGCCCGCGTCCTGACACGAGTTCTTCACAGAGGAGGCCGGCCCGCGTTCCGCGGCCGGCCTCCTCTGCGTCCGGGGCGATCAGCCCTCGAAGCGGTAGCCGAGGCCGCGGACGGTCACCAGCATCACCGGCTCCGAGGGGTTCTCCTCGATGCGCGAGCGGATGCGCTTGATGTGCACGTCGAGCGTCTTGGTGTCGCCGAAGTAGTCGCTGCCCCAGACGCGGTCGATCAGCTGTCCGCGCGTGAGCACACGCCCCGAGTTGCGCATGAGCACCTCGAGCAGCTCGAACTCCTTGAGCGGCATGTTGATCTGCTCGCCGGCCACGGTGACGGTGTGCCGGTCGATGTCGAGGCTCACCCGCCCGCCTTCGAGCACCCGCTCGTCGAGATCCTCTTCTCCGGGGACGACGCGGCGGAGCACGGCGCGCATGCGCGCGAGCAGTTCCCTCGACGAGTAGGGCTTGGTGATGTAGTCGTCGGCGCCGAGCTCCAGGCCCACCACGATGTCGATCTCGGAATCCTTGGCCGTCAGCATGATGATCGGCACGGCCGAGGACTGCCGGATCTGCTTGCACACCTCGGTGCCGGGCATTCCGGGCAGCATGAGGTCGAGCAGCACGATGTCGGCGCCCCGCTCCCGGAACGCCGCGAGGGCGCCCGGTCCGTCCTCGGCGATCTCGACCTCGTACCCCTCCCGGCGCAGCAGGTACGCGAGCGGGTCCGCGAGATCGGGTTCGTCCTCGACGAGCAGGATGCGGGTCATGCGTTCTCTCCGTTCCGGGTGCGGGTGGCGTCCTTCTTCGCCCGCTTCTTCTTTTTCTTCTTGCCCGTTCCGTCTGCTGACGGCGCCTCGATGCGCGGCAGCCGGACGGTGAAGGTCGATCCGCGCCCCGGGCGGGACCACAGTCGCACCTCCCCGCCATGGCGCTGCGCGGCGTGCTTGACGATCGAGAGGCCGAGGCCGGTGCCGCCGGTGCGGCGGGAGCGGGCCTCATCGGCGCGGTAGAACCGCTCGAAGATGCGCTCACGATCGGCCTCCGCGATGCCGATGCCCTGATCGGTCACGGCGATCTCGACGACTTCGCCCTCCACACGCACGCCGACGCCGACACGCGAGCCCTGCGGGGAGTATGCGATGGCGTTCGCGAGGAGGTTGCCGACCGCCTCGATCAGGATCTGCGCGTCACCGAGCACCCACGTGCCGCGGTCTCCGCCGCGCACCAGCTCGACGGCGGCCGAGTCGGCCTGTACCGCGTGCGCCTCGAGTGACGATGCGATCACCTCGTCGAGCGACACCGGCCGCAGGCCGGAGAGTCCGTCGGAGGACTGCAGCCGGGACAGGCTCATGATGCGGCCGGTGAGCTGGCCGAGCCTTCCCGCCTCCGCCTGGATCCGGGCCGCGAACCTGCGCACCTGCTCGGGGTCGTCGGCCGCGGATTCGATCGCCTCGGCGAGCAGCGTCACCGCACCCACAGGTGTCTTCAGCTCGTGGCTGGTGTTCGCGACGAAGTCGTTGCGCATCTGATCGAGCCGCTCGCGCTCGGTGACGTCGCGGATGATCAGCAGCGTCAGTCGCGCCCCCATGGCGCTGGCGCGTGCGGACACGAGGCGCGGATCCAGCCGTACGCCGCCGCGGGAGATGCGCAGCGTCTCGGTCGCGCTGCCCCCGGACTGCCTCACCGAGCGCACGAGCTGGCGCAGCTCGGCGTTCTCCAGCACCGCTCCGGCCTCGATGCCGAACCGCGTCGCAGCCTGCGAGACGGCGAGCACGAGCCCGGAGGCGTCCAGCACGCAGGCGGCGTCATCCATGCTGGCGAGCACGTCGATCGTGCCAGCGGGGACGGCCTGCGAGGTCTCCTCCGCGGCCTGCGCCCTGGCGCGGTACGCCCAGCCCACGAGCAGCACGAGGCCCGCGCCGATGATCGCGCCGATGGCAAGGGCGAACAGCGCGATATGCGGCGAGGTCATGCCACCAGCGTAGGGCCGTGGCGAACGCGTCACCTGCCGTTCGCCCGGACTTCCGCGGGCGCACGGCATACTGTTCACATGCCGGGCACCATCCGTTAACCTTCGGCGGACACAATCGCCCAGGGCGCGCCGCAGGCGTTGCGCGTGCCACGCACCCGGCGACACGAGCCCGGGCCCATGACGAAAGGTTGCGCCGGACAATGCGCGAAGTCTTCCACCAGTCCCTCGAGGATCTGCAGGCCCAGCTGGTCGAGATCGCCGAGCTCGTCACCGTCTCCATCGACAAGGCCACCCGCGCCTTCGCCACGAGCGACGTCTCCCTCGCCGAGGAGGTCATCGCCGATGACGCACGCATCGACGAGCTGGCAGTGACGCTCGACGAGCGCGCCATCGAGATCCTCGCCCGCCAGCAGCCGGTCGCCCGCGACCTGCGCATCGTCATCACCGCGCTGCGCGTGAGCGCGTCGCTGGAGCGCATGGGCGACATGGCCGAGCACATCGCCCAGCTCGCCCGCCTGCGCTTCCCGGAGCGCGCGATCCCGAAGGGCCTGAAGGGAACCTTCACCCGGATGGGCGAGCTGGACGTCGAGATCGCCCGAACCCTCGCCGAGCTGCTCCGCACTCAGGACCTGCGCCTGGCGGACGCGATCCGCAACGCGGACGACGACGTCGACGAGCTGCACGCCCGCGTCTTCGAGAAGGTGCTCAGCGACAACTGGAAGGGCGAGGCGACCGCGACCGTCGACGCCACGCTCGCCAGCCGCTACCACGAGCGCTTCGCGGACCACGCCGTGGCCGTCGCGAAGAAGGTCGTCTACCTCGCCACCGGCGACTGGGCTGTGGACGAGGAGGACATCGCCCTCGCTGCGGAGGCCCAGGAGCAGGAGGAGACCGGCTCGGGCCACGCCTGACCGGTCGGCACCCTGCCGCCTGCGGCCGCGCCCCTCGCGCGGCACGTCACGGCATCCGCTGCCGTTCTCCCTTCGCGCGGCACTTCGCCGCTCGCGCTACAGGTCACCGCTCGCGCTGCGCGAATACGCGCCGCGCGAGCAGAAGACTGTAGCGCGAACACGTCGGGATGCCGAGAACTGTAGCGCGAGAAGGAGTCTGCGGCGCGGGCTCCCGACCACGCCGCCTCCGTCCATGCATCACTGCGCGGTCGTTCACCGCCTCACCGTCCCGCTCCACCCCGCTCGCGCTGCACTCCTCGGCTCGCGCGGCAGAAATACGCGCCGCGCGAGCAGCAGAGAGTAGCGCGAACACGTCGGGATGCCGAACCCGGACGCCCGAACGTCGAAACCCCTCCTGATTCGCGTGAATCAGGAGGGGTTTCGGCGTCGCGAGGGAGCCTGCGGTTACTTCTTGCCCTGTGCCGCGACCGCGGCGGCGCCGGCGGCAGCGGCCTCGGGGTCGAGGTAGCGGCCGGGGCCGGTGGGCACGTTGTTCTCGTCGAGCTCGTAGACCAACGGGATGCCGGTGGGGATGTTCAGCTCGGCGATGTCGTCGTCGCTGATGCCCTCGAGGTGCTTGACCAGGCCGCGCAGCGAGTTGCCGTGCGCGGTGACCAGCACGGTCTTGCCGGCCTCGAGGTCGGGGACGATCGCGGACTCCCAGTACGGCAGCAGGCGGTCGATGACGAGCTTCAGCGACTCGGTGCGCGGGATCTCGCCGTCGATGCCGGCATAGCGCGGGTCGTTCACCTGGCTGAACTCGCTGTCGTCGTCGAGCAGCGGCGGCGGCACGTCGAAGGACCGCCGCCAGAGCTGGAACTGCTCGGGGCCGAACTCGGCAAGCGTCTGCGCCTTGTCCTTGCCCTGCAGCGCGCCGTAGTGGCGCTCGTTCAGCCGCCAGGAGCGGGTCACCGGGATCCACAGCCGGTCAGCGGCATCCAGCGCGATGTTCGCGGTCTGGATCGCACGGCTGAGCAGCGAGGTGTGCAGCACATCGGGCAGAAGACCCGACTCGGCCAGCAGCTCGCCGCCGCGGCGCGCTTCTGCCTCGCCCTGCTCGGTGAGACGGACGTCTACCCAGCCGGTGAAGAGGTTGAGCTGGTTCCATTCGCTCTGGCCGTGGCGGAGCAGGATGAGGGTGCGCGTCATGATGGCAGTTTATCGTGGGGCGGTTTTCTGTTTCTCGGGATGACCGTGGGGCGGGCTCCGTGACGTTCCCTGCGCTCGCAGAGCGGGGCCCCTCCGCTTCGCTCCTCCCCGATGCTCGCTCCGGGAACGTCACTGCGCCCTCGTGCTTCTGGGAGGCGCGCACCCTCTTGGGGTGAGAGAGGGGACGGGCGTGTCTGGGGCGCGGGGAGCTTTGGGAGAATGGGGGCATGGCGGGAGTGATCGGTCAGGCGACGCGGGGGACGACCGGGACCAACCGACTGCGCAGGAACGATCGGGCCATCGCGGCGTCGGAAGCGCTGCGCAGGGCAGCCGATCCGCTGGTGGTGGACCTCGGGTTCGGAGCGAGCGGGGTCACGGCGTTCGAGCTCGCAAGGAGGCTGCGCAAGGTACGCGCCGACGTCTCGGTGATCGGGCTCGAACTCGACCCGGAGCGCGTCGCGAAGGCATCCGCGCAGCTCGAAGAGGTGCGGGCGGGGACGACCTCGTTCCCCGCGGAACTTCCGGTGTCGTTCGCACGCGGTGGATTCGAGGTGCCGCTTCCGGCTGGACGCCGCCCCGCGGTGATCCGCGCGATGAACGTGCTCCGGCAGTACGACGAGGCGCAGGTGCAGGACGCCTGGGGGCGGATGACCTCACGGCTCGCGCACGGCGGGCTGCTGTTCGAGGGCACCTGCGACGAGATCGGCCGCATCGCCTCGTGGGTCGAGGTCGACGAGCACGGTATCCCGCAGCGCTTCACGATCTCGCTGAAGGTGTCTGAGCTCGAGCGTCCTTCCGTCGTCGCGGAACGACTGCCGAAGGCGCTGATCCACCGCAACATCCGCGGTGAGCGTGTGCACGAACTGCTCACCGCACTCGATCGGGAGTGGGATCGCGCCGCTCCGCTGTCGGCCTTCGGCGCCGCACAGCGCTTCATCGCCGTGGCCACGGCCCTGCGAGACCAGGGCGTGCCGGTGCTCGGCGACCGGCGCCGCTGGCGCCTGGGCGAGCTGACGGTGCCGTGGCGCACCGTGGCCCCGGCCTACGAGCTCTCGTAGTCCTCAGGCGTTGCGGGGGTCCTGACCCGCCGGGCGGCGGGACAGGCGCGTGAGGCGTGGGACCTCGGCGGTGGCGCCCGCATCCGCCGGCACGATCACCTGCTGCGCCGCCGCGATGTCCACGCCGTCCGCGCGCACCACCAGGTCGCCGACCGGCGCGCGGCGCGAGAGGATCGCGAGCGCGATCGGACCGTCCTCGTGATGCCTGGCGGACGACGTCACATGCCCGACCTCGGCCTCGCCGGCGAACACCGGGGCTCCGGGCTCCGGCAGCACGGCGTCGCTGCCGTCGAGCTGCAGCAGCGCGAGACGACGGGGCGGATGACCGAGATTGTGCACCTTGGCGACCGTCTCCTGCCCGCGATAGCAGCCCTTGTTCAGGTGCACCGCGCTGCGGATCCAGTCGGCCTCGTGCGGGATGGACTTTTCGTCCACCTCGAAGCTCCAGCGCGGCCGCCAGGCCGCGATGCGCAGCGCCTCCGCGGCGAGCGCACCGGCGACGTCGCCGAGCGCACCGGCGACGTCGCCGTCAGCGAGCGCCGAGGGGTCGGACACGATGGCGACACGCCAGGCGAGTTCCGCACCGGGATGCTCCGCCACCTGCGAGTACTGGAATCCGCCCGGCTGCACCTGCTGCCACGGGTCAGCCCACACCAGCGGCACTCCGTTCGGCGCATCCGCCGTGACGGCCTCAGCGGCCGAGCCGCCGTCGACGTAGCCGATCAGGGAGAGCTCGGGGCGCGGAGTGACCACGGCACGCGAGCGGAACACCATCCGCTGCAGCCAGGTCGCCAGCCCCTCCGCGTCGCCGGCGTCGGCGATCAGCCACACCGACGACCCGTCCTCCAGCACGGCGGCATCGTGCTCGATGCGCCCCTGGGGGTCGAGCACGAACAGCTCCGTGCTGTCGCCGGGACGCAGCCCGGTCAGCGCCTGCGAGGTGATCGAGTCCAGCCAGGTCAGCCGGTCCTCCCCCGCGACCTCGATGACGGTGCGGTCACCGAGCGGCACGACGGCCGAACCGGATGCCAGGCGGCGCTGCTCGCCGATCGGGTCGCCGAAGTGCGCGATCGTGTCACCGTCGCGCACCGCGCCGGGCAGTGCCGCGAACGCGTCCAGACTCATACCTTCGCCAATCTCGCTGAGGCGTGCGAGGCGAGCGGCGAACCGAACGCCGCGATGTCCCACGCCCAGAGCAGGTGCCCGTCGACCAGCCCGTACATCCGGGATGCCGCGGCGTAGGGCTTCGCCCCCGCGGTGCGCACCACGGCATCTGTGGCGATGTCGATGCGCGGGCCGTCGATGCGGCCGAGGTACAGCTCGAGCGTGCCGTCGGAGTGCGCGAGCGACACCTCGAGCGGGAAACCCTGTTCGGTGCGCAGGTGCTCGACGTCGGCGGCGCTGCGCGGCGCAGCCTCCGCGGTCGGCGGCAGCAGCGCCGGTCCGGGGTCGGTCTCGCCGTGCGGGCGTCCGAGCCGCCAGAAGCCGCTCTCGGCGAGCAGGGGCACCGGCGCATCACCGCCGAGGAACGACGCGGTCGCCGCGTAGTTCAGGAACGGGCCGCCGTCATGACTGAAGCTCACACGGTGCGAGAACTCACCCTGCAGGTGCTGCTCGTCCGCGGTGTAGTCGATGACGCCCGTGCCCTCCCACACACCGAGCAGCCACGACAGCGGCACCAGGTCGGCGGGGAGATCTGTGGGCAGATCGAACACGATCCGGTCAGCGCTGGCCGCGGAACAGGTTGACCAGAACCACGACCGAGACGAAGGCGATCGCGAGGCTCGCGAGGCCCAGCAGACCGAGGAAGAAGAATTCGAGCGCGACGACGTCCATGACATTCACTCTAACCGCTCGCGCGTCGAACGGTCGCTATGCGGTGGGCACCAGCGCAGCCAGGCCGAACCCGACGGAGATCAGGCCCATGATCAGCAGGGCGCCGATCACGCTGGCGGAGACCCGCACGATGAAGCCCTCGACCCTGCCGAACCACAACTGCACGGCGAAGGAGAGCAGCACCACGATGCCGAACGCCACCAGCATCCACGGCACGCGGTCGTCCTCGGGAAGCACGATGCCCAGCACGATCGAGGCGGCGACGGCGATGCCCCACACGATGTACACGCCGACGTATGCGTTACGCGGCGCCAGCGCTGGTTCGGTCATGTGTCCATCCTCTCACCTCAGACTGAATAGCATGGTCAGGTGGCCCGGTTGCTGGTACTCACCTCGGATGCGGATGGCGTTCTGCCCGCCCTGGAGTTCCTCACGCACGCCGTGCGCCCTCATCCCGCGGATGCCGGGCATCTGCTGTCCGCTCCCGAGGCCGATCTGCTGCTGGTCGACGCGCGCACCGACCTCTCCTCGGCGAAGGCGCTCTGCCGGCTGCTGCGCACGACGGGCGAGCACACCCCGGTGCTGCTCGTGGTGACCGAGGGCGGGATGCCGGCGGTCGCCTCGGACTGGGGATTCGACGATCTGCTGCTGACCTCCGCGGGCCCGGCCGAGGTCGACGCCCGCATCCGTCTCGCGCTCACGCGTGCCGCAGAGTCCGCGGAGCCCGTCCGGGTGCAGGCATCCGGGATCACGATCGACGAGCAGTCGTACTCGGCGAAACTGCACGGCAGACCCCTGGACCTCACCTACAAGGAGTTCCAACTGCTGCACTTCCTCGCCACGCATCCGTCGAGGGTGTTCACGCGCGAGCAGCTGCTCAGCGAGGTGTGGGGCTACGACTACTTCGGCGGCACCCGCACCGTCGACGTGCACGTCCGGCGGCTGCGCGCCAAGCTCGGCGACGCCGAGCAGGCCATCGGCACGGTCCGCAACGTCGGCTATCGCTTCAACCTCTACGACGAGGATGCCGCGGAGTGAGCGTCATCGGTTAACCGCCGCGTCATCGGTCGGTGCAAGGATGTACCCATGATCGATCCCCTACTGGCAGACTCCGGGCTCGGCGACGCCGAGGACGACGACTTCGACGCCATCGAGGAACCCGACTCACTGCTGCCCGACCATCGCTACCTCGACCGCGAGCTGAGCTGGCTGGCGTTCAATCAGCGAGTGCTGGAACTCGCCGAGGACCCCACGCTTCCCGAGCTGGAGCGGGCGAACTTCCTGGCGATCTTCGCGAGCAACCTCGACGAGTTCTTCATGGTGCGCGTCGCCGGCCTCAAGCGCCGCATCCTCACCGGGCTCGCCGTGCCGACCAATGTGGGTCGCGCCCCCGCCGACGTGCTCGCCGACATCTCGGCCGAGGCGCACGCGCTGCAGCTGCGCCACGCCGACGTGTGGACCACGCAGGTCAAGCCCGCGCTCTCCGACTCCGGCATCGAGATCACCGAATGGGACGACCTCACCGAATCGGAACGCGAAACGCTCGGCGACTACTTCCAGGCGCAGGTGTTCCCGGTACTGATGCCGCTCGCGGTCGATCCGGCGCATCCGTTCCCCTACATCTCCGGCCTGTCGCTGAACCTCGCCATCCGCATCCGCAACGCCCGCACCGGCCGTCAGGAGTTCGCGCGCCTGAAGGTGCCGCCCATGCTGCCGCGCTTCGTCGCAGTGCCGGGCGGCGGTGAGATCCTGCGCTTCATCCGCCTCGAGGAGCTGATCGCCAACCACCTCGGCGACCTGTTCCCCGGCATGGAGGTACTCGATCACCACGCCTTCCGCCTGACCCGCAACGAGGACGTCGAGGTCGAGGAGGACGAGTCCGAGAACCTCATCCAGGCACTCGAAGCCGAGCTGCTCAAGCGCCGGTTCGGCCCGCCGATCCGGCTGGAGATCACGGATGACATGGACGACGTGACGCTCGAGCTGCTCATCAAGGAGCTCGACATCACCGACCAGGAGGTCTACCGGCTCCCCGGCCCGCTCGACCTGCGCGGCCTGTTCGACCTGTCCCGCATCGACCGGCCCGACCTGCGCTACCCACCGCACGTGCCGACCACCGCCGTGGCGTTCCAGCCCGGCGACAGCAACGAGCGTCCGGACGTGTTCAAGGCGATCGGCAAAGCCGACGTGCTCGTGCATCACCCCTACGAGTCGTTCGCGACCAGCGTGCAGGCGTTCCTGGAGCAGGCCGCCCGCGACCCTCATGTGCTCGCCATCAAGCAGACGCTCTACCGCACGTCGGGAGACAGCCCCATCGTGCAGGCCCTCATCGACGCCGCCGAGGCGGGCAAGCAGGTGCTGGCGCTGGTCGAGGTGAAGGCGCGCTTCGACGAGGCGAACAACATCGTGTGGGCGCGCAAGCTCGAGAAGGCGGGTGTGCACGTCGTGTACGGCCTGGTCGGGCTGAAGACGCACTGCAAACTCGCGCTCGTCATCCGCGAGGAGGACGGCGTGCTGCGGCACTACTCGCACGTCGGCACAGGCAACTACAACCCCAAGACCAGTCGCATCTACGAGGACTTCGGCCTCTTCACCGCGGACCCGCAGGTCGGCCGCGACCTCACCCGCCTGTTCAACGAGCTGAGCGGCTACGCGATCGAGAAGAAGTTCAAACGCCTGCTCGTCGCGCCGCTGCACCTGCGTCGCGGACTGCTGCGGCTCATCGATCGCGAGCGCAAGAACGCCGAGGCCGGAAAGCCCGCTCACGTCCGCATCAAGGTCAACTCGATGGTCGACGAGCAGATCATCGATGCGCTCTACCGCGCCAGCCGGGCCGGTGTGAAGGTGGACGTCTGGGTGCGTGGCATCTGCAGCCTGCGCGTAGACCTGCCGGGTGTCAGCGACAACATCACTGTGCGCAGCATCCTGGGCCGGTACCTGGAGCACTCCCGGATCTTCGCGTTCGAGAACGACGGCGACCCGCAGGTGCTCATCGGCAGCGCGGACATGATGCACCGCAACCTGGACCGCCGCGTCGAGGCACTGGTGCGGGTCACCGACGAGGCGCACGTGCAGGAGCTCACGACGCTGTTCGACCGGGCGATGGACGACGGTACGAACTCGTGGCATCTCGAGGCCGGCGGTGTGTGGACGCGCCGGACGGAGGATGCCGACGGCAATCCGCTCACCGACCTGCAGGATGAGACCATGGTCCAGATCCAGCGACGTCGGCGCAAGCGCTCGGTGCGATGATCCCCACAACGATCGCACTGGCGTCGGACAAGGCCGTCTACGCGGCCGGATGCGTCGTGTGGCGACTCGTCGACGGCAAGCTGCGCATCCTGCTCATCCATCGCACGAAGTACCAGGACGTCACCCTACCCAAGGGCAAGGTCGACCCCGGCGAGACGCTCGCCGAGACCGCGGTGCGCGAAGTGCATGAGGAGACCGGCATCCGCGTCGTGCTCGGCGTCCCGGTCGGCGTGAGCCGGTACTTCCTCAGGCCCAAGCGGCAGAAGGTCGTGCACTACTGGGCCGCCGAGGCCACGGATGATGCGATCCGGGCATCCACCTTCGTGCCGAACAGCGAGATCGCCGCGATCGAATGGGTCAGCCTGAAGAAGGCCCGCGCCCATCTCAGCTACCCGGTGGACACCGAGATCCTGGACAACTTCGCGAACCTCGTCGACGACGGGGTGCTGCAGACGTTCCCGCTCATCGCGCTTCGGCACGGCAAGGCCGTCGCCCGCGCCGACTGGGACGGCGTCGATGCCGAGCGCCCCCTCACCGGACGCGGAGAGTCACAGGCCAAGGCGATCGTCGGCCCCCTGCGCGCGTTCGGCGTGACCAGGATCGTCACGAGCGACGCGGTGCGCTGCGCGCGCACCGTGAGACCGCTCGCCAAGGCGCTCGGCATCAAGCCGAAGAAGACCCGTCGCATCGGGCAGGACGCCTGGGAGGCCGGCACCGCGGATCTGCGCGGAGTCATCGGCAAGCGCGTGCGTCTGCGCGAGGCGGCCGTGATCTGCAGCCACGGGCCCGTGCTGCCCGACCTCCTGTCCGAGATCGCCCTGGCCACGGGGACCATGCGCGGGTCCTACGTCGCCAGCGCGAGCGCGCTCGAACCGGGCGCGTTCTCGGTCGTCCACCTCTCGGCCACCAACCCCGGTTCCGGGATCATCTCGATCGAGACGCACGACCCGCTGGTCTGAGTTCCCGGGGTTCTCACGGGCGCCGTCTTCTCTGCGCCGCCATCCGTTCACCTTCCGTTCACCCGCACGGGACAGTCTCGTTAACCGTCACTCCTAGCGTCACTGTGTGCCCTGCACCGGGCCCGAAACCCACCCACGATCGAACGGATCCACAGTGAAGATCTCCCGCATCGCCCGTATCGGCGCCGTCGGCGCCATCGCCGCTCTCGCCCTCTCCGGCTGCGCCGCGAACGAGGGCACCGCGCCCGCGTCGTCCGACGCCCCCGCCGAGTCCGCGCTGAGCGGCAACCTGGTCGGCGGCGGCGCGACCTCGCAGGAAGTCGCCGTCTCGGCCTGGACCAAGGCGTTCCAGACCTCGAACCCCGACGTCACGGTCGACTACGACCCGCAGGGCTCCGGCACCGGCCGCGAGTCGTTCGCCGCCGGCGCCTACAACTTCGCCGGCTCCGACCGTGCGTTCAAGACCGACGAGCTGTCCTCGATGGATTTCACCGGCTGCGCCGCTGACTCCCCGATCATCGAGGTCCCGGCGTACATCTCGCCGATCGCCGTGATCTTCAACGTCGAGGGCGTCGAGAAGCTCGACCTCGACCCGCAGACCCTCGCGGGCATCTTCGCCGGCACCATCACCAAGTGGAACGACCCGGCGATCGCCGCGACCAACCCCGACGCGACGCTCCCCGACCTGGCCATCAACCCGGTGCACCGCGCCGACAAGTCCGGCACGACCGGCAACTTCACCGACTACCTCGGCGCCGCGGCTCCGGATGTCTGGACTCACGGCTCCGTCGAGGAGTGGCCGATCAAGGCCGGCGAGGCCGCCCAGGGCACCTCGGGCGTCGTGCAGGCCGTCGAGGGCGGTCAGGGCACCATCGGCTACGCCGACGCCTCCCGCGCAGGCGATCTCGGCACCGTCTCGGTGAAGGTCGGCGAGGAGTTCGTCGGTTACTCGCCCGAGGCCGCAGCCGCCATCGTCGACCACTCGCCGCTGGAGGAGGGCCGCGCAGACGGCGACCTCGCGATCAAGCTCGACCGCACCAGCACCGAGGCCGGCGTCTACCCGATCGTCCTGGTCAGCTACCTGATCGGCTGCGAGGAGTACGCCGACCCGGCACAGGCCGCGCTGGTGAAGGGCTTCTTCAACGTCGCGATCAGCGCCGACGGCCAGAAGGCGGCCGCCGAGGCATCCGGCAGCGCCCCCATCTCCGACGACCTGCGCGCCAAGGCCCAGGCCGCGGTCGACCTGATCGTCACCAAGTGATCCATCGCGGCGGCCCGGCAGTGCACCTGCGCTGCCGGGCCGCCGCAGGCACGCAGACCACCCGACACCACACGAGGAGCCCTCGATGACCACCACCGCGAAGGCCGCCGCACCGGCGGCGACCGCGAAGCAGCGGCCAGGGGACCGCTGGTTCTCCGGAGCGGCGCTGTTCGCCGGGTCGATGATCCTCGTCACCCTGGCAGCCGTCGCGGTCTTCCTCGTCGTGCAGTCCATCCCGGGTCTGGTCGCGACGCCCGAGAATGCCACGATCCTCGAGACCGACTTCTGGGGCTACGTCGCACCGCTCGCCTTCGGAACGGTCTGGGCCGCAGCTCTCGCGCTGCTGTTCGCCGTGCCGCTCTCGATCGCCGTCGCCCTGTTCATCTCGCACTACGCACCGCGACGCCTCGCTCAGGGCCTCGGCTATGTGGTCGACCTGCTCGCAGCGGTGCCCTCGGTCGTCTTCGGCATCTGGGGCATCGCCGTGCTCGCGCCCGCCGTCCTGCCGGTGTACACCTGGCTCAACCAGAACATGGGCTGGATCCCGCTCTTCGACGGCAACCCCTCGGGGCGCAGCATCCTCACTGCCGCGATCGTGCTGGCGGTGATGGTGCTGCCGATCATGACCGCGATCTGCCGCGAGATCTTCCTGCAGACGCCGCCGCTGCACGAGGAGGCCGCTCTGGCCCTCGGTGCCACCCGCTGGGAGATGATCCGCATGGCGGTGCTCCCGTTCGCCCGCGGCGGCATCGTCTCGGCCGCGATGCTGGGACTGGGCCGCGCCCTCGGCGAGACCATGGCCGTCGCGATGGTGCTCTCCGCGTCCGGCGGCATCACCTGGCGCCTGCTCACCGCGCAGAACCCCAACACCATCCCCGCGAACATCGCGCAGACCTTCCCCGAGGCGTACGGCGTCAGCGTCAACGTCCTCATCGCGACGGGCCTCATCCTCTTCGTGGTCACGTTCCTGGTGAACGCCGTCGCCCGCTGGATCGTGAACCGCCGCAAGGAATTCTCGGGAGCCAACTGACATGACCCTCACCGCCACTCCCCCGGTCGCTCCTGCGCCCACCACCATGCGCATCACGAGCGGGCACCTGCCCTCGTGGGCTCCGTGGGCCATCCTCGGTCTCTCGCTCGTCGTGTCCGGCGCCGTCTTCGGCGTCGTCGCCATCAGCGGCGACGGCTTCAACTTCGCGGGCTGGCTGATCGTCGCCGCACTGCTGTACATCGCGCTCATCGCCGTCATCTCCTCGGTCGTCGAAGGTCGCCGCAAGGCCACCGACCGCGTGGTCACGGGCCTGGTCACCGGAGCGTTCCTGCTCGCGATGGTGCCGCTGGTGTCGGTGTCGATCACCGTCATCGAGAACGGCATCAAGGGCCTGAGCGCCGAGTTCTTCACCAACTCGATGCGGAACGTGGTCGGCGAGGGCGGCGGCGCCCTGCACGCCATCATGGGAACGGTCGAGATCACGCTCGCCGCCGCGGTGATCTCCATCCCGATCGGCCTGCTCACCGCGATCTACCTCGTCGAGTACGGGCGCGGCCGCCTCGCACGCGGCATCACCTTCCTGGTCGACGTGATGACCGGCATCCCTTCGATCGTCGCCGGTCTGTTCATCTACGCACTGTTCGCACTGATCATGGGTCCCGGCATCCGCCTCGGCATCATGGGCGCCCTCGCCCTCGCCGTGCTGATGGTGCCGGTCGTGGTGCGCTCCAGCGAGGAGATGCTGCGGCTGGTGCCGAACGAGCTCCGCGAGGCGTCGTACGCGCTCGGCGTGCCGAAGTGGCTGACGATCCTCAAGGTCGTGCTGCCGACCTCGATCGCCGGCATCGTCACCGGCATCATGCTGGCCATCGCCCGTGTCATCGGCGAGACCGCCCCTCTGCTGATCACCGCCGGATTCACCGCCTCGATGAACTACAACCTGTTCGAGGGCCGCATGATGACGCTGCCGGTGTTCGTCTACACGCAGTACATGAACCAGGGCATCCCGCCCGAGGCGTACGTGAACAGGGCCTGGGCCGCCGCGCTCGTCCTGATCCTCATCGTCATGGCGCTCAACCTCATCGCCCGCCTCATCGCCAAGTTCTTCGCCCCGGCCAAGGGCCGCTGAGCGCACCTCTTCAGACAAGGAACCCGATATGTCCAAGAGCATCGAAGTCAACGACCTGAACGTCTATTACGGCGACTTCCTCGCCGTCGAGGGCGTCTCCCTCGACATCCAGCCGCGCAGCGTCACCGCGTTCATCGGCCCTTCCGGCTGCGGCAAGTCGACCTTCCTGCGCACCCTCAACCGCATGCACGAGGTCATCCCCGGCGCGCGCGTCGAGGGCGAGGTGCTGCTCGACGGACGCGACCTGTACGCCCCCGGCGTCGACCCGGTGCTGGTGCGCCGGCAGGTCGGCATGGTGTTCCAGCGCCCGAACCCGTTCCCGACGATGTCGATCAAGGAGAACGTGCTCGCCGGCGTGAAGCTGAACAACAAGCGGATGTCGCGTTCGGACGAGGACGCGCTGGTGGAGAAGTCGCTGGTGGGCGCGAACCTCTGGAACGAGGTCAAGGACCGCCTCGACAAGCCCGGATCCGGGCTGTCGGGTGGCCAGCAGCAGCGTCTGTGCATCGCGCGGGCGATCGCCGTCTCGCCCGAGGTGATCCTGATGGACGAGCCCTGCTCGGCCCTGGACCCGATCTCCACCTATGCGATCGAGGAGCTCATCGGCGAGCTGAAGAACGAGTACACGGTCGTCATCGTGACCCACAACATGCAGCAGGCTTCGCGTGTGTCCGACCGCACGGCGTTCTTCAACATCGCCGGCACCGGCAAGCCCGGCAAGCTCATCGAGTACGACGACACCGCGACGATCTTCACCACTCCCTCGGTGCAGGCGACCGAGGACTACGTGTCGGGTCGGTTCGGGTAAGTCCGTCGAGACGCTCAGCCGTGTCCCCGTCCCCAACTTCGGATGCTGCGGCCGACACGCCGTGGCATCCGCTTGTCCTGGCGGCGTGTCGCACATGGCGTCCGAAGTCAGGTCCGCGCGACTCGCTCTGCACACGCCGCGGCTGCCACAGACTCATCCACAGGAGCGGGGATCGCGCGAGGCAGCTCATGCCGGGCATGCTGGGCTGGCCGGATGTGCTCATCGACTCGCCCATCGATATGGACCACGAAGGAGCTTCGCGCTCAGGGATACACGAAACGCGCGATCGCCGATCTCGTCGCTTCCGGACGGCTCCGCCGCGCCCGGCGCGGCGTGTACGCCTGGCAGGATGCCTGCGACGACGCATTCACGGCGGCGGAACACGGCGGTTCGCTCGGCTGCACCGACGCTGCTGAGCACCTGGGCCTGTGGCTGCTGCCACCGCCGGAGGATGAATCGGCCGAGCCGACGCCCCGCCCTGGTCCGCACGTGTGGATGCGCGCCGACCGGCACCAGTACGCACACTCTGACTGCGCCAGCGTGCCGCATTGGGACGCCGGCGACTGTCGCGACGCCTTCGGTCTGCCTTCTGTGACACAGGTGCTCGAGCAGGTGTACCGATGCCGCGGGGCCGAGCAGTTCTTCGTCGCGCTTGAATCGGCGCGGCGCCAGAATCTGATTCTCGGTAAGGCACTCGCTGTACTGCGCTCCGCGCTGGACGCAGTCGGTCGCGACCTCGTGGACTTCTCCAGGGCCGACGCAGACAGCGGTCTTGAGTCCCTCGTGCGTCTGCGCCTACGTCGTCACGGGATCAGCGTCCGAACACAGGTCGATGTCTACGGCACAGGACGCGTCGACCTCGTGCTCGACGGATGGCTCCTGATCGAAGCCGACGGCAAGGCCAATCACGACGGCGAGTCGATGCGGCACAAAGACCTGGTGCGCGACGCCAATGCCGCGTCCTGGGGCTTGACGACGCTGCGGTTCGACTACGCGATGATCATCTACGACTGGGATCTCGTTGAGCGCGCGATCCTCGGCATGCTCGCCACCCGCGCCTGACCTCGTGCCCAACTCCGGATGTCGAGGACGAAACGCCGCGGCATCCGCCTGAAACCTCGGCGCGTCGCGAGCCTAGCTCCGAAGTTAGGCACAGCCGGAACCAGCGTCGTCTTCATGACGCCCATGCGGAACCTCGCGCCCCCCGGACATGAGAAGACCGGGCCGCAAGAACGCCTCTCGGCGGAAGGCCGCTCGCAGCGGCAGAAGTTGGAGCCCGGGGTTATGCGGCCCGGCCGATCAAGTGTAACGCGTATGACGCCGAGGTATTCCCGGAGTCCTAAGCTCGTGTCATGGTCACCCGCTTCGCCCTCATGATCGTGCCCGCCGCCGCTGATGAGGAGCGCGCGGACTTCTCCGATTCCTTCCGGATCGTGGATGCCTCGGCACCGGCGCTCAGCGTCGGGGAGTTGAGCACGCAGCGCGGTGACGGCGTCTTCGAGTCCATCGGCGTCGTGGACGGGCATGCTCAAGAGGTCGAGGCGCACGTGCAGCGCCTGGCGCACTCCGCCGAACTGTGCGAGCTGCCTGCACCGAACCTCGAGCAGTGGCGGCAGGCTGTCGCGGTCGCCGCCGCCGAATGCCCCAAGGGCGAGGCCGTCGTCAAGCTCATCCTCAGCCGAGGCGTCGAGCACGGACCGACGCCGACCGCGTGGGCGACCGCGGCGAAGGCCGGCGATTTCACCGCGCCGCGCACCGCCGGCATCCGGGTCGTGACACTCGACCGCGGTTACGACATCGCCGCGGCCGAGCGCGCTCCCTGGCTGCTGCTGGGAGCGAAGACGCTGTCATACGCGGTCAACATGGCGGCCGTCCGCGAGGCGCACCGCCGAGGAGCCGACGACGCCATCTTCCTCAGCTCCGACGGGTTCGTGCTCGAGGCTCCGACCGCCTCATTGATCCTGAGATTCGGCGACCGCTTCGTCACCCCGGCGCCGTCGGGCGGCATCCTGCACGGCACGACTCAGCTGAGCGTCTACGAGCACCTCGCCGAGCAGGGATTCGACGCCGGCTACGCACAGATCCCGGCATCCGATCTCGCGAAGGCGGACGCCGCGTGGCTGGTCTCCAGCATCCGGCTCGCGGCCCCGATCACGGCGATCGACGACCATGTGCTGCCCATCGACCCGCTGACCGCCGGACTGAACGCCTTCCTGCTCAGCCCGCGCTGATCGCGTACCCGTCGAACGTCGGGAAACACAGACCGGATGCCCGCGCCCCGGCGCGTCGACGGGATCACGCACCGGACACGCCGAATGTCGGATGATCGGTCTGTGATTCCCGACGGCCACGCCCGGATCAGGTCAGTACGCCGGCGCTCCATGCCTTGGCCGACGCCGTCAGGTCGTCGGCGTAGGCACTCAGGCGCGCAGCCCGGCGCGTGAGGTCGCTTGCACGGTCGGGTTCGGTGACCTCGTAGTCGTCGGCGGTGTGCGTGGCCCCGGATCCCTGCACCCGGCAGAACGACGCTGCGCGGTCGAGCGCAACGGCGAAGTCGCCGCGGAACGCCCCGCGCATGATCGTGTCGATCAGGGAGACGAGTTCCTCGGGGCTCGCCGGCGACGGCGCCCCGGCGATCACGGCATCCGCACTCTTCAGTTCGACACGGCCGCGCTCGTAGAGCAGCGCCGTCGTCGTCGGGTCGCCGTGGATCGCCGCCTGCACGAGATACAGCCGCCACAGTGCGCCCGGCAGAGAACGCGCCGGCGCCTTCGACCACAGCTCGGCGATCTCGTCGATGCCGTGCTTCCCGGTGTACGCGATCAGGCGCTCGGCGCTCACACCGCTGTCATCCGCACGCACGCGCGCGAGCAGGGCGGATGCCGTGGCGTGCGCGATCCGGGTCTCCTCAGCCGGATCGTGCGATCCGACGAGGTTGTCGAAGGCGGCCGCGGGGCGGCGCTCTGGTCGATGGAACTGCGCAGGCATCGCACCAGGGTACGCGCGATGCCCGAACGGGGCGCCCATCCCCGCACCCTAGACTGGAACAGCGGGCCTCTAGCTCAGTTGGCAGAGCATCGGACTTTTAATCCGCGGGTCGTGGGTTCGAGCCCCACGGGGCCCACCGTGTTCAGGGGCATCCACAGGATGCCCCTTTCGCTAGTGTCTGGGTCATGCCTCACATGACCGCCCCCGATCCGCACGATCCGTCCTCGATCGCCCGGTTCGTCGACGCCATCGGATGCGGGGTCGTCGCGACCGTCTCCCCCGACGGCGCGCCGGAGGCCGCGCTGGTCGGCCTCGCCGCGCTCGACGACGGCACCCTGATCTTCAACACGCCGGATGATGCGCGCAAGGTCGCCAACCTGCGGGCCGACGCACGTGCGGCAGTGGTGGTGAGCGCGGGCGATGTGAGCGTGCAGGCCGAGGGTTCCGCCACGATCGCCGAAGATGCGGAACGTGAGCGAATCGGCGGCGCCTACGAGGGCCGCTTCCCCGGCTCGCGCGCCTTCGCGGACGGGTTCCTGGTCGTCGCCGTGCGCCCCGACTGGGTACGCGTATATGACGCCCGGCCCCGCCCCGCCGTCGTCGCAGAGGCCGTCTGGCGAAACTGATCGGAGAAAATCCGGAATACCCCCCTGGGGTATTCCGTTCATCCTCCTCGAAGCATCCATTCGAGGAGGAATCATGGACATCACCGGCACGACACTCTCACGGGACGGATACCTGCTGACCGACGTCAGCGCTCCGTCCGCAGCCGGAATCCCGGGCACGCTGTCGTTCACCATCCGTGCCGCCGACGGCACGCCGGTCACCGGCTTCGCACCGAGCCACGGCAAGGCGCTGCACCTGATCGTGGTGCGCACCGACGGCGTCGGCTACCGTCACCTGCATCCCGCTCTCGACGCCGCGACCGGCATCTGGTCGACACCGGTCGCGTGGGATGCTGCAGGCAGCTACCGCATCTTCGCCGACGCGACGCCGCTCGGCGCCGACGGCATCACCCTCTCGCACACGATCGACGTGGCCGGCGACCTCCGCCCGGTCTCCGCGCGCGGCGAGCGCCGGCACGTCAGCGTCGACGACCTCGACGTGCACCTCGAAGGAGCCCTGCTCACCGGCGACGGCGGCGTGCTGACCGTGACGGTCTCCGAGCACGGGCATCCGGTGCAGCGTCTCGAGCCGTACCTCAGCGCCTTCGGGCACCTGGTCGCGCTGCGCGAGGGCGACCTCGCCTACCTGCACGTGCATGCACTCGGCGACGATCCGGCGCCGGGCAGCCTCTCCGGCCCGGAGATCGCATTCCACGCATCCGCACCCACACCCGGCCGCTACTTCCTCTACCTCGACTTCCAGGTGGACGGGCGCGTGCGCACCGCATCGTTCGTCGTCGAGGCGTCGGACGCTCCGTCGGCCCCCGTCGAGCACCACAGCCACCACGTCCACGCCCACTGACCCGATCGACACTGAAGGAGAACGATCATGACCACATCCCCCACACCGAACCGCCGCCGCTGGTGGGCGCTCGGGCTCATCGCGACCGCGCAGTTCATGGTGATCATGGACACGTCGATCATCGGCGTCGCGCTCCCCCGCATGCAGGAGGACCTCGGCTTCACGCCGAGCACGCTCTCCTGGGTGTTCAACGCCTACGTGATCGCGTTCGGCGGTCTGCTGCTGCTCGGCGGCCGGCTCTCCGACCTGTTCGGCGCCCGCCGGCTGTTCATCGCGGGCTGGATCGTCCTGCTGGCGGGATCCTTCCTCGCCGGGGCTGCAGGCGACGTGACCATCGAGCTCACCGGACGCGTCGTCCAGGGCGCGGGTGCCGCGCTCATCGCGCCGTCCGCGCTGACGCTGCTGATGATGCTGTTCGGCGCGAACCCGAGGGAACTCACGAAGGCGCTCGCACTCTACGGCGCGGCGGCTCCCGCCGGCGGCACGGCCGGCGTCTTCCTCGGCGGCCTGATCACGCAGTACGCGTCCTGGCCGTGGGTGTTCTACATCAACATCCCGATCGCGATCCTCGCGGTGCTCGTCGCCCGCCCACTGTTGCCCGGCGGCTCGTCCGGCGCCCGCGGCAGCGTCGACCTGTTCGGCGCGCTCACGGCCACCCTGGGACTCGGCGCACTGGTCTACGGCATCGTCCGCGCTCCCGAGGCAGGCTGGGCCGCGACCGAGACCCTGCTCGCGATCGGCGGCGGTGTGGTGCTCCTGGCGCTGTTCCTGGTGATCCAGTCCCGCTCCCGCAGTCCGCTGATGCCGCTGTCGATCTTCCGCGCGCCTCGGCTCGGCGCCGCGAACCTCGCGCAGTTCTTCCTCGGCGGCGCCTGGATCCCGATGTGGTTCTTCCTGAACCTCTACCTGCAGCAGGTGCTCGGCTACAGTGCGTTCCCCAGCGGCGCGGCCCTGCTGCCGATGACGGCCCTCATCATGGTCGGCATGATCGTGCTGGCGCCGCGCGTGATCGCTCGGTTCGGCATGAAGACGCCGATCGTCGCCGGGCTCGTGCTGCTGGCGGCCGGGCTCGGATGGCTGTCGCTGGTGCGCCCCGACGGGAACTTCCTCGTCGACGTGCTGCCGGGCTCGCTGGTCGCCGCGCTCGGGATGTCACTGGCCTTCATCCCGTCGCTGGGCACGGCGATCTCGGCCGCCCGCCCTGAGGAGGGCGGACTGGCCTCCGGCATCGTGAACACCAGCTACCAGGTCGGCTCGGCACTGGGCCTTGCCGCGATGACCGCCGTCGCCGCATCCTTCGGCGCGGAGCAGCTCGGTGACCTGGCGGCGCTCACCGACGGGTACTCCGCGGCGTTCCTCGGGTCGGCAGCCGTCGCTCTCGTCGGCGGACTGCTCGCTCTCGCGTTCTTCCGCCGCACGCCGGCCTCGGCGCAGGCTGCCGAACCGGCTCTGGACGCCGTCGCCTGAGCAGCGAGCCCGGATGCCCAGGATGCGGCGGTTCGTTCGACCGGACCGCCGCATCCGCGCGTGCCGGGACCGTTCCGTGACGGCTCAGGGCTGCCGGGCCCGGTGCCGTCGCACGGCGTCCCGGTTCGCGCACCGCACCGAGCAGTAGCGCTGTCTGCCGTTGCGGGTGACGTCGACGACGACACGGCGGCAGGGAGCCGCCGCACAGCGACCGAGCCTCCCCATGCCCCGGCCCGCCAGGTGCAGCGCGGTGCCCACGCTGAACACCGCCCCGAGCACGAGCGGCAGCGTCGCCGCATCGTCGCGGTAGTGCAGATGCCATCCCTCGCCGTCGTGATCGGTGAGCTGCGGGTAGGCGCCCCGAGCGGCCATCTGCCCGTTCAGGAGGCGTGCGCGTTCCGCAGCCGTGTCCGCGTCGACGACGCGCAGCCACTCGTCCAGCACCGCCCGCGTGGCCGCATGGTCATCGTCCGCGACGGAGAACACCATCGTCATCCCGAACTCGCGGGTTCGCTCCTCGATCCCGCCCCGGGTCTCCGGCCAGTCGTTCGCGAGCGAGGCCGCGAGCAGCACGGCGTACTCGCCGTAAGGGTTGAGATGCATAAGAGCATTACATCATCGTGGAGACATGACCGCATCCCGCACCGCATCCGCACCCGCTCCAGCCCGGCCGCACCGCCACGAGCACGGCTGGATCACGGAGTCGCGGCACCCCACGTCGGAGGGCGTGATCGTCTACGTGCGGTGTGCGGAATGCGGCATCCGGCGGGTCGATCTGATCCCCCTCTGCGGCCTCTCGCAGGCGGCCGCGAGCCGCCCCGCGCCGTCTCCGCCCACCGCATGAGCGCCGCGTCAGCGCGGGACGTCGATCACGCGCGAGGCGCCGGTGACGAGCGGATGCCACACTCCGGCCGACATCGCGGCGACGTCGGCCTCGAAAGCCGGGAGCTCCCCGGCCGGCGCCCACACCTCGAAGACCGCATCGGCGGAGTACGTGGTCTCGCCGAGCACCGCGCCATGCTCCGCGACCCAGTCGCGCACGGCGTTGTCGAAGCGACCCGCGTCCATGTGCGGGACGGCGACGGTGGCCTGCGAGAGCAGCATCCGGTCCCGCAGCACGGCGAGATCGAGTGCCTCCGACACTGCGGACGAGTAGGCGCGCACAAGGCCTCCTGCGCCGAGTTTCACTCCGCCGAAGTAGCGGGTGACCACGGCGACCACGTCGGTCAGCTCGCGGCGGCGCAGCACTTCGAGCATCGGCATGCCCGCGGTTCCGGACGGCTCGCCGTCGTCCGATGAACGGGCGCGGTCACCCCGGAGCCCTGTGACCTGCGCGGAGCAGTTGTGCCGGGCGTCCCAGTACTGCTTCTTGATCGCGGCGATGACCTCATCCGCCTGCTCCGGTGATGCCACCGGTGCGACGTGCGCGAGGAATCGCGACTTCTTGATGACGAGCTCGTGATCGACCGCGGTCGCGATGGTGGCGGGATACTCGGTCACCCGCTCAGCGTATCGACCGTGGATTTCAGTTGCGCTTCAGCCTGCAGCCGCGAGACTGGTCGGATGCGTATCCTGCTTGTCGATGACGAGGTCCGGCTCGCCGACGGCATCCGCCGCGGCCTGGAGGCCGAAGGGATGGTGGTCAGGGTCGCGCACGACGGGATGTCGGGGCTCGATGCCGCCAGGGACGACGACTACGACGTGATCGTGCTGGATGTGATGATGCCCGGGATGAGCGGTTACCGGGTCTGCCAGACGCTGCGTGCCGAGGGCGATTGGACCCCGGTGCTCTTCCTCACCGCCAAGGACGGCGAGTGGGACGAGGTCGAGGGTCTGGACACCGGCGGCGATGACTGGCTGACCAAGCCCTTCTCGTACCCGGTGCTCGTGGCCCGGCTTCGGGCGCTCGTGCGCCGGGGCGGCAGAGAGCGGCCCGCCGTTCTCGAAGCGGGTGATCTGAGGCTGGACCCCGCCGCACGACGCGTGTTCCGCGGCGAGAGCGAGGTGACGCTCACGGCACGCGAGCTGGCCGTACTCGACTTCCTGCTGCGTCGACGCGGTGAGGTGGTCACCAAGCGCGAGATCATCGCGAACGTCTGGGGAGACGACTTCGACGGCGACGCCAACATCGTGGAGGTGTACATCGGGCACCTGCGCGGCAAGGTCGACCGCCCGTTCGGCCGTGCTGCGATAGAGACCGTGCGCGGCGCGGGATACCGCCTCGCGGCGATGGGCGGCTGAGGTGACGGCTGCGAAGAGGCGGCTCTCACGGTCGATCCGCGCGAGGATCACACTCGGCGCCCTGATCGTCGTGGCCCTCGCCCTCACCCTCGGATCGGTCGTGGCGGTGCGCATCATGGAAGGCTCGCTCACCGAGGGCGTCGCCGTCGCACTGGAGCAGAACCTGAAGACCATCGCCGAACAGGTCGATCGGGATCCGTCCGCGGTCAAGGACCTCGACGGCGACGTGCTCGTGCGTCTCGACCCGGCCGGTGCCGAGGGCGGCCAGGGATCGGACGATGACGACGACGAGGATGACGACGAGACCAACGACGATGACGCCGCCGGACTCCCCACCGCCGCGGAGTCCGATCCGGCGCGGGTCGTCATCGACGGCGACTCCTACCTCGTGGCGTCCGAGCAGACGGATGCCGGGCTGCTGACCGTCGCGCAGCCGCTGGAGCACGTCGACGATGCGGTCTCGACCGCGACCGGCCTGCTCTGGTTCGCCGTGCCTCTGGTGCTGGTGCTGATCGGCGGGGTGCTGTGGGTCGTCACCGGTCGCGCCCTCGCGCCGGTCGAGCGGCTGCGCCGGCAGGTCGACGGCATCGACGCGACCGATCTGGATCAGCGGCTCGACACCGGCCGCGGCGACGAGCTGAGCGCCCTGGCTGGTACCATGAACGGCCTGCTGGACCGCATCCAGGCCGCGCAGCTCACGCAGCGCCGCTTCGTGAGCGATGCCTCGCACGAGCTGCGCTCCCCGCTTGCGACGATGCGACAGCACGCCGAACTCGCCGAGGCGCATCCCGAGGCGACCTCGCTCGAAGCGCTGAGCGACGTCGTCCTCGCCGAGGGGCTGCGGATGCAGGAACTCGTCGAGGGTCTGCTGCTGCTGGCGCACCTGGACGAGCGGCGGGAGCGCGCGGTCGCCCCGGTCGATCTCGATGATCTCGTGCTCACCGAGGTCAGGAGGCTGCGGGGCACGGGCATCACCGTCGACGCCGGAGGAATCGGGCCGGGCCGCGTGATCGGCGATCAGTCGCTCCTCGGCAGGGTCGTGCGCAACCTGGCGGACAACGCGGCCCGTCATGCACGCACCCGGGTCACGATCCGGGTGATGACGCAGGCTGAACGTGTGCTGCTGCAGGTGCAGGACGACGGCAGCGGCATTCCCCAGGCCGACCGAGCGCGCGTGTTCGACCGCTTCGTGCGGCTGGACGAGGGACGCGCCCGCGACGAGGGTGGAAGCGGGCTGGGGCTGGCGATCGTCGCCGAGGTGATCCGCGCGCACGGCGGGACCGTGACGGTGACGGATGCTGCGGATGGCGGCGCCCTGTTCACGGTGGATCTTCCCGCGGCCTGAAGAAGTCTTCAGGATGCTTCAGGATCGGTTCACCCCCACTCGGAGAGGCTTGAGTCATGGATACCGAGAAGAACACCCCGCAGGACGAGACCCCGACCGCCCGCATGGCCGAGCAGCCGGCGGATGCCGCGAACGCGACCGCGTCGGCGCAGAAGCCGAAGCGCCGACCGGGACGGATCGCCCTGATCGCGGGCGCCGCAGCCGTGGCCCTGGTGGCCGTCGGCGGAGGCGCCTACGCCGTCACCGGCGGCTTCGACGACGATCGCGGGTCGCAGGGAGCGTTCGCCGCGGATCACGACGACGCGGATGATGCGCACGACGCGGACGACGACGGGCGGGACGACACGACCGACGACGACGGGCGGGACGACAAGACCGACGACGACGGGCGGGACGACGACGGCGACGGTTCGCAGGCACCCGCGGATGCCGCCTCGCTCCGCGCGGCCGCAGAGAGCGCCATCGCCGAGACGGGTGCGCAGGGCGCGACCTCGATCGAGGCCGAGCACGGTGGCTACGAAGTGGAGCTGCGCCGTGCCGACGGCATCGAACTGGACGCGTTCGTCGCCACGGACGGCACGGTGCGCGTGGCCTCCGATGACGACGACGACCGGTCCGATGACGCGCTCATCGACCTGCATCTGCTCTCCACCGTCACCGATGCGGCCGTGGCGGCCGCGGGCGGAACCGTGGAGAAGGTGTCGACGACCTCGCAGTCCGGCGTCGTCTACGAGGTCGAACTGCGCACGACGGACGGGCGCGACGCAGAGGTCCTGCTCGACGCGGATGCCGTGGTGGTCGCCACCGACCTCGACGACTGAGCGTCTAGGCCGTGAGCTCTGCGAGCGTGCGCACCGTGCGGAGGTTCCGTGCGGTGCCCGCGACGCCGAGAGCACGGTCCAGTACGGCTCCGGTGAGCTTCGTGGACTGCACGCCGCCGGAGCCGTAGTCGATCCAGAGCTCGTCGCCGACGAGGGCGATCCGCTCACTCGGCTGCAGCCGTGGCGTCAGCGCCTCCACTGCCCCGGCCGCGGCAGAGCCGTCGAGGAACATCACGTGCAGCATCTTCTCGGATGCCGCATCCGGGAACGGGTTCTCCGCGAGTGCCGCGACCAGTTCCTCGTGACTGCGCTGCACCACGGGGGTGTCGACCTCGAACTCCTTGGCGATCAGCCTCCGTACCGCCTGCGGGTCGACAGGGAGGTCGCAGATGACGTTGCCGCTGGCGATATAGGTCTTCACGTTCTGCTGACCGAGCCGATCGGCGAGAAGCGCGCGAAGCTCGGCCATCGGCACCTTGTTCCTGCCGCCGACGTTCACGGCGCGCAGCAGCAGCGCACAGCGCCCGGTCACGCGCCCGCCTCGGCGAGAGCCGCCCCGGCGTGTGCGAGCTCGGCCAGCGCCGCGGCGCTGGATTCCTCTCCCACGCCCGCGACGAGATCGGTGAGGATGCGCACGTGCACGCCGTGCGCGACGGCGTCGAGCGCGGATGCCCGGACGCAGTGGTCCGTGGCGATGCCGACCACGTCGGCCTCGACGATGCCGTGCGCGGTGAGGATCTCCGCGACCGTGGCCCCGGCGTCGGCCGTGCCCTCGAACATCGAGTAAGCAGGGCGCCCCTGCCCCTTGCGCACATGGTGGGTGATCGCCGAGGTCTGCAGCAGCGGATCGTACTCCGCGCCCTCCGTCCCCGCCACGCAGTGCACGGGCCAGGTGTCGACGTAGTCGGGCTCCACGGCGAAGTGCCCGCCGTTGTCCCCCTCGGGGTCGTGCCAGTCGCGCGACGCGATGATCACGTCGTAATCAGCGGCGCGCTCGTCGAGCAGGCGCGAGATGCCGGACGCGACGGCGTCACCGCCCGCGACCGCGAGGGCTCCGCCCTCGGTGAAGTCGTTCTGCACGTCGACGATGAGAAGTGCTCTGGCCATGTTCAGAGCCTACGCCGGGGCGGCGCGGCCGGTACGACGAAGGCCCGGGATGCTGCATCCCGGGCCTTCTGCTGAGCCACCTGTCAGATTTGAACTGACGACCTGTTCTTTACGAGGGAACTGCTCTACCCCTGAGCTAAGGTGGCCTGCGCCGCGAACCGCGGCACGATCAACGATCTTACCCTGCCCGCGGCGTCACTGCGAAATCAGCCGCAGCGCAGTCCGTCCTCGGGCACCGTGTCATCGAGGAGGAACGACTCCACCGCGTCGTCGACGCAGGAATTCCCCTTGTTGTAGCCGGTGTGCCCCTCGCCCACTCGGGTGATCAGCACGCCGTGCTCGAGCTGGTCGGCGAGCGACACCGACCACTCGTAGGGCGTCGCAGGGTCGTTGGTCGTCCCGACCACGAGGATCGGTCCCGAGCCCGGCGCAGCGATCTTCTCTCGCGCTCCGGTAGCCGGGTAGGGCCACTGCAGGCAGGGGTCGGGGGCGTTCCAGTAGGGCGCGAAGGTCGGTGCGCCCTTCTCGATCTTCAAGCGCGCGGCCGCCTCTGCGGCGGGGTCTGTCTCGACCGGGTAGTCCATGCAGTTGTAGGCGTTGAACGCCTCGGTCTGGTTGTCCTCGTACGTACCGTCTTCGAGTCGACCGTTGTATGCGTCGGCGAGGAAGAACAGCTGCGTGGGGTCGCCCTGCAGCGCACCGCTGAGCGCCTGGCTGAGAAACTCCCAGTAGTCCTGGGAGTAGAGCGCCTGGATGATGCCGGTGAGCATGGTGTCGGCGCCCATGAGACGTCCGTCGCCGCCCTTCAGCGGGTTGCGGTCGACGGCGGCCAGCAAGGCCGAGAGGTCGGCTCGTGCTTCGTCGACGGTGCCGTTGAACGGGCACTCGCTGCCGGAGACGCAGTCCTCGAGGTAGGCGGTGAGCGCCGATTCGAATCCGAGCGCCTGGGTGGTGCCGACCTCGAGGCCCGGCACCGACGGGTCGATGGCGCCGTCCAGCACGAGGTGCGTGGCCCGTTCCGGGTAGAGCTTCGCGTAGGTGGCGCCGAGGAACGTGCCGTAGGAGTAGCCCAGGTAGTTGAGCTCGGTGTCGCCCAGCACAGCCCGGAGCAGGTCCATGTCGCGGGCCGAGTTGACGGTCGTGACGAACGGCAGGATGCCGCCCGAGTTCTCATCGCAGGCGGCACCGAACTTCTTGTTGCGCACGTCCAGCTCCGCCTCCCACGCCGGTGTGTTTCGGGGCGACTTCGGGATGCCGTACAGGTACTGGTCCATCTGCTCGGCGTCGTAGCAGGTCACCGCCGTCGACTCGCCCACTCCGCGCGGATCGAAACCGATCACATCGAAGGACTCGATGAGGTCGGGACCCACGGCGTAGTCCAGGCTGTCCCGCACGAAGCCCTTGCCGCTCGCGCCGGGCCCGCCGGGGTTCAGCAGCAGCGAACCCTTCGCGGTGCCGCCGGCGCGGTGCCGCACGACCGCGAGCTCGATCTCTCCGGCGCCCGGGTTCTCCCAGTCCAGCGGTGCCGTGATGTCGGCGCAGTCGAACGACGGGCCGCAGTCGCTCCAGTCGATCTCCTGTCCGTAGAACGGCAGCAGGTCCTCGGAGACGCCGGAGGTGTCGGGCGCCTTCGAGGCCGCCGGGGCGGACTCCTCGGGGATCATCGAGTACAGGCATCCGCTCAGCATGAGTGCCGCGGCGGCGGTGCCGGCCACGACGGCGGCGATCCGGCGCAGCCGGGAGGTCGTTCGGTTGTTCACGGTGTCCTTCCACTCGCGACTGTCACGAGAAGGCTCTCCAGTGCGAGCAGCGGGGCGACGTTGCGCTCCAGCGACTCGCGGGTGTCGGCCAGGTGGTCGAGCACGATCAGCGTGCGCTCGATCGGCCACGACTCGGCGACGGCGCGCAGCTCGCCCTCGAGTTCGCGATTGATGAGGTCGTCGCCGCGTCCGTACTGCAGCATGATGACGTCGCGGAACATCGACTGCAGATCGGTGAGCACCCGGTCGATACCGTCGCGCAGGCTGCGCGTGGCCCGCTTCTTCTGGTCGTCCTCGAGAGCGGAGATCTGGGTGCGCAGCGCAGGCGGCACGGCCTGCCCCTCGGCGATGCCGACGGTGCGCAGCAGCGCGGCGCGCTCTGCAGCATCCCGCTCGGCCGTGAGCGCCTTGGCGTCGTCGGTGGCGGCCTGGATGACACGGCCGGCGACATCGACCGCGTCGCGCACACCGCGCACGCCGAGCACCGCCCGCAGCGTCTCGTCGCGGCGGCGTCGTGCCGCCTCGTCGGTGGCGAGGCGCTGCGCCATGCCGATGTGCCGTTGGGCGTGGCGGGCCGCCTGCTCGGCGATGAGCTCGTCCACGCCGGTGCGCTCGGTGATCAGGCGTGCGACGTCGGCCGCATCCGGTTCGCGCAGGCGCAGCGCCCGTACGCGGGAGCGGATGGTGGGCAGCAGGTCGGCCTCGCTGGGCGCACAGAGCACCCAGACCGTCTGCTCCGGCGGCTCTTCGAGCGCCTTCAGCAGCACGTTCGAGGTGCGTTCGACCATGCGATCGGCGTCCTCGACGACGATCACGCGATAGCGCCCGGCGGACGGCGCGAAGTACGAGCGGGCGACGAGCTCGCGCGCCTCCTTGATCGTGATGAGCACCTTCTCGGTGCGCAGCACGGTGACGTCGGGATGCGTGCCGGCGAGCACCTGGCGCATCGTGTTCTCGTCGTCGGGGCCGTCCGCGATGAGCGCGGCGGCGAAGGCGTACGCGAGGGTGGAGCGCCCGGATCCGGGCGGTCCGGTGAGCAGCCAGGCATGCGAGAGCGCGGCAGGATCGGATGCGGCCTGACGCAGCGTCTCGACGGCGGCATCCTGCCCCCAGACGTCCGTCCACGGGAACGGGGCGAGCGTCGTGGAGGTCATGGGCTCCAGCCTAATCGGAGGGTACGACGCCCGCCCGTCAGAGCGGCCCGAGTACGCTCGCGCTACACAATCCCGCTCGCGCTACGCGAATACGCGCCGCGCGAGCACCGAACAGTAGCGCGACCCAGATGGGAAGCCAAGAACTGCAGCGCGAACCGAGAACTGCAGCGCGAGCAGACGGGCACCCCGCACAGGTTCCCGCCCCGCACAGGTTCCCGCCCCGCACAGGTTCCCGCCGCCCCCGACGGGCAAGCCCCCTCGCGCTACACAATCCCGCTCGCGCCACGCAAATACGCGCCGCGCGAGCACGGAACAGTAGCGCTACCCAGATCGGAAGCCGAGAACTGCAGCGCGAACCGAGAGCAGCGGCGCCCGGCTGTCAGAGCAGGGGCTCCACGCGGTCGCGGATCTGGGCGGCGATCTCGTGCGCGGGAAGCGCCGCGTCGACGACGAGGAAGCGCTCGGGCTCCGCATCCGCCAGTGCGAGATACGCCTCGCGCACGCGGGTGTGGAACTCCTCCTTCTCGGTCTCCAGGCGGTCGAAGGGCTTGTCGTCGGCGTCAAGGCGCAGGCGGGCCGCCGCGGGATCGAGGTCGAGCAGCACCGTCAGATCGGGCAGCGCTCCCTCGGTCGCCCACAGCGACAGGTCGCGCACCTCGGCGCCGTCGAGAACGCGGCCCGCTCCCTGGTACGCGACGGACGAGTCGAGGTACCGGTCCTGGATGACGACCTCACCACGTGCCAGCGCCGGCCGGACGACCGTCGCCACGTGGTGCGCACGGTCGGCCGCGTACAGCAGCGCTTCAGCCCGTGGGGCGATGTCGCCGCGGTGATGCAGCACGATGTCGCGAATCAACCGACCTACCTCGGAACCTCCCGGTTCACGGGTATGCCGCACGCTGCGCCCGCCCGAGCCGAGCCAGGTCGAGAGCAGCTCGGACTGCGTGGTCTTCCCCGAGCCGTCACCGCCCTCGAACGTGATCCATAGCCCTGAGGTCACGAGTTCTTCTTCGCCGCGTTGGCCGCACGCGTCGCCGCAGCCTTCTTCGCCGCCGCCGAGCGGGCTGCGGCCTTCTCAGCCTCTGACTTCGCGGGAGCTTTCTTGGCCGCAGGCTTCTTGGCGGGCGCTTTCTTCGCAGGAGCCTTCTTCGCGCCGCGCTTCGGAGCCGGCCCCTTGGCGCGCTTGTCGGCGAGCATCTGCACGGCGACCTCGAAGGTGATGTCGCTCGGCTGCTGACCGCGCGGGATCGTCACGTTCGTCTCGCCATCGGTGACGTACGGGCCGAACCGGCCGTCGCGGATGCGGATCGGCTTGCCGCTGACCGGGTCGGCCTCGAACTCGGCGATCGCACTGGACGCCCGGCGCGAACCAGCGCCGTACTTCGGCTGCGCGTAGATCGCCAGTGCCTCGTCGAGGGTGATGTCGAAGATCTGCTGCTCGTTCTCGAGGGACCGGGAGTCGGCGCCCTTCTTCAGGTACGGGCCGTACCGGCCGTTCTGCGCGGTGATCTCCTCACCGGACTCGGGATCGGCGCCGACCACCCGGGGCAGGCTCAGCAGCTTCAGCGCGGTGTCGAGGTCGATCGTGTCGACGGCCATCGAGCGGAACAGCGACCCGGTGCGCGGCTTCGGCGCAGCCTCCTTCTTGGCCTTCTTCTTCGGCTTCGCGTCGTCGACGACTTCGCCGGTGGTCTCGTCGACGGCGGCATCCTCGGCGACAGGATCGTTCTCCTGCACATAGGGACCGAACCGGCCGTCCTTGACGACGATGATCTTGCCGTTCTCGGGGTTCTCGCCCAGCACACGATCGCCGGCGACCGGGGCATCGACGAGCTCCTGCGCCTTGGCTGCGGTGAGCTCGTCGGGTGCCAGGTCCTCCGGCACGTTCACGATGCGCGGCTTCGCCTCGGGGTTCGCCGGGTCGACGACCTCGAGATAGGGACCGTACTTGCCGAACCGCAGCGTCACATTCTCGGCGATCGGCGTGGAGTTCAGCGCGCGGGCGTCGATCTCTCCGAGGTTGTCGACGATCTGGCGCAGACCGACATGCTCGTTCGAACCGAAGTAGAACGAGTTCAGCCACTCGGCCCGCTTCTGCTCGCCGCGGGCGATCGCGTCGAGGTCGTCCTCCAGCGCGGCCGTGAAGTCGTAGTCGATCAGCTCGGCGAAGTGCTGCTCGAGCAGCCGCACCACGCTGAACGCCATCCAGGTGGGCACGAGCGCCTGCCCGCGCTTGGTCGCGTAGCCGCGGTCAATGACGGTGCCGATGATGCTGGCGAACGTCGAGGGGCGGCCGATGCCGTGCTCCTCGAGGGCCTTGACGAGGGATGCCTCGGTGTAGCGAGGCTTGGGGCTGGTGCGGTGCCCCTTGGCCTCGGACTCGGCCATGCCGAGCTCGTCGCCGACGGCGACGGCCGGCAGCGACTGGTTCTCCGCGGCGTCCTGGGAGTTGCGCTTCTCGTCGCGTCCCTCCTCATAGGCCTCCAGGAAGCCCTTGAAGGTGTAGACCGTGCCGGAGGCGGTGAACTCGACGCGCTTGCCTGCAGCATCCGCCGCGAGCGTGACCGTGGTGGTCTCGTACTTCGCGTCGGACATCTGGCTGGCGACGGTGCGCTTCCAGATCAGGTCGTACAGGCGCTGCTCGTCGCGGTCCAGCTGCGAGGAGACGGAAGCCGGAGTGCGGAAGGTCTCACCCGACGGACGGATGGCCTCGTGCGCCTCCTGCGCATTCTTGCTCTTGGACTTGTACACGCGCGGCTTGAGCGGCACGGCGGCGTCGCCGTAGAGCGCGACGGCCTGGTTGCGCGCGGCCTGGACGGCCTGCGTGCTCAGCGCCGTCGAGTCGGTGCGCATGTAAGTGATGTAGCCCTTCTCGTACAGGCGCTGGGCGGTGCTCATCGCCTGCTTCGCGCTCATCGAGAGCTTGCGTCCGGCCTCCTGCTGCATGGTGGAGGTGGTGAACGGGGCGTAGGGGCTGCGGGTGCCGGGCTTGGCCTCGACCTTGGTGACGGTCGCGCGCGCCGCGGCATCCACGGCGGCGGCGATCTCGGCCGCCTGCTTCTCGCTGAGGACGACGACGGCCTTCTTCAGCTTTCCGGCGTCGTCGAAGTCGGTGCCGCGGGCGAGCTGGCCGCCGTCGACGCGCACCAGGCGCACGCGGAACCCTTCGTCTCGCTGCGCTCGCTCAGGGACCGAAACGAATGCGGTCGACTCGACATCCCAGTACTCGGCCGAAGTGAACGCCATGCGCTCACGCTCCCGGTCGACGATCATGCGGGTGGCGGCGGACTGCACGCGGCCGGCGGACAGGCCCGTCTTGACCTTGTACCAGAGCACCGGAGACACGTCCCAGCCGTAGAGGCGGTCGAGGATGCGTCGGGTCTCCTGCGCGTCGACGAGCGCGAGATCGAGCTCGCGCGTCTTGCCGACGGCCTCCTGGATGGCGTCCTTGGTGATCTCGTGGAAGACCATCCGCTTGACGGGCACCTTGGGCTTGAGCGTCTCGAGAAGGTGCCACGCGATGGCCTCGCCCTCGCGGTCCTCATCAGTGGCGAGCAGGAGCTCGTCGGCGGACTTCAGCGCGCGCTTGAGCTCGGCGACGGTCTTCGTCTTGCGATCCGAGACGACGTAGTACGGGTCGAAGCCGTGCTCGACATCGATCGAGTACTTGCCGTACGCCTGCTTGTCGGCAGCGGGGATGTCCTTCTTGTCGGCGAGGTCGCGGATGTGACCCACCGAGCTGAGCACCTCGTAGCCGTCGCCGAGGTACCCCTGAATAGACCGCATCTTCGTCGGAGACTCGACGATGACGAGCTTCTTGCCTTCAGCCAAGGGTGCGTCCTTTCTTCGAAGCACACCATACACACCGCGTTCGTGTCGTGAACACAGCGTCGATGAGGGGAGTTCCGCAGTCACGTCCCGTCGGGTGGCCCTGCTCGGGCCCGGGAGACGGCGGCGAGACCAGCGTACGCCGCCTGGACCTGCACGGTCGCCACCAGCCCCTCGACGGAGCATTCCGTGACGGATGCGCCGGAGGCCGCAGCCACCCGTTCGGCGACGACGCAGGGATCGTCGGCGGAGGGCACCGCGCCGGATGCCGTGTCGGCGGCGGCAAGCGCGGCGGCGTCCGCCGCGCTCGCCACCCGCTGTGCGGTGACGGATGCTCCGCCCACTGCGGCCAGGCCGAGAGCGAGCGTCGCCGTGACGGCGAGCACTCCGGTCGCGAAAGCTGTTCCAGCCATGGGTTTCCTCCCCTCAGAGCCCGCCGCTCAGCGCGCAGCTCGACGCCCGCAGCGGCACCGAGACGACCCGTCCGATCGCGAGGGCCGCGGTCGCCGTGACGCAGATCAGGTCCCCGCGCTGCTCGGATGCCGCGGCGGCACCGTCGACGGCGCCGCTGACAGCGCCGAACGCCCGGCCTTCGCTCTCCCCGCGGCCGAGCAGCCGTGCAGCGTCGGCTGTGGCATCCTGCAGGGCGACCTGGCGGGCGGCGGCTGAGAGTGCGCCGACGCCCAGCATCAGCACCAGGAGCACGGCGGGAACGGCCACGGCGAGTTCCGCCGCGACAGAGCCGTGCTCGTCCGGCATCCGCCGCCCGCGCGATCGCATCACGACACCGTGAGTGCCCGACGCACGAGATCGGTGAGGATCCCGCGCACCTCGTCCGAGCGCATGATGACGACGAGCAATCCGGCGAAGGCCACAGCCGCCATCGTGGTGATCGCGTACTCCGCGGTCGCCGCGCCGGACTCGTCGGTGAACAGCGACGCGGCTCTGCCCCTGGTCAGATCGGGGATCGGGTTCTCGGTCATTTCCTTCTTCTTCCTCTCGGCGGACGCCCGTTGCGCCCGGACGTTCAGATCGGCAGCGGCGTCGAGGTGAGCACGCTGAGCATGAGCGGGGCGACGCCGAGCAGCAGGAACGCCGGCAGGGTGCACGCACCCAGTGGGAGGAGCAGCCGGGACGAGAGCCGCGCGGCGCGCAGCCGCCCCTGCACCCTGGCCTCCTGGCGCTGCTGCGCGGCGGACGCCCGCAGGAGCTCGCCGGCGGGTACTCCGGCGGAGCGCGAAAGCTCGAGCACGGAAGCGGTGCGGTCGGCGTCGTCGCCGAGCGACGCGGGGCTGCGTTCCACCAACTGCAGCGCCCGCGGGATCGCCGCGCCGCCGGCGAGAGCGACGGACATCAGTTCGGCGTGCATCCCCGGTGTGCCGGCGGACGGCTGAGCGCGCCGCACGAGCGCCGCCGTCCACCCTCGCGCAGCGAGCACGAGGAGCACACCTGCGATCACGCATCCCGCGCCGAACGGGTTCGTCATCAGCACTCCGATCGTGTCGAAGCCGAGCGCGAGCCCGAGAAGCAGTCCGGCGAACGGCAGCCACAGCAGCAGCCGGGCGGTGCCGGTCGGCTCGGCAAGCGCGATCCGCACGTCGTCGGCCGCCGTGGCCGCATCCTGCAGGGACTCGGAGAGGGACCGGAGCACCTCCGCGAGCGGGGCACCGACGGTCGTCGCGATCTCCCAGGCGGCGGCGACATCCGCCCACGCCCCGCCCTCCGCGGCGATCTCCGTGACGAGCTCGCCGCCCTCGTCGCAGCGCGCGATCACCCGCTCGGCGTGGCCGTCGCCGGACTCGGCGAGATGGCGCCACGCCGTCATCGGCCGGGCGCCCGCCTGCAGCAGCACGGCGAGCGTGCGCACGGCCGCGGCCGCCTGTGCGGCCTCGACTCCGGCATCCTCCGTGCCGCGACGCCGCGAAGACCTCACCACGGCTGCACCTCATCGATGCCGAGTCGCTCGCCGTCGAGCATGAAGCGGCCCGTCTGCACGACCCGCCTGGTGCCGTCGGGGCGGCGGGCGAGATGCACCACGACGGTGAAGGCACTCACGACCTGGCGCGCCAGCGCCGGCGCATCCATCCCGGCCAGCGCGCCGAGCGCCTCCAGCCGGGCAGGCACGTCGGCGAGTCCGCTGGCATGCAGCGTGCCTGCGCCACCGTCGTGCCCGGTGTTCAACGCCGTGAGCAGATCGCGCACCTCTTCGCCGCGGCACTCCCCCACGACGAGCCGGTCCGGCCGCATCCGCAACGACTCGCGCACGAGCATCGCGAGCGTGATCCGGCCGGCGCCCTCGAGATTCGCCTGCCTGGCCTCGAGCGCGACGTGGTGCGGATGCGGAGGACGCAGCTCCGCGACGTCCTCGATGGTGACGATGCGCTCGGCCTCCGGCACCGCGGCCAGCATCGCGGAGAGGAGGGTCGTCTTCCCCGTTCCGGTCCCGCCGGTGATGAGCACGTTGGCACGCTCCGCGACGAGGGTGCGCAGCCACGCGTGCTGTGCGGCGTCGAAGGCGCCGAGCGCGGCCAGCGCGCCGAGGTCGGCGGCGCGCACCCGCGGCACGCGGATCGAGAGCGCGGTTCCCGACGTCGACACCGGCGCCAGCACCGCGTGCACCCGGATGCCGGAGTCGAGGCGCACATCGACGCAGGGCGCCCTGTCGTCGAGGTGCCTGCCGCCGAGGCCCACCAGCGCCACAGCGAGGTCGCGCACCTCGCGCTCGGATGCCCGCCATTCGGGAACCCGCTCGGCGCCGTGCCCTCGGTCGACGAAGAGTCCGCTCGCGCCGTTGACGAAGATGTCGGTGACCCGCTCGTCCGCGCAGTGCTCGGCGAGTGCGCCGAAGGCCGGATCGACCTGCAACGGCGAGGCCGGAGCGCCGGATGCCGCCGCTGCACGGCGGGGGCGGAGCACGAACGGATCGGTCATGCCGACGACGTTAGAAGCGCCGGCGGACGCTCCAACGACTCAAACCCGCGTCCTGTGCAGAAGAGGCGGCGAGGCTCGACTGTGGAGGGCTTCTGCCGCGGATATGCGGGAGCGCTCCCAAAATGGAGGGCGGCATCTCACGGGGGGAATGAGATGCCGCCCAGAGCGCGCCGCTGAATCGGGGGTATCGGGCGCGCTGAAGCCGGAATACGATTTCGGCTGAGCAAGAGTGTACGCAAGGTAGGTGCCCTCACAAAACCCGGGCGCAATACCGACTTTCGGCAGTAGGCCGTGTCGGGTGCCGAGGATAGATTCGCCGTGTCACGGTCGTGTCCCTGCACGACCCCACCATCCGCGCAAAGGAGCGAGCGCCATGAGCAGCCAGATCGATCATCTTCTCAACGAGTCTCGGCAGTTCCCGCCCTCGCCCGAGTTCGTCGCACAGTCCATCGACGACCCCGCTCTCTACGAGCGTGCGGCCGCCGACCGCGAGGGATTCTGGGCCGACCAGTCGCGCGAACTGCTGCACTGGCACAAGCCCTTCACCGAGGTGCTGGACTGGACGAACCCGCCGTTCGCGAAGTGGTTCGGCGACGGTGAGCTGAACGTCGCCTACAACTGCCTGGACCGGCACGTCGAGGCCGGCATCGGCGACCGCGTCGCCATCCACTGGGAGGGCGAGCCGGGAGACTCCCGCAGCATCACCTATGCCGAGCTCACCGATGAGGTCAAGCGCACCGCGAACGTCCTGGCGGACCTCGGCGTCGGCCAGGGCGACCGCGTCGCAATCTACCTCCCGATGATCCCGGAGGCCGTGATCTCGATGCTCGCGGTCGCCCGCCTCGGCGCGATCCACTCCGTCGTCTTCGGCGGCTTCAGCGCCGACAGCCTGCGATCGCGCATCGACGACGCCGGTGCGAAGGTGGTCATCACCGCCGACGGCGGCTACCGCAAGGGCAGGGTGTCGGCGCTCAAGCCCGCCGTCGACCAGTCGCTGGCCGACCGCAACGGTGAAGGCGAGCAGCAGACCGTCGAGCATGTGCTCGTCGTGAAGCGCGGCGGCAACGACGTGGAGTGGACCGAGGGCCGCGACATCTGGTGGCACGATGTCGTGCCCGCGGCATCCGCCGAGCACGAGGCGCAGGCGTTCGGATCCGAGAACCCGCTGTTCATCCTCTACACCTCGGGTACGACGGGCAAGCCGAAGGGCATCCTGCACACCTCGGGTGGCTATCTGACGCAGGCCGCGTACACCCACAAGTACGTCTTCGACCTGCACCCCGAGACCGACGTCTACTGGTGCACGGCCGACATCGGCTGGATCACCGGACACTCCTACGTCACTTACGGCCCGCTCGCCAACGGCGCGACGCAGCTGATGTACGAGGGCACGCCGGATGCGCCGCACCCCGGCCGCTGGTGGGAGCTGATCCAGAAGTACGGCGTCACCATCCTGTACACCGCCCCCACCGCGATCCGCTCGTTCATGAAGATCGGCCGCCAGGTACCGAACCAGTTCGATCTGTCCACCCTGCGCCTGCTCGGCTCGGTGGGCGAGCCCATCAACCCCGAGGCGTGGATGTGGTACCGCGAGGTCATCGGCGGCGGGCAGGCCCCGATCGTCGACACGTGGTGGCAGACCGAGACCGGCGGGATCATGGTCTCGCCGCTGCCCGGCATCACCGCCGCGAAGCCGGGCTCCGCCCAGGTGCCGCTGCCCGGCATCTCGATCGACGTGGTCGACGAGCAGGGCAACGAGGTCGAGTCCGGCAACGGCGGGCTGCTCGCGATCACGAAGCCCTGGCCCGCGATGCTGCGCGGAGTGTGGGGCGACCCCGAGCGGTTCAAGGAGACCTACTGGGAGAAGTTCGAGGAGCAGGGCTTCTACTTCGCCGGCGACGGCGCCCGACTCGACGAGGACGGCGACCTGTGGCTGCTGGGCCGCGTCGACGACGTGATGAACGTCTCGGGCCACCGTCTCTCCACGGCCGAGATCGAGTCGTCGCTGGTCGCGCACGAGGCGACCGCCGAGGCCGCGGTCGTCGGCGCGTCCGACGAGACCACCGGTCAGGCTGTCGTGGCGTTCGTCATCCTCAAGGAGAGCTTCCTTGCCGAGCACACCCCTGAGGGGCTGGCGACCCAGCTGCGCACCTGGGTCGGTGAGCAGATCGGTCCGATCGCCCGCCCGCGCGATGTCTACATCGTGGGCGAGCTGCCGAAGACCCGGTCCGGCAAGATCATGCGCCGCCTGCTGCGCGATGTCGCCGAAGGCCGTGAGGTCGGCGACACGACGACCCTCGCCGACACCGCGGTGATGAGCATCATCTCGGCGCAGGTCAAGTAAGACGACCCTTCGACAGGCTCAGGGACCGAGCACTGGGTCGCTGAGCCTGTCGAAGCGTCTACGGCGCAGATTCAGCCGAGCAGGAACGCGACCTCGACCTCGACCGGGGAGTCCAGCGGCAGCACTGGCACGCCCACGGCGGCGCGGACGTGCTTGCCCGCGTCGCCGAAGATCTCGCCGAGCACCTCGCTGGCTCCGTTCGCGACGGCGGGCTGACCGGTGAAGGACGGGTCGGATGCCACGAAGGCGCCGAGCCGGAGCACGCCGACGATCCGGTCGACGCCGCCTGCGGCATCCGCGGCGGCGGCGAGAGCGTTCAGCGCGCAGATGCGCGCATAGCCCTTGGCGTCCTCCGCCTCGACGCCGGCGCCGACCTTGCCGGTGGCGGGCAGCGCACCGCTCTCGAACGGCAGCTGACCGGAGGTGTAGACGACGTCCCCGTGCACGGTGGCGGGCACATAGGCGGCGACGGGTGCGGCGACGGCGGGCAGCTCGATGCCGAGCTCGGCCAGACGTGCGGTCGTGCTCATCGGATCAGTTCCCTTCGAACTGGCGGGCGGCCTCGGCCGCAGCGGCGAGGCCGGCGTTCTGCGCGCCAGACTCCTGGACGGGGCGCTTGAAGTAGGCGACGAGTCCGCCCTCGGGGCCGGTGACGACCTGCACGAGTTCCCAGCCCTGCTTGCCCCAGTTGTTGAGGATCGCCGCCGTGTTGTGGATCAGCAGCGGGGTGGTCAGATACTCCCACGTGGTCATGGCACTCCTGTGCGTCAGCAGGCCGAGAAGGGCCTGGCGTTCGGGCTTTCGTTCAGGGAACTCCCCTACCATCAAGCGTATGCCCCAAACGAAACGCACGGTGAAGGGTGTGCTCGGAGGACTGCTCGGCCTGGTGGGCCTGAGCGCGGTCGCCGGGCTCCTGGTCACCGCGACGGTCACCCCTGCGATCGCCATGGCCGGGTACACCGGCTCGCAGGCGCTGACCCTTTTCGACGAGCTGCCGAGCTACCTGAAGCCGTCCGAGCCGATGGCTCCGACGACCATCTACGCGAACGACACGAACGGCAAGCCGTTCAAGCTCGCCACGTTCTACGAGCAGAACCGCACTCCGATCACGTTCAGCCAGCTCTCGCCGACCCTGGTCGACGCGGTGCTGTCCAGCGAGGACAAGAACTTCTATTCCCATGGCGGCGTGAACCTGCTGCAGACGGTGAAGGCGGCGGTCGAGAACGTCACCGACACCTCGTCGCGCGGTGCGTCGACGATCACCCAGCAGTACGTGAAGAACGTGCTCATCCAGCAGTGCGAGCAGGATGTCCCGCCCGAGGACGATCACTACGAAGACAAGATGCAGCAGTGCTTCATGGATGCGGCGCAGGCGAAGGGCTCCGCGGGCATCCAGCGCAAGCTGCAGGAGATGCGCTACGCCCTCCAGGTCGAGAAGGACTACTCGAAGAACGACATCCTGCTCGGGTACCTGAACGTGTCGAACTTCGGCGGCACCACCTACGGCATCGAGGCCGCAGCGCAGCGCTACTTCAGCACCTCCGCGTCGAAGGTCACCCTGGTTCAGGCCGCGACCCTCGCCGGCATGGTGCAGGAGCCCAACCTGCTGCGCATCGACCGGCCGGGCGGAACCTGGACCAAGACGGTCGACGGCCAGGAGGTCGGGCAGAACAGCGAGGCCGACGGCTACGCGACGACGAAGGACCGTCGTGACTACGTGCTCGGCCAGATGTACAGGAACGGCCAGATCACGAAGGCGCAGTACGACGAGGCCAAGGCCACGCCGGTCACGCCCCAGCTGTCGAACACCTCGCAGGGCTGCTCGACCGCCGGCGACAACGCCTACTTCTGCAAGTACGTGCAGAGCGTGCTCAAGAGCGACCCCGCGTTCGGCGCCACGAAGGAAGAGCGCGAAGCGAACCTGAAGCGCGGCGGAATGTCGGTGTACACGACGCTGGACATGCGCCTGCAGGGTCCCGCCATCAAGGCTGTGCACGACCGCGTGCCCGCGACGATGGCCGGCATCGCCCTCGGCGGCGCCGGCGTGTCCGTCGAGGCCACCACCGGGCGCGTCCTCGCGATGGCGCAGAACACCTCCTTCAGCGAGTCGGCGGATGCCTCCCTGGCCAAGGGCCAGTCCTCCCAGGTGTTCGCCGCCGACAGCAAGCACGGCGGCGGTATCGGCTTCCAGGTCGGTTCGACCTACAAGCTCTTCACGCTGATCGACTGGCTCGAGAAGGGCCACTCCGTCAACGAGGTGCTCGACGGCACCACCGGCGCCGTCTTCGGAACGTACAAGCGCGATGGCTGTGGCGGCAATTACACACTGCCCCGCCAGTCCGACAGGGCCATCGGAAACTCCGGCGGCAACCGCGGCTACACCGGCAGTGTGATGCGGTTCACCGCAGCGTCGCTGAACTCCGGATTCCTCGCGATGGCGAAGCAGCTGAACCTGTGCGACATCAACGAGGTGGCGAAGCGGATGGGCGTGCACCTCGGCAGCATGCACGACGTCACCGTGCAGGACAACAAGTACAACCCCGGTGCGAACGACCCGTTCCCCTCGGTGCTCGGTTCGAAGAACATCGCACCGCTCCAGATCGCCGGCGCGTACGCGACCGTCGCCAACAAGGGCAAGTACTGCGAGCCCCGCGTGATCGACAAGGTCATCGGCCAGGACGGCAAGGAGATCGCTCCGCCGAAGCAGTCCTGCACGCAGGTGATCTCGCCCGAGGTCGCGGCGACCGCCGCCCACGCCCTGCGTGGTGTGATGGACGGCGGCACGGGTGGCCGCGCCAACCCCCGCAACGGCGTCCAGCTGATCGGCAAGACCGGTACCGCCGAGAAGGCGCACACCATGCTCGTCGAGTCGAGCACGCGCGTGGCGACCGCGGTCTGGGTCGGAAACGTCACCGGTGACGAGCGGCTGAGCAGGAAGTCGTACAAGGGCATCCAGCTGAACAACATCCGTTACCCGATGGCGAAGGCGATCCAGGGCGCCGCGAACGACATCTACGGCGGGGACGCGTTCCCGAGCCCGGACAAGAACCTCACCCGCAAGGTGGTCAAGGACCTGCCGAACGTGGTCGGCATGACCGTCGACGCCGCGACGAAGACGCTGGAGGACGCCGGGTTCCAGGTGAGCGTGGGACCGGCCGTGGACAGCAACCAGCCCGCAGGCATCGTGGCCGCTCAGGCCCCGGGAGCGGGGCAGGTCGCGGCCGGCACGACCGTGACGATCTCGCCGAGCACCGGTAAGCAGGCGGTGACCGGCATCCCGGTACCCGACGTGACCGGGAAGTCCGCTGCGGAGGCGATCATCCAACTCAACGGCGCCGGATTCTCGAACATCGACTGGGGCGGCAGGTGCCAGCCCAGCTCGCAGGTGTCCGAGACCGATCCGCCGGCCGGGACGATCGCTCAAGCCGACCAGCGGATCAAGCTGGAGTGTGAGAACGGCAACGGCCGTTGACCTCTCGTGACATCCACCCGGCCCTCATCGCGCTCGGCGCGGTGGGGGCCGTCGGCGTCGCGGCCGCCACCTGGGGCATCGGGATCGAGCGCTACCTGTTCACGGTGCGCACCGCAACGGTTCCGGTGCTCTCCCCCGGATCCGCACCGATCCGCGTGCTGCACCTGTCCGACGCGCACATGGCGCCCTGGCAGCAGCGCAAGCAGCAGTGGCTCGCATCGCTCGCTTCGCTCGAGCCCGACCTGGTTGTGAACACCGGCGACAACCTCGGTCATGTCGACGGTCTGGCCGGCATCCGGCGCGCGTTCGCGCCGCTGGCCGGCATCCCCGGCGTCTTCGTGCACGGCTCGAACGACGTGCAGGCTCCCGCGCCGCGCAATCCGTTCAAGTACTTCATGGGTCCCTCGAAGCACCACACCGCGGTGCCGAGCCTGGACACCGCGGCGATGGATGCCTACTTCACCGAGGAACTGGGCTGGACCGACCTGAACAACACCGCCGCGCGCCTCACGGTCGCGGGTCGCAGCGTCGACTTCTTCGGCGTCGACGACCCGCATCGCGGGTGGGACCGACTGGCGGACCTGCCCGAGCGGATCGCCGCTCTCGGTCCCCGGGACGCGGGCGCACCCGTGCTCGGGGTCGCGCACGCGCCGTATCAGCGCGTGCTCAACGAGTTCATCGATCTCGGCGCCGACATGCTCATCGCGGGGCACACGCATGGCGGGCAGGTCTGCCTGCCCGGATACGGCACGATCGTCGCGAACTGCGACATCCCGCTGAAACAGGCGAAAGGCTTGAGCACGTGGTCGCACGGCGGCCGTTCAGTGCCGCTGAACGTCAGCGCGGGCTGCGGCACGTCGATCTACGCACCGGTGCGCTTCGCCTGCCGCCCGGAGGCCTCGCTGCTGACGCTCGTGGCGGCGCCCTCGATTCGGTAACAGCGCCGGTTCCATGTAGACTCGAACAGTTGCAAAAACGGGGTGTGGCGCAGTTTGGTAGCGCGCGTCGTTCGGGACGACGAGGTCGCAGGTTCAAATCCTGTCACCCCGACCAGCACGCAAAAGGGACCAGCCGGAGGCTGGTCCCTTTTGCGTGCTGAGCCGGCGTGACAGGCGGGGCCCCGCGGCGCAGGAGGCTCCGCGCGCCGCTTCCCCGCACAACGCGACATTCCCGCCTGCGAGCGGCGCGTGGAGGGCGCCGTGGGGACGCACCCCGTCGTGACATGCCTCGCAGGCGATGCCGCGAAGCAGCAGCGCCGTCCCAGCCCCTTCGCCGCTCCCCGCGATACCTTCGGAACATGCCCCGCCGATCCGTCACGACAGCCCTCGTCATCGGCATCCCGTTCCTCGTGATCCTGCTCGTGCTGACCATCTCCCCGCAGCCGTTGCAGGACCGCTTCCCCGTCTTCCTCGATCACGTGCTGGACCTCGGCCGGAACACCCTCGGCTGGAGCTGGCTGGGCTTCACCGCGCTCGAGAAGATCGCGAATGTGCTGGTCTTCATCCCGGTCGGCGTGCTCGCGGCCCTGATCGTCCCGCTCCGACTCTGGCCCCTGGCGCTGCTGGCCGGCCCGGCCTTCTCAGCAGTCATCGAGATCGTTCAGGGCCTCGCTCTCTCGCATCGCTCGGCGACACTCAGTGACCTCGCGCTGAACACGCTCGGCGCGACCGTCGGGGCCGGCATCACCCTCACCGCACGAGCCCTGCACAGATCCCGGCAGCACGGCTCGTCTAAGCTGGAGGGATGACTGCGCCCCGCCTTGTCGCGTTCGACCTCGACGACACGCTTGCCCCCTCGAAGGGCGCGATCGATCCTCGCATCGCCGATCTGCTGCGTGCACTCATGCACCGCGTCGAGGTCGCCATCATCTCCGGCGGCAACGAGGAGCAGTTCCGCAGTCAGGTGATCGCACAGCTCGGCGAAACCGAGGCCGAGGACCTCGCTCGTCTGCACCTGCTGCCCACCTGCGGCACCCGTTATCTCCGCCACGACGGCAAGGACTTCGCTCCGCTGTACGCGCACGACCTGACGTCCGACGAGCGGGATGCCGCGCTGGAGGCGCTCCGCGAGGAAGCCGAGCGTCTCGGCCTCTGGGCGCCTGATCCCTGGGGCGACATCCTCGAGGACCGCGGTTCGCAGATCACCTTCTCGGCGCTCGGGCAGCGCGCACCGCGCGAGGCGAAGGTCGCCTGGGACCAGGACGGCGCGAAGCGCGCCGCCCTTCGTGACGCGGTCGCCGCTCGCCTGCCCGGCTTGGAGGTGCGCTCCGGCGGGTCCACGTCGATCGACATCACCCGCGCCGGCATCGACAAGGCCTACGGCATGCGACAGCTCGCCGAGCTCACCGGCATCCCGCTCACCGACATGCTCTTCTACGGCGACCGTCTGGACGAGGGCGGCAACGACTACCCCGTGCTCGCGATCGGCGTGCCCTGCATCGCCGTGGACGGCTGGGAGGACACCGCCGACAAACTCGACGAGCTGCTGACTGCCCTGACTAGCCGTTGAGCGTCCCGCCCCGCGGGTCCTGAGCGAGCGAAGCGAGACGAAGGGCGCCTCAACGAACGAGGATGCTCTCCCCGAGCGGCACCATCCGGGTCAGCTGCGTCACGTGCGCGGGCTCGAGCTCCGCGAGTGACGAGACGCCCAGCAGGCGCATCGTGCGCTCGATCTCGGTGCGCAGGATGGCGATCGTCCGGTCGACGCCCTGGCGGCCTCCGGCCATCAGCCCGTAGAGGTACGCCCGTCCGATCAGCGTGAAGTCGGCACCCAGCGCGACGGATGCCACGATGTCGGCCCCGTTCATGATGCCCGTGTCGATCATGACCGTGAAGTCGTCCCCCACCGCCTTGCGCACCTGCGGCAGCAGGTGGAACGGGATCGGCGCGCGGTCGAGCTGGCGGCCGCCGTGGTTCGAGAGCACGATGCCGTCGACACCCGCATCCTTCAGCCGCACGGAGTCCTCGACGTTCTGCACACCCTTGACGACGATCTTGCCGGGCCAGAGGTCGCGGATCACGTCGAGGTCGGCGTAGCTGATGGTCGGATCCATCGCGGCATCCAGCAGCTCTCCGACGGTGCCTCCTGTGGTGCTGAGCGAGGCGAACTCGAGCTTCGGAGTGGTGAGGAAGTCGTACCACCACCACGGCCGGGGGATCGCGTTCACGATCGTGCCGAGCGTCAGCTGCGGCGGAATGCTGAACCCGTTGCGCTTGTCACGCAGGCGGGCACCGGCGACCGGGGTGTCGACCGTGAAGTGCAGGGTGTCGAACCCGGCTGCGGCCGCGCGGCGGGTGAGCTCGTACGAGATCTCACGGTCGCGCATGACGTAGAGCTGGAACCAGTTCCGACCGTGCGGGTTCGCAGCCTTCACTCCCTCGATCGAGGTCGTGCCGAGCGTGGAGAGGGTGAACGGGATGCCTGCGGCTGCAGCCGCGCCGGCGCCGGCGACCTCGCCCTCGGTCTGCATCAGGCGGGTGAAGCCGGTGGGCGCGATGCCGAACGGCAGCGCGCTGGGGCCGCCCAGGATCTCGACGCTGGTGTCGACGGTCGGCGCGGGCTTGAGGATGCCGGGATGGAACTCCACGTCCTCGAAGGCCTGGCGTGCACGTGCGAGCGACAGCTCGCCCTCGGCTGCGCCGTCGGTGTAGTCGAACGCCGCCTTCGGGGTGCGGCGCTTGGCGATCGTTCGCAGATCGTAGATGGTGAGCGCCGCGTCGAGGCGCCGCTTGCGACCGTCGAGTTCGGGCTTCTTGAACTGCATCAGCTCGAAGAGCTCGGCGGGCTTGGGCAGCTGTCGCTGGACCATGGTGTTCTCCTTCAGACTGCGGGATCGGGCACGAGCCCGGCCGCGACGTAGTAGCCGGTGATGTGAGCGACGACGAGGTCCCGGGCGCGCTCGGCGTCGCCCTCCTCGATCGTCGCGACGAGGACGCGGTGCTCGGCGCGCAGACGCTCGGCCATGGCAGCCCAGTCCTCGATGCGCGCGGAACCTTCGCGGACGTACGACTCGATCGCCGTACGCAGTCCGGCCATCATCGCCGCGATGACGGAGTTGCCGGATGCCTCCGCGAGGGCGAGATGCAGCTGCGCGTCGAGAGCGAGGAACTCGGGCGCCGACAGTCCCGCGCCGTCCATCGCATCCAGCAGGGCGTGCGCGTCGGCGAGGTCGGGAGCACCGGATGTCGCGAGGGAGGCTGCAACGGCTCCCTCGAGCACGAGCCGGGTCTGCACGACGTCGGCGACAGGAAAGCCCTGCGCGGCGACCTGCAGGCGCAGCAGCTGCTGCAATCCCCCGGCGGGGGTGGCGATGACGATCGCGCCTGCCTGAGGCCCCGAGCCCGTCGCAGTTCGGATGAGACCCATGACCTCCAGCACGCGCAGCGCCTCGCGCACGCTGGAGCGCCCGACGCCGAGGTCGGCGGAGAGGTCGCGCTCGGAGGGCAGCCTGTCCCCCGGGCCGAGTCGGCCCTCCATGAGGTCGCGCTCGATGCGCTCCAGCACGACGCGCCATGCGCGCTGCGACTCGCGCGCGGCAGTCGGCTCCGCCATCCGTCCTCCTATGGTCTGACCACAGGTTATCCCCTGTGGTCAGACCACGCAACGGCTGCCCGCCCATCTGTGAGGGGTCAGAAAACGTGGGATGTGGCCGCGCGAACCCGACGTTTTCTGACCCCTCATGACGAGGTGACGGCCCGCCTCCTCTTGAGGGGTCAGAAAACGTCGGGTCCGGCGCCTCGAATGCCGCAGATTGTGACCCCTCACCGGCCGGGCGGGGGCGGGCGCCGTCAGGCCAGGCGTCCGCCGGATTCGTCGAGGTAGCAGTTGCCGCACAGCGATTCGTACGTCACTGCGGCGCCGTCGATGGCGACCTGGTCACCGTCGAACACGAAGCGCCCGTCGACCAGACGGCCGTTGAACACTGCTTTGCGCCCGCAGCGGCAGATCGTCTTCAGCTCCTCCAGCGAGTGCGCGATCGCGAGCAGCCGCGCCGACCCGGGGAAGGCGTGGGTGAGGAAGTCGTTGCGGATGCCGTAGGCCATCACGGGGATGCCGTCCAGCACCGCGATGCGGAACAAGTCGTCGATCTGCTCGGGGGTGAGGAACTGCGCCTCGTCGACAAGCAGGCAGGCGACATCCACCTGTTGCGGCAACAGCGTCGCAGCGTCCCGCTGCCGGATCCGCTCCCGTTCGGACGCGAAAAGCGCCCTGGCATCATCGTCGGCGCCGATGAGGAAGTCCACCTCACGGGTGACTCCGAGTCTGCTCTCGATCTGCGAGGCACCCTTGGTGTCGATCGCGGGCTTCGCGAGCAGCACGTGCTGGCCGCGCTCCTCGTAGTTGTAGGCCGCCTGCAGCAGGGCCGTCGACTTGCCCGAGTTCATCGCGCCGTAGCGGAAGTAGAGCTTCGCCACGGTCGTGAGTCAGGCCGTCAGGTCGAGTGCCGCCGCCGTCGCGCTCATCGCCATGTCGGCGGTCTCACGATCGTCGTTCAGCTTCGCACCCAGAGTCGGGACGAGCTCGCGCAGCCGGGGCTCCCAGCCCGCGTACTCCGAGGGGAAGCACTGCTTGAGCAGCTGCAGCATGATCGGAGGCGCCGTCGACGCGCCCGGCGAGGCTCCCAGAAGACCGGCGATCGAGCCGTCCTCGGCCGCGACGATCTCGGTGCCGAACTGCAGCTTGCCGTCGCGCATCACCTGCGCGCGCTGGCCGGCCTGCAGCAGCTCCCAGTCGCCGTCGGCGGCGGTCGGCATGAACTGCCGCAGCGTGGCCACCTTCTTCTTGGGCGTCTTCAGCAGTTCGCTGACGAGGTAGGTGATGAGGTCGAAGTTCGTGAAAGCGACCTTGAGCATGCTGCCCAGGTTGTGCGGGCGCACCTGGGTGACGATGTCGAGCATCCCGCCGTTCTTGAGGAACTTCGGGCTGAACGTCGCGAACGGGCCGAACAGCAGGCTGCTCTCGCCGTCGACGACGCGGGTGTCCAGGTGCGGCACCGACATCGGCGGCGCGCCGACGGGCGCCTGCGAGTAGACCTTGGCCTTGTGCTGGGCGACGATCTTCGGGTCGGAGGTCTTCAGCCACTGACCGCCGATCGGGAAGCATCCGTAGCCGCGGATCTCGGGGATGCCCGAGCCCTGCAGCAGCTTGAGCGCCCAGCCGCCTGCGCCGACGAACACGAAGCGCGCCTTGATGTCGCCGGGAGCCCGTCCGATCGTGCGACGGTACTTGACGCGCCAGCTGCCGTCCTTGTCGCGCTTCAGCTTGCGCACCTCGGTGTTCGTGCGCACGTCCACGCCGCTCTCGCGGAGGTGGTCGAAGAGCTGCCGGGTGAGCGCGCCGAAGTCGACGTCGGTGCCGGCGACGCTGCGGGTGGCCGCGAACGGCTCGCCCTTGCGGCGCTTCTGCATGAGCAGCGGCGCCCACTGGTTGATGACGCGGGAGTCCTCGCTGTACTCCATGCCGGCGAACAGCGGCTCGTCCTTGAGCAGGGCGTAGCGCTCGCGCAGGTACTGCACGTCGTTCTCGCCGCGCACGAAGGTCATGTGCGGAGTGGAGTTGATGAACGTCTGGGGGCCGTCGAGGATGCCGCGCTTAACCCACGACGACCACAGCTCGCGGCTGAGCTGGAACTGCTCGTTGATGTTGATCGCCTTGCTCGAGTCGAGCAGGCGGTCCTCACCGCGGGGGGTGTAGTTGAGCTCGCACAGTGCCGAGTGGCCGGTGCCGGCGTTGTTCCACGCGTTGGAGCTCTCTTCGGCGACGTCGCTCAGGCGTTCGAACGCAACGATCTTCCAGTCCGGCTGCAGCTCGTGCAGCAGAGTACCCAGGGTGGCACTCATGATGCCACCACCGATCAGGACGACGTCGACGGATTCAGTCACCCCACCAGTCTAGTTCGCCTGAACCAGGGCGCGATTCGCCGTCACGTCCATCCCGACGTCGATATTCGCCGCGGCGGACGCCGTCAGGCGACGGGTGCGCCGATGCGCTCGGCGACCAGCTCGGCGATCTGCACGGCGTTCAGCGCCGCACCCTTGCGCAGGTTGTCGTTGCTGATGAACAGCACGAGCCCCTTGCCCTCTGGCGCGGACTGGTCGGCGCGGATCCGGCCCACGAAGCTGTCGTCCTTGCCCGCAGCCTGCAGCGGCGTCGGCACCTCTTCGAGGGTGACGCCGGGAGCGGATGCCAGCACCTCACGGGCACGGTCGGGCGTGATGTCCGCGCCGAACTCGGCGTGGATCGACAGCGAGTGCCCGGTGAAGACGGGGACGCGCACGCAGGTGCCCGCGACGCGAAGGCCCGGCAGCTCGAGGATCTTGCGGCTCTCGTTGCGGAGCTTCTTCTCCTCGTCGGTCTCATTGTCGCCGTCGTCGACCAGGTTGCCTGCGAACGGGATGACGTCGAAGGCGATCGGGGCGATGTACTTCTCCGGCTGCGGGAAGTCGACGGCCGAGCCGTCGTGCACCAGTCGCAGCGTGTCGCCCTGTGCGAGGACGCCCTGCACCTGGCCGAGCAGCTCCTCGGCGCCGGCGATGCCCGATCCGGACACGGCCTGGTACGTCGAGACGATCAGGCGCTCGAGGCCTGCCTCTGCATGCAGCGCCTTCAGCACCGGCATGGCCGCCATGGTCGTGCAGTTCGGGTTGGCGATGATGCCGCGCGGACGCTCGTCGATCGCGTGCGGGTTGACCTCGCTGACCACCAGCGGAACCTCGGGGTCGTTGCGCCAGGCGCTGGAGTTGTCGATGACGACCGCACCGGATGCCGCGAACTTCGGCGCGTATGCGCGGCTGGCGGTCGCGCCGGCCGAGAACAGGGCGATGTCGATGCCCGCGGCATCCGCCGTCTCGACGTCCTCGACGATCACGTCGACGCCGCCGAAGTCGATGCTCGTGCCTGCGGAGCGGGCGGAGGCGAACAGGCGCAGCTCGCGGATGGGGAACGAGCGCTCGGCGAGGATCTCGCGCATCACGCGGCCGACCTGGCCGGTGGCGCCGACGACGGCGACGGAGTATCCGGAATCGGAGATGCGGGTCATGACTGGGGTCCTTGGCGTTCAGACTGTTACGCCAGGCTCAGCCCCGGGTCGCGGATGCTTCGCCCGGCGCCGATGTCAGGGTTGCGGTGAGTCTACCGTGCCGTGGGTGGCACGGCGCCGGTGTGACGTCGAGCTTCAGCGCCCCGTGCCGGCGTGCACGACGGCCTCGATCTCGCTGTCGAGACCGTAGGCGGTGTGCACGGCGCGGGCCGCGTCGGCGAGCTCGTCGGCGCGCAGCACGACGGAGATGCGGATCTCGGACGTGGAGATCATCTCGATGTTGATGCCCGCCGTCGACAGCGCCTCGAACAGGATCGCCGAGACCCCCGAGTGCGTGCGCATGCCGGCGCCCACGACCGACAGCTTGCCGATCTGGTCGTCATGCTGCAGCGAGTCGAAGCCGATGCCGCCGCGCTCCGCGGCGAGTGCCTTGAGCGCGGATGCGGCATCCGCCTTGGGGAGCGTGAACGAGATGTCGGTGCGTCCGGTGGATGCCGCCGACACGTTCTGCACGATCATGTCGACGTTCGCACCCGACTTGGCCACGACGGTGAAGATCTCCGCCGCCTTGCCCGGCACGTCCGGAACGCCGGAAACGGTGATCTTGGCCTGGCTGAGGTCGGTGGCGACGCCAGCGACGATGGGTTCTTCCATGGCTGCTCCCTCGGATTCGCGGGGGTTCTTCATTCCCTCGCCCAGAACGTAGGTGCCCTCGGCCGTCGAGAAGGTCGAACGGGCGTGGATCAGGACGCCGTGCCGGCGCGCGTACTCGACGGCGCGGATGTACAGCACCTTGGCGCCGTTGGCGGCGAGTTCGAGCATCTCCTCGCTGGAGACGTGATCGAGCTTGCGCGCCTGGGGGATGACGCGCGGGTCGGCGGTGAAGATGCCGTCCACGTCGCTGTAGATCTCGCAGACGTCCGCGTTCAGCGCGGCTGCCAGTGCGACGGCGGTGGTGTCGGAACCGCCGCGGCCGAGCGTGGTGATGTCGAGGGTGTCGCGGTTGATGCCCTGGAAGCCCGCGACGATGACGATCGCGCCCTCGTCGAGTGCTTCCCGCACCCGCACCGGGGTGACGTCGACGATGCGCGCCTTGCCGTGGTGCGAGTCGGTCATCATGCCGGCCTGGCTGCCGGTGAACGACCGCGCCTCGAAGCCCATCGAGTGGATCGTCATGGCCAGCAGCGCCATCGAGATGCGCTCGCCGCTGGAGAGCAGCATGTCGAGCTCGCGCGGAGCAGGGATGGGGGCGACCTCGTGCGCGAGATCCAGCAGCTCGTCGGTGGTGTCGCCCATGGCGCTGACAGCGACGACGACGTCGTGCCCGGCGCGACGGGTGTCGACGATGCGCTTGGCTACGCGCTTGATGCTGTCGGCGTCGGCGACGGACGAGCCGCCGTACTTCTGCACGATGAGGGCCACGTTCACTCCCTGGGATTACCGGGCGATCAGCCCACGCACATTCTACGGAGCGGGTTCATGCCGTATTGCGTATGTGTCAGATCAGCCCGCGGCGGCGGGCCTCGGCGGCGGCCGCCGTGCGGCTGGGAGCGCCGAGCTTCTCGAGCAGGTGCACGACGTGCGTCTTCACGGTGGCCTCGCTGATGAACAGCCGGTTCGCGATCTCGCGGTTGGCGGCGCCCTCATCGACCAGCTGGAGCACCTCGCGTTCCCGTGCGGTCAGTGACACGCGTGGCGCGCGAAGCGCGCCGATCAGGCGGTCGTCTGCCAGGCCTCCGACGAGGCCGACGGATGCGGCATCCGTGATCGCTCTCGCGATCGTGTCTGTGTCGACCTCCTTGAGCAGGTAGCCGGCGGCCCCGGCCTCGATCGCGCGGATGATCTGCGCGTCGTGGTCGAAAGTGGTGAGGATGATGACCGCGGGCGGCGACGGCGTCGCGCGCAGCGCCGCCGTCACGGCGACCCCGTCGATCCCCTCCCCCAGCCGCAGATCGCAGAGCACGACGTCGGGGTGCAGTTCGGATGCTGCGGCGAGCGCCTCCTCGCCGGTGGAGGCCTCGCCGATCACCTCGAATCCACGGCTCTCGATCACCGCGCGGAGACCCGCCCGCACGATCGGATGGTCATCGACGAGGAGCAGCCGGATGCTCATCGCTCGGCCTCCTCTCCCGCGCCGCGCTGCGGTCGCGTGGTCGGTTTCGCATCCGCAGGCGACGCGCCGGCGGCACTATCGACCGCGTGGTCGAAAACGCGTGTCGCGCCCGCCGACCGCGTGGTCGGTTTCGCATCCGCGGACGGCCCGCCTGCTGCATTTTCGACCGCGTGGTCGAAAACGCGTGTCACGCCCGCCGACGATGCGAGCGGAACTCGCGCGGTCAGCCGGGTGCCCTCGCCGGGCGTGCTGTCGATGACGAGCTCGCCGCCGAGTTCTTCGAGTCGCGAGCGCATCGCGATCAGCCCGTATGACGACCCGGCGCGGCCGGCGGATGCCCGGTCGAAGCCGCGGCCGTCGTCGGCGATCTCCAGGCGCGCGAGGCCGTCGGCCGCACCGAGTCCGATCTCGACGCGTGCGGCGCCGGAGTGCTGCCGCACGTTCGCGAGCGCCGACTGCGCCACGCGCAGGAAGGCGACCTCCACTCCGGTCGGCAGCGCGGGCATCGGCTCGGACACGTCCAGTGCGGACTCGATCCCGGTATCCGTGCGCAGCGCGTCCAGCATCCTGTCCAGTGCGCCGGCGAGGGCCGAGTCCTCCAGCTCGGCGGGCGCGAGGGAGGCGACGATGCGGCGCAGCTCGACGAGCGAGTGCTGCGCGAGGGCGTCGATCTGCGGCATCCGCTCCGCGCCGCCGGTGCGGGCGAGGAGAGAGACCGAGCTGAGCTCCTGAGCGATCGTGTCGTGCAGGTCGCGGGCGAGGCGGGTGCGCTCCTTGGCCGCGCCGGCCTCGTGCTGCGTGCGGGCGAGCTCGTCCTGCAGGGCGGCGGTCTCGTGCTGCGCCTGCAGCAGCGAGGCGATCAGGCGTTCGCGCTCTGCGGCATCGCGCAGCAGAGTGTCGTAGCCGAGCGAGATCGCAACGGCGAACGCGCCGCCGAGCACGGGACCGGCGATGTGGGCGAAGGTGAGCGGGGTGTGATGAAGCACCGGCGCGACGACCGCCCCGAGCATGACGATGACGGCGTAGATCCATGCTGCGCGGCCGCGGATCAGGTGCCCGGCGAGCAGCAGCAGCGGGAAGGCCAGCCAGACGTACTCCGGTGAGATCACCAGCATCCCACCCCAGAGCACGGTGAGCCCGCCCAGCCACCAGAGCGCGCCCGGACCCTGGATCAGGAGGGCCCCGGCGCCGTACCAGCCCAGGAACGCGACGGCGGCGAGGATCGCCGGCAGCGGGGCGAGGCCGGCGACGACGGCGCGGAGCGTGGTCACGACGGCGAGCAAGACGGCGATCAGGTGCAGGGCGACGCGCGCGGTGCGCAGCATCCGATGCCGGCTCGAGACGGAGGCGTCGCTCATCCTTCGATTCTGCCCCTGGGGCGCCGCGAGTGCGCGCCACGGAACTCGATCCTTCGATGGATCCGCCTGCGGGTCGCTCCGGCGAGGCTGGAGACATGACCGAAGCATCCGTCGATGTCCGCACCCAGCGCTCGGCGCTGACGAAACTCTTCTCCGCCACGGCTCTGTACACCGGGCTGGGCCTCGCCGCCGGCCTGTTCTACCGCGAGTTCACGAAGGCGAACGGCTTCCCCGAGGGATTTCCAGGGCAGCTGGCCGTCACGCACACGCACCTGCTCGTGCTGGGCATGATCGTGCCGCTCATCGTGCTGGCGCTGGAGAAGACGTTCCGGCTGTCGGAGAGCAGACTGTTCGGCTGGTTCTTCTGGATCTACAACGCCGGAGTCGTGCTGACCACGGCGATGATGGTCTGGCACGGCTCGTTGCAGGTGCTCGGCGTGAAGGGTTCCGCAGCGATCTCGGGCATCGCCGGGCTGGGCCATATCCTGATCGGCGCCGGGTTCGTGCTGCTGCTCGTGACGCTGGGGAAGGCGATCCGCCGGGGTTAGTCCTTCCGCCGGATCCGGCAGGTCGCGCTGCATTTCTCGGCGCGCGCGGCGCATATTCGAGGCGCGTGAGCAACAAAGTGCAGCGCCAACCACGGGACGCGTCGAGGACTGCCGCGTGAGCAGGAATATGCCGCGCGAGCTGGATACTGCCCTCGAGCAGAGTTCTGCGGCTCGGGGCCGAGGGTCGTGTCGATCAGCGAGTGGGATCCGGCTCGGGCGGCGGCCCGTCGCAGATCACCTCGGCGGTCTCGGCTGTCGTCACCGGTCCGGTGGTCAGATCGGCCTCCCCGGACTTCAGTCTGCCGCCGGTGGCGGCGAACCAGCATCCGATGAGGATGATCGGGAAGCCGATCAGCAGCCCTGCGGTGACGGGCTCGCCGACCAGGATCGTGCCGAGGATGATCGCGACCACCGGGTTGACGTAGGTGAACAGCGGTGCGCGCACCGGGCCGACTTCGCGGATCAGTGCGAAGAAGAACACGAACGCCAGGGCGGTGCAGATCACGCCGAGCAGAACCAGCGACACGGTCGAGCGGATGGTGGGCACGTCGTGCTGGGTGAGGATGCCGGCCGGCAGGTAGGCGAGGCCGACGACGAGGAGCGCGAGCGTGATGGTGCCGATCGACGGCACGTCGGCCAGCTTGTGAGCGATGATGAACGGCGCGATCGCGTACAGCACGGCGGTGAGCAGGATCTCGCCGATCGCGATGTAGCTCGCCGTGCCGTGTGCGAACAGCCCCGGGCCGGCGACCACGATCGCGACGCCGGCGAAGCCGACCAGCAACCCGCCCAGGCGGGTCGGCGCGAGCACGGAGCGGTCGCCCCGCATCAGGGCGATGACCACGGCGAACAGCGGGACCGTCGACACCAGCAGTCCGGTCAGCCCCGACGGCAGCTGGGTCTCGGCGTGGCTGAGCAGCAGGAAGGGCCCTGCCATCTCGACGGCGCCGAACGCGAGCACCCACGGCCACACCTTGAGCGCGGCCTTGAGGGCACCCGATCGGATCGCGAAGGGCAGGAGCACGAGCGCACCGAGAAGCGTGCGGGCGGCCACCACGGCCGGGGGCGAGTACGATTCGACGGCCTCTTTGATGAAGAGGTAGGTGATGCCCCACACGATCGACATGATCGCGAAGAGGATCCAGCCCTTGCGGGTGAAGCCGCCGTGCGGGCTCACAGCCGGCGCCGTCCTTCGAACGCCCGGCCGAGGGTGACCTCGTCGGCGTACTCCAGGTCGCCGCCGACGGGCAGACCGGATGCCAGGCGCGAGACCGTGATCTCCATCGTCGTCAGCAGGCGGCTGAGGTAGCTCGCCGTCGCCTCGCCCTCGAGGTTGGGGTTGGTCGCGAGGATGACCTCCTGCACGGTGCCGTCGGCGAGTCGGGTCATCAGCTGAGCGATGCGCAGGTCGTCGGGGCCGACACCGGCGATCGGACTGATCGCGCCGCCGAGCACGTGGTACAGCCCGCGGAATTCGCGGGTGCGCTCGATCGCTGCCACATCCTTAGCATCCTCGACCACGCAGATGAGTGCGGCGTTACGGCGCGGGTCGCGGCAGATCGCGCAGCGGTCCTGCTCGGAGACGTTGCCGCAGATCTCGCAGAAGCGCACGCGGGCGCGCACCTCGGTGAGCAGCTCGGCGAGGCGCGCCACGTCGAACGACGGGGTCTGCAGGATGTGGAATGCGATGCGCTGGGCCGACTTCGGGCCGATGCCGGGGAGCCGGCCGAACTCGTCGATCAACTCCTGGACGATGCCGTCGTACATCAGTTGAACCTCGTCTGGGGCTCGAAGGGCTCTTCGCGGATGAACGTCGCGCCGAGCACCTGGCGGATCACGGCCTCGCCGCGGCGCTCCACGCCGTCCGGGGCGGACGAGCGGCTGGTGACGACCGGGGCGGCAGCCGACGGCGCGGATCGCTGCGGGGCGGAGGCCCGCGGAGCCTGCTGCGCTGGCGCCTGTTGCATCGGGGCCTGCTGCGCTGGCGCCTGCTGCACCGGGGCCTGGCGGCCGGGCGCCTGGGCGCCCGGCATCCGGCCGCCGGCGTCGGGCGGTGCGGCGTCGTAGTGCGGGTCGTACGGCGGCTCGTCGTCGTACGGGGGCTCATCGTCGCCCGGCAGCGGCGGCTCGTCACGGTCGATCGTGCCGTCGACCGGCGGCACAGGTGCGGACGCCGCGGACTCGACCTCGGCGGGCTCCTCGTCGACCGCGAACTGCGGCTGCACCGGTTCCTCGTGCGCAGCGGGGATGGGCGCGACCGCCCATTCCGTCACCGGCGCTGCGGCGGATGCCGACGGGCGGGACTGCGTCGGGCGGGTGGAGGGCCCAGCCTGCGACTGCGATGCCGCGGGCGTACCCAGCTGCGCTGCTGACGCGACGGGAGCGGGGTCGGGGGCACCGGCCTGCGGCACGCCCGGCGTCGCCCAGCCGGAGGCGGGCGCGGTGTCACCCTGGTGCTCGGCGCGCGCCGGCGCAGGGTCGGCGGGCGCAGGGTCAGCGGCAGCGGATGCTCCGCCCTGCTCCGGTCCGCCCTGCGGCGAGCGTGCTCCCCCACCAGGTGCGTTGCCGGACGGCAGCGGGGCCGGGCGGTACTTCACGCGGACGCCGATTTGCTGCTCGATCGCGGTGCGCAGGTGATCAGACGGCCCGGGACCAGGCGTCGGCCCCTTGAACTTCGTGACGTCGGACGGTGTCGCGAAGCCGAGGGTGAGCACTTCGTCAGCGTACGCGAGGGGCTGCACACCGGTGACGAGCAGCCACGCGTTGCGGTTGATCGACGCCAGCTTGTCGAGCACCGCCGGCCACTCGGCCGTGATGCGCTCGAAGGTGACGGGGCCGGTCGGCGCGGGGGGCGCGTCCTGCTCCGGGTCGTTGAGCGGAGCCGAGGAACGAGGCGCAGACGAAACGTCGGGAGTTGGCGTCTCGGGCGCCGGCGCGGGAGTCGGTGCTGAGGGCTCCGCGGAGGCTGAAGGCGTCTCGTCTCGCTCCTTCGTCGCTCGCTCGACGACCGGGGCAGAAGCCACTGGAGCAGAGGCGACTGGAGCAGAGGCAGCCGGAGCAGAGGCAGCCGGAGCAGAAGCAGTCGGTGCAGCCGCGACAGCCGCGCCCTCGCCGGCGCTCGCGAGCACGCGCGCAACCATGAGCTCGAGGTGCAGTCGCGGCGAGGTCGCGCCGGTCATGTCGTCGAGCGCCTGGCTCACGACATCGGCGGTGCGCGACAGTCGCACAGATCCGAACGCGACGGCCTGCGCCTGCATCCGCTGCAGCTCGTCGGCGGGGATGCCGCGCAGCACGGCGGAGGCGCCGTCGCCGACGGCGGCGATCACGATGAGATCGCGCAGCCGCTCGAGCAGGTCGTCGACGAATCGCCGCGGGTCCTGGCCCGTCTGCACCACGCGGTCGACCGCGGGGAACGCCGCTGCGGCATCGCCGGCGGCGAGCGCGTCGACGATCTCGTCGAGCAGTTCGGCGTGCGTGTAGCCGAGCAGCGCCACGGCGCGCGCGTACGTGACGTTGCCGTCCTCGGAGCCGGCGATGAGCTGGTCGAGCAGCGAGAGGGTGTCGCGGGGGGATCCGCCGCCGGCGCGGACGGCGAGAGCGAGCACGCCCTCCTCGACCTGCACGCCCTCTTCGACACAGAGCTTCTCGACGTACTCGAGCATGGCCGCGGGCGGCACGAGCCGGAACGGGTAGTGATGCGTGCGGGAGCGGATGGTGCCGAGCACCTTCTCGGGCTCGGTGGTCGCGAAGATGAACTTCACATGCGCCGGCGGCTCCTCGACGAGCTTGAGCAGGGCGTTGAAGCCCTGCGGCGTGACCATGTGCGCCTCGTCGAGGATGAAGATCTTGTACCGGTCACGACTGGGCGCGAACGTGGCCCGCTCGCGCAGGTCGCGGGCGTCGTCGACGCCGTTGTGGCTGGCCGCGTCGATCTCGACGACGTCGAGCGAGCCGCCGCCGTTGCGCGACAGCTCGACGCAGCTCGGGCACACGCCGCACGGGGTGTCGGTGGGCCCCTCGGCGCAGTTCAGGCACCGCGCCAGGATGCGGGCCGACGTGGTCTTTCCGCACCCGCGGGGACCGGAGAACAGGTAGGCGTGACCCACCCTGTCACCGCGGAGGGCGGTCATGAGCGGGTCGGTCACCTGGGACTGACCGATCATCTCCCCGAAGTTCTCGGGCCGGTAGCGGCGGTAGAGGGCTGTGGTCACCAGAACAGCCTACGGTGTGCCCCGGACACGGGACTCAGTCGACCTCGATCACCGGGATCGTCGTGGTGACCGGCACCGTCGGCGACATCAGAGTGCCGTCCTCGCGACGGGCATCCGCGAACTGGCGCAGGGTCGGGCGGCCGGGGCGCACCGGCCCCTGACCGGCGAGCAGCACCACGGCATCCGCATCCGTCGACGCCGTGTGCGCGGCACCCCGCACGGTGAACGAGACGGGGTCACCCGACAGCACCGTCATCCGCAGCTCCCCGCGGGTGATCGTCACCCGCAGCGACGACCCGCGCCACTGCAGCGGGAACTCCAGCGAGGGCCACTCCGCGGGCAGTCGCGGGTCGAAGCTCAGCTCGCCGGCGTAGTCGCGCATGCCGCCGAAGCCGCTCACCAGCGCCGACCACACGCCACCGGCCGACGCCACGTGAACTCCGTCGGTGGCGTTGTTGTGCAGGTCGTGCAGGTCGACGTACAGCGCCTCGCGGAAGTACTCGAGCGCCAGGTCCTGGTATCCCACCTCGGCGGCGAGGATCGACTGCACCACGGCAGACAGCGTGGAGTCACCGGTGGTCAGCGGGTCGTAGTAGTCGAAGTCGGCGAGCTTCTCCTCGGCGGTGAAGTGGCTGCCCTGCAGGAACAGCGCGAGCACCACGTCCGCCTGCTTCAGCACCTGGAACCGGTAGATCACCAGCGGGTGGAAGTGCAGCAGCAGCGGGCGCTGATCGTCCGGCGTGTTCGCCAGGTCCCAGACCTCGCGCTCCAGGAACAGCGAGTCCTGCGGGTGGATGCCCAGCCCTTCGCTGTAGGGAATGTGCATGGCCTCGGCGGCGCGCTCCCAGCCGTCCGGCTCCCCGGCGTCCAGGCCGGTGCGGGCGACCAGGGCGGCGTAGGCCTCCGGCGACTTCTCCGCCAGCTCGCGCACCACGCGGGTGGCCAGGCGCAGGTTGTGCCGGGCCATCACGTTGGTGAACAGGTTGTCGTTGACGACGGTCGTGTACTCGTCCGGACCGGTGACGCCGTGGATGTGGAAGCTCGAGTCCCCGTTCGTGCCGCGCCAGAACCCGAGCGTCGCCCACAGCCGCGCGGTCTCGACGGCGATGTCGGCGGCTTCGCTGCGCAGGAACTCCACGTCGCCGGTGGCGTACACGTACTTGCCCAGCGCGAAGCTGACGTCGGCGTTGATGTGGTACTGCGCGGTGCCCGCCGCGTAGTACGCCGAGGCCTCCTCGCCGTTGATCGTGCGCCACGGGAACAGCGCCCCCGCCTCGTTCAGCTGCGCCGCCCGGCGGCGCGCCGCCGGCAGCATCAGCACCCGCGCCCGCAGCGCGTTGCGCGCCCACTGCGGCGACGTGTACGTGAGGAACGGCAGCACGTAGATCTCGGTGTCCCAGAAGTAGTGCCCGCTGTAGCCGGATCCGGTGAGCCCCTTCGCCGGCACTCCGGCGCCGTCGGCCCGTGCCGACGCCTGCGCCAGCTGGAACAGGCACCAGCGCACGGCCTGCTGCAGGTCGTCGTGCCCGCCGATGAGCACGTCGCTGCGCTCCCAGAACGCGTCGAGCCACTCGGCCTGCCGGGCGAACAGCGCGTCGACGCCTTCGACGGCGGCGCGGTCGAGCGTGCGGCGGCAGCGGTCGACCAGCTCGCGCGGAGGCACGCCCCGCGACGTGTGGTAGCTGACCAGCTTGGTGAGCCGGATCGGCACGCCCGCCTTGGCCTGCACCCGGAAGACGTTCTTCGCGATGTCGGGCTCGATCAGCTGTCGGGCGCTGTAGTCGTTCTCGGTCTCGATCACGTGGTCGGCGACGACGGCCAGCGTCATACCCGAATCCGCCACCCGGTACGACAATGCTGCGCGCAGCCCGTCCTGCCAGTACTCATCCGGCTGCAGCACCCGCTCGGTGATCTTCTCGGCCTTGCGCGGGTCGAATCCGGCCTTGCCCGCCGCCGCCTTCTGCGCGGCCTCCGGCGTGCCGGTGTAGACGGTGCCGCCGTCCTGGCGGTTCAGCAGCTGGCAGCTGACGGTGACCGGGGCATCCGCGTTCTCGACCACGAGCTCGAGCCGCATGACTGCGAGGTGGCGCTCGTCGAAGCTCACCATCCGCTCATCGCGCAGCCGCACCCGCTTGCCCGAGGGGGTCACCCACAGCACGTCGCGGTGCACCACTCCGGTGCGCATGTCAAGCGTGCGAGAGTACTCGCGCACGTCGGCCTCGTCGAACGACAGCGGCTCGTCGTCGACGTAGACGCGCATGATCTTGGCATCCGGCGCGTTGATGATCGTCTGCCCGACCTCGGCGAATCCGTACGCCTGCTCGGCATGGCGGATGGGCCAGGTCTCGTGCAGGCCGTTGATGAACGTGCCGTGCTCGTGCGCGCCGCGGCCTTCGATGTGGTTGCCGCGCAGACCGAGATATCCGTTGCCCACCGTGAACAGGGTCTCGGGCAGGCCGTCCCCGTCGTAGCGGCTCTCGACGAGACGCCAGGGGTCGGACGAGTAACGGTCGCTGTCGAACACTTCGGCTCCCTCTGGTCGTTCGGATGAAAGGATCAGGATGCCAGCAGGCGGGCGAGATCATCGACGATACTCGTCGCACCGGCATCCCGCAGGGCCGTCTCACCCGCGCCGCGGTCGACGCCGATCACGGCGCCGTACCCGGCGGATGCTGCGGATGCCGCGCCCGAGACCGCGTCCTCGACGGCGACCGCCTCGGCCGGCTCGACGCCGAGGGCGAGGGCGCCGGCGCGGAACATGTCCGGAGCGGGCTTGGAGGCGAGGTGGTCGCGCTCGGCGACGACGCCGTCGATCACGACGGTGAAGAAGGAGCGGATGCCGGCGGAGCCGAGCACCTCCTCGGCGTTCTTCGAGCTCGACACGACGCCCATCGGAACACCGGCAGCCCGCAGCTGCTCGATCAGCGCGAGCGATCCGGGGTACGGGGCGATGCCGCCGCTGCGCAGCTCGGCGGCGAACGCGGCGTTCTTGCGGTTGCCGATGCCGCAGATCGTGTCCTCCGTGGGAGCGTCGTCGACGTGCCCCCACGGGATCTCGACGTTGCGGCTGCGCATCACCGCAGCGACCCCGTCGTAGCGCTTCTTGCCGTCGACGTGCGCGTAGTAGTCGGCATCGGTGTAGGGCGGAGTGATGCCCCAGTGCGCGAACACGTCGTCGAACACGGCCTGCCAGGCGCGCATGTGCACTTCGGCCGTGGGGGTGAGCACGCCGTCGAGGTCGAAGAGGATTCCGGCAGCGGCGCGAAGGTCGGGCTGGGACTCGGGCATGTGTCCAGGGTAGTCACGCACCCCGCCCTCAGACCACGGCGAGCGTCTGCCGCGCGATCTCCAGTTCCTCGTCGGTGGGCACCACGAGCACCTCGACAGTCGAGTCGTCGGCGGAGATGCGCCGGATGCCGCCGCGCTGAGCGTTCCGCTCCGGATCGATGCGCACGCCGAGGAAGCCCAGCGTCGCCAGGGCGTCCGCGCGCACAGGCGCTGCGTTCTCGCCGACGCCGGCGGTGAACGAGATCACGTCGACCCCGCCGAGCTGCGCGATGTACGCACCGGCATAGGCCCGCAGCCTGTGGATGTAGACGTCGTAGGCCAGCGTCGCGGCATCCTCTCCCGCCTCGCGCCCGGCGAGGATGTCGCGCATGTCGCTGCGTCCCGCCAGCCCCAGCAGGCCGCTGCGCTTGTTCAGCAGAGCGTCGAGGTCGTCCGTGCTCATGCCCGCGCGGCGGGCCAGGTGCAACAGCGCCGCGGCGTCGATGTCGCCGGAGCGGGTGCCCATCACGAGCCCCTCGAGCGGCGTGAGACCCATCGAGGTCTCGACCGACTCGCCGCCGCGGATCGCGGTGACGGATGCCCCGTTGCCGAGGTGGAACACGATCTGGCGCAGTTCTGCGGCATCCCGTCCGAGGAAGGCGGCCGCCTGCTCGCTGACGTACTTGTGGCTGGTGCCGTGGAAGCCGTACCGGCGCACGCGGTGCGCGTGCGCGAGCTCCGCGTCGATCGCGTAGGTGTACGCGGCGGGTGGCAGGGTCTGGTGGAACGCGGTGTCGAAGACGGCGACGTGGGGCACGACGGGGAACGCCTTGCGCGCGGACCGGATTCCGGCGACGTTCGCCGGGTTGTGCAGCGGGGCGAGCACCGCGAGGTCTTCGATGTTGATCTCGACCAGCGGGGTGATCACGGTGGGCTCGAAGAACCGGGCGCCGCCGTGCACCACACGATGACCGACCGCGACCGGAGGGAACTCGTCGAGCGACGGCCCGTGCGCGGCGAACTGTTCGAGCATGACGGCGAACGCGACATCGTGGTCGGCCACGGGTCGCTCGGTCTTCGCCGTGGCATCCAGCATCGTCGGCGCCGGCTCGCCAGGCCCCGCCGTCTGCCGGATCGTGTGCGAGACGATGCCGGAGGACTGGCCGATCCGCTCGATCAGCCCGCTGGCCAGCTCGGTCTCGCGGTCCATGTCGAGCAGGCTGTACTTCAGCGACGAGGAGCCGCTGTTGATCACGAGGACGGCGGTCATCGGTTCTCTCCCTGAGCCTGGATCGCGGTGATCGCGACGGTGTTCACGATGTCGTCGACGAGGGCGCCGCGGCTGAGGTCGTTGATCGGCTTGTTGAGCCCCTGCAGCACCGGGCCCATCGCCACGGCGCCGGCCGAGCGCTGCACGGCCTTGTAGGTGTTGTTGCCGGTGTTCAAGTCGGGGAAGACGAACACGGTCGCGCGGCCCGCCACGGCCGAATCGGGCAGCTTGGCACGCGCGACGGCGGCGTCGGCCGCCGCGTCGTACTGGATCGGCCCCTCGACGGGCAGCTCCGGGGCACGCTCGCGGACCAGCGCCGTCGCGGCTCGCACCTTGTCGACCTCGGCGCCCGACCCGGACTCCCCCGTCGAATACGACAGCATCGCCACCCGGGGATCGATCCCGAACTGCCGTGCGGTCGCCGCCGACGAGATCGCGATGTCGGCGAGCTGCACGCTGGTGGGCTCGGGGATGACGGCGCAGTCTCCGTAGACGAGCACCCGGTCGGCGAGCGCCATCAAGAACACGCTCGAGACGACCTCCACGCCCGGCCGCGTCTTGATGATCTCGAACGCGGGGCGGATGGTGTGCGCTGTCGTGTGCGCGGCGCCCGAGACCATCCCGTCAGCGAGGCCCAGGTGCACCATCATCGTGCCGAAGTACGAGACGTCGGTGACGGTGTCGGCGGCCTGCTGCATGGTGACGCCCTTGTGCGCGCGCAGGCGCGCGTACTCGGCGGCGAAGCGCTCCACGAGCTCCGGGTCGGTGGGGCTGAGGATCTGCGCGGCGCCGAGGTCGAGGCCGAGCGCGCTCGCCCTGGCGCGGATGTCGGTCTCGTCGCCGAGGATGGTCAGGTCGGCGACGTCCCTGGCGAGCAGGATCGCCGCGGCACGCAGGATGCGGTCGTCACCGCCCTCCGGCAGCACGATGCGCTTGCGGTCGGCGCGGGCCCGCTCGATCAGCCCGTACTCGAACATCAGCGGCGTGACGACCGACGATTCGGCCAGCCCCAGCTCGATGGTCAGCTCGGTGAGGTCGACGTTGCGCTGGAACAGGCCGAGCGCCTTGTCGTAGCGCTGACCCGACTGCACGCTGAGCCGACCGCGGGTGTTCATGATGTGTGTGGCCGTGTCGAAGGTGCCGAGATCGGTCGCCACGATCGGCACGCCGATCTCGAAGCCCTCCAGCAGCTGCTCGATGGGCTCGGGCAGTTCGAAGGGTCCGTTCAGCACGATTCCCGCGATCTGCGGGAAGGTGCCCGAGGCGGATGCCAGGAGTGCTGCGAGCAGCACCTCCGTGCGGTCGGCGGCGATCACCACGACGGCGCCCTCGGTGATGCGCGGCAGCACGTTGACCATCGACATGCCCGAGATGACGACATCGAGGGCCTCCCGGTCGAGCAGGGCCGGGTCGCCCTTCAGCAGCCGGCCGTCGACGGCGCGCAGCACGCCGCGCATCGAGGGCGCCACGAGCGAGCGGTCCTCCGGGATGGCCCACACCGGAGTGCGCTTGGGCGGAGCTGCTTCGACGATCTCGACGGTCTGCTGCAGAGCATCCGGGTCGGCGCGGTTGACGATCACGGCGAACAGCTCGGCGCGCTCGGCGGCGAGCTCGGCGAGGGCGAGCGAGGCCATCTGCCCGACCTGCGCCGGTGTGCGGGCCGTGGTGGTTCCGAGCCGCTCGGCCTGGGTCTGCTGATCGCGACCCGAGAGCACCAGCAGCACCGGGGCGCCGAGGTTGGCGGCGACGCGGGCGTTGTACCCCAGCTCGGCGGGACTGGCCACGTCGGTGTAGTCGCTGCCGAGCACGACGACGGCGTCGCACTGCGCCTCGACGGCCTTGAAACGCGCGACGATGGTGGCGAGGGCCGTGTCGGGGTCGGCGCGCACGTCGTCGTAGGTGACTCCGATGCACTCGTCGTAATCGAGCTGCACGCCGTCGTGCGCGATCAGCAGTTCGAGGATGTCATCACGCTCGGTGGTCGATCGCGCGATGGGCCGGAACACCCCCACCCGTGGCGAGACGCGCATCAGTGCGTCGAGCACTCCCAGCGCGATCGTGGATTTGCCGGTGTGCCCCTCGGCGGATGTGATGTAGATGCTCTGCGCCACGGGGCCAGCCTATGCCGGAGGCGGGACGTGCGGCCTCGGCCGCGGACGGGGAAACCCGTCAGGCGCACTCCCCCGACAGCGCGTCCACCACCCTCGTAGCGTCGTCCTCGAACTGCGCGTAGTAGTCGCGGTCGGTGTTCACCTGAACCCGGTGGATCGCCTGCGTCGGCGGCATGCTCTGCCAGCCGTCGAGCTTCGCGAGCTTCGCGTAGAACAGGCCGGCGGCTCCCGCGGGATCCATCCGGGTCTCGACGCTCCCCCACCACGTCTGCTGCTGGAACAGGCCGATGCTGGTGGTGCGGCTGCCGTCGGGGTTGGTGAAGCCGCGGGTCTCCCAGTCGCCGTAGTCGATGTTGTGCAGGCTGCTCTCGCCCATCGCCGTCATCACCCCGAGGATCTGGCCGTCGCGGGCGAAGCCCAGCGCCGAAGCCGTACGGACGATCGTGGCGGCGTTCTCGAGCTGGTCGCCGTGCCAGCCGGCCACGCCCGTCGCGGGGAAGGATGCCGGGTCGGCCGCGCACAGCGACGGCGGCTCGGCCATCCGCAGCGGGACCATCACCAGCAGCGCGGCGACCGCCGCGATCAACCCGCCGATCGCGAAGCCGCGCAGGCGGCGAGCGCGGGCCCTGCTGCGCGTCGTCCGTCGGCGGGCGGCGTTCGCGCGGCTCGGACGCCGGCGCGCGGGCCTGCGCCGGGTCGGCTTCGTCGGCGCGGTTCGGGTCGCATGCACGGTCGCCATCGTGCCAGCATCCGCTGTGAACAGAGCGGAAACGGGCAAAGAAAAGACCCTCCGCGCACCCGACAGAGCCCGGTTACCCTTGCTACGTTTCCGTCCTGGGGGAATTGGCCTGGGTGTCGTCACGCGGAGAGCCGTTGAACAGTCTACCGGACATCCGAAGGCCCTTCGTCTCGCTTCGCTCGCTCAGGGTCCGGCCGGGTGCCGGGCGGGTTACGATCGATCAACGCGCACAGACGGGCGAAAGGGACTCCATGACCGACGACGCACCCTCGATCACGGCCGAGCAGTTCGCCGAGCAGACCTCGCGGATCATCGCCTCCGTCAGCGCGGTCATCGACGGCAAGCCGGATGCGGTGCGCAGCGCTCTGGTCTGTCTGCTGGCCGAGGGGCACCTGCTCATCGAGGACGTCCCCGGTGTCGGCAAGACGATGCTCGCCCGCGCTCTGGCCGCGAGCGTGGACGCCACGGTGCGGCGCATCCAGTTCACCCCCGACCTGCTCCCCGGCGACGTCACCGGCGTCTCGGTCTACGACCCGGTGGAGCGTGAGTTCGCGTTCAAGCCCGGCGCGATCTTCGCGCACATCGTCATCGCCGACGAGATCAACCGTGCCTCGCCGAAGACCCAGTCGGCGCTGCTCGAGGCGATGGAGGAGGGCCAGGTCACCGTCGACGGCTCGACGCATCCGCTTCCCGACCCGTTCCTCGTCGTCGCGACCCAGAACCCGCTCGAGATGGAGGGCACCTACCCGCTGCCCGAGGCCCAGCGCGACCGGTTCATGATGCGCATCTCGATGGGATACCCGGATGCCGCGGCCGAGGCCCTCATGCTGCGTCAGCGCGACACCGTCAACCCGCTGTCCGCCGTGGCGCCGGTGGCCGATGCGGCATCCGTGCGCTCGCTGATCGCCCACTCCCGCAGGGTGCATGTCGCGGAAGCCGTCGAGGAGTACGCCGTCGCGCTGGCCCAGGCCACCCGGATGGACCCGAGCCTGCACCTCGGCGCGAGCCCCCGTGCGACTCTGCAGCTCGTGCGCGCGGCCAAGGTGCACGCCGCCCTCGACGGCCGCGACTACGTCATCCCCGACGACCTGGCCGAGCTGCTCTCCCCCGTGTTCGCACACCGGCTGCTGCCCGCGCGCGGCGCGCACCGTGCGGGCGCCCAGCCCGTCGAAGCCGCTCTGGCGCAGATCCTCGACAGGGTCCGCGTGCCGCTCGCCGCGCGGCTCTGATCATGCGCCGGCGACCGCTCACCCTGCGCGGCGTGGGGTGCCTGCTGTGCGGCATCCTGCTCGTCATCGCGGCCAACCTCGTCGCCGCGCCCGTGCTGATCTATCTGGCGGTCCTGCTGTTCGCGCTGCCGCTGGTCGCCGCGATCGCCGTGCATCTGCCGCGGCGCAGCGGCACGGTCTCGCGGGTGATCTCGACCGACCTGCTCACCGTCGGCGAGACCTCGCGGGTGACGGTGCGCTTCGACCTGCGGGCGCTGCGCGCGCCTTACGGGCTCTGGCGCGACGAACTGCCCGCCGCCGTCAGCGGCGATGCATCCGGGGAGTACGAGCGCGGCAGCGCTTCGCTGCGATACCAGGTCACCGGTGAGAGACGCGGCGTTTCGGCGCTCGGCCCCCTGCTGCTGCGCACCGTCGATCCGTTCGGACTCGCCCAGCGCGAGCAGCAGTTCGGCGACACCAGCACGATCACGGTCGTGCCGCAGGTGGTCGCCCTCGATCCGCTGCCGGTGCGCGTGGGCGCCTCCGGCGGCAGTGCGCACTCGCGTTCCAGCCGTCTCGGCCCCGGCAGCGACAATCTCACCCCGCGGCACTACGTCCCCGGCGACTCGATGCGGCGCATCCACTGGCGCGCCACCGCGCACCGTGGCGACCTGATGGTGCGGCAGGAGGAGGAAGAGGCGAGCCCCGACGCGATCGTCGTGCTCGACCGCGCCGCTTCCCGCTGGGCCCGCCCCGGGATCGAAGCGGATCCGCTCTTCGAGACGGCGGTGTCGCTGTGCGCGTCGGTCGCGATCCGCCTGGTGCAGGACGGCTACGGCGTGGACGTGATCGACAGCGCCGGGCAGCTGCTGGGGTCGCTGCGCGGCCATGAGGATGACCGCGACGGCCTGCTTGTCGCCCTTGCGACGATCTCGCCGCGCGGCGAGTCGCGCGACATCGGGGCCGTGATCGGCGCTTCACCACCCGGCCCGCTCGTGGTGATCACCGGTGCTCTGTCCGAGGCGGACGCGGACCGGCTGCGCTCGGCGGGAGCGGCCGCGCCGATCCTGTTCGCCGCAGGCCCCGGCGAGGGCGCGCTGCCCGCGGCGGCCGCGCATGGCTGGCGGACAGCCGAGATCGACGCGGGCACCGACCTCGCCGAGGCCTGGCAGGACGTCATCCCGATGCCGGGAGCGCAGCATGGCTGATCCGTCGCCGCAGAGTGCCTGGGGCGTCCGCAACCCCGACGCCCGGACCGCGCCCGTCGCACCAGCGCTGCTCGCCGCCGGTGCCACGGCGATCGCCGCCTGGCCCTACACCACAGCGGTGCAGCCGGGCACCTGGACCACGGTCGTGGTCGTGGTCATCGTCGCCACTGCTCTCACCGGCATCCTGGTGCGGAGGCTGCTCAGCGGCCGCCATGCGGCGGCGCGCGCCTGGACGACTCTGCTCGCGCAGCTCGTGGTGGTCTCCCTGGCGCTGACGGCGATGCTGGTGCGCGAGGCGGCCTGGTTGGGGATCGTGCCGACACCGACGGCACTGCGCCTCGCCGGGGCGCATCTCGGCAGAGCCTTCGGAGAGGTGCTGAACGGCGTCGCGCCGATCGACGCCACCGTCGGCATGGCCGTGCTGCTCGGCGTCGCCTTCGGCCTGCTCGCCATCATCCTGGACCAGCTCGTCGCGCTGCGCTGCGTGATCGCCACCGCTCTCGTGGTCGCCGTCGTGGGCGCCGTGCCGATGGTCATCATCGGCGGCGGCGTCAACGTCGTGTGGTTCGTGCTTCTGGCTCTGCTCGTGCTGGTCCTGTTCCGGTACGGCGCACGGCACGACGATCGTGCGCCGCGACGCACCTCGGGGTCGGTGGCGACCGCGGTCGGCGCGACCGCCGTGGTGATCGCGCTGGTCGTCGCCCCCGGGATGCCGGTCTCGGCGACCCTGCCCGGCACCGGACCGTCGGTGCGGGTCGACGCGAGCCTGCGACTGGGCGACGATCTGCGCCGTCCGGAGAGCGTGCCCGTGATGTCCGTCGTCACGAACGCCCTGAACCCGCCGTACCTGCGGATGGCCACGCTCTCCCGCTTCGACGGGGAGGTCTGGCGCCCTGATCGGCCGGCGGCCCAATCGATCGCAGACGGCTTCGGCACCCCCGATTGGGCGTCGTCGGTGAAGACCGAGGAGCGGAGCACCTCCATCCGGGTCACCGGGATGTCGAGCTCGCGCCTGCCGCTCCCCTATGCGGCCGAGGAGGTCAGCGACATCGGCAACGGCTGGAGGGCCATGCCCGGGAACCGCACGGCCTCGTCGGAGACGCGGAACGCCGACGGCGCCGACTACACGGTCACGTCCACCTCTGTGCTGCCCACGCTCGAGCAGATCCGCGCCGCGAATGCGGGAGGCGCCGACGTCGACGAGACCGCCGACGGCCTCCCACCGGTCATCGCCGAGACCGCCCGGGACATCACCGCGAACGCCACCAACGACTACGATCGCCTGATCACTCTGCAGAACTGGTTCCGCAGTCAGTTCAGCTACTCGCTGGAGACTCCCGTCGATCAGGGGTTCGACGGGACGGGTGCCGAGGCGGTGGCCGCGTTCCTGGAGGTGCGATCGGGGTACTGCATCCACTTCGCCGGCGCCTTCGCGCTGATGGCCCGCAGCATGGACATGCCGGTGCGCATCGTCGTCGGATACCTCCCAGGGCGCCCGACCGACGATCGCCGGGACGAGCGCACGGTGTACCAGGTGGACAGCGACCAGCTGCATTCCTGGCCGGAGGTGCACTTCGAAGGCATCGGCTGGGTGCCGTTCGAGCCCACGGCCACGCTGGGCGTGCCGACCGAGTTCAGCGCGGCGAGCAGCGGCGGGGACGACCTCCCCGAGGCCGAGCGCCCGACGACCGCGCCGACCGCTGCCCCCTCATCGGCGGCGCCCGAGGAGCTCAGAGATCCCGACGCGCAGAACGGCGGCACCGGGGGCCTGCGGACCGCGGACCCGGCACCGTTCCTGTGGACGATGTTCGGACTGCTCGTCGCACTGCTGCTGCCCGCGCTGATCCGCCTCGCGGTGCAATTCACCAGGCTGCGCCGGGCCGCGGCCGGGGACGCACTGGCCGCCTGGCGCGAGCTGCAGGCGACCATGGTCGACCTGCGGATGCCGGTGTCGGACGCCGACACCGCGCGCACTCGCGGCGCCTGGATCGTGGCCGAGAGCACGGCGGACGCCGCAGACGTCACGGCGCTGGTCCGCGCCGTGGAGCGTGCGGCCTACGCGGAGAGCTCCGATGAGGCATCCGGTCTCGGCGGCGCGGTGGCCCGGGTGGACCGGGCACTGCGGGCGTCGTCCAGTGCGCCGGCGCGCCTGGGCGCCCGGCTGGTGCCGCGGTCGCTGCTGCCGCGCCGCCGGGACGGCGCGGCTGTGGTCACCGGGAAGTGACCTCGGCGGCGTGCTGCTCGCAGGGCACGGCGACGCAGGTGCCGCACACCACGAACTGGCGGCGGCACGAGGGGTCGGGGCAGTTCGCCGTGCGGTTGGTCGCTGCGCCGCATCCGGCGCAGGTGCCGATCACGGCGGCGTGGTCGGAGAAATCGACCGACCCGCGCTTGTCGAAGACGTACAGCGAGCCCTCCCACAGCCCGTCGTCGCCGAACCGCTCGCCGTAGCGGACGATGCCGCCCTCGAGCTGGTACACCTCGCCGAAGCCGCGCGCGGTCATCAGGCTGGAGAGCACCTCGCAGCGGATGCCGCCGGTGCAGTAGGTCACGACGGGTTTGCCCTTGAGGTGGTCGTAGACGCCGGAATCGAGCAGGCCGACGAAGTCGCGGGTGGTCTCGGTGTCGGGCACGATCGCGTTCTTGAAGCGGCCGATCTCCGCCTCGAGGGCGTTGCGCCCGTCGAAGAAGACCACCTCGTCACCGCGTTCGGCGACGAGTTCGTGCAGCGCCTCGGGGGTCAGGCGCTCTCCCCCGCCGATGACGCCGTGCTCGTCGACGGTGAGCTCGTCCGGCGCGCCGAACGACACGATCTCGTCGCGCACCTTCACACTGAGCTTCGGGAAGTCCAGGCTCAGGCCGTCGGCGTCCAGGCCGGTGCCCTCGCTCCACTTGATGTCGGCGGTCTTGAACGCCGGATGCTCGCGGAACTTCCGCAGCCACTTCTTCACGTTCGGCAGGTCGCCGCCGAGCGTGCCGTTGATGCCCTGCGCCGAGATGAGGATACGTCCGCGCAGTCCGAGCAGCTCGCACACGTCGCGCTGCCAGAGCCGGATCGCCTCGGGGTCGGCGAGCGGCGCGAACGCATAGAACAGCACGATCTTCGGGGTGGGCACCAGGAGATTCTAGGACGCCCGGCTGGAAACGCCTGAGGCCCCGCAGTCGCGGGGCCTCAGGTCTTTTGGCGGTGACGGCGGGATTCGAGTCCCTCGACGCCCCTCCACGCGCCGCCTCGTTGGGCGCGGCAAGTCGCGTTGCGCGCGAAAGGCGGCGCGCGGAGCCTCCGGCGTCGTGGGGCCCTGTTGTTCGAAGTGCCAACCGCCATCGGAAAGACCCGAGCCCCCGGGACTTCGTCCTGGGGGCTCGGGTCTTTGGCGGTGACGGCGGGATTCGAACCCGCGGTTGCTTGCACAACACACGCTTTCCAAGCGTGCTCCTTCGGCCGCTCGGACACGTCACCAAGGAACAACCTGAACAGTCTATCCGATCGCGGAGGGTGCCCCGAACCTCACCCCGTACACGCGGACGCCCTCGGCGGAGGGCAGCACCTGCATGCCGAGTCGTTCGTAGAACTTGCCGGCGCCGATGTTGTCAGGGTTCATGCCCAGGTGCAGCCCCGCGACGCCGCGACCGGCGAGCTCCGTGAACAGCAGCTCCGTGAGCCGGCGCCCCAGCCCCATGCCCTGGGTCTCGGGCAGCAGGTCGATGTGCAGGTGCGCCGGGTACTCGGCGGCGTTCGGCTCGTCGTTCCCGCCGCGAGCGGCAGCGTAGGACATCACCCAGTCCTGCCGCGGGTGACCGGTCACCGGCGGCTCGGGATACTCACCGACACGCGTCGGCCACCACTCGTCGTGGAACCAGCGTTCGAACGAGAGCGTGTCATCCGTCGCGACGATGTAGCCGATCACGCGTGCGTCGTCGGACTCCACCACCCAGCACAGGTCGGGATGCCGCTCGGCGTACGGCACAGCCCACACGTCGCCCCAGAGCCGGTCGTCGGAGAGGATGCCCGTGGCATCCGCTCCGGAGTCCGCGGTCTTCACGCACACGTCGTACAGGCCGTCGCGGTCGGCAGGACGGTAGGGGCGGATCTGCGGCACGGGACCTCCTGAGTCAGACGGTGCGCGCGCGCTGCGGCGGGCGCCGATCCCAGCGTAGCCAGCCCCAGAGCAGCGCGGCGACCAGCAGGGTCGCTCCGGCGCCCACGAGGATGCCGCCGATCGTGTCGGTCAGCCAGTGCACGCTGAGGATGGTGCGGGAGAGCGCCATCGCCACTGTCCACAGCGCTCCGAGAACCGCCACCCAGAGCCGGGGCGCGATCAGCCACAGCACCACGGCGATCGTCGCCGCGTTGGCGGTATGCCCGGACGGGAAGGAACCGAAGTCGGATGCCACGAGCAGGTCCTCCGGCCTCGCCCGGCCGACGATGTGCTTGATGACCTGCACGAGCCCGGCGCTCAGCGCGAAGGCGGCGAGGGCGAACAGCGCCTCCGTCTGCCTGCGGAGCACCAGCAGCGCACCGGCGATGCCGAGCGGTACGAGGAGCACTGCTCGCCACCCTCCGCCGATCCAGTCGAAGAACAGCGCGACGTGGATCATCCATGGCGCTCGGAGCTGCACCATCAGTGCGTGCCAGCCGGTGTCCGGCGCGCTCGCGATCGGCACGAACATGACGAGCGCTCCGAGCAGCACCGCCGCGACGAAGAGTGCCGCTCCGATGATGGCCGCCGCACGTCGAGTCATCGTGTCAGCTTACGGGGCCAGCATCCCGACCGTTCGCGGGCGCACGATCACCCAGAGCGACAGGATCGCCACCACGGCGCATCCGGCCATCACGGAAGCCATCGTCGTCGCGGTGATCCCGGCGTCCCGCGCGATCCAGCCGACGATCGGCGAGATCAGTGCGGCGATGCCGTTGTTGCTCGCGCCGAGGATGGATGCCGCGGTGCCGGCGGCCTTGCCGTGCCGATCCAGCGCGAGCACCTGCACGCAGGGGAAGCTGAATCCGCAGGAGGTCATGAACACGAACAGCGGGATCACGGTGCCCCACAGCCCCAGCCCGAGCTGGTCGCAGACGATGATCGCGACGCCCGAGAGCAGCAGCATCGCGGTCGAGACGGCGAGCACCCACTGCGGTCCGAACCGTGCCGCCAGCCGGGCTGCGGTCTGGACGCCCAACACCACGCCGAGCGAGTTCGCGGCGAACAGCAGTCCGTACTGCTGCGGGTCGAGTCCGTGCGTCTGCTGGAACAGGAACGGCGAGGCGGACAGGTACGAGAACAGGCCCGAGAAGGTCATGCCGCCGATGATCAGCACGCCGAGGTACACCCGGTCGGTGAGCACGCTGCGGTAGCGGTGCCAGGCGGTCTCGGTGCCCCGCTCATGCCGCCGCTCCTTGGGCAGCGTCTCCGGGATGAAGAGCGCGGTGGTCACGAGCATGACCGCGCCGTAGCAGGCGAGCACGACGAAGATGCCGTGCCACGACATCACGGTCAGCAGCCACGATCCGATCAGCGGGGCGACCACCGGCGCGACGCCCGACACCAGGGCGAGCCGCGACAGCATGACCACCAGCCGCCTGCCGCCGAACAGGTCCCTCACGATCGCCATCGCCACGACGCCGCCGGCCGCGGCGCCGACGCCCATCAGCACGCGCGCGCCTCCGAGCAGCAGCAGGTTCGGCGCCAGTGCGGCCGCGACGCTCGCCAGCACGTGCAGTGCGGTCACCGTGATCAAAGGGACCCGGCGGCCGACCTTGTCGCTGAGCGGACCCACCACCAGCTGGCCGAGCGCGAAGCCGATCATGGTGCCGGTCAGCGTCAGCTGGATCATCGCCGCGGTGGTCTGGAAGTCGCTCTCCAGCACGGGGAACGCCGGCAGGTACAGGTCGATCGTGAACGGGCCGAGTGCGGTGAGCGCGCCGAGCAGGATGATGTAGAGCACCCTGCGCCCTGCCGGGATCGCGTCACCCGGATGCAGCATGACCGGCGCGGTGGCCGGGTTCGGCCCGAGGGTGCGGATCGCACCGGTCGGCGTCGAGGTGCGGATGCTGCCGGTGATGGCGCGGATGCTGCCGGTGGGGGTGCGCTCGTCTGTCACTGAGGCCTTCGAGGAGGAGGTTCCGAATCGATTCGAGAAAGGCTTCAGTCTATCCGGCATCCGGGAGCGCACGAGACCGCCGGACCGTCCTCGACGGTCCGGCGGCAGGCCGCGCGGGCGTCAGCCCTTCGTGGCTCCGGCCATCAGTCCGCGGACGAAGAACCGCTGCAGCGCGAGGAACACGATCAACGGAACGATGAGCACGAGGAAGGCGCCCGCCGACAGCAGGTACCACCGATCACCCCAGGACCCGGAGAGCGAGTTCAGCGTCTGCGTCATCGGCAACGACGATGACGGCGCGAAGATCGTGGCCACCAGCAGGTCGTTCCACACCCAGACGAACTGCAGGATGGCGAACGACGCCAGCGCCGGCGTGGCCAGCGGCAGGATGATCCGGAAGAAGATCTGCCCGTGACCCGCCCCGTCCACTCGTGCCGCTTCGATGACGTCGGACGGGATCTCGGCGATGAAGTTGTAGATCAGGAAGATCGCCAACGGCAGACCGAACATCACGTGGGCGATCCACATCGTCGCGAAGCTGTGATCGACCTCGCGCATCTCCAACCCGGGGAAGATCCCGACGTCTCCGAACTCGAGTCCACGCGAGAACAGGCTGAGCAGAGGCACCAGCGCCATCTGGATGGGCACGATCTGCAGGGCGAACACCGCCACGAACAGGAACCCGCGACCCTTGAAGTCCATCCAGGCGAAGGCGTAGGCCGCCAGCGAGGCGATCGCCAGCGCGAAGACCGTGACCGGGATCGTGATGGCGAGCGAGTTCAGGAAGGATTCGCCGAGCGTCAGCGCCGTGCCGCCCGAGGTGAGCGCGTCCTCGTAGTTGCCGAGCGTGAAATCGGGATCGGTGAAGACCGTCCACCATCCGGATGACGCCGAATCCGCACCGGGGCGGAACGAGGTGATCAGCAGCCCGAGTGTCGGGATCGTCCACAGCAGGGCGATCGCGATGGCGATGACCGTCGCCACCGGCGAGGTCAGACGCTTCTGCGCCTGCGCCTCGCTGCGACGTGTCTGCCGTGCCACCTTGCGAGCGGCGGCCCTGTCGAACTGCTGCGTTCCCTTGGAGTCGACGGCGGTCATCATCGCACCTCCCTCTGTCGGCGAAGCTGTCTGACGTTGTAGACGATCAGCGGCGCCACGAACACGAAGATGAGCACGGCCAGAGCGGCCGCGTGTCCATAGCTCTGGAACCGCTGCTGCTGATTGACCATCTCGAAGCCCAGCACCGTCGAGTTCGACCGGCCACCGGTCATGACCGCCACGATGTCGTACAGCTTCAACGAGGCGATCGTGATCGTCGTCAGCACGATCACGATGGCCGTCCGGATGCCGGGCACCGTGACGTTGACGAAGCGCTGCCAGGCCGTCGTGCCGTCGAGCTGAGCCGCCTCCATCTGCTCGGTGGGTACCGCCTTGATCGCTGCGGAGAGGACCACCATCGCGAATCCGGTCTGCGCCCAGACGAACGCGAACAGCAGGCAGAAGGTGTTCACCAGCGGCCAGATGTCCAGCCATCTGACGGGGTCCCCGCCGAAGGCCACGACCAACGCGTTGAGGATTCCGATCTGCTCGCCCTGGCGGTAGTCGTAGACGAACTTCCAGATCAGGCTGATACTCACCGGGGCGATGGCGAACGGCATGAACACGAGCACCTTGAGGAACTTGTCCCCGCGCGCCCGTTCCATGAACGCGGCGTACGCGAGTCCGACGATCGTCGCGAAGATCGGTGCGAAGATCGCCCAGATCAGCGTGTTGATGATCGACCAGAACCCCTGCGGGTTGGTGAACGCCCATACGTAGTTCTCCATGCCGACGAAGTTCTCGCCGGTCTTGTCGTAGAACGACTGGATGACGGTCGAGATCGTCGGATAGATGAGTCCGACGAGGATCAGGACTGCCGCCGGCGCCATGAACAGCGTGAGCTGATACAAGTAGCCCGCGCCCTCCTTCGCCCGGTAGTCGGCGAAGAACAGCAGGCCGCCCGCGATGAGCGCGATGATCAGGACGTAGACGACGGCGTTCTGGTACGGCCGCAGCAGCATGAATGCCACGACCGGGATCGCGAAGCACGAGACCAGCCGGAGCCAGAAGTACCCGCGGCCCTTGCGCGGTGCGTACTCGATGAGCACCAGCAGCAGCGCGACGACCACGCCGAAGATCACCAGGATGATCGGGATCTGCAGGATCGGCCCCAGACCGCCGATCCACTGGAAGAACGAGTTGAACGAGAAGCCCAGTGACGTCGGCCTCGCGTCCGGAGCCGGAGGGCTCAGCAGCAGGAAGATCACCAGCGCCACGATGCAGATGGCCCCGATCGTGACGACCATGCGCGTCACGGTGCGCGATGGCGCCTTCTTCACAGGATGCGACGGCGGGGCCTGCTGCGCCCGATCCGTCGAGATATCCGTCTGGGACATGACTTGCCTTCCTCCGTCGCCGTCGAGGGGGTGACGTCGACCAGGCGCCGGGTCCGCTCCGATCGCGGAGGAACCCGGCGCCGGGTCGGGTGCGTCAGTTCTCGTACCCTGCCTGGATGTCGCTCAGGACCTGGGTCGTGGGCTTGCCGTCGATCCAGTCGACCATGCCGCGCCAGAACGATCCGGATCCGACGGTGGCCGGCATCAGGTCGGAGGCGTCATAGCCGAACACCGTTTCGGGATCCTGCACGATCGTCATCGCATCGGTGAGGAACTTGCTCGATGCGAGCGACGGGTCGGCGCCGGAGTTCGCGGAGATGGCACCGCCGAGCTTGACGCGCTCGTCCGCCCATTCCGGGGTCGACATGTACTCGGCGACGGCCCTGGTGGCCGCGTCGTCCGAGAACGTCGTGACGAACTCGCCGCCGCCGGACACGGAGAACGGCTGGCCCTCGAACCCGGGCATGAGGAACGCGTACACGTCGCCGTCCTCAGCCACCTCCGGCGTCTCACCGTCAGCGGTCTCGACCGCGAGGAAGTTCGCGGTGAGGAACGACGCCTGGTGGGTCAGTGCGCACTTGCCCTCGGCGACTGCGGCGGCGATCGGGTCGCCGAATGCCGTCGAGTTGATGCTCTTCACGTCTCCGAACCCGGCGTTGACGTACTTCGGGTCGAGCAGGATCTTCGCCACCTCGTCGAACGCCGACTCGATCTTCGGGTCTGTGAACTCGACATCACCGGCGGCCCAGTCGTTGTACACCTCCTCGCCGGACTGGCGCAGCACGAGGTCTTCGATCCAGTCGGTGCCCGGCCAGCCCGATGCCGCTTCGGACGAGAACCCGGCGCACCACGGCGGCTCGCCGGTCTTCTCCTGGATCGTCGCGGTCAGCTCGAGCAGTTCCTCCCAGGTGGTGGGGATCTCCACGCCCCATTCCTTGAAGCTGGCCGGCGAGTAGTAGATGTACCCCTTCAGGTTGGCGAGCATGGGCGCCGCATAGAACGTGCCGTCGACGGAGCCGTAGTCCTTCCAGGCCGGAGCCCAGTACTTGTCGACGTTGGCCGCGACCTCGTCGCTGCCCTCAGCCACTTCGCCGGTCTCGACGAGTGAGCGGAACAGCCCGGGCTGAGGCACGATCGCGATGTCGGGCGCGGATCCACCGGCGACCTTGGTGACGATGTTGCCCTCGAAACCCTTGTCCCCTGTGTAGACCACCTCGACGCCGGTGTCCTCTGTGAACTTCTCGAAAGACTTCTGCAGGGCGTCGGCCTCGGTGCCGGTGATGCCTCCCGAGATCTGGACGGTCGCGCCCTCGAGCGAGCCGTCGTCGGAGCCGCCCGTGTCGCCCTCGGCGCAGCCTGACAGGACCATCGCGGCCGCGCCGACCAGTGCGAGGGGAGCGAGCAGGCGGTATCGCTGTGACAAAGCCATGTGAATTCTCCTCTTCGAGTGCTTGTCGATTGCTCGACGATTGCCTTGCGGCATCCGTTCAGGAACCGATTCCAGCCCAACCTATCCGGCCTGGGCACACCGGCACAATGCCGAGACGGTTACAACAGGACAACCATCCGCCCCCGCGTGGGAGCGCTCCCACAGCGTAACCCATGGAACCGGTTCCGTACTTGCCCGTCTTCGGATACGCTGTGCCGGAGCCGTGTGCGGACCGGAGGAATCATGAGCACGATCGCCGATGTCGCCGCCCGCGCAGGGGTCTCGAAGGCCACCGCGAGCCGCGCACTCAGCGGCAACGGCTACGTCTCGCCCGAGACCCGCGAGCGGGTGAGGGCCGCCGCCGTCGACCTCTCCTACGTCGCACACTCCTCCGCGATGAGTCTCGCGACCGGGCGCTCGCTGTCGGTCGGCGTGATCATGCCGTCACTGGCACGCTGGTTCTCCGCCGAGCTGCTGGCCGGGATGCAGGACGCCCTGTTCGCCGAGGGATACGACCTGGTGCTGTACGGCATCAGAGAGGGATCTGCGGAGCGGGCACGGCTCTTCGAGCACATCCTCCCGAGACGTCGCTTCGACGGGATCATCGCGGTCGGCATCCAGCCCAGCGCCCACGAGCTGGAGCGATTGCTGCAGGTGTCCTCCCCCGTCGTCAGCATCGGACCGTACAGCGAGGGCACGAGCGCCGTGTCGATCGACGACGCCGTCGCCGCGCGCATCGCGACCGAGCATCTCATCGATCTCGGGCACCGCGACATCGTGCTGCTCGGCGGACGCGCGGATGCCGCGACCCATGCCGTCGGCGACAAGCGGCGCTTCGACGGCTACCGCGCGGCGATGATCGCCGCCGGCCTGGATGAGCACGTCAGGCAGGCATCCGGTCCGCCGACGATGCCTGGCGGCTACGAGGCGGCGGTGCGGGTGCTGGGCGACCGGCGCAAGAGGCCGACGGCCTTCGTGGGCATCTGCGACGAGGCCGCGATCGGCGGCATCGTCGCCGCGCGCCGGCTCGGCATCGCGGTACCGGCGGAGCTCAGCGTGATCGGCATCGACGACCACGAGCACGCGGAGATGTTCTCGCTGACGACCGTGCGGCAGCATCCGCGCGAGCAGGGCGCCGCCGCCGTTCGCCTGCTGCGCGAGCGGATGGAGCACCCGGATGCCGCGGCTGCGCAGGTGACCCTGCCGATAGAACTGGTCGCGCGGTCGTCCACCTCGGGCATCCGCTGAGACGCACGAAGGCCCCGGGATCTCTCCCGGGGCCTTCGAAAGCGCGGTGAAGCGGAATTACTTCAGGGTCACCGTGGCGCCGGCCTCCTCGAGGGCGGTCTTGGCGGCCTCAGCGGCCTCCTTGTTCGCACCCTCCAGGACGGGCTTCGGAGCGCCGTCGACGAGAGCCTTCGCCTCGCCCAGACCCAGCGAGGTGAGCTCGCGGACGGTCTTGATGACCTGGATCTTCTTGTCGCCGGCAGCCTCGAGGATGACGTCGAACTCGTCCTTCTCGTCCTCGGCCTCGGCACCGGCAGCGCCACCGGCAGCACCGGCGACGGCGACCGGAGCAGCAGCGGTGACCTCGAACTTCTCCTCGAACGCCTTGACGAAGTCGTTGAGCTCGACGAGGGTCAGGCCGGCGAACTGCTCGAGCAGCTCCTCAGTGGTGAGCTTAGCCATGATGTATCTCCTAGATTGATGGGGTTTTGGGGTAAAAGATCACCAGGCCGCTCACGCGGCTTCGGCGGTCTCCAGCTTTTCGCGAAGCGCGTCGATGGTGGCGGCAGCCTTGCCCATCGTCGCCTTCATCATGCCCGCGGCCTTCGCCAGCAGAACCTCACGGCTCTCCAGCGAGGCGTACTTGTCGACCTCGGCGGCGTCGAGGGCGTTGCCCTCGAAGATGCCGCCCTTGATCACGAGAAGCGGGTTGGCCTTGGCGAAGTCACGCAGGGCCTTCGCGGTGGCGACGAAGTCGCCGTGCACGAACGCGATGGCCGACGGACCCTTGAGGTCGTCGTCCAGGGCGCTGATCCCCGCGTTGTTCGCGGCGATCTTGGTCAGCGTGTTCTTCACCACGGCGTACTCAGCGTTCTGACGGATGCTGTTGCGCAGCTCCTTGAGCTGGGCAACCGTCAGACCGCGGTACTCGGTCAGCAGAACGGCGTTCGAGTCCTCGAATGACTTCGTGAGCTCGGCGACCGATGCATCCTTCTGCGCCATGGTCACTCCTTGATGTGTACGAGATGCCTCACGGAGGTGGGACATCGACCTCGACTCCGGCCCCGCATGAAGAAAGCTCCGGCGCAAGCGCACGGAGCTCTGGAAACTGATCTCGCACACCTGCGCGGGCCCCTGCGATGCAGTGCTTCGATCGCCTCGCGCTTGCGCGCACGACGATGACCGGCGGTCTTCGGTTGTTCTTACTCTAAGGCATCCCGCGTCGCTCCCCAAATCGGGGCCGGCCGCACGTTCTCATGTGAGGCTCGCGCAGCACCTGCGGCTTAGTCGCTCAGGGCCAGCGCCCGGAACATGTCCCGCTCGCGCAGCGCCTCGCGCCCGCTCGCGGCGACAGGCGCCTGCTGGGGAGGTCGCTGCCCGGTCGTCCGGTGGTACAGCTCGTCGATCAGCCGCGTGGCGAGGCCGACCAGACGTCCGATCTCGCGGTCGTCGCGCTCGATCCACACCGACTTCGGCTCGTCGTGGATAGGACGGAAGTCGTCGTGCTCCTCCCACACGAACAGCGTGCGCTCGGCGCCGAGCACGTGCTGCTGCCACCACACCTGACGCAGGTAGGTACGCGGGATGGACCGCCACGACTTGTTCGTGGTCTTGATCTCGGCGAGCAGCACGCGGCCGCCCGCCTCCTGCACGATTCCGTCCGGGGTCGCCAGGTGCCGTTTCTCGACTTCGGCGCAGAACAGCGCGGACGAGGGCAGGATGCCGTGGGTCGCCGCGACCCACGCGGCGATCTCCGGTTCGCGTCGACGTCCGTGATCGGTGTACGCGTTGCCACCGAAGCGCGGACCGGCGCCGAGCTTGGCGTCGGCGGCGCGGGTGATGGACGCCTCACTGGACAGTCCGGCGACATCCGTCGCGGTGATCCCTCGTGCCCTGGCCCGCAGCCACGCGACCCGATCGCGGGAGTCCGCGATGATGCGCGCTTCGAGTTCCGGAGTCACCTCTCGAGGCTACCCTCGACTACCGGCATCCGCCTTCACACACGCCGCCGCGCGGTGGTTCGCTCGGCGGCAACCGCGCGCTCAGCGCAGCGGCGCGAGGGCACGGGATGCCTCGGCGGCGACCTCCGCGGCGATCGCGTCGAGCAGCGGTGAGCGCAGGTTCCACTGCTGCCAGTACAGCGGCACCCTGGTCGCGGGACCCCCGAGGTCGACGAGACCCTCGACGCCCTGCACCACAGGGATGAGCGCCCACCCCAGGCCGAGCCGCACCGCCTGCGCGAAGTCGTACGATGCCGGCACGTAATGCCGCGGCACCGACCACGGATCGACGCCGTGCCCACGCAGCCAGTCGTGCTGCAGCTCGTCACGGCGATCGAAGTCGACGAACGGGGCGCGGGCAAGGGCATCGGGTGTCGCCCCCTCGGGGAGCCATCGCGCGAGGTACTCCGGCGTCGCCATCGGACGGTACTCCAGTACGCCGAGCGGCTCGACCCGGCATCCGCCGACCGGGGTGCTCTCCGAGGTGACAGCCGCCATCACCTCACCGGACTCGAGCAGGCGGGCGGTGTAGTTCTGATCGTCGCGGTGCAGGTCCACGTCGATGTCGTGCTGCTGCGCCACCCGTGCGATCGGGGCGAGGAACCAGGTCGCCATCGAGTCCGCGTTGACCGCGAGCGGCACGCGCACCCGGGTCTCCCCGGTGTCGTCGGGCGAGAGTCCGAAGGCAGTGATCGTCTCGTGCTCGAGCAGCGCCACCTGCCGTGCGAGACGCACGAGCGCCTCACCGGCCTCGGTCGCGCGCACCGGCTTCGACCGCACCACGACCACACGACCGAGCTGCTGCTCGAGTGCCTTGATGCGCTGGCTGACCGCGGAGGGCGTCAGATGCAGCCGGCGCGCGGCGGCGTCGAAGCTGCCCTCGTCGATGACGGCGGCGACGGTGGCGGCGAGCTGGGCGTCGATCTGCACATAAGCGATGCTAATGCTGATGCAGTTCTCTTCGCTGGAGTTCATGATGCCTGACGCTTAGCGTGGATCCGTGCTCACCCTCCTGTCCGGCCTCGGCCTCATGTACTCGCTGATCATCGCCGTCGGCGCGCAGAACGTCTTCGTGCTGCGCCAGGGCATGCGTCGCGAGCACGTACTGCCGGTCGTGCTGATCTGTGCGGTATCCGACGCTCTGCTGGTGCTGGCCGGCACTGCCGGACTCGGCTATCTCGTGAACTCGGCCCCCTGGCTGATCGTCGTCGCCCGCTGGGCGGGCGGCATCTCGCTGGTCGTGTACGGGATCTTCGCGGCCCGTCGCGCGTGGGCGAAGGGCGGCGAGTCGCTGGTCGCCGACCCCGAGGCGGATGCCGCGGACGCGGCCGCCTCCGGCGGCACCGCGCTGGCGACGAAGACCCGTCTGGCTCCGGTGATCCTCGCCACCCTGGCGTTCACCTGGCTGAACCCGAACGTCTACCTCGACACCGTGCTGCTGATCGGCGGCATCGCGGCGACTCACGGCGACCAGCGCTGGATGTTCGCAGCCGGCGCGATCATCGGCAGCATCACCTGGTTCTTCGCGCTCGGCTACGGCGCCCGGTACCTCGGCCGCTGGCTGCGCACGCCGCGCGCCTGGCGCATTCTCGACACCGCGATCGCCGTGCTGCTGGTCACGATGGGGATCGCCCTGGTCGTGCCGGTGTTCGCCGGCTGAACGGCCACGTCCGGCGTCCGTCAGGGTCAGGGACGGCGCAGCGACGGATCCTCGATCTCGGCCATCCGCGCCGAGACGACCGCGCGGATGGCGTCATCGGGCAGCGGATGCTCCGGCTGGAACCGGATCGTCCCCTTGTCGTACTCGAAGCCGGCGAGGGCGTCCGCGACGACCTCCGGCACGCGTCCGCTGAACGGGTACAGCCCGATGTGCTTCTTGGTGCGCATGACCGAGATGAGTGCCTTGCCGCGGTGCAGCAGTGCCGGCATCCCGTAGCTCTTCCCCTGCTCGGTCTCCCCCGCCGTCGCGCGGGCGATCTCGTACACATGCGCGATCACCGCGCGGTCATCGGGTTCGAGTCCTTCGAGGTAGTCGTCGATCGTTCCCATGACGGCATCCTGTCATCCGCTCGCCCAACGCAGAAGACCCCCGCCCGAAGGCAGGGGTCTTCCGAATGAGCGTCAGACTCAGATGGCGTTGACGTCCAGCGGGATGCCGGGGCCGAACGTGGTCGACACGGCGCCCTTCTGGATGTAACGGCCCTTCGAGCTGGACGGCTTGAGGCGCACGATCTCCTCGAGCGCGGCCTTCATGTTCTCGTCGAGCTGCTCGGCCGAGAACGAGGCCTTGCCGACGACGAAGTGCACGTTGGCGTGCTTGTCGACGCGGAACTCGATCTTTCCGCCCTTGATCTCCTCGACGGCCTTGGCCGTGTTCGGGGTCACGGTGCCGGTCTTCGGGTTCGGCATCAGACCACGGGGGCCCAGCACCTTACCCAGACGGCCGACCTGGCCCATGAGCTCAGGGGTGGCGACGGCTGCGTCGAAGTCGGTCCAGCCGGCGGCGACCTTCTCGATCAGCTCGGTGCCACCGACCTCGTCGGCGCCCGCGGCGATCGCGGCCTCGGCGGCCGGGCCGTTCGCGAACACGATGACGCGGGCGGTCTTACCGGTGCCGTGCGGGAGGATGACGGTGCCGCGCACCATCTGGTCGGCCTTGCGGGGGTCGACCGAGAGCTTCAGCGCGACCTCGACGGTCGAGTCGAACTTCGCCGAACCGGTCTCCTTCGCCAGAGCGACGGCCTCGGTGGGCGTGTAGAAGCGATCCGCCTCGATCTTCGCGGCGGCGTTCTTGTAAGCCTTGGACTTGGTAGCCATTGTTATCTCCCTCAGCCCTCGACCGTGATGCCCATCGAGCGCGCGGTGCCCTCGATGATCTTCGACGCGGCGTCGATGTCGTTCGCGTTCAGGTCGGCCTGCTTCTGCTCGGCGATCTGGCGGACCTGGTCCTTGGTGATCTTCGCGACCTTGACGGTGTGCGGCGTGGCGGAGCCCTTGGGCACACCGGCGGCCTTCTTGATCAGCTCAGCAGCCGGCGGGGTCTTCAGGATGAAGGTGAAGCTGCGGTCCTCGTAGACGGTGATCTCCACGGGGATGACGTTGCCGCGCTGCGACTCGGTCGCGGCGTTGTACGCCTTGCAGAACTCCATGATGTTGACGCCATGCTGACCGAGCGCGGGGCCGATCGGCGGCGCCGGGTTGGCTGCACCGGCGTTGATCTGAAGCTTGATCAGGCCGGTCACCTTCTTCTTCGGTGCCATTGTGATTCCTTTCTCGAGCGGATGCCCTGGAGCATCCCTCTCCCGCGGATCCGGCATCTCCGGAGCGCGGTGACGAATGCGCGACCCTTCGACAGGCTCAGGGACCCATGTCGATGGCGCACAAACCAGACAAGTCTACCCGATCAGAGCGGATGCCGCGTGCGCGGTGCCCCGTCGCTGCGGTAGAGGCCTGCGATCCGGTCTCCCAGCTCGCGCAGCGCCGCGCGCACCTCCGGCGGCCCGACCGCCTCCGCCACTCCCGCCCAGCCCGCCAGCTGCTCCGCGAGCGCGTCCACCCGGTGCGCGCGCACCTCCATGAGCGCGCGTCCGCCCTCATCAGGCTCCGCGTCCAGCACGAAGGCCTGCGCGCCGAACCGGTCCTGCAGTGCCCGTACGGCCCAGGGCTCCACGCGCACCAGCGCCCGTGCGGCGCCGCGCAGGTCCTCGACACGCTCGACCATGCGCGCCCAGGCCTCGGCGACGTCGAAGCCGTCCGGCGCACTGCCGCGCTCCGGGAGCACGCCCAGCTCGCGGATGCGGTCGATCCGGTACATCCGCAGCCTGTCCGCATCCGCGGCATCCGCATCATCCTGCGCGGGCGCGCCGAGCAGGTACTGCCGGCTCCCTCGGCTGCCGATCACCAGCGGAACGAGTTCGATCTCGATCGCGCCGCGCGTCCCCTCGTACTCGAGACGCACCCGCCGCTGGGCGGCGATCGCTCGCTGCAGCGCCGCGACGGTCGACGAGGCCGCCTCATCCGGGACCTCGCCCCACGGCGCATCCCGCACGGTGGATGCCGCCACGCGCTGCGCGCCCTCGCGGAACGGTTCGGGCATGGCCCGCACCAGCTTCCGCACCGCGGCGATCCGCTCGGGATCGGCGTGACCGCTCTGGCTCAGCCCGATCAGCAGCGAGGTCACCTCACCTTCGGTGAGCCCGGTCAGGTCGGTGCGCGCACCACCGATGAGCCGCCAGCCGCCGCCGCGCCCTCTCGTCGGGTAGATCGGCACGCCCGACATCGCCAGCGCCTCGAGATCGCGGCGCGCGGTGGGCACCGACACCTCGAGCTCCTCCGCGAGTTCGGCGGCAGTGATCTGCGGGCGCCCCTGCAGCAGCAGGAGGGCCTGGATCAGGCGATCGGCACGCATTCCGGGAATTCTTCCGACGAGTTTTTCAAGTGATCAGAAGATGATCACTTCACGGTCGAGCATAGAAGTATCAGCAGTTCGACAGAAGGGGAAAAGACATGTTCCGTGGACTCGCCAACCTCAACCTCGTGGCCGACGACATGACCGCCGCGATCGACTGGTACACGCAGGTGTTCGACTCGGCGCCCTACTTCGTCCGTCCCGAGCAGGGCCCCGCTCAGTACGCCGAGTGGCGGTTCGGCGACGACGACGACGAGTTCGCCCTGATGGACGCGAAGTTCCGCCCGGCTCTCCCGGCGCCCGGCGGCGCACTGGTCAGCATGCACGTCGACGACATCCAGGCGTCCTTCGACCGCCTGATCGCGCTCGGCGCGCAGCCGTTCGACCCGGTGACCCAGCGCGGCGAGGGCTGGTACTCGGCATCGGTCAGCGACCCGTTCGGCAACCTCGTGGGCCTGATCCAGAGCCCGCACTGGGCGGCACAGCACGCGTGACCCCGCCGAACACGAAAGCGGCCGCCCCGAGGGGACGGCCGCTTTCGCACGTGGTGATGTCAGATCATCTTCGTGACCTGGTCAAACGACAGCTCGACCGGGGTCTCGCGCTCGAAGAGCGACACCAGCACGGTGAGCTTGCCGCTCTCGGGCTTGATCTCGCTGATCGAACCGGGAAGGCCGGCGAACGAGCCCTCCTTGATGGTGATCGTCTCGCCGATCTCGAAGTCGACCTCGGCCGCCACCGGACGGGCGACAGCCGTGCCGCCCTTGGCGGCGATGGACTTGGCGGTGGGGACGTCCTTGACCTCGACGAGGGACTTCAGCATGTTGAAGGCCTCTTCGAAGCGCAGCGGCGTCGGGTTGTGCGCGTTGCCCACGAAGCCGGTGACGCCGGGCGTGTGGCGGACGACCGACCAGGTGTCCTCGTTGAGCTCCATGCGCACGAGCACGTAGCCGGGGATGCGCACCCGGGTGACCATCTTGCGCTGGCCGTTCTTGATCTCGACGACGTCCTCCATGGGGACCTCGACCTGGTAGATGTCGTCCTCGACCTCGAGCGTCGACTTGCGCTGCTCGATGTTGGCCTTCACCTTGCGCTCGAAACCGGCGTAGGAGTGGATGACGTACCACTTGCCGGGGAGCATGCGCAGGTCCATGCGGAAGGCCTCGTACGGGTCCTCCTCGGCCTGCTCGTCGTCGTCGGACTCATCAGAGTCGTCGCCGAGCTCGGGGCCGTCGTAGGGTGCGACCTCGGCCGCCTCCTCCGCCTCCTGCTCAGCGGCCTCCTCGGCAGCCGAATCGTTGAGAACCTCTGCGGCGGCCTCGGTCTCGGCCGTCTCGTCCAGGTTGAGAGCGTCGTTCACGATCGCGTCCGCCTCCGGGTCGTCGATGTCGTCAGTGTCGTCATCAGTCTCGTCGTATTCCTCGTCGTCCTCGATGTGCAGGGCGACGTGCTCGGCCGAGGTCGCTGCGAGCTCTTCGGCAGCGAGGACGTTGCCCTCCTGGGCTTCGTCCTCCTCGCTGGACTGCTCGGCCGCGGTCGCCCAGTCGGCGTCGTCGGAATATCGTTCAGACACTGTGCTTCTTTCGGTTCACTGCGGCGGTCGCCGCAGGGGCGTCACTAGGCCGGAACGCCGAATACGTAGTGGGTGAGCGCTGCGAAGAGCGTGTCCAGGCCGTACACGACGCCCATCACGATCAGCACGAACACGAGCACGACCAGCGTGAACTTCACGAGTTCCTTGCGGGTCGGCGTGACGACCTTGCGAAGCTCGGCGATCACCTGCCGGAAGAACAGCGCGATTCGACCGAAGAAGCCCAGCTTCTTGTCGCGGGTGGCGGTTCCGCCGAACGCTGCGACCTCGCCGCGCGGTTCGTCCTGATCCATCCTGCTTGTACCTTTCGTGGTCAGCGTCGCGCTGACGCGCAGGGCGGACAGGAATCGAACCTGCAACCTGCGGTTTTGGAGACCGCTGCTCTGCCAATTGAGCTACCGCCCTAGAGACCCGGAGGCCCCTGGGATCCGCATCCCCGCACCGACCTGAGGCACGGCGAAAGAATGCAGACAACTGCCCCACCAGTGTACGACATCCGGGAGGCTCCGACGAACCGGGGTCGGAACCGGTCCCCTGTTAGGCTCTGCGAGCGGCCGCGAACGGGAGGGGTTTCAGTGACCGAGGGGATGCAGCAGTTCCAGGTGGATCTGCGCGGTGTCGTCGACCTTCTGAGTCGCCACATCTACTCGAGCCCGCGGGTGTATCTGCGAGAACTCCTGCAGAACGCCAGGGACGCGATCACGGCGCGTCGCGAGGTCGACGGCGGCGGCGGGGTGATCCGGATCACCCCGCTGTCCGAGAACAGCGGCGAGTTCGTGCTCCGCGATGACGGGGTCGGACTCACCGCCGCGGAAGTCGCCGAACTGCTCGCCACCGTCGGCCGCAGCTCGAAGCGCGACATCTTCGACCTGCCCCGCAGCGACTTCCTCGGCCAGTTCGGCATCGGGCTCCTGAGCTGCTTCATGGTCGCCGACAGCATCGTGATCCGCTCGCGCAGCGCGCGCGGCGGAGCATCCGTGGAGTGGACCGGCAACGCCGACGGCACCTTCGTCGTCGCCGAACTCGACGAGGAACTCCCGATCGGCACGAGCGTGCACCTGGTGCCGCGATTCGACGCAGACGACCTGCTGCGCGGGCCCGCCGTACGCGAACTCGCACAGACCTTCGCCGAATTCCTGCCCGTGCGGGTGGTTCTCGACACCCCGGCCGGTGACGTCGACGTCACGCGCCCCGCGCCGTTCCTCGACGGTGCGATGTCGGATGCCGCGTGGGCCGACGCCGCTCGCGGCTACGGCCGCGACCTCATCGGCGCCGCCCCGCTCGACGTCATCGAGATCGCGGAGCCCGGTACCGGCACCCGCGGCCTGGCGTACGTGCTTCCGTACGCCCCGCCGCCGAGCGCCAGGCAGGCGACTCGCATGTACCTCGGCCGGATGCTGCTCTCGGAGCACGCCTCCGATGTGCTGCCCGACTGGGCGTTCTTCGTGCGCGCGGTGGTCGACTCCACCGGCCTTTCCCCCACCGCGAGCCGTGAGTCGCTCGTCGAGGACCCGGCCCTCGAGCACGTCCGTGAGCAGCTCGGCGCCGGCATCCGCCGCTGGGTGCTGGAGCTGGGACTGCGCGAGCCGCACCGCCTGGCGCAGTTCGTCGCCGTGCACGAGATCGGCCTGAAGTCGCTGGTGCGGCACGACGAGGAACTCGCGCGCTTCATCACCCGCTGGCTCACCGTCGAGACCACGCACGGCACGATGCGCCTCGGCGACTTGGCCGAGCGGTACCCGCTGATCCGCTACGCGGCGACGGTCGACGAGTTCCGCCAGGTGGCGGGCATCGCGCGCCCGGGCGAGGTGCTGGTCAACGGTGGGTACCTGTACGACGCCGAGCTGATTCGCATGCTGCCCGAGCTGTACCCCGAGGTCGCCGTCGAGCAGGTCGACGTGACGGGCGAACTCGACAGGCTCGACCCGCCGCCGCTGGACGACCGCGACTCCGCGGTCGCGCTCGAGGAGCGCGCGAGCGCCGTGCTCGCGGCATCCGGCTGCGCGGTCGTGGTGCGCACGATCGACCGGCCCGACCTCACCGGGCTGTACGTCGCCGATCCCGACGTGCTGCGAGCGATGGACCGCACCCGCACCAAGGGCATCACGAACTCGTTGTGGGGCGGCGTGCTCTCCCGGATCGACGACCAGGTCGGCGCCGGGCGCGACGACGATCTCGCGGCCCGGCTGTGCCTGAACTGGAGCAACCGCGTCGTGCGCGCCCTCGTCGGCGTGCAGGACGACGCGGTGTTCGCCCGCACCGTGCAACTGCTCTACATCCAGTCGCTGCTCGCCGGGCATCACCCGCTCGCAGACGCCGACCGCACTCTCATGACGACGGCCCTCGCCGATCTCGTCTCGCTGTCCGCCGGCCTCGAGGCCGACGTCTTCCCGTTCGACGACCCGCGCTGACCTGCGCGCCTCCCGTACCCAGAAGGAGCACCATGCCTCGCCCTGCCCAGCGTCTCGAACAGCTGCTCGAGGAGATCGACCGCACGCCCTGGGGCCCTGCGGAACAGGCGCTCACGGCGGAGGCCGTCGCCCTCGCGGTCGAGATCGGCGACGAGCAGCTCGAGTACCGTGCGCGGATGCGGCAGACGGCGTCGGCGAACATGGGCGGCGCCACCGACGTCATGCTGAACTCGTTCGCGTGGTGTCTGGCCAGGCACGACGCCGACCCGGTGCGCTTCCCCGCCGACATCGAGAACGGCGGCGCCGACCTGATGTGGCAGTTCAAGTGGATGGCCGCCTCGCTGCGCTCCTCACCGTCGTTCTCGCAGGAGCAGATCGCCGCGGTCCTCGATGACATGGAAGCGCACTACCGCGCCGCCGGCATCGGCATGAGCGGTGTGCTCACAGCCCGATTCGAGGATGCCTGGGATGCCGGGCGGATGGACGAGGCGGAGGAGCTGCGGGTGCGCCTGGAGGCGACTCCGCGCGACGACTACAGCCACTGCGACGCGTGCGGCCGCAGCCAGATCGCCGGCTTCTTCGCTGCCACCGATCGCGAGGAGGAGGCTGTCCGCCTCGTGGAGGAGATGGTCGAGGGCGGCTTCTCCTGCGGCGAGGAGCCAGAGCACGCGCTCTCGCGCGCCCTGATCCCGTATCTTCACCTCGGCCGGTTCGAGGAGGCGAAGGCCGCGCATCTGCGCAGTTACCGGCTCGCGAAGGACAACCCCGACAACCTGGTGATCGTCGCGAACAACATCGAGTTCGCGGCCCTCACCGGCAACGAGGCGCGCGCCCTGACCATGATCGAGCGGCACCTGCCCTGGCTCGCTCATGACCAGCTCAACGTCGACGGGCACCACGCCGCCCTCTCGACGATCGCCTTCGCCCTGGACCGTGTCACCGCGGCAGGCCACGGCGACACCCCGGTGCGCGGTGCGGATGCCGCAGCGCTGGTGCCCCTGTTCGGCGAGCACGACGGCACCTGGACGGCGGAGCAGCTGGCGGCGGCGGCCTGGACGGCGGCGGACCGCATCGGCGCGGCGTTCGACGAGCGCGACGGCACCGACGGGCACGCGCAGCGCCGGGCCCGGATGCAGGCACTCGCCGCGGAGCACTACGACGTGCCGATCCGCTCCGACGCCTTCGCTCCTGCGCCGGCCGCGGCGACGCCGGTGGATGCGGACGGCTGGTACGACCGTGCGGTGGCGATCGGCAGCTACGGATCCGAGCTGGACGCCCTCGCGGCCGCCGACCGCGCCGAGTCGGCCGGGCTCTCCGACCCTGCCAGGCGCGCCCGCATGCTGGGTCTGCGCATCGGCGCTCTGGTCTCGCTCGAGCAGGTCGACGAGGCATCCGCGCTGCTCGCTCCACGGGTCGCGGAACTGCGTGCGTCCGCACAGGAGGATCAGGCGGAGCTCGAGGAGCGTCTTGGTCTTTCGCTGTTCGGCCGCGGCACCCCGGACGACATCGCTGCACTGGAGCGGGAATGGGCGGATGCCGCGGCGCTGCCGGAACGTCCGCGCGGCGACCTCGCACTGACCCTCGCGTCCGCGCGCGCCGGAGCGGGCGACCCCGCGGCGGTCGAGCTCGCAGCCCAGGCGCAGCGGATCTACCAGGGTGTCGACGAGGACCGGCTCGCCACCACCTCGGTGCTGACCGCCGCGGTCGCGCTGCTGCGCACCGAGCGGACCGCCGAAGCCGCTGAACTGCTGGATCAGCTGGTCGAGGGCGAGCGCGTGAACGACGGACACCGTGCCAGGGCGCTCGATCTGCGTGCCCGCGTGCGCGGCGGCATCGGCGAATTCGGAGCGGGCGCCGCAGACGCCGATCGGGCGGCCGGGCTGCTCGCGGGCCTCGGCGCCGAGCGCGCTCTGGCCAATGCGCAACTGCTCGCCGGTGCACTGTGGGAGGACGCCGGCTCTCCCGAGCAGGCGGTCGTCCGGTACCGGCTGGCGGCGCGACTGGTGGCCCAGCACGGCGGCGACCGCGAGGGCGTGGAGTTCCGTCAGGCCAAGGCGATGCTCGCCGCCGGTGATGCCGCGGAGGCGGCAGAGCTGCTCAGCGACGTGCTGCAGCGAGAGGAGGCGGCCGAGACGCCGGCGGGATCGCGGGCGATCACCGTCGGCATGCTGGCCCGTGCGCTGGCCGGTTCCGGCGAGTTCGGCCAGGCCGTCGGCGCGTTCGGCTACCAGGCCGGCCTGCATGCCGAGGCGGAGGAACCGGCGGACCAGGCGATGGCGATGCTCGAGCAGGCCAGGATCCTGGCCCGGTTCGGCGAGATGGACGAGGCGATCGAGACGCTCGAGGAGGCGGCAGATGTGGTGCGCCCCACCGAAGCCGCCGGCGCGATCACGCAGGTCCTGCATGAACTCGGCCAGGGCTATGGATCGCAGAAGGACGAGCGGGCGTTCGCGCTGTTCGACGAGGTCGCACGGATCGCTGCAGAGAACGACGCGGCCTGGCTGATCGCCGATGTGACCGACTCGCGTGGTCGCGCTTTCGCCGAGTTCGGCCGGATCGACGACGCCGTGGCGGCGGCGCTGACCGCAGCCGACGCGTTCGCCGAGCTGGGGGACGCAGGATCGGCCGGCGGGTCCGAGCTGTTCGCGGCGCGCGTGCTCACCGAGGCCGGCCGGCGCGACGACGCCGTGCCGCTGTTCCGCAGCGCCATCGACCGGGCTGCGGAGATCCCTCCGCTGCGACAGGTCGCGGCGCTCGAACTCGGCGACGTGCTCTCGGCCCTCGGGCGCAATGCCGAGGCCGCCGAGGCGCGCGCGATCGCGGAGGGCTGACCAGGCGCAGCCGGGGCCGGGGACACGGCAGAATGATCCTTCTATGGAACCTGTCCCCCTGCTCCGGCGCGCCGGTGCTGAGCTTCTCGGCACCGCGCTGCTGACCGCGGTCACGCTCGGCTCGGCGGCCGCGGCCCAGAAGCTCTCGACGGATGCCGGGCTGAGGCTGCTGGAGGGGTCGCTGGCGACCATGCTCGGCCTCGGCGCGCTGATCCTGCTTTTCGGCCCGGTCTCCGGCGGGCATCTGAATCCCGCCGTCTCGCTGACCGACGCGGTGCTGAGCCGGCGCGGCAGCGGCAAGGGGCTTCGCCCGGTCGAGCTCGGCGCCTACGTGCTGGCCCAGGTGATCGGCGCAGTTCTCGGAGCGCTTCTCGTGAACGCGATGTTCGAGGTGCCGGCCGGGCTCGGCACCGTGGAACGCGCCACGATCCCGGCTCTGCTCGGCGAGCTCGTCGCGACCGCCGGTCTCGTGCTGCTCATCGTCGGCCTGGTGCGGGCGGGGCGCAGCATCATGGTGATCGCGTCCGCTGTCGGCGCGTACATCGGCGCGGCGTTCTGGTTCTCCAGCTCGACCGCGTTCGCCAACCCGGCGGTGCTGGTCGGCCGTCTGATCAGCGACTCGGCGGGCGGCATCGCCCCGGGATCCTTCGTGCCCTTCCTGGTCGCGCAGCTCATCGGCACCGGCGTGGGCATCGTCCTCGCCGTGCTGCTGTTCCCGCATCCGCGCACGCCGGGGACCGACGTGCCGCTCGTGCACGAGCCGGAGCCGGTCGGCTAGAACAGCTGACGCCAGTTCGCCTTCGCGAGGTCGAGCAGCTCGTCGCCGCGACCCGACATCACGGTGCGCAGCGCGTACAGCGCGAAGCCCTTGACTTGGTCCGCCTTGATCGCCGGCGGCATGGACAGCTCCTGCCGCTCCGTGACCACGTCGAGCAGTGCGGGACCGTCGTGGGCGAGCACCTCGGCGACGGCGTCGAGCAGATCCTCTGAGCGTTCCACGCGGCGGGCGAAGATGCCGAGAGCCTGCGCGACCGCCGCGAAGTCGGGGTTCTGCAGGTCTGTGCCGTAGGTGACGAATCCCGCCGCCTTCATCTCGAGCTCGACGAAGTTCAGCGAGGAGTTGTTCACGACGACGACCTTCACCGGCAGCCGGTTCTGGGTGAGCGTGATGAGCTCGCCGAGCATCATCGTGAGCCCGCCGTCGCCGGCGAGTGCGACCACCTGCCGGTCGGGACAGGCGGCCTGCGCACCGATGCCGTGCAGCAGCGCGTTCGCCATCGAGCCGTGGTTGAACGACCCGATCAGGCGGCGGTTCTCGGTCATCGTGAAGTACCGCGCCGCCCAGACCGTCGGCGACCCGACGTCGGCCGTGAACACCGCATCGGACGACGCGGCCTCGTCGAGCAGGCTGGCAAGGTACTGCGGGTGGATCGGCGCCTTCCCGCGAGAGGGCACTGCCAGTTCGTCGAGCTTCGCGCGCGTCTTGCGGTAGTGCGCGGTCGCGTCGTCGAGGTGTGCGCGGTCCTCCTTGCGCTTCAGCCTCGGCAGCAATGCCTCGGCCGTCGCCTTCACATCGCCCACCAGGCCGAGATCGAGCGGATGCCGCTTGCCGAGCTGCGACCCGCGGATGTCAACCTGGATGGTGGTCACCCCGTCGGGATAGAACTGCGTGTACGGAAAGTCGGTGCCGAGCAGCAGCAGCGTCTGCGCGGCATCCATCGCGCGATATCCGGAGGCGAAGCCGAGCAGCCCTGTCATGCCGACGTCGTAGGGGTTGTCGTACTCGATGAACTCCTTGCCGCGGAGGGCGTGCACGATCGGTGCGCCGAGCTACTCGGCGAGCGCGACCACCTCGTCGTGGGCGCCCTCGACGCCCGCTCCGGCGAGGATCGTGACTCGCTCGCATCCGTTCAGGATCGTCGCCGCCTTCTCGAGCTCTGCGGGGCTGGGCACGACCACGGGGCGGGTGCGCCCGATCGCCGTGGTGCGCGTGTCACGGGCGTCCGACAGGGCGACGTCGCCCGGGATGACGATGACCGCGACGCCGCGCTGCTCGATCGCCGCGCGCATCGCGATCTCGAGCACCCTCGGCATCTGGCTGGGGTCGGCGACGTACTCGACATACACGCTGGACTCGCGGAACAGCTCCTGCGGGTGCGTCTCCTGGAAGTACCCGCTGCCGATCTCGCTGGTCGGGATGTGCGCGGCGATCGCGAGCACCGGCACGCGCGAGCGATTGGCGTCGTAGAGGCCGTTGATCAGGTGCAGGTTGCCCGGCCCGCACGAACCGGCGACCACGGCGAGGTCGCCCGTCAGCGCGGCATCGGCGGCCGCGGCGAAGGCAGCGGTCTCCTCATGGCGCACGTGCACCCAGCGGATGGTTCCGTCCTTGCGGAGGGCGTCGGTGAACCCGTTGAGGGAGTCCCCCGGGATCCCGTAGACGCGCTGCACCCCGTTCGCGCGCAGGGTCTGGACGATGTTCTCGGCGACGGTGGTCATGACGGCCTCTCGTGAAGGGACAGGACGCCTCCGACGCTACTCCGTGATGTACACCGCGTGGCCGATCCAGTCCGGGTGCGTCAGGGCGTCGACTGCGGCACGGCCCACCGTGTCGAAGGTGGTGCTGTAGTGCCAGCGCACGGAGAGGTCGACGCGCCGACGGTAATCGACGGCACCGGTCCCCTGCACGAGACGGCCAGGGCGGATGCTGGTCCAGTCGAGTCCGGATGCCGCCATCGCGGCATCCATCGCCATCGTGTCCTCGTTGTTGGCGCGCAGCACACGCTGCAGGATCGGCTTCGCGACGAACCGCGCGAGCGGATCGTCGCCGGCGACGTAGGGCGCACCGGCGGAGATCGCGATGAGGCGGCGGATGCCGGTGCGGTGCATCGCCTCGAGCGTCGCCGCCATCCCCTCGCGCAGGATGCGCGCGTTCGCGTCGCCCTTGACGAAGCCGAGCGTGGAGATGACGGCGTCCGCGCCTGTCATCGCGCCAGTGAGAGCGTCGACGTCTCGGGCATCCGCTCGCGCGACCTCCGTCGACTCCGGTGCGGACGACGGCGTGCGCGCGACCGAGACGACCTCGTGGCCGGCGGCGAGGGCGTGGGCGATGGCCCGCCGGCCGGACCTGCCCGATGCTCCGATGATGACGACGCGCATGTGATTCTCCTAGGGGTGAGTGAACACTTACTCACTAGACTAACCCCATGGCCGAACCCGCTCCCCCTGCCCGCGAACGCTTCCTCGACGCCGCATTGCTCGTCATGCGCGAGCGCGGCATCGCGAACACGACAACGAAGCTCATCGCGCAGCGCGCAGGGCTGTCCGAGGCGCTCCTGTACAAGAACTTCGACGACAAACAGCATCTGTTCCTGAGCGTGCTCGAGGAGCGCACGCCGCGGGTGCGCTTCGACCCGGACGCCGCGGGGTCCGAGGATCTCTTCGAGTCGATCATGACCCTGGTGGAGCAGCTGATGGCGTTCTTCACGCGCTCGTTCCCACTCGCCGCCTCGGTGTTCGGCACGCCGGAGCTGCTCGCGCAGCACCGCGACGGCGTGGCCGCGCGCGGCAAGGGTCCTGCCGAGGCCGTGACCGAAGTGCGCCGCTACCTCGAAGCCGAGCGCAGGGCCGGCCGCATCCGTCGCGACGCCGACACGACCGCCGCCGCGCGCACGCTCGTCGGTGCCGCATTCCACCAGGGGTTCCTGGCCGCGTTCGACGGCAAGGACAACGTGCCCGCATCGCGCCGGGTCGCCGCCGGCATCGCCGGTGTGCTGCTCCCGGCGCTCAGCCCGGCGGAGTGAGCGCCCGGGTGCGGATGCAGGCAGCCCGAACGCCTGCAGGGCGGACACTCCGCCGATCCTGCCTGCGTCCGTCATCCGTGCCTGCATCCGTGACAGCGACGATCCGTCGCGGACTGTCCGCGCTCGTGCCCCGGGCCGAGGACTGCGGTTTTCCGCACCGGGTGTGCGGTCGGCCACAGTGACCCCGGCGGCGCGGCTGTCCAGCATGGAGACATGGACAGCACAGAACAGCTCGGGACGATCGCGGAGTGGGCGATGTCGCTGATGGAGCGCCTCGGCAGCGTCGGAGCCGGCATCGCGGTGGCACTGGAGAACCTCTTCCCCCCGATTCCGAGCGAGATCATCCTGCCGCTCGCCGGCTTCACCGCGCGCCGCGGATCACTGGTTCTCTGGGAGGTGCTGCTCTGGACCACGATCGGGTCGGTGATCGGCGCGCTGCTGCTCTACGGGCTCGGCGCCTGGCTCGGCCCGCAGCGGCTGCGCCGCATCGTCGACCGCATGCCGCTGATGAAGGTCACCGATGTCGACCGCGCCGAGGCCTGGTTCGCCCGGCACGGCGGCAAGGCAGTCTTCCTGGGGCGGATGGTCCCGATCGTGCGCAGCCTCATCTCCATCCCCGCGGGCATCGAGCGGATGCCGCTGCCGCGGTTCCTGCTGCTGACGGCTGGCGGCAGCGCGATCTGGAACTCGATCTTCGTGCTGGCCGGCTACTTCCTGGGCGCGAACTGGCACCTGGTCGAGCAGTACGCCGACCTCTGGCAGTACGTCGTCATCGCCGCCGTCGGTGTCGCCGCGGCGGCGTTCGTGGTGATGCGCCTGCGCGAGCGGGCTCAGGGCAGGATGGGGTGATGGACGACCCCGCCCCCTCGCCGTCGACGGACACGCCGCTGCCGCGGGCGATCGTCCGCGGCGCGGCCGGGGCGCTCTGGGGCGTCGCGCTCCTGCCCGCCGTCCTCTTCGCGGTGCTGGCGGCTCCTGTGCATCCGGCCACGACGATCGCCCGCTGGACAGCGCGGCGCCTGTCCTGGATCGACGGCGCTCCACGGGAGTCGCTGCCACGCGGCGGGCGCCTGTTCGGGATGCACGCGGTCATGCTCCTGCTGGGAATCCTCAATCTCTGCGTGCTCGCCCTGCTCGTGATCGGCGTCGTCTCGGTCGTGCAGGTCGTGACCGCAGCCGCCACCGGAAGCGGCGTCAGCGTCTTCGATGCGCCGCCCGGACGAGTCACCTGGTCGACGGTCGCCGTCTTCGCTCTGCCGGGAATCGTGATGCTGTTCCTCGCCGCGTCGGGGATCGGCGGCATCCTGTGGCTCGAGCGACGAGCATGGTCGTCCTTCGCGCGGCCCGGTGCCGAGCAGCTGGAACGCGAGATCACGCGTCTGTCCAGCACCCTCGACGACGTCGTCGCGGCCGTCGACGGTGAACGCCGGCGCATCGAGCGCGACATCCACGACGGCGTGCAGCAGCGCGTGGTGGCGCTGTCGATCCTGCTCGCGCGAGCCGAGCGCGCCGAGGACGCCGCCGCGCGTGACGACCTGCTGCGCCGTGGCGTGGCGGAGACCCGCCTGGTGCTGGAAGACCTCCGGACGGTGGCGTGGCGTACTTATCCGGCGATGCTCGCCCGCGATGGGCTGCTCGCCGCGCTCGAGGCCCTGCGCGACCGCACGCCCCTGCCGATCCGGCTGGACGCGGAGGTCTCCGGCGCACGGCACCAGGCGGCGGAGACCGCGGCATACTTCGTCGCGAGCGAAGCGGTCACGAACGCGATCAAGCACGGCGAGTGCAGCAGCATCGAGATCTGGGTGCGCGACGACGGCGACGAGCTGACGATCGCCGTGCTCGACGACGGCATCGGCGGAGCGGATGCCTCAGGGCCGGGGCTCACGGGCATCGCCTCGCGGGTGCGCGCGCAGGACGGCCGCCTGCGGGTGGACAGCCCCGCGGGCGGGCCCACACGGATCGAGGCGGTGCTGCCGTGCGCGTGATGCTCGCCGAGGACTCCGCGCTGCTCAGGGAGGGCATCGCTCAGCTGCTGACCGCCGAGGGGCACGATGTCGTGGCATCCGTCGGCACCGCCGCCGACCTGCTGCGCGAGGTCGCGCTCGATCCCCCCGACCTCGTGATCGCCGACGTGCGCATGCCGCCGGACTTCGTGGACGAGGGCATCAGGGCGGCGCTCGAGATCCGGCGGAGCCGGCCCGCGGTCGCCGTGCTGGTGCTGTCGCAGTACGTCGAGCGCCGTCACGCCCGCGAGCTGCTCGACGGCGAGGGCGGGGTCGGCTACCTGCTCAAGGACCGCGTGTCCGACATCCCCGGCTTCCTCGACGCGATCGAACGAGTGGCCGGCGGCGGAACCGCCTTCGACCCGGAGGTGATCCGGCAGCTGCTCGCGGCGCAGGACAGGCCGGCCGAGCGCTTCGCCGGCCTCAGCGAACGGGAGCGCGCCGTGCTGGACCTGCTCGCGCAGGGACACAGCAACGCGGCGATCGCGGAGCGGCTGCACATGAGTCTCAGCGGCGTCGAGAAGCACATCAACACGATCTTCGGCAAGGCCGGCATCGTCGCGGACGGGCGGTACAACCGCCGCGTGCTCGCCGTGCTGGCGTATCTCGGCCCGCCGTCCGGCGCCTGAGCCGATACGGATGCAGGCCACCCGGACACCCGCAGGCCGAAACGCCGCGGAATCCGCCTGCATCCGTCATCCGTGCCTGCATCCGTGACGCGCGACAACACCGGATGCCGGAACGCACGACGCCCCGCCCGCCGAACCGGGCGGGGCATCGTGCGTGATCAGACGGATCAGGCCACGCGGATGAGCTTCTTGTTCACGAACTCGTCGGCGGCGAGGTGGCCCAGCTCGCGTGCGGTGCCGCTGCGCTTGATGCCACCGAAGGGCAGCTCGGGGCTGTCCGCCAGCACGAGGTTGACGTAGACCATGCCGGCCTCGATCTTGTCGGCCACGCGCTCTGCCTGTGCGGCATCCGTCGTGAACACGTACGAGCCGAGACCGAACGACGTGTCGTTCGCCAGGGCGACCGCGGCGTCCTCGTCGGCGACGCGGTAGACCACCGCGGCGGGACCGAACAGCTCCTCGCGGTAGACGTCCATCTCGGGCGTCACGTCGGCGAGTACGGTCGGGGCGAAGAACGCGCCCTCACGGGTGCCGCCGGTCAGCAGCGTCGCGCCCTGCGCGACCGCGCCGTCGATCTGCTCCTGCAGGCGCTCCGCGGCGGCCTCCGACGACACCGGGCCGAGCACGGTGTCGTCCTGCATCGGGTCGGTCGCCGTCACTGCCGCCATCGCCGCCGTGAACTTCTCGGTGAACGCGTCGTACAGCTCGTCCACGATGATGAAGCGCTTCGCGCCGTTGCAGGCCTGACCGTTGTTGTCCAGGCGCGCGTCGACGCCGGCCTGCACCGTGGCATCCAGGTCGTCGGTGGACAGCACGATGAACGGGTCGGACCCGCCCAGCTCCAGCGCCACCTTCTTCAGGTTGCGGCCGGCGACCTCGGCGACGGCCGCGCCGGCGCGCTCGGAGCCGGTCAGCGAGACGCCTGCGATCCGCGGGTCGGCGATCATGGCGGCGATCTGCTCGTTGGTCGCGAGGATGTTCTGGTACGCGCCCACCGGGAAGCCGGCGTCCTTGTAGATCTCCGCGATCGCGGTCGACGACTCCGGGCACTGCGGCGCCGGCTTCAGCAGGATCGTGTTGCCCACGATCAGGTTCGGCGCCGCGAAACGCACGATCTGATACGCCGGGAAGTTCCAGGGCATGATGCCGATCAGCGGCCCCAGCGAGGAGCGGCGGATGATGGCCGACCCCTCCCCCAGGATCGCGATCGGCTGGTCGGCCATGATGGCCTCGGCCTGGTCCGCGTAGTACTCGGCGATGTCGGCGGCGAAGTCGACCTCTCCGAGGGCCGCCTCGCGAGGCTTGCCCATCTCGCGCACGAAGATGTCGGCCAGTTCCTCGCGACGCTCGCGGTGCAGCTGCGCCATCCGGCGGATCAGGCCGGCGCGCTCGGCGACGGTCGACGTGCGCGACCAGGTGCGGTGCGCCTCGGCGGCGGATGCCACGGCCTGCTCGACCTGCTCATCGGTGAGCGTGTCGAACGAGGCCAGAGTCTGCCCCGTTGCCGGGTTGACGACGGCGTAGTCGGTCATGACTGGTCCTTTCAGTCGTTGGGGATGAGCGTGTACTTGGTGGACAGGTACTCGTGGATGCCCTCGAACCCGCCTTCACGGCCGATACCCGACTGCTTGACGCCACCGAACGGAGCGGCGGCGTTCGAGACGACGCCGACGTTCAGACCCATCATGCCGGTCTCGAGCGCGTCGATCATGCGGTGGCCGCGAGCGAGGTCCTCGGTGTAGACGTACGAGACGAGACCGTACTCGGTGTCGTTCGCCAGGCGCACGCCCTCCTCCTCGGTGTCGAAAGTGGCGATCGCGAGCACAGGCCCGAAGATCTCCTCGCGCAGGATGTCGCTGCCGGCGGCCACCTCGGTGACGACCGTGGGCTCGTAGAACGTGCCCTCGCCCTCCAACGCGTTGCCTCCGGCGAGCACCTTCGCACCTCGGCCGACGGCATCCCTGACCAGTTCGTCGGCCTTGGCGACGGCGTTCGCGTCGATCAGCGGGCCGATCGTGACACCGTCCTCGGTTCCGCGGCCGATCTTCATCGCTCGCACGCGCTCGGCGACGCGGTCCGCGAACTCCTCGGCGACCGACGAATGCACGATGAAGCGGTTCGCAGCGGTGCAGGCCTGACCGATGTTGCGGAACTTCGCGGCCATCGCGCCGTCCACCGCCTTGTCCAGGTCGGCGTCCTCGAACACGACGAACGGGGCATTGCCGCCGAGTTCCATCGACACGCGCAGCACGCCCTGGGCGGCCTGCTCGATGAGCCTCTGGCCCACGCCGGTCGATCCGGTGAACGACAGCTTGCGCAGACGGGGGTCGGCGATGATCGGAGCCGAGAGCGCGCTCGAACGAGCGGTCTGCACGACGTTGACGACTCCGGCCGGGACGCCGGCCTCCTCGAGCAGCTGCGTGAAGAAGATCGTGGTCAACGGGGTCAGTGCCGGGGGCTTGATCACCACGGTGCAGCCGGCGGCGAGAGCGGGCGCGATCTTGCGGGTCGCCATCGCGAACGGGAAGTTCCACGGCGTGATGAAGAAGGACGGGCCGACGGGGCGCTGCGAGACGACCATGCGCCCGGTGCCCTCGGGGTTCGAGCCGTAGCGCCCGGTGATGCGCACCGCCTCCTCGCTGAACCAGCGCAGGAACTCGCCGCCGTAGACGACCTCGCCGCGGGCCTCGGCCAGGGGCTTGCCCATCTCGAGGGTCATCAGCAGGGCGAGGTCCTCCTTGTGCTGCTGCACGAGGTCGAAGGCCCGCCGGAGGATGTCGCTGCGCGTGCGCGGCGCGGTCGCCGCCCAGGCGTCCTGCGCCGCGACGGCTGCGTCGAGGGCGCGGATGCCGTCAGCCGGAGTCGCGTCGGCGATGGAGCGGATCACCGCGTTCGTGGCGGGGTCGTGCACGTCGAAGGTGCGGCCGCCCTCGGCCTCGACCCATTCGCCGCCGATGTAGAGACCCGTGCGGACGCGGTCGAGCAGCTCCTGCTCGTTCGGTGCCAGTGCAGTGCTCATGGTTTCTCTTTCCTTGTCGATGTGCGGTCAGCGACGGTTGCTGGGCGGGGCGTCCATCCCCAAGGTCCTGCCCTGGAAGAACGCCGGAGAGACGAATCTCATGACGACCATCAGCACCGCGCCGAAAAGGAGCAGGCCGACGCCGATGAAGAAGACGATGCCTATGCCGCCCTCGCCGTTCGCGTCGGCGCCGATGGCGATCGACCCGTAATCCGGGGCGAGGCTGTCCACCGCGGTGATCACGAACAGCACCAGCAGGATGATGCCGCCGACGAGCGGGCTGGCGAACTTGAAGAAGAAGTCCTTGCCCGAGTCGAACCACTGGTGCCGGAAGTACCAGACGCAGGACAGCGCGGTGATGCCGTAGTAGAAGCAGATCATCATGCCGAGCGCGAGGATCGTGTCCCACAGCGCGTCCTCGCTGAGGAAGCGCATCACGGCGTAGAAGCCGCCGGCCACGACGGCCGAGGCGATCGTCGCGAACCCGGGTGTGAAGAACCGCGGGCTGACGCCGGCGAAACTCTTCGGCACGGCGCCGTAGTGGCCCATGGCCAACAGGGTGCGGGCCGGGGAGATGAACGTGGACTGCAGCGACGACGCCGACGAGGTGAGCACCGCGAGGGAGAGCAGGAACGCCAGCCCGCCCATGACCGGCCCGGAGAGGGCGAAGAACACGTTGCCGCCGATGTCCTCGTTCGTGAGGCCCAGACCGGTGTCGCCGATGCCGGAGTACATCAGGCTGCTGACCGTGAGCAGCAGGTAGATCGCGATGATCGACACCACAGTGAGCATGGCCGCTCGTCCGGGCGTGCGTTCGGGGTCCTTCGCCTCCTCGTTCATCGTGAGGGTGACGTCCCAGCCCCAGAACATGAAGACCGAGGCGGAGAGCCCCATCACGATCATGGAGAGGCCGCCCTGGATCTCGAAGGGATTGAACCATGCGAGTTCGGGCATGTGCGGCTCGAAGGCGTTGCCCTGCACGGTCTCGACGATCGCCATCACGGCGAACAGCACGAGGATCACGATCTGGAACGCGACGAGTCCGTACTGCAGCTTCTGCGAGGTGGACACGTCGCGGTACGAGACCCATGCGGCGAGTGCGACGAAGGCCAGGCAGACGCTGACGTTCACGAACGGGTTGCGCGTGATCTCGGCGATGGCCTCATTGCCCGAGATCTGCGAGATCAGCAGGAAGAGGAAGTCGACGGCGATGCCGGCGAGGTTGGACAGCACGAGGATCGTCGCGACGATCAGGCCCCACCCCGCCATCCAGCCGACGTAGGGGCCGAAGGCGCGGGTCGCCCAGGTGAACGAGGTGCCGGAGTCGGGCATCGCCTTGTTCAGCTCGCGGTAGCCGAAGGCGACGAGCAGCATCGGGATGAAGCCGAGAAGCAGGATCGCGGGCACCTGGAATCCGACGGCGCCGACCGCGCCGCCGATGCCTGCGGTGTAGGTGTAAGCCGGGGCGATGCACGAGATGCCCATCACCAGGGCGCCGAGGACGCCGACGGTGCCGACGCTGAGACCCTTGCGGGAGATCCCGGTGGTCACTGAGGAATCGGGCTCTGCGGCGCGGTTCGTGATGGACATCAGCGATCTCCTGCTTCGGCGCCGGTGCGCGGCACCACGATCATGGGGACGGGCAGTTCGCGCAGCATCTTCGCCGCGGTCGACCCGAGGAACAGACGGCGCGGCTGCGCCAGACGGCTGGATCCGACCAGCACGACCTCGCCGGGCAGCCAGTCCAGCTGCGCCACGGCGTCTTCGATGCTGTCGCCGCCGGCCTGCAGCACCTCGACCTCGGTCTCGGCAGGCAGCCGATCCCGCGCGGCGGCGAGCACCTGGTCGACATGCGCGTCCTGCACCAGCGTGATGGCGCCCGTGTTGAGCCCCGCCGGCACGTCGAGCGGCATCAGCGACACCAGGCGCACGGCGGCACCGGATGCTGCGGCCAGCCGCACGGCGCTCTGCAGCAGCCGCTCCGCGCCGGGACGGGTCCCGGTCGCGACGGTGATGCGCGGAAGTCCGGCATCCGCCTCGCCCGACAGACCTGCCGGGGCGAGCGCGACGGGCACTGTCGAGGTGTGCAGCAGTTCGGATGCCACGGAGCCGAGCCTGTGCCGGCGCAGGGCGCCGCCGTTGGCGGCGCCGAGCACGAGCAGGACCGCGCCGAACTCGTCGGCGGCGGACAGCAGCCCCTCGCCGAACGACTCCGCGAAGCGGACGTGGGCGCTGTGTGCGAGGCCTGCGGGGATGGCGGTGACCGCGTCCTCCAGCCAGCTGCGGGCCTGGCCCGCGAGCAGATCCTCGTAGGCGCGCTCCGGCGCGACGGCCTTGCTGCGCGTCCCCTCGAGCGGGAGCACGATCACCACGTGGAGCCGGGCATCCGCGGCCCGCGCGAGCCGCACGCCGAGCGCGAGGGCGTCCGCCCCCGCAGCCGTGGCGGTGTAGCCGACGACGATCGAACCGGTCATGAGCCGTCCGCAGCCAGGATGTTCGCCGCGGCGAGGCGGCCCATGCGGATCGCGCCGTCGACGTGCTGGTATCCGGCGCCGGCCATGTCGCTGCAGGCGAAGTGGATCGGGCCGACCGCGGCACGCAGGTCGGCGCCGTAGCGGTGCAGGCCGCCCATGTCGAAGCTCGCGGCGTAGGCGCCGCGGGTCCACTCCTCGGTGCCCCAGTCGCTCTCGTAGTAGACCACCGGGTTCTTCGCCTCGGGACCGTAGTAGTGCGACAGCGACTCGAGGATGCGCTCCTTGCGCTCCTCCGCCGACAGCGTGAACAGGTCGTCGGCGTTCTGGTCGGACACGAAGCCCACCAGGGTGCCGCGCTCGTCGCCGTGGTTGGTGTTGTCGTACGCCTCGTGCGAGAGCTCGTAGGGGCTGAACGCGGTTCCGGACAGGCCCTGCTCACGCCAGAACGGGCGGTCGTAGACGGCGTGCACCTTGATCACGAAGCCCATCGACAGGTGCTGGTGCAGCTGGTGCTGTCGGCGCGGCAGCGAGGGCACGAACGAGATGCGGTCGTAGAGCACCGGCGCGTGCGCGAGGATCGCGTACCGCGCGCGCACGGTGAGATCTCCGTCGGCGTGCGCGACCACACCCTCGTCGCCCCACTCCAGGAAGCGCACCGGGCTGTTCAGGAACACGTCGTCACCGAGACGCGCGGCCAGTGCCTGCGGCACCTGCTGCAGGCCGCCGACGACGCGCTTGTCCAGGATGAAATCGGCGTCGACGAGGTTGGAGTACGAGCCGGCGGATGCCGCCATGAGCAGCGACTGCAGCAGCGAGAAGGTGTGCGTGGGCTTGGTGAGCATCGCGGAGCCGGTGGCGAAGGCGAGGTTGCGGACGGCCTCGTCGTCATCGGTCTGTGCACGGAGCCACGCGTCCCAGGTGACCGAGTCCCACTCCTGGGCGTTCGGGTGCTCCCAGGGCTTGTCGGGGTCGATCTCGGCGACCATGGCGTCCAGGCGCTCGGTGATCTCGGCGATGACGGCCTCGGTCTCGGCCGACACGGGGAACATCTCGCCGGTGAAGCGGTGCAGCTGTCCGTCCGGGCCGACGTAGACGCTGTCGCCCTCGCGGTAGCGGCTGAAGGTCTCCAGCCCCAGCTCCTCGATGGTCTCCTTCAGCGCGTCCTGGTCGGGCGAGACCCACTGGCCGCCGATCTCGAGCATGGCGCCCTCGATGACGTCGGTCCACAGGCGTCCGCCCACGCGGTCGCGCGCCTCGAGCACGGCGACCGTCAGGCCGGCCTTGCGCAGCTGGTTGGCCGCCGTGGTGCCGGCAGCGCCGGCGCCGATGATGACCACGTCACGAGTGATGTCCGTCATTGCACAGATCCTTCTGTTCGAAATGGGGTGTGCCGGCCGCGCTCCGAGATCCCCCGACCCTTCGCGCGGCCGGTGGTCTCAGGCTGCCGCCAGTGCGGCCGCGACGACGTCGAGGCCCTCGTTCAGCAGCTCGTCGCCGATCGAGAGCGGAGGCAGGAAGCGGATCACGTTGCCGAAGGTGCCGCAGGTGAGCACGATCACGCCCTCCGCGATCGCGGCCTTGGCGACCTTCGCCGTCAGTGCGGCATCCGGTGCTCCGGTGGCGGGGTCGACGAACTCGGCGGCGATCATCGCGCCGTGGCCGCGGACGTCGCCGATGCGCGGGTCGCTGGCCTGCATGACCGCGAGACGGCCGAGCAGGATGCTGCCGATCTCTGTGGCCCGCTGCACGAGTCCCTCGTTCTCGAAGGCGTCGATCGCGGCGAGAGCCGCGGCGCAGGCGATCGGGTTGCCGCCGTACGTGCCGCCGAGACCGCCGGCGTGCGCGGCATCCATGATCTCGGCACGGCCGGTGACGCCGGCGAGCGGAAGGCCCGCGGCGATGCCCTTGGCGGTGGTGATGAGGTCGGGCTCGATGCCGAAGATCTCGCTGGCGAACATATGGCCGGTGCGGGCGAAGCCGGTCTGCACCTCGTCGGCGATGAAGACCACGCCGTTCGCACGGCACCAGTCCACGACCTCGTTCAGGAAGCCGTCGGCGGGGACGATGAAGCCGCCCTCGCCCTGGATGGGCTCGATGATGATCGCGGCGAGGTTGTCGGCGCCGACCTGCTTCTCGATCAGGGTGATCGCGCGGGCGGCGGCCTCGGGGCCGGTCAGTCCGTCGCGCAGCGGGTACGACCCGGGCACGCGGTAGACCTCGGGGGCGAACGGCCCGAAGCCGCTCTTGTACGGCATCGACTTGGCGGTCAGCGCCATCGTCAGGTTGGTGCGGCCGTGGTAGCCGTGGTCGAGGGCGACGACGGCCTGGCGGCCGGTGTGCTTGCGGGCGATCTTGATCGCGTTCTCGACGGCCTCGGCACCGGAGTTGAACAGGGCGCTCTTCTTGGCGAAGTCGCCGGGCGTCAGCCGGTTCAGGGCCTCGGCGACCTCGATGTACGACTCGTACGGCGAGATCATGAAGCAGGTGTGGGTGAACTGCGCCGCCTGTGCGGCGACGGCGGCGGCGACCTTGGGGTGCGCGTTGCCGACCGAGGTCACGGCGATGCCGGAGCCGAGGTCGATCAGGGAGTTGCCGTCGGCGTCGACCACGACGCCGCCGCCGGCCGCGACGGCGGCGACGGGGATCGTGTGCGAGACGCCGGCGGAGACGGCGTCGGCCTTGCGCGCCAGGATCGCGGCGGAGCGGGGGCCGGGGAGTTCGGTGACGACGCGGCGCACCTGGGGCAGTGCGGGGCCGCCGACGGGGACAGTGGTGGGCTCGTCGATGAGGGTCATGACAGCAACGGTAAGACCGCTGGATGCCTGATGCATTCGCCGGTGCGTACAATCTGAAGCAGACATTCGCCATGCTGTACATCAGCGCCCCTCCCGCTCCGGTCTCACTCGTTGCGGGTGCCGGCGACCGAACACCCGCAACGAGTGAGACCGGAGCCGCAGAAGGCCACGGAGGATGAGAGATGGACACCACGACGCCCACCCTGCGCACGCTGCTCGCACGACCCGCGCTGAAGCTGCGCCTGCTGCCCGCGGATCTCCCCGACGGCGCGCTGGATCGCCCGCTGCGCTGGGTGCACAGCAGCGACCTCGCGGACCCGACGCCGTTCCTCGCCGACGATCTGGTGCTGCTCACCACCGGCACGCAGCTCGAGCGGACGCCAGTGACCGACTACGTGGACCGGCTCGCGCAGCGCGGCGTGATCGGCCTCGGATTCGGCACCGATGTGCATCGCGCCGGCGTGCCCGAAGACCTCGCGGAGGCCTGCGCCGCGCGGGGCATCCCGCTGTTCGAGGTGCCGTACGGCACCCCGTTCATCGCCGTCGCCCGCGCGCACGCCGAGGCGATCGCCGAACAGGCGTACTCCCGGCGCACCTGGGCTCTCGAGGCCCAGCGCGCCCTCGCGATCGCATCGCTGCGGCCGCAGGGCCTGGATGCCGCGCTCACCGAGCTCTCCCGCCGACTCGGCTGTGGCGTGACCATGTTCGACGACGCCGGCGGTCTGGTGCACGAGCATCCGTCCGGTGCGGCGACCGCCGAGCTCGCCGCCCACGCTGCGGCGCTGCTCGCGCGCGGAGCGACCGCGAGCGAGACGATCGAGCACGGCTCCAGCGGAGCGACGCTGTTCACCCTGGGCAGCACCGGGCGCCTGCGCGGGGTGATCGGGGTGGCCGCGGCAGCACTGGATCCGGAGACCCGCACGGTGGTCACGTCGGTGATCGCGATGGCCGGCTTGGCCCTGGAGCAGGGCGAGCGGCTCGCACTGCGCGAGCGACGGCTGGATGCCGAGGTGCTGACGCTGCTCCGGGAGGGCGCGGCCGGCTCCGCCCGGCGCGTGCGGGAGCTGCCCGCGGAACCGGTGCTCGTCGCGACGGCGGAGGCACCGGCGAATCCGGACTGGTGGCGGCGGCGCGCAGCGGGCGCGCTCGTCGCGGAAGGCGTCGTCGTGTTCTCGGCAGCGGACGCCGCAGTGGCGGATGCCTTCGCCGCAGACTTCGACGTGAAGCTGGGACTCTCGCAGCATGGAACCCTCGAGGAGTTCACGCGCGCCGAGGCGCAGGCCTCGGCGGCGCTGCGCCGAACAGGCACCGGCGTGATCCGGTACGCAGCCCCCGCCGGCATCCTGGAATCCCTCGGCGCGGATGCACGCCTCGCCGCGCAGAGCCGGCTCGCCGGGCTGCGCGAGGCGGACCCGGCGCTCGAGGAGCAGCTGCGGGTATGGCTCGAGCACGACGCACGGATCGAGCAGGCAGCGGCAGCCCTCGGCATCCATCGCCACACCTTGCGGGCACGCATCGCACAGGCATCCGGCATTCTGCACACCGACCTGGCGACGTTCCCGGCCCGAGCCGAGCTTTGGGCGGCGCTGCAGGCGGCGCGCTGATGCGTCAGCTCACGGCGAGCGCGTCGATCAGCTGATCGGCGGTGCCGCGGAACTCCGGCCCGTGACCGGGGAAGAGACGCGTCTCGGGCAACCCGCGCAGCCGATCCATACTCTGCGGTGTCAGGTGCGGGTCGTCGCTGAACGGGCCGAGCCCGACAGCCTCGACACCGGTCAGCACGTTGCGCGTGGTGACCGCATCACCCAGGAACAGTGCATCCGCTGCGGGGATGCGAACGGCCACGGATCCCGGGGAGTGACCGGGCAGTCCGATGATCTCGGGGGCGCCGGGCAGGTCGAGTACGTCGCCGTCGCAGAACGTCCGCACCTCGCCGATGCGCACACCGCGGAGGGCGCCGCGGCGGACGCCGCTGCCGAGGAACCGGAGCACGGGACCCAGCCTCCACGCACCACCGGGTGCATGCGACTTCTCCTCGCCCCTCGCCCGCGCGGCATCCGCCTCGTGCACGTGCACGGGCACGCCGTGCTCGGCGCGCAGCCACTCGGCCACGCCGATGTGGTCGCTGTCGCCGTGGGTCAGCACGACTCCGCGGATGTCCGAGAGTCCGCACCCCGCGGCGCGCAAGGCGCGCTCGAGCGCCCTGCGGTCACCGGGAAGCCCGGCGTCGACGAGTGTGACACCTGCATCGGTGAGGACGGCGTGCATCGCGACCAGGTCGTCGCCGATGCGGAGGATCTCTGCGTTCATGATGGCTACACTAAATAGCCTTGAAGGCTATTGTCAATAGCCTTATGATCGTCGCAGAGGAGGTCGACATGCCTGCACCGCAGCGCGTCAGCCAGGAGGAGCTCGTCGCCGCGATCCGCCGGATCGCCGAGGACGACGGCATCGACGCCGTCACCATGAGCTCGGTGGCGTCCGCCGTCGGCGTCCGCACGCCGAGCCTGTACAAACGGGTGGCGGATCGGCATGGACTCCTCCGGCTCGCTGCGGACGACGCCGCCCGCGAACTCGTCGCGGAGTTGTCCGGGGCGCCGCACACGGAAGGAGAGGACGCCGCGGGCAGACTTCGCCGGATGGCGTATGCGCTGCGCGCCTTCGCCGCCCGCGCCCCCCGCGTCTCCGGCCTGCTGTTCGCCGCGCCGTCAGCCGCGGCCGCCCCCTCCCCCGAGGCCGGGGAACCACTGCTGCGCCCGCTGCTGGAGGCCGTGTCGGCGGCCGCCCCGGGAGATCCGCTGCCCGCGGCTCGAACCTTCACCGCGTGGATCTACGGTTTCTGCACCATGGAGCAGGCCGGCGCGTTCCGGCTCGGCGGCGACGTCGACGCGGCGTTCGAGTACGGGCTCGACGTACTGCTGGGCGCCATGACGCGCCCCGCCTGAGCCGGCGTCCCGCGCGGAGCCGACGCCGGCTCGGGTCCGGCCCGGCCGGGCCGGCGACAAGAACGCGCCACAGGATGCCCCGGGGCGTCACTGCGCCCGGAGCGCGGCCGCGCGAACGAGCAGATGCGCGCGCACCGACGGGTCGTCGGCCAGTGCGGCGGCCCGCTCGTAAGCCATCGCCGCCTCGGCCGGGCGCCCCGACCGCACGAACAGCTCGGCGCGCACCGCCCACAACGGCTGAAAGACCTCGGGCTCCCCCGAGAGCAGGGCGAGGCCGGCATCCGGACCGTCGAGCCGCCCCACCACCGCGGCGTGGGCGACTCGAGCGCCCGCGGTGGGCGCCACGTGGAGCAGCGCGAGGTACAGCATCCGCAGCGCGTCGTCGTCGAGATCGGCTCCGTGTCGAGGTGCGACGTGGACGGCTTGGATCGCCGCCTCCAGCTCGAACCTTCCGGGCGCCTCCGCCCCTGCGATGCGCTGCGCATGGCGCAGCGCGCCCTCTGCCTCGGCGATCAATGCGGGATCCCAGTCCGCCGGGTCCTGCTCGCCGAGCGGCACGAAGTCGTCGGCGCGGCGCGCCAAGGAGAACGACACCAGCGCGGCGAGCGCCCATGCCTCGCGCACCGCGGCGGCCGGCGCTCCCGTCTGCTCCAGGGCGCCGGCGAGCGTCCGCGCCAGGTAGCGTGCCTCACCGGCCAGGCCGTCCGCCGCGCTCTCGCGCCAGGTGATCGCCGCGCAGCCGTACACCGCCTCGAGCACCGCCCCGACGCGCTCTGCCATCTGGGCGCGGCCGGGCACCGCGAACGGCACCCGCGCCTGCGCGATGCGGCGCTTCGCCCGCACGAGCCGCTGCGCCATCGCCGAGGGCGAGGTCGCGAAGGCGCGCGCGACCTGAGCAGCTTCGAACCCGAGCACGGTCTGCAGCATCAGGGGTGCGCGCACCTTCGGGTCGATCGCCGGATGCGCGCACACGAAGAGCAGCTCGAGGCGCTTGTCGCCGATGGCGTCGGGATCGATGCCCTGCAGCGGATCCACCGGCGGCGCGCGGTCGATCAGCGCCTCCGACAGCTCGACGTCCCGCGCGGACGCCGCCTTCCAGGCATCCCGCTGCCTGTTGCGGGCCACCGTCAGCAGCCACGCATCGGGATGCTCCGGCACCCCGGCATCCGGCCAGGATCGCAGCGCCTGCTCGAACGCCGCCTGCAGGGCGTCCTCGGCGGCGGGGATGTCGCCCGTCGGCGCCGCGATGATCGACAGCAGCCGCCCGTACGAGGTGCGGGCGGCGAGTTCGGCCGCCGCCCGCACCTCGCTGCCGCCAGATGCGGTCACGCGTTCGGCTGCCACTCGCCGTCCACGACGTGGGTCGCGCCCGGACGGACCTCGACCGCACCCCACGCGATCGACGGCGCCTTGCGCGCCCACCCGATCGCCTCGTCGAGATCGGCGACATCGATCACGAAGGTGCCACCGAGCTGCTCCTTCGAGTCGACGAACGGGCCGTCCTGCACCCGAAGCTCGTCGCCGTCCATCCGCAGTGTGGTCGTGACAACCGACGGCTGCAGAACCTCTCCCGACAGCAGCACCTCCGCATCGTGCAGTGTCTGCGCGTAGGCGGCGAAGGCGCGCTGCCCTGCGGCCATGGCCTCGTCATCGAGCACGAAGTCCCCGCCCGGCTCGGGGTAGTGCAGCAGGATCGTGTATCGCATGATCTTCCCTTCATCGGGATGCGTCGCTCGGAGCGTCTCTCCGCACATCCACTGTGAAGACGATCGGGGCCAGGGTCAATCGACATCCTCCTGCCTCACGCCGGCGCGTGCGCCTCCAGGAACTCGTACACGTCCGTCGTGTCGACCCCGGGGAAGGCACCGGTGGGCAGGGTCGCGAGCAGCGTGCGCGGGGTGCGCACGTTCGGCCAGGACTGCGTGCGCCAGCGCTCCTCGAGCTCGGCCGGCGCCCGGCGGCAGCACACCTCGACCGAGTGCTTCGACACGCCCCTGTTGGGCGTGTCCCGTCCGACGAACCACTTCGTGTCATCGAACCGCACCCCGACGCTCACCGAGTGCAGCCCCTCACTGGAGGGCTCCACGCGCGCGGTGCACCAGTAGGTTCCGTTCCCGGTGTCGGTGTACTGGTAGTACGGGTTGAACCGGTCCTCGACCTCGAACACCTCGCGGCTGGTCCAACGCCGGCAGCACATCTGCCCCTCGATCGCGCCGAGCCGGTCGGTCGGGAAGTTCACGTCGTCGTTCTCGTAGGCCTTCGTGATCGTGCCGGACTCGTGCACCTTCAGGAAGTGCACCGGGATGCCGAGGTGCCGCGTGGCCACGTTCGTGAACCGGTGCGCGGCGGTCTCGTACGACACCGAGTAGGTGTCACGGAGGTCCTCGATCGAGATCGCGCGCCGCGCCTTGGCATCCTGCAGCACCGGCACGACGTGTGCTTCCGGAATCAGCAGGGCCCCGGTGAGATAGTTCGTCTCCACCCGCTGGCGCAGGAACTCCGCATAACTGCGCGGCTCGGCATGGCCCAGGATGCGGCTGCTCAGCGCCTGCAGCACGGCAGTGCGCGCGTCGCCCTTGGCCGGCACGCTGCTGGACAGGTAGAGCCGGCCGTTCGCCAGGTCGGCCACGCTGCGCGTGGACTGCGGCAGGTCGGGCGCATAGTGCAGCGTGAAGCCGAGGTGCGCGGCGATCTCGGACGCGGTGCGCTGCGTGAGCGGGCCGCCCGGATGCCCGACGGCGTCCAGGATCCGGCGCGCAGCCGCTTCGAGGGGCTCGAAGTAGTTGTCCTGCGTGCGCATCAGATGCCGCAGCTCGACGTTGGCGCGGCGGGCCTCCTCCGGCGTCGCCGCGCGCTCGTCCCGCAGCCGCTCGATCTCGCCGTGCAGGGCGAGCATCGCGGCGAGCGCGTCATCCGGCACCGACTTGCCGATCCGGAACGACGGGATGCCGAGGGCGCGGAACGTCTGCCCCTTCATCGCACGCTCCAGAGCGATCTCCATCGTGCTGCGCTCGTCGAGCGGCTCGCCCTCGAGCAGCGCGTCGATCGTGGTGTCCAGCGCCCGCGCGATCGCCTGCAACTGCGTGAGCTTCGGCTCGCGCTTGCCGGTCTCGACCATGGACAGCTGGCTGGGCGCGCGGTCGACCGCGGATGCCAGTTCTTCGAGCGTCATCCCGCGCGCCGTGCGCAGCTGTCGGATGCGCCTCCCGATCGTGAGGGCGTCGGTCTCTTCTACGGCATCCGTGGTGGCCATGGCCGCGATTCTGTCACAAAAATAGAAATTCGAGCAAACTTCACACCCGGAATGGTCAGGCGAAGCCCGGAACTTCTCCCAGAGTGGATGTCAAGCCACCACCGGCAGCACAGAGAGGACCACGGTCATGAGCACTCCCACCATCCAGACCACCCAGCAGGGGCCCGCGATCGTCGTCGCAGGTCCCATCCGCGAGCGGTACGACGAGATCCTCACCCCCGGCGCGCTGGCGTTCCTCACCGAGCTGCACCACCGCTTCGCAGGCCGCCGGCACGACCGCCTCGCCGATCGGATGCGCCGCCGCTTCGAGATCGGCAACGGTCACGACCCGCGGTTCCGCGACGACACCCGGCACATCCGCGAGGACGCCGACTGGCGCGTCGCCGGAGCCGGCCCCGGGCTGGAGGACCGTCGCGTCGAGATCACCGGGCCGACCGACCCGAAGATGACGATCAACGCCCTGAACTCGGGAGCCAAGGTCTGGCTGGCCGACCAGGAGGACGCCACCAGCCCTACCTGGGAGAACGTGATCGGCGGTCAGCTGTCGCTGCACGACGCGATCCGCGGCACTCTGGAGCACACCAGCGCCGACGGCAAGGTGTACCGCGTCACCGCCGAACAGACCCCGACGATCGTGATGCGACCGCGCGGATGGCACCTGCCCGAGAAGCACATCGCGTTCACCGACCGCACCGGGCGCCGCCTGGACGCCTCGGCGTCGCTGGTCGACTTCGGGCTGTACTTCTTCCACAACGCGCAGGCGCTGATCGACGGCGGCCGCGGCCCGTACTTCTACATCGCCAAGCTCGAGTCCAGCGAGGAGGCGAAGCTGTGGAACGACGTCTTCACGTTCAGCGAGGAGTACATCGGAATCGAGCACGGCACCATCCGCGCCACCGTGCTCATCGAGACGCTGCCTGCAGCCTTCGAGATGGACGAGATCCTCTACGAACTGCGCGACCACTGCGCGGGGCTGAACGCCGGCCGCTGGGACTACATCTTCTCGATCATCAAGAACTACCGCGGCCGCGGCGCCCGCTTCGTGCTGCCGGACCGCAGCGAGGTCACCATGACCGTGCCGTTCATGCGGGCGTACACCGAGCTGCTGGTGAAGACCTGCCACCGCCGCGGAGCATTCGCGATCGGCGGCATGAGCGCCTTCATCCCGAACCGCCGCGACCCCGAGGTCACCTCCCGCGCCATCGAGAAGGTCGCCGCCGACAAGCGCCGCGAGGCCGGCGACGGCTTCGACGGCACCTGGGTGGCGCACCCCGACCTGATCCCCACCGCCCGCGCCGAGTTCGACGCCGTGCTCGGAGACCGGCCGAACCAGCTGGACCGGCAGCGCGACGACGTGCAGGTGCGCGCAGAGGAACTGCTCGACGTGCGCATCGGCCGCCCGATCACCGCCGACGGCGTGCGCGACAACGTCTCGGTGGCCATCCGCTACATCGAGGCGTGGCTGCGGGGCATCGGCGCCGTCGCCATCGACAACCTGATGGAAGATGCCGCGACCGCCGAGATCAGCCGCTCGCAGGTCTGGCAGTGGATCCACCAGAGCCAGACCGTCGAGGACGGCACCCCGATCACCGCCGAGTACGTCGAGGGCCTGATCGCCGAGATGCTGGCCACCACCTGGCGCACCGAGGGCAACCGCTTCGACGACGCCGCGGAGGTGTTCCGCGAGGTCGCGCTGCGTCCCGAGTTCCCCGCCTTCCTGACGCTGCCGGCCTACTCGCGCTTCCTCGTCGAGACCGCCTGACCACCCGAACATCCGCCTCCCCAAAGAAGGACAGAGAAATGACCCGCTACCAGGACGACATCGAGGCCATCCAGGCGCTGAAGCAGCAGAACGGCTCCCCCTGGGACGCCATCGACCCCGAGTCAGCTGCACGGATGCGTGCGCAGAACCGGTTCCGCACCGGGCTCGAGATCGCTCAGTACACCGCCGGCATCATGCGCCGCGACATGGCCGAGTACGACGCCGACTCGTCCGTCTACACCCAGTCGCTCGGCGTCTGGCACGGCTTCGTCGGACAGCAGAAGCTCATCTCGATCAAGAAGCACCTGAAGTCCACGAACAAGCGCTACCTGTACCTCTCCGGGTGGATGGTCGCGGCCCTGCGCTCGGAGTTCGGCCCGCTGCCCGACCAGTCGATGCACGAGAAGACGGCCGTTCCCGCCCTGATCGAGGAGCTCTACACGTTCCTCCGTCAGGCCGACGCCCGTGAGCTCGACCTGCTCTTCACCCAGCTGGATGCCGCACGTGCCGCCGGCGACGAGACCGGGGCCGAGTTCATCCAGTCGCAGATCGACGAGTACGAGACGCACGTCGTGCCGATCATCGCCGACATCGACGCCGGCTTCGGCAACCCCGAGGCCACGTACCTGCTGGCGAAGAAGATGATCGAGGCGGGCGCGTGCGCCATCCAGATCGAGAACCAGGTCTCGGACGAGAAGCAGTGCGGCCACCAGGACGGCAAGGTCACCGTGCCGCACGAGGACTTCCTCGCGAAGATCAACGCGGTCCGCTACGCCTTCCTCGAGCTCGGCATCGACAACGGCATCATCGTCGCCCGCACCGACTCGCTCGGCGCCGGCCTCACCCAGAAGCTCGCCGTCTCGCAGCATCCGGGTGACCTGGGCGACCAGTACAACTCGTTCCTCGACGTCGAGGAGATCGCCGAGGGCGATCTCGGAAACGGCGACGTGATCATCAAGCGCGACGGCAAGCTGCTGCGGCCGAAGCGCCTCGCCAGCAACCTCTACCAGTTCCGCAAGGGCACCGGCGAGGAGCGCGTCGTGCTGGACTGCATCACCTCGCTGCGCAACGGCGCCGACCTGCTGTGGATCGAGACCGAGAAGCCGCACGTGGAGCAGATCGCCGGCATGGTCGACGCGATTCGCGCGGAGATCCCGGACGCGAAGCTGGTCTACAACAACAGCCCCTCGTTCAACTGGACGCTGAACTTCCGCCAGCAGGCGTACGACGCGCTCGCCGAGCTGGGCGAGGACGTCTCGGGCTACGACCGCGATCGGCTGATGAGCGTCGAGTACGACGACACCGAGCTCGCGCGCCAGGCCGACGAGAAGATCCGTACCTTCCAGCGCGACGGATCCGCACGCGCGGGGATCTTCCACCACCTCATCACGCTGCCGACCTACCACACGGCGGCACTGTCGACCGATGACCTGGCCAAGGGCTACTTCGGCGACGAGGGGATGCTCGCCTACGTGAAGGGCGTGCAGCGCCGCGAGATCCGCGGCGGAATCGCGACCGTCAAGCACCAGAACATGGCCGGCAGCGACATCGGCGACAACCACAAGGAGTACTTCGCCGGCGACGCCGCCCTGAAGGCGGGCGGCCAGCACAACACGATGAACCAGTTCAGCTGAGATGACCGGCCGGTGGGGCGGGGTGCGTTCAGGACAGCAGTTCGACGTACCCCGCTCCGCCGTTGCCGCGACGCGCTGCGCGATCAGCGCGGCCAGACCCCCATCGACCTGCTCATCGAGCACGGCGTCGCCGACCTCAGCCTGGAGAAGGTCGCACGTCGCGCCGGAGTGGGCAAGACCACCATCTACCGGCGATTCCCGGACAAGTCCGCGCTCCTGCTCGCGGCGGTCTCGGGCGCGCAGGCGGTGGACGACGAGCGGCTGCTCGACTGGCCCGATGCCGCGACGATGCTCGCCTCGTGGGCGCTGCACCTGAGCGACCCTCGCAATCGCAGACTGCTGCGCCGGCTGTTCGCATCGATCGACGACCTGCCAGAACTGCTCCCCGCCTACCGCGCCGCGGAATCGCCTCGCCGCCAGCACGCCGAGCGCGAGGCGCTGCGGCGCGCGCAGGCCGTCGGGCAGCTCCCCGAGGACGCCGACATCGATGCGATCGCCGACATCCTCGCCGGGGCGATCCTGCAGCATCTGACGACCCACCCCGACGACGAGAGCGCCGCCCGGATCGACGAGTATCTGACCAGGGTGCTCACGCAGGTCGGCTACACGAAACCGGACAGGAACCCCTCATGACCTCTACCGCAGACCTCTACGACGAGCACGGCGACGCCCTGCAGTCGCTCCCCCTGCAGCTGCGCTCCTTCGGCGGCGTGACGGCTTTCGAGGGGCCGATCCGCACGGTGCGCTGCTTCCAGGACAACTCGCTGCTCAAAGGCCTGCTGTCGACCCCGGGCGACGGTGCCGTGCTCGTCGTCGACGGCGCCGGCTCGCTCGTCACAGCGCTGATGGGCGACATGATCGCGCAGCTGGCCGTGGACAACGGGTGGGCCGGCGTCGTCATCCACGGCTGCGTGCGCGACAGCGTCGCGATCGGACGCATGCCGCTGGGCGTGAAGGCGCTCGGCACCAACCCGCGCAAGAGCCGCAAGGACGGCACCGGCGAGGTGGACGTCGTCCTGTCCTTCGGTGATGTCGTGTTCCGTCCCGGCGCCCGGCTGTACGCCGACGAGGACGGCGTGCTCGTCGAGCGCTGACACAGCCGGGCGCAGTGCGGCGTAGCCTGAGGACATGAGCGGGACAGTCACCGGATCGCCGGTCCACGACGAGATCGCGGGCGAGTTCCTGCGTAGTCGTCGCGGTGGTGCGCGACTGGTGGCCGTCGCGAGCCCGGATGCGGCACTCTCGGCAGCCTTCGCCGAGGATCTCGCTGCCGCCTTCGCCAGGCGCGGCGTGCTCGCGTCGTCCGCCGCACAGGACGGGAGGTCCGAGGAGGCTCTGCGGGACGAGCTCGTCGCCCCGCTGCGGGCAGCGGGAGCGGATGCGGTGACGATCGTCGCCGGTGACGGGTCGCTGCTCGCCGGGCGCGCCCGCTGGCTGTGGCACTTCCGCATCTGGCTCGCCACCGACGACGATCTGGCCGACACCACGGCGGATGCGATCGTGGACATCACCGATCCGCAGCATCCGGCCCGCCGCCTCGCCGACTTCTGCCAGTGCGACGTCGGGTGAGGTCCATCGCCGCCTCCGCCGGCTCACAGCCGGCCTCGACGAGAATGGATGCATGCGCACCCTGCTGAACATCATCTGGCTGATCTTCGCCGGCTTCGGCCTGTTCCTCGGCTACGTGCTCGCGGGGGTCCTGCTGTGCATCCCGATCATCACGATCCCGTGGGCGATCGCCTCGTTCCGCACCGCCGGCTTCGTGATCTGGCCGTTCGGCCGCACGATCGTCGCGAAGCCGACCGCCGGGGTCGGCTCGTTCCTCGGGAACGTGATCTGGGTCATCCTCGCCGGGTGGTGGCTTGCGCTCGCCCACATCATCTCCGGCATCGCCCTGTGCATCACCATCATCGGCATCCCCATGGCGATCGCCGACTTCAAACTGGTGCCCATCTCGCTGATGCCGCTCGGCAAGGACATCGTCTCCACCCGCGACGGCGCCTTCGCCCGCTGACGGACGGGGGCCGGACGCCCCGTGGCATCCGGCATCCGATCGCGTGATCAGCGCGGGTCGGCGGGCTCCGCGTCGAGCTGTGCGCGCACGTCGTCATCGAGCACGACGTCGGCGGCGCCGAGCACCTCGTCGAGCTGCGCGATGCTCGACACCCCGACGACCGGGATCACCGGCACCTCGCCGCCGAGCAGCCAGGCCAGTGCGACCTGGTTGGGCGTGCGGCCGATGTCGGCGGCCACCTCGTGCAGCAGGGCGCGGCGGGCGTGGCTGGTGGGGTGGTCGACACCGCCCCACATCGGCTGGTTCAGCCGCGAGATCGCCCCCTGGTGCAGGGGTGAGTACACCGTGAGCGCCAGCGGCGGACGCTCCGCCGTGCCGGTGGATGCCGCGTAGTCGAGCATTCCCGGCGTGACGAAGTTGTTGCGCCCGTACTTCGGCGCCGGATGCAGGTAGCTGTACTGCTGCTGCACCAGGCCGTAGGGCGCGACATCCTGCCGCTGCGCCTCCTGCCGCGCCTCGACCAGGCGCCAGGTGGCGATGTTCGAGATGCCCGTGATGCCGACCAGGCCGCTGCGCTGCAGCTCGCCGAAGGCGGCGACGGTCTCGGCAGGATCGGTCGCACGGTCGTCGACGTGCCCGTAGAGCACGTCGATGTGATCGACGCCGAGATGGCGGGCGCTCTCCGGCGCCTGCCGCGCGATGACCTCGGCGGACAGGCCCTCGAAGTTGTCCTCGGTGAGCGGGACGCCCGGGTCGCGCGGCGCGGCACCCAGCTTGGTGGCGATGCGCAGGCTGTCGCGGTTGCCACTGTCCTTCAGCCAGCGGCCGAGCAGGTCCTCACTGTCGCGGCCGGTGCCGCCCGACCAGATCGCGTAGTTGTTCGCGGTGTCGATGAACGTGCCGCCGGCGTCGACGAAGCGATCCAGGATGGCGCGCGAGGTCTGCTCGTCGACGCGGGTGCCGAAGTTCATGGCGCCCAGGCACAGGGTCGAGACCTCGAACGAGGTGCGTCCGTCGGAGATGGTGCGGTACTGCATGTCGGTTTCCCTTTCGTCGGTGAGCTCCAGGCTAGAAAGAGATCGGTTCGGGCATACACTCCAATCAGAATGCAGAACACCAGACCAATTCTCGCGTGGGAGACCCTGCTGGATCTCGCGCCCGCCGCAGCGGACGCCGCCGGCCCCGGCCGCCTGCCCGCACTGCGCGACCGGCTCGAGCACGCGCTGCGCGAAGCGATCGCCGACGGCCGCCTGCCGGCCGGCGCGGCGCTGCCGCCGAGCCGGGTGCTCGCCGATGCGCTGGGGATCTCGCGCTGGGTGGTCACCGAGACCTATGGACGTCTGGTCGCCGAGGGCGTGCTGGACGCCAGGACCGGTTCGGCGACGCGGGTCTCGGCCGGATGGGCGGACGCTGCACGGCCGACCTCGGCGCGTGCTGTCGCGCAGGACCCCGCCGCGGGCGCGGCGATCGCGCCGGCTGCTCCCCCGCAGCATCCGCGGTTCGACCTGCGGCCGGGTATCCCCGACCTGCACGCCGTGCCGCGCTCACGCTGGACGGCGGCGCTGCGCGAGGGCCTCGCCTCGCTGCCCGACCGCGATCTCGCGAGCGCCTTCCCGTTCGGGCATCCGCTCGCCGCAGCCGCGGTCGCCGGATACCTCGGTCGCTCGCGGCTGATCGACGTCGAGGCGGCCCGCATCGTGATCACACACGGCGCGACGGACGGCATGGCGCTCATCGCGGCCGCGTTGCACGAGCGGGGGCACACGCGCCTGCTGGTGGAGGACCCGAGCTGGCCGCGACTGCGCGAGGTGGCTCGGCAGCACGGCCTGGAGCCGGTACCGGTTCCGGTGGACGCCGATGGGATCGACACGGAGCGCCTGGCGGACGAGGCCGCGCGCACCGGGGCGCGGGCTGCGCTGGTGACCCCCGCGCACCAGTTCCCGCTCGGCGCGGCACTTCATCCGGCCCGCCGTGAGCGCCTGGTCTCCTGGGCGCGAGAGGCCGACGGCCTCATCATCGAGGACGACTACGACGCCGAGTTCCGCTACGACCGGCGGCCGATCGCCGCATTGCAGCGGCTCGCGCCGGATCGGGTCGTGCTGATCGGCTCGCTCTCGAAGTCGGTCTCGCCCGCGCTCGGCGTCGGCTGGGCGGTGCTGCCGCCCTGGCTCTCGCTCGCGGATGCCCCACCCGCTCCCTCCACGATCGATCAGGCCGCGCTCACGCGCTTCATCTCCAGCGGCGACCTGGAGCGGCACCTGCGCCGCTCTCGAGTGCGCTTCCGCCGGCGCCGGGAACGCCTGCTCGCGGCGCTCGCAGAGCGGATGCCCGAACTGCCGGTGTCCGGCATCGCAGCCGGCATGCACCTGGTGCTCGGGTTGCCGTCCGGCGTCGTCGCCGCCGACCTGATCGCGGCCGCGCCAGAGGATCTGGCGCTCACCGCGCTGTCACGCTACGTCGTCGCCTCGCCGGCATCCGAGGCCCTCGTCATCGGGTACGGCGACCTCGACGACGCCCTCGTCGACGAGGCCGTCGCGCGCCTGGCCGCGCTGATCCGCCCGCACTGACCGCCTCAGGTGCCACTTTCGGCGCTGGATCTTTCCTGATCCGGGCATCATGCGAAGATTCTGCGAAATCTCATCCGTGACCCCGATGTTTCTGCGATTCTTCTCTACGCTCTGCTATCCCGCCACCCCAGGAGAATCGATGAAGATCGGCGTCCCGACCGAGGTCAAGAACAACGAGAATCGCGTCGCCCTCACACCCGCCGGCGCCGACCGGCTGGTGCGCGAAGGCCACCGCGTGTTCGTGCAGTCCGGAGCCGGCAACGGCTCGCGCATCGACGACGATGCCTACCGCGCCGCCGGCGCCGAGATCGTCGCCTCCGCGGACGACGCCTGGGGCGAGGCCGACCTGCTGCTCAAGGTGAAGGAGCCCATCGCGCAGGAGTACGGCTTCCTGCGCCCCGATCTCACGCTGTTCACCTATCTGCACCTGGCCGCCGACCGCCCGCTCACCGAGGCTCTGGTCGACGCCGGCACCACCGCCGTCGCCTACGAGACCGTGCAGCTGCCCGACCGCAGCCTGCCTCTGCTGGTGCCGATGAGCGAGATCGCCGGGCGCCTGTCGGTCACTGTCGGCTCGTACTCGCTGATGCGCTCCAACGGCGGCCGCGGCACGCTGCTGGGCGGCATCCCGGGCACCCCGCGGGCGAAGACCGTCGTCATCGGCGGCGGCGTCGCCGGCGAGCATGCGGCGGCGAACGCGCTCGGACTGGGTTCGAAGGTCACCGTGTTCGACATCTCGCTGCCCCGGCTTCGCGAGCTCGAGCACCGCTACGGCGGCGCACTCGAGACGCGCGCCTCCAGCCGCTACGACATCGCGGAGGAGCTCGCCACGGCCGACCTCGTGATCGGATCGGTGCTCATCCCCGGCGCAGCCGCCCCGAAGCTCGTCACCGACGACATGGTCGCCGCGATGAAGCCCGGGTCCGTGCTGGTCGACATCGCGATCGACCAGGGCGGATGCTTCGAGGGCTCGCGCCCCACGACGCACGACGACCCGACGTTCGCGGTGCACGACTCGATCTACTACTGCGTCGCGAACATGCCCGGCGCCGTGCCCGAGACCGCCACCCGGGCGCTGACCAACGCGACCCTCCCGTACGTCTCGGCGATCGCCAGCAAGGGCTGGGTCCGGGCGGCGGCGGAAGACGCAGCACTGGCCAAGGGCTTGAACGTGCACGGCGGTCGCATCACGCTGCCGGCCGTCGCCGAGGCGCACGGGCTCGCCGCCTGATCGTTTGAGGGGCGCGTCAAGAACGTCGGTTCTTGACGCGCCCCTCGCCTGCGCAGCGGCTCGCCCACCCGAGTACGATCGTGATCGTGACCGAACGCGCGCCTCTCTCCCGCAAACTGTCCGCCATCGCCGAGTCCGCCACGCTGAAGGTGGACGCCAAGGCCAAGGCCCTGAAGGCCGAGGGCAAGCCCGTCATCTCCTACGCCGCCGGCGAGCCCGACTTCGCGACGCCGCAGTTAATCGTGGATGCCGCGGCCGAGGCCCTGGCCGACCCGGCGAACTACCGGTACACCCCCGCCCCCGGCCTTCCCGCGCTGCGCGAGGCGATCGCGGCGAAGACGCTGCGCGACTCGGGTCTCGAGGTCTCGCCCAGCCAGATCATCGTCACCAACGGCGGCAAGCAGTCCGTCTACCAGGCGTTCCAGACCGTGGTGAACCCGGGCGACGAGGTGCTGCTGCCCGCGCCGTACTGGACCACCTACCCCGAGGCGATCCGTCTCGCCGACGGTGTGCCGGTCGAGGTGTTCGCCGGCGCCGATCAGGAGTACAAGGTCACCGTCGAGCAGCTCGAGGCCGCCCGCACCCCGCGCACGACGGTGCTCGTGTTCGTCTCGCCGTCGAACCCGACCGGTTCGGTGTACTCCGCCGACGAGACCAGGGCGATCGCCGAATGGGCCCTCGAGCACGGCATCTGGATCATCTCCGACGAGATCTACCAGAACCTCACCTACGACGGCGTGAAGGCCACCTCGGTCGTGCAGGCTCTCCCCGAGGTCGCCGGCCAGACCATCCTCGTCAACGGCGTGGCCAAGACCTACGCGATGACCGGCTGGCGCGTGGGCTGGATGGTCGGCCCGGCCGACGCGATCAAGATCGCGGGCAACCTGCAGTCGCACCTGACCAGCAACGTGAACAACGTCGCCCAGAAGGCGGCGATCGCCGCACTGAACGGTCCGCAGACCGAGGCCGAGCAGATGCGCGAGGCGTTCGACCGCCGTCGCCGCCTGATCGTCTCGGAGCTGTCGAAGATCGACGGCCTCGTGGTGCCGAACCCCACCGGCGCGTTCTACGTCTACCCCGATGTGCAGGGTCTGCTCGGGCGCACATGGGGCGGCGTCACGCCGACCACCTCGCTCGAGCTCGCCGATCTGATCCTCGACCAGGCCGAGGTCGCCGTCGTGCCCGGTGAGGCCTTCGGCCCGTCCGGCTACATCCGCATGTCGTACGCGCTCGGCGACGACGCCCTGCTCGAGGGTGTGCAGCGCCTGCAGCGGCTGTTCGCGTCCTGACCTCGGCCATGGCGGGCGAGACGACCGAGAACGGCACGCGCAAGACGCGCTCTCCGGCCGGCTCCATGAAGCTGTCCGAGATCGCCGCCGTCGCCGGCGTCAGCGAGGCGACGGTGAGCCGCGTACTCAACCGCAAATACGGGGTCGCGCAGAAGACCCGCGATCAGGTCGAGGCCGCGCTGCGCTCGGTCGGCTACGAGCGCACCAACAAGGGCGAGATCGTGCTGATCCTGGTGCCGAGTCTCGGGGGGTTGATCTTCGCCGAGCTGTGCGACGAGATCGAGAAACAGCTCAGCCCGCACGGGCTGCGCGCCCTGGTGTGCCCGGTGTTCCCTGGCACGGTGTACGAGCAGGACTATGTCGAGCTGATGATCGACAAGGGCATCGCCGGTGCGATCTTCGTCTCGTCCAGCAACACGCTCCGGAATTCGGATTCGGGCGCGCATCAGCTTCTCGAGTCTCGCGGTGTGCCGTTCCTCACCGTCAACGGCGGCTTCGCCGACGCGGATGCCCCGGTCGTGTCGACGGATGACTGGCAGGCCGCCGAGCTCTCCGTCGCGCATCTGCACGATCTCGGACACCGCCGGATCGGTCTGGCCGCGGGCCCCGTCGGCAACATTCCGGCGGACCGGAGGGCCGAGGGATTCCTGACCGCGATGGAGTCCCGCGGCATCGACGACGCCGAGGAGCTCATCGCCAGGGGCCGATACACGATCGAAGGCGGCCGCACCGCCGCCGACGAGCTGCTCGAGCTGGGCGCGACGGCGATCATCGCCGCGAGCGATGACATGGCGCTCGGCGCCTACCGCGCGATCGCGCGACGGGGGCTGAACGTGCCGCAGGACGTCTCGGTCATCGGCTACGACGACTCGTACCTGCTCGACTTCACGGATCCGCCGCTGACCAGCGTGCGGCAGCCGGTCGAGTCGATCGGCGAGGTCTGCACCCGCGCGATGGTCACGATGATCCAGCACCGCCCGCTGCGCACCGAGGAGGTGCTGCTCGAGCCGGAGCTGCGCCTGCGCAAGTCCACCGGACCGGTGCCCGTGTCGTCGTCCTAGCGTCTGCCGCGGCGCAGCACCGCACCGTCCCCTGCGACGACGACGACGCCTTCATCGGCTTCCTCGGCCAGGTGCGGATCGCGGAACCCGGATGCCTCGCACGCGGCGACGCGCAGTGCCTTGCCGGTTCCGTTCCAGACATGCACCTCCGACTTCGTGACGCGCACCGAGACGGCCCCGCGGCCGAACGGCAGGCCGCGCAGCTCGACGGTGCCAATGTCAGCGGGCAGTCCCGGCCGCACGGTGAGCCGGCCGCCCGCAGCATCCGGTTCGATGCCGAGCATGCCGAGCGCGATCTGGCTGAGCAGCGTGAACGACACCTCCGGGTACGAGCCGTTCGCGCCCTGCTCCGGCACCTCGTGCGGCTCGTCGCGCAGAGCGTGGATGTGCTGCATCCAGCGCCACGCAGTGTCGGGCCGGCCGTGCCGGAAGAACAGGTCGGGCAGATAGGTGAGCGCCTCGACGTTGCGCGGAGCGGATGCCGCATCGCGGCAGAGCGCATCCACCCGATCCAGTTCGCCTGCTGCCCGATCACCGACCAGCAGGCCCTTCAGCAACGGGAACCAGGTGGATTCGCGCGACCACTCGGTGACCGGTTCACCGGCGGTCGTCCACCCGCACACGACCTCTCCCGAGGGCCCGCGACTCCACACGGAGGCGTAGTGCTGCAGCATCCGCGCCGCTCGCGCGGCCAGCCGCGGCGCGGCATCCGTGCCTGCCAGCAGCGCGGCCGCATGCAGGGTTGCGGCGTACTGCGCCGCGAAGCCGTCGCCCGCCTCGTGCAGCACCACGCCGGGCAGCTCGTTGTAACTCGCCGTGCCGTCGAAGATTCCGGGGCCGGATGCCTCGGCCACGCCGTTGCGGGGCGCGACGTCGTGCGCGTCCGCGAAGTCCTCGACGAGTCGCCGGGCGGCATCCGCATGCTCGCGCAGTGCGGGGTCGCCGGTCCAACGGTGCAGAACCTGCACGGTCTCGGCCAGCTCGAACGCGGCGGGAAGCTCGCGCACGAACCGGTCAGCCGACCGGTAGTCGATCGCCAGCGGTGTGCGCAGGTCGAAGTTGATCGCCCACCACGGCCAGCCGCCGTGCCGCTCGTCCGCCGATCGCACGAAGGCGGCGAGCATCGACGCGTTGCGCTGCGCCCAACCCAGCATGTGCGCACCGACGGCCTGGTGCGCGAAGTCGCGCAGGTAGAAGCCGGAGCGATGCCGGTAGCCGGCCCAGTAGGCGTCGCGGTACAGCACCGGCCAGCTCCCCCGCGGCGAGCGCTCCGAGACGTCCCTCCGCTCCAGGCGTCCGCCCGGCACGACGTGCGAGCGCGCCTCGGCAACAGCCCAGGCGAAGATCCTCTCGAGCTCACGGCTGTCGCTGTGCAGCGTGAGTGCAGTCATACGACGATCAGCTCGATCGCGCCGGCCTCCTGCGGGCGCAGCGTGGGCAGCGGCAGCCCCACCTGCGTGAGCACGACGCCGGCGACCTCGGTCGACTCGAGCCACCAGGCCGGCTGCCCGCGCCGGGCGGTGGGGTCGTCTGCGCCCTCGACCGTCAGCCGCTGCACGCGGTAGCGGCGGTCGGGATCGATGCCGGCGATCCGCAGCGTTCCGCCTGGGATGTGTGCGACGGAGTCGATCGCGGCGATCGTGACCAGGCCGTGCGCACGGTCGGCCGAGACGACCGACTGCGCGATCAGCGCGGGCTCAGTCGCCAGGCGGTGCAGTTCGCCGCGCTCGGTGAGGGGCCGCAGCCGCTTCGCGATCTCGATCCAGCCTGCCAGCTCGGTACGTTCGGCAGGCGTGGCCTCGCGCAGGTCCCACTCCACCCCGAAGCTCGCGACCAGCGCGGTGACCGCGCGGTAGGTCATGCTCGCCGCGCGGCCGGTGGTGTGCGCGAACAGCGCCCCCACGTGCGAGCCGAGCAGCTCGGGCGGCATCAGCAGGGTCGTGGCGCGCTGGATGCGCTGCCGCTCCAGCGGGTCGTTCGAGTCACTGGTCCAGAACCGGTCGACGTACTCGGCGATGCCGAGGTCGATGCGACCGCCGCCGGCCGAGCACGACTCGATCTCCAGCCACGGGCACGCCTCGCGCACCTCGCGCAGCAGGCGGTACACCGCTGCGGTCTGCCGGTGCACGCCAGCCCGTCCGGTGCTGCGGTCGACGGGTTCGGTGAGATCGCGGTTGTGGTCCCACTTCACGTAGTCCACCCGGTACCGGGTGATCACGTCGATGAGCCGCTCGGCGATGTAGGCGTAGGCGCCGGGATGGGCGAGGTTCAGCACCTGCTGCTGGCGTGCGAGCGGAGCATCCCGCTGCTCGGGCGAGAGGATCCAGTCCGGATGCTGCCGGGCGAGGTCCGAGTCGGGGTTGACCATCTCGGGTTCGAACCACAGGCCGAACTGCATGCCACGCTCGCGCACGTGATCGACCAGCGGGCCGAGCCCGTGCGGCCAGACGTCCTCGTCCTCGTACCAGTCGCCGAGTCCCGCCCGGTCGTGCCGTCGGCCGCGGAACCAGCCGTCGTCCAGCACGAAGCGCTCGATGCCCACCTCGGCGGCCTGATCGGCCAGCTCCAGCAGCGGCGGCAGGGAGTGGTCGAAGTACACCGCCTCCCAGGTGTTCAGGGTGATCGGGCGGCCGACCGGCGGGTGCGAGGGTCGCGCCCGCAGCATCCGGTGCAGGCGGGCGGATGCCGCATCCAGCCCCTCACCCCAGGTGAGGTACAGCCACGGCGAGGTGTACTGCTCACCGGGCGCGAGGTCGAGCTCACCGGGCTCGAGCGCCTCGCCGCCGCCGAGGAAGGAGCGCCCGCCGTTGGTGCGGTGCGCCCACAGTCGCTGGTCGCCCGACCAGGCCAGGTGCGCGGCCCACACCTCGCCGGTGTCGAATCCGAAGCCGGGGATGCCTGCGGCGAGCAGTGTCACGGCATCGGGGCCGGTGCGGCCGCGGCGGTTCTCGCGCAGATGCGTGCCGTCGACCAGGGCGTGCCGCTGCGGGCGGCGCTCGCCGTTGTGACGGCCGCTGAAGTCCAGCAGCTCGGTGGCGCGCGCCGGGATCGGCGCGGCGAGGTCCATGCCCTCCAGGGCGTAAGGCCCGTCGCCGTCGTTCGTGACGGTCGCACGCGTACGCAGCAGGCCGCTGGGAAGCAGTTCGAGGCGCACCTCCAGCGCGACCCCGGCGGTCTCGTCGACGCCGTGCGCGACGAGGACACCGCCCTCCTCGCGCAGGGCGGTGCGGGTGAAGGCGGGGAACGGATGCCGGCCGGCTCGGTGGCCGGCCAGGCCAGTGGGGCCGTACCAACCCTGTCGCGCCTCGGGCACGACGCCGATCGGCAGCGGGATGTCCGGTTCGCTGGTGGCGCGCTGACGGCGTGTGCCCGCCGTGATGTCGTCCAGCGCCTGCGCTGAGAGATCGCCGAGGCCTCGCCCCCAGTAGGCGATCGCGGGCATCGCCCCCGCATCCGCGGTGATGACGACGCTGACACCGTCGGAGGTCAGGTGAAAGACATCGATGTCCATGCATTCTTCCGTTCTGCAATCTTGCAAATCATCATTGCATATCTGCAGAATCTGTTGTTAGCATGACGTTCACCACCCGCTGCTATGTCACACAGCACCCGAAAGGACCCTGAACGATGAAGTTCCCCTCGCGGCTCGGCCGCACCACTGCATTGATCGCCGCGGCTGCCGCAGCGCTCGCCCTCACCTCCTGCTCTCCTGCCTCCGACGGCGAAGCCGCCGGCAGCGAGAAGATCGAGGGCAAGATCACCGTCTGGTCGTGGACCGCACCCGCCAAGGGCCTGCGCGCCGCGATCCCCGGCTTCAAGAAGCTGCACCCGGGAGTCGAGGTCGAGGTGCTCGACGTGGGCAACCCGGCGATCTGGAGCAAGATCACCACCGGCATGGCCGCCGGCGGAGCCGGTCTCGCCGACGTGCTCAACATCGGCATCGACTACATGGGCAACTACGTCGAGGAGTTCCCCGGCAAGCTGGTCGACTTCCGCGACTACGACGGCGAGGAGCTCGAGGGCGACTTCCCCGCCGGCGCGTGGAAGAGCGGCAGCGGCGCGAAGGGCCAGGTCTACGGCCTGCCCTACGAGGTGAACGCCACCGGCTTCTTCTACCGCACCGATCTCTTCGAGCAGGCGGGAGTCGACATCGACCAGGTCAAGACCTGGGACGAGCTTTTCGACGCCGCCAAGATCGTGCAGGACGAGACGGGCGCCCCGCTCTTCCGCATGGACATGTCTGCCACGAAGGGTCCGTCCGGCGGGCTCTGGCAGCTGCTGACCAATCTTCAGGGTTCGTTCTACTTCAACGAGAAGGGCGAGATCACGATGAACAACGCCGAGGGCCTGCGCTCCCTCGAGCTGATCAAGAAGGCCAAGGACATGGGCCTGATCGAGCAGGACTCCAAGGGCGGCTGGGAGGGCATGGTCGCGCAGATGAAGGGCGAGAAGCCCGTCTCGGCGTTCTCGAGCGGCGGCTGGATGGCCGGCGAGATGGCGATCGACGCCCCCGAGATGGCCGGCAAGTGGGGCGTGCGCAAGCCGCCGTCCGTCGAGCCGGGCGGGCTCACCGCCGCGATCGACGGCGGCACCTACCTGTCGGTGCCCACCACGAGCAAGAACAAGGCGACCGCCGTCGCCTTCGCGAAGTACGCCATGGCGACGACGGAGGGTGCCCAGGAGGTCTACAAGGCCGGCGGCATGTTCCCGGGCTACAAGCCCTTCATCACCTCGAAGGAGTTCTCGCAGCCCGTCGAGTTCTACGGCGGTCAGCGCGTGAACGACATCTTCATCGCGCAGCTCGCCGAGAAGACGCCCGTCGTCAACTACACCAGCGATTACGCCCGCGCCCTGAAGGCGTACAGCGACGCGCAGACCAAGGTGCTCACACAGGATGCCGACCCGCAGAAGGTCCTGGACGAGGCGGCCGAACTCGTCGCCCAGCAGACCGGCCGCAAGATCGCGGACGACTGACCCGAGAAAGGATGCGGGTTCCGGCGCCTCCGGGCGCCGGAACCCGCGACGACATCGTGACCATCACCGCACCATCCGCACCGCGCACCACGGAGCCCCGCCCTGTCGCGCAGCCGCCCAGGCCGCGCCGTCGTGGCAGCGTCGGCTACCCGCGCTACGTCCCCTACGCGCTGCTGCTCCCGACCATCGCCCTGTTCGCGGCATTCACGGTCTTCCCCTACATCAGCGCCCTCTGGCAGAGCTTCACCACCAACACCGACGGCGAGGCGGTCTTCTCGGGCCTGGCCAATTACACCCGGCTGTTCCAGGACCCGCTGTTCTACACGGCGCTGTGGAACACCTTCGTCATCCTGATCGTGCAGGTGCCGATCATGCTCGCGCTCGCGATCGTGCTCGCGGTCGCCTTCAACTCAGTGCTGCTGAAGTTCCGCGCGCTGTGGCGCACGCTGTACTTCGTGCCGATCGTGATGGGCCTTGTGGCCTACGGCATCCTGTTCAGTGCCCTGTTCAACTCTCAGGACGGCTTCGTCAACCAGCTGCTCGGCTACATCGGCATCGGGCCGGTGCCCTGGCTCACGGACCCGTTCTGGGCGAAGATCTCCATCGTCCTCGCGATGACCTGGCACTACACCGGTCAGAGCGCGATCATCTATCTCGCCCAGTTGCAGGCGATCCCCACCGAGCTATACGAGGCGGCATCCGTCGACGGAGCGAATGCGCGCAAGCAGTTCTGGCACGTCACCCTGCCCGGCCTGCGCCCGGCGATCGTCCTCACGGTGATCCTGTCCACCATCGGCACGCTGCAGCTGTTCGACGAGCCGTTCGTGATCACCAACGGCGGTCCGCTGAACGCCACCCTCACCGTGGGCATGTACCTGTACCAGAACGGCTTCCAGTACTTCGACTTCGGGTACGCCTCGGCGATCGGCTACGTCCTCACCCTCATCATCGGCGTCATCTCGCTGATCCAGTTCCGACTCTTCCGGGAGAAGTCATGACCACCGTCCAGGCCGGCCCCCGCCGCACGGGCCGCTCGCTGGTGCTGACCACCGCGATCGCCGCCGGCGCCGTGTTCATGGCGCTGCCGTTCTACTGGCTGATCATCGCCACCACCTATCCGTCGAGGGACATCTTCGCGACCCCGCCGAACTTCCTGCCCGGCGACGCGTTCTGGGACAACGTCACCGGCCTGTTCCAGGACACGATGTTCGGCCGCTCGGTGCTCAACTCGGTGCTCGTGGCGAGCATCTACACCGTGCTCGGGCTGATCGTCTGCACCGCGGCCGGCTACGCGTTCGCGAAGTTCGAGTTCCGCGGCAAGAACGTGATGTTCGGCATCCTGCTGGTGACCCTCGCACTGCCCTCGCAGGTGACGCTGGTGCCGCTGTTCCAGATCATGGTGTGGCTGGGCTGGCTGGACACCTATCAGGCCATCATCCTGCCCGGCCTCGCGATGCCGTTCGGCGTCTTCCTGATGCGGCAGGCGATGACCTCGATACCCGGCGAACTGATCCAGGCGGCCCGCGTCGACGGCGCCGGCGAGTTCCGCCTGCTGATGCGCATCGTGATCCCCACGGTCCGCCCCGCTCTCTCCGCGCTCGCGATCTTCCTGTTCCTCGGGCAGTGGAACGCGTTCGTGTTCCCGCTCGTCGTGCTGCGCTCGCCGGACGCGTACACGATCCCGGTGGCGCTGGCGACCCTGCAGGGCGTCAGCAGCACCGACTACGGCCAGCTGCTCACCGGCACGATGCTGTCGATGCTGCCGATCCTCATCCTGTTCCTGTTCCTCCAGCGCCAGTTCGTCGCCGGCATCCTCGCCGGCGCCGTCAAGCAGTAGCGCCCTCCCTCCACGACGCAAAGGACCATCTGTGCTCCTCGAAGACAACGACCTCGACACCGTCCAGTGGACGCCGCTCTCACGCGGCTTCTCGCTGGGGGTGGGCGGCCGGGCCCGCACCCTCTCCGCCGAACGCATCGGCGCCCTGTTCGAGGTGCGCCTCCGCGTGGCCGGTCCGGGTCAGATCATGCTGGAGGGCCCGCTCGGCAACGCCTCCGGCGTCTGGCACGGCGGCGCGGACAGCCGCGGACTGCCCGCGGACTGGGCCGGTTCCGAATCCTTCGGCGCCGTGCGGTCGGTGCCCCTGCTGGTGCTCTGCGACGTCGACGGCAGTGCGCAGGTCGGCATCGCGTTGGACAGCATGGTCGCCAGCGGGCGGATCGAGTACGGCGTCTCGGAGGAGTCCAAGTCGTTCGTCGCGCGCGTCGCGCTCGACGACTCGATGACGGATGCCGACGGAGAGGTCGTCCTGCTGTTCGTCGCCGATCGGGAGCCGTACGGCGACGCCGTGCGCCTGTTGTCGCGACGGCTCCGCGCGGGGCTGCCGTCGCGGCCGGTGTCGCCCTACGCCGTCGAGCCGGTGTACTCCTCGTGGTACTCCTACTCGCAGCGCATCAGCGCGGACATCATCCGCGACGAGGCGCTGCGGGCCCGTGAGATCGGATGCCGTTCGGTCTTCATCGACGACGGCTGGCAGCGTTTCGGCGACGGGCGCTGGTACGCCGGATGCGGCGACTGGGTGCCGGACGAGACGAAGTTCCCCGACCTGCGCGGCAGCGTCGAGGAGCTGCACGAGGCGGGGATGGGTGTCATCCTCTGGGTGGCGCCGCTGCTGCTCGGCGCACAGAGCGAGGCCTTCTCCCGGCTCTCGCAGTACGCGCCGCACCACTCAGCAGGCTTGCGCGCACACGTGCTGGATCCGCGCATCCCGCAGGTGCGCGAGCACCTCGCGGAGACCTGCGCCCGGCTCATGGCCGACTACGCGCTGGACGGCCTGAAGGTCGACTTCCTGAACAACGCGATGGTCTACGCCGGCACCGAGTCCCCCGGTGACATCGCCGACGTCGGCGAGGCGATGAGGGTGCTGCTCGCTGACATCTCGGCCGCGGCGGAGCGCACCCGGCCGGGATCTCTGATCGAGTATCGCCAGCCGTACGTCTCCCCCGCGATCGCCGGGTACGCCGACGTCATCCGGGTCACCGACTGCCCCGCCGACGCCGATCAGAACCGCCGCTCCAGCGTCGACCTCCGGCTGTTCGCCACCGATCAGGTGGTGCACTCCGACCCGATCATGTGGGACCCGCGAGCCGGCGTCGATGCCGCGGCCCGCCAGGTGCTGAACGCGTTCTTCTCGGTGCCGCAGTTCTCGATGCCGATGGCCTCGCTGCCCGCGGATCAGCGTGAACTCGTGCGCGGTCTGCTCGACGTCTGGCGCGGGCTGCGCGACGTGCTCGTCCGCGGCACGATCACCGCCGCCCTGCCCGGCGAGGGATATCCAGTCATCGCGTCCCGTCTCGACGGCGTGCTCGTCGTCGCGGCGTACCAGGAGCGCATCCTCGAGCTCGACCTCGACGGCGTCGAACGCCTCGTGCTCATCAACGGCACTGCGGCGAGCGCCCTGCCCTACCGCGTGACATCCGGCGACCCCGCCCGGTTCGGGCTCGAGGCGGAGTGCGCGATCGAGGTGCGCCCGTGGAGCGTCACAGCGCTACGCTGACGCCCCTCCGTACCGCCGACGCCCCCTCGGAGCCGCGGCGCTACGCGGGGGCGTCGGCGGCCAGAGGGGGCGTCGGCGCGATCAGCCCTCGTAGCCGATCAGCCAGCGCACCCCGTAGCGGTCCACGAGCGTGCCGTCGTGGTCGCCCCATGGCCGCTTCTGCAGCGGGTCGATCACGCGGCCGCCTTCGGCGAGCGCGTAGAACCAGGTCGTGAGCGTCTCCGGGTCGGCGGTGCCGAGCAGCGAGAAGAACATCCCGTTCATCTGCACCGCGTCGTCGTCGGCCCCCGCGTCAGCGCCGGAGAGCGCGACAGGGCCGCCGGTCAGCATCCCGTGCGCAATCTGATCGCCCGGCCCGTCGGTGCGCTCGAACTGCGCGTAGGTGAACGTCGTGAGCTCACCGCCGAATACCGAGCGGTAGAACGGCAGCGCCTCGGCTGCGGTGCCGGGGAACAGGATGTATGGGACGAGTCCGCTCATCCTGCGAGCGTACCCTCCGCTCACCCCAGCAGCAGGGCGGCGCCCAGCAGCACGGGCACGCAGCCGATGGTCGTGATGAAGACCGTGTCGCGGGAGATCGCTTCGCCGACGTCGTAGCGCTGCGAGTAGTTGAACACGTTCTGCGCCGTGGGCAGTGCCGCGAGCACCACGACGATCAGCACCTCGTGCGCGGACAGGCCGAAGACGAACTGCGCGACCAGCCAGGCGATCACCGGCATGACGAGCAGCTTCAGCGTGCTCGCCAGCAGCACGTCGCGTCGTCGCCCCGACGCGCCGAGCACCCGCTGCCCGTGCAGCGAGATGCCGTAGCTGATCAGCAGCACCGGCACGCACGCGTTCGCGAGCAGGGTGATCGGATCGATGACGATCGGCGGCAGTTCGATACCGAGCACCGACACCAGGGTGCCGAGCGCCGATCCGAGGATGATCGGGTTGGTCGCGGTGCGCAGCACCGTGCGCCCCAGAGAGGTGCGCCCGCCGGTCACCGTGTCGAGGATCGTCAGCGAGACGGGTGTGAAGATCAGCAGCTGCATGAGGATCACCGGCGCCGGATACGCCGCACTGCCGAGCAGGTAGAGCGACAGCGGAATGCCGATGTTGTTCGAGTTCACCTGCCCCGCGGAGAGCGCGCCGATCACGGTCTCCCCCGCGGCGCGCTTCCAGACGAGCTTCGCCACCAGCACGTACAGCCCGATGACGACGACCGCCGCGATCGCCGACACCGGGAGCAGCGCGGAGAACAGCACCCGGGCATCGGCCTGGGCCAGCACGGTGAAGAGCAGGAACGGCGACAGCACGAAGAACGTCAGTCTGCTGAGCACCCCGCGCGCGTGCGGGCCGAGCAGGTCGATGCGGCCGATGACGTACCCGACGGCGATCGCCAGCCCGACGACGGCGAATCCGGTGAGAGTGTCGAGCACCCTTCGAGCTTAGAACGAGCTCAGAGCTCGACCTCCACCAGCACCGGTTCGGGCTGCAGCAGCAGCCCGTACTCGGCGTGCACGCGGCTCTGGATGAAGCGGGCCAGTTCCGACACCTCGGCGGCGGTCGCCCCGCCGCGGTTGGTGAGGGCGAGGGCGTGCTTGGTCGAGACGCCCGCGCGCGAGCGCGGCAGTTTGAATCCCTTGCGGATGCCGGAGTGCTCGATCAGCCAGGCGGCGCTGACCTTCACGTCGGCCTGCGCCGCCGCGAGCGGCGGCACCGCGCCGGTGAATCCCGAGAGCGGGATCACCGTGACCGCGTCGAGGTCCGGGGTGACGGGCCAGCGCGGGCATTCGGCCGGCAGCGTCCTCGCGACCGACTCCGGCACGATCGCGTTCTGGAAGAACGAGCCGGCACTCGCGGTGTCGGGGTCGTCGGGGTTCAGCAGCATCCCCTTCTGGGCACGCGTGGAGAGGATGGTGGAGCGCACCCAGGCCAGCGGCACGGCGCTCGCGTCCTCGAGACCGAGCGCGCGGCGCAGCTGCTCCCCGCGCACCACCCGCGTGCCATCGGTGACGGCGAGGTCGAGGGTGACGCTGAGGATCACGGCGCGGCGCTGCGGCACACCACCGTAGTGGTGCTTGAGCACGGAGGTGCGGAAGCCGAGGGCCAATTCGGATGCCGGGACGATGACCGGGCTCTCCGCGTACTCGTCGATCAGCTCGACCTCGACGAGCGTCTCCTGGATCTCCTGGCCGTAGGCGCCCACGTTCTGCACGGGGGCGGCGCCGACCGTGCCCGGGATGCCGCTCATCGCCTCGATGCCGGCGTAGCCGCGCTCGACCGCGTAGGCGACCAGGTGGTCCCAGTCGTGCCCGGCCTGCACGCGCAGCCGCACCCGGCCGTCGTGCGGCGACGGGAGCTCCTCGATGCCACGGGTGAGCACGCGGATGACGGTGCCCTCGAAGCCGGCGTCGCCGGCGAACAGGTTCGACCCGCCGCCGAGCACGAACCACTCGTCGCCGGCGGCCCAGACCGTCTGCAGCTCGGCGATCAACTCGGCGGCGGTGGCTGCCTCGCGCATCCGTTCGGGCGCGCCGCCGGTGCGCAGCGTGGTCAGCTCGCGCAGCGGGATCGGCGTGATCTCGGTCACAGTGCGACGCGCAGCTGCGCCTTGGCCAGCACGGTGGTCTCGCCGTGCGTGACCTTCAGGTCGATCCGCGCGGTCTCGTCGTCGACGGCCGCGACCTTGGCGACCACCGTCACGTCGGCGCCCTCCCGGGGGTCGACGACGACGGGCTTGGTGAAACGGACGCCGTAGTCGACGATCTTCGCCACGTCGCTCGCGCCTGACTCATAGAGCGCGGACACCACGACGGACGAGGCGAGCCCCATCGTCAGCATGCCGTGCGCGAGCACGCCGGGCAGACCGACCTCCGCCGCGACGTCGTCGCGGTAGTGGATGGGGTTGAAGTCACCGGACGCTCCGGCGTAGCGAACCAGCGACTCCCGCGTGAGGTGCACGGTGCGCTCGGCGATGACGTCTCCGACTACGAGGCCCATCACTCCCCCTCTCCGACCAGCAGCACGCTGGTCGCGGTGACGACGTGCGAGCCGTCGGCATCGGTGATCTCGGCCTCGCTGGTGATCATCGCGTTGCCGCCGAGCGTGCGGATGCCGGTGACCCGCAGCTGCCCGGTGAGCTCGTCGCCGGCGACGATGGGCCGGGTGTACGTGAACTTCTGCTCGGCGTGGATGGTGCGCGCCAGCACGATGCCGGAGTCCTCGAGCGACAGCAGCTGCTGCAGCGTGTGGTCCTGGATGACCATCGCGAAGGTCGGCGGCGCGACCACGTCGGCGTAGCCGGCTGCGCGCGCGGCCTCGACGTCGATGTGCACGGGCGCGTCGGCGAAGACCGCACGCGCGAACTCGCGCACCTTCTCACGCCCGACGAGATAGGGGGACGTCGGCGGGAACTCCCGGCCGACCAGTTCTGGGTTCACTGGCACCCCTCGATCCTATCCGGGCCGGGTTCCGGCCATCCCTTGACCGATCGGGGAAAAGAGTGATTCGATATGACTGCTTTGCGCACCCCAGATGCACAAACAATCACAACGAGGAGACGATGACGTTGAACTCACTTTCCTGCCGGCGCCGCTTCGGTGCGCTGGGACTCGCGATCGCACTGGGGGTGACGGGCTTCGGGCTCGTCTCCGCTTCGGTGCCCGAACCGGCATCCGCCGCCACCACGACCGCGTCCGCCCCCACACCGATCACGCCCGATCCCGCGTCGCCGGAAGTCCCCGTCGACGACGCCGGCACCTCGATCGGCGCCATCACCGGCGTGCAGCGCGACGGCGCATCCGTCACGCTGACCGCCGAGCACGGCGCGATGCGCGTGACGTTCCTCGAGAACGGCACCTTCCGCCTCGAGGCCGATCCGAGCGGCGACTTCACCGACCCGGCGAACACCCCGCAGAACGACCCGGCGCGCACCGCCGACATCGTCGTGGGCGCCAAGACCTTCGACGGCGCGGAGGTCGACGTCGCCGAGGGCGACGTGATCCGCATCGCCTCGAAGACCGTCACCGTGTCGGTCGACCGGGCCACCGGCGCCGTGTCCGCCACCCGCGCCGACGGTTCGACGATCTTCGCCGAGTCTGCGGCGATCACGTTCGGCAAGAACTCCGCCACCCAGCACCTGAAGGGCGCGGAGGGCGAGCAGATCCTCGGCGGCGGCATGCAGAACGGCCGGTCGATCCACACCGGATCGGTCATCAACATCGCCAACAACTTCGACTGGGACGACGACGGCTACCCCAACGCCGTTCCCTACTACATGTCGTCCGAGGGGTATGGCGTGCTGCGCAACACCTTCGCGAAGGGCACCTACGACTTCGCCAAGCACACCACCACGCATCAGGAGCGCCGGTTCGACGCCTACTACTTCGTCGGCGACTACGCGCAGTCCCTCGAGTCGTACACCCAGCTGACCGGCCGGCCGATGATGCCGCCGGTGTACGCCCTCGAGTACGGCGATGCGGACTGCTACAACCGGTCCAGCCCGACCTACTCCGGCAGTAGGCACCCCGACAAACTGCGCACCCCGCAGGCCCTCGAGATCGCCAAGGACTTCGTCGAGAACGACATGCCCGGCGGCTGGATGCTGGTGAACGACGGCTACGGCTGCGAGTACCAGGAGCTTCCCGAGACGGTCGAGGCCATCGAGAAGGAGACCGGCCTCAAGACCGGCCTGTGGACCCAGCGCTCGCTGACGAACCAGGAGTACGAGGTCGGCGAAGCGGGCGTGCGGCTGCGCAAGCTCGACGTCGCCTGGGTCGGCAGCGGCTACCGTCTCGCTCTCACCGGCTGCGAGGCCGCGCACGACGGCATCGAGAAGTACTCGGATGCCCGCGGCACATCTCTCATGGTCGAGGGCTGGGCCGGATCTCAGCGCTGCGGCATGCAGTGGACCGGCGATCACTCCGGCAACCTCGACGCCGTGCGCTGGCAGATCTCCGCGCTGACCGGCGCGGGCAACTCGGGTCTCGCCTTCTCCACCGGCGACGTGGACGGCATCTTCGGCGGTTCAGCGGAGAGCTACGTGCGCGACCTGCAGTGGAAGGCCTTCGCACCCGCGCTGTACTCGATGAGCGGCTGGGCCTCGGTCGACAAGCGCCCGTGGCTCTACGGCGACGAGGCGACGAAGATCAACCGCAGCTACCTGCAGCTGCGTCAGCGCCTGATGCCGTACATCTACACGCTCGCGGCGGAATCGCACCGCAGCGGACTGCCGATGATGCGCTCGCTGGCGCTGGAGTACCCGAAGGACCCCGGCTCGTACAGCGCCGAGGCGAACAACGAGTTCCTGCTCGGCAGCGACTACCTCGTCGCACCGGTGTTCACCAAGACCGAGGTGCGCAACGGCATCTACCTGCCGAAGGGCACCCGGTGGGTGGACTACTGGACCGGGAAGCTCTACGAGGGCGGTCAGGTGCTGAACGGGCACCCCGCTCCGCTCGACAAGCTGCCGATCTTCGTGCGCGCCGGTGCCCTGGTGCCGCAGGGCATCACCGCCCGTAACGCCTCGCTGGTTCCGGCGGACTCCCCCGTCACGCTGTCGGTGTTCCCGCAGGGTGAGAGCTCGTTCTCGCTCTACGAGGACGACCAGGTCACCCGCGCTTACGCCGACGGCGCGTCCAGCACCCAGGAGTTCACCGTGGATGCTCCGGAGGCCGGCAAGAAGGGCTCGGTCGTGATCGGCATCGGCAAGCGGGCCGGATCGTACGACGGCAAGGCCGACGCCCGGCCCTACGTGATCGAGGCGCACACCGGCTCCGCACCGGCGAATGTCGCGATCGACGGCAAGGGCCTGGAGCAGGCCGCTTCGCGCGAGGCCCTGGATGCGGCATCCTCGGGCTGGTTCTTCGACGCGGAGAACGCCGGAGGCGTCATCGTCGTGAAGGTGCCCGCCCTCGCCTCCTCCGCCTCTGCGGAGGTCGTGCTCGCAGCGACCAGCGCCGTCGGAGGTCGCGATGCCGACCTCACCGCGGCATCCGTCTCAGTCGGCCTCGAGGACCGCGTCTTCCAGGGCGACACCACCACGGTGGAGGCGACGTTCCGCAACACGGGCACGAAGAAGAAGGAGAACGTCACGCTCACCGCGCAGCTGCCCGAGGGCTGGACCCTCATCTCGTCCGAGGGCGAGAAGGCCGCCCTGGTCGAGCCCGGCGCATCCTTCACCGCGACCTTCGACGCGAAGGTCACCGACGCGGCGGCCGCCGACCTGCAGACCGTGACGGTGGTCGCGGACTACACCGCGCAGAAGACCGCGCAGCAGACGTCCGGAGCGAACCAGCTCTACGTCGCCTACGGGTCGCTGGCCGGGGCGTACAACGCCGACGCCGTGACCACGCTGACGACCGCGAAGCCCGGTGACTTCGACGGCGGCGGTGCCACGTTCTCGGCCGAAGCGCTGGAGCGGGCAGGAGTCACCCCCGGTTCCACCGTCACCGTCGGCACCGGGGATGCGGCGATCGCCTACACCTGGCCGAACCCGGCAGGCGCGAAGGACTCGGTCGCCCCGGCCGGGCAGACCATCGCACTGGCGGGCAAGGGCACGCACCTCGCCGTCCTCGCCTCCGCGGCATCCGGTGGCGGCGTGAACCCCGCGCTCGAGCTGCACTACGCCGACGGAACGGTCTCGAAGCAGAACGTGTTCTTCCCGAACTGGCTGCCGCAGGCATCCGGCCTCGGCGGCGCGAGCGTGGCGATCACCAGCCTCGGGCGCAACAGCGCGACCAACTCGAACGTGTACGAGTACTCGACGTACAAGTACCAGGTGTATTCGAACCTCGTGCGGCTGAACCCGGCCAAGGAGCTCGCCTACGTCGTGCTGCCGACCGAGAGCCGTCTGAAGATCTTCGACTGGAAGGTCGTCGATCAGCCGATGCCCCCTGCACCCTCCGGCACGGTCTACGCGTCGGATCTGGACTGGATCAGCGCGACCAACGGATGGGGCGTGATCGGCAAGGATGTCGCCAACAAGGACTCGGCGTCCTCGCCCGACCTGCCGCTGGCGATCAACTACGTCGATCCGGCGACCGGCACGAGCCCGACCTACGAGAAGGGGCTCGGCGTGCACGCGGCGTCGAAGGTGACCTACTTCCTCGGCGGCAAGTGCTCCACCTTCACGGCCTCGGTCGGGCTGGAGAAGAACTTCTCCGGGAACGTGATCTTCACGGTCGACACCGACGGGACCAACCGCTACCAGTCCCGCACGTTCACACCGGGCTTCGCCCCCGAGGAGGTGAAGGTCGACGTCACCGGAGTGCAGTACATCGACCTCAACGTGACGGCACCGGGCAGCATCAACGGCGCGCACGGCGTCTGGGGCGACGCGCTCTTCACCTGCGAATGACCGGATGATGCGCTGAACGCACGGCGCCCCTCGGACCTGATCCGAGGGGCGCCGTGCGTTGCGGACTCAGCTCTTGGCGCGCAGCGCCTTACGGGACATCTGATAGCCGATGTAGAGCAGGTACGCGGCGAACAGCATGTTGCCGACGAACGGGTCGATGCGCGCGGCGATCAGCGCACCGAGGGCGGTGGTCGTGCAGGCCGAGACGCCGACGACCGCGGCGGCGACGAGGTCGACGTTCCGGTGCCGCACGTTGCCGATCGTTCCCGAGACCGCGGTGGGGATCATCATCAGCAGTGACGTGCCCTTCGCGACCAGATCGCTGACCCCCATGCCGAGCATGAGCGCGGGCACGACGATGATGCCGCCGCCGACGCCGATGAGTCCTGCCAGGATGCCGGTGAAGACGCCGACCACGGCGAGGATCAGCCCGGTCAGCCAGGTGAGGTCGAGTTCGGCGTCCCGCGACGGAATGACGAAGAACAGACTCACCACGACGAGGGCGAGGAAGCCGACGAATCCCCACAGCAGCGCACGCTGCGAGATCCGCGGCAGCAGTCGCGTGCCGATCTGCGCGCCGACGACGGCACCGACCGCCAGGATCAGCGCCGCGACCCACGACACCGAACCGGAGACCGCGTAGGAGATCACGCCGACCGTCGCGATCGGGACGATCGCGGCCAGCGAGGTGCCTGCGGCGCGCCGCTGGTCGAATCCGAGCAGCAGCACGAGCATCGGCACGATGATGGTTCCTCCGCCGACGCCGAACAGGCCGGAGAGAAGTCCGGCGGCGAGGCCGATCCCGATGTACGAGAGATATGCGCGAGCGCCCCGCGTGGTGGTGTGTTCGTCCTGCACCGCCCCAGCTTAGGGGGCGGTGCAGGACGTGTTTCAGATCTCCTGGTCCGCGAGGATCGGCACGGAGATCGACTGCGTGAGCTGCTGCTCGTACCGCGCCTGACGACGACGCAGCCACAGCGCGCCGATCACGAGCAGCGCGAGGAACGCGTACGCCGCGGCCGCGAACGGCTGCAGGATCAGCGTCGACAGGTCGCCCTGACTCAGCTGCAGCGCCTGCCGCAGGAACGCCTCTCCCATGGGGCCGAGGATCATGCCCACCACCAGCGGCGCCACCGGATAGCCGTACCGCCGCATGAAGTAGCCGAGCAGACCGATGACCACGAGGATGACGATGTCGGCGATCAGGAAGTTCAGCGCGTACGCGCCGAAGGCCGCGAACATCAGGATGCCCGCGTACAGGTAGGGGCGCGGGATCTGCAGCAGCTTCACCCACATGCCGACCAGGGGCAGGTTCAGCACGATCAGCAGCAGATTGCCCACGTACAGGCTCGCCACCAGCGCCCACACCAGCGCGGGCTGGTTCGTGAACAGCTGCGGCCCCGGCTGGATGCCGTAGGTCTGCAGCGCGACGAGGATGATCGCCGCGGTGGCGGTCGTCGGCAGCCCGAGAGTCAGCAGCGGTACGAGCACCCCTGCCGCCGCGGCGTTGTTCGCCGCCTCCGGACCCGCCACGCCTTCGATCGCGCCGCGGCCGAACTCGCTCTTGCGCTTGGACAGCTTGCGCTCGGTCGCGTAGGAGAGGAACGTCGCGACATCCGCACCACCCGCAGGGATCGTGCCGATCGGGAACCCGATCGCCGTTCCGCGCAGCCACGGCTTCCAGGAGCGGCGCCAGTCGTCCTTCGTCATCCAGTTGCGCCATCCCTTCGACACCGGGATCACGTCGACGCCGCCGTGCCGCAGCCGGGATGCCACGTACAGCGTCTCCCCCACGGCGAAGAGTCCGACCGCCACGAGCACCACGTTGATGCCGTCGCCGAGCTCCGGCAGTCCGAGGGTGAAGCGCTGCTGGCCGGACAGCGCGTCCGTGCCGACCATGCCGAGGAAGAGGCCCGCGGCGAGCGAGACGAGACCGCGGGAGATCGACTTGCCCATCAGCGCCCCGACCGTGATGAACGCGATGACGATCAGCGCGAACTTGTCGGCGGGACCGAGGCTCACCGCGAACTGCGCGAGCAGCGGCGCGAGCAGGGTGAGGCCGACCGTCGCGATCGTCCCCGCGACGAACGATCCGATGGCCGCGGTCGCGAGCGCCGCCGCACCACGGCCGAGCTTCGCCATCCGATTGCCCTCGATGGCCGTGACGATCGACGCGGACTCCCCGGGGGTGTTCAGCAGGATGCTGGTGGTCGAGCCGCCGTACATCCCGCCGTAGTAGATGCCCGCGAACGTGATCATCGCGGCGGTCGCGTCGAGCGAGTAGGTCAGCGGCAGCAGCAGAGCGACCGTCATCGCCGGCCCGACGCCGGGCAGCACGCCGACGGCCGTGCCGATGAAGACGCCGATGAACGCCCACATCAGGTACTCCGGCTGCAGCGCGGTGGCGAATCCGTCCAGGAGGAGTCCCCAGCTGTCCATCAGAACATCCCTCCGAGCCAGCCGAACACGGGACCCCACGGCAGCGAGAGCCCCAGCAGGCCGGCGAAGATCACCTGGACGACGAGCGCGAGGCCGAGTCCGATGACGAATCCGAGCCACCAGCGCCTGGCGCCGAGAGCCCACGCGACGATCCCGAACAGCACGGCGGCCGCGGGCGCCCAGCCGATCAGCTCGAGCAGCACGACGTGCGCGATCAGCCCTCCGACGATCTCGACGAGCGTGAGCCAGTCCGTCTTGGCATCCGGGTCGATGTCCTCGCCCTCTTCGAGCTCTGCGCGCTTCCCGCGCAGCACGCCGACGAGCACCGCGACGGCCGAGCCGATCAGCAGCGCCGAGACGGCGATGGGGAAGACCGTCGGGCCGACGGTCACCCCGACGGGCACGTGGATGCTGAACGCACCGACCAGTGCGGCGATGCCCAGCGCGAGCATGAGCAGGGCGAAGACGAGTTCACCGACGGGAATCCGCCGGGCGGGCCGGGAGTCCCCGACCCGCCCGTCCGCCCCCGCGAGCGGGGTGCTGCTCATGTCAGATCAGCCCGATGTTCTTCAGCGTGCCGGTGACGTCCGAGACGTTCTGCTCCACGAACGCGTCCAGGTCGTCGCCGGTCAGGAAGGCGTCCGCCCAGCCCTTGGTCTCGAGTTCCTGCTTCCAGGCATCCGAGTCGTGCATCTCGGTGACGATGCGCTCGAGTTCGGCACGATCCGCGTCCGAGATGCCGCCGGGCGCGATCACGCCGCGCCAGTTCGTGAGCACGACGTCGTAGCCCTCGTCGGTGATGGTCGGCACGTCGGGCAGCTGCGAGCTGGGCTCCTCGCTCGACACGGCGAGCGCACGCATGTCGCCCGACTCGATGTGCTGGGCGAACTCGCCGACGCCCGAGATGCCGGCGCCGACCTTGCCGCCGAGGATCAGCGACACCGCCTCGCCGCCGCCCGCGTTGGGCGTGTAGTTCAGCTTCTGCGGGATCTCGGTGCTGTCCAGCCCCGCCTCCTCGAGCAGCAGGCCGGCGAGGATGTGGTCGGCACCGCCCGCCGAACCGCCGGTGACGGTGACCTTCTGGCCGTTCTCGACGATGTCGTCGACCAGATCCTCGAGGGTGTCGTACTTCGAGTCGGCCGGCACCACGACGACCAGGGGCTCATCGGTGAGGCGGGCGATCGGCGTGGTGTCCTCGAGACGCGTCTTCGAGTCGTTGGTCTCGATCGCGCCGACCATCACCAGGCCGTTGACCATCAGCGTGCCCGGATCCTTCTCGTTGGCGAGCTGGGCGAGGCCGATCGTGCCGCCGGCGCCGCCGACGTTCGTGACCGGCGCGGACTTCACGATGTCATCGTCCGTCAGCACCTTCGACATGGCACGGCCGGTCTGGTCCCAGCCGCCGCCCGGGTCGGCGGGGACGATGATCTTGACGCTGTCGATCGACGCGGCCTCGGCCTCGCCGTCGCTCTCCGGTGCGGCGTTCTGACCGGAGCAGGCGGTCAGGATCAGGGCAGCGGATGCGGCGAGCGCCGTCAGCGCGATCCGTCGGGTGTTTCTCATTGCGCTCCTCCTCGAGCGGTGAAAGGGATGCTGGCAACCGTATGCACCCGCTCCCCCGCCGCCGCGCTTGCGAAACCATTGGTCGCGTTCCGTAAGTATTGGTCGCGAGAAGGTCCCGGGCCCGGATGCGGGCGCACGCGCGCGCGGTGACAATGGAGTGTGCCCTCGATGACGACGACGCATGCGCCTCGGATGACGCTCCGCGTGCAGCTGCTCCTGCTGCAGGCGGCGATCGTGTTTCTCGTCACCCTGATCGCCGGCATCACGGCCGGCGTCGTGCAGTGGGGTACCATCCGCGACGCCTACGAGGACCGGATGATGGCGGTTTCGCAGTCGATCGCGTCGATGCCCGCCGTGATCGATGCCTTCGACGACGCCGATCCATCGGCGACGATCCAGCCGCTCGCCGAGACCATCCGCGAGGCCTCCGACCTCACCTACGTGGTCGTCGCCAATGCCGACGGCATCCGCTACTCGCATCCCGATCCGGCCCGGATCGGCGAACGCGTCTCGACCGACCCGTCGGTGCCGCTGTCCGGGCGGATCTACACCGGCACCCAGACCGGCACGCTCGGCACCACCTGGCGGGTGAAGGTGCCGATCTTCCAGGAGGGCGAGGTGATCGGCACGGCCTCGGTCGGCATCCTGGAGTCGCAGGGCAGGGACGAGTTCTTCGGCAACCTGGCGTGGATCATCGGCGCGATGCTCGCCGCCGTGCTCATGGGCCTGTTCGGGTCGGCCTGGGTGGCCGCCCTCATCCGCCGCCGCATCCAGGGTCTCGAACCCGACCAGATCAGCGCGCTGGTGCGCAACCAGGAGACGACGCTGCACGGGCTCAGCGAGGGCGTCATCACGGTCGACGCCGCAGGTGTCATCACGCTGGCGAACGACGCCGCCGCGCGATTCCTCGACACGGATGCCGCGGAGCTGACCGGTGCGCGCGCCGAGGACGTGCTCGGTGCAGAACTGCTCGAGGTGCTGCGCGAGGGCGAGGATGCAGGACGGCCGGTCATCCTCGGCCCGCGCGTGGTGGTGGCCCGTTCGACCGGCGCCCGCGACGGCGGGGCAGCGGTGGACGCGACGCTGCTGCTGCGCGACCACACCGAACTGCACGACGTGGTGCAGCGCGTGGAGGCCGCCGACGCCATCATCGCGTTCCGGCAGCGTGCCGGGCTGCCGAAGGGGCTGTCCGCGGAAACGCTGGAACGGGTGTCGAACGCCCTCGCCGGGCATCCGGACTCCTCGGCCTCGGAGATCGGCGCGGTGCTGCAGATGTCGCGGGTGAGCACACGTCGCTATCTGGAGCATCTCGCGAGCACCGGGCGCGCGGTACGCTCGCTCGACTACTCCACTCGCGGACGTCCGGGCAGCCGTTACCGCGTCAACGATCCGAGTACCGGACCAGTTGAGACTGCGTCTCAGTACATGAGACACTGAATCACACCACCCGACGGGATGATCGAAGGAGATCACATGTTCCGCAGCCCTTACCCGGATCTCGAGATCCCCGATGTCTCGATCCACGAGTACCTCTTCACCGGACTCGATGAGGCCGCCCTCGATCGCGTCGCGATCGTCGACGGCATGTCCGGCGCCGAGACCACCTATCGTCAGTTGATCGGCCAGATCGATCTGTTCGCCGGTGCCCTCGCCGCGCGCGGAATCGGCGTCGGCAGCGTCATCGGCGTGCTGTGCCCGAACATCCCCGCCTTCGCGATCGTCTTCCACGGCATCCTTCGCGCCGGCGCGACCGCCACCACGATCAACTCGCTGTACACCGCCGAGGAGATCGGCAACCAGCTCGAGGACGCCGGTGCCGAGTGGTTGATCACGGTCTCCCCCATGCTGGCGGGCGCGATGGCCGCCGCCGAGCGCAGGGGCATCCCGGCGGAACAGGTGATCGTGCTGGATGGCGCCGAGGGGCACCCGAACCTGCGCGACCTGCTCGGTGAGGGCAACGCCGCGCCCGAGGTCGCCTTCGACCCGGCCACCCACATCGCCGTGCTGCCGTACTCCTCCGGCACCACCGGCCGCCCCAAGGGCGTCATGCTCACGCACCGCAACCTCGTCGCGAACGTCGCGCAGGTTCGCGGCGTGCTCGACGTCACCCAGGACGACGCACTGCTGGCCGTGCTGCCGTTCTTCCACATCTACGGCATGACCGTGCTGCTGAACTTCGCCATGAGCCGCGGGGCGCGCCTGGTCACGATGCCGAAGTTCGACCTCGTCGAGTTCCTGCGCATCATCCAGGAGCACCGCACCACCTGGGTGTTCGTCGCACCGCCGATCGCGGTCGCGCTCGCGAAGCATCCGATCGTCGACCAGTACGACCTGTCGTCGGTCAAGGTGATCTTCTCGGGCGCCGCGCCGCTGGACGGCGCACTCTCGGCGGCCGTCGAGAAGCGCCTCGGCTGCGAGGTGCAGCAGGGCTACGGCATGACCGAGACCAGCCCGGCCGCCATGGTCATCCCGAGCGGCCGTCGCGACGTCGACCGCGCCTCGATCGGCCCTCTCGTGCCCAACACCGAGGCCCGCCTCGTGGACGTCGAGTCCGGCGCCGACATCGAGCCGCCGGCCGAGGGCTCGAGCGCGCCCGGCGAACTATGGCTGCGCGGCCCGCAGATCATGGCAGGCTACCTGAACCGGCCGGATGCCACGGCCGAGATGATCGACGCGGACGGCTGGCTGCACACCGGCGACATCGCCACCGTGGACACCGACGCCATCTTCCACATCGTCGACCGACTCAAGGAGCTCATCAAGTACAAGGGCTACCAGGTGGCTCCCGCAGTGCTGGAGGCGCTGCTGCTCGAGCACCCGCAGATCGCGGATGCCGCGGTCATCGGGGCGAACGACGAGGACGGCCAGGAGGTGCCGAAGGCGTTCATCGTGCTCCAGCAGGACGCCGACCTCGACGCTGCCGGCGTGATGGAGTTCGTGGCATCCCGTGTGGCCCCGCACGAGAAGGTGCGCATGGTCGAATTCATCGACGTCATCCCGAAGTCCTCGGCCGGCAAGATCCTGCGCAAGGACCTCCGGGCCCGGGTCTGACCCGCGTTCTGGGTCCGACCCGCCCTTCCCTCGCTCCGGTCTCACTCGTTGCGGGTGTTTCTGCCCGAACACCCGCAACGAGTGAGACCGGAGCTTCTTTCTGCGCGGCAGATGCGAAGAAGCCCGCCTCCCCTTTCGGGGTGGCGGGCTTCTTGCGTCAGACGAGAATTACTCGGCCTTCTCCTCAGCGGGTGCCTCGGCGGCGGTCTCCTCGACGGGAGCCTCGGCGGCCTCCTCGACGACCTCCTCAGCCGGAGCCTCCTCGACCTTCTCGGCCTTGGGGGCAGCAGCCTTCTTGGCGGCCTTCTTCTTCGGGGCGACGGGCTCGAGCACGAGCTCGATCACGGCCATGGGCGCGTTGTCGCCCTTGCGGTTGCCGATCTTGGTGATGCGGGTGTAGCCGCCCTCACGCTCGGCGACCAGCGGCGCGATCTCGGTGAACAGCACGTGCGCGGCATCCTTGTTGCTGCGCAGCACGGTCATCGCACGACGACGGGCGTGCAGGTCGCCGCGCTTGGCCAGCGTGACGAGGCGCTCGGCCAGCGGACGCAGGCGCTTGGCCTTGGTCTCGGTGGTCGTGATCGAGCGGTGCTCGAAGAGCTGCGCGGCCAGGTTCGCGAGAAGCAGGCGCTCGTGGGCGGGGCCGCCTCCGAGGCGGGGACCCTTGGTGGGCTTAGGCATATTCGTTTACTCCAGGGAAAAAGGGGATCAGAAGGACTCGTCTTCGGAGCCGCCGTAGAAGTGGGCTCCGTCGAAACCGGGCACCGAGTCCTTCAGCGAAAGACCGAGCGAGACGAGCTTGTCGCGCACCTCGTCGACCGACTTCTGCCCGAAGTTGCGGATGTTCATCAGCTGGGTCTCGGAGAGGGCGACCAGCTCCGCGACCGTGTTGATGCCCTCGCGCTTGAGGCAGTTGTAGGAACGGACCGAAAGGTCGAGGTCCTCGATCGGCATGGACAGCTCGCTGGAGAGCACAGCCTCCACCGGCGCCGGGCCGATCTCGATGCCCTCGGCCTCGACGTTCAGCTCGCGTGCGAGGCCGAACAGCTCGGTCAGGGTCTTCGCAGCCGAGGCGACGGCGTCGCGCGGGCTGATCGCGGACTTGGTCTCGACGTCGAGGACGAGCTTGTCGAAGTCGGTGCGCTCACCGGCACGGGTGGCGTCGACGCGGTAGCTGACCTTCAGGACCGGCGAGTAGATCGAGTCGACCGGAATCTGACCGGCCTCGGCGTACTCGTTGCGGTTCTGCGAGGCGGAGACGTAGCCGCGACCGCGCTCGATCGTCAGCTCCAGCTCGAACTTCGCGGTGTCGTTCAGGGTCGCGATCACCAGGTCGGGGTTGTGCACCTCGACACCGGCCGGAGCGGAGATGTCCGCAGCGGTGACCTCGCCCGCGCCCGTCTTGCGCAGGTAGGCGGTGATCGGCTCGTCGCGCTCCGAGGAGACGACCAGCTGCTTGATGTTGAGGATGATCTCGGTGACATCCTCCTTCACGCCCGGGATGGTGCTGAACTCGTGCAGCACGCCGTCGATGCGGATCGTGGTGACCGCGGCGCCGGGGATCGACGAGAGGAGGCTGCGACGCAGCGCGTTGCCGATGGTGTAGCCGAAACCGGGCTCCAGCGGCTCGATCACGAACCGGCTGCGGTTGTCGGCGAGCTTTTCCTCGTTCAGGGTGGGACGCTGTGCGATGAGCACTATGTGTTCCTTTCGATCACATGCCCGCTATATGACATGTGTTGGGTGAGGTGTTGAGTTGTCGAAAGTCGGCGGAAGGGATGCCGGCCCCGACGGATCGGTACCGGCATCCCTGTCCGAGATCAGACGCGGCGGCGCTTCGGCGGGCGGCAGCCGTTGTGCGCCTGCGGGGTGACGTCCTGGATGGACCCCACCTCGAGGCCGGCGGCCTGCAGCGAGCGGATCGCGGTCTCGCGGCCCGAGCCCGGACCCTTCACGAAGACGTCGACCTTCTTCACACCGTGCTCGGCGGCCTGACGGGCGGCCGACTCGGCGGCCATGCCGGCCGCGTACGGGGTGGACTTGCGCGAGCCCTTGAAGCCCACGCCACCCGACGATGCCCAGCTGATGACAGCGCCGGACGGGTCGGTGATCGAGACGATGGTGTTGTTGAACGTCGACTTGATGTGGGCCTGGCCCAGCGCGATGTTCTTCTTCTCCTTGCGGCGCGGCTTGCGCGCGGCGGCCTTGGGTGCAGCCATGAAAGTGTTCTCCTATTCCCTGGCCGCTTAGCGGGCCTTCTTCTTACCGGCGACGGTGCGCTTCGGGCCCTTGCGGGTACGGGCGTTGGTCTTGGTGCGCTGACCGCGGACCGGGAGACCACGACGGTGGCGGATGCCCTCGTACGAGCCGATCTCGACCTTGCGGCGGATGTCTGCGGCAACCTCGCGGCGAAGGTCACCCTCCACCTTGTAGTTGCCCTCGATGTGGTCGCGGAGTGCGACGAGCTGGTCGTCGGTGAGGTCCTTGACGCGGATCGACTCGTCGATCTCGGTGGCCTTGAGGATCTCGACCGAACGGGTACGGCCGATGCCGTAGATGTACGTGAGGGCGATCACCACGCGCTTGTCGCGCGGGATGTCGACGCCGGCAAGACGTGCCATGCGGTAACTCCTGGAGTGTTGTGGAGGTGTGGAGCAGAATCCCTTCCCGGGCCTCCTACCCGGGGTGTCCCCCGCCTGCGCGGGATCCGACCTGCCTGTTCAGATATTGAGTTGTATCCCCGTCCCGTGTCACGGCTCCTGAGCGAGGAGCGCAGCGACGAGACGAAGGACGTTCAGCCCTGGCGCTGCTTGTGACGCGGGTTCGACTTGCAGATCACCATGACGCGACCGTGACGACGGATCACGCGGCAGTGGTCGCAGATGGGCTTGACGCTGGGGTTGACCTTCATGTTTCTTCCTGTTCGCTGTCCTCACCGGGCAGGCGCAAGCGCCTGGGGTGTTACTTCTCGACCGATCAGCGGTAGCGGTAGACGATACGACCGCGGGTCAGGTCGTAGGGCGAGAGCTCCACGACCACGCGGTCCTCGGGGATGATGCGGATGTAGTTCTGCCGCATCTTTCCGGAGATCGTTGCCAGAACCTTGTGTCCGTTGCTGAGCTCAACGCGGAACATCGCGTTGGGAAGAGCCTCGGACACGACGCCCTCGATCTCGATGACACCGTCTTTCTTAGCCATAGCCTCGCTGACGCTTCTGCAGATCGGTCGATCTGCGGTGGATGGATGGGTGGTGCCGGGACACGCCGGATGAAGGCGCAAGGCACCAAAGATCTATGATAGTCCGCTCCGGCGCATCCGGCAAATGCAGAACGCGGATGCGGCGCCGGGGCCCGCATCCGCGTTCATGCGGAACGATCAGCCGATCAGATCGGTGAGCTTCTTGAAGTCCGCGTCCTTGGCGAGGTCGAGGCGCTCACCGTTGATCTCGACCGTCGGCGTGCCCTGGATCTCGTGCGCCTTCGCCTGCGATGCGCCGAACTTCTTGTACGTCTCGTCCATGATGCAGGACTCGACCTTGTCGGCGCCCGCTTCCTCGGCGATCGATGCGATCTGCTCGTTCGTCAGGCCGGGGGTGTTCTCCGCGGGCTGACCGGCGAACAGCGCCTTGGAGAAGTCGAGGTACTTGTCGGGCTGGGTCGACGCGACGCAGACCGCCGCTCCCGCCGATCGCGACGAGTACTCGGTCCCCTGCGAGAAGCGGTCGAGGATCGCGATCGGGTGGTATGCCAGGGTGATCTTGCCGTCGTCCGCAGCCTTCTCGAGCGCGGGCCCGAACTGGTCCTCGAAACTCTTGCAGGCAGGGCACTGGAAGTCCACGAAGACCGCGACCTCGTCCTTGCCATCGCCGAACGAGATCGCACCGCTCTCGGAGTCGAACGACGAGTTGCTCGTCGGCGTGGCCCCCGGACCGGTGGCCTGGTTGTTCAGGTACACCACGAAACCGCCGAGGGCGACGAGCACCACCACGACGGCGATGGAGACTCCGATGGCGAACCAGTTGGTCTTGCTCTTGGCGTTGGCCATTGCTTTCCGTTCTGTCTGCAGGGGGCGTCCGCACGCCCGCATCCTCGCAATTGTGCCATCAGATGACTATGGGCTCCATGTGAATGCATGGAGTGGGTGCCGTCCTCCCGCCGCGATCCGCGTGACACCCCGAGTTCTGCGTGAGCCCCACCTGCATCAGGCGGGTCTCACGCAGCCTTCGGGGTTTCGCGGGGAACTCGCGGCAACTCTCGCGGACTCGAACGCAGTGTGGCGAGCATCGCGGGCTGCGCCGGACGCATCTGGGGCACGCCGGCGTCTTTCAACGTCGTACACAACGGCTTCACACGCATCGCCTCGCCGAGGTCCCAGCGAGCGAACGGATGGCCGTTGCGGCGGAGCCTGTCCTCGCGACGCTTCTCATCCGCCAGCTTCTGGGCGGCCTGCGCCGGATCACCGAGCGAGTACTTCTGCCATCCGTCGGACTCGCCGATGACTCTGCCCGAGCGAAAATGGAAGTCGACGCGATCCTCGTGCCCTTCGTAGTGGAACTCGGACTGCAGCTCCGGTTCCTCGAATCCGCTCCACATGATCACGGCCCGGCTGATGCTCTCACCCGGCGACTCGGCCAGGCCGTCGGCATGAGCGCAGACCCATCGGGCGCGTGCGACGCCGCGCTTGCTCGGCTGCGCGTCGAGCAGGTCGCAGACATCGTCGATCGAGACCGTACCGCCCTGCACCGGCGAGATCGCACTGTCGGCAAGGCAGAGCGCCTTCGCGGTCGGCAGCACCCGGCACAGATCGGCCACCGTGTCCGACTCGGAAGTGACCAGCACGCCTCCGACACGTTCGACGCTTCGCGCGACCTCGCTGGTGTGCACCCAGACATCACCGGCATGGCGCGCCTTCTCGCCGGGATCGCCGAGCACGTGGATGTCGCGTGTCTCGCCGAACAACGGGAAGCCGTGGAACACCGCAGCGCTCTCGAGGCAGAGCACGGCATCGGGGTTGGCATGCACGAAGGCGTGCACCCGCACGGCGTATCGCTTCCACGGCTGCAACTTCTCGTAGGCAGCACGATCGACGTACACGCCACGACGGATTCGGCGCCATGTCTTCGGATCGATCCGGATGCCGAGCATCCGAGCATCGTGAGCGGTCAACAGCGGCAGCGGCGAGACGATCTCGGCGCGTTCGGAGAGGCGCAGCGGCATGGCAGCATCCTGGCGCCTCCCCCGTCCTATGAGTCGCCGCGTTCCGCGCATCCGCCTTCGACGTGCACAACCAGGCGCGGCACCGTCGCTGTGGAGGACGAGAGCCAGGTAGTCGAGCCCCCGAGTCCCGCATGAGACCCGGGTTCCAGACCCGGGTCTCGCGCAGAGCTCAAGGTCCCGGATGAATGTCGTGCGGAACTCGACGGCTCACCGCAGTGCCAGGACCCGCGGAGCAGGCCGCGCGCACTGCGCGGAGCGCGGCCGGAAAACGAGACCCCGAGTCCTGCGTGAGACCCATGTTCCGGATGCGGGTCTCACGCGGCACTCGGGGTCTCACGCGAAAGTCGCGCGGGGCTCGAGGTCTCGCGGACGCAGCCTGCGGCAGACGCGCACCGACGGGAACGCGTTACGGGATGGGGACGGGAACCACGCCGAAGGGGGCGAGGCCGGCGGCGCCGCCGTCGGCAGCCGTCAGCACCCAGATTCCGTCCGCGTGGCGGGCGATGCTGTGCTCCCAGTGCGACCCGTCGGAGCCGTCGACGGTCGTGACCGTCCAGTCATCGTCCTCGACGAAGGTCGCCTCGCCTCCGTCGGTGACCATCGGCTCGATCGCCAGCACGAGACCCGGACGGATTTCAGCACCGGCATCCGGCGTGCGGTAGTTGAAGACACTCGGCGACTCGTGCATCTTGCGTCCGATGCCGTGACCCACGTACTCCCGCAGGATGCCGTACGTCCCCTGGCTCTCGATGTAGCCCTGGATGGCCTCGCCGAGCTGGCCGATGTGCGACGCGGTCGCCATCGCGGCGATTCCGGCCCACATCGACCCCTCGGTCACCCGCGAGAGCTCCTCGCGTCGGGCGACGAGCTCGGGCTGCGCGGCATCCGGCACGACGATCGTGATCGCGCTGTCACCGTTCCAGCCCTGGTACTGCGCGCCGCAGTCGATCGACACGATGTCGCCGGGCTGCAGCACCCGCTCGCCGGGGATGCCGTGCACGACCTGGTCGTTCACCGAGATGCAGGTCGTGTGACGGTATCCCCGCACGAGCTGGAAGTTCGACTCGGCGCCGCGACCGGTGATCACCCGGGATGCCGCGGCATCCAGCTCTGCGGTCGTCACGCCGGGCGCGACCAGGGTGCGCACCTCGTCGAGGGCCGCCGCCGTGATCAGGCCCGGCTCGACCATCGACCGGAGCTGCGCCGGCGACTTGTAGATCGAGCGTCGGAACACGTCAGACCAGCACGCGCAGGCCGCGCGCATCCAGCGCCGCGACGATGCGCTCGGCGATCTCGTCGAGCGAGCCCACACCGTCGATGCGGTCGACGATGCCGCGCTGCTCGTACACCGAGATGATCGGAGCCGTCTCGTGTTCGTAGATGTCCAGGCGGTGCGCGATGGCCTCGTCGGTGTCGTCGGAGCGCCCCTGCTCGGTGGCCCGCAGGCGAAGCCGGGTCAGGCTCTCCTCGCGCGGCACGTCGAGCAGGATGACCGCGTCGAGCGACTCGCCGCGCTCCTGCAGGAACGCATCCAGGTGCTCGACCTGGTGCGTGTTGCGCGGGTAGCCGTCCAGGAGGAAGCCGTTCGCGGCATCCTCCTGCGACAGGCGGTCGCGCACGATCTCGCTGGTCAGCTCATCGGGAACCAGGTCGCCGGCATCCAGGATCGCGGTGACCTTCTGGCCGAGCTCGGTGCCCGCCTTGATGTTCGCGCGGAAGATGTCGCCGGTCGAGACCACGGGGATCCCGTACGCGGCGGCGATGCGCACGCCCTGCGTGCCCTTGCCGGAGCCCTGCGGGCCCACGATCAGAAGGCGGGCGGTGGTGTGTGCGGATGCCGTCATCGGAGGAGCCCTTCGTAATGGCGCTGCTGCAGCTGCGCGTCGATCTGCTTCACGGTCTCGAGCCCGACGCCCACGATGATGAGGATCGAGGCGCCGCCGAACGGGAAGTTCTGGTTGGCCTGGACCGTCGACAGCGCGATCAGCGGGATCAGCGCGATCAGACCGATGTAGATCGAGCCGGGGAACGTGATGCGCGTCAGCACGTAGTCGAGGTACTCGGCGGTCGGCCGGCCGGCACGGATGCCCGGGATGAAGCCGCCGTACTTCTTCATGTTGTCCGCGACCTCGACCGGGTTGAACGTGATCGCCACGTAGAAGTAGGTGAAGCCGATGATCAGCAGGAAGTAGACCGCCATGTACAGCGGGCTGTCGCCGGTCGTGAAGTGCTGGGAGATCCAGGTGACCCACTCGGGCGGCGCGCTGCCGTCGGTCGGGGTGTTGAACTGTGCGATCAGCATCGGGATGTACAGCAGCGACGACGCGAAGATGATCGGGATCACGCCCGCCATGTTCACCTTCAGCGGGATGTAGGTGTTCGTGCCGCCGTAGGTGCGGCGACCCACCATGCGCTTCGCGTACTGCACCGGGATGCGGCGCTGAGACTGCTCGACGAAGACGACGAGCCCCATCACGATGATTCCGACGATGAGGACCATGAGGAAGACCTCGAAGCCCTTCGCCTCCCAGATCGCCCACATCGCGGCCGGGAAGGTGGCGGCGATCGAGGTGAAGATCAGCAGCGACATGCCGTTGCCGATGCCGCGCTCGGTGACGAGCTCGGCGAACCACATGATCAGACCGGTGCCGGCGGTGAGCGCGAAGATCATCAGCAGCTGGGCCCACCACACGTCATTGGTGAGGAGCGCCTGGCAGGACGGATCGCTCGCGGATCCGAACAGCTGACCGCTGCGTGCAACGGTGACCAGCGTGGTCGACTGCAGCAGCGCAAGCGCGATGGTCAGGTAGCGGGTGTACTGCGTGAGCTTCGCCTGGCCCGCCTGACCCTCCTTGTGGAGCGACTCGAAGTGCGGGATGACGACGCGCAGCAGCTGCACGATGATCGTCGCGGTGATGTACGGCATGACGCCGAGCGCGAAGATCGACAGCTTGAGCAGGGCGCCGCCGGAGAACAGGTTGACGAGCCCCAGGAGGCCCTCGGTGCCGGCGCTGGCAGCGAGACAGGTCTCCACGTTGGGGTAGTCCACGAAGGGGGCGGGAACGTTCGAACCCAGGCGGTAGAGGGCGATGATCGCCAGGGTGAAGCCGATCTTCCGCCGCAGGTCGGGCGTGCGGACGATCCGCGCGATAGCGCTGAACAAGAGTTTTCCTCCTGAGTGGGGATGCCGGCCTACAACTCGCGGCCGAAAGTCCAGGGTAACGCACAGGAGGGGCCGGAGAATCTCCGGCCCCTCCTGGTGCTGGTCACCAGACGGTCACTTGATGGAACCGCCGGCGGCCACGATCTTCTGCTCGGCGCTGCCCGAGACCTTGTCGACCGAGACCGTGAGCTTGACGGAGATCTCCCCGTCGCCCAGGACCTTGACCTTCTCGTTCTTGCGAACGGCACCCTTGGCGACCAGGTCGCTGACGGTGACGTCGCCACCGGTCGGGTACAGCTCGGCGAGCTTGTTCAGGTTCACGACCTGGTACTCGACGCGGAACGGGTTCTTGAAGCCGCGCAGCTTCGGGGTGCGCATGTGCAGCGGCATCTGCCCACCCTCGAATCCGACGCGGACGGTGTTGCGGGCCTTGGTGCCCTTGGTGCCGCGGCCGGCGGTCTTGCCCTTGGAGCCCTCACCACGACCGACACGGGTCTTCGCGGTGTTGGCGCCGGGGACCGGACGCAGGTGGTGCACCTTCAGAACGCCGGGACGCGACGCCGGAGCATCCTTCGTCTCCGCCTTCTTCGCGGGCGCCTTCTTGGCGGCGGGCTTCTTGGCCGGCGCCTTCTTCTCGACCTTCTCGGCCTCGACGGCTTCGTTCTTCTCAGCCATTAGTCGATCTCCTCAACCTTGACGAGGTGAGCGACGGCCCGGACGTAGCCGCGCGTCTGCGCGTCATCCGGACGGACGACCGAGTCGCCGATCTTCTTGAGACCGAGCGAACGCAGCGTGTCGCGCTGGTTCTGCTTCTCGCTCACCTTGGACTTGACCTGGGTCACCTTCAGACGAGCGGCCATCAGGCACCCACCTTCTGTGCGGCGGCGGCCGCAGCGGCCTTCGCCTCGTTGCGGATGATGATCTCCGGCACGACGGCGTCGTAGTCGAGACCACGACGGGCGGCCACGGCGCGCGGCTCCTCGAGAGCCTTCAGCGCGGTCACGGTCGCGTGCACGATGTTGATCGTGTTCGACGAGCCGAGGGACTTCGACAGGACGTCGTGGATACCGGCGCACTCGAGCACGGCGCGGACCGGACCACCGGCGATGACACCGGTACCGGCGGCAGCCGGACGCAGCAGCACCACACCGGCGGCGGACTCGCCCTGCACCGGGTGCGGGATGGTCGAGCCGACGCGCGGGACGCGGAAGAAGTTGCGCTTGGCCTCTTCGACACCCTTCGAGATCGCCAGGGGGACCTCGCGGGCCTTGCCGTAGCCGACGCCCACCAGACCGTTGCCGTCACCGACGACCACGAGAGCGGTGAAGCTGAAGCGACGACCACCCTTCACGACCTTCGAGACGCGGTTGATGGTGACGACGCGCTCCAGGAACTGGTTGTCGCCACGGTCGCGCGAGTTGCGGTCGCGACCCTGGTTGCGGTCACCGCGGCCACCGCGACGGTTGTCGCGCTGCTCGCGAGCCGGCTCAGTCGCCTGAGCCTCGGCAGCGGGCTGCTGCTCGGTCACTTCGTTCTCCTTGTTGTCACTCACAGTGCCAGCCCCCCTTCGCGGGCGCCGTCGGCGATCGCCGCGACACGGCCGGCGTAGCGGTTGCCACCGCGGTCGAACACGACCTCGGAGACACCGACGGCCTTCGCACGCTCGGCGACGAGCTCGCCGACCTTGCGGGCCTTGGCGGTCTTGTCACCGTCGAAGGTGCGCAGTTCGGTCTCGAGCGTCGATGCGGATGCCACGGTGTGGCCCTTGCTGTCGTCGACCAGCTGCACGAAGACGTGGCGGGCCGAACGGGTGACGACCAGGCGCGGACGCGCCTCGGTGCCGACGATCTTCTTGCGAAGACGGGCGTGACGACGCGCGCGGGCGTCGGACTTCGACTTCACAGCCATGGTTACTTACCAGCCTTTCCGGCCTTGCGACGCACGACCTCGCCGGCGTAGCGCACACCCTTGCCCTTGTACGGCTCGGGCTTGCGGATCTTGCGGATGTTCGCAGCCGCCTCGCCGACGGCCTGCTTGGAGATGCCGCTGACGGTCACCTTGTTGGTGCCCTCCACCGCGAAGGTGATGCCCTCGGGCGGGTCGACCAGCACGGGGTGCGAGAAGCCGAGAGCGAACTCGATCGAGCTGCCCTTCTGCTGCACGCGGTAACCGGTGCCGACGACCTCGAGGCCCTTGGAGTAGCCCTGGGTGACGCCGATGATGTTGTTGTTGATGAGAGTGCGGGTCAGGCCGTGGAGCGACCGCGACTCGCGCTCGTCGTCGGGACGGGAGACCAGAACCTGGTTCTCCTCGACCGCGACCTCGATGGGGCTGGCCACCTGCAGGGTGAGCTCACCCTTGGGGCCCTTCACCGCGACCTCACGGCCGTCGACCGAAACGGTCACGCCCGCGGGGATCTCGATGGGAAGTCGTCCGATACGCGACATTTCAGGTCACCACACGTAGGCGAGAACTTCTCCGCCCACGCCCTTCTGCTCGGCCTGACGGTCGGTGAGAAGACCGGAGGAGGTGGACAGGATGGCGACGCCGAGGCCACCGAGGACCTTGGGAAGCTCCGTGGACTTCGCGTACACGCGGAGGCCGGGCTTCGAGACACGCTTGATGCCGGCGATGGAGCGCTCGCGGTTGGGACCGTACTTGAGCGACATGGTGAGCGTCTTGCCCACGCGGGCGTCGGTCACCTCGAAGCCGGCGATGTAGCCCTCCTTCTGGAGGATCTCGGCGATGTGCGTCTTCAGCTTGCTCGACGGGAGCGACACGCTGTCGTGGTGCGCCGAGTTCGCGTTGCGCAGACGGGTCAGCATGTCTGCGACCGGGTCTGTCATTGTCATTGTGATTTTCCTTTGTTCATTGAGGTTCCGGCTGCCGTTACACGACAGACGGCCTGCGATGAGCACGCAATCTTCAATTGTACGTGCAATCGGGTGGGCCCGATGACCATGCCATCGAGCCCACCCGAGGACTCACGCCGCGGCGTCGGCGGCCTTGAACGGGAAGCCGAGGTGGCGCAGCAGCGCACGGCCCTCGTCATCCGTCTTGGCCGACGTCACCACGGTGATGTCGAAACCGCGGACGCGGTCGATCTTGTCCTGGTCGATCTCGTGGAACACGCTCTGCTCCGTGAGACCGAAGGTGTAGTTGCCGTTGCCGTCGAACTGCTGGGCCGACAGTCCGCGGAAGTCGCGGATGCGGGGCAGTGCGAGGTTCACCAGGCGGTCCAGGAACTCCCACGCGCGGTCACCGCGGAGGGTGACGTGCGCGCCGATGGCCTGACCCTCGCGCAGCTTGAACTGCGCGATCGACTTGCGAGCCTTGGTGACGATCGGCTTCTGACCGGTGATCTTGGTGAGGTCGTCGACCGCACCATCGATCACCTTGGAGTCACGAGCCGCCTCGCCGACGCCGGTGTTGACGACGACCTTGACCAGTCCGGGGATCTGCATGACGTTGACGTAGCCGAACTCGTCCTGCAGGGCCTTCTTGATCTCGGTGTTGTACTTCTGCTTGAGGCGGGGCTGGATCTTGCCAGCCTCCACGGCAGTGGTGTCGCTCATCAGATGTCCTTACCCGACTTCTTCGCGTAGCGCACGCGGACCGTGCGCTTCACGCCGTCCTTCGTCTGCTCCTCGACGCGGTGACCGACGCGGGTCGGCTTCTTGGTCGAGGGGTCGACGAGTGCGACGTTGGAAATGTGGATGGGCGCCTCGACGGTCTCGATGCCACCGGTCTTGGTGCCGCGCTGGGTCTGACCGACGCGGGTGTGCTTGGTGACGTAGTTCACGCCCTCCACGACCACGCGGTTCTGCTCGACGAGGACCTCGAGGACCTTGCCCTGCTTGCCGCGGTCGCCGCCCTTGTCCTGCTTGCGGCCGGTGATGACCTCGACGAGGTCGCCCTTCTTGATGTTCGCCATGATCAGATGACCTCCGGGGCGAGCGAGACGATCTTCATGAACTTCTTGTCACGAAGCTCACGACCGACCGGCCCGAAGATGCGGGTGCCACGGGGCTCCCCGTCAGCCTTCAGGATCACGGCGGCGTTCTCGTCGAACTTGATGTACGAGCCGTCTGCACGACGCGTCTGCTTCTTGGTGCGGACGATGACGGCCTTGACCACATCGCCCTTCTTGACGTTGCCGCCCGGGATCGCGTCCTTGACGGTCGCGACGATCGTGTCACCGAGACCGGCGTAACGGCGGCGCGAGCCACCGAGAACGCGGATGGTGAGCAGTTCCTTCGCGCCGGTGTTGTCGGCGACCTTGAGGCGGGACTCCTGCTGGATCACTTGGCCTTCTCCAGAATCTCCACCAGACGCCAGCGCTTGGTGGCGCTCAGCGGCCGGGTCTCGTTGATGAGGACGAGGTCGCCGATGCCGGCGGTGTTGTTCTCGTCGTGCGCCTTGACCTTCGAGGTACGGCGGATGACCTTGCCGTACAGCGGGTGCTTCACGCGGTCCTCGACCTCGACGACGATGGTCTTGTCCATCTTGTCGCTGACGACGTAACCACGACGCGCCTTGCGGTAGCCGCGGGCCTCAGCCTCGACGGCCGGGGCGGCTTCAGCAGCCTTCTTCTCAGCCATTACTCGGCCTCCTCCTTCGGCGCCTCAGCCTCTTCGGCCTTCTTCGCCTTCGCCTTGGACGCCTTCTTCGCCGGCGCCTCGACCGGAGCCGGCGTCGCACGGATGCCGAGCTCGCGCTCACGGATGACGGTGTAGAGGCGCGCGATGTCGCGCTTCACGGTGCGGATGCGGCCGTGGCTCTCCAGCTGGCCGGTGGCCGACTGGAAACGGAGGTTGAACAGCTCCTCCTTGGCCTTGCGCAGCTCCTCGACGAGGCGCTGGTCTTCGAACGTGTCGAGCTCTGCCGGAGCGAGCTCCTTGGTGCCGATCGCCATTACGCGTCGCCCTCCTCGCGCTTGATGATGCGTGCCTTGAGAGGCAGCTTGTGGATTGCTCGGGTGAGGGCCTCGCGTGCGAGCTCCTCGTTCACGCCCGCGACCTCGAAGAGGACGCGACCCGGCTTGACGTTGGCGACCCACCACTCGGGGGAACCCTTACCGGAACCCATGCGGGTCTCAGCAGGCTTCTTGGTGAGCGGACGGTCGGGGTAGATGTTGATCCACACCTTTCCACCACGCTTGATGTGACGGGTCATCGCGATACGAGCTGCCTCGATCTGACGGTTGGTCACGTAAGCGGGGGTGAGAGCCTGGATGCCGAACTCGCCGAAGGAGACCTTCGTGCCACCGGTGGCCTGGCCCGAACGCTTCGGGTGGTGCTGCTTGCGGTACTTGACCTTACGAGGGATAAGCATCAGGCAGACGCTCCTTCTGCGACGGGAGCCTCGTTGCGACGGTCACCGCGGTCGCCACGGGGGCCACGACGGTCGCCACGCTCGCGCGAAGGCTTCTGGTTGGCCTGCTCACGAGCAAGCTCCTTGTTGGTGAGGTCGCCCTTGTAGATCCAGACCTTCACGCCGATGCGGCCGAAGGTGGTCTTGGCCTCGTAGAAGCCGTAGTCGATGTTCGCGCGCAGCGTGTGCAGCGGCACACGACCCTCGCGGTAGAACTCCGAGCGGCTCATCTCCGCGCCGCCGAGGCGGCCGGAGACCTGGATGCGGATGCCCTTGGCGCCGGCGCGCTGAGCGCCCTGCAGGCCCTTGCGCATCGCGCGACGGAACGCCACGCGAGCGGAGAGCTGCTCTGCGATGCCCTGAGCGACCAGCTGAGCGTCGGCCTCGGGGTTCTTGACCTCGAGGATGTTCAGCTGGATCTGCTTGCCGGTGAGCTTCTCGAGGTCGGCGCGGATGCGCTCGGCCTCGGCGCCGCGGCGGCCGATGACGATACCCGGACGAGCCGTGTGGATGTCCACACGCACGCGGTCACGGGTGCGCTCGATCTCGATGCCGGAAACGCCGGCACGGTCGAGCTGCGTCTGCAGCAGCTTGCGGATCTTGATGTCCTCGGCGACGTAGTCGGCGTAGCGCTGTCCGGGCTTCGTCGAGTCCGAGAACCAACGCGACACGTGGTCGGTCGTGATGCCGAGGCGGAAGCCGTACGGGTTGACCTTCTGGCCCATTACTTGCTCGCCTTCTTCGTCTCGGCGGCCGGAGCCGCCTCGGCGACCTCGGGGGTCGCCAGCACGACCGTGATGTGGCTCGTGCGCTTCTTGATCTGGAAAGCACGACCCTGGGCGCGGGGCTGGAAACGCTTGAGCGTCGTGCCCTCGTCGACGTACGCGTTCTTCACGTACAGGTCCTGCTCGTCGAGGTACTCGCCGTCACGATCAGCCTTCACCTGCGCGTTGGCCATGGCCGACGCGACAAGCTTGTAGATCGGCTCGCTGGCGCTCTGCGGAGCGAACTTCAGGATGGCCAGGGCCTCCTGAGCCTGCTTGCCCTTGATGAGCGCGACGACACGACGAGCCTTCTGAGGGGTCACGCGGATGTGTCGCACACGTGCGATGGACTCCACCATTTCTCTCTCCTCTGTCTCTCAGACAGTCGCCGCGTCAGCGGCGACGGCCCTTCTTGTCGTCCTTCTCGTGGCCGCGGAAGGTGCGGGTGGGCGCGAACTCGCCCAGCTTGTGGCCGACCATGGTCTCGGTCACGAACACGGGGATGTGCTTGCGACCGTCGTGGACGGCGATGGTGTGTCCCAGCATGGCGGGGATGATCATCGACCGGCGCGACCAGGTCTTGATGACGTTCTTCGTACCGGCTTCGTTCTGACCGATCACCTTGCGAAGCAGGTGCTCGTCGACGAAGGGGCCCTTCTTCAGACTGCGTGGCATCTTCCTCTACTCCTACTTGCGCTTCTTGCCAGCGGTACGGCGACGCACGATGTACTTGTCGCTTTCCTTGTTGGCGTGACGGGTGCGGCCCTCGGCCTGGCCCCACGGGGAGACGGGGTGACGTCCACCGGAGGTCTTGCCCTCACCACCACCGTGCGGGTGGTCGACCGGGTTCATGGCGACGCCGCGGACGGTCGGGCGGATGCCCTTCCAGCGGTTGCGGCCGGCCTTGCCCCAGTTGATGTTCGACTGCTCGGCGTTGCCGACCTCGCCGATCGTCGCACGGCAGCGCGCGTCGACGTTGCGGATCTCGCCCGAGGGCAGACGCAGCTGAGCGTAGGGGCCGTCCTTCGCGACCAGACGCACGGAGGCGCCGGCCGAACGGGCCATCTTCGCACCGCCGCCGGGACGCAGCTCGATCGCGTGGATCACGGTACCGGTGGGGATGTTCTTCAGCGGCAGGTTGTTGCCCGGCTTGATGTCGGCCGCGGGACCGGACTCGACGATGTCGCCCTGCTTCAGCTTGTTCGGCGCGATGATGTAGCGCTTCTCGCCGTCGAAGTAGTGCAGCAGCGCGATGCGCGCGGTGCGGTTGGGGTCGTACTCGATGTGAGCGACCTTGGCGTTGATGCCGTCCTTGTCATTGCGCTTGAAGTCGATGACGCGGTACTGGCGCTTGTGTCCACCACCGATGTGGCGGGTGGTGATGCGGCCCTGGTTGTTGCGGCCACCGGTCTTGCTCAGCGGACGCAGCAGCGACTTCTCCGGCGTCGATCGGGTGATCTCGGCGAAGTCGGCCACAGACGAACCGCGGCGACCCGGGGTCGTGGGCTTGTACTTGCGAATAGCCATGTTTAGTCCTTATCCCCCGGTCAGCCGACTGCCGTGAAGATGTCGATGGTGCCGGACTTCAGCGTGACGATGGCGCGCTTGGTGTCCTTGCGCTTGCCGGTGCCGAAGCGGGTGCGGCGGGCCTTGCCGGCGCGGTTGAGAGTGTTCACCGCGGCGACCTTGACGCCGAAGATCTTCTCGATGGCGAGCTTGATCTCGGTCTTCGAGGCGCGGGTGTCCACGTAGAACGTGTACTTGCCCTCGTCGATCAGGCCGTAGCTCTTCTCGGAGACCACCGGGCCCAGGATGATGTCGCGCGGGTCCTTGTTGAAGGCCGCGGAGAGGGCGCTTGCCTGCTCGGTCATGCCGAGACCTCCTCGGTTGCGCCGGTCTTCGAGGCGATGAAGCCCTCGAGAGCGGCCTGGGTGAAGACGATGTCGTCGGCGACGAGCACGTCGTAGGCGTTCAGCTGGTCGAAGGTCAGCACGTGCACCTCGGCGAGGTTGCGCACGCTGAGCAGCGTCAGGTCGTCGCCGCGCTCGGTGACGATCAGGACGTTCTTCGACGGCGAGACCTGCGCGATCAGCGCAGCCGCGGCCTTGGTCGAGGGCGTGCCCTCGATGCCGAAGTTCTCGACGGCGTGCAGGCGCTCACCGCGGAAGCGGTCGCTCAGCGCACCCAGCAGGGCGGCGGCGATCATCTTCTTGGGGGTGCGCTGCGAGTAGTCGCGGGGCTTCGGACCGTGCACGATGCCACCACCGGTCATGTGCGGCGCGCGGATCGAACCCTGACGGGCGTTACCCGTGCCCTTCTGCTTGAAGGGCTTGCGGCCGGCACCGGAGACCTCACCGCGACGCTTGGTCGAGTGAGTGCCCTGGCGAGCCGCCGCGAGCTGCGCGACGACGACCTGGTGGATGAGCGGGATGTTCGTCTTGACGTCGAACAGCGCGGCGGGCAGCTCGATCGAGCCGGCCTTCTTGCCGTCTGCCTTCAGGACGTCGAGCGCGAGAGTCGAGTCAGCCATGTTCAGGCACCCTTCACTGCGTTGCGGACGTAGACGATGCGGCCGCGAGCGCCGGGGACGGCGCCCTTGACGAGCATGAGTCCCTTCTCGGCGTCGATGGCGTGCACCTTCAGGTTGAGGACGGTGACACGCTCGCCACCCATGCGACCGGCCATGCGCATGCCCTTGAACACGCGGCTCGGGGTTGCCGAGGCGCCGATCGAACCGGGCTTGCGGTGGTTGCGGTGCGCACCGTGCGAGGCGGAGACGCCCTTGAAGTTGTGGCGCTTCATGACACCGGCGAAGCCCTTGCCCTTGCTCGTGCCGACGACGTCGACGAGCTGGCCGGCCTCGAAGGTGCCGTCCACCGTGAGCTCCTGACCGAGTGAGTAGTCGGCAGCATCCGCGGTGCGGATCTCGGTGACGTGGCGGCGCGGCGTGACGCCGGCGGCCTCGAAGTGCTTCGCGAGCGGCTGGGTGACCTTACGGGGGTCGATCTGGCCGTAGGCGATCTGAACGGCGTTGTAGCCGTCCTTCTCGGGCGTGCGGACCTGCGTGACCACGTTCGGGGCGATCTCGATCACGGTGACGGGAACGAGCTTGCCGTTCTCGTCCCAGACCTGAGTCATGCCGAGCTTGGTGCCGAGCAGGGCCTTGGAAACCTTGTTGTTGATGTCAACCATGTCGAACCTCAGAGCTTGATCTCGATGTTGACATCGGCCGGCAGGTCGAGACGCATCAGCGAGTCGACGGCCTTCGGCGTCGGGTCGACGATGTCGATCAGACGCTTGTGGGTGCGCATCTCGAAGTGCTCGCGGCTGTCCTTGTACTTGTGCGGCGAACGGATCACAGCGATCACGTTCTTCTCCGTCGGAAGGGGCACGGGGCCCACGACGGTCGCGCCCGCACGGGTCACGGTGTCGACGATCTTGCGCGCCGACGAGTCGATGACCTCGTGGTCATACGACTTCAGGCGAATGCGGATCTTCTGTCCCGCCATCTGCTTTCTCACTCTCTATAAGCGTCTTACCTCTCCGGGCCAGGTGGACCCGGGGGCATTGGACGCACGTCGGCGCTGTTCGCGCCCGGCGCTTGCGCACCCTGTTCTCTTTTCACACGGAAGACGCCGGCACCCTGGTGCCCGCGTCTTCGAGTAGGAGATGTTCTGCTGCCCGCGGCCTAGATCCCTGCACGCCGAATCACGAGGATCGGATGCCGTCTATGCACTGCCTGGCAGTGATCCCGCGCAGAGCGCAGGAATGTGGAACCTGTCTATTCTGCCATGCCGGATTCGACTACTGCAAACCCGGGCGTGTCGCGCGTCGTTCCGCGGGACGGGCGGGTGCTAGTTCTTGACGACCTGCACCGCGAACGGCCGGTTCTCGATCACGAAACCGTCACACCCAGGGACCTGGAGGCTCACCGTGCCGGTGACGAGATGCGTATCGTCATTACCGTGCCCGATGGCTCCCGAGAAGTACATCGAGGTATCCGAGGTGGTGCTGGTCGCCGTGAGCACACCCGTGGCCGGATCGTACGACGTCGTCATGCCGTCGGCATTGGTCGCGTGGTCGAAGTCGGCGGGATTTGAGAACTTCACCGTGACGACGACTCCCTGAAGCGAGATCGCTTCGCCGCAGTGCGTGACGGTGATCGTGTCACGGTACTGCCAGGCACCGGTCTGCTTCTCGAACGTCTGGACGACCTCGTACCCCTCGCACGGCAGGCAGCTGGCCGCTCGAGCCGGCACCGCCGCCGCGGCCGCCACCGCAGGCACCGACCACGCCGCACCCTTCAGGAGCGTGCGCCGCGTCGTCCCCTCGTCAGTACGCATGATCCTCCGTCGTCGCCCGGCTACGACCTTACACACGACGACGGGGGGATGCGCGCAGCATCCCCCCGTCGGGGTGAGTCACTCGTGGCCGACGGCCTTGTCGAGATTGCCGCGCACCTCGTCGACCTTGGCGGCGTGGTCCTCGGGCAGGATCTTCTTCGCGAGACCGGCGAGGGTGTCCAGGACGTTGTCGCTGACGCCCTCCGCCTGCTCGCTCTTGAGAGCCTCGTCGACCTTGTCCTTGTTCTCCTCGTAGAACTTCTTCGCCTTCGTCAGCGCATCGTCGGCTGCGTCACCGACCTTGTCTGCGTTCTGCTCGAAGAACTCCTTCACCTTGTTGACTGCGTCCGCGGACTGGTTCTCGTCTGCCATGTCGGTATCCCCTCCAGGTCGGTGAGCCGGCGGATGCCGGCCACGGCCATTCTGCCTTCCGCATCCACGCAAGGGAAGAGCAGGGACTCACCGGGCATGACAAAGGGGCCGGACCCGTAGGTCCGACCCCTCCGATCTCAGAAAGAGATTACTTGATGATCTTCGTCACCGTGCCGGCGCCGACGGTGCGGCCACCCTCACGGATCGCGAAGCCCAGGCCCTCTTCCATGGCGATCGGCTGGATCAGCTCGACCGTCATGTCCGTGGTGTCGCCGGGCATGACCATCTCGGTGCCCTCGGGCAGCGAGATGACGCCGGTGACGTCGGTGGTGCGGAAGTAGAACTGCGGGCGGTAGTTCGTGTAGAAGGGGTTGTGACGGCCACCCTCGTTCTTGTTGAGGATGTACGCGGTGCCCTCGAAGTCGGTGTGCGGCGTGACCGAACCCGGCTTCACGACGACCTGGCCGCGCTCGACGTCCTCGCGCTTGGTGCCGCGGAGGAGAAGACCGCAGTTCTCGCCGGCCCATGCCTCGTCGAGCTGCTTGTGGAACATCTCGATACCGGTGACCGTGGTCTTCTGCGTCGGGCGGATGCCGACGATCTCGACCTCGGAGTTGATGGCGAGGGTGCCACGCTCGGCGCGGCCGGTGACGACGGTGCCACGACCGGTGATCGTGAAGACGTCCTCGATCGGCATCAGGAACGGCTTGTCACGGTCACGCACCGGGTCCGGAACGTGCTCGTCGACAGCGGTCATCAGCTCGACGATCGACTCGACCCACTTCTCGTCGCCCTCGAGAGCCTTCAGGCCCGAGACGCGGACGACAGGAGCGTTGTCACCGTCGAAGTCGTTCTTGGAGAGCTCCTCGCGGACCTCCATCTCGACGAGCTCGAGGATCTCCTCGTCGTCGACCATGTCGGACTTGTTCAGCGCGACCAGCAGGTAGGGGACGCCGACCTGCTTGGCGAGCAGGATGTGCTCCTTGGTCTGCGCCATCATGCCGTCGGTGGCGGCGACCACGAGGATCGCGCCGTCCATCTGAGCGGCACCGGTGATCATGTTCTTGATGTAGTCGGCGTGACCCGGCGCGTCGACGTGAGCGTAGTGACGCTTCGGGGTCTCGTACTCGACGTGCGAGATGTTGATCGTGATACCGCGCTGACGCTCCTCCGGAGCGGAGTCGATGGTCGAGAAGTCACGAACGACGTTGACGTCGGACGGGTACTTGTCGGCGAGCACCTTCGAGATCGCAGCGGTGAGCGTGGTCTTGCCGTGGTCGACGTGACCGATCGTTCCGATGTTGACGTGCGGCTTGGTCCGCTCGAACTTGGCCTTGGCCACTTGGTCCTCCTCAGGACGTTCGTGTAGAGATCGCCGGGCACTGGATTGTGACCGGCTCCCTACAGATTTCGGTTTCTCAGTTTAGTAGAGAGGGAATGTGAAGTTGTGGGGAGTCCGGGTCCTGGGGCGCTTCGACAGGCTCAGCGACCCAGGACCCGGACAAGGGCTTACTCGCCCTTGGTCTTCTGGACGATCTCGTCCGCCACGGCGCGGGGCACCTCGGCGTAGGACTCGAACTCCATCGAGTAGACGGCACGGCCCGAGGTCTTCGAGCGCAGGTCGCCGATGTAGCCGAACATCTCGGACAGCGGGACCGACGCGCGGACGACCTTGACGCCCTGGGCGTCCTCCATCGACTGGATCTGGCCACGACGCGAGTTCAGGTCGCCGATGACGTCGCCCATGTACTCCTCGGGAGTACGGACCTCGACGGCCATCAGCGGCTCGAGCAGCACCGGGTTCGCACGGCGGACAGCCTCCTTGAAGCCCATCGAGCCCGCGATCTTGAACGCCATCTCCGAGGAGTCGACGTCGTGCGAGGCACCGTCGATGAGGATCGCCTTCACGCCCACCATCGGGTAGCCGGCCAGCGCACCGGTCGCCATGGCGTCCTGGAAGCCCTGGTTGGTCGGCTCGATGTACTCGCGCGGGATGCGACCACCGGTGACCTTGTTCTCGAACTCGTAGGTCTTCTCCGAGTCGAGCTCGAGGGGCTCGATGGTGAACTGGATCTTCGCGAACTGACCCGATCCACCCGTCTGCTTCTTGTGGGTGTAGTCGTGCTTCTCGACGGTCTTCTTGATCGTCTCGCGGTACGCCACCTGCGGCTTGCCGACGTTCGCCTCGACCTTGAACTCGCGCTTCATGCGGTCCACGAGGATGTCGAGGTGCAGCTCGCCCATGCCCTTGATGGTCGTCTGACCGGTCTCGGGGTTGAGCTCCGTGCGGAAGGTCGGGTCCTCCTCAGCGAGCTTCTGGATGGCGACACCCAGCTTCTCCTGGTCGGCCTTGGTCTTCGGCTCGATGGCGACCTCGATCACCGGCTCCGGGAACGTCATCGACTCGAGGACGACCGGCTGCGCCATGTCGGCGAGGGTGTCACCGGTGGTGGTGTCCTTCAGGCCGATGACGGCGTAGATGTTGCCGGCGGTCAGCTTGTCGACCGGGTTCTCCTTGTTGGCGTGCATCTGGAAGATCTTCCCGATGCGCTCCTTCTTGCCCTTGGTCGAGTTGATGACCTGCGAGCCCGACTCGAGCTCACCCGAGTACACGCGCACGTAGGTCAGGCGACCGAAGAACGGGTGCACGGCGACCTTGAAGGCCAGCGCGGCGAAGGGGTCCTTCGCGTCGGGGTGACGCTCGATGATCTTCTCTTCGTCCTTCGGGTCGTGCGCCTCGATGGCGGGCACGTCCAGCGGGGACGGCAGGAAGTCGACGACCGCGTCCAGCATCGGCTGCACGCCGCGGTTCTTGAACGCCGAGCCGCAGAGCACGGGGTAGATCGCGTCGTCGATGACGAGCTTGCGGATCGCGCCCTTGATCTCGGCGATCGTGAGCTCCTCGCCGCCGAAGAACTTCTCGAGAAGCTCCTCGTCGGTCTCGGCGACGGTCTCCAGCAGCTGCTGACGGTACTCCTCGGCCTTGGCCTGGAGGTCTGCGGGGATCTCCTGGACCTCGTACGAGGCGCCCATCGTCACGTCACCCTTGGCGTCGCCCGGCCAGACCAGCGCGCGCATCTCGATGAGGTCGACGACGCCGACGAAGTCGTTCTCGGCACCGATCGGGAGCTGCAGCACGAGCGGCTTGGCGCCCAGGCGGCTGATGATGGTGTCGACGGTGTAGTAGAAGTCCGCACCGAGCTTGTCCATCTTGTTGACGAAGCAGATGCGGGGCACGCCGTACTTGTCGGCCTGACGCCACACCGTCTCGGACTGGGGCTCGACGCCCTCCTTGCCGTCGAAGACGGCGACGGCGCCGTCGAGGACGCGGAGCGAACGCTCCACCTCGACGGTGAAGTCCACGTGGCCCGGGGTGTCGATGATGTTGATCTGGTTCTTGTTCCAGAAGCAGGTCACGGCGGCAGACGTGATCGTGATGCCGCGCTCCTTCTCCTGCTCCATCCAGTCGGTCGTCGAGGCGCCGTCGTGGGTCTCGCCCAGCTTGTGGTTGACGCCCGTGTAGAACAGGATGCGCTCGGTCGTCGTGGTCTTGCCGGCATCGATGTGCGCCATGATGCCGATGTTGCGGACCTTGCTCAGGTCGGTGAGCACGTCTTGTGCCACAGGAGTGTCCTTATCTGTCGAGCAGTGGTACTGCGAAGAGTGGATGCCGGTCCCCGGCGTGTGACCGGGGACCGGCGATGCCGCTTACCAGCGGTAGTGCGCGAAGGCGCGGTTCGACTCGGCCATCTTGTGGGTGTCCTCGCGGCGCTTGACCGCGGCACCGAGGCCGTTCGAGGCGTCGAGGATCTCGTTCTGCAGACGCTCGGTCATCGTCTTCTCACGACGACCCTTCGCGTAGCTGACGAGCCAGCGCAGCGCGAGCGTGTTCGCGCGGTGCGGCTTGACCTCGACCGGAACCTGGTAGGTCGAGCCGCCGACGCGGCGGCTGCGGACCTCGAGGGTGGGGCGCACGTTGTCGAGCGCCTTCTTGAGCGTTGCGACCGCGTCCTCGCCGTTCTTGGCGTGGACGCCCTCGAGCGCGCCGTACACGATCGACTCGGCGAGCGACTTCTTGCCGTCGACGAGGATCTTGTTCACGAGCGAGGTGACGATCGGAGCGCCGTAGACCGGGTCGTTGACGACGGGGCGCTTGGGGGCGGGACCCTTACGAGGCATCTAACTCAACCCTTCTTCGCGCCGTAGCGGGAACGAGCCTGCTTACGGTTCTTGACTGCCTGGGTGTCGAGCGCACCACGGACGATCTTGTAGCGGACACCGGGGAGGTCCTTCACACGACCGCCGCGGACGAGCACCAGCGAGTGCTCCTGCAGGTTGTGGCCCTCACCGGGGATGTAGGCCGTGACCTCGGTGCCGTTGCGCAGCTTCACACGAGCGACCTTGCGCATCGCCGAGTTCGGCTTCTTCGGGGTGGTGGTGTACACACGGGTGCACACGCCGGCCTGCTGCGGGTTCGACTTCAGGGCGGGCGCCTTGGTCTTGTTGACCTTCGGCGAACGGCCCTTGCGAACCAACTGCTGAATGGTTGGCACGTTCTCTCCTAATAGTGCTGCACGGTGACAGCATGATGGGTTTCACATCATGACCCACCGGCGTGACGGAACCGCCGCGCTTTTGGTGTGGTGGGTATGCCGTGGGGGCGGACCGGCGAATGCCGACGCCCTGACATGCGCGCACAGCAGTGCGCACACTCGACCAAGTGTAATCCGGCGTAACGCTGCTGGTCAAATGATCGTGGACGCCACGCCGGTCAGCGCAGATCGCGCATCCGGGCGACCACTCCCCCGCCTGCTCCCTCGCGCCGTTCGCCTGCGACCGCGATGATCAGCAGCACCGTCCCGATCGTCGCGAGGGTGATCCACCACGGCATGGATTCTATGCCGCGACCGAGCTGGACCGAGAACACGAACACGTTCTCGACCGGCAGCACGATCAGGCCGAGGATGAACGGTGCCGACAGCCTCCTGGACGCCCCGACGAGGATCGCGACGAGGGCGAGCACCATCACCAGGATCGCCCGCCAGGTGAGCGGATCGGTGAACGTCGAGACGATGGAGGCCGACATCATGACGATCAGCCCTGGTGCCAGCAGCGGCCATGAACCCCGCCAGCCGCGCGGCCAGTCCGTCAGCCGGGCATCCGCCGTCGCATCGCCGCGCAGCCCCAGCGCACCCGCGGCGAGCAGGAACGCCCCCAGCGGCAGCGAGAACCACTCCACGCGCAGGTCGCGCGGGCTCCATGCCACCACGGCGGTGACGAAGGCGACGCCGAAGAGGAACCACACCGGCGGCAGCATCGCTCCGCGGGCGGATGCCGCGCACAGCATCAGGATCAGCACGGCGAGCATCAGCGCCCACATGGTCCAGATCACCGCCCAGTCCCGCTCGATCGCGGGCCACACGCCGAGCGTGAAGGCGAGCACGGCCGGCGCTCCGACCCAGCGCCGTGCGAGCGAGGGCAGCGAGCGCGCAGCATCCGCACGCAGCCGCAGTGCGACGATCAGCACGGCGAGAGCCGCGAGCGCACTTAGGCCCGCGCACGTCAGGAGCACGCCGATCGCAGACGGAGCCAGCGGAGCGGCATCCCGTCCAACGCCCCAGCGCACGGCCTGGATGGTACCCGCGGCGGCGGCCGCCCCGGCGACGCCCAGCGCGGGTGCGCGGAGCACGCGCAGCCGGCGCAGGCGCGGTGAACTCGCGCGCGCCACCAGCACGGTCACGCCGATCAGCGTCCACCCGGCCGCGAGCAGGCCGAACGCTCGCCAGGGCACGTCATCCGACCCCGGGCCGACGGCGAGCAGCACGTCGAGAGGCACGGTCGCGATCGTCGCCCCGGCAGCGAACAGGCCGACGGCAGGGCGTCCGCGCATGGTGAGCACGACCGCGACGACCGCAGCCCCGAGAGCCGGCGGAAGCAGGTACGCCTCGGGCAGCGCCACTCCGGCGAGCGCCCACGCCGACCACAGCGCCCCGGTGAAGGATGCCGCCGACACCCACCATCCGTAGCGACGGCCGGCCAGCACCGCTGCGAGTGCCGCCCCGACACCCAGCACGATCAGCACCAGGCAGGCGGTGCCCAGCCCCGCCGCCTCGCGCACGAGGGCGAGCCCGACGGTGATGACGCCGGTCAGCAGAGCCGAGGCCTCGATCGCCATCCTGGCGCCCGCCGCGGTGCTCTCGTCGCGGCCGCGTGCCACGAGCAGGTCGCTGATCAGGACACCTGATGCCAGCGCGATCGCGACCAGCACGGCGATGATGGGCAGCGCGACCGGCGATCCGCTCTGCGCCAGCAGCTGCGCGCACAGGCACACGACGACCACCGCCAGCGTGGGGACGAGCAGACCCGCCGCCACGATGCGCACCGGTGCGGTGAGCCCCGGCCGGCGGGTCGTCAGCAGCACCAGCGAGAGGATGAACATCAGCCCGGTCGACAGAGCGGTCCAGCCGCTGCGTTCGATCAGCACCTGGATGACCCCGATCACGAAGGGCACCGCGGCGACGACGAGCACCGCGTACCAGTTGCGCGCGCCGATCCCGGGCAGGAAGGTCGCCACGATCGCCCCGAGCAGGCCTGCGGATGCCGTGAGCGAGAACTGCGCGATGCCGGTCACGCCCGCGAGCGACAGCGTTGTGGCGACGATCGCGAGGGCGTAGCCGTAGCCCGCCCCGACGTGCAGGAACCTGACTTCGGCGGGAAGCGTGCGCGCAGCCACGGCGAGTGCGATCAGGGTCGCAGCTCCGGCGAACGGCACCAGGGAGCGGTCCTGCCACGACAGCAGGACCGCCACGATCAGTGCGACGTGCACGGCGATCGTCAGGAGCAGGCGGACCACCTTCGCGCCCCGGACGGTCCGCAGCAGGATCACCCCGGTTGCGGCGGTGACCAGCAGCACGACGCCGATGCTCGCCGGAAGCACGAGCAGCCCGGAGCAGCCGAGGGCGAGGACGGCGCCCGAGCCGTAGAGCACGGCGATGGCGTGGGCCGCCACCGCGAGTCGGTCGATGCCGCGGCGCGATGCGGCGAGCAGCCCGAACCCGACCAGTCCGAGTGCGACGACGCCGAGCGCGACGATCGTCGGCAGCGTCGTCTCGGAGAGCGGGCGGGTCTGGGAGATGCCCGCCACGTCTCGCAGCAGGGACGAGCCGATGATCAGGCCCCCGAGTACCGACGGCGCGCTCGTGAGGGCGACCGTCACGGCGGCACCGGCCGCGAGGAGTGCGCGCGGCGTGCGCGAGGGCAGCGGGACGACGGCGGTGCCCACGAGGATGGCGGTCGCCCCCGCGGCGATCACCGCGACCCTCCAGTCCAGAGCACCCTCGGGCATCAGACCCACGGCGGCGAACACCCCCGCGACAGCGCCCAGCACGCCTCCGAGGAACGCCCAGATCCGCGGGATGACGTACCTGGCCGCCAGCACGGCCTGCACGGCGAGCACCGCGAGCACCAACGCGACGAGGAACTCACCACGCCCCGCGAATCCGATGCGTCCTATGGAGAGCACGGTCGCGACGAGCTGCACCGCAGTGAGCACGGCGGCCTCGGCGGCGAGCGGCCGCCTGGGGCGCGGCGCCGCCGGGGCGACCGGGCCGGCCGGGGCAC
>NZ_QUAB01000033.1 GCF_003387575.1 Microbacterium bovistercoris | reverse complement strand
TCGCGCGCTCACGCAACTCGTCCGGGTACTTCTTCGGTGCTGCCATGACTCTTATCCTCCGTGAGTTGAGAGCCTCCACCGAACCCGGGGCGCTTCACAGATCAGGTGTCACCTATCCGTGCAGCAGTCCCAAGGTCACGAACCTTCGATGCGTGTCATGAGTTGAGCTCGTGTCGTCGCGCTCCGCCTGATCAGCGACCTTCGATGCCGAGCATCCGCTTCGCGGCCGCGACATCTGCGTCGATCTGTGCGATCAGCGCCTCGATGCCCTCGAACGCGACCATGCCGCGCAGGCGGTCGGCGAACTCGACGGTGACCTGGTGACCGTACAGGTCCAGCCCGCTCTCGCCGAGCACGTGGGCCTCGACCTGGCGCCGTGCCACGTCATCGAATGTCGGGTTGGTGCCGACCGAGATCGCGGACGGATACCGTTCGTCTCCGTCGACGAGCCAGCCGGCGTAGATCCCGTCGGCCGGAACGAGTGCGTCCACGGTCTCGGAGAGGTTCGCGGTCGGGAAGCCCAGCTCGCGGCCGCGTTTCAGGCCGTGCACGACCTCGCCCGACACCGAGACCGGTCTTCCGAGCACCCGGGCCGCCTCGGCGACGTCGCCGGCGTCGAGCAGTTCACGCACCCAGGTGGACGACACGCGGCGATCGGAACCGGGCAGGAACACGTCGTCGACCAGGTCGACGGTGAAACCGTGCTGCGCCCCGAGCTCACGGAGCACCTCGGGCGTGCCGGCTCCCCCGCGACCGAAGCGGAAGTCCGCGCCCACGAGAACGGTGCGCACGTGCAGCGCGTCGACCAGGATGCCGGTGACGAAGTCCGCGGGCTCGCGCGAGGACAGCTCCCGGTCGAAGGTGAGCACCAGCGTCGCATCGATCCCGGTGTCCGCGAGCAGTTCGAGCTTGCGCTCCAGGTCGACGACGCTCTCCGGGCAGATCTCCGGACGCAGCAGCGCGAGCGGGTTGCGGTCGAAGGTGACCGCGACCGCGCGCGCCCCGATCGCCGCGGCGTCCTCCCGCATCCGGCGGATGACGGCCTGATGACCGATGTGCACGCCGTCGAACTTGCCGATCGCGACTACCGACGCCCCGAAGTCTTCCGGAACCTCCTCCGGGCTGCGGAACACGATCATGCGGCGACCTCCGGACGGTGGGTGCGCAGCCACCACAGGCCGCAGATCGGGAGCACGAGCGGGATGAAGACGTAACCCATGCCGAAGTACGACCACACCGAGTCGTGCCCGAAGAGCTCCGGCACGGTCAGACTGAGCGTCCCGACCACGAGCACGCCGACCAGCTCGAACACGATCGCCACCCAGGCGACCGTGTACCACCCCGGCTTGCCGGCGTTGATCAGCGCGAGCGTCGCGAGGATGTACACGACGGCGGCGAGCCCCGACAGCGTGTACGCCAGGGGCGCCTCGTCGAAGCGGCGGACGATCTGCACGAAGCTGCGTCCTGTCGCGCCGAGCGCCATCACGGCGTAGACGATCACGAGGACGCGGCCGATGCCCGTCATCCGGGCGCGCGAAACGGTGTTGGTCATGGCGGGTTCCAGTTTAGATGCGTCCTTCGTCTCGCTGCGCTCGCTCAAGAGCCGTCAGGCGACCTGCACGGTCCAGATCATCTGCATCCGCCACAGCATGATCGCGAGCGAGAGCCCCACGACGCCCAGGATGACGGTGCTCCACCGGCTGCGCTCGAGCAGCGCCCAGGCCACCCCGCCCAGCGGCAGCAGCACGGCGGCGATCAGGTAGACCCAGAACTCGAGGAGGTCTCCGGTGGGCGGATTGCCCGCGAACGGGGCGATGATCGCGACGACGACCTGCACGATCAGCAGCAGCTCCACGAGGGCGAGGCTGCCCACGGTCCAGTCGCTCGGGCGGCGGCCGGCGAAGCCGGCGATGAGGCAGAACAGTCCCGACAGGCAGGCGATGACGATCTGCACGATCGTGAACCACAGGATCATCTGGTTGCCTCCTCCGGCATGTTCATCGCGCTCTTGAGATCCTTTCCGCGGGCCTCGACGACACCCACGAGGCGCCCTTCCGGATCGATCGCCGCGACCAGCTGCGCGGAGAGCCGGAACGCCTGCCCGGACAGGCGCTTGCCGTGACGCAGGTCGCGCGCCTCGTCGGCGGTCACGGCGAGCACGGGCAGCACGCGCTCCGCGGCTGCGGCCGGGGTCATCGGCACGGCCTCGGCCAGCTGCTCGACGGTCACTGCGTCCGCGACATCGAAGTCGCCGACCCGGCTGCGCCGCAGCGCGGTGAGATGTCCGCCGACGCCGAGGCCGGCGCCGAGGTCGCGGGCCAGGGCGCGGATGTAGGTGCCGGAGGAGCAGTCCACGACGACGTCGAGATCGACGACGCCTTCACCGCGGCGCTCGGTCAGCACGGCGAACCGCGACACCGTCACGTCGCGGGCGGCGAGTTCCACCTGCTCCCCTGCGCGCACCCGGTCGTAAGCGCGGCGCCCGTCGACCTTGATGGCAGAGACGGCGCTGGGCACCTGGGAGATGTCGCCGGTGAGTGCCGCGATCTCCGCCTCGATCGCCGAGGCTGTCACGTCCGCGGCATCCGTCTGCGAGATGACCTCGCCCTCGGCGTCGTCGGTGCTTGTCGCCTGGCCGAGGCGGATCGTCGCCTCGTACGTCTTGTCGGCGCCGACGATGTAGGTGAGCAGCCGGGTGGCACCCTCGATACCGATCACCAGGAGTCCGGTCGCCATCGGGTCGAGCGTGCCGGCATGCCCCACCTTGCGGGTGCCGAAGGCACGACGCACGCGCGCCACGACGTCGTGGCTGGTGAGCCCGCCAGGTTTGTCGACGAGAAGGATTCCGGGCGAGACCATCCCTCAAGCCTACGGCGTGTCAGCCGCAGACCTCGTACGGCGGCTCGTCCCTCGAAGTCACGGTGACCGCGCTCACGGTGTCCTCACCGGACCGGAACGCGAAGAAGATCGCGCCCTCACCCTGCGGGCCGACGCGGAGCAACGCGCCGTCGCCGATGGTCGGCTTCTGCTCGGCCGCGTCGGGATGGGCTGCGAGCACCTCGTCGCGAGTCGAGCCGAGCCCCAGTCCGTCGACGGTGCGGGGGCCGTCGTGCGGCTGCACGGTGTCGGTGGTGGACTCGACGTCGATCGTCGTGACGGTGCCGTCGCTCGTCTCGCTGTCGCGCGCGAAGTATGCGGTGACGCCGGTCTCCTGATCATTCCAGAACGCCACCCAGGAGCAGTTCTCCTCGACCGTCCAGGTCGGCACGCCCGCGACCGCGTCTGCGAACAGCTCGTCGAGCTGCACCGGCCCCATACCCTGCTCGGTGATCGTCCACATGGTCGGGTCCGCCGGATCGGCGTCCGGGTTCGTGGGCTGCGTCTCGGTCGGCGTCGGCGACTGCTCCGATGTCGGCGGCGGCGCACCCGTACTCGTACTCGTCGGCGAGGGCGTCCCGCATCCGGACAGCGCCGCCGGCAGCGCAATCGCCAGTGCCAACGCCCCGAGCAGCACTCCTCGGTGCTTCTTCATCATCCTGGTCATCGCTCACCCTCCGTCGCAGCGTCCTGCTCGATAAGCTGGCCGGATGCCCAGGCCCGCGATTCCCCCCGCCGCGTGGCGCCCGGCTCTGCTGGAATGGTACGCACATGAGGCCCGCGACCTCCCCTGGCGACGGCCGGAGTTCTCGGATCGTTATGGCGCCTGGGGCACGCTGGTCAGCGAGTTCATGCTGCAGCAGACGCCGGTCACCCGCGTCATCCCGCACCTGGAGGCTTGGCTGGCCCGCTGGCCCACGCCGGCCGCACAGGCATCGGCGACTCCCGCCGAGGTCGTGCACCAGTGGGCGAACCTCGGCTATCCGCGTCGCGCGCTCTGGCTGCACCGCGCTGCGATCGAGGTCGTCGAGAGGCACGACGGCGTCGTCCCGCGCGACGTCGAGGCGCTCCTCGCGCTCTCCGGCATCGGCGACTACACCGCCCGCGCCGTCGCGGTGTTCAGCTACGGCGACCGGCACCCGGTCGTCGACACGAACACGCGCCGGGTGATCGCCAGGGCCGTTGACGGTCGCTCGCAGCCCGCACCGCCCGCGCGGGCCGACCTCGCCCGCATGTCCGCGCTGCTCCCCGACGACGACACGGATGCGGCCGCGTTCAACGCCGCCGCGATGGAACTCGGGGCGGTCGTGTGCACTGCTCGCTCACCGCGCTGCGAGGTCTGCCCGATCGCGGCATCCTGCGCCTGGCTCGCCGCCGGCCGTCCCGACACCGGCGACGAGCGTCGCCGGCAGGCGCGTTACGAGGGCTCCGACCGGCAGGCCCGCGGCGGCGTCCTGCGCGCCCTGCGGCACGCGCCCGACCACCGGATGCCGGCGGATGCTGTGCTCGCCGACTGGCCGGATCGGATGCAGCGCGACCGGGCGATCGACTCGCTCATCGCAGACGGGCTGCTCGAGGCATCCGATGGGATGCTGCTGCTCCCCCGCTGACGCACGGATGCCCCGGGGAACCCGAATCCCCGGGGCATCCGCACGCCGCGGTGCGGCGTCAGGCGATGCGAATCAGCTGCACGCCGCGACGAGCTCCCACGCACCCCACTGGGATGCGCCGGGGGTCTCGCCCTGCGTCCACCACTTCGCCTTGTACTCGGACCCCTGGTGGCTCACCGTGGAGCCGCCGGGGTACGCGGTTCCCGCGCTCCAGGCCGCGGCGCACGCGCCGGGGTCGGTACCCGGGTCAGTGCCGGGATCCGTGCCCGGGTCCGTGCCGGGGTCGGTGGCACAGGTGCCGGCCTTCTCCCACACGGCGTTGGTGCCGGGCTTGTCACCCTGCGTCCACCACTTCGCGGTGTACTCGGCACCCTCGAAGCTCACCTTCGCGCCGCCGCTGTAGACAGCCGTGGCGGACCAGGCCGCAGCGGCGCACTCACCCGTGCCGGGGTCGGTGCCCGGGTCGGTGCCACCGCCGGTTCCAGGGGTGTCGCCGTCGCCGGGCGTCCCGGTGCGGACCTTGTCGGCGAAGGCTCCGATCAGCTCGCCGTTGCGGTCGCCGTCGAGCTCCCAGAACATCCCGCCGCCGAGGCCGAGGTCGAGCACGTACTGCGCCTTGCGCTCGATGGACTGCTTGTTGTCGTAGCTCCACCACTGGTCGCCGTTGTAGCGCCAGGCAGAACCGGTCGCGGCGTCGTAGTACTCGGTGCCGAGGGTCTTCAGCTTGTCGTAGTCCTCGTTGCCGGCCTCCCAGGTTCCGGGGGCGGCGCCGGTCGCCGTGTTCCACGGCTCAGCGGAGGCGACGCCCTTCCAGCCGCGGCCGTACGCGGCCATGCCCAGCCCGAGCTGCTTCGGGTCGATGCCCGCCTTCAGATACATCTGCACGGCCTTGTCGGCACTGAACCGGCGGTTCTCCGCCCGGGTGTCCTTCGGGTCGTCGAAGAGGTTCGCCTGGTGCCCGGTCAGCGCCGGATCCCACGCGCCGTGCAGGTCGTAGCCCTGCACGTTGCCAAAGTCGAGCGACTGGAAGTTCTCCGGATCGTTCCAGCCGCCCGCGGTGATGTCCGAGGGGTTGGCCGGCAGGAACGCCGACAGCAGGTACTTCTTGCCGCTGGTCGCACCGTAGGCGTCGAGCTGAGTGCGGAACTCCTTCAGCAGCGCCTTGAAGTTCGCCTTGTCGTTCACCTCGTCGACGTAGTTGCCGACGTTGCCGTTCTGGCTGCCCGGCCACTCCCAGTCGATGTCGATGCCGTCGAACACGCCCGCGGCGGCACCCGCGCCACCGCGCCCGTCGATCACCGGCAGGTTGCCCTTGATGTACAGGTCGATGCAGCTGGACACCAGCGCCTTGCGCGATGCATCCGTCGCCGCGGCCTTGGAGAAGTTCTTCGACCAGGTCCACCCGCCGAGCGAGATCATCACCTTGAGGTTCGGATGCTTCGCCTTGAGCTGCTTGAGCTGGTTGAACGATCCCGCCAGCGGCTGGTCCCAGGTGTCGGCCTTGCCGGACACCGACGAGGCCGCGTCGTAGCTCATGCCGAAGTCGGCCCAGGCGTCGCCGGCGCCGTCGGAGCCGTTCGGGCCCTCACCCTGCGCCTTGTTCGCGATGAAGCACTTCAGGGTCTGATAGTGGATGTTGCCGAACGAGTAGTTGATGTGGGTGAGGTCGTCCGCGGCACCGGAGGTGTCGAGCTGCTTCACCTTGAAGTTCCGGCCGTACACGCCCCACTGGGCGAAGTAGCCCACGTTGCGGTAGCCGTTGACGTTGCCGGTCTCACTCGAGGTCGTCGAGCTCTCGGCGGGTGTGGCCGCGGCAGCCGGCACCGCGAAGGCCGCGGCCAGCGTCGCTGCGGCCGCCACGCCCGCGAGCGCTGCGACGATGCCGCGCCGGGGGGATCTGGTCTTCTTCATACCTTCTCTTCCTGTTTCGTCTTCCTGTTTCGGCGGATGCCCGGCATCCGCGGTTTGCCCCGCGATGTGCGGGACGCCCGGTCCAGGCGGCGCGAGGGAGATCGCGCCGCCCGAGGATTCAGCGGGTGGCGCCGCCTCAGCAGCGGACGCCGTCGCCCCACACCGCGGCGGAACCCGGCCTGTCGCCCTGCGTCCACCACTTCGCGGTGTACGCGGAGCCGTCGAAGCTGACCTTCGCGCCACCGGTGTAGACCGATCCGGCACTCCACGCAGCGGCCGTGCACGTGCCCGTGCCGCCGCCGTTCGAACCGCCGCCCGTTCCGCTGCTCGGCTCGACGAGGGTCGCGCCCCGGGTCAGGTCGTGCAGCGTCGAGTAGGTCTCGGTGCCGATGGTGACGCGCAGGTTCGAGATCTGCGCCATCGGCAGCTTCCAGCTGAGCTTCGTCCACGCCGATCCGCCCGCCGGGATGCCGCCCGCGGGTACCTTCAGCGAGTAGGTGTGGAAGTCGCCCTTCAGACCGCCGACATTGCTGCCGGTGTGATCGCTGGACACCTTCGTCAGACCCCAGCCGTTCTGCTCGCCCATGGCGCCGGTGTCGCTGGTGCCGGTGTCGAACGTGATCGTCGCGCCCGCGGGGATGGCGGTCTTCCCGTTGTTGGTGAACGTCACCTTCGGGTTGATCGGATAGTTGTTGTCGCCGAGCGCGAAGTCGCTGTAACTCACCCGCAGGTCGAGGGCCTTCGCCGGCATCTCGACGTTGGCCTTCGCCGCGCCGTACGGCGTCGACGTCGACAGGCGGTCGTGGATGATGTCGATCAGGGTCTCGCCCATCTCGTACTGGCCCTTGGCCTGGTTGAAGCCGTAGTCGCCGGCCAGCTCCCAGATCATCATTCCGCCGATGCCCTTGTTCGCCACGTAGTCGGCCTTGGCCCTGATCGCCTGGTCCGCGTCACCGGAGAGGAACGTCTTCGTCGCGGCGTTCCACCACCACTCCACCTTCGTGGTCTGGTCGAAGTGACGGGTGTAGGTGCCGTTGATCGTCGTCGGTGCGCCGTACGAGGCGGTGTAGTCGCCGACCACGCCCTTCTCGAGGTTCAGCACGTGCCAGATCGGGTTCGCACCCGCTCCGACCTCGGCGCCGGACTTGTCCAGGTCATGCCACAGGTTGTTGATGCCCACGGCGCCCGCGCCGCACTTCGAGGTGCCGCCGAGCGACGGACCGGTGCCCGCCGGGCACTTCGTCTGGTCGGCGAGCGGCGCCGAGCCGTACAGCCCGTCGGTTCCGCCCTGCACACCGTCCCAGCCGCGGGTGTAGAACGGCACGCCCACGTTGATGCGACCGGCCGGCATCGCGCCGCGGAAGTAGTGGTAGGCCCAGTCGGTGTTGAGGTAGCCGATGTTGCTGTACGCGTTGTACACGCCGCCGGCAGCCAGCTCGGGGTCCTTGCCGTCGTCGTACAGCGCGCCGTTGCCGCCCACGTAGTTGTTCCACGACCCGTGCAGGTCGTAGCTCATGATGTTCACGTAGTCGAGGTACTGCACGATCTGGTGCGCCTCGGCTCCGCGCAGCAGCCAGCCGGACGCGGGCGCTGCGACGGTGAGCATGTAGTGCTTTCCGTCGGCGGCGGCAGCGATGTCGAGCTTCTCGCGGAGCGTCTTCATCAGCGACTGGTAGCCGGCCCAGAGCTTGGCGCGGCGCGGCTCCGAGAACGCGAAGTCCTCGGGGCTGCCGGCCTTGCCGTTGCTGTTCGCGTACTCGTAGTCGATGTCGACACCGTCGAACCCGTACGTGCGGATGAACTGCACGGCGGAATCGGCGAACGCGTCGATCTTGGCCTGCGAGTCGGTCAGCGTGTAGAAGCCGCCGTCCGCGACACGGTTGCCGTCGGCGTCGAAGTGACCGCCGGTCTCCGCCCAGCCGCCGACCGACACCAGCGCCTTCACGCCGGGGTTCTGCTTCTTGTACTTGTTCAGCAGGTTGAAGTGACCGGCGTACGGGTACGCGGGATCCATCTCGGCACCCGCCTGCCCCGGCCACGTCATGTCGGTGGCGGGGTTGCCCGCGGCGTCCTGGTTGACAGAGACCTTGCCGTCGCCGCCGATGTGCGCGAAGGCGTAGTTGATGTGGCTGAGCTTGGTCCAGGGGATGTCGGATGCCAGGTAGCTGGGCTGTCCGTTCTTGCCGGTGCGCCAGCTGGTGAAGTAGCCGATCACCCGGTTCTCGAGGCCGTTGGGGAGCTTCTCGCGTCCGGCCTCGTCGTAGATCGTGCAGTACGGCACGTCGACGCCGGGAGTCTGATACAGGCCGTCGGGGCGGCACTTCTCATCCGGGTTGGAGGTCCACGGCGTGCCGGGCTCCGGCGTCGGGGTCGGATCGGGTGTCGGGGTCGGATCCGGCGTGGGAGTCGGATCGGGCGTGGGGGTCGGGTCCGGGTCCGGAGTCGTGTCGCCGCAGGCGCCGAGACTCTCCCAGGCGCCCCAGGCGCTGGCACCGGGGGTCTCGTTCTGAGTCCACCACTTCGCCTTGTAGTTGACGCCGTCGTACGACACCTGCGCGCCCCCGCTGTACGCCGTGGCTGCCGCCCATGGTGTCTGACAGGGTTCTGCGGCGGTGGCGGCGGCATTGGAGGCGACCGCGAAGCCCGCGATCACCACCGCTGCACTGATGACCGCTCCGGCGCGTAGCCGGAACGAGGATCGACGTGTGTGCATGGGGCTCCTGTTCTCCGAACGGACAGCAGGCCCGGGACCCGGGCTGGCCCGACGCTATCGGCGCGAGCAGGAGCTCCACATCAGGGGTTTCCACATTGTCCGGAACGCGGTTCAGCCGTGCTGGTTCGTCCGGTGCGCGAGAGCCGTGAGCTCGCCACGGGTGCGGACGTCGAACTTGCGGAAGACCCGCCCCGCGTGGACCTCGATCGTGCGCACGGACAGGTGCAGCCGCTCCGCGATGTCGCGGTTGCTCGCCCCCTCCGCGATGAGCATCGCGATCTCCAGTTCACGCGCGGTCAGCATCGGCTGCCACGCCGAACGGCACACGCCGAGCGGGTCGGTCGCACAGATCTGGATCGGCGTGGTCGGGGTGCGCACGTCGATGACGGGCAGCTCCCCCAGCTTGACGAGTCGCGCCTCCACCGCGCAGCGCCATGCGTCTGCGCCCGCATCGGCGAGCATGCCTATGGATGCCCGCAGATGCCGGGTCGCGGCCGCGGCCTCGCCCCTGGTCAGGGCGACGATTCCCAGCAGCGCCTCGATCCTGCCGCGCTCGAAAGGAGAGCGGATCGAACGCGCCTCCTCGGCGATGTCGTCCAGGGCTGCGCCGGCGGCGCCGACTCCGACGGCGCGGATCTGCCGGCGCAGGGCGCCGGCATGGGCGGCATCCGGCGGCTGCACCTGCACCGGGACCTCCAGCGGGCCCACCTCGTCGAGGCCCGGCAGACCGATATCGATTCCCCGGGCAGTCCGCTCGGCCCAGATGCCCAGGTGCACGGATGCCTCGTCGCTGCGCCCGGACAGGTATGCGGCGATCGCCCGTTCCACCGGTCGCGCCTGCATGCGCGGCAGCGGCGACACCGCCTCGAGTGCCGCGGAGAGCTCGCCGCTGCGACCGTCGCAGGCCAGCTCCAGTCGCCGCGCGAGGCGGATCGCGAGACCGCAGAACGGCAGCGCCAGCGGCACCGCCGACGCCGCGCGCTCCAGTGCGGCGCGCGCCTCGCCGAGTTCGCCGTGCCAGGTGCGCAGCAGCGCTGCGAGCACCTCGCGATGCGCACGCAGCAGGGGCCCGTGCGCGACGCCGTGCGAAGCGGACTGCGCGGTCGCGTGCGGCGGCGCGGTGACGACGGCGAGGATCCTCAGTCCCTCGGTGACGTCGCCTCCCAGTGCCGCCCGCAACGCGGCGCGCAGCGGAGCGGCGTTCGGGTCGATGTCCTCCGGGATCGATGCATCGATCCCGGCCCAATGTCCGGCGAGCAGGTCGCGGTCCGCCGCATCGCGCTCATCCTCGATCGCAGACGGGGCGGCTCCGTACCGCAGCATCGTCGCGATCGACAGCGCCTGCGCTGCGGACGCATCCGGGTGGGCACCTGCCATGACCGGTGTCAGCCAGGCGACGGCGTCATCGAGCCAGCCCCCGCTCAGCGCCGCGCGCCCGGCGGCGATGCGTGCGGCGTCCACGTCCGGAGCATCCGCATGGCTGGCCGCCTCGCGGGCGATCGCGTACGCACGGTCGGCCTGACCGGCGTCCAGTGCCTGGGCGGAGAGGCGGAGCAGCGGGCGCGCGAGCGCGCCGTCGCCCTGCATGCAGCCGAGCGCCCGGTGCCACAGGGCGCGTTCCGCCTCACCGCGCGCCTCGTAGACGGCCTGCAGCGTGCGGTGCACGGCGGTGCGCGCCGCGAGGTCTGCCGACTCGTGCACGTAGATCCGCACGCGCGGATCGGCGTACCAGAAGCGGCCGGCCACGAGCGAGAGCACCGAACCGGCGGCGGAGTCCATCAACCCGGTCATCGTCGTCCCGCCGGCCTCGAGCAGTACGTCCACGCGGTCGTCGACGCACACCGCCGCGATCAGCAGGATCCGCAGATCGGACCGACTCAGCGCCGCGCCGACCACGGCTCGGATGCCGGGGACGAGCGGAAGCGGGTCGGGGAGGGCGCTGAGCCCTGCGCGCTGCTCCGGCGTGAGGACGTCCGCGATCTCCGCGGCGATCTCTTCGTCTCCGCAGCAGGCCGCCACGAGCTGCGCGTGCACATGCGGTGCGATCGTGCGTTGCACCGTCGGCGGCGCCGCCGCTGTCAACGATCCCCGGACGTTCCTGGGTACTGCGAAAACCGTGGCCACATCGCCCTCCGATCACAACGCTGATCGCGCGGGCAAAATGTTAGCACCAATTACAAACTAGTGGTGACCTGAGCTTGTCGAAGGCTCACGAGACGCTTCGACAAGCTCAGCGACCCAGCAATGTTACGAGGCGTCGTCCTCGCCATCGGTCCGATACGGGTCTGCGTCGCCGGCATGCGTGGCGGTGGAGGCGAGCTTGGCCACCTCGGCATCGCGCTCCTGCGCCTGACGCAGCAGGGCGCCGATGTGGTCGGCGGTCTCCGGCAGCGCGTCGGGGATGAACTCGAGCGTCGGCACCAGACGGGTGCTGAGCTGACGCCCCACCTCACTGCGGAGCATGCCGGTCGCCGAGGTCAGCGCGGCGCCGCTGGCGACACGCTCCTCCTCGGTGCCGAGCACCGTGTAGAACACCGAGGCGTGCTGAAGATCGCCCGAGACGCGCACGTCCGTGATCGTCACGAAGCCGAGGCGCGGGTCGCGCAGCCCCTTCTCCAGCCTCTCGGCGAGGATGACGCGGATGCGGTCCGCGAGCCGTGCCTGTCGTTCGCCAGCCATGTTCTCTACTCCCCTGTGTGACGAATGAGGGGCGCCCGCAGGCGCCCCTCACATCGTACGGATTCGATCAGCCGCGCGGCTTCTCGACCATCTCGGTGGTCTCGATCTCGTCGCCGATCTGGATGTCGTTGTACTTGCCGAGGCCGATACCGGCCTCGAAGTCGGTGCGCACCTCGGTGACGTCGTCCTTGAAGCGACGCAGCGACTCGATGGCCAGGCCATCGGCGATGACGACGCCGTCGCGGATGACGCGCGCCTTGGCGTTGCGCGTGATCGTGCCCGAGCGGACGATGACACCCGCGATGTTGCCGAACTTCGAGGAGCGGAACACCTCGCGGATCTCGGCGACACCCGACTGGACCTCTTCGAACTCCGGCTTGAGCATGCCCTTGAGCGAGCTCTCGATCTCGTCGATCGCGTTGTAGATCACCGAGTAGAACCGGATGTCCACACCCTCGCGGGACGCCGCCTCGCGGGCCTTCGCGTCGGGGCGGACGTTGAAGCCGATGACGATCGCGTTGTCGATCGTCGCCAGGTTCACATCCGACTCCGTGATGGCGCCGACACCGCGGTGGATGATCCGCAGCTGCACCGAGTCGTCGACCTCGATCTTCAGCAGCGACTCCTCCAGCGCCTCGACGGCACCGGACACGTCGCCCTTGATGATGAGGTTGAGCGTCTCGACCTTGCCCTCTTCGAGAGCACGGGTGAAGTCCTCGAGCGAGATGCGCTTGCGGGCCTTGGCCAGCTGGGCGTTGCGCTCGACGGCCTCGCGCTTCTCGGCGATCTGGCGGGCCATGCGGTCCTCGTCGGTGACGATGAACACGTCACCCGCGCGCGGCACCGAGTTCAGACCCTGCACCTGCACCGGACGCGAGGGCGCGGCGGCCTCGACCGTCTCGCCGTTCTCGTCGAGCATCGCGCGGACGCGGCCGTAGGCGGTGCCCGCGACGATCGCGTCGCCGACGCGCAGCGTTCCGGACTGGATCAGCACCGTCGCGACCGAACCGCGGCCCTTGTCGAGCTTCGCCTCGATGGCGACACCACGGGCGGCTTTGTTCGGGTTCGCCGTGAGGTCGAGACCCGCATCGGCCGTCAGCAGCACGGCATCGAGCAGCTCCTGGATGCCGGTGCCGGCGCGAGCCGACACGTCCACGAACATGACGTCGCCGCCGTACTCCTCGGCCACCAGGCCGTACTCGGTCAGCTGCTGGCGCACCTTGGCCGGGTTGGCCTCGGGCTTGTCGACCTTGTTCACCGCGACCACGATCGGCACATCCGCCGCCTGGGCGTGGTTCAGCGCCTCCACCGTCTGCGGCATGATGCCGTCGTCGGCGGCGACCACGAGGATCGCGATGTCGGTCACCTGCGCACCACGGGCACGCATGGCGGTGAACGCCTCGTGACCAGGGGTGTCGATGAAGGTGATCGCACGCTCGTTGCCCTCGTGCTCGGTCCAGATCTGGTACGCACCGATGTGCTGGGTGATGCCGCCGGCCTCGCCCTCGATGACGTTGGTCTGACGGATCGCGTCGAGCAGTCGGGTCTTACCGTGGTCGACGTGACCCATGACGGTGACCACCGGAGGACGGATCTCGAGGTCTTCCTCGCTCTCGGCCTCGAGCTCCGCCTCGAGGTCGAGACCGAAGCCCTCCAGGAGCTCCTTGTCCTCGTCCTCGGGCGAGACGATCTGCACCTTGTAGCCGAGCTCCTCGCCGAGGACCTCGAAGGTCGCCTCGTCGAGCGACTCGGTCGCGGTCGCCATCTCACCCAGGTTGAACAGGATGGTGACGAGCGTTCCGGGCTGGACGGTGTAACCCCTCAGGGCCTCGAGCTTGTCCGCGAAATCGGCGATCGAGGCACCGCGGCGCAGGCGGATGATCTCGCCGTTGCCCTTCTGGACGTTGACGCCGCCGACGACCGGCGCCGACCGCATCTCGAACTCCTGCCGCTTCGCCCGCCGCGACTTGCGCTGCTTGCTCTTGCCGCCGCCCTTGCCGAACGCACCGGCGGTACCACCGCCGGGTCCGCGGCCACGACCGCCGCCGCCACCGGGACGACCGGCGAAGCCGCCGCCCGGGCGCTGGAAGCCGCCGCCCGCACCGGCACCTGCACCGGGACCGCCGGGACGCCCCGGACCGCCGGAGCGCTGCTGGAACGGTGCACCGGGACGACCGCCCTGGCCACCGCGAGCGCCACCGGGGCGACCGGCGCCTGCCGGACGGGGGCCGCCGACGCGCGGGGAACCCGGACGCGGCGCCTGGGGACGCGGGATGTTGCCCGGGGTCGGACGCTGGCCCATACCCTGCGCCGACGCGAACGGGTTGTTGCCCGGGCGGGGGCCCGCGGGACGCTGACCCATGCCCTGCGCGGACGAGAACGGGTTGTTGCCGGGGCGCGGGGCACCCGGCTTCGGTGCGCCGCCGGGCTTCGGCGCGCCACCCGGCTTGGGTGCGCTGCCGCCCGGCTTGGGCGCATCGGATGCCGGAGCAGCGGCCGGAGCCGGCTTCTCGGCAGTGGTCTTCTCCGCGGCGGGCGCCGGAGCCTCTTCAGCGGGCTTGGCGGGTGCCGCGGGCTTGGCGGGACCCGGCTTCGGGCCCGGCTTCGGAGCGCTCTTCGCACCCGGAGCCGCCAGCTTCGGGGCGCTCTTCGTCTCGGCCTTGGCCTCAGCCGGCTTCGCCGACGGATCGGCCTCGATCGCCGCACGCAGCTTGCGCGCCACCGGCGGTTCGATGGTCGAGGACGGGCTCTTCACGAACTCGCCGAGCTCCTTGAGCTTCGCGAGAGCGAACTTGCTGTCGACGCCGAGTTCAGCGGCGATCTCATGCACACGTGGTTTGGCAGCCACAATTCTCCTGTCTGGGTCGGTCCGCCCAGGCAGGGCGGACCATCAGTCGCGGACGGGTCTCATTTCGAGCCGTTCACTTTGTTTCCATAGCCGTTCAGCCTTTGTTCTGGCGATGCTGTTCGATGATCCGCATGTCGGCCTCGGAGAGTTCCGGGGTTCCCGACGTGCGCAGTGCACGGGCGAAAGCACGGCGCCGCTGCGCGGCATCCATGCATTCCCGCGTCGGATGCAGCCACGCTCCCCTCCCGCTCAGCACAGCGCGCTCGTCGAGGACGAGTTCACCATTCCGGGCAACCACCCTGATCAGGGCGGATCGAGAGGCACGTTCGCGGCAACCGACACACGTTCGTACAGGTTCCATCCTACACCTCGGCTTCAGGTGTCCGTTCCCCCGCGCCGGGGTCAGTCCATGACGCTGTCGGGCTGGATGTCGATCTTCGCCCCGGTCAGCTTGGCGGCGAGGCGGGCGTTCTGCCCCTCCTTGCCGATCGCCAGCGACAGCTGGTAGTCGGGAACGAGGGCGCGAACGGCCTTGGTTCCGGCGTCCAGCACGAAGGCGCTGGTGACCTTCGCGGGCGACAGCGCGTTCGCGACGAACGTCGCGAGATCCGGGTTGTGGTCGACGATGTCGATCTTCTCGCCGGAGAGCTCCTCGGTGACGGCGCGCACGCGGCGGCCGAGCTCGCCGATGCAGGCTCCCTTGGCGTTGATCGAGGGATCGTTGGCCTTCACGGCGATCTTGGTGCGGTGTCCGGCCTCGCGGGCGAGCGAGACGATCTCGACCAGGCCGGCGGCGATCTCCGGGACCTCGAGCGCGAAGAGCTTCCTGACCAGGCCGGGGTGCGTGCGCGACACGGTGATCTGCGGGCCCTTGGCGCCCTTGGACACACTGGTGACGTAGACGCGCAGACGCGAACCGTGCGTGTACTCCTCGCCGGGAACCTGCTCCTCGGGGGGAAGGATGCCCTCGACGGAGCCGAGGTCGACGTGGATCATCCGCGGGTTCGGGCCCTGCTGGATGACACCGGCGACGATGTCGCCCTCCTTGCCGCGGAACTCGCCGAGCACGGCGTCGTCGGCGATGTCGCGCAGGCGCTGGCTGATGACCTGCTTGGCGGCGAAGGCGGCGATGCGGCCGAAGTCGTCGGGAGTGGTCTCCTCCTCGCCGATGACCGCACCCTCCTCGTCGAGCACCGGCTGCAGCACGGCGACATGACCGCTCTTGCGATCGAGGTGCACGCGCACGCCCTCGGTGGTCTCCTCGCCCTCCGAGGATGCGTTCTTGAGGTAGGCCGTCAGGATCGCCTGTTCGATGATCTCGACGAGTTCATCGAACGGGATCGCCTTCTCCTTCTCGATACCGCGCAGCAGCCCGAGTTCGATGTCCATGACGGCCTCCCTATTAAGCTCTCACCGCGGTCAGGTTCGCCGCGGGCATCGGACCAGGATACCGGATGCCGCAGCACGACGCCCGCGCCGCCCGTCCTGGGCGGCCCAGGCCTGGCACCGGACCACCGCGCTACGAGTGGAGGAGAGCTCATGCTGGATGCCGATACAGAGCAGTTCGTCGAGGTGGCCGCGGCGCTGCCAGCCGACCAGCTCGAAGCGGCCTTCGACCGCCTGGTGGACCTGCGCGCCGAGGGCGGCAAGGAGGCCAGTCGCGCGGCGGTGCCGTCGGCGAGCGTGAACTCCGAGCTCGATCATCGGATTCGAGCCGCGCTCCTCCCCCGTGCCGACGAGCTGGACGCCCACCTGACCGGGCTCCATTCCGACGCTCGTGCGGCGATCTCGACGACGGCTCGCGCGATCCTGACACGACGCCGATTGACCGCGGAGCAGTTCGCGGTGCTCGTCGAGCCCTTCGCCGGTCGTGCACCTGTTCCCGCGCAGGACGGCTGATCCCCGCGTCGCCGACGCGCGAGGAGCACGCTGCACCGGATCGGCGTCGGCATCCCCGCGCAGCACGACGCCCGCGCCGTCGGATGGGCGGCACGGGCGTCGAGAGGTGGGTGAACCGGGTCAGGCCCTGTGCACCTGCACGACCGACGGTCGCGGCGCGGTGGCGACATCACCCGGGGCGGTGGACCCATAGTCCGGGAACAGCGAACGGGGCGCGGCGAACGTGCCGTCCTCCCCCGGGTGCTGCACGGCGACGAAGACCAGCCCTTCCCGGTCGTGGATCACCGGGCCGCAGGTCTCGGCATCCCGCGGGACGGAGAGGAACTGCTGCACGTGACCGCGTTCGGCACCGGTCAGCGGCACCTTGAACAGGCCGTCGCCGTAGCCGATCGTGCTGGGGGCGCCGTCGGTCGAGATCCAGAGGTTCCCCTCCGAGTCGAAGGCGACGTTGTCGGGGCAGGAGATCGGCGAGACGAGCTCCTTCGGGAAGCCGGCGAAGTAGGCGTTGCCGAACGAGTTCGGGTCGCCGCAGAGCATCAGGATGCTCCAGCCGAACGTGGTGCCGGAATGCCCCGACGTCTCGGTGAGCTCGACGACGTGACCGTACCGGTTGCCGGTGACCGGGTTGGTCTCGTCGACGGCCGAACGCCGGGAGTTGTTCGTGAGCGCGACGTACACCTTGCCGGTGACCGGGTTCGGCTCCACGTCCTCGGGGCGGTCCATCTTGGTCGCGCCGACGGCGTCCGCAGCGAGGCGCGTGTACACCAGCACCTGCTCGAGCGTGAAGCCGGGCACCGCGCTCGCGCCGTTCCTCGTCAGCGGGATCCAGGTGCCCGTTCCGTCGAACGCACCGTCGGAGGGCAGCGCGCCCGTGCCGGTGATCTCCGCCGCCGGCGAGTTGCCGCTGAACTTCGCGACGAAGAGGTCGCCCTCGGTGAGGAGAGTCATGTTCTTCCTGCGCGAGCCCGAGATGCGGTTCTTCGACACGAACTTGTACAGGTAGTCGTTGCGCTCGTCATCGCCCATGTACGCGACGACGCGGCCGTCGTCGGCCACGTGGATGTTGGCGCCCTCGTGCTTGAACCGGCCGAGGGCGGTGTGCTTGCGGGGTGTGGACGTCGGGTCCTGAGGGTCGATCTCGACGATGTACCCGAACCGGTTGGGCTCGTTGACGTAGTCCGCGTCGTGCGCGTCGAAGCGCGGGTCGTAGGCCTCCCAGCCCGTCGACGTGCTCGTCGTCGACGAGCCGCTGTAGCGCTTCTGCTCGGCCGTGTCGGCGGCCCAGGCGAAGTAGCCGTTGAAGTTCTCCTCGCCGGAGAGGATCGTGCCCCACGGCGTCGTACCGCCTGCGCAGTTGCCGAGCGTGCCGTGCACCCAGCGGCCCTCGGGATCGGCAGCGGTCTTCAGCAGGTCGGAGCCCGCCGCAGGACCGGTCATCTCGAACACGGTCTCGACGGTGATGCGGCGGTTGCGGCGCCCGTCGACGACGTAGGTCCACGGGTCGCCCACCGCCTTGCGCCGGATCTCGACGACGGACATGCCCTGCGCTGCCTTGTAGATGTCGCCGCGGCGGCGCAGCTCCGCGGCATCCGCGCTCGGCGGGAACATGAGGTCGGGGTTGACGTATTCGTGGTTGTTCACGAGTACGCCGGTCTTCCCGGAGGGGTCGGGCACGATGTCGAGGTAGTCGCTGTTGTAGCCGAACTGCTCCGCCTGCGCCTTCGGCGTCTGCGCGTTCAGATCGAAGGCGGGGGTGCGCGAGAACAGCGGGTCGCCCCAGCGGATGATCGGCGACCAGGTGTACCCGGCCGGCACCGTGAACGCGTCGACCTCGGCGTCGACGGGCGCGATCGCGCCGAAGGAGAGGCCGGCGCGACCCGGCTTCGCGAAGGCGGCGCCGGGGCCGGATGCTGTGGCCGCGGACGCGGGCGTCTCCCGTCCGACGCCGACGGCGACGGCGACGGCCGCCGCCGCACCCAGGCCGAACAGCGCGCGCCGCGAGAAGACCGCGGAGGCGATCGACCGGAAGTCCTCGTTGGCCGAGGTGTTGCACTCCGGGCCGAGGCACGCGTTCGCGCACTTCAGCTGGCAGGTCACCGCCGAGCGCTTGCCCTTCGCGTGATCGGCCATCGGCAGGCTGCGTCGGATGTTCTGAGCCAGGGACATGGGGGATCCTCCTCATCGGGTGCGGTCGCCGGACATCGTGGCCCCGCCGGATGACGCGCACGTGAACGAGGCCTGAACTCCGTGTGCGCGCGCCGGCGCCCGCCCCCGGCACTTCCTCGACTCCTACTCCGCGCGCCGCTGGACGCGTGCGGTCTCCGCCCCGGATACTGACGGACATGGATGCGATCAACGAGTGGCTGCTGACCTGGGGCGACAACTTCTGGACCTGGCTGGTACTGCCGATCGTGGTGCTGCTCGGCCTGTACTTCACGTTCCGCTCGGGTGTGGTGCAGTTCCGGATGATTCCCGAGATGTTCCGCACCCTCACCGATCGCACACCCCGCAATGCCGACGGCGAGCCGCAGTCGGTCTCGGCGTTCCAGGCCTTCACCATCTCGGCGGCTTCCCGCGTCGGCGTCGGCAACATCGCCGGGGTGGGCACCGCGATCGCGATCGGCGGGCCGGGTGCGGTGTTCTGGATGTGGCTGATGGCGTTCATCGGCGGGGCGTCCAGCTTCATCGAGTCGTCGCTCGCCCAGCTGTTCAAGGTGCGCGACGCGGACGGCTTCCGAGGCGGGCCCGCGTACTACATGCAGCACGGGCTGAAGGCCCGCTGGATGGGTGTGCTGTTCGCCGTGGTGCTGATCGTCTGCTTCCCCATCGCGTTCAGTTCGCTGCAGGCCAACACCATCCAGGCGACCCTGGCCGGCAGTCTGGGCGATGACGCACCGGGCTGGCTGCCCTGGGTCACCGGCGTCGCCCTGGCCGTGCTGATGGGGCTGGTCGTGTTCGGAGGCGTGCGCCGCATCGCGTCGGTCACGCAGATGCTCGTGCCGCTGATGGCGCTCGGATACCTGCTTCTCGGCCTGATCGTCGTGGCCCTGCATTGGGATCGCATCCCCTACGTGTTCGGCGCGATCTTCGGTCAGGCGTTCGGTCCGAACGAGGTCGTCGGCGCCGCCTTCGGCTACGTGGTGCTGCAGGGCGTGAAGCGCGGCATGTTCTCGAACGAGGCGGGTCTGGGCTCCGCCCCGAACGCCGGGGCGACGGCTGCGGTGACGCATCCCGTGAAGCAGGGCCTGGTGCAGACGCTGGGCGTCTACTTCGACACCTTCCTGGTCTGCTCGATCACGGCGTTCATCATCCTCGTCTCGGTGCCCGATCTCGCCGGCGCGACCCGCGGCATCGGGCTCACGCAGGGCGCGCTGGTGAGCACGCTCGGCGACTGGTCGAACATCGCGCTGAGCATCATCATCTTCCTGCTCGCCTTCAGCTCGGTGCTCGGCAACTACTACTACGGCGAGTCGAACATCGAGTTCATCACCACCCATCGCGGCACCCTCACGGGTTACCGGATCGTCGCGATCGTCGCGGTGTTCATCGGCTCGGTGGTCTCCGCCGACGTGGTCTGGAACTTCGCCGACGGCGCCATGGGCATCATGGCGCTGGTCAACCTGATCGCGATCGCCCTGCTCTCGGGCATCGCCTTCCGGCTGCTGAAGGACTACTCGCAGCAGCGCAGAGAGGGCTTCGACCCGATCTTCACCAGGGACCGGTTGCCGGACATCACCGGCATCAGCGTCTGGGAGGACGCCGAGTCGGTCACCGGCCCGATCGACATGATCCGGAGGCGATGATGGAGCGGTACGACACGATCGTCGTCGGCGCCGGGATGTCCGGCACCACCTGCGCGAGGATCCTGCAGGACGCCGGGCAGCGCGTCCTGGTGCTGGAGGCCAGGGATCGGATCGGCGGGCGGATGAACACCGACCGCACCGCGGGGTTCTCCGTCGACCTCGGTGCATCCTGGATCCACGGTATCGATGGATCCCCGTTGTGGGACCTGGTGCAGGCGCTCGACGTGCCGACCGTGGAGTTCACCGTCGGGAGCTTCCAGGCCGGCGGCCGGCCGATCGAGGACTTCGACGGCGACGGCCGGCGGATGGATGCGGCGGCTTCGGCCCGGTGGGTCGACGACGTCGCCCGTGCCGACGCGGCGCTGCTCGACGAGATCGCCTCCTCCTCGCCCGGGGACACCTACCTGGATGTGACCGAGCGGGTGCTGGACCGGTCGGGTCTCGAACCGGAGCGGATCGACGAGATCAGGGAGTTCTTCCGGCACCGCGTCGAGGAACAGTGCGGCGCGTGGATCGGAGATCTGGATGCGCACGGCTTGGACGAGGATGCGATCGAGGGCGACGAGGTGATCTTCCCGCGCGGCTACGACGAGCTGCCCAACCGCATCGCGGCCGGCCTGGACGTGCGGCTGTCGCAGGCCGTCACCGCCGTCTCGCGAGGCGCCGACGGGGTGACGGTGACCGCCGGGGCGGAGAACTTCACCGCGGCATCCGTCGTGGTCACCGTGCCGCTCGGCGTGCTCAAGGCCGGGGCGATCACCTTCGAGCCGCCCCTGCCCGAGCACATGGCCGCACCGCTGGGCCGGCTCGGCATGGGCGTGTTCAACAAGGTCTTCCTGCAGTTCCCCGAACGGTTCTGGGACGAGGGCAGCTACGCCATCCGTGCGCTCGGCGAGGCGGGCGAGCTGTGGCACTCCTGGTACGACGTCTCCGCGATCAGCGGGCGGCCGACGCTGCTCACCTTCGCCGCCGGCCCTCTGGGCCGCCATCTGCAGGAGCTGTCGGATGCCGCGATCGTCACCGACGTGCTCACCGCGCTTCGCACCCTGTACGGCGACGCCGTGCCGGAGCCGGTCGCACACTGGATCACGCGCTGGGGTCAGGATCCGTACTCGAACGGCTCGTACTCGTACCAGGCGGCGGGCACGTCGCACATCGACCATGACGCGCTCGCCGGACCGGCGGACGGAGTGCTGCACTTCGCGGGCGAGGCCACCTGGGGCGACGAGCCCGCCACCGTCGGCGGCGCCTACGCCTCGGGGCACCGCGCCGCGGAGCGGGTGCTCGGCCGCTCCGTGGACCTCGCGGAGTTCGCCACGAGGATCGTGGCCGCCGAGAACGGCTGACTCGGCCCCACCCGGCATCGCGGCGCTTGCCGGGCGACCACCCCGGGTCTACCCTGATCACATCGGATTTCGTGGGGTGCCCTGGCATCCCGCTTGGGGAACGAGATCGGGACTCCCGTGACACCGCTGAACATCCTCTTCATCGGCGCGGATGCGGGCGGAAACGTGCCGCCTGCCGTCGCCGTGTCGCGCGAGCCCGTCGCGCGAGGGCATCGCGTCGCCTTCGCCGGTATGCTCCCGCGGGACCAGGGCGTGGAGCCCGTGCCGCTGCCCGCGCTCGTCGGGCATCAGCCGGGCCTCGCATCGAACGGGGCGGCGCAGATGTCCGACATGGCGCGCATGGGGATGAGCCGCGGCGTGGCGAGACAGGTGCGACAGGTGATCGCGCAGCGGCATCCGGACGTGGTGCTGATCGACGGCATCATGATCTCGTCGATCCGCGAGGCGACCCGCGTGGGCCCGCCGGTCGCGGTGCTGTTCCACTCGTTCGGAGCGGTCTGGAGCGGACGCATGTCCCAGGGGCCCGCGAAAGCCGTGCTCGGGCCCTTCGGTCTGAGCCCGCTCGCGGTGTGGAACGCAGCGGATGCCCGTCTGCTGTTGACCGACCGCGAGCTGGATCCCCTCACCGACCAGGAGAACACGATCGGGTTCGAGTGGACCGGGACGACGGAGCATGGTGCGCCGCCGGCACCGCGGTCCGCGCAGGATCCCCCGCTCGTTCTGGTCAGCCTCAGCAGTGTCTGGCAGCGCAGACAGGACGACGTGTACCGACGGGTGATCGCAGCGCTCGGTCGGCTCCCGGTGCGGGCGATCGTCACCCGGTCGACGCCGCAGACGCCGCTGGGCGGGGACATCCCCCCGAACGTCGAGGTGCGTGGCCGGGCGTCGCACGCCGAACTGCTCCCCCACGCGACGCTCGTGATCGGACACGGCGGTCATTCGACTACGCTCGCGGCGCTCGCGCACGGGGTGCCCCTTCTGGTGCTGCCGATGAATGCGACCTCGGACCAGCCGCTGATCGGCCGGATCGTCGAGTCGCAGAGCGTCGGAAGGGTTCTTCCCCGCTCGGCGCTCGCCCCTGAGCTCGAGGGCGCGATCTCCGGCCTGCTCGCCGACACGCGCATCACGTCGCTCGCCGCACAGACCGGCATGCGGCTGCGTGCCCAACGCGGCGCGGTGATCGCGGCCGACCGCATCGAGCAGCTCGCCGCGTGACGGCGGCGCCGCTCAATCCGCTCGGCCCGCGGACGGAAGGGCGTTGATCGCCCGGATCACGCGATGCAGCGCACCGACCCGGAACTGGTTCAGCACCAGCACGAGCCGTGGCAGCTCGAGGACGTCGTGATCGGCGCGCTCCGGGGCGAGCGGCTCGGTGCGTTCGATGCGCCCGCGCAGCAGCAGATCACCGAAACGGTCGTTCAGGTCGTCGATCTCGGCATCGGTCGGTTCGTGGCGCAGTCGCAGCACCAGCTGGTCGCCGACCCAGCGCAGCGAGTCGTAGTTGTGCCAGAAGCCGAGGATCTCGCCGGTCGCCGCCTCGACCGAGTCCGTGATCAGCACGCGGTCCATGTCGCCGGCCGAGATGTACCCGCCGGCCGCGAGATTCCCGTCGACGAACGTCTTCAGGCCCTGCCAGAACGTGCCCCCCGGCTCGTCGAGCAGCACGATCGGCACCGGCTCCGCCTTGCCGGTCTGCTGCAGGGTGAGCAGCTCGAACATCTCGTCCATGGTGCCGAATCCCCCGGGCAGGCAGACGAATCCGCGGGACTCCTTGACCAGCATGAGCTTGCGCGTGAAGAAGTACTTCATCGACACGAGGTTCGCGTCCTCCGCGACGACCGCGTTCGCCTTCTCCTCGAACGGCAGCCGGATCGACACGCCGATCGACATCTTCCGCCCCGCGCCCTCCGCCGCGGCCTGCATGATGCCGGGACCGGCACCGGTCACGACCATCCAGCCGTCCTTCGACAGCAGCCTGGCGGCATCCTGCGCCTGGCCGTAGAGCGGGTCGGCCTGAGTCGTCCTGGCGGACCCGAAGATCGTCACCTTGGGCACGCCGCGCAGCGGCTCGAACAGCCGGAACGCCTCCCGCATCTCGCTGAGCGCGGCGGACGCGATCTTCAGATCGAGACGGTCGGTGCGGTCCTGGCCCAGCGCGATCGCCGACTGCAGGATGCGGGTGATGAGGCCTCTGTTCGCGGTGACGCCCTCCTCATCGAGCAGCGCCGAAAGACGCAAGCGGAGATCGTCGGGCAGGGTCACGTCGGTCATGCTCCCAGCCTGTCACGCGGGAGGGGGTCGGGGGCGAGCGACGCGAACGCCGTCGCCTTCGGCGGGCGAGTCGTCTGGGCGGGCGGGCTCACGATGCCGGAAGATGAATGCTGCCGCGCTGCGCAGCGCGCCGGGAGGAGAACGCCTGATGGCCAGGACGAAGCGCTCGCGTCACAGCGAGCTCAAGAACACCGCGTACGAGATCTTCATCGGCATCCTGTCCGTGCTCTCCATCGCGAACCTCGTGCTGGTCTATGCGTTCGCGGGCGACGGGGCGCTGCAGCTGGTGCTCTCGGTGATGAACGGGCTGTTCAGCTTCATCTTCCTGATCGACTTCGTGTACCGGATCACGACGTCGGACACGCCCTGGAAGTACTTCTTCCGAGGCTTCGGGTGGGCCGATCTGCTGGCCAGCCTCCCGTTCCCGCAGCTGAAGATCCTGCGGGTGTTCCGACTGCTGCGCGTGTTCCGCCTGCTCCAGGCGCTCGGCTTCCGCACCATCGTCCGGACGCTCGTGCACGACCGGGCCAACAGCACCCTGATGACGCTGCTGCTGCTCGGCATCCTGGTGCTGCAGTTCGGCAGCATCTCGATCCTGGCGGTCGAGGAGCACGCGAAGGGTGCGAACATCACCTCGGCCTCCGACGCGCTCTGGTACACGGTCGTCACGATCTCGACGGTCGGCTACGGCGATCAGTACCCGGTGACGAACGCCGGGCGGGTGCTCGGAGTTCTCATCATCATCGTCGGGGTCGGCATCTTCGGAACGTTCACCGGTTACCTCGCGAACCTGTTCCTCGGGCCGTCCAAGGACGATGAGGACGGCTCGGCGGATGCGGCGGCGCAGGCGCAGCCCGACGAGGATGCCGCGGACGACGCCGACCGCTCGCGCGCGGCCTCCGCCGGGGTCGCCGCGGGCGCAGCGTCCGGTGCGGTCGCGGTCGGGATGTCGCAGGCGGATTCAGCCGGCGCCGCAGGGTCCACGAGCAGCCCGGGGAGCGTCGATGCGAAGGCCGACCGGCTGGCCGAGCTGCTCGCGCAGTCCGAGGTGCTCTCCGCCGAGATCCGGCAGCTCCTCGACGAACGCCGACCCTGAGCGCGGCGTCGGAGCGCGTAGAAGCGCACGTCGGAGTGCCGGCACGGATGCAGCGCCGTGCGCTCCCGCGGAGATGCACTGCCCCCGCGGACCGAATCCCGGCATCCGCCCGCGCGAAGCGCACGATCCCGCGCGAGCGCGCGGGATCGTGCGGATTCAGCCCAGGCGGGCGATCAGCTCGGAGGCCGCGATCGTCTCGCGCTCACCCGACCGGCGATCCCACAACTCGACCTGACCGTCGGCGGCACCGCGGCCGACGATGACGATCGTCGGCACACCGAGCAGCTCGGCGTCGCCGAACTTCACGCCGGGCGAGACCTTCGGACGGTCGTCGAACAGCACATCGCGGCGCGTCGCCTCGATGTCGGCCGACAGCTGCGCGGCGAGATCGAACGCGACATCGTCCTTGCCGGTCGCGATCACGTGAACATCGAACGGCGCGATGGTCTCGGGCCAGATCAGCCCCTTGTCGTCACTGTTCAGCTCGGCGATCGCCGCGAGGATGCGGGTGACGCCGATGCCGTAGGAGCCCATGGTCACGGTGGTGAGCTTGCCGTTCTCGTCGAGCACCTTGAGGCCGAGCGCCTCGGCGTACTTGCGGCCGAGCTGGAAGACGTGGCCGATCTCCATGCCGCGCGCGATGGTGACCGGGCCGGAGCCGTCGGGCGCCTCGTCGCCATCGCGCACGCCGGCGACCTCGACGAAGCCGTCGGCGGCGAAGTCGCGGCCGGCGACCACGCTGTGCGCGTGCTTCTGGTCGATGTTCGCGCCCGTGATCCAGCTGGTGCCCTCGGCCACGCGCGGGTCGACCAGGTAGCGGATGCCGGTGGCGGACTCCTCGCCCAGCACGGCCCCGGTCTCGCTCCACGGGCCGATGTAGCCACGCACCAGCAGCGGGTTCTTCTCGAAGTCGGCGTCGGAGGCGGGCTCGACCTCAGCGGGAGCGAAGGCCACCTCGGCACGCTTCTCATCGACCTCGCGGTCGCCGGGCACGCCCACGACGACGAGTTCGCGGGTGCCGTCGAGGTGGGTCAGTGCGAGCACGACGTTCTTCAGCGTGTCCGCCGCGGTGTACTCGCCGTCCAGCACGGCATTGCTGTGCGAGACGAGCGTGTCGATCGTGGGAGTGTTCGGCGAGTCGAAGATCACCGGTGCGGCATCCGCGTCGAACGCGACCGCCGCGATCGCCGGCGTCGTGTACGCCTCGACGTTGGCGGCGTAGCCGCCGGCGGAGCGCACGAAGGTGTCCTCGCCGATCGGGGTCGGGTGCAGGAACTCCTCGCTGCGGGATCCGCCCATCGCACCGGCATCCGCCTGCACGATCACGTACTCCATGCCCAGGCGCTGGAAGATGCGCTCGTACGCATCGCGCTGCGCCTGGTAGCTCGCGTCGAGCCCGGCATCGGTGTAGTCGAAGGAGTACGCGTCTTTCATCGTGAACTCGCGGCCGCGCAGCAGGCCGGCTCGCGGACGCGCCTCGTCGCGGTACTTGTCCTGGATCTGGTAGATCGTCAGCGGCAGGTCCTTGTACGACGAGTAAAGGTCCTTCACGAGCAGCGTGAACGCCTCTTCGTGAGTGGGGGCGAGCAGGTAGTCGCCGCCCTTGCGGTCCTGCAGGCGGAACAGCAGGTCGCCGTACTCCTCCCAGCGTCCGGTCGCCTCGTATGCCTCACGGGGCATGAGGGCGGGGAAGTGCACCTCCTGGGCGCCGGCCGCCTCCATCTCCTCGCGGACGATCTTCTCGATCTTCGCCTTCACGCGCAGCCCGAGCGGGAGCCAGGCGAAGATGCCTGCTGCCTGCGGTCGGATGTATCCGGCACGGATCAGCAGCTTGTGGCTCGTGACCTCGGCACCAGCCGGGTCTTCACGGAGCGTACGGACGAAGAGATGAGAGAGACGGGTGACCACGGGACGATTCTACGGGGTGGCCGAGTCGCGACCCCGCGGATGTCAGCAGCCCTTCGGCGCCCAGCCCGGCTTCACGGCGAGGGCCGTCACCGTCATGCTCCTCGAAGAGGAGAGATCGATGTCATCGGCCACGAGGGCGATGCGCGGCTCCCCCGTCTCGAGGTCCACCGTGAACACTCCGAGGTCGGCAGCCTCGTCGTCGACGCCGACACCGATCACACAGCGACCGGCCTGGGCGTACGCCCCCTGATCCTCACTCGCCGTCAGGAAGTCGCCGACGAACGGCCCCAGATCGGCCGAGCTCACCGCCTTCTTCGTGCCCGAAGGCAGGTCTCCCTCATGGTCCCCCTGAAGCGGAACCGACCACAGATCACCGTCCGCTGTCCAATACAGGCGCCCCTCCCGCTCGAACGGCGTGTACGCCTCGAAGGCGCTGACATCACGCGGATACACGAGTTCGGCGGTGCTCCGGGCGCCCGTGGCCCGATCCCAGGTCCGCAGGCTCTGCGTGGGTCTGGACCTGTCCTCGCTGATCTCGCCCAGACCGTAGACCCGATCCCCGTCGCAGAACAGGGTCGGCAGGTCATCGAAGACGTTCTGGCCGTGCAGGTCCCGGGTCTGCGGGGTCACCGCACCGAGCTGACCGCCGAACTCCACCATGACGACCTCGTCGTCGCAGGCCGCGAACTCGGCGTGGGAGAAGCTCACGTCGATCTCCTCAGCGCTCCCGCCCTCGGCATCGATGAACGCCAGGCTGTTCCCCCGTGCGGAGCCGTTCGCCACCAGGAAGCCGCCCGGCGCGGGCAGTCGCTGGCTCTCAGTGACCGAGGCCGATGTCGTGCCCTTCAGGTCGACCTTCGTCGATCCGTCGTCGTGCAGCACGTACTCGGCATCGGGGCCGCCGGTGCTCAGGCCGGCCTGGGTCCAGGCGAGCCTCGAGTGCTGAAAACCGCGCTCATCGACGCGCGCGACGCGGGAGGTGCCGTCGGCATCCAGGAGCGCCAGGTACGACTTCTCCCCCGCGGTGAGGCGAAGTGCGATGACCGCGTCCTCGGTTCCGACGTCCTCCGAGATCCACTGCCTGTCGAAGGCGTTCATCAGTGCGGGAACGCCGAGCACCAGCGCGGCGATCATGATGACGGCCAGCGCGAGCAGGACCGAGGGATCGACCTTCCGCTTCGTCGGGGACGGATGGCCGGCGGAAGTCATCGGACGATCCTCTCATGGTGCTCCCTGCACCGTTTCCAGGGAGCACCTGAGGGCCGTCAGTTCAGGGCGCGCGTGCCCTCCGGGATCACGCCGTTCGCGTACAGGCTCGTCGCGACGTCCTGCAGCGCGGTCAGCGCGACGCGCTGCGGCAGCGGGCCGTACGAGATCCGGGCGACGCCCAGTGCCTCGTACTCGGCCGCGGTGAGCGCGCCGGGCAGGCCGATCACGCTGACCTTGCCCGCGCCGATCCCGTCGACGAGGGTGCGGGTCGCCTCGGCGTCGAGGATGCCGGGGACGAACACGGCCTTCGCACCGGCGTCGAGGTAGGCGCGGCCGCGCTCGACGGCGTCGGCGAGCTTGTCTGCGAGGGGCTTGTCGCCGCCGCGGACGATCGCATCGGTACGGGCGTTGAGCACGAAGGGCACGCCCTCGGCCTCGCCGGCCTTCACGATCGCCTCGACCTGGGCGACCGACTCCGCGAGCGGCTTCAGGCGGTCCTCGACGTTCGCGCCGACGACGCCCGCGCCGATCGCCAGGCGCGCCGTCTCACCGGCGTCGCCGTAACCGTCGTCGAGGTCGGCGCTCACCGGCAGTTCGACGGCCGCGGCGATGCGGCCGACGAAGTCGATCATGATCTCGCGCGGGATCTGCCCGTCGGCGTACCCGAAGGTCGCGGCGATGGAGTGTCCGGCTGTGGCGAGGGCGCGGGTCTCGGGCAGTGCGGCGATCGCCTGTGCCGAGACGACGTCCCAGATGTTGACGACGCGCAGGATCTCCGGCGCGTCGTAGAGGGCCGCGAGTGTCTGAGCCTTGTCCGCAGTGTCGGTCATGACAGCCACGCTAATGCCGGGACGGATGCCAGGGGCCGATGTGTCCGAAGATGGCGGCATAGGCTGGCGCCATGCCTCAGCGTCGATCGCACATCGCAGAATCCGCCGCGCAGAGCGCCCTGGCCGAGGCCCTGGCCGCGGTGCGAGCGCCGTTCGACATCCCGTTCCCGCCCGAGGCGGAGGCCGAGGCCGAACGGGCCACCGCGATCGCGCCCGACGTGGATCTGCGCGACATCCCGTTCGCGACGCTCGACCCCGAAGGATCCAGGGACCTCGACCAGGCGTTCCAGCTCGAACGTGCAGGCAAGGGCTTCACGGTGCGGTACGCGATCGCGGACGTGCCCGGGTTCGTCACCCCGGGCGGGGCGCTGGATGCCGCAGCACGCGCGCGCGGGCAGACGCTGTACGCCGCGGACGGCTCCATCCCGCTGCATCCGCCGGTGCTCAGCGAAGGGAGCGCCTCGCTGCTTCCCGATCAGGACCGCCCTGCGCTGGTGTGGACGTTCGCCCTGGATGCCGAGGGTGTCGTGACAGGCTCGACCCTGCAGCGCGCATTGATCCGCTCCCGCGCGCAGCTCGACTACGTCGCCGCGCAGCGGGCGCTGGATCGCGACGAGGACTCCCCTGCCGCGCTGCTGCCCGAGATCGGACGGCTGCGGCTCGAGCAGGAGGCGGCGCGCGGCGGTGCGAGCCTGAACCTGCCGGACGCCGAGGTCGTGCGCACCGGCGCTGGGCGATACGACATCGAGCGCAGACAACCTCTGCCCGTCGAGGATTGGAACGCCCAGCTGTCACTGATGACGGGCATGGCCGCCGCGCAGCTCATGCTCGACGGCGGCGTCGGAGTGCTGCGCACGATGCCGCAACCCGACGAGCGGACGTTCGAGGAGTTCCGCACGCAGACGCAGGCACTCGGGCGCGCCTGGACCACGGGTCGGTACGGCGAGTACCTTCGCGGTCTGGATCGGGCCGATCCGCTGACCCTTCCCGTGCTCGAGGCGGCGAGCGCCCTGTTCCGCGGCGCCGGCTACGTCGTCTTCGACGGCACGCCGCCCGAGGAGCGGATGCAGGCGGCGATCGGCGCTCCGTATGCGCACGCCACGGCGCCGCTGCGCCGGCTCGTCGACCGCTGGTCCCTCACGATCTGCCTGGCGCTCTCGCAGGGTGACGAGGTTCCGGAGTGGGCGCGCGAAGGGCTGGCCGAACTGCCGCGGCTCATGCAGGAGTCGTCGTCGCGGGCATCGCAGTTGAACGCGCAGACCGTCGAATGCGTCGAGGCCGCCCTGCTCGCACCGCGCGTCGGCGAGGTCTTCGAAGCGACCGTCATCCGGCCTGCGAACGGCGAGGGTGAGGCGACCGTGCAGATCGCCGAGCCCGCAGTGACCGCGCGCGCACCGATCCCCGCAGGAGCCACGCCGGGCGCCGTCGTGCGCGTGCGGCTCGACGCCGCCGACATCCGCACCGGCGCTGTGGCGTTCTCGGCTGCCTGATCGCGCCTGCGGCCGGCCGCACAATCTCGGACTTCTGCAGAATCCCGGATGCTTGATCCCCGAAGCATCCGGGATCCCGCAGATCTCCGAGGTGCTGCCGCGGCTCGAGCGCATCGCGCCGGCCGCACAATCTCGGACTTCTGCAGAATCGCGGATGCCTGGTCTCCGAAGCATCCGAGATCCCGCAGATCTCCGAGGTGCTGCCACGGCAGGATGGAGGGATGAACGAACGGCTGGATGCTGCGCAGCGGGCGTGGGCTGCTGAGCGGCTTCCGGGCGCGGAGGTCGTCGCGGACATGTCGTGGAACCTCGTCGACACCGCCGTGCTGCACGTGCGCTCCGGAGGACAGGACTTCGTCGTGAAGGCCGCGGGTCCCGACGACACGCACCTGCCGCGCGAGATGTCCGCGCATCCGCACTTCGTCGCGCCGCTCGCCGCGACGGCGCAGGCAGCACGGCTTCTCGCCGCGGATGCCGTCGCGCGCATCATCCTGCTCGAGTACCTGCCCGGCACGCTCGTGCTCGGCACGGAGGCCGAACGGCAGGCGGACACGTACCGGCAGGCCGGTGAGCTGCTGAGCAGGCTGCACCGCCTCGAGACGCGCACGGATGCCGGATACGAGGCGCGTGCGACGGCCCGAGCCCTGTCATGGCTCGACCAGCCGCACCGGGTGGACGCCGCGACGGCAGAGCACGCCCGCCGGATCCTGTCCACCGCTCCGGCATCCGCGGTGACGAAGGTGCCGACACACGGCGACTGGCATCCGCGCAACTGGCTCTTCGACCAGGGCATCGTGCGGGCGATCGACTTCGGGCGCTTCGCGTTCCGGCCGGCATCCACCGACCTCGCCCGCCTCGCAGCACAGCAGTGGCGGGAGCACCCCGAGCTCGAGGCGGCGTTCTTCGAGGGCTACGGCCCCGACCCCCGAGACCCCGACCAGTGGCGCCTGGACGCCCTGCGCGAGGCGGTCGGCACCGCGTGCTGGGCCTACAAGGTCGGCGACGAGGCGTTCGAGAACCAGGGTCACCGCATGCTCGCCGAGGCGCTCGCCGCGTTCTGACCCGCGAGGGCGCTGCGCATTCCCCGACTTCTGCAAAACCTCGGATGCCCAAGCCGCGAAGGGTCCGAGATCATGCAGATCTCCGAGATGCTGCAACGGGACCCACCGGTAACCTGGCCCGATGGACTTCACCGCCGCCACAGAGAGATTCGTCGCCGCGCACTTTCCCGGCGCGACGACCGTGATCGTCGGCGGCAGCACGGCCCGCGGCGAGCGCACAGCGAGCAGCGACATCGACCTGCTGCTGATCGGCGAGGAGCTCTTCACCGGCGATCAGACCAGTGCCGCGTCGACGCACGCGTTCGAGGACGAGGTCTTCGAGGTGTTCGCCTACACCGCCGCGGGGTTCGCGGAGTGGGCTCAGCGCGGCGTCGATCAGCATCGACCGGTCATCGTGCACATGCTCGTGGAGGGGTGTGTCGTGCGGGAGGGCGCGGAGCTGGACGAGCTCCGCGAGCACTGGGCGGACGTCCTGGAAGCCGGGCCCGAGTTGACCGAGGTGGAGGCCGTGTTCCGCCGGTATGTCATCACCGATGTGCTCGACGACCTGCGTGACGCCGCCGATCCGCTGGAGCGCCACGTCCTGGCATCCGTGCTCTTCGAACGCACCGCCGAGCTGATGCTGCTGGCCGAGGGCCAGTGGCTGGGCACCGGCAAATGGCTCCCGCGCCGGTTGCGAGTACTGGAAACTGATCGCGTCGAGGCGCTCAGCGCTCCCCTGCTCGCCGGCGACTACGGCACCTTGGCGAACCGGGTGCAGGCGGAACTCGACCGCGCCGGCGGACGGATGCAGGACGGATTCGTCCGGTGAGCGAGATCGTCATCCGCGACTATCGCGACGAGGATGCGGCGACGACGCTGGCGGTGTTCCTCGACGCGGTGACGATCACGGCATCCGCCGACTACTCCGCCGCGCAGATCGCGGCGTGGGCGCGACCTGCTCAGCGCAGCATCGATGGCTGGAACGAGGCGAGACGCCGCCGCGGCACCGTCGTGGCGGTCGTCGATGGCCGCGTCGCCGGTTTCTCCGATGTGAGCGCCTCCGGAGACATCGACATGTTGTTCGTCTCGCCCGCGTTCGCGCGCCGCGGCGTCGCTCGCGCGCTGATGGCCGAGCTCGAGTCGCGCGCAATGGATGCTGGCGCCGCCGGCCTGTCCGCCGATGTGAGCATCACTGCACGACCGTTCTTCGAGCGCGTCGGCTTCGCCGTCGAGGCGGAGCAGCACCCGGTCATCGAGGGCATCGAGCTGACGAACTTCCGGATGGCCAGGCCGCTCAGTTGAGCACGCCGGCTCGCCAGTGCACCTGCCTCGGCTGAGATGTACAAGAGCACCTGACTATTCGGCATCCCGCTGCTAGCCTCCGGAAACATGGGGCAGAGACTGCGCATCAACGGAACCGGAATCTTCGTGGACGAACGCGGTCCCGCAGGCGGCGATCCGGTGCTGTTCATCCACGGCGGTCCCGGCAACCCGTCCTGGGACTTCATGGAGTCGGTGGGCGATCTGCTCGCCGAGCGCGGGGTGCGCATCATCGGCGTCGACCAGCGGGGCGTCGGGCGCTCCGATGCGCTGCCCGAAGACCCCGCACTGAGCGTGCCGGTGCTGATCGACGACTTCGAGCAGCTGCGCGAGTCGCTCGGCATCGACGCCTGGACGATCATCGGACACTCCTCCGGCGGCGCCTACGCGGTCGACTACGCGCTGGCGCACCCCGAGGCCATCACCGGCCTGATCCTGGACTGCCCGGCACTCGACACGGATGCCACGGATCGGCACCGCCTGCCGCGCGCCGCCGCGATGCTCGACGCCGCGGGGATGCCGGAGGCCGCCGCGCGCTGTCGCGAGCTCGCAGGGAGCGAGAGGCGGCTCACCGCGGAGGACAGGTCCTGGGAGGCCATGACCCCGCTGGGCGATCGGTACCTCGACCTGTTCTTCGCCGATGCGGAGGGACGCCGACGTTACGAGAAGAGCACGGAGGCCGCGCCCGATGATCTGGACTGGTCCAAATCGTGGTCGCACCACCCACTGCTGACCGACATGTACGTCGATCGGGTTCCGCTGCTGGCCGGGCTGGCCATGCCCTCGATGCTCGTGCACGGCGACGCGGACCTGGTCGCTGCCCCCGGCCTCATCGACGCGTACCGCAAGTCGACGGGCGGCCCGGTCGCCACGATCGCGCACGCCGGCCATTTCTCCTTCGTCGAACGCCCGGCGGAGTACGTCGACGCCATACTGGATTTCGTCCGCTGATGACGGATCACCCCTCGACCGGGGGCTCGTCCCCGGATTCGACGAGGGTCTTCAGCGTCTGCAGCGAGGTCGCGAGGTAGTCGTCGTAGCGGCGCATCCACGGGCCGAGCGCCCTCTGAAAGGCGTTCGCGTCGATCCGATAGCGCTGGTTGCGACCGTCCCGCTCCGATACCACGAGCCCCGCCGCGCGCAGCGCCATCAGATGCTTCGAGATCCCCGATGCCACCAGCTCCGGGAACTCCTCGGCAAGCTCGCCGACCGTGCACACACCACGGTCGGCGAGCAGGTCGAGGATGCGTCTGCGCGTCGGATCGGCGAGCGCCCGGAACGCCGCATCCGACGGATCGGTCACCCTTCCTCCACGAGCGCTGCGAGCTGCTCCAGAATGCGATGCTTCGCGATGCCGCGCTGATACGCGTCGCGCGTGCCGCGCCAGCCGTCCGTGCCGATGCCCGCGAAGCCGTCATGCACGAGCGTGGCCTCGGTGCCCGCCTCGGTCGGCCGCAGGTTGATGACCAGCCTCCCCGGGTGCTGCCACCCGACACCCTCCTCGAGCCAGGACAGCACCAGCCGCCCCTCGGGCACGAGTTCGAGCACGCGACCGCTGATGACCGTGCCGTCGGGTCCGGTCATCCGATAGGAGCCGCCGACCATCAGTTCGATCTCCAGGTCCGCACCCATCCAGCGGCGCAGGCCCTCCTGGGTCTCCAGCCAGCGCCACACGGCGCTGGGGCGAGCGGCGATCTCGAGCGAATGCGACACATCGGGCATGACGACCTCCTGCATTACCAATAAGTAAACTTTACTGATTGGTAAGAGATTAGATCCGCCCGGTGCCGCCGTCAACCCCCGCCGAAAACCCCTGCCCGTCCTCCGCGGTCGTGCTCGGCGAGAGCGCGGATCCCGCGGACGGCCGAGTACGGCTTCATGTACAGGACCTCGCCCAGGCACTGCTCCCGCGCCCGCCGCAGGCGCCCGCCCAGATCGGGCCGCAACTCCCAGAGATACGCCCGCGCGAGCTCCGCGTGCGGCGAGTTCGACACGATCCTGATCGCATCGGCGTCCTCGATCAGCGCGATCGCGTTCCGCACGTTCTCGCGCGTCGTCCTGCTCAGCGTGTCGAGCCGGATCGGCCCGGTGTACCCGCGCCGCCGGGCATATGCGGCGAGCAGCTCCGCCTCGGCGATCTCCCCGCCGACGGCGCCCCCGCACAGTACGAGCACCGCCTCGCGGGCATCCGGCGTCAGCGAGCGCAGTGCGGCGCGCACCCGGTAGCGGTTGACCGCGTTCGCACGCGTGCCGCGATTGCGGAAGCCGAGCACCACGATCGCCTCGCGACGCACCGGATGCCCGTCATCGGCGCCCAATCGGCGCCGGGAGGAGCGCTCGTGCACGACCTCCGCCCAGGCGAGGACCGCCGCCAGGACGACGGCGGCAGCTCCGAGGGCCGTGCGCATCCGGATCGCGGTCACAGTCATCGACGGTACTCCCCCGACGGGGATCAGGCCGGAGTCGCGTCAGGCGGGAATCACGCTCGTCGTCATGATGAGAAGTTGGGGATCGGACAGGTCCAGCGACACGGCGATCGAGGCGAACTCCGCGAGCGAGGATGCGTGGGTTCCCCCGCACGGGATCGATGCCGTGCCGTCCGGCAGTTCGCACTCCCAGCGCCGCATGTCGGTGATCGTCGGGCCCTCGGCGACGACGCGGCTCGGCGCCCCGGACGACACCCATCCGGCCAGCGTCGTGTTGATCGCGGCTTCCCGCTCCGACACGGTCGCGGCGAAGGTCTCGGTGTCGAACCCGGCCTTGCGCAGGCTCTTGCCGAGGCGGTACTCGTCGACGGCCCCGTCGGAGTGGATGAAGCTGGTCTGGTTCGCCCGCCCCTCGAAGTCGGGGTTGCCGAGAGCATCGGTGCCCGGCTGCTTGCGCCACAGGTCCGCCACGGCGAGATCGAGCGCGAGAGATGCCAGGTGGCAGGCGGTGTGCCCGCGGCTGAGTCCGGCGCGGCGCTCCGCGTCGACCTCGAGCGCCGCTGCGGCACCCGACACGACGGATGCCGGGATGTCACCGTCCACCCGGTGGGCGACCAGCCACGTCCAGCCCTCCGCGCCGCGCCTGACCGGGATGTCGGTCCCCACGGCGAACGCGCCGTCCTCACCGACTGCGGCCATCACGGCCTCGGCGACGATCAGCCGCTCCTCACCCACGGTGATCACCCCGGAGTCACCCGGCTGATCGGGCCAGGTGTGGTCGACGGGATGGAACGGCGTGACATCGGTGACCACGACGTCAGCCTGCACCGCCAGAACTCGGGCGTCCGCCCGCAGGGCGCCGGTGGGGAACGTGACGGTCGTGGCGCTCACGAGGTGACGACCTGCGCGGTGCCGAGCGGCGCGTCGGGCCCCATCTCGGCGGCGATCCGGTTCGCCTCCTCGATGAGGGTGGCGACGATGTCCTCCTCGGGGACGGTCTTGATGACCTCGCCCTTGACGAAGATCTGGCCCTTGCCGTTGCCGGAGGCCACGCCCAGGTCGGCCTCACGGGCCTCGCCCGGGCCGTTCACGACGCAGCCCATGACGGCGACGCGCAGCGGCACGGTCATGTCCTTCAGACCCGCGGTGACGTCGTCGGCCAGCGTGTACACGTCGACCTGGGCACGACCGCAGGACGGGCAGGACACGATCTCGAGCTTGCGCTCGCGAAGGTTCAGCGACTGCAGGATCTGGTGGCCGACCTTGACCTCCTCGGCCGGCGGCGCGGAGAGCGACACGCGGATGGTGTCGCCGATGCCCTCGCCGAGCAGGATGCCGAACGCCGTGGCGCTCTTGATCGTGCCCTGGAACGCCGGACCGGCCTCGGTGACGCCGAGGTGCAGCGGCCAGTCGCCGCGCTCGGCGAGCATGCGGTACGCCTTGACCATCACCACGGGGTCGTTGTGCTTGACCGAGATCTTGAAGTCGTGGAAGTCGTGCTCCTCGAACAGCGAAGCCTCCCAGACGGCGCTCTCCACGAGCGCCTCCGGGGTCGCCTTGCCGTACTTCTCCAGCAGACGACGGTCGAGGGAGCCCGCGTTCACGCCGATGCGCAGCGAGACGCCGGCGTCCTTCGCCGCCTTGGCGATGGCGCCGACCTGGTCGTCGAACTTGCGGATGTTGCCGGGGTTCACGCGCACCGCGCCGCAGCCGGCGTCGATCGCCTGGAACACGTACTTCGGCTGGAAGTGGATGTCGGCGATGACCGGGATCTGGCTCTTCTTCGCGATGATGTGCAGCACGTCGGCGTCGTCCTGCGACGGCACGGCGACGCGCACGATCTCGCAGCCCGAGGCCGTGAGCTCGGCGATCTGCTGCAGAGTCCCGTTGATGTCGGTGGTCTTCGTCGTGGTCATCGACTGCACGCTGACGGGGGCGTCGCCGCCGACGAGCACCTTGCCGACCCGGATCTGACGGGTCTTGCGACGAGGCGCGAGGACTTCCGGGACGCGCGGCATCCCCAGGTTCACTGCTGGCACCCCTCCAGCCTACGACGCCGCCGCTGCACCGGACCTGCAAGCGCGCCTAGGCTGAGCGGATGACCTCCGTCCTGCTCACCGGATTCGGCCCCTTCGCCGGCAGCGACGGCAACCCGTCGCAGGACGCGGTCATTGCGTATGCCGCCGCGCATCCGTCTGCCGACCTCGTCACGGCCGTGCTCCCGGTCGTCTTCACGGATGCCGCGGACCGGCTGCGCACGCTGATCGCCGAGCACCGCCCCGAAGTCGTCATCGCCTTCGGCCTCGCAGGCGGCAGCACGAGGGTCGCCGTCGAGCGGGTCGCCGTGAACCTCATCGACGCCCGCATCCCCGACAACTCCGGCGCCGCGCCCGTCGATGTGCCGAGTGATCCCGGCGGACCGGCCGCCCGGTTCGCCACTCTGCCGGTGAAGCGCATCGCTCGGGCGATCGATGACGCCGGCATCCCGGCGCACGTCTCGCTCTCGGCCGGCAGCTACGTATGCAATCACGTGTTCTACACGGCACTCGCCGCGGCACCGGGCGCGCGGGCGGGATTCATCCATCTGCCCTGGTCCGCGTCGACCGCGCCCGAGGGGGCTCCGCACCTCCCCGACGACGCGCTCGCGCGCGCCGTGGCCGTCGCCGTGGAGCACGCACGCGGTGCGGAGGATGCCCGCAGCGCCGGCACCGAGTCCTGATCGACGTCACACGCGGCATCCCGACCGCCACGGTGTGGTACTTTCGCCCTATGTCCGCGAACCGCACCTGGTGGCCCGCCTTCTAGGCGGAGTTTCGCGTACCCACGAGAATCAGACCGCCTTCCGGGGCGGTCTTTTTGCATCCCGCGCCGGATTCCCCGATACAGGAGACCCGATGGCCATCGCCGACCGCCTGCACGCACTCACCGCCGACCCCGACGCATCCTTCGTGCTGATCGCGCGCGACGGCGGTGTCGAGCTGCTCACCGGCGCCGTCGCCGACGTCGACGTCCTCGCCGACATCCCGCTGGCGGCCGACCGCGAGGTCTTCGCCCTGGTCCCGTACCGGCAGGTGCGCGAGCGCGGCTTCGAGGCGCAGGACGACGGCACGCCGCTGCGCTGCATCCTCGTGGATTCGCACGAACAACTGGATGCCGCGGAGCTGGTCGCCGCTCTGCCGGACGACCCGATCACGCTGCGCGACGGCGGTTTCGACATCTCCGACGAGGACTATGCGGCGATCGTCGATCAGGTCATCGACGAGGAGATCGGCCGCGGCGAGGGCGCGAACTTCGTGATCCGCCGTGACTACCGGGCCTCGTTCGACACCGACGACCGCACGGCCGCGCTGACCTGGTTCCGCGCGCTGCTCGAGCACGAGCGAGGTGCGTACTGGACCTTCGCCGTGATCACGCCCGGACGGATAGCGGTCGGCGCCAGCCCCGAGGCGCACGTCGTCGCCCGCGACGGATTCGTCACCATGAACCCGATCTCGGGCACCTTCCGGCATCCGGCGGGGGGCGCGACCAAGGCGGCGCTGACCGAGTTCCTCTCCTCGACCAAGGAGACCGAGGAGCTCTTCATGGTCGTCGACGAGGAGCTCAAGATGATGAGCCAGGTCTGCTCGGACGGCGGACGCATCACCGGGCCCCACCTGAAGCAGATGTCGAGGCTGACGCACACCGAGTACATGCTGCGCGGGCGCAGCGCCCTCGACCCGCGCGATGTGCTGCGCGAGACGATGTTCGCGCCGACCGTCACCGGATCGCCGATGCAGAACGCCTGCACGGTGATCCGGCGCCACGAGCGCGCCCCGCGCGGCTACTACTCCGGCGTTGCCGCGCTGTTCAGCCCGAACGCGAGCGGCGGCCACGACCTGGATGCGCCGATCCTCATCCGCACGGTCTACGTCGACCGCGGATCTCTCGCCGTGCCGGTCGGCGCCACCCTGGTGCGGCACTCGGACCCGTACGGCGAGGTCGGAGAGACGCATGGCAAGGCTGCCGGTGTGCTGGGCGCGATCGGTGCCATCGAGCGCGACCACGCCGCCGAGGCGCGGGACGACGCCGACGCCCCCGACGCGGCGCCGACGCTCGCCGACGACCCCGAGGTGGCCGAGCTGCTCGCCTCGCGCAATGCCCGGCTCGCGGAGTTCTGGCTGCAGCCGCAGGATGCCGCGGCCGCCGGACCGCTGGCCGGCCGCACCGCGCTCGTCGTGGATGCCGAGGACCGGTTCACCACGATGCTCGCCCACCAGCTGCGCCACCTGGGGCTCGATGCGCGCGTCGTGCCGTGGGGCACCGTGACCGACGACGAGATCGACGCCGCCGACCTGGTTGTGGCCGGCCCCGGCCCCGGCGATCCGCGCGATGCCGCATCACCGCGCATCGCGCGGATGCGGGAGGTCGTCGCCCGCCGCCGTGCGGCGGACGCCCCGCTGCTCGCCGTCTGCCTGAGCCATCAGATCCTCGCGGACTCGCTGGGCATCGCGCTGGTGCCGCTGGACGCCCCGCACCAGGGCGTGCAGAAGATCGTGCCGGTGTTCGGCGAGGACGCCTCGGTCGGCTTCTACAACACGTTCACCGCGCGGGTCTCCCCCGGCGCCGCATCGGTGACGGATGCCGAGGTGTCGGCCGATGCGGTGACCGGCGACGTGTACGCCCTCCGCGGCGAGCGCTTCGCATCGATCCAGGGCCACCTGGAGTCGATCCTGTCGCGCGACGGCATCCGCACCCTGGAGCGGCTGGCGGAGCACGCGCTCGCCTGAGCTCGCCGCGGCTTCAGCCCAGCAGGTTCACCGGCTTGAGCAGGTCGGCGACGATGAGCAGAGCGCCCATCCCGATCATCAGCACCGCCACCACGACGGTGAGCGGGACCAGACGTGTCGCGTCGACCGGCTTCGGCTGACGGCGACCGGTGAGCTTGGCCCAGGTGCGCTTGAGCCCCTCCCAGAGCGCGACGACGATGTGGCCGCCATCCAGCGGCAGCAGCGGGATGAGGTTGAACACGAACAGCGCGATGTTCAGCGCGCCGAGCAGGTAGAGCAGAGTGCTGAGCCTGTTCACCACCGGGCTGTCGGTGACCGCGACCTCGCCTGCGAGCCGGCCGACGCCGACGACGCTGAGCGGGCCGTTCGGGTCGCGCTCCGCGCCGGTGAAGACCGTCTGCGCGACGTCCCACATCTTCTGCGGCAGGGTGACGATCATCGACGCGACGCCTCCCACCTGCTGCGCCGTCATCTGCACGCCGGTGCCGATCGGCTGCTGCACATAGGCGAGCTGCGAGGTGATGCCCGCGTAGCCGACCTCGTTCATCACCGGATCGCCGTTCTCGTCCACGACGGGCTGCCCGTTCGCATCCACTTCCTGGCGCTGCGCCGGAACCGGCGTGAGCGTCGTCTCGACCTGCTCGCCGTCGCGCTCCACGACCACCGGGAGCGACTCCCCCGGGGATGCCTGGATGATGGCGGACGCCTCCGCGAAGGTGTCCACCTCCTCGCCGTCGACGCTCAGCAGCACGTCGCCGGGCTGGATACCCGCCTCGGCCGCGGGTGCCGTCGGGTCACCGGGCTCACAGGTCGTCTGGCTCGTCCCGGCCGGGAGCACGCACTCGCTCACCGAGGCGACGGTCGTCGTGGCCTGCTGGATGCCGATGCCCGAGGCGACCACGGTGAAGATCAGCACGCCGAGGACGAGGTTCATGAACGGCCCGCCGAACATCACGATGATCCGCTTCCACACCGGAAGCTTGTAGAACACGCGGTCCTCGGCTCCCTCCGCGATCGTCTCGTCGTTGGCGGAACGGGCATCCTGCACCAGCTTCGAGAACAGGCCGGTGGCCCTGCCGGTGTCCTTGGACGGCGGGTACATGCCCGACATCGAGATGAAGCCGCCCAGAGGGAGCGCCTTGACGCCGTACTCGGTCTCACCGATCTGCTTCGACCACAGCCGCGGCCCGAAGCCGATCATGTACTGGCCGACGCGCACGCCGAAGAGCTTCGCGGGCACGAGATGCCCGATCTCGTGCAATCCGATGGACAGCGCGAGACCGATCAGCATGAACAGGATGCCGCCCAGGTACAGCAGGATTTCCACCAGATCACCGTACTGGCCGCGGCGAGGAATCCGCTGTGACCCGGAAGGGGTGGGAGACTGGAACCGCCATGGCCACTGCACCCGCCTCCGCTCCCCTGCCCCCCGTCCTGCGTCCGGAGAACCCGCCGCACCGGTCGCTCTCCGATCTCGCCGAGCGCTTCGGCCTCGGCGTCCGAGGGGATCTCGGCGCCCAGACGATCACGGGAATCACGCTCGCCACCGCAGATCTGCGCGCGGGCGAGGTGTTCGTGGGCATCCACGGTGCGCGCCGGCACGGTGCCGAGTTCGCGGGCCAGGCCGCCGAGCAGGGCGCCGTCGCGATCCTCACCGACGCCGAGGGCGCGGAGATCGCCGCTCCGAGCGGACTTCCCTTGCTGATCGCCGACGACCCCCGTGCCGTGCTCGGCGCGATCAGCGCCTGGCTGTACGGCACCGACGCCGACATGCCGACGCTGCTTGCCGTCACCGGGACGAACGGGAAGACGAGCACGGCGCACGTGCTCGAAGCGATCCTCGACCAGATCGGCGTCGTGACCGGCCTCAGCTCGACGGCCGAGAGGCACATCGCGGGGCAGACCATCGTCTCTCGACTCACGACGCCGGAATCCTCCGAGCTGCACGCGCTTCTCGCGCTCATGCGCGAGCGCGATGTCGCGGCCGTCGCCGTCGAGGTCAGCGCCCAGGCACTGTCGCGGCACCGCGTGGACGGGCTCCTGTTCGACGTCGCGGGTTTCACCAACCTCACCCACGACCATCTCGACGACTACGGCGACCTGGAGACCTATCTCGAGGCCAAGCTCGCCCTGTTCCGCCCTGACCGCGCCCGGCGCGGGGTGGTCTGCGTGGACACCGCATCCGGCCGGGAGGTCGTCGCACGTTCACAGATCCCGGTGGTCACCGTCGGCGCGCCGCAGCTGGCGCAGGATGCGGATGCCGCGGCCGACGCCGACTGGATCGTCCGCATCGACGAGGAGACGCAGCGCGCCACGACGTTCACCGTCCGCGCGCCCGGCGGCGACGAGATCAGCACGACGATCCCCGTGATCGGAGCGCACATGGCGGCCAACACCGGGCTCGCCATCGCCATGCTCGTCGAGGCCGGTTACGACTTCGACAGGATCGCGGCGGTGCTCGAGCGCGACGGCGGAGTCCGGGCGGTGCTCCCCGGCCGCACCGAGATCGTCTCCGGCGAGCAGGGGCCCGTCGTCTACGTCGACTTCTCGCACACGCCGGACTCTTTCGAGAAGACCCTCGCCGCCGTGCGCAAGGTCACCCCCGGCCGGGTGCTGATGATGTTCGGCGCCTCCGGCAACCGGGACACGCTCAAGCGGCCGATCATGGGGCGCGTCGCCGCCGAAGGCGCCGACGTCGTCATCGTCACCGATCACCACCCCCGCTACGAGGAGGCCGCACCGATCCGCGCCGCGCTACTGGACGGTGCCCGCTCTGCGGGGACGGATGCCGAGATCATCGAGGTCGCCGCTCCCGAGGAGGCGATCCGCGCCGCGGTGAGCATGACCGGCGAGGGCGACGCGATCCTGTGGGCCGGCCCCGGTCATCAGGACTACCGCGAGATCAACGGGGTCCGCACCCCGTTCTCCGCACGCGCTCTCGCCCGCCAGGCGCTGCAGGATGCCGGCTGGCCGGTGCCCGACCCCCGCTGACCGTTCCGGTCGCCACCGATGCGGGTGCAGGCGCATCACCACCCGCAACGAGTGAGACCGGAACCGAAGGGTCAGGATGCGGCGATGAGGGTGTCGGCCTTCGCGCGGGCCCAGGTCTCGGCATCCGCGAGCGATTCGATGGTGAGCTGCTCCGGCGGCTCGTGCGCGTCGACCACGGCGGCGATCGTGTCGACGATCCCGAGGAACGACAGCCGTCCCTCATGGAAGGCGTCCACGGCCTGCTCGTTCGCGGCGTTGTAGACCGCCGGGAAGGTCGCTCCGGCGCGACCGACCTGCTTCGCGAGGGCCACCGAGGGGAACGCCACGTCGTCGAGCGGCTCGAACGTCCAGCTGGTGGCCTGCCGCCAGTCCAGCGGCCGCCCCACTCCGCCGACCCGGTGCGGCCAGTCCAACCCCAGCGAGATGGGCAGCCGCATGTCCGGCGGGGATGCCTGGGCGATCGTGGACCCGTCGACGAATTCGACCATCGAGTGCACGATCGACTGCGGATGCACGACCACCTCGATGTCGTCATAGGCGACGTCGAACAGCAGGTGCGCCTCGATCACCTCGAGGCCCTTGTTCACCAGGGTCGAGGAGTTCGTCGTCACCATGCGCCCCATGTCCCAGGTGGGATGCGCGAGTGCCTCCGCCGGGGCGACGTCCGCCATCTGCGCGCGGCTGCGCCCGCGGAACGGACCGCCGGATGCGGTGACGATCAGCCGCCGCACCTCGCCGTGCTCCCCCGATCTCAGCGCCTGCGCAATCGCGGAGTGCTCGGAGTCGACAGGGACGATCTGGCCTTCTGCAGCCGCGGACCGCACGAGTGCACCGCCGACGATCAGTGACTCCTTGTTCGCCAGCGCCAGGGTGCGCCCCGCCTTCAGAGCCGCGAGCGTGGACCCCAGCCCGATCGAGCCCGTGATCGCGTTGAGCACCACGTCGGCTTCGACGTCGCGCACCAGCTGCTCGGCCTCCTCCGCGCCGAGTGCGGTGTGCTCGAGCCGGAACTCGGATGCCTGCTCCGCCAGCATCTCGGCGTTCGATCCGGCGGCGATGCCGACCAGCTCGAACCGCCGCGGATTCGCACGGATCACATCCAGAGCCTGGGTGCCGATGGAGCCTGTTGAGCCGAGGACGAGGATGCGACGCATGCTGTCAGCCTATTGCGCGCTCCTGCGCCTCACTTCTCCATCGGCGTCGCGCCGATGATGTCGACGACGAAGACCAGGGTCTCCTTCTGCAGCTCGTGGCCCTCGGATGCTCCGTAGCCGTCCTTCGGCGGGATCTCGGCGATGACCTGAGAGCCGACCTTCTGACCGATCAGCGCCTTCTGGAATCCAGTGACGACCCCGGTCGCGGGGAACTGGGACGGGTACGCGTCGCGGCTCCACGTGGAGTCGAACTCCTTGCCGTCGCTCCACTTCACGCCGCGGTACTGCACGGTCACCAGGTCGTTCTCGGTGACGGTGGCGCCGTCGCCCTGCTTGAGCTGCCCGATCTGCGTCTCGGCGGGCGGGTCGCTCTTGGGGATGGTGATGGTGGGTTCGCCGTCCTTCCCGAGCTTCACGGTCGCCATGCCGGCCGGCGGGTCGACCTCCTCGCCGGTGGCGACGGTCGGCAGCTTCTCGAGGGTCTGCACGTAGAGCACGACCGACGGCTGCCCCTCGCCGAGCTTCTCGCCGGGGATCGCGAGGACGGCCTCGGAGCCGATCGGCATGCACTCGGTCGCGATCACGAAGATGGACGACTGGGTGAAGTCGTACAGCTGCTGCTGCTGGTTGGGGTTCAGCAGCACCGGCAGCACGCCCTCCGGCCCGCGCTCCGAGGTCCCGAGCACGTTGCTCTCGCCGGATTCGATCAGCTGGTACCGCACGGAGATGAAGTCGGTCGGGGCGATGTCCTTGCCGTCGCCCTCCTTCACGATGGTGCGCTCGACGTCGGCGAACTTCGCGTCCTTCGGCACGGTGACCTTGGCATCCAGCCCGGAACCCTCGACAGTGACCGAGTCGGAGGTCGCACCGGGCTGGGTGTCCAGAACACAGGTCGCCGAGCTCTTGGTGGGCGTCGGCGTCGAGCCGGCATCCGGGGAACCCGAGCAGCCGGCCAGGATCAGGGTCGCCGCGGCGACGGTGGACAGCAGGGCGAGCGGACGCAGGCGCACGGTGAGACCTCGTGATCGAGAACAGGGGACGTCTCATCTTCCCTCATCCGCTTAGGCCGCGGCTGAGTACCCTCATTCCGCCGCGGGCATGAACCCTTCGATAATCTGTGCTGATGACCTCTGAGCAGTCGCCGGACCCCGAATCGGCATCTGAGCAGACGAACGCACCCCGCAGGGCGGGCTTCGCCTACGCCTTCGGCCGCATGCTGATCACGCCGCTCGCGCGCATGGTCTACCGCCCCAGGGTGGAGGGTCGCGAGAACGTCCCGAAGGACGGCCCGGTGATCTTCGCCAGCAATCATCTGTCGTTCATCGACTCGATCGCCATCCCGGTGGCCGCTCCCCGCCCCGTCCACTTCCTCGCCAAGTCGAGCTACTTCGAGGGCACGGGCTTCAGAGGCGCGCTGTCTCGGATCTTCTTCACCTCGATCGGAGCCATCCCCGTCCGCCGCGGCGCAGGACAGGCGGCCCTCGACGCCCTCGACCAGCAGAAGCAGCTGCTCGACGACGGCTTGACCGTGGCGCTCTACCCCGAGGGCACGCGCTCCGACGACGGCCGCCTGTACAAGGGACGCACGGGCGTCGCGTTCCTTGCCCTGGAGACCGGGGCCCCGGTCGTGCCCGTGGGACTGATCGGCACCGACCGCATGATGCCGCGCGGCGCGAAGATGCCGTCGCTGCGAGTGCGGGTGACGGTGAAGTTCGGCGAGCCGCTCGACCTGAGCACGCACGGCGCGGCCTCCAGCGGCAGGGCCCGGCGCCAGGCCACCGACGACATCATGGCTGCCATCCACGCGCTCTCGGGCCAGGAGCTCGCCGGCGTCTACAACGAGCCGCCTGCCCACACCCCGATCGAGAAGATCAAGCAGGCGCTGCCGCACGAGCGACGATGATCCCGCTCACCCGACAGTCACGGTCGCTTCGTGGTGCACCGGGAAGTTCACCGAGTTGGCGATGAAGCACCATTCGTGCGCCTGATGGTGCGCCTGCTGCGCGGCCTCGATCATGGATGCGTCCGCGACCGTCACCTGCGGCCGCAGCACGACCTCCGTGAACGCGCCTCCGCCCCGCCCGTCCTCGCGCATCACACCGCTCGCCTCGTCGCGGTACGAGGTCACGACCACGCCGGCGACGACGCAGGCGTGCAGGTACGACAGCAGGTGGCACTCGGAGAGGGATGCCACCAGCAGATCCTCGGGGTTCCACCGCGACGTGTCGCCGCGGAACGGCTTGTCGGAGGAGGCCAGCAGTTCGGGTTTGCCGTCGACCTGGAGTGTGACGTCCCTGCGGTAATCGCGATAGCCGCTGGTGCCTGTGCCGAGGTTGCCGGTCCAGGTGGTCGTCAGCGCGTAGTGGTGTTCTCCGATTGGCATGGCAACAGTCTGGCACGGTGTCCGCACGTCATAAGCTGGAAGACGTGCTCGAGACCCTCACCTCCCAGGATTCCGTGGAACTGGCCGTCGTCGAACGCAGCGGATTCATCGAATCCCGCCATGCCGGCGCGGCTGTCGTACTCTCCCCCGACGGCGAGGTGATCTCGCAGCACGGCAACGCCGATGCGCTGATCCTGCCGCGGTCGAGCATGAAGCCCCTGCAGGCGGTCGCCTGCGTCACGGCGGGCGCCGCGTTGGAGGGCGAGCAGCTCGCGATGAGCACCGCCAGCCACACGGGCACCGATCGGCACGTCGAGGTCGTGCGCGAGATGCTCGTCGCCGGGGGCCTCACCGAGGACGACCTGGCCTGCCCGCCGTCTTGGCCCGGCGACTCCGACACGCGACGCGAGATGACCCGGGACCACGCCGAGCCGAGCCGCATCCGGATGAACTGCTCCGGCAAGCACGCGGCGATGCTGCGCGCCTGCGTGGCGACCGGCTGGCCCACCGAGGGTTATCTGGATCCGGCGCATCCGCTGCAGGTGCACATCCGCGAGACGGTCGAGCGGTTGACCGGCGCGAAGGTCGCGCACACCGCCATCGACGGATGCGGCGCCCCCGTGCACGCCGTGACCCTCGTGGGGCTGGCCCGCAGCATCCACCGGATCGGCACCGCCTCTGACCGCTCCCCGTTCGCTCTGCATCGCGTCGCCGGTGCGCTCGTGCGCGCCGTGCGGCAGAACCCCTGGACGATCGCCGGCCCGGAGCACCAGGACACGATCGCGATCGAGCGGCTCGGGGTCTTCGCCAAGCACGGCGCGGAGGGCGTGATGGCGATGGTGGCCCCCGACGGCACGACGGTCGCGCTGAAGATGCTGGACGGAAACGGCCGCGCGGCGGCGATCGTCGCGGCAACGCTGCTCGCGCGCGCCGGAGCGGTGACCGAAGCGGATGTCGCGGCGCTGGCCGCCGATCTGCCCCTGGTCGTGCACGGCGGAGGGGTGCCGGTGGGCACCATCCGTCCCGGGGCGGGGATCTGAGCCGTCAGTCCGGCGCGCCCGGCAGCAGCACGCGCCGCGGCGCGCTCCCCTGCAGCGTGACCCACGCCCTTCCCGCGTGCACGCGTGCGAACGGCGGCAGTGTGCGCACTCCGGCGAGCTGACGCAGTTCGCTCGGGCACTCGGCGGCGATCAGCAGCTCGCCCTCCGCGCGGACGCGCTGTGTGAGCGCCCAGTTCATCCGCCACTCCTCCGGGTCGGCGACCACGATGACCGGTGCGTCGGATGCCCGCGCGTCTGTCAGGAGTTCGCCGATGCCGATCACCCGATGCCCCGGATGCGCGGCGCGCAGAAGATCCGCCACCTGACGCACGGCCTGCGTCACCACACCGCTGAGGGTGGATGCCGGTCGCCATCGCGGCGTGCCCGGTCTCACGTCCGCGGCCCTCCGACCCTCCTCGACCCAGCACAGCTGCACTTCGCGGCCGCCGATCCGCGCCCGCCCGGCGGGCCGGTCCCGTCGGAACCCGTCGGACTCGCCCCCGGCCGCGAGATGCTCGACCTTGCCGGCCAGGCGCAGCACGGCTCTGCGCGGCAGCCCGTCGACGACACGACTCACAGCGCTCGACGTTCGCGACACGGTCACGACCGCGGGGACCGCGCGCACCAGCTGCTCCCAGGCGGAGATGAACTCCTGGGCGTACTCGGGCGGGTACGCGGCGGCCAGCAGGTCGAGATCGTCGCAGAGCACCAGCGGCGGCCGATCGGCGCCCGCGAGAAGGCCCTGCACGGCGTCCCAGGCGCTCTCGGCAGGCGCCGGGATCGTCATCGCATCGGGCTGCTGAGCAGCCAGAAGGCGCAGCACGCTGGTCTTTCCCGAGCCCGACCCGCCGATGACCGCCAGGCCGCGACCCGGCTCGAGGAGCTCCACGGGCTGGCTCTGTCGGTCCGGTTCATCCGCGACGCCGAGCACGAGGCCCTGTCTGTGGCGCCGACCGCCCTCCCTCGTGGAACTCACGTCATGCAGTGCGAGCCGCTCCGGGAGGGCGGGCAGCCACGGGCTGCGCGGGCGTTCATCCGTCGCCCACCGCAGGGATGCCGCTCGCACATCAGCCGCGCTGGTCAGCGCGATCCGCGCACAGACCGCCTCCGCGTCCTGCGGGCGCCGCACGAACGCCAGCCCGCGCGACTCCGGCCCGCCCGGCACCGTCGCGGCCGCATCGGAGCCGAGCACGAGGCGGCTGTCCGCCGCATCCGCCACACGCAGGCTGACGCGCAGCGGACAGTTCGCCGCGAGGGCATCACGGATCACCCCGGCGGCGCGCTGCGTGCCGAGAACGAGATGCATGCCGAGGGCGCGCCCGCGCGCCGCGACATCCGTGAACACGGCACCGAGATCCGCATGCTCCTGCAGCAACGCGGCGAACTCGTCGATCACGATCACGAGACGCGGCAGCGACGGGAGCTCGCGGATGTCGCGCACTCCGGCCTCGGCCAGCGCCCGCTCCCGGCGGCGCAGCTCGGCGGTCAGGCTCTCCACGCCGCGGCGGGCGCCCTCGTCGTCGAGGTCGGTGATCACCGCGGCGACCTGAGGCAGTTCACGAAGCGGATCGAAGGCCGTGCCGCCCTTGAAATCCGCGAGCACGAAGTTGACGTGTGCCGGGCCGTAGACACCGGCCATCGCCGTCACCCACGAGACCAGGAGTTCGCTCTTGCCCGTGCCCGTCATCCCCGTGACGATGGCGTGCGGGCCGTCCTCCACCAGGTCCACGACGACATCGCCGCGCCCGCTGCGTCCCAGCGCGGCGGCGAGTCCGGTTCCGCCTTCCGGCACCGCATCGAGTTCGTGCAGCGCCACCCGCTCCGGCGGCTCGGTCGCGTCTTCGCCACGGGCGGCGCTGTCGGCGGCGATGGCACGCGCCTGTGCGAGGGAGACGCCTTCGACGACGAGCTCCTGGACGCCGTCGGGCGTGCGGAGCCGGGCCCGGGTCGGGTCCGTGCAGTCCAGCACGGCGGTGACCCCGTCAGGTGGCTCCGTCCCCGGGGCGCACAGCGATATCCGCGCATCGCCGGTGTCGTCGGCGGCGGCGCCGACGACCACACGGAAGGCGGAGCGCCTCACGCTGCTCGCGTGCGGAAGCTCGGCGAGCCCGAGCTCATCGAGCCCGTCCCCGAGCAGGGCCAGCTGCGACGGCGCGAACCGGAGGCAGAGCTGCACGATCAGCGCGCGCAGCACGGCCGCGCCGATCGGCTCCGGTGCTCGCACGCAGACGCCGCGACCGATGGGCACTGTCACCGGGGCGTCTTCCAGTCGCGATGCGCGCTCGCGGAACGCCCTGGCACGATCGTCATCACCGCCGCTCGCCCGCACGCCGCTCTCGCGCACGCCGTGCCCCAGGACCAGCGGGGTGTCCGCCGCGGGCGGCTCCGGACCGCGCAGGGGCTGTTCTCTCAGGCATGCGGCGGCGTCGGGATTCCGTCGCCACATCCCCGCGCGCTCCGCGGCCTGCAGATCGAGCAGCTCGGCATCCGCACGTCGCCAGGCGATGTCGGCTTCCGCCTCGCCGCGCCGCCGATCCCGCCGCCTGGTTCGGATGCCGTCGAGGAACGATGCGAGGAGCATGAGCGGGCCGAGTGCCGCGAAGCAGAGCGCGAACAGCGAGCCGGTGACCGCCCAGAGAACCACCCCTGCAGCGACGGGAACGGTGGCCGCGAGCAACGGCAGGGACGGGCGACTCGGTGGCGCCGGCGAGGGCGGCAGCACGATCGTGGTGGCTTCCATGGCACCATCACAGCGCACGCCACAGCCTGGGACAGGGCTGTCCACAGCCCGATCCGGTCAGACGGCGGAAACGTCTTCTGTGGAGGACGAGTCGTCGACCTGCAGCACGATCAACGTGACGTTGTCGCGTCCGCCGTTCTCCAGCGCGGCCTCGAGCATCGCGTCGACCGCTGCCCCCGGATCGGTGTGCTCGCGCAGGAAGTGCAGGATGCCGTAGTCCGTGAGCTCTTTGGTCAATCCGTCGGAGCACACCACGAACCGATCGCCGGCCTGCACGTCGACGGCGATGTAGTCCGGTGGCAGCAGTTCACTCGCACCGACCGCGCGCGTGATGACATTGCTGTACGGATGCCCTTCGGCCTCCTCCGGGCTGAGCTTGCCGGAGGAGATGAGCTCCTGCACCACGGAGTGGTCGGTGGTGATCTGCGCGAGCTTGCCCTCGCGCGCGAGATACACCCGGGAGTCGCCGATGTTCAGCACGATCCAGCGGAGCTCGTCCTCGCTTCGGTCGAGGAACAGCCCGGTCAGCGTGGTTCCGGTGCCTTCGTCCGTGGTGTCGGGGTGGGCGGCGATGTCGGCCACGGCATGGCCGAGGGCCTGCTCGATCGCCTGAGTGCCGACCTCACCGCTCTCGACGACCGCATCCAGGCGGGCGATCGTACGACTCGACGCGATCTCTCCGCCCGCATGGCCGCCCATGCCGTCCGCGACGACGAAGAGCGGATAACGCGCAAGGAACGCATCCTGATTGGTGTCGCGGCGATGCCCCTGGTCGGTGGCACCGGCCCAGGAGAGCTGCAGGGCGTCGTCGACGCGATACGTCTGCGTTGTCGTCTCAGGCACGAGGACTCTCCGAGGTGCGGGCGATGCTCCGGGTGACCCCGGAATCTGTTGCCATCGTAGTGGAACCCGGCATCACAGCCCGACTGCCGGATCCTCGGGGAGCGGGAACAAGGCGTCGATCGCCGCAAGATCCTCGGCATCCGGCTGCCAGGCCACTGCCGCTCGCACGTTCGACTCGACCTGGGCGGCCGTGGTGGCACCGGCGATGACGCTGGAGACACCCGGCTGCGCCAGCAGCCAGCCGTAAGTCGCCTCCAGCATGGTGATGCCGCGCTCGGCGCAGAACGCCGCATAGGCCTCGAGAGCGTCCCAGGGTGCGTTCTCCCAGATGAAGCGGCGCTCGTTCATGATGCGACTGCCGGAAGGGCCGCCGTCGCGGGTGAACTTGCCGGTCAGCAGGCCGTTGTGCAGCGGGAAGAACGGGAAGAAGCCGAGGCCGTACCTGCTGACCGCAGGCAGCACCTCGCGCTCGGCGCCGCGGGCCAGCAGCGAGTACTGATTCTGCGCGGAGACGAAGCGCCCGGTCGACCGGCCTCGCGCCGTGAACTCCGCCTCGGCGACCTGCCATCCGGTGAAGTTCGAATGCCCGTAGTAGCGGATCTTCCCCTCGTCGACGAGCTCGTCCAGCGCGTCGATCGTCTCGGCGATCGGCGTCTCCACGTCGGGCAGATGCAGCTGGTACAGGTCGATCCAGTCCGTCCGCAGCCGTCGCAGCGACTGCTCGACAGCGAACCGCACGTAGCGGCGCGATCCTCGCCCGCCAGGGAAGCCGTACCCCATGTCGTACTCGTGACCGAACTTCGTCGCGAGCACGACGCGATCCCGGCGCCCCTCGATCGCCTCACCGATGTAGCTCTCGCTGGTGCCGCCTCTGCCGTACATGTCGGCGGTGTCGAAGAAGAACATGCCCTGGTCGATCGCCGCGTCGATGACGACGCGGCTGCCCTGGATGGTCTCGGTCGCCGTCCCGGGCCGCCCGAAGTTGTTGCATCCGAGTCCCGCGGCTGAGACGACGAGTCCGGAGTCCCCCACGCGGCGCTGAGCGTTCACCATGTCTCCCACACTATCGGTGCGGTCGCCCCCGGACACGACGAGGGGCTCCCGTTCCGAGGAACGGGAGCCCCTCGTCGTGGGCTCAGGCCGGCGGCCGGTTGTCGTCGCCCTCCGGAGCAGCAGGCGCGTCCGGAGCATCCGCCTGCGGCTCGGCGGCCGGAGCGCCGAAGTCGATCGAGGGAGCGTCGGACTGCGGAGCGGGCTCCGGTGCCGCATCCGTCGGCGGAACCGGCGGAACCGGCGGAACCGGGGGTGCCGGCGGCGCAGGAGGCGTCGTCGGCGGCGCGGGAGGCGTCGTCGGCGCTGCGGGAACGTCCGGCGTGCTGAACGCGGGCGGGACGGGAGCACCCGCGGCAGGCGCGGCCGGGGGCGCGTAGCCCTGCGGCGGCACCGGAGCACCGGGCGCCGGAGCACCCGGGGCCGGCGGGGCGTAGCCCTGCGGCGCACCGTAGGCGGGCGCCTGCGGCGCCGCAGCGACCTGCACGGGCACGCCTTCCCACACCGTACGGTCCGCGAGGAAGCCGTTCGACGCCCAGCCTGCGGGCGCGATCGACGCGTTCCAGCGCGACTTGTCGAACGCCACGATGCCGAGCCAGACGAGGTCGAGGAAGAAGTACAGGATGACCCAGACGGCTTCCTTCTGCGTCTTCAGGCCGACGCGCCACGCGGCCAGCAGTCCGAGGACGCGTGCGGCCAGAGCGACCAGCGGCAGGATGATGAACCAGCCCAGGATCGGAATGATCGCCCCGAGGATGCCCGCACCGACCAGGTACAGCACCAGCCACGGGCTGAGGTCGCCGAGCTTGAGGAAGATCATGTAGTTGTAGACCGGCACCCACGCCCGCCACTTGCCCTGCACGCCGGCCTTCTCGAAGATCTTCATGTAGAAGAGCGAGTAGAGGATGTAGCCGCCGAAGGCGAAGATGAGGCCGATCAGCGTGGAGACGAGCGTTGCCGCTGCGTCCACCACCCCGTAATCGTCGTAGCCCATGAGGATCGAATCTCCTTGGTCGTCTGGGGCGAATGTCACCCGCCGCGAAGCGCCCGCTTCGCACAGGTCATGCTATCGGCGCGTCGCGCGCCCCGGCAATGACCATGACGGCGGGTCACGACGACCGTCATTCGTCGACGACGAGTTCCAGGATCCCTGGCTCTGTGCGCCGGAACACGATTCCGTTCCCATCGGCCCACCGCAGCAGTGCAGAGCTGTTGCCGATGCGCGGACGCGACAGCGCGAGCAGACGAACGAGTTCGCCCTTGGACTTCTTGTTGAAGTGATTCAGTGCGCGACCGGCCGGGGTGACGACGCGCACGTACTCCGACTTCACGGAGTCCGGCACGGGGCCGAGCGCCACATAGGCCTCGCTGCGCAGGTCGAGCACGAAGCGCTCCTCCCCCAGCGCCTCGCTCGTCGCAGCTGCCCAGTGCCGCCGCATCGGCGGGATGCCGGGCAGCGCGGTGCCCGCGGCGAGCCGGTAGGACGGGATCGGGTCCAGCGCGCCGACCGGACCGAACGGCGCGGAGTGCACCAGCACATGCGTGCCCAGCCAGCGCCGCGAACGCGCGTCGAGCGACCCGGCATCCAGTGCGTCGTAGAGCACGCCGGTGTACCGGTCGATCGCCGGCATGGTCGCGGCCGTGCGCAGCACACGGTTGTGCTCGACGTCACCGGCCTGCCGGTCGCTGAGCTTGAGCACTCGCTGCGCGGCCTGGGCATCCGCAGCGAGCTCGACGAGCGCATCGACGGTCGCCTCACGGGACGGCCGGAGCGACGGCAGGGCCAGGGCGCCGAGGTCCAGCGCTGCGCCCGAACCGCCGGGCCGCTTCGTCTCGGACGGTGGCAGCAGGATCCTCATGCGTTCTCCTCGGGCGCAGACGACTCCGCCCCGGAACCCTGAGCGGGAACCGGGGCGGAGTCGTGGATACGGATGTCAGGCGATCAGCGCGGCGTGTCCGGCCACGATCGTGACCTCGTCGCTCTCCATCGACAGGAACCCGTCCTGCGCGTTGGCGAGCACCTTCGTGCCGTCGAGCCCGGTGATGCGCACCTCGCCCTTGGCGAGGATCGCGAGGACCGGCTCGTGCCCGGCCATGATGCCCATCTCGCCCTCGACGGTCTTGGCGACGACGAGACTGGCCTCGCCCGACCAGATCTCCGCCTCGGCGGAGACGAGATTGACCTTCAGAGCCATGATCAGGCGTTCTCCTTCTGGATCTGCGCCCACTTCTCCTCGACGTCCGAGATCGGGCCGACGTTGAAGAAGGCCTGCTCGGCGACGTGGTCGAAGTCACCACGGGCGATCGCGTCGAACGACTCGATCGTGTCCTTCAGCGGGACGGTCGAACCCTCCACGCCGGTGAACTTCTTCGCCATGTAGGTGTTCTGCGAGAGGAACTGCTGGATCCGGCGCGCACGGGCGACGATGATCTTGTCCTCTTCGGAGAGCTCGTCGACACCGAGGATCGCGATGATCTCCTGCAGCTCCTTGTTCTTCTGCAGGATCTGCTTGACGGTCGTCGCCACGCGGTAGTGGTCCTCGCCCAGGTAGCGGGGGTCCATGATGCGCGAGGTCGAGGTCAGCGGGTCGATCGCCGGGTACAGACCCTTCGAGGCGATCTCACGGGAGAGCTCGGTGGTGGCGTCGAGGTGCGCGAACGTGGTCGCCGGAGCCGGGTCGGTGTAGTCGTCGGCCGGCACGTAGATCGCCTGCAGCGAGGTGATCGAGTGACCACGCGTCGAGGTGATGCGCTCCTGGAGCACACCCATCTCGTCGGCGAGGTTCGGCTGGTAGCCCACGGCCGACGGCATGCGGCCGAGCAGCGTCGACACCTCGGAACCCGCCTGCGTGAAGCGGAAGATGTTGTCGATGAACAGCAGCACGTCCTGCTTCTGCACGTCGCGGAAGTACTCCGCCATCGTCAGAGCCGACAGGGCCACGCGCAGACGCGTCCCCGGCGGCTCGTCCATCTGGCCGAAGACGAGGGCGGTCTTGTCGAAGACGCCCGCCTCCTCCATCTCGCCGATGAGGTCGTTGCCCTCACGGGTGCGCTCGCCGACACCGGCGAACACCGACACACCACCGTGGTCCTGCGCGACGCGCTGGATCATCTCCTGGATGAGGACGGTCTTGCCCACGCCCGCACCGCCGAACAGGCCGATCTTTCCACCCTGCACGTACGGGGTGAGGAGGTCGATCGACTTGATGCCGGTCTCGAACATCGTGGTCTTCGACTCGAGCTGGTCGAAGTTCGGGGCCTTGCGGTGGATCGGCCAGCGCTCGGTGATCTCCACCTGCTCGCCGGGCTCGCCGTTCAGGACCTCGCCGATGACGTTGAAGACCTTGCCCTTGGTGACGTCGCCGACCGGGACCGAGATCGGTGCGCCGGTGTCGCGCACCTCCTGGCCGCGGACCATGCCGTCGGTGGGCTTCAGCGAGATGGCGCGCACGAGGTCGTCGCCGAGGTGCTGAGCGACCTCGAGCGTGATCTCGGTGGACTCGTCACCGATCGTGATCGTGGTCTTGAGGGCGTTGTAGATGTCGGGGATCGAGTCGTGCGGGAACTCGATGTCGACGACCGGGCCCGTGACGCGTGCGACGCGCCCGACGACCGCGGTTGCGGCTTCAGCCGTTGCGGTGGGGGTCATATCTTCGTCTCTCTCTTGAGGCTTACTTGCTCGACGCCAGGGCGTCGGCGCCGCCGACGATCTCGGCGATCTGCTGAGTGATCTCCGCCTGACGCGCGTTGTTGCGCAGGCGGGTGTAGTCGGTGATGAGCTTGTCGGCGTTGTCGCTGGCCGACTTCATCGCCTTCTGCGTCGCGGCCTGCTTGGCGGCCGAGGACTGCAGGAGGGCGTTGAAGACGCGGCTCTGGATGTACACCGGCAGGATGGCATCCAGCACGGTCCCGGCGTCCGGCTCGAACTCGTACAGCGGGTAGACGGCGCTCCCCGCCTCCGAGGCGTCGGCCTCGGCGATCTCGAGCGGAAGCAGACGGCGTGCCGTCGGCTCCTGCGTCATCATGCTGACGAAGCGGTTGAACACCAGCACGATCTCGTCCACGCCGTTCTCGGCACCGCCGCGCAGGAAGGCCTCCTGCAGGACGTTCGCGATCTCCTCGGCGGTCTTGAACGACGGGGTGTCGGTGTCACCGATCCACTCCGCAGCCGAGGCGATGCCACGGAACTGGAAGTAGCCGACGGCCTTGCGGCCGATCAGGTAGTACACCGGCTCGCTGCCCTTGGCACGGATCTGCTCGCCCTGTTCCAGGGCCTCGCGGATCACCTGCGAGTTGAACGCACCGGCCAGGCCCCGGTCGCTCGAGAAGATCACGACCGCGGAGCGGCGGATCTGCTCGGACTCCCGAGTGAGCGGGTGGTCGACGCTGGAGTGCGTCGCGACGGCGGACACGGCCCTCGTCACGGCCTGCGCGAAGGGCGAGGACGCCTTGACGCGTGCCATCGCCTTCTGGATGCGCGAAGCCGCGATGAGTTCCATCGCCTTCGTGATCTTCTTGGTCGTCTGAGCAGAAGAGATCTTCTGCTTGTAGACCCGGAGTTGAGCGCCCATGAGTGCCTATCTCCCGCGCGTTACGCGCGACGACCCTTGACGATCTTCTCCTGGTCGACGTCACCGGCATCCTCTGCCGAGACCTGCTCGTTGCCCGGCGCGCCGAGGGACTGGCCCTTGCCGCCTGCGAACTCCAGGATGAAGGCGTCGGTCTGCTTCTCGAGCTCTGCAACGGTGTCGTCGTCGAGGACGTTGGTCTCGCGCAGCGTGTCGAGGACCTTCGTGTTGCGACGCAGGTAGTCGAGCAGCTCGCGCTCGAAGCGCAGCACGTCGGACACCTCGATGGTGTCGAGCTTGCCGTTGGTGCCGGCCCAGATCGAGACGACCTGCTCCTCCACCGGGTACGGCGAGTACTGCGGCTGCTTGAGCAGCTCGGTCAGGCGCGCGCCGCGGGCCAGCTGACGACGCGAAGCCGCGTCGAGGTCGGACGCGAACATCGCGAAGGCCTCGAGCGAACGGTACTGCGCGAGCTCGAGCTTCAGGGTTCCGGAGACCTTCTTGATCGACTTGACCTGAGCGTCACCGCCGACTCGGGAGACCGAGATGCCCACGTCGACAGCGGGACGCTGGTTGGCGTTGAACAGGTCGGACTGCAGGAAGATCTGACCGTCGGTGATCGAGATCACGTTGGTCGGAATGTACGCCGAGACGTCGTTCGCCTTGGTCTCGATGATCGGAAGACCCGTCATCGAACCGGCGCCGAGCTCGTCGGACAGCTTCGCGCAGCGCTCGAGCAGACGCGAGTGCAGGTAGAAGACGTCGCCGGGGTAGGCCTCGCGACCCGGCGGGCGGCGCAGCAGCAGGGACACGGCGCGGTACGCCTCGGCCTGCTTCGAGAGGTCGTCGAAGATGATCAGGACGTGCTTGCCGCCGTACATCCAGTGCTGGCCGATGGCCGAGCCGGTGTAGGGGGCGAGGTACTTGAAGCCCGCGGGGTCGGACGCCGGAGCGGCCACGATCGTGGTGTACTCCAGGGCGCCGGCCTCTTCCAGCGCGCCCTTGACGGAGGCGATGGTCGAGCCCTTCTGGCCGATCGCGACGTAGATGCAGCGCACCTGCTTGGTGACGTCGCCGGACTCCCAGTTCGCCTTCTGGTTGATGATCGTGTCGATCGCCAGTGCGGTCTTGCCGGTCTGGCGGTCGCCGATGATCAGCTGGCGCTGGCCGCGACCGACCGGGATCATCGCGTCGATGGCCTTGATGCCGGTCTGCAGCGGCTCGTGCACGCTCTTGCGCTGCATGACGCCGGGCGCCTGCAGCTCGAGCTCGCGGACGCCCTCGGTGGCGATGTCGCCCAGGCCGTCGATCGGGCTGCCGAGCGGGTCGACCACGCGGCCGAGGTAGCCGTCGCCGACGGGGACCGAGAGCACCTCACCGGTGCGGGTGACCTCCTGGCCGGCCTCGATGCCGGTGAAGTCGCCGAGGACGACCACACCGATCTCGTGCTCGTCCAGGTTCAGGGCGAGGCCCTTGGTGCCGTCCGCGAAGGTGACGAGCTCGTTCGCCATCACACCGGGCAGTCCCTCGACGTGCGCGATGCCGTCGGCGGCGTCGATGACGGTGCCGACCTCGGTCGCAGCGGCCGACGTGGGCTCGTAGGCGGCGGCGAAGTCCTTCAGCGCGTCACGGATGACGTCGGGGCTGATCGATAGTTCTGCCATTGTCTTCCCTTTGTATCTGGTGGCGCGGTCAGCCCGCGCAAAGTCTTGAGTCAGCCCGCGAGCTTCTGTCGGAGGTCGGCGAGCCGCGCGGAGATGCTGCCGTCGATCACGTCGTCGGCGACCTGCACGCGCAGGCCCCCCACCACAGTGGGGTCGACGACAACGTTCAGCGACACGTTGGAGCCGTACCGCCGGGTCAGCGCCTCGGTGAGGCGCGTGTGCTGCTCGGCCGAGAGCGGTGTCGCGGTCTGCACCGTGGCCACCACCGCGCCGCGCTGTGCGGCGACGATGCTCATGGCGCGGCTCAGCAGCTGGCGCACGCGGCGCTCCCGCGGCTGGCGCACCAGCGACGAGACGATCAGCTCGGTCGCCTGGCTGGTGCTGCCGCCGAGCACGCGCTCGACCAGGCCGGCCTTGGCGCTGCTGTCGCCCAGGCGGCTGCCGAGCGCCAGTTCGAGCTCCGGGTTGTCGGCGATGACTCGCGTCACCGCGAACAGTTCGCCGGACAGGTCCGCGTTCGGCTCGCCGATCGCGGCGGCACGGACCGCCAGCTCCTCGATGCCGTCCACCAGGTCGGAGGCCGAGGACCAGCGCTGCGAGACCGCAACGCGGAGCACCTCGCGCGTGGGCTCGGAAGCCTGAGCGAAGACGTCCGCCGCGACCTTCGCGCGGGCCTCGGCCGGAACCGACGGGTCGGCGAGCGCGCCGCTCAGCTGAACGGAATCACTGATCAGACGTGCGACGGCGAAGAGCTCGCCGGCGACGTCCACGGTGATCCCGGTCGCGCCGGCCAGAGCATTCGCGGTGGTCTCGAGCGCCTGAGTGGTCGCGCTGCCCATTACTTGGCCGCCGTCTCAGAGGCCTCGAGGTCGGCCAGGAAGCGGTCGACCACTGCCGCAGCGCGCTTGTCGTCGGACAGCGACTCGCCGACCACGCCACCGGCGAGGTCGATCGCGAGAGTGCCGACCTCGCTACGGAGGGAGACGAACGCGCTCTGGCGCTCGGCCTCGATCTGGGAGTGCGCCGCGGCGGTGATGCGAGCGGCTTCAGCGGATGCGGTCTCCTTGGCCTCGGCGACGATCTTCTTGCCGTCCTCGCGGGCGGCGTCGCGGATCGTCCCGGCCTCAGTGCGGGCCTCGGCGAGCTGGCGGGTGTACTCCTCCAGCGCTGCCTCGGCCTGCTTCTGCGCCTCGTCAGCCTTGGCGATGTTGCCCTCGATCGCTTCGGAGCGCTCGTCGAGCATCTTCGTCAGCTTCGGGATGGCGACCTTCCAGAACACCACGAGGATGATGACGAAGCAGATCGCCGACCAGAAGATGTCGTAGGTCGCCGGCAGCAGCGGACTGGGAGTTGCTTCCTCCGCCGCAGTGACAAGAGTGCTCAGCATCCTGTCTCCTTACGTGTGAGGTGTCGGATCAGAAGCCGAAGATGAAGCCGGCTGCGATACCGACGAAGGCGAGCGCCTCGGTGAAGGCGATACCGATCCACATCAGGACCTGCAGGCGGCCGGCCAGCTCGGGCTGACGGGCGACACCCTCGATCGTCTTGCCGACGACGATGCCGACGCCGATGGCCGGGCCGATGGCGGCGAGACCGTAACCGACAGCGGCGAGCGAGCCGGAGACATCAGCGAGAACCGTAGTTGCGTCCACGGGGGTTTTCCTTTCGGTTGGTGGGCAGGCGGTTGCCTGTCCCCTTTAGTGCTCTTCAGCGACCGCGAGCTGGATGTAGACCGCGGTCAGGACGGCGAAGATGTAGGCCTGGAGGACAGCCACCAGGATCTCGAACAGGGTGAAGGCGAGCCCGAAGGCGCCGGTTGCGACACCGAGTGCCGACCAGAAGCCGCCGAGTCCGAAGATGAAGAACTGGGTCGCCGAGAACAGCAGCACCAGCATGAGGTGGCCGACCATCATGTTCATCAGCAGTCGCAGCGTCAGCGTGACGGGCCGGATGATGAACGTCGAGATGAACTCGAGGATGGCGACGAACCACTGCAGGGCGATCGGGATGCCCGACGGGAACAGCGAGGCCTTGACGAAGCCCTTGGGGCTCTTCTTCACACCTGCGTAGATGAACGTCACGTAGGACACCAGCGCCAGCAGCAGCGGCACGGCGATCACGGAGGTTCCCGCGATGTTGATCCCGGGGATGATTCCCGTGATGTTCATGAACAGGATCATGAAGAACATCGTCATCAGGATCGGGAGGAAGCGATCCCCGTCCTTGCGGCCGAGCAGGTCGTGCGCGATGTTGTTGCGCACGAAACCGAAGCCCATCTCGATGATGCTCTGGAAGCGGCCGGGGACCATCTTCAGGCGACGGGTTCCGATGAGGAACAGCACGACCAGGACGACAGTGGCGAGGATCTGTGCGAGGTTGATCCGCGTGATCGCGAACGGCGTGCCTTCGAACAGCAGAACCGGCGGGAAGAACTCCCAGATCGACGGCGGATGGAACGTCGGATCCTCAGCGGCTGCTGCGATGAGAGTCACGGCTTGAGTCAACGTTGCGGCTCCAGCTTCGTCTGCGCCGATCGGAATCGGTGCGAAGGGGGACGGATGATCGTCACCCGCGATCACGCCGAGGCACAAGCCGGTTCAGCAATCTCTCAGCGGGGACTTCTACAGCCTAGCAAACTTGTGCGCCTGCTCACGAATCCGCGGGGTCCTCGGTGGATTCCGGGAGCTCGACATCGCTGACGTTCGGCATCCTCGTGCGCAGCATCACCACGACGTCGATGATGAGCGTCACGACGATGCCCGCCAGGATCGCGAAGAAGAACACCTGGGGCTGGACCCACGGCGCTCCGCGCAGCGTGGCGAGCACGACCAGGAAGATCACGAACTTCAGCAGCCAGCCGCCGAGCACGGCGCCGAAGAAGATCGGGACGTAGAGGTCGTCGCCGTACCAGTGATTCGCGATCAGGATGCTGATCGCCGTGATGGCGAGGAACACCGCCGCCAGCAGCACGCCCACGAGCGCGCTGATCAGGCCCGACTGCCCGGCCACCGCCCAGCCGATGAGGGCCCCGGCGACGGCGAGGACGCCGGTCGCGATGGCGCTGAGGATCAGGGTTCGGCGCAGCAGCGGGGTGCTGGTCGGCCTGGCAGGGGTGTTCATGACTTCTCCGGTGTTCGGGGCTTCGGTCGGGACGGATTGAGCGTGACCGCGAGGCAGGCGATGATGCCGATCACGCCGAAGGCGACGCCGACGAGGTAGCCGCCCGGCCAGTCCTCACGCGTGGCGATGTACATCAGCAGCACCGCGATCGAGATCACCGCGGTCCATGCGTAGAAGATCAGCACGGCATCACGGTCGCGGTGGCCGAGGTCGAGCATCCGGTGGTGCAGGTGCAGGCGATCCGGCGAGAACGGCGACTTGCCTGCGCGCATGCGGCGGAAGACGGCGAGACCGAAGTCCAGCAGCGGCAGCATGACGATCACCACGGGCAGCAGGATCGGGATGAACGCACCGAGCAGCTGGGAGCGGCCGAACTGCTCGGGGTCGAAGGCGTTCGAGGGCATCTGCCCGGTGAGGGCGACCGCCGAGGTGGCCATCAGCAGTCCGATCACCAGCGCACCGGAATCGCCCATGAACAGTTTGGCCGGGCTCCAGTTCAGCGGCAGGAAGCCCAGGCAGGCGCCGATCAGCACGGCGGCCAGGAAGGTCGCGAGGTTGAAGTAGCTGGACGCGCCGGAGTCGCGGGTGAGGGTGTAAGCGTAGATGAAGAAGACGCCGTTCGCGATCAGGCAGACGCCCGCGACCAGGCCGTCCAGGCCGTCGATGAAGTTCACCGCGTTCATCACCACGACCAGCGCGAACATCGTGACCCCGATGCTGACCCAGCTGGAGACGAGGATCATCTCGTCGAACGGGAGCGAGAGGATCTGCAGTCCGCCGCCGACGGTGATGATGCCGGCGGCGAGGAACTGCACGCCCAGCTTGATGAACCAGTCCAGGTCCCACAGGTCGTCGAGCACACCGACCAGCGCGATCAGCGCCGTCGCGCCGAGCACCGACCACATGGTGCTCGGCGGCACCCACATGATGTCGAAGAACGGGTTGGCCGCCGAGGCGGCGATGGCCGTCACGATGCCGAAGAAGATCGCGACTCCGCCGAGACGCGGCGTCGGTGTGGTGTGCACGTCCCGGTCGCGGATGCCGGGATAGAGCTTGTACTTCAGGCTCAGCTTCCACACCGCCCAGGAGAGCGCGAAGGTGACCGCCGCGGTCAGGATGACCGTGAAGAGGTACTGCTTCACGCGGGGCCGTCCGGAGCAGCAGGTCCGTCGGCGTCCTCCTCCTGCGCTCCCCCAGCGTCCTCAGCAGCCGTTTCCGGCCGCGTCGCCGCCGGCGGCGTCTCGGGCTCGAGCAGGTCGCCGAGCACAGCTTCGAGCTGCTCGCGGCTGATCGCACCCTGCCGCAGGATGCGCACGCGCGGCTCCTCGGCGGCCGGGTCGGCGAGCGAGGTGCAGTCGACGATCGTCGATGCGACGCCGTCCTCGCTGAGCCCGCCGTCGAGATACACCGACACGCTGTCGCCGAGCATCTCCTGAGCGTCGGCGGCCGAGGTCGCGACGTCCTTGCCGGTGAGGTTGGCGCTCGAGACGGCCAGAGGGCCGGTCTCCTCGAGGAGCTCGAGGGCGATCCGGCGATCCGGCATCCGCACGGCGACGGTGCCGAGCGTGTCGCCGAGATCCCAGGCGAGGGACGGCTGAGCAGGCAGGATGATCGTCAGACCGCCCGGCCAGAACTCGTCGACGAGCTGCTGCACGGGCGCGGGGATGCTCTCCACCAGTGCTGCGAGGGCCGCCTGCCCTGCGACGAGCACGGGCGGCGGCATGTCGCGCCCGCGACCCTTGGCGGCGAGCAGGCGGCTTACCGCAGCAGGCGAGAACGCATCTGCGGCGACGCCGTACACGGTGTCGGTGGGAAGGACGACGAGCTCGCCCCTGGCGATGGCCTGACGGGCGTGGCGCATACCGGCGAGGAGGTCGGCCTCATCGCTGCAATCGAAGACGGTAGACATGGCGGCCTCAGTCTACGCGGGCGCGGGCGGCTGAACCTGTCGAACCGGTGCCGATCCGCTGGCGGCGCGTCACGACCGCAGCGCCGTGGTCGCGCGGTCGCGCCGGGTGAGGTCCTGGTGCGTCGCCGCTCCCCGCCATCCGTCGGCGCCGAGGATGCCGCGGATCGCCTCGCCCTGCAGCTCGCCGTGCTCGAGCACCAGAACGCCCCCGGGGCGCAGCAGCTCGAGGGCACGCCTGCTGATCACCCGCACGACGTCGAGTCCGTCCGGGCCACCGTAGAGCGCCTGCGCAGGGTCGAACAGCCGCACCTCGGGGTCGCGCGGGATCGCGTCGTCGGGAACGTAAGGGGGATTCGAGATCACGACGGCGACGGTGCCGCGCAGTTCCTCGAACGCCGTCGAGAGGTCGCCGTGCGCGAGCGTCAGGTTCGCGGCGGCCGCGGTGTTCCGTGCCGCCCAGGGATACGCGTCGTCGGAGAGCTCGACGGCGTAGATCTTGGCGTGCGGCACTTCGGTGGCCATGGCCATGGCGATCGCACCGCTGCCCGTTCCGAGATCGATCCCGATCGGTTCGGGGTCCGGCATGCCGATCAGCGCGTCGATCGCGAACTGCACGACCTGCTCCGTCTCCGGACGAGGCACGAACACGCCCGGTCCCACGGCGAGCTCCAGGTGGCGGAACGGCGCGGTGCCGGTGAGGTGCTGCAGCGGCTCCCGGCCGGCCCGGCGCTGCGCGAGCGCCGTGAGCCGCTCGGCATCCGTCTCCGCGATCGCGTCGCCGCGCAGGGTGGCTGCCTGCACTCCCCCGCGCGACAGGCCAAGCACGTGGCCCGCGAGCAGCTCGGCGTCGACCTGAGGATCGTTCACGCCCGCATCCGCGAGCTGCTGGGCGACGGCGCGCAGCTGCGCGGAAAGGGTTTCTGGCATGGGTCCGAGTCTACGAGCAGACACATTCCGTCATCGTCCGGAGGCCGAGAAGTAGGCTGGTGCCGCTCTCGCCCCTTTATCCGAAAGGTCGCACCATGTCAGGTATCCATTCCGAGATCACCTCCACGTTCGGCAACACTCCGCTCGTGCGGCTGAACCGGCTCACCGAGGGCCTGGGCGCCACCGTCCTGGTCAAGCTCGAGTCGTTCAACCCCGCCTCCAGCGTGAAGGACCGCATCGGCATCGCGATCATCGACGCTGCCGAGGCCTCCGGCGAGCTGAAGCCCGGCGGCACGATCGTCGAGGCCACCAGCGGCAACACCGGGATCGCCCTGGCCATGGTCGGTGCGGCGCGCGGCTACCGCGTGATCCTGACGATGCCCTCCTCGATGTCGAAGGAGCGCCGCGTGCTGCTGAAGGCGTTCGGCGCGGAGCTCGTGCTCAGCGACCCGACGCTCGGCATGAAGGGCGCGATCGAGAAGCTCCAGGAGATCATCGAGACCACGCCCGGCGCGGTCTGGGCGCGGCAGTTCGAGAACGCGGCGAACCCGCAGGTCCACCGCGACACCACCGCACAGGAGATCCTGCGCGACACCGACGGCGACGTCGACGTGTTCATCGCCGGCGTCGGCACCGGCGGCACGGTCACCGGCACCGGCCAGGCGCTGAAGGCTGCCAAGCCCGGCGTCCAGGTCATCGCGGTCGAGCCCAAGGACTCGCCCCTGCTCTCCGAGGGCCGCGTCGGCCCGGCCAAGATCCAGGGCATCGGCCCCAACTTCGTCCCGCCTGTGCTCGACCGCGACGTCATCGACGAGATCATCACCGCCGAGTTCGACGAGTCGCTGGAGACCGCGCGCGCCCTCGCAGCCAAGGAGGGCCTGCTGGTCGGCATCTCCAGCGGCGCCGCCGTCGCGCAGGCGCTGAAGGTGGCCGCGCGCCCCGAGAACGCGGGCAAGACGATCGTCGTGATCGCGCCCGACACCGGCGAGCGGTACATCTCGACCGCGCTGTTCGAGGACCTGCGCGAGGACTGATGCCGATTCCTGGCATGTCATGGGCCGGGCGGATGCGCGAAGACATCGCGTCCGCCCGGCTTCGTGATCCCGCCGCGCGCAGCGCGTTCGAGATCGCCGTCCTGTACCCCGGTCTCCACGCGATCTGGGCGCACCGGGTGAACCATGTGCTGTGGCGGCGCGGTCTGCGCTTCCCCGCCCGCATGGGGTCGCAGCTGACCCGCTGGCTGACGGGGATCGAGATCCACCCCGCCGCCGTCATCGGCCGGCGCTTCTTCATCGACCACGGCATGGGCGTCGTGATCGGTGAGACCGCGGAGATCGGCGACGACGTCATGCTCTACCACGGGGTCACGCTCGGCGGACGGACGAGGGACGCCGGCAAGCGGCATCCCACACTCGAGGACGGCGTCCTCGTCGGCGCAGGTGCGAAGATCCTCGGTCCGGTCGTGATCGGCGCCGGCACTGCCATCGGGGCGAACGCCGTGGTCACGAAGGACGCCCCCGCGGACTCCGTGCTCACCGGAGTGCCCGCCAAGGCCCGCTCGCGTGCACCTGGCGAGAATCTCGCGCACCTGCTCTCCGCCCCCGAATACCTGATCTGAGCCCCCGCGCGCGCCCCGGCCCGCGTACCCTCGGGGACATGCACTGGGTGCTGCATGTCGATCTCGACCAGTTCATCGCGGCGGTCGAGGTGCTGCGGCGCCCGGAGCTCGCCGGCCTGCCGGTGATCGTGGGCGGACGCGGCGATCCCACCGAACGCGCGGTCGTCTCCACGGCGTCGTACGAGGCTCGCGCGTTCGGCGTCGGATCGGGGATGCCGCTGCGCATCGCCGCCCGCAAGGTGCCGGACGCCGTGATCCTTCCCGTCGACGCCCCCGCGTACCTAGCCGCCTCCGAAGAGGTCATGGCCGAACTGCGAGCACAGCCCGGCGCCGTCGTGCAGGTACTGGGCTGGGATGAGGCGTTCGTCGGCGTCGACACGGATGATCCGGAGGCGTACGCGCGCAGCATCCAGCAGGCCGTGCTCGCCAGGACCGAGCTGCACTGCAGCGTCGGCATCGGCGACACGCTCGTGCGGGCGAAGATCGCGACCGGCTTCGGCAAGCCGCGGGGCGTGTTCCGGCTCACCGCGGAGAACTGGGACGAGGTGATGGGCGACCGCCCGGTGATCGAGCTGTGGGGCATCGGCTCGAAAGTCTCGAAGCGCCTGCTCGGACTCGGCATCCGCACCGTCGCCGAGCTCGCCGCGGCTCCGGAGGGCGATCTCACGGCGGAGTTCGGCCCGCGGATGGGTCTCTGGTACCAGGAGCTCGGCCGCGGTGGCGTCTCGGCGATCGTCGACGACACACCCTGGGTGCCGCGCGGACACAGCCGCGAAACGACGTACCAGGTCGACCTCGAGGACCGCGCCGGGATCGTGCGGGCAGCACTCTCGCTGCTGGATCAGGTGCTCACGGATGTCGGTGATGACGGACGCCCGGTCGTCGGCCTCGGCCTGAAGGTGCGCTACGCGCCGTTCACCACCAAGACGTTCACGAAGCGGATCGGGTCGACGAGCGATCGCGAGATCATCGTCGCGAAGGCGGAGGAGCTCATCGCCCGGATCGATGAGGATCGACCGGTGCGTCTGCTGGGAATGCGCGCCGAGATGGCGATGCCTGATGACGCCAGGGACGGCCACACGCCGACGCGCGGCGGCTGGTGAGCGCTCAGGAGGCCTCGACCATGCCTCCGCTGTGCACCGGGCGGATCTCCACCGCCCCGCCGGCGAGCACGGCGGGGTTGTTCCGCGCCAGACGCGCGGCCTCGTCGATGTCGTCGGCCTCGATGACGTAGAAGCCCGCGACGATGTCACCGTCGGGCCGATGCACACCCTCGACGGCACCCGACCTCCTGACCGTCTTCGCGAACTCCTTGGGCGTGAGCGCGTAGGCGAGGCTCATCCTGCCGCTGGCGACCAGAGCTTCGTAGTCGTCATCGCACTCCTTCAGCTCCTCCGGTGTCGCGTCAGGAGCGTGGGCGGAATCGGAGACATGGATGAGGACGGCGAACTGCGGCATGGCATCTCCTGAAGTCGTGAGCAGAGCGAGCCTATCGCCGCCCTCCGACGAAGAGGAAGAACCCGTCGTCAGCTGCCGACGGCGCCGAGCCGCTCGGCCTCATCCGCCTCGATGCAGGAGGCGATCACCGGGGCGAGTGCGCCGTCCATGACCTGGTCGAGGTTGTACGCCTTGTAACCGGTGCGGTGGTCGGCGATCCGGTTCTCCGGGAAGTTGTAGGTGCGGATCCGCTCGGAACGGTCCATCCCGCGGATCTGGCTCTTCCGGGCATCCGAGGCCGCCGCCGCGAGCTCCTCCTGCTGCCTGGCCAGCAGTCGCGCGCGCAGCACGCGCATCCCCGCCTCGCGGTTCTGCAGCTGCGACTTCTCGTTCTGCATCGACACGACGATGCCGGTGGGCACATGGGTGATGCGCACCGCGGAGTCTGTGGTGTTCACGGACTGGCCGCCTGGTCCGGACGAGCGGAACACATCGATCTTCAGATCGTTCTGATCGATCTGGATCTCCTCGGGCTCATCCACCTCGGGGAACACCAGCACACCGGTGGTCGACGTGTGGATGCGCCCCTGCGACTCGGTCGCCGGTACGCGCTGCACGCGGTGCACGCCGCCCTCGTACTTCAGGTGCGCCCAGACGCCCTGGGCGGGGTCGCTCGAAGACCCCTTGATCGCGACCTGGACGTCCTTGTAGCCGCCCAGGTCGGACTCGTTGCGCTCCAGGAGCTCGGTCTTCCAGCCCATCGATGCCGCGTACTGGATGTACATCCGCAGCAGGTCGGCGGCGAACAGCGCCGACTCGGCACCGCCCTCCCCCGCCTTGATCTCCATGATCACGTCACGGGCGTCGTCGGGGTCGCGCGGGATCAGCAGCCGGCGCAGCTTCTCCTGCGCGGCCTGCAGCCCCGCTTCCAGCGCGGGCACCTCGTCGGCGAACGCGCTGTCCTCGCGAGCGAGTTCGCGCGCGGCATCCAGATCATCGGATGCCGCGGACCAGGCGTCGTACGCGGCGACGATGCGCGACAGCTCGGCGTAGCGCCGGTTCACGCGCTTGGCGCGCGCGGCATCGGCGTGCACCGCCGGGTCGGAGAGCTCCTCCTGCACCCGGCGGTGCTCGTCGATCAGCCCCTGGACGGACTCGAACACGATGTCAGCGGATGCTGTTCTCGTGCCCGTGGCTGTGGCCGGTCGCCGGCTGAGAGCCGGTGACCGACTTCTGCATCTGGACGTTCTGCATCTGAACGAGGAACTCCACGTTCGAGCTGGTCTCCTTGAGCTTGCCGAGCACGACCTCGAGTGCCTGCTGCGGGTCGAGACCCGCGAGCGCGCGACGCAGCTTCCAGGTGATCTTGACCTCGTCGGGCGAGAGCAGCATCTCCTCGCGGCGCGTGCTCGACGCGTTGACGTCGACCGCGGGGAAGATGCGCTTGTCGGCCAGCGCACGCGACAGGCGCAGCTCGCTGTTGCCGGTGCCCTTGAACTCCTCGAAGATGACCTCGTCCATCTTGGATCCGGTCTCCACCAGCGCGGTGGCGAGGATGGTCAGCGACCCGCCGTTCTCGATGTTGCGCGCGGCGCCGAAGAAGCGCTTCGGCGGGTACAGCGCGGATGCGTCCACACCGCCGGTGAGCACGCGGCCCGAGGTCGGGGTCGACACGTTGTAGGCGCGGCCGAGGCGGGTGATCGAGTCGAGCAGCACGACGACGTCGCGGCCCAGCTCGACCAGGCGCTTGGCGCGCTCGATCGCCAGCTCGGCGACCGTGGTGTGATCCTCGGCGGGCCGGTCGAAGGTCGAGGCGATGACCTCGCCCTTCACCGATCGCTGCATGTCGGTGACCTCTTCAGGACGCTCGTCCACGAGAACGACCATGAGGTGCACCTCGGGGTTGTTGTGCGCGATCGCGTTCGCGATCTGCTGCAGCACGATCGTCTTGCCCGCCTTCGGGGGCGCGACGATCAGACCGCGCTGGCCCTTGCCGATCGGGGCGACGAGGTCGATGATCCGCTGGGTCAGCTTCTCGGGCGCGGTCTCCAGGCGCAGGCGCTCCTGCGGGTACAGCGGAGTGAGCTTGCCGAACTCGACGCGGGTGCCCGCGTCGTCGGTGGACAGCCCGTTGATCGAGTCGACCTTCACCAGGGCGTTGTACTTCTGGCGGCCCTGCTGCTCGCCCTCGCGGGGCTGCTTGATGGCACCCACCACGGCGTCACCCTTGCGCAGGTTGTACTTCTTCACCTGGCCGAGCGAGACGTACACATCCGTCGGGCCGGGCAGGTAGCCGCTGGTGCGCACGAAGGCGTAGTTGTCGAGCACATCGAGGATGCCGGCGACCGGGATGAGCACGTCGTCCTCACCGATCTCGGTCTCGAACTCGTCGGTGGTCTGGTTGCTGCCGCCGCGGCGCTTGTTGCGCTGACGGGAACGACCGCTGCCCTGTTCGTCCTCGGCGGACGAGCTCTGCTGCTCCTGCTGACCGCCCTGGCCGTTCTGGCCACCCTGACCACGACCACGGTTGCGGCTGCGGTTGCGGGTGCGGCCGCGGCCGGTGCCCTCCTCGCCGTCGCCGGAGTCCTTGTTCTCGGGGTTCTGCTCGGCGGGCTTCTCGCCCTGCGAGGCAGCGGAGTCGGACGACTCGGATGCCGCAGTCTCGCCCTCGGCGGCCTGCTGCTCGGCCTTCTTGCCCCGGCGACGGGCCGGCTTCGTGGTCTCGCCCTCGGTGCTCTCGCTGTCGGCGGCGGGCTTCTCCGCGACCGGCTCTGCCGTCTCGGCCGACTCGGCGGCAGGCGCTGCCTTCGACGAGGCGCGACGCGAGGAGGCGCGCTTCGGGGGCGCCTCGGTCGCGGGTGCCTCGGCGGCCGGCTCGGCCGCGGCGACTGCGATGTCGAGGGTGTCGCCCTCGGGCGTGGCATCCGCCTTCTTCGCACGGCTGCGCGTCGCGCGCTTCGCCTTGGGCGCCTCGACGGGCGCCTCAGCGGCGTCGCTCGCCGGAGCGGCGGCGGGCGCGGCCTCGGCGGCATCCGCCTTCTCCGCCGCCTTTGCGGCAGCGGTCGCCGTGGTCGCGCGGCGAGGCGCCCGCTTGCGCGGCGCCTCGGCGGCCGGTGCCTCGGCAGCGGCCGGAGTGGATGCAGGGGCGTCGTTCACCGGCGCCGCCTGGTCGTTCTGGGTCTCGGAGAAGTTCTCCACGAGTACTCCCTCATATGTCGTGGGAAATGAGCAATCCTGAGCGCACAGCGATGCTGAGCGCGTTGCACGCACAGGCGACGAACGCCAGCCAGCCGGAACCGCGAAGGAACGGATTCCTTCTCAGACCGGGGAACACGTGCGGATCTCGCAGATGTGCGATGGGGCCAGATTCACGAAGTTACGTGGAGCCCTCCGCTCGATTCCTTACTGTACCACCCCGCACGTCGACGGCGAGCATGTGCGCGGTCCACGGGGTGTCCGTGACGGAATCCGCCAGTTCGACGGCGTCCTGGCGATGACCGGGGCCGTCCGCGAGCACCAGCACACTGGGCCCGGCCCCCGAGACGACGGCGGCGAAGCCCGCCTGACGCAGCGCCTGCACCAGCCGCAGCGTCTCGGGCATCGCCGGTCCCCGATAGTCCTGGTGCAGCCGGTCGGCCGTGGCGTCCAGGAGCAGCTCCGGGCTCTGCGTGAGGGCCGCCACCAGCAGCGCCGAGCGCGACACGTTGAACACCGCATCCTCGCGCGGCACCTGCGGCGGCTGCAGCGAGCGGGCCAGCGAGGTCGACATCGTGAACCCGGGGACGAACACCAGCGGCGCCACACCACGGTGCACGAGCAGCTTCTTGTGGGCCGGCCCTCGCTCGCCGATCCAGGCGATCGTCAGGCCGCCGAACAGTGCGGGTGCGACGTTGTCGGGGTGACCCTCGAGCTCCGTCGCGAGGCGCAGCAGCGCGTCGTCGTCGAACTCGACGTCACCGGCGAGCAGCCCCTTCGCCGCGAGGATTCCTGCGGTGACAGCCGCTCCGGACGAGCCGAGCCCCCGGCCGTGCGGAACGCCGTTGTCGGCGACGATGCGCAGCCCCGGCATCGGCCTGCCGGCATCGGCGAAGACGTGCGCGATCGTGCGCACGACCAGATTCGTGGCGTCCGTCGGGATCTCGTCTGCGCCCGAGCCGGACACGATGATCTCCAGCCTGTCGTCGTCGAACGACGACACGGTCAGGTGGTCGTAGAAGCTCAGCGCCAGGCCGAGGGTGTCGAAGCCCGGTCCGAGGTTGGCACTGGTCGCGGGGACGGTGATGTCGACGGTGCGGAGGGCACCGGTGACGGGCTCGCCCACCGGCTGATCGGTCGGTTCGGCGGCGGGGACGACGGTGACGCTCACGGTCACTCGCCTTCGACGCGCAGCACGGACACGACGCGCTCGACGACCTCGCTGGCGGCGAGGCTGTCGACCGTGGCGCTGAGCGCCTCGTCAGCCGCGCGGTGGGTGCCGATGATGAGGCGGGCGGTGCCGCCCTCCTCGCCGTTCGGCTCGGCCACCGTCTGCAGCACCGTCGCCACGGACACGCCGCCCTCGCTGAGCAGGCCTGCGACCGTGGCGAGCACGCCCGGTGCATCCGACACCTCGAGGGTGATCTGATAGCGCGTGGTGACGTGGCCGATCGGCACGATCGGCAGGTTCGCCCTGGTGGACTCCCCCACACCCGTACCGCCGGCGATGTGCCGGCGCGCGGCCGAGACCACGTCGCCCAGCACCGCCGACGCGGTCTGGACGCCACCCGCACCCGCACCGTAGAACATCAGGGGGCCCGCGGCCTCCGCCTCGACGAAGACGGCGTTGTTGGCGCCGTGCACCGAGGCGAGCGGGTGCGAGCGCGGCACGAGGGCCGGGTAGACCCGCACCGAGATCGATTCCGCCCCCTCGTCGACGAGGCGCTCGCACACCGCGAGCAGCTTGATGACGAAGCCGGCGTCACGCGCTTCCTCGATCATGTCCGCGGTGATGGCGGTGATGCCCTCGCGGTGCACGGTCTCGAGCGGCACCGCGGTGTGGAAGGCGAGGGATGCCAGGATCGCGGCCTTCTGCGCGGCGTCGTAGCCCTCGACGTCGGCGGTCGGGTCGGCCTCGGCGTATCCCAGACGCTGGGCGTCGGCGAGGACGTCGGCGAAGTCGGCGCCCTCGGTGTCCATGCGATCGAGGATGTAGTTCGTGGTGCCGTTGACGATGCCCATGATCCGCACGACGCGGTCGCCGGCGAGAGAGTCGCGCAGCGGGCGGATGATCGGGATCGCACCGGCGGCGGCGGCCTCGTAGTAGACCGAGGCGCCGACGCGATCGGCCGCCTCGAACACCTCCGGCCCGTGCGTGGCCAGCAGCGCTTTGTTCGCGGTCACGACGTCGGCCCCGGACCCCAGCGCGAGCAGGGTGTGCGCACGGGCGGGCTCGATGCCGCCGATCAGCTCGACCACGATGTCGGCACCCGTGATGAGCGCCTCGGCGTCGGTGGTGAACAGCTCCGGCGGAAGGTCGACGTCACGGTGTGCGTCCAGGTTGCGCACGGCGATGCCGGCCAGTTCGAGCTCGGCGCCCGCGCGATCGGCGAGTTCATCACCGTGCCGCAGCAGGAGTCCTGCCACCTGGGATCCCACGGCTCCGGCGCCCAGCAGCGCCACTCGAAGTCGTCGGTACTCGGTCATCTCTCTCCTTCGGAGGTCTGCGAGGTCTCGGAGCCGGACTCGGGCTCCCAGATGCCGGCGTCGCGCGACAGCAGGTCGGCGACCGTCTCACCGCGCACGATCACTCTGGCCGCCCCGTCGCGCACGGCGACGATCGGTGGACGCGGGACGTGGTTGTAGTTGTTCGACAGCGGCGCGCAGTACGCGCCGGTCGCCGGCACAGCGAGCAGATCGCCCGGGGCGGCGTCTGCGGGCAGATACTCGTGGTCGACGACGATGTCACCGGACTCGCAGTGCTTGCCGACGACCCGCGACAGCACGGGTTCTCCATCGCCGTCGCGGGAGGCGAGCCGCGCCGAGAACTGCGCGCCGTACAGCGCGGTGCGCGCATTGTCGCTCATCCCGCCGTCCACGCTGAGATACCTGCGGCTGCCGCCTTCGAGGACGACGTCCTTGATCGTGCCGATCTCGTAGAGCGTGACGCCTGCGTTGCCGATGATCGATCGCCCAGGCTCGAACGACAGAGCGGGCACCTCGATGCCCCGCGCCGCGCACCCTTCCGCGATGGCGCCGACGATGCCCTCTGCGAGCTCGCGGACCGGTGCGGGGTCGTCGACCCGTGTGTAGGCGATGCCGAATCCGCCGCCGAGATTCAGCTGCGGGACGGGTCCGTCCGCGAGCAGCACCGCGTGCAGATCGAGCAGGCGCGACGCCGACTCGCGGAAGCCGGCGCTGCCGAAGATCTGCGATCCGATGTGGCAGTGCAGCCCGACGAACTCCAGTCCGGGAAGCTCGCGGATGCGGGCCACCACGGCTGCGGCATCCGCCAGCGGGAGACCGAACTTCTGGTCCTCGTGCGCGGTGGCGAGGAAGTCGTGCGTCTCGGCGTGCACACCGCTGTTGACCCGCAGCATCACGCGCTGCACCGCACCGGTACGTGCCGTGATCGCCGCCAGGCGCTCGATCTCGATCGCGCTGTCGATGATGATCGTGCCGACGCCGGCCTCGACGGCGCGCTCGAGCTCGGCGACCGACTTGTTGTTGCCGTGGAAGCCGATCCGGGACGGTTCGACCGCTGCGCCGAGCGCGACCTGCAGCTCGCCGCCCGTGCACACGTCGACACCCAGCCGCTCCTCTGCCATCCATCGCGCGACGGTGGTGCACAGGAACGCCTTGCCCGCGTAATAGATGCGAACGCTCGTGCCGTGGGTGGCCGCGGCCTTCTCGAACGCGTCGCGCAGGGCTGTTGCGCGACGGCGGACCTCGCCCTCGTCGATCACCAGCACGGGGGTGCCGTACGAACGGACCAGATCGCCGACGGGCACGCCGCCGAGCACGAGGGCTCCGTCCGCGTCGCGATGCGCGGACTCCGGCCACACCCCCTCTGCGAGATCATCGGGATCGTCGGGCACGACCAGCCATTCGGGGGCGAGCGCGGTGGGGGCGGAATGCACGGGGCAGGTCACCAATCGTGGGAGGGATCCTCGGACGGAACGACGCACGCCGCGAGGTTCCCCCGATTCTAGGGCACGGTCGTGCACTCGCCTGTCAAGCCCTCCGCATCATGACGGCGACACGGATAGGGTGGCGCCGATGGAAGACGAATCGCCCTCGAAATCCTCGCCTCCTGCCTCCGGCGGGCTCACCGGACTGCGGGACGGGCTCATCCGCGCCGCCCTGCGGCTGCGCATCGTGAGGGCCGTGCTGCTGCATCTCGCACGCCGCGGCCCGATGCTGGCCGACGCGGTCACCTACCGTGCGCTGTTCGCCGTGTTCGCCGCTGTGCTGCTGGGGTTCTCGATGGCGGCGCTCTGGCTGGCCGGAGACGATGCGGCATGGAACGCGGTCGTCTCCGCCGTCGACGCGGCTCTTCCGGGGCTGATCGCCGAGGGGGGCGAGGGCGGGATCGTCGATCCGTCCAGCATCCGGGCACCCGCGGGCCTGACCATCGCCGGTGTCCTCTCCGCGATCGGCCTGGTCGGCGCGGCGATGGGCGGGATCAACTCGCTGCGGGCCGCCATCCGCACGATCTCGGGCACAGCATCCGAGGATGCTCCCTGGCTGCGGGCGACCGCACGCAATCTGCTGCTGGCTATCGTGATCGGTGCGACGTTCCTCGCCGCTGCCGCGCTGACCTTCGCCGGCCGCCTGGCCGTGCGCTGGTCTGCGCGCGCGGTGGGCATGCCGGAGGACTCCGATGCCGTGTTCTGGTCGGTGCGGGTGCTCTCGCTGGTCGTCGTCCTCGGCCTGAACGCCGTCCTGATCGTCGCCGCCTTCCGCACGCTCTCCGGCGTGACTGCTCCGCGTCGTGCGCTCTGGGGCGGCGCACTCGGTGGAGCGATCGGGCTGCTGGTGCTTCAGGAGCTCTCCGGGCTCTTCGTCAGCGGCGCGAAGGCGAACCCGCTGCTGGCCTCGTTCGCGTCACTGCTGGCGCTGCTGATCTGGCTCAACCTCTCCACGCAGCTGATCCTGCTCGCGACGGCCTACATCGTGATCGCCGCAGAGGAGAGCACCGAGCGGGTGCGCAGCAGGCACGGCGCGCAGACGCTGGCGCAGTACCGACTGCGCCGCGCCGAGCAGGAGGTGATCGCGGCCACATCGACGCTGCGTCAGGCGCAGCGCGCGGTGTCCGATGAGCGCGGAGAATCCTGACCGGATTCCGCTCAGGGGCAGGTTCCGTTCTCCTGCAGCGAAGGATCGACGGTGATCCGGCCGTCGACGTCGACGTCGGCGACTGCCGTGTCTGCGTCGATCTTCAGACCCGTGAGCGTGAGTCCTGCCGGCAGCTGGTCGGCGATGCAGATCCGCTGCGTCTGCGCGAGACCGGAACCGATCCCGCCGAGCCGGTCGGCCAGCTGGGCGATGTCGAGGTCGATGCCGCCGAGAGTCGCCGACACCGGGGTGAGCAGCAGCTCACCGGCATCCGCGCCGGGAGTGACGGTGAGCGCGACCGGGATCGACAGCCCGAGCACGGGCACGCTGCCGCTGACCGTGACATCCGGTGCGTCGAAGGCGACATCGTCGATCGGCAGGTCGGTCTTCTCCACCAGTCCGGCGAACTGGTCCTCGGGGATCGTGACCGTCCCCTCGGCGTGACCGATCGCGCCGCCGCCGATCGGGACTCCCGTGGCCATGACGTCGACGGCGCCGGTGATGCCGCCGACTTCGACGCTGTCGCTGGAAAGATCCAGCCTGCCCAGGCGGCCGGAGATCAGCTGCGGCACCAGCAGTCCGTATGTCTGCACGTCGAGCTGCTGATCCGCGGGCAGGCCCATGTTGTCGACGACGACGCTGCGGACCACGTTCGGCACGACGGCGCGCGCGACGAGTTCGGCGGTCACGGCCAGCGCCGCGAGCAGGACCGCCACGATGAGCACCACCCACGGCCAGCGCCTGCGGCGCCTCGGCTGCGGAGCCGACTGCGCGAGGTCATCCGGCAGCGGCAGGGTGGGGTACGCCGAGGTGTCGCTCACATGCGCTCCGGCGCACTGACCCCGAGCAGCTGGAGGCCGTTGCGCAGCACGACACCGGTGGCGTCGTTCAGCCACAGCCGCGTGCGGTGCACCGACTCGATCGGGTCGTCGCCCTGCGGGATGACGCGGCAGTTGTCGTACCAGCGGTGGTAGAGACCGGCCAGCTCCTCGAGGTAGCGCGCGATCCGGTGCGGCTCGCGCACTTCGGCGGCGAACGCGACGAGGCGCGGGAACTCCTGCAGTGCGCCCAGCAGCGCCGACTCGGTCTCGTGGGTCAGCGTCTCGGGTACGAACTCCGAGCGGTCCACACCGGAATCCCCCGCATTGCGGGCCACGTTGTGTGTGCGGGCGTGCGCGTACTGCACGTAGAACACCGGGTTGTCGTTGGTGCGCTTCTGCAGCAGCTCGGGATCGAGCGCGAGCGGTGAGTCGGCGGGGTAGCGCTCCAGCGAGTACCGCAGCGCGTCGGTGCCGAGCCACTCACGCAGGTCGTCCATCTCGATGATGTTGCCCGCGCGCTTGGACAGCCGCGCGCCGCCCACCGAGACGAGCTGCCCGATCAGCACCTCGATGTCCTTCTCGGGGTCGTCGCCCGCCGCCCCGGCAAGCGCCTTGAGGCGATGCACGTAGCCGTGGTGGTCGGCTCCCAGCAGGTAGATCTTGTGCTCGAAACCGCGGTCGCCCTTGTTGAGGTAGTAGGCGGCATCAGCAGCGAAATACGTGTACTCGCCGTTGGAGCGGCGGATGACACGATCCTTGTCGTCGCCGAAGTCCGTGGTGCGCACCCAGACGGCGTCCTCCTCGTCGAAGACGTGCCCCTGCTCGCGCAGCCGGTCGACCGCCTGGTCGACGAGGCTGGGGCCACCGTCCTCGCCGTCGGCGTGCAGGATGCGCTCCGAGAACCAGACGTCGAAGTCGACGTTGAACTGGGCGAGCGAAGCCTGCTGCTCGGCGAGCTGGTACTCGTATCCGAGCTCCCGAGCGACCAGCAGCTGGTCGTGATCCGCCAGTTCGGTGAAGTCGGGGCGCGCGGCGATGACCCGCTGAGCGAGGTCGGCGATGTATCCCCCGACGTACCCGCCCTCGGGGGTCGGCTCGCCCTTCGCCGCCGCGACGATCGAAGCGGCGAAGCGCTCCATCTGCGCGCCGGCGTCGTTGATGTAGAACTCCCGAGCCACATTCGCACCGGATGCCGCGAGAAGGCGTGCGATCGCGTCGCCGAGGGCGGCCCAGCGCGTGTGCCCGATGTGCAGCGGACCGGTCGGGTTGGCCGAGACGAACTCGATGTTGATCGAGCGCCCGGCCTGGGAGTCGTTCGATCCGTAGGTCTCGCCCGCGTCGACGATCGTCTTCGCCAGGGCCCCGGCGGCGGCGGCATCCAGTCGGATGTTGACGAACCCCGGTCCCGCGACGTCTGCTGCGGCGATGCCGTCGACGTTCACGAGGCCGTCGGCGATCTGCTGGGCGAGCTCGCGCGGATTGGTGCCGAGCCTCTTGGCCAGACGCATCGCGATGTTCGACGCCCAGTCGCCGTGGTCCCGGTTGCGCGGACGCTCCAGAACGATGTCGGATGCCGTGATATCGGTCTCTTCCCCGGGTCGCAGCGCCGCCGCGATCGGGGCGATGACGGCGAGGATTTCCTGGGCGAGCGTTTCCGGGTTCATAGACCTTCTACTCTACGCGGTGCGCCTGTGCGTCACCGGGCGCGCGCCGCGGCGACGGACTCGGCCAGCCGTGCGTGCCCGGCGGCATCCACCTCGGCACCCGCGTGCCGCAGGGCGAGCACAGCCGAGCCGAGCACGCCGTCGGCTGCCGGGAGCAGTTCCACGGCGGCATCGAGATCGGCGACGCGGGCGGCGAACACGTCGATGAGAAGGCCCGGCTGGGCCAGCACGCTGCCACCGACCACGAGCGGCCCTGTGCCCTGGTACGCCGCGGCGAACGAGTGCGCGAGCAGCTCCCCCGCCTCGGTCAGGATGCCGCGTGCGACCTGGTCGCCGGATGCCGCGAACACCAGTGGCGCCAGCCTCGCGAGCTCGACCGGCCGCCCGCGGTAGATCTGGCGGATCAAAGCCTCCAGCAGAGCAGGGCGCCCGTAGCCCAGTGATTCCGAGGGCATGATCTCGAGTGCCTCGAGGACGGCAGGGGTGAGTGCGGTCGGCGCGCCGCGCCCGTCGAGTTCCTCCACCGCCGCCAGTGCGGCCCGGTGGCCGATCCAGAAGCCGCTGCCGCGGTCGCCGAGCAGCCAGCCCAGACCGTCCACGGTGCCCACGAGCCGCCCCGCCTCGGAGCGGATCACCGATGCTCCGGTGCCGGACACGATCGCGTACCCGTCCGGCGCCGCGGTGCCCGAGAAGTACAGGGCGAGCAGGTCGGACTCGAAGACCAGCCGGCCGCTGAACCCCGCGTCTCGCAGCGCCTGCAGCAGCCATCCCTCCTCACCGCTGGCGCCGTGACCGGCCACGGCGGCGACGATGAGGTCGAGTTCGTCGATCGCCTTCCCTCCCGCGGCGAGCGCCTGCGCGACGGCGTCCACGATGCTGCGGCCGGCGAGCTCCTGTCCGGCCGATGTCGGGTTGCCGCTCCCCGACTTCCCGTATCCGAGGCACTCCGCGGCCGTGGTCAGGAGCGTCGCCCTCGTGGACGTCCCGCCGGCGTCGATGCCGGCGATCAGACCACCGCGATCAGATTGTGACGTGTTCATCGTTGACCTTCGAACGGAATGAGAATAGATTTCGGAAGGACGCTTACCAAACGTATGCGATTTTCACTGGAGGCAATGGTGCCACGGACGGCCCTACCCGGCAACGATGTCAGCATCGCACGCCGGATCGACGCCGGACGCTCACGCATGCCGTCCGCCATGGCCAGGGTCGCCGACGTCGTGGAGCAGCATCCGGACGCTCCCCTCGAGCTCACGATCACCGAGTTGGCCGTGCGCGCACGCACCTCCGCGGCGACCGTCACGCGGTTCTGCCGGCTGATCGGATTCGACGGCTACACGCAGTTCCGCGTGCGCGTCGCGTCTGAGATCGGGCGCGCCAGCGTCGCTCCGGAGTCCCCGCGTCGCGCACGCCGCGATCTCGCGCCCGACGACCCGCCGGAGGTCCTCGTGCAGACGCTGATGGAGACGCACCGCCGTGCTCTCGAGGCGACCGCCGACCGGCTGGACCTGACGGCGATCTCCCGCGCCGCCGAGGCGATCGCCAACAGCGACCATCTGGACATCTACGCCGTCGGGGGCAGCGGCATCATGGCCGCCGCGCTGCAGGGCCGTCTCTACCGCATCGGCGTGAACGCGCACCTCTGGACGGCCGCCCATGACGGCCTCGCCTCGGCCGCGCTGCGCGACCGCACCAGCGTCGCGATCGGCATCTCGAGCACGGGGACCACCGTCGACACCGTGCAGATGCTCTCGCGCGCAGCGGTCTCGGGTGCGTTCACGATCGCCATCACCCACGACGCGCAGTCCGCCCTCGCGGACCTGGCCGATGTCGTCGTCACCACCGCCGCCCACGTCCCCGAGCTGCGGCCCGACGACCTGTCGGTGAAGCACTCGCAGATGTTCGTGCTCGACCTGCTCTATCTGCTCGTCGCCCAGCAGGACTTCGCCACGGCGACCGCCCGCCTCACCGACACCGCGAGAGCCGTCGCCGCGCTGCGCCGTCCTCGCCGCACGACCCCCGTCCGCCTTCCCCGAGGAATCCAGGAGATCCGATGACCGCCACTCCCTCCGACCTGCTGCGCGAGGCCACCACCCGACTCGAGCGGATCACCGCCCTCGCCGACAGCGGCGGCCTGGACGGCGCCGTCGCGCTGCTCACGCGCGCCCTCGAGGACGGCGGCGTGATCCACGCGTTCGGCACCGGGCACTCCGAGGCGTTCGCGATGGAGATCGCCGGGCGTGCAGGCGGACTGATCCCCACGAACAAGATCGCACTGCGCGACCTGGTGCTGCACGGGGACCGGGATGCCGTCATCCTCACCGGTTCGCTGGAGCGCGAGCCCTGGCTCGTGGACGAGCTCATGGCGCTCACGCCGGTCGGCGAGCACGACGTCTTCGTGATCGCATCGAACTCGGGCGTGAACGGGTCGATCGTGGGCGTCGCGCTGTGGGCGAAGGAGCACGGTCACCCGGTCATCGCGGTGACCAGCCTGGACCACACCGCGAAGGTCGAACCGAAGCATCCGAGCGGCAAGCGCCTCAGCGAGGTCGCCGACGTCGTGATCGACAACCTCGCACCCTACGGCGACTCCACGCTCGAGGTCGCCGAGGGCATCGGTGCGGGCGCGATCTCCTCGATCACGGCCGCCTTCATCGCGCAGCTGCTGACTCTCGGCGTCGCTCGGCAGATCGCCGAGACAGGCCAGAAGCCGCCCATGTACATCTCTGCCAACATCCCGGGAGGAGACGAACACAACCACGCACTGGAAGAGCTCTATGCAGGGCGGATCCGTCGCGGCGCCTGACGCCGCCGGATCGTTACCCGCAGAGGGCAACGTTACGAATACCCTGGGCCGCAAGGCCACCACAATCACACATCCCCAACACCAGGGAAGGTAGTCACAAGATGGAAATCGAGAACACCTCCATCAGCCGCCGCAACCTGCTGCGCGGAGCCATCGCCACGGCGGCGCTGGTCCCGTTCGGCATGACGCTCGCCTCGTGCGCAGCACCCGGCGGCAGCACCGGCGGCGGCGAGAAGGGCGAGGTCACTGCTGACAACCCCTTCGGCGTCGCAGCGAACTCGAAGGTCGACGCGGTCATCTTCGACGGCGGCTACGGAGTGGACTACGTCGAGAACTCCGCCAAGATCATGGAGGGCAACAAGGGCCTCGACGGCGTGACCGTCAAGGTCTCGTCCTCCACGAAGATCGCACAGGAGCTGCAGCCGCGCTTCGTCGGTGGCAACCCGCCGGACCTCATCGACAACTCCGGTGCGAACTCGATCGGCTGGAACACCATCCTCGATCAGCTCGAGGACCTCAGCGACGTGCTGGAGTCGGAGAACCTCGAGGGCAAGAAGATCGGCGACACGCTGTTCGACGGTGTGAAGGCACCGGGCACGTTCGGCGACAAGTTCGCCGCGATCAACTACGTGTTCACGACCTACGGCGTCTGGTACTCCGGCAGCCTGTTCGAGGAGAACGGCTGGGAGCCGCCGAAGACCTGGAAGGACCTCAAGGCTCTGGGCGCCGCAGCCAAGGAGAAGGGCAAGTACCTCTTCCTCTGGGGCCAGGAGGCGGCGACGTACTACCAGACGCTCGTCATCGACTCCGCGGTCATCCAGTCCGGCGACGAGGTGCGCCTCCCGCTGGAGAACCTGGAGCCGGGCTGCTGGTCGCACCCGACCCTGCAGGCGATCCTCACGGAGCTGTACGACCTGATCCAGGCCGGCTACATGAAGCCGGGCGGTGCGGGTACGAAGTTCACGCAGGCGCAGTCCCAGTGGAGCCTCGACCAGGAGGCGCTGCTCTACCCCTCGGGCTCGTGGATCGAGAACGAGATGAAGAAGCAGACCGCGGACAACTTCCAGATGAAGGGCGTGCGCGAGATGCCTCTCGACGACAACGCCACGACTCCTGCCGGCTACATGCGTGCCGAGGCCGGCGAGCCGTTCATCGTTCCGTCGAAGGCCAAGAACCCGGCCGGCGGCAAGGAGCTGCTCCGCACGATGCTCTCGAAGGAGTCCGCGACCGCGTTCTCCAAGGAGAAGCTCGCCCCGACCGTCGTCAAGGACATCGTCCCCGAAGACGGATTCGGCTCCACGGCACTGGTGTCGCAGGTCGAGATGATCGCGGCCGCCGGGACCGGCATGTTCACGATCAAGTCGACCAACCTGTACGGCATGAACTCCGACCAGCTGCCGATCTGGAACACGTTCCTCGCCGGCGACATGACGGTCGCCGAGATCACCAAGCAGCTGCAGGCGCTGGTGGACAANCCGGCGACATGACGGTCGCCGAGATCACCAAGCAGCTGCAGGCGCTGGTGGACAAGATCGCGAACGACTCCTCCATCGAGAAGATCGAGATCAAGTGAGCACCATCCCCTCTCTCGAGGGTGCGGACACCGTCACGGTGTCCGCACCCCGCTCGGGGCGCCGCAGGGCGCCCCGAGCGGGGCTCCCTCGCAAGCTGACCTGGGACTACGCATCGTTCCTGCTGGTGTTCCTGGTCCTTCCGCTGGTGATCTTCCTGGTCTTCGTGATCTCGCCGTTCGTCCAGGCCCTGTACTACTCGATGACGAACTGGACCGGCTTCTCGCCGGACATGCAGTTCATCGGGCTGCAGAACTTCGTGAAGCTGTTCAACGACCCCACGTTCCTGCAGGCGATGGGCAACAACATCCTGCTCGCCGTGGTGGTGCCCCTGATCACGATCGTGATCGCCCTCATCTTCGCGAGCATGATCACCGTCGGCGGCCCGAGCCACGGCAACGTCCGCGGACTGCGCGGCTCGAGCTTCTACCGGGTGGTGTCGTTCTTCCCGTACGTCATCCCCGCCATCGTCATCGCGATCCTGTGGAGCATGATCTACGCGCCCACCGGTCTGCTCAACGGCGTCCTGGGCGCCCTGGGCATCGACAACAACCAGTGGGCCTGGCTGGGTGAGCAGTCCACCGCCATGGGAGCGACGATCTTCGTGATCGTCTGGAGCATGGTCGGGTTCTACATGATCCTGTTCATCGCCGCGATCAAGGGCATCCCCGGCGAGACCCTCGAAGCCGCCCGCATCGACGGCGCAGGCCGGTTCCGCACCGTGACCTCCATCCTGCTTCCGCAGATGCGCGACAACGTGCAGACCGCCTACATCTACCTGGGGATCCTGGCCCTGGACGCCTTCGTCTACATGGCCGGCCTGAACTCCACCGGCGGCCCCTCGAACAGCACCCTGGTGATGAGCCAGTACCTGTTCCGCACCGCATTCGAGAAGGGCCAGTTCGGCCTCGCCACCGCCATGGGCGTGGTGCTCGCGGTCATCACCCTGCTGTTCGCCGCCCTCGTGATCGGCGTGTTCCGCCTGATCGGCGGCAAGGATGAAGGAGGACGCGCATGAGCACCGACACGCGCGCCGCTGTCACGATCGACAAGAAGAAGTCCGGCGCTCCGCAGGAGATCCACACGACGAAGTCGACCACCGGTGACAAGGTCGTCGGCGGAGCATCCCACGTCATCCTCGCGATCTGGTCGGTCATCGTCATCCTGCCGATGGTGTGGACCCTGATCGGCTCGTTCAAGACCACCAAGGAGATCTTCGCCTCGCCCTTCGGGCTGCCGGAGAACTGGAACTTCGACAACTACATCAGCGCCTGGGTCGACAACAACTTCGGCGGCATGTTCGTCAACACCGTCATCGTGGTCGGCTGCTCGCTGGTGCTGGTGATGATCCTGGGCGCCATGTGCGCCTATGTGCTGGCCCGGTTCTCGATCCCCGGCAGCCGGATCATCTACTACCTGATGCTGGCAGGGCTCACCTTCCCGGTGTTCCTCGCCATCGTGCCCCTGTTCTTCATCCTGCAGGGCATGCAGCTGCTGAACACCCTGCCGGGCCTGATCATCACCTATGTGGCGTTCGCTCTGCCCTTCACGGTGTTCTTCCTGTACTCGTTCTTCAAGTCACTGCCGTACGAGATCCAGGAGGCCGCCTACGTGGACGGCGCCAGCGAGTGGCGCACCTTCTTCCAGGTGATGCTGCCCATGGCCAAGCCGGGCATGGCGGCGATCGCGATCATGAACTTCCTCGGTCTGTGGAACCAGTTCCTGCTCCCGATCTCGCTGAACACGAACCGCGACAACTACGTGCTCTCGCAGGGCATGGCGTCCTACGCGTCGTCCGCGGGCTACGCACTGGACTTCGGCCAGATGTTCGCCGCGGTGATGATCACGATCATCCCGGTGCTGATCGTCTACATCCTGTTCCAGCGCCAGCTGCAGGGATCCGTGTCCCAGGGCACGTCCAAGTAGCCGGCGGAGCGCTTATCCTCGGATCATGACTCCGCCATCCCGTCGTCCACGCACCTCGTTGCGCGGAGCGATCCTCATCGGCGCCGCCGTCCTCGTGACGGCGGCGTCGATCGGGTTCGGGATGCTGCGCCCGCAGGCTCCCGACCCCGTGGCGCTGTCCGCGGCGTCGGGTGCGGCGAACGCCGAGGCGCCCGCTCCCCTGGTGCTGCCCGAGCATCCCCGCATCCTCGTCTTCGGCGACTCGTGGACCTACGGGTCGGCGGCGACGCCGCCGACCGACGGCTACGCGTACCGGCTCGCCGATCTCATGGACGGGACGACGATCGTGGACGGCGTGCGCGGCAGCGGCTATCTGAAGCCCGGTCTCGACGGCCCCGCGTACGGACCGCGCATCGACGGGCTCGATCCGCTGCTGCAGCCCGACCTCGTCGTGATCGAGGGGTCGATCAACGATCGACGCCTGCCTGCGGCGGGCTACCGCCCCGCGGTCGACGCCGCCTGGGATCGACTCGCGGACATCTACCCGGATGCCCGGATCGTGGTGCTCGGGCCTGCTCCGCAGGTGCTGCCCGTGGAGAAGGCCACCGCACGCATCGATCGCGATCTGCAGGAGCTCGCCGCCCAGCGCGGCTGGTGGTACATCTCCCCCGTGCAGGAGGAATGGATCACCCCGCAGAACTACGCCGGCATCATCGACACCGGCATCGGCAGGGATCACCCCTCGAACGAGGGGCACCGGTACCTGGCCGAGAAGGTCGCCGCCGCGCTGAGGGAGATGGCTGCTGCGCCGGTGACCGTGGCGGTGGAGCCCGCTGAGACCGTGCAGCCGGTGGCGCCGGGCAAGTAGCCACGTCAACGAAAAGGCCGTCCTGCAGGACGGCCTTTCTCGTTCGTGCCCCCGACAGGAATCGAACCTGCGACCTACGGTACCGGAAACCGGCGCTCTATCCGCTGAGCTACGGAGGCGAACCTGACGAGCCTATCAGTTACCGGGGCCCGCTCATGCCCACCCGATCGCCAGCGCCGCGACCGCCAGCAGCGGAAGCCCGCCCTGCATCGCCGCCGCCCTCAGTTTGCTGCGATCGGAGAGCACCAGCACCAGTGCGGCGGCGAGCATCATGCCGGTTCCGGCGAGCGTCAGCGTCACCCCCGCCGTTCGTTGCCCGGCGATCACGAGGACCACGCCGATGAGCGCCGCGACTGCGAGGAACAGGTTGTAGAACCCCTGGTTGAAGGCGAGCTGCTTCATGGTCTCGGCGTCCTCAGCGGAGCGCACGCCGAAGATGCGTCGCGTCGCCGGCTCGGTCCAGCGCAGCGACTCCAGCACGAAGATGAACACGTGGAACGCCGCGGCGGCCGCGGCGAGGATCAGTCCGGCGATCAGCATGACCCGATTCTGGTGCCCCTGCGGGGTGCACGGCAACGCGTGCGAATCCGGAGCACTGCGTCCGATGGCTTCTCGATACCCACATAGGGTATTCGGTTACGTTCGTGGAATGATCGCCCGCCGCCTCGCTCCTGCCCTCGCCTCCGCCGCACTCGCCGCTCTGCTCCTCGCCGGATGCTCCGCGCCGGTGACCGACACCGCGCCGGATGCCTCGGCGGCGTCATCCGCTCTGCTCGCAGACCACGACCTGGACGGCCTCGACGCCCGCACGGTCGTCGACCGGCTCGATGCGCTGCCGGTGGCCGAGCGCCCGACGGACCTCATCGCCGCTGTGCGACCCGACCGCCTCGAACTCTCGGACGACGCCGGACGGACGGCATCCCTGCCGCTGCCAGAGGATCTCTTCTACGCCTCTGTCGCCCCTTATGCCGATCGCACCCACGACTGCTTCTTCCACAGCCTCACGACCTGCCTCGGCGAGCTTCGGAACACCGATGTCCGTGTGATCGTCACGGACGCCGACGGCTCCGTCGTGATGGACGAGATGCACACCACCAACGACAACGGATTCGTCGGGCTGTGGCTGCCGCGCGACATCCGGGGCACGATCACCGTCGAGCACGACGGCCGCCAGGCCGGCCAGCAGTTCTCGACCGACGCGGACGCCCCCACCTGCCTGACGACGCTCCAGCTGACCTGACTGCCGCGGGCGAGTCCGCCGCACCGGGTAGCGTGGGCTCACGCCTGCCGACCGAGAGGACCCCCATGACGTACGCCCCGCCCACACCTCCCGGCTGGTACCCGGACGACGCTCCAGGCATGCTGCGCTGGTGGGACGGCACCGTCTGGACGGCGAGCACGATGCCCGCATCTCCCCCGGCCCCTGCCGCTCCTCAGCCGTACCCCCAGGTCCCCGAGGGAACCCGAACGAGCACGCCGTGGATCTGGGCGGTCGTCGCCGTGCCCCTGGCCACTCTCGCACTCACCGTCGTGCAGCTCGTGCTCATGCAGCAGCTGATGCAGCAGTACCTGTCGTCGTTCGCTCTGATGACGACCGATCCGTACGCCACCGACGCGGCGAACCTGTCGGGGCTGGTCGCGTGGTCGAACGGGATGATGCTGGGGACGATGCTGCTCTCGTTCGTCAGCCTGCTGCTGTACGGAGCCGGAGTCCTCTTCGCCTACCTCGATCACCGCGATCTCGGAGCGCTGGGCTATCAGCGCCGGTTCCACTGGGCGTGGAACTTCCTCAGCCCCGTGTACCCGATCGGCCGATCCGTCGTGGTACGCCGCCAGGCGGGCACCGGCCAGGCTCCGATGTGGGCGGCCATCGCGATCATGGCCGCCACGTTCCTCACACCGATCGTGTGGATGCTCGCGGTGTTCCCGTCGTTCTACGAGCAGATGTTCCAGACCGTCACGCAGTTCTCCTGAACCCGCCTCAGGCGAGCTTGCGCAGCGCATCCTCCGCGGCGACCCAGGCGAGCATCGCGCACTTCACCCTGGCGACGTACTTCGAGACCCCGCCGAGCGCTGCGGCGTCGCCGAGCAGCTCGGGGTCGGGCTCGATCTTCCCGCGCGAGCGCATCGCCTCGCGGAACACCTCGATCCGGTGCTCGACGTCGGCGACGGGCAGCCCCTCGACGAGTTCCGCGAACAGAGACGCGGATGCCTGTGAGATCGCGCATCCGTGCCCCTCCCAGGCGATCGCCTCGATCGTGCCGTCTGGGGCGGCATGCACCTGCAGAGTGATCTCGTCGCCGCAGGTCGGGTTCAGCTGATGCGACTGCGCCGCCACGGCCGGGCGCAGGCCGTAGCCGTGCGGAGCTCGGGAGTGATCCATGATGAGCTCCTGGTAGAGCCCCTGCAGGTCGGACGAGGCCATCATGCCCTCCGGAAGAAGTCGATGGTGCGGGCGACCGCGTCGATCACCTGATCGACCTCATCCCCCGTCGTGTACAGATATGTGCTGGCGCGCGTCGACGACGTCACGCCGAGGCGACGATGCAGCGGCTGGGCGCAGTGGTGCCCGACGCGCACGGCGATGCCGGCGTCGTCGAGGACCTGCCCGACGTCGTGCGCGTGGATGCCCGGGATGTCGAAGCTCGCCAGTCCCACGCGGGGCAGGTCGATGCCGGCGCCGAGCACGCGGACGCCGTCGATCGCGGACAGTCCCGCCACCAGCCGGGCGCCGAGCTCGGCCTCGTGCGCGGCGATCCGCGGCATCCCGACGTCCTGCAGGTACCGTACGGCCGCGGCGAGCGCGACCGCCTGCGAGACCCGTTGGGTGCCGGCCTCGAAGCGCTGCGGCGGCGGCAGGTACTCGGCCTCGGTGGCGGTCACGGTGGTGATCATCGAACCGCCGGTGAGGAACGGCGGCATGATCTCGAGCAGTTCGCGGCGGCCGTACAGGGCCCCGATGCCGGTCGGGCCGAGCATCTTGTGACCGGAGAGCACGGCGAAGTCGACGCCCAGCGCGTGCACGTCCAGCGGCAGGTGCGGCGCCGACTGGCAGGCGTCGAGCAGCACGAGGGCGCCGACGGCGTGCGCCGCGGCGATCAGCTGCTCCACCGGATTGATCACGCCGAGCACGTTGGAGACGTGCGTGACGGCGACCAGGCGGGTGCGTTCGCCGATCAGCTCGGCGGCGACGTCGAGGCGCAGCGCTCCGTCGTCGTCGAGCGGCACGACGCGCAGGGTCGCTCCGGTGCGCGCCGCGAGCTCCTGCCACGGGATGAGATTGGCGTGGTGCTCCATCTCGGTGGTGACGATCTCGTCACCAGGCCCGAGGCGCAGACGATCGGCCTCCGGGCCGCCGCGTCCGGCGGAGGCGTTCGACAGCGAATAGGCGACGAGGTTCACGGCCTCGGTGGCGTTCGAGGTCCAGACGACCTCGTTCTCGTCGGCCCCGATGAACTCCGCGAGGGCGGCCCTGGCGTCCTCGAAGGCGACGGTCGCTTCGGCGGCGAGCGTGTGCGCGCCGCGGTGCACGGCGGCGTTCAGCGTCGTGGCGAACTCGCGCTCCGCGTCGAGCACCGCGAAGGGGCGTTGCGAGGTCGCTCCGGAATCGAGGTAGACGAGCGGATGCCCGTTCACCTCGCTCTGCAGGATCGGGAAGTCCTCGCGCAGCCGGAGGACCTCCTGATCGGTCAGCGCGGCAGCGGTCGCGGTGCGGATGTCCATGCATCAATCCTCTCAGCCGCCGGAGGGCGGTGGCTCCGTCAGAGCAGGAAGATCGGCAGCATCCCCGGGTTGTGCGCGTGCACGAGCACCGCGAACACGACCGCGTCGAAGAGCAGATGCACGGTGACCACGTAGGCGAGCGAGTGGGTGCGCAGGAAGATCCAGCCCTGCAGCAGAGCGAACGGGATCGTCAGCACAGGCCCCCACGCCCGGTAGCCCAGCTCCCAGAGAAACGACACGAACACCGCCGCCTGCAGCACGTTCGCCGCCGCTTCCGGCAGGTGCCGGCGCAGCAGCGCGAACACCGTGCAGATGAAGAACAACTCGTCCCAGATGCCGACGGCGCCGACACCGAGGAACAGCCGTCCGATGAGCTCCGGGCTGTCGACGACCGGCCAGTTCAGGTAGACCCCGCTGGTGATGAAGTAGAACGGCAGGATCAGCCAGCCCAAGACGATCACCGCGACCAGCCAGACCCACTGCCACGGCGCCCAGCGCCTCCCGGTGCGCCACGGGAACGAGATCGCCCGATCGCGGAACACGAAACGTGAGATCAAGTAGGGAACGACGACCGCCCCGCCGAGCGCCAGGGTGAAGCGCAGCATCGCGCCGTCGTCGAGCTCCGCCGCCAGCGGGATCGAATGCACGATGAGCATGCCGAGGCCGATCAGCGCGAGGTCCCTGGTCAGGGACGGCTCGGCGGCGGTGACACGCCTGCGCTCGACGAGCGCCGCGATGCCCACGCCGGCCGCCAGCAGCGCCCAGCCGAGGACCGTCCAGCCCAGCACGAAGAACGCCGGCGCCGCCGCACACACGAGCGCGGCCGGTCCGAGGCTCTGCCAGGCGCTGCGCGTCACTGCACTCGTCGGTAGGCGAGGTCGCGGATGTCGCGGCCCTTCGCGATGCCCTTGCGCTCGAAAGCGGTCATCACGCGACCGTCGAAGCGCTCGGCCCACTCCCCCTCGAACGCGCGCTCGAACTCGGGCGCCTCGTCGAGCACCTCGCGCATCTGCAGCGCGTAGTCCTCCCAGTCGGTCGCGAGGCGCAGCATCCCGCCGACGGCGAGCGCCCGCGCGGCGGTCTGCGGGAAGCCGGGGCGCACCAGGCGGCGCTTGGTGTGACGCTTCTTGTGCCACGGGTCGGGGAAGAAGATCCACACCTCGGATGCCGCGCCGGCCGGCAGGTACGACGAGAGCACCTCGGGCGCGTTGGCCTCGACGAGGCGCAGGTTGCGCGCGCCGGCCTTGTCGGCGTCGAGCATGGTGCGGGCGAGGCCGGCACGGAACACCTCGACGGCGAGGAAGTCGTCGTCGGGGCGAGAGGATGCAGCGTGCACGATCGCGTGCCCCTGGCCCGAACCGACCTCGACGATCAGCGGCGCCTCACGACCGTATTCGGATGCCGGGTCGAGCCGGGCTTCGGGGTGCACCGACGTCCAGGCGACGTCGCGGGGCACGTCGAGCAGGTAGTGCGGGGCGAGCTCCTCGAACGCCCGCTCCTGCGCCTCCGACATGCGACCGGAGCGGCGGACGAACGAGACCGGTTCGTCGCGGAAGGTGCGGGGTTCTGACATCCCTCCAGGGTACCGGCCCGGCTCAGCGGCCCGTGGGCTCCGTCACGAAGTCGATGAGCTCCTCGACCCTGCCCAGCAGCGACGGCTCGAGGTCGCGATACGTCGACACGCGTGACAGGATGCGCTTCCACGCATGCGCGATGTCGGTCTGCGATTCCGCCGGCCAGCCGAAAGCCCGGCAGATGCCGGTCTTCCAGTCGGTGCCCTTCGGGATCACCGGCCAGGCGCGGATGCCGAGGGCGGCCGGCGTCACGCACTGCCAGACGTCGATGTACGGATGACCGACGATCTTCAGGTGCGCGCCGTGCGGCCCGCGCAGGATCTGTTCGACCATGCGAGTCTCCTTCGACCCCGGCACCAGGTGGTCGACGAGCACGCCGTAGCGCCGCTGCGCGGTGGGCGGTGCCTCCGCGAGCAGTTCGTCGAGAAGGTCGATGCCCTGCAGATATTCGACGACGACGCCCTCGTGCCGCAGGTCGTCGCCCCACACCTTCTCGACGAGCTCCGCGTCGTGCCTGCCCTCGACGAGGATGCGGCTGGGCAGGGCCGTCCTCGCCCTGCTGTCGGCCACGGCGAACGAGCCGGACGCCGTGCGCCGCGGGCCCGACGACTTCGCCGAGGGATGCACCAGCCGCACCGGCTCGCCGTCGATGAGGAAGCCGGCGCCGAGCGGGAACATCCTCCTGCGGCCCTTCCAGTCCTCGAGCTCGACCATGCCCGCCTCGACGCGGATCACCGCCCCGCAATACCCGTCGTCGGCGACCTCGACCACCAGATCGGCCTCCGCAGGGACATCCGCCGACTTCTTGAATCCCTTTTCGCGCCAGCCTGCGGCGAGCACATCCGATCCGTACCGGTCTTCCATGCCCTCAAGGGTATGCGTCGCCCGACGCCGCTCCGCGCAGGGCGAACGGCGATTGCGCCCGCCCGCTGTGCTCCGTCGGCGCCAGTGCATAGACTCGTGCCGTGGGGCGTGCTCATCGGGGCGGAGGGAGCAGGATGCGGACTCGCTGGACGATCGTGGTGAGCCTGCTGCTCGCGCTCCTGGGCTCCGGGCTCGCCACCGGATCCGCGTCCGCCACCGATCCTGCGCCGCTGGATCCCGGCCGGTACGTGACCGACGTCAGTGATGTCCTCACCCCTGCGGATGAGGCCGCGGCCGAGGCCCGTCTCACCGCGCTCGACGCGCAGACCGGCGTCGGGCTGTTCTTCGTCTTCGTGCCGGAGTTCACGAACCCTTCGAGCGACAGCGAATGGGTGAGCAGAGCGGCCGAGAGCAATGGTCTGAACAACGATCAGTACCTTGTCGCCGTGGCGACCGACACGCGGGTCTTCGCGATGGGCGGGAGGACCGAGGGCGGCGAGGTCTCCGTCGCCGATCGCGCACGGGTCACCGAGGCCATGATCCCGTCGCTGCGGCAGGACGACTGGGCGGGCGCGATCGACGCCGCCGCCGACGAGGTGCAGGAGATCGTGGTCGATGGCCCGGCCGCCGCCGCGCGCGGCTGGACGGTGTTCGGGCTCCTGGCGCTGGCGGCCGTCGTGATCCTCGTCGTCATCCTGCTCGTGCGTCGCAACCGCAAGCGCGCCGCGGAACGCGCCGCCCGTGAGGCCCAGCTCGAGGAGCTTGCCCAGCAGGCGTCGATCGCGCTGGTGCGCACCGACGACGTCGTGAAGTCCAGCGAGCAGGAGCTGGAGTACGCCAGGGCGCAGTTCGGCGACGACGCCATCGGCGAGTTCGTCGCGGCGCTGCAGACCGCCCGAGCCGACCTCGACCAGGCGTTCACGCTGCAGCAGAAGCTCGACGACGAGATCCCCGACTCCGACCAGGAGCGGATCGCCTGGAACCAGACGATCATCCAACTGTGCTCCGAATCGACGCAGTCGCTCGAGGAGCGCAAGGCGGCGTTCGATGAGCTGCGCGAGCTCGAGCAGAACGCCCCCGCGGCCCTGGAGAACGTGCGCCGGCTGCGCGCCGCAGCGGGGGCCGAGATCGACCGCGCCGATCAGATCTTCACCGCGCTGGGCGCGACCTACGCCGCGGCGGCGATCTCCGCCGTCGCGGACAACACCGCTCAGGCCCGCTCGCGCATGGCGTTCACCGACGCGCAGATCACCGCCGCCGACCAGCAGATCGCAGCCGGCCGCACCGGGGATGCCGCGGTCTCGATCCGTGCCGCGGAGGGCGCGGTCCAGCAGGCCACCCAGCTGGAGGACGCCGTCGAGCAGCTCGCGAACGATCTGAAGGCCGCTGACGAGCGCGGCACGGCCGTGGTCGCCGAGCTGCAGGGCGACCTGCAGACCGCGCGGGCGCTTCCGGACACGCAGGGGTACGTCGCTCAGGCGATCGCGTCGACGACGCAGCACCTCGCCGACGCGCAGCGGCTGCTCGGCACCGGCGCCCGCAACCCGATCGACGCGCTGCGTGTGCTCGATGCCGCGAACACCGCCATCGACCAGGTCGTGCAGCAGGTGCGTGATGAGCAGGCCAGAATCGCCCACGCTCGGAGCCTGCTGGGCAGCGCGCTGGAGCGGGCCGACGTGCAGATCGCCACCGCGGAGAGCTTCATCCTGAATCGGCGCGGGGCGATCAGCTCCACCGCCCGCACCCGACTCGCCGAGGCGCAGTCCAACCGCGACCAGGCGCGTCGCCTCGCCGACACGGACCCGCAGCAGGCGCTCGCCCTAGCGCAGCGCGCAGACCGCATGGCGGCCGAGGCCCTGCGCCTCGCACAGAACGACACCGGCTCCTGGGGCGGCGGCACCGGTAGCGGCGGCAACGACACCCTCGGCGCGGTGCTCGGCGGCGTGCTGATCGGCCAGCTGCTCGGCGGCGGCAACCGCGGCGGAGGCGGCTGGGGCGGCGGTGGCGGCTTCGGAGGCGGGGGCTTCGGCGGCGGGGGCGGCGGTCTCTCGGCCGGCGGCTTCGGCGGCGGCTTCTCCGGCACGAGCGGGGGCCGCTTCTAACCTGCACAGACTTCGTTCTCGACCCACAGACCCTTCCGTATCGAAAGGAAACACACCATGGCCAAGGAATCCATCTTCGGGCGCATCTCCACACTGGTGAAGGCGAACATCAACTCGCTCCTCGACTCCGCCGAGGACCCGCAGAAGATGCTCGACCAGCTGGTGCGCGACTACACCAACAACATCGCCGACGCCGAGTCCGCGATCGCCGAGACCATCGGCAACCTGCGCCTGCTCGAGCGCGACCACGAAGAGGACGTGCGCGCCGCCAAGGAGTGGGGCAACAAGGCCCTCGCCGCCAGCCGCAAGGCCGACGAGCTCCGCGCCGCGGGCAGCATCGCCGACGCCGACAAGTTCGACAGCCTCGCCAAGATCGCCCTGCAGCGTCAGATCAGTGAGGAGCGCGAGGCCCGTGCGGCCGAGCCCCAGATCGCCGCGCAGACCGAGATCGTCGACAAGCTGAAGAACGGCTTGAACGGCATGAAGGACAAGCTCGAGCAGCTCAAGAGCAAGCGCAGCGAACTGCTTGCGCGCGCCAAGGTCGCCGAGGCCCAGAACAAGGTCCAGGACGCTGTCAAGCAGATCAACGTGCTCGACCCCACCAGCGAACTGGGCCGCTTCGAGGACAAGATCCGCCGCCAGGAGGCACTCGCCCAGGGCAAGGCCGAGATCGCGGCCTCGACGCTGGACGCGCAGTTCGAGAGCCTCGAAGACCTCGGTGAGCTCACCGAGGTCGAGGCGCGGCTGGCCGAGCTGAAGGCCGGCGGTTCGCCGAAGCCGCAGGCGGCTCTCGAAGCCGAGTGACACCAGGGGTGGGTGCCGTGCAGCGGCACCCACCCGCTTCCCCGTACACCCGATCCCCCGACTGACATGACCGACTTCCTGATCGTCCCGCAGTGGCAGGGCTCCCCCTCCGCCCGGGCAATGCTCCTCACCGACGGCGCCGCCGCCATCGCCGGTGATCTCCCCCGCTCCTCGACCACGACGCTGGACGTCCCGCTCGAGGCCGGTGAATCACTGGGCAGCGGCGTACACCGTCTCAGCTCGCTGCTGCGGGTTCGCGCCGCCCTGCAGGATGCATGGACCGACGGCGCCGTCGTCATCGGCGGCGACTGCAGCGTGACCGTCGCGGCCCTCGCCGCCACCGACACCTCGGATGTCGCTGTGCTGTGGTGCGACGCGCATCCCGATCTGCACTCCCCCGACAGCTCACCCTCCGGCGCGTTCTCCGGCATGGCGCTGCGTGCCGTGCTCGGCGAGGGCGCACCTCAGCTGGCGCTCTCCCCCGGGGTACGCCGCGACCGCGTGGTCGCCGTGGGCGTCCGCGCCGTCGATGGCGAAGAGGAAGGCGAGCTCGCCCGGCTCACCACGATCGGACCGCAGGACCTCGGACGCGCGGATGCCGTGCTCGAGGCCGTCCGGTCCACCGGTGCCTCGCGAGTATGGGTGCACATCGACGTCGATGTCATCGATCCCGCCGAGTTCGCCGGTGTCTCCGAGGCCGCACCGTTCGGCGTCTCCGCCACCGAGCTCGCGGCGGCCATCCGGCGCCTCCGTGAGGAGATCCCTCTCGCGGGCGCGACGATCGCGGGGTTCGCCCCGCGCACCCCCGCCGCCGCGGTCGACGACCTCGGCGCCGTGCTGCGCCTGATCGGCGCTCTGGCGTGACGGACGACTGGCGTCCGGCTGCTGCTGAGGCACTCGCCCGCGGACGGCGCTTCGACCGCCGCATCCCGTCGTTCCTGCTGCGCTCCCCGATCAGCCGCGTCGGCTACTGGTGGGGCACGGCCGTCGGCTGGGTGTGGGGCTCCCTGTGGAGCACCGGACCCGTCGAGCGCCGGAACGGCCTCTGGGTGTTCCGCGGCATGCCGGAGTGGACGTTCGCCAGGGGCGGCGTGTGCGTGGGCGGCTGCTATCTCACCGGCGACCGCACCCCCGGAGAGGCCGTGCTGCGGCACGAGGCCGTGCACAGGGCGCAGTGGCTGCGCTACGGCTTCCTCATGCCTGTGCTCTACCTGTTCGCCGGGCGGGATGCGCTGCGCAACCGCTTCGAGATCGAGGCGGGGCTCGAGGACGGCGGGTACGTGCGCCGTCAGCGCGTCAGCAGGCCGTAGTTCTCCGGAACGCTGATCGCGGCGGCATCCATCCCGACGGCATCGGTCAGATGCTCGACGATGTCGGCCGTGCCGAGAAATCCGCCGAGCAGGGTGACGTGCGTCTCGATCCGGTCGCCGCAGAGCATCTCGTCCGCCCACGCGCAGGTCGCGCGGGCAAGCGCCTGTCCCGGGGCGCAGAGGCGGCCGCTGCCGGCGGCGCCGGTGCGGCTGCTGCGGGCGAGCCACGTGACCGTCATCCGGCCCGGAGCGGAGATCTCGCCGATGTCGGATGCGTCGGGCACCTCGATGAAGATACGCCCCGAGGCGCACAGCGGCAGGGTCGCGATGAACAGCTCGAGTTCGGCCAGAGAGTTCTCATCGGCCGTGACCAGGTGATGCGAACGACGACGGGCCTCGCGGCGCTGGGACCGCGAAGTGGCGGCGTCGAGGGTGGTTCGCATGATTCACCCATCATAGCACCCAGCCAAGGCTTACCTAACCTGGATGGCGGAGGCGGCTATTCGACGAGAGCGCGACCGAGCGCATCGAGTTCGGCATCCGTCAGCCCGCCCTCGCGCAGATAGCGCGCAACCGATCCGTGCTGCCGCTCGATGCCGGCGAGCAGATCGCGCATCACCGGCGCAGGCGACGCCGTCGCCAGGTCGATCGCGTTCCTGGCATCCGGATGCCTGGACTGCAGGTAGCGCACGACCGAGCGCGTCCGCGCCTCGGGCAGCTGCGAGGCCGTGAGCGCGTAGTCCGCGACGACCTGCTCGCGATCGGCGCCGACCGCCGAGAGGGCGAGCGCGACCGTGACCCCGGTGCGGTCCTTCCCCACCGTGCAGTGCACGAGCGTCGGATCCCCCGCAGCGATCACGCGGATGGCATCGATCAGCCGCGGTGTCGCATCGTCGACGAGGTGCCGGTACATGCCGGCGAGGCTGACATCCTCGGCGAAGAACGATGCCACGGAGCCGATGAAGAGCGGCACCCGCGTCGTCGGCACGTCGCGCAGCATCGAGGGCTCCGCGGAGACCTCGCCGTCGTCGCGCAGGTCGATCACCCTGCGCACTCGCGCACGCAGCATCCCGTCCCCCTCGGGAGTGAGGTGCGCAAGGTTGCCGGAGCGGAAGAGCACGCCTTCGCGCACCCGCGAAGTGCCCGCCGCGATACCTCCGACGTCGCGGATGTTCGCGACGCCGGGGATCTGGAGGACGCTCATACGTCCATCCTATGAACTCTGAGCCATCACCATCCCGCACACAGATAGACAAATCAAGGATGCCCACCCTTTGCATTACGCACTATTCAGATCGCTTGGACTTGTCGATCTGCATTCGCATTTCCGCGGGAAGCTGTCCAGGAAGGAGAATACAGCCGTGGAGAACGACACCAGCGAGTTCCGCTACCTTCCCGGTCAGGCCGCCGCTCTGGGCGTCGCCGCGCCGAGCGCGGAACGACTCACCCTCCCCCTGCCCGACGGCCGCACCCTCAGCGCCATCCGCTACGGCGACGGCAGCCCGGAGGTGACCCTGCTGCACGGAGCGGGCCTGAACGCGCACACCTGGGACACCACGGTGCTGCTCCTGCAGCGGCCCGCCCTCGCCATCGACCTCGCCGGCCACGGCGACTCCTCCTGGCGCGACGACCTCGACTACAGCCCTCAGACCCTCGCCGCCGACGTCGCTCTCGCGCTCGACGCCTGGACCGATGCTCCTCAGGTGCTGGTGGGGCAGTCCCTCGGCGGGCTGACCGCCGTCGCGGTGGCCGCCGGCCACCCGGCGATCGTGCGGGACCTGGTCATCGTCGACATCACGGCCGGGGTCCGCGGCGACGCCGCCCCGTCGGTGCTCGGCGAGTTCTACCAGCAGACGGACTTCGCGTCTGTCGACGACGCCGTCGATCGCGCGATGGCGTTCGGCTTCGGCAGCACTCGCCCCGAGACCGAGCGTGGTGTGTTCCTGAACACGCGGGTCCGCGACGACGGCCGCGTGGAGTGGAAGCACCACTTCGCGCATCTCGCCGGCGCAGCTCTCAGCACTGCTCCGGATGCCGGCGCAGCGATCCTCGCATCCGATCGCAGCTGGGCCGACCTGGCCGGCGTGATCGCTCCACTCACTCTGGTCCGCGCCACCAGGGGATTCGTCGCCGACGACGACGTGGCCGAGTTCCGGAGCCGCCGACCGGATGCCGCGATCCGCACTCTCGACGCGACCCACAACGTGCAGGAGACCGCACCCGCGGCCCTCGCCTCCCTCATCGCGGAATCCGTCGACGCCGCCCGACGTTGACCCTTCCGCACGCACACAGCACTGCCGTCTGAAAGGACCGCACATGTTCCGACGCCCCACCCGCCTCGCGCTGATCGGCGCTCTGGCCGCCGTCACGCTCGCCCTCAGCGCCTGCACCGGCACGGCAGAGCCGAAGCCGACATCGGACGGCAAGCCCGACCCGGACGCGAGCCTGTCCGTCGGCCTCGTGCTCGAGCCGTCCAATCTCGACATCCGGCACACCAGCGGTGCGGCACTCGAGCAGATCCTGTTCGACAACATCTACGAGGGTCTGGTCACCCGCACGCAGGACAACAAGATCGAGAACCGCCTCGCCAGCGACTACGAGATGTCCTCCGACGGGCTGACCTACACCTTCACCCTGAACGAGGGCGTGACGTTCCACGACGGCACGGCGCTGACCTCCGCCGACGTGGTCTCGTCGTACGAGGCGGTGCGGACCGACGAGAGCGTGCAGGGCCACGGCGATTTCGCGGGCGTGGCTTCGGTCACGGCCACCGACCCGCAGACCGTGCAGATCGTGCTCACCGAGCCGAATCAGAACTTCCTGTTCTCCCTCACCGGACGGGCCGGCCTGGTCTTCAAGAACGGGGACACCACCGACCTCAAGACGGCGGAGAACGGCACAGGTCCGTTCACCCTCGGCAGCTGGTCGAAGGGCGCCAGCATCACCTTCGAGCGCTTCGACGAGTACTGGGGTGACAAGGCGGGCGTGAAGCAGGTCGTGTTCCACTACATCCCCGACTTCACCGCCGGGGTCAACGCGGCCCTTGACGGCACGCTCGACGTGCTCACCGCCGTGGACCCGAACCTGGTCGAGCAGCTGAAGGAGACCGGCGAGTTCACGGTCACCACCGGTCGCACCACCGACAAGGGCACGCTGGCGTTCAACAACGCGAAGGCGCCGCTGGACGACGAGAAGGTGCGCGAGGCGCTGCGCCTGGCCATCGATCACGAGGCGCTCGTCGAGGCCGTCGGCGCCGGTGAGACGATGTTCGGCCCGATCCCCGAGCTCGACCCCGGTTACCAGGACCTCTCGGAGCAGGTCCCCTACGACCCGGCGAAGGCGAAGGAGCTGCTCGAGGAGGCCGGCCAGAAGGATCTCACCCTGACGCTGACGATCCCGACGTTCTACGGCACCACCGTGCCCCAGGTGCTGATCTCCGACTTCGCGAAGGTCGGTGTCACGCTGAAGGTGAACCGCGTCGAGTTCCCGACCTGGCTCGAGGACGTCTACACGAACCACGACTACGAGCTGAGCTTCGTGCTGCACGTCGAGCCGCGCGACTTCGGCAACTGGGCGAACCCGGACTACTACTTCGGTTACGACAACGCCGAGGTGCAGCAGCTGTACGCCGAGGCGATGGCGGAACTCGACCCGGACGAGTCGGCCGACCTGCTCGCACAGGCGGCGAAGATCGTGTCCGAGGACGACGCCGCCGACTGGCTGTACAACGGCGCCACGCTCACCGCCCTGCTGCCGGTCGTGAAGGGCTTCCCGAAGGACTCGATCAACTCGCGCATCGACCTGCTCGGCGTCACGCGCGCCGAGGACTGACGCCGGCCGTGCTCCGGTACACGCTCACACGAGGAGCCCTGCTGATCGCAGGGCTCCTCGTGTCGAGCGTGCTGATCTTCCTCACCCTGCGGGTGTTCCCCGGGGATGTCGCGCAGCTGATCGCCGGCACCCAGGCGAGTCCGGCGCAGGTCGCGGCGATCCGCGAGTCGCTGGGCCTCGATCGCCCGCTGCCCGCACAGTACGCGGAGTGGATCGGCGGCATCCTGCGCGGCGACCTCGGCACCTCGCAGCTGAGCGGAGCGTCGGTGGGCGCCGAGCTGGCGCAGAAGGCGCAGGTGACCGTGCCCCTCGGGCTGATGTCGCTGACGGTCGCCCTGCTCATCGCGGTGCCGTTCGGCATCGTGTCGGCCATGCTGCGCGGCAGGGCCGGCGGCACCGCCATGAACTTCACCGCGCAGGCCGTCGCGGCCGTGCCGGTGATCTGGGCAGGGATGCTGCTGGTGCTGGTCTTCGCGCACGGCCTGCACTGGCTGCCCGCGCAGGGCTTCCCCGTGGCGGGCTGGGCGCGGCCCGACAAAGCGTTCGAATCGCTCATCCTCCCCGCTCTCACGATCGGCGTCGTCGAGGGCGCAATGCTCATGCGCTTCGTGCGCAGCGCCACCCTGCAGGCCGCCGGCCAGGACTTCGTGCGGACCGCTGCGGCGAAGGGACTCACCCGGCGTCGCGCGCTCGTGCAGCACGGCATCCCGGCGGTGGGTCTTTCGATCGTCACCGTGCTGGGCCTGCAGGTCGCCGGCATCATCGTCGGCTCCGTCGTCATCGAGCAGTTGTTCACGCTGCCGGGCATCGGGCGGATGCTGGTGACGGATGTCGGTACGCGCGACCTCGTGAAGGTGCAGAGCGAACTGCTCGTGCTGACGGGCTTCGTGCTCATCATCGGGTTCCTGGTCGACCTCGTGCATCACGCGATCGACCCTCGGCAGCGGGAGGCGGAATGAACTGGCGCTCCCGCCTCTGGGCCTCCGGCACCGGCCGGTTCGCCGTCATCGTCGTCGCCGTCGTCACGCTGACCGCGCTGGTCTCGCTGTTCTGGACGCCCTTCGACCCGCAGATCGGCGACGTCCGCGATCGCTGGGCCCCTCCGGGCTGGCCGCACCTGCTCGGAACAGACGGAACCGGTCGCGACATCCTCAGCCTGATCATGGCCGGCGCCAGGACGACGGTGTTCGTCAGCGTCGGAGCGGGTGTCGTGGCGACGCTCGCCGGCATCGCGCTCGCGGCCCTCGGCGCCCTGACCGCACGCTGGATGCGCGAGACAGTCGCGGTGCTGGTCGACATCCTCATCGCCTTCCCCGTGCTGCTGATCGCGATGATGATCTCCGCGGTGTGGGGCGGCTCGCTGTGGGTCGTGGTGATCTCCGTCGGGATCGGCTTCGGCGTGAACATCGCCCGTGTCACGCGGCCCGAACTGCGCCGTGTGCAGCAGAGCGACTTCGTGCTCGCCGGCCGCGCGAACGGGCTCACACCCGCGGAGAACCTCGTGCAGCACCTGCTGCCCAACGTCGCCCCGGTGTTCATCGTGCAGCTGTCCTGGTCGATGGCGGTCGCCGTGCTCGCCGAGGCGGGCCTGTCCTACCTGGGCTTCGGCGCCTCCGTCTCGCAGCCGTCCTGGGGACTGCTGCTGGCCGATCTGCAGCGCTACATCGGCGTGCACCCGCTGTCGGTGCTCTGGCCGGGACTGGCGATCACGCTGACCGTGCTGGCTCTCAACCTGCTCGGCGATGCGCTGCGAGAGGCGACCGATCCGACGCTCTCCGCCCGCGGCACGAAGCGCCGCGCCGCCGAGGCGCACGTCCCCGGGGTGGTGTCATGAGTCTGGTCGTGCAGGACCTGGTCATCGAGATCGACGACCGGAGGGTCGTGGACGGCATCTCCTTCGAGGTGGCGGACGGCGAGCGGCTGGGACTCATCGGGGAATCCGGCTCCGGCAAGTCGCTGACGGCGCTCGCGGTGATGGGCCTGCTGCCCGAGGGGGCGTCGGCGAGCGGCAGCATCCGCTGGAACGGCACCGAGCTGATCGGCCTGCGCGACCGGCAGATGGCGGAGCTGCGCGGCGATCAGATCGGCATGGTCTTCCAGGAACCGCGCACGGCACTGAACCCGATCCGCACGGTCGGCCGGCAGATCGCCGAGACCGTGCGCATCCACGAGCGCCTGTCGAAGGCGGCCGCTCGCGAGCGCGCGATCGCCGCCGCGACGCAGGTGCGGCTCCCCGCCCCGGAGAACATCGTCGACAGGTATCCGCACCAGCTCTCCGGAGGGCAGCGGCAGCGCGTCGCGATCGCGATGGCGCTGGCCTCGAACCCGCGTCTGCTGATCGCCGACGAACCGACCACCGCGCTCGACGTGACGATCCAGGCCGAGATCCTGCAGCTGCTGCTCTCCCTGGTCGAGGGGCGCGGGATGTCGCTGGTCTTCATCACGCACGACCTCGCGGTGCTCGCCCAGGTGGCGAGCCGCGGCGTCGTGCTCGAGGACGGCCGCGTCGTCGAGCACGCCCCGGTCGGCACGCTGCTCAGCGCTCCGCGGTCCCCCGTCACGCAGGGGCTGCTGCGCGACGCCACCGCGACACTGTGGCGCCCGGAAGGCGGTGCGTCATGAACCCTTCGTCAAGCTCAGGACGCCTGATCGAGGCGCAGGGCCTGAGCCGCGAGTTCCGGCTGCCGAAGAAGACGATGTTCGAGCGCACCCGCATGAACACCGCGCTGCATCCGACCGACCTGTCCATCGCCGAAGGCGAGTCGCTCGGCGTGATCGGGGAATCCGGTTCGGGGAAGTCCACCCTGGTGCGGCTGCTGCTGGGGCTGGACCGTCCGACGAGCGGACGCGTCACGGTCGACGGCCGCGACGTGGATGCCGCGGCGAGCGCGCGCTCGCTGCACTGGCTGCGGCGGCAGACCGGTCTGGTGTTCCAGGATCCGTACGCCTCGCTCGACCCGCGGATGCCGGCGGGACGGATCATCTCCGAGCCGCTGCGCGCCCTCGACATCGAAGGCGATCACCGTGCGCGGGTGCGCGAGGTCCTGGAACAGGTCGGCTTGGATGCCGACATGGCCGACCGGCATCCGCACGAGTTCTCCGGCGGCCAGCGGCAGCGCATCGCGCTGGCGCGCGCGATCGCGCATCGTCCCCGCATCCTCGTCGGCGACGAGCCGCTCTCCGCGCTCGACGTCACGGTGCGCGCTCAGATACTCGAGCTTCTCGAGGAACTGCAGAAGACCGAGAACCTCACGCTCATCCTCGTGTCTCACGACATCGGAGTGGTGCAGAACCTCAGCGACACCGTGGCGGTCATGAAGGACGGGCGCATCGTGGAGCACGGGCCAGTGGACTCCGTGCTGCTGCATCCGCGCGAGGATTACACGAAGGCGCTGCTCGCCGCGATCCCCGTCATCCCGGAGACCCCGGGCTCCTGAGCGACAGCTGCAGGAACACCACTCCGAGGTCCTTCCCGAACTTCTCGCCGACGTTCCGCAGCGCCCCGGCATCCGTGAATCCGGCCTTGCGGTGCAGGGCGAGCGAGGCATCCGCCCCCTCCACGATCACCGCGATCACCTCGCGGAGCCCGGCTTGGCGGCAGGCGTCGAGGAACCGGGCCATCAGCGCCCAGCCGTATCCCTGCCCGCCCGAGCCCGGGGCGAGATAGATCGAGTTCTCGACGGTGTACCGGTAGGCGGACTTCGGCGACCACGGCTGCGCGAGCGCGTAGCCGATCAGCTCGCCCTCCTCGGTCTCGGCGACCAGGAACGGCAGGCCCGCCGCGCGGATCCGCGCGGCCTTCGCCGCCCAGTCCTCGTCGGTCGACTCCGTCTCGTCGAAGGTGACGACGGACTCGCGCACGTAGTGGTTGTAGACGGCGCGGATGCCGGGGAGATCGCGCTCCTCGACCGGACGGACCCTCATGCCTCTCCCCCGACGCGCCAGTCGACGGGATCGGCGCCCTGCTGTGCGAGCAGCTCGTTCGCTCGGGAGAACGGCCGGGAGCCGAAGAATCCGCGGCTCGCCGACAGGGGCGACGGATGCGCCGACTCGATGACGGGCGTCTCTCCCAGCAGGGGCTTCAGGTTGCGGGCATCCGCACCCCACAGGATCGCGACGAGCGGCCTGTCCCGCGCGACCAGCGCGCGGATCGCCAGCTCGGTGACCTGCTCCCAGCCCCAGCCGCGGTGCGACGCCGGGGTGCCGGGCCGCACGGTCAGCACCCGGTTCAGCAGCAGCACGCCCTGGTCGCTCCAGGCCGTGAGATCGCCGTGCGGGGCGGGCGGAAGGCCGAGATCCTCCTGGCGCTCCTTGTAGATGTTCCCCAGGCTGCGCGGCAGCGGCCTCACGTCGGCGTCCACAGCGAAGGACAGGCCGATCGGATGCCCCGGCGTCGGATAAGGGTCCTGACCGGTGATCAGCACCTTGACGTCATCGAGCGGCCGCTGGAAAGCACGCAGCACGTTCGCGCCCGCCGGCAGATAGCCGCGACCGGCCGCCATCTCGCCGCGCAGGCGTTCACCGAGTTCGGTGATCACCGGCTGCACGGGCGCGAGAGCCTCGGCCCAGCCGGGATCGAGCTGCCCGTCGGCGGCGAGCTCGGCGAGCGTCCTGGGCATCAGAGTGCACCCCTGCCGCTGGAGACGATGACGCCGCCCTCGGCGGGCGAGACGCGCCAGACACTGCCCTCACCGGCGATCCGCAGCCCGTCCGCTCCCGCGATGAGGGCCGTGCTCTCGTCGATGCCCACGCCGCCGTCGGCGGCTCCGGCCTCGGTGGCGGCGATCAGGCGGGTGAGGGTGCCCCACTGCGCGACGTGCACGTCCACCGACACGTCCACGAGGCCGATGCCGGGGACCACGGTGACCTCCTCGAGGTCCTCCGCCGTGCCGTCCGGCACGACGGGCACCCCGCCGATCAGCCACCCGCCGAGGATCGCACGTTCCGCCGCGATCATGGCGCCCGCCGAGAAGCCGAGGTACGGCGTTCCGTTCCCGACGGCCGTGCGGATGCGGTCGAAACTGGGCTCGAGCGCGGAGTGGTACGCCGGGGTCAGGCCGCCGCCGATCACGATCGCGTGCACGCCGTCGAAGACGGCCGGGTCGATCACGTCGGTCTCGGAGACCGCCACGAGCCGGATGTCGAGGGATGCGGAGCCGTCGGCGGTGATCGCATCGATCAGATCGCGGGCATGCCCCGTGCCGCCGCCCTCGCGGACGGTGACGACTACGACGACCGGGGCAGCTCCCTCCGGCGCCGCGGCGAGCGCCTCGGCGGTGAACGGCGCGTACGCGGTGCGGCCGAATCCGCCGCCGACGAGGTGCACGCTCACGACGGGTCCTCGATCCGCGGACGCAGCGGACCCCGCGCCAGCAGGTGCGAGGCGGCCTGCGCCACCGGGCGGATCACGATCAGGTCGAGGTTCACGTGCGCGGGGGCGTTCAGCGCATACGCGGCGACGTCGGCGACGTCCTCCGCGACGAGCGGCGCTTCGACGCCGGAGTACACCGCCTCGGCCGCCACAGCGTCGCCGCCCAGGCGGCGCAGCGTGAACTCCTCGGTGTGCACCATGCCCGGCGCGATCTCGGTGATGCGGATCGGCTCGCCGTTCAGCTCCAGACGGAGCACCTGCGGGATCATCGACTCCGCTGCCTTGGCAGCGTTGTATCCGCCGCCGCCGGGATATGCGCCGCGAGCGGCCACCGAGGTGACGAACAGCAGGTCGGCGTGCCCGTCCACCGCCGCGGCCCGAAGCTGCGGCAGCAGCGCGGCGGTGAGCTGCTGGGCCGCGATCACGTTCGACTCGTACATCCAGCGCCACTGCTCCGCGGAGCCGCCCTCGACCCGGTCGGTGCCCCTGGCGCCGCCTGCGACGTGCACGAGGGCATGCACCGGGCCGGTGTCGGCGAGGTGCTCCCTGAGCGCATCGATCTGCGCGGCATCCGTGAGGTCGGCAGCGAAGGCCGTCGAGCCGGTCTCGGCGGCGAGCGCCTCCAGCCGCTCCGCTCGCCGGGCGACCCCGACGACATCCCATCCCGAGGCGCGCAGCGCCCGCACCGTCGCCTCACCGATACCGGTGCTCGCACCGGTCACCACCGCACGTCTGTTCACCATGCCTCAACCGTACGACGATCCGGACGGGCCGGTTGTTACGTCACATTTCCCGTTCCTTGTTGACAACCGCCGTTCTTCCGTAGCCTCGCTGCAAGGCATCCGCCCGAAAGATCCCGATTCCACCCTGGGGGAACCTCATGTCCGCAGCAGACAACTGGCGTTTCGAGACCAAGCAGATCCACTCCGGTGCCGCACCCGACCCCGTCACCAAGGCACGTGCGACGCCGATCTACCAGACCACGTCATATGTCTTCGACAACGCCGACCATGCCGCGAACCTGTTCGCCCTGGCCGAGTTCGGCAACATCTACACCCGCATCCAGAACCCCACCCAGGATGTGCTCGAGCAGCGCCTCGCCGCGCTCGAGGGCGGCACCGGTGCACTGGTGCTCTCCAGCGGACAGGCCGCGTCGACCTTCGCCATCCTGAACATCGCCGAGGCAGGCGACCACTTCGTCGCCTCGAGCTCGATCTACGGCGGCACCTACAACCTGTTCAAGTACACGCTCGCCAAGCTCGGCATCGAGGTCACCTTCGTCGAGAACCAGGACGACATCGAGGAATGGCGACGCGCGGTGCGCCCGAACACCAAGCTGCTGTTCGCGGAGACCATCGGCAACCCGCAGATCAATGTGCTCGACATCCGCGCGGTCGCCGATGTCGCCCACGAGAACGGCGTGCCGCTGATCGTCGACAACACGATCGCCACTCCCTACCTGATCCGCCCCTTCGAGCACGGCGCCGACATCGTCGTGCACTCGGTGACCAAGTTCCTCGGCGGCCACGGGACCACCATCGGCGGCGTCGTCATCGACGGCGGCAAGTTCGAGTGGTCGAAGAACGTGGACAAGTTCCCGGGGCTCACCGTGCCGGACCCCTCGTACCACGGCGCCTCGTACACCGCGGCGGTCGGCGACTCGCTCGCCTACATCATCAAGGCCCGCGTGCAGCTGCTGCGCGACCTCGGGTCGGCGATCGCCCCGCAGAGCGCCTGGAACCTCATCCAGGGCGTGGAGACCCTGTCGCTGCGTGTCGAGCGCCACGTGCAGAACGCGCAGGAGATCGCCGAGTGGCTCGGGAACCACGACGACGTCGCCAGCGTGAACTACTCGGGCCTGCCGTCCTCGCCCTGGTACGCCACGGCGAACAAGTACGCCCCCAAGGGCGTCGGCGCCGTGCTCTCGTTCGAGCTCAAGGGCGGCGTGGAGGCCGGGCGCGAGTTCGTGAACAGCCTGACCCTTTTCAGCCACCTCGCGAACATCGGCGACGTGCGCTCGCTCGTCATCCACCCCGCCTCGACGACCCACGCTCAGCTCACCCCGGAGCAGCAGCTCACCGCCGGTGTCACGCCCGGTCTGGTGCGCCTGTCGGTGGGCCTCGAGAACCTCGAGGACCTCAGGGCCGATCTCGACCAGGCTCTCGCCGCCGCGCGCCGTGTGACCGAGGCCGCGCGAGCCTGACGCCTCCTCCGAAGGCAGCGGACACCCCGGACCGTCAGGTCCGGGGTGTCCGCGCGTCCAGGGGCGAGCGCAGGGACGTCGATGCCCAGCGCACGCTCCGCGGCATCCGCAGTGCGTAACGTGCCACCCTCGTACCCGATCTCACGGAAGAATGGATGCATGGACTGGCAGACGATCTCGGCAGACACGGTGCCCTCGCGGCGTGTGACCGAAGCGCAGTCCAGCATGATGCGCGCCCGCCCGCCGGTCACCGGCGCCTGGCGCGACGGAGACCCGGCCGGGGGCCGGCGGTTCACCGACCTCGGCGCCTTCCGCACCGAGAACGGCGCGGAGCTGCCCGCCATCCGCCTCGCCTGGGAGTCGTGGGGCGAGCTGAACGCCGCCCGCGACAACGCGATCCTCGTCCTGCACGCCCTCACCGGCGACAGCCATGTGCGCGGTGCCGCGGGCCCTGGGCATCCCACCGGCGGCTGGTGGGGCGATGTCGTCGATGCCGGCGGCCCGATCGACACCGACGAGTGGTTCGTCATCGCTCCGAACATGCTGGGCGGATGCCAGGGATCGACCGGCCCCGCGAGCATCGCGCCGAGCGGGCGCGAATGGGCGTCCCGATTCCCCTATCTGACGATCCGCGACCAGGTCGCCGCGCAGGTCAGGCTCGCGGATGCGCTGGGCATCGAGCGCTGGGCGGCCGTGATCGGCGGGTCGATGGGCGGGATGCACGCCCTGGAGTGGGCGGTGACCCATCCGTCCCGCGTCGAGCGGCTCGCGGTGCTGTCCTCTCCCCCGGTGACCACCGCGGATCAGCTGGCCCTGAACTTCGTGCAGCTCGAGACCGTGCGGATGGACCCGCGCTTCGACGGCGGCGAGTACTACGACGCCGCACTCGGCGACGGGCCGCACCGCGGCCTGGCGCTCGCCCGTCGCATGGCCCTGCTGAACTACCGCAGCCCGATCGAGCTGAACCAGCGGTTCCAGCGCTCGTGGCAGTCCGACCTGTCGCCGCTGGGTCGCGGTGGAAGGTTCGCTGTGGAGTCGTATCTCGACTTCCACGGCAACAAGTTCACCCGCCGCTTCGACGCGAACAGCTACCTGACGCTGGTCGAGGCGATGAACTCGCACGATGTGGGCCGTGATCGTGGCGGCGTCGAAGAGGCCCTGCACCGCGTCACCGCGAAGACGCTGGTGCTCGGCATCGACTCCGACCGGCTGTTCCCCGTCGACGGGCAGCAGCGCATCGCGCGCAGCATCCCGAACACGATCGACGACGGCGCCGTGGTGCTGACCAGCGACTTCGGCCACGACGGCTTCCTCATCGAGACCGATGACGTGGGCAGGCACCTGCGCCGCCTGCTCGAGGACTAGGCTGGTCCCGTGCTCGAACAGCAGCAGCGATTTCCGCGCCCCCGGCCTCATGGCCGCGGGGCCGTCGACGCGCGCTCGTAGCGCACCGGGTCTCCGCGGGTGGGCCGGGGGAAGCTCTCATCCTTCGCCAGCCCTTTCTTCCTGGAGACCTCCCATGTCGCACGCCGACCATCTCACCCCTGCCCAGCTCAGCCGCGCTCTGGAGATGCGCGATCTCACCGACCCGGCCCAGGGCGCCCACGCCCTGCAGACGCTCCTCGATTCCGTCGTCTCCGCCCTGACGGCCGGATGGGGAAGCACCGTGCGCTGTGTGCGCAACTCCCCTGTCGTGGCGGTGCGTGAGAACTACGACCGCCTCGGCTACGACCGCGGCGACGTCACCCGGGCGCGCCGCTACACCCGCTACGTCAGTCCCACCGTGATGCTGCGCAGCCACATGAGCGCCGAGCTCCCGACGGCACTCGAGGACTACGCCGGCCGAGACGAGGTCGACGAGCTGATCGTGGCGCCCGGCCTCGTCTACCGGCGCGACGCCGTCGATCGCACCCACGTCGGAGAGCCGCATCAGGTCGACCTCTGGCGCATCCGCAGCGCTCAGGACATCACCGACCAGGACATGCTCACGATGATCGGCAGCCTGGTGGACGCCGTGCTCCCCGGCGCCGAGTGGAAGACGACCGACGTGGTGCATCCCTACACGGTGGGCGGGCGTCAGATAGACGTGCTCCACGACGGAGAATGGCTCGAACTCGCCGAGTGCGGGCGCATCCATCCCGACGTGCTGCGCGGGTCGGGACTGGACCCGACCCGGTGGTCCGGTCTCGCTCTCGGAATGGGACTGGAACGCGCGCTGATGCTGCGCAAGGGCATCCCCGACATCCGCTACCTCCGTGCCTCGGACCCGCGGATCGCCACCCAGATGCTCGATCTCGAGCCCTGGAAGCACGTCTCTCCTCTGCCCGCCGTCCGGCGCGACATCTCCGTGGTCCTGGGAGCCGAGCACGACGAGGAGACGCTCGGCGACCGCGTCCGAGTCGCGCTCGGAGACGACGCGGACGTCGTCGAGTCCGTCGAGGTGCTCGGCCGCACCGCGCACGAGCATCTGCCCGAGACAGCGCGCTCCCGCCTCGGGACCGAGCTCGGTCAGGTGAACCTGCTGCTGCGCATCATCCTGCGCCCGATCGATCGCACCCTCACCGCGGATGAGGCCAACACGATCCGCAACACGATCTATCGCGCGGTGCACGAAGGGCCGGTGCTGGAGCTGATCTGACGGCCGCCCGCGGTCAGCCGCGCTCGTACGTCCAGGGCAGGCGCCCGGTCGCGATGCGGTTGCGCGCGCCCGGGCCGCCCGGATGCTCGGGGTGGTGCTCGTCGCCCTCCCAGAGGAACACCCGGCCGTCGGCGGTCTCGAGGATCCTCGTGCGCCGCATCTCGGGCGTACCCAGGGCCGCACGCGCGTCGGCGACCGTGCGATGCGGCAGCAGTCCGTGCAGGGTCACCCAGGTGGGCGGCCAGAGCAGCAGCTCGCCCTCGGCCTGCAGGCGGAGGGCGCCCTCCGGCGTCGTCCAGACCGCCCGCTCGATCTCGCCGGGATTCACGCGGACCTCGTCGCCGTCCTCCTCGGCGAGGAAGAACCACGTGCGGATGCGCTTGGGCACCTCGTGCGGCGGCTCCCAGCACGAGATCGTGACGAGATCGCGGATGCGGATGCCGGCCTCCTCGGCGGTCTCCCGCACGGCAGCGGCTCGCGCCCGCTCGATCTCGTCGTCGCCGAGATCGTCGGACTCGACCCTGCCGCCCGGGAACACCCACGAACCGGCGAACGACCCGCGGTCCGGACGGAGCAGCAGCAGCGCCTGCATCCCCTCCGGTGCATCCCTCAGGACGACGGCGGTGCCCGCCACCGGCAGGCCGGTCTCGAACTCAGCGCTGTGCGGCATCCTCGATCGCCGCCTCGAGCCGCTCGATCTTGCCATCGATCTCGCCGCTGTGGCCCGGCCGGATGTCGGCCTTCAGCACCAGCGAGACGCGTGAGCCGAACGGCATGACCGCCTCCGTGGCACGCTTGACGACGTCCATGACCTCGTCCCACTCGCCCTCGACCTCGGTGAACATCGACGAGGTGCGGTTGGGCAGACCTGAGTCGCGGACCACCTGCACGGCTGCGGCGACCGCGCCGTGCACGGAGGCGTCGGGGTTCTCGGCCCCGTCACGGGGTGCGCCGCTCGGTGCGACGGAGAAGGCGATGAGCATGGGAGTACCTCTTCTGTTGATGATCAGCGGGAACGAGCCTCGGCGGGCACGCGCAGCAGCGAGGCGACACCGACTGCGGCCAGGATGACGAGCAGGATGTTGCGGATACTGAGCAGCAGCACCGGCAGCGGCTCCGCCCGCAGCAGGGCGTCATAGGAGAGCGGGTAGACGAGGAAGGTGAGAGCGCACAGACCGAGCACCAGCAGCGCCGGCGTCGCTGCGCGGGCACGGTCCAGGACCACCCAGAGGATGACCGGCGCGATCAGCCAGGTCTGGAACTGCGGCGATCCGACCTTGTTTGTGACGATCAGCACGGTCACCAGCGTCAGTGCGAGCGGCGGGAACAGCCTCTGCCAGGCCGCCCCACGCGCTGCCTTCATCGCGCCGAGCACGGCCACCGAGACCACGGCGAGCACCATCAGCGGAGTGAGTACGGCCGAGATCACGTCGGCACCCGGTGCCTCGATCTGGAACGTGAGGATGTCGAAGCTGTAAGCGATCGACGCCTTGCCTGCGAGCGCCAGCCACAGGAACGGGGTCGCCGCGACCGCTTCGATCTGCAGACCGCGGCCGGTCTGCTGGCCGAGGAAGCCGAACAGCTCGCGGTCGGCGCCGAGCAGGAACAGCAGGACGACGATCCCTGCAGTGACCGCGGCCGCCGTGAGCAGGATCCGCATCCGCTGCTTCACGGCGATGACGGCCGCCAGCACGAGTGCGGCGGGCCAGATCTTGATCCAGGCCCCCACCGTCAGCAGGGCGGCTCCGATCGCGGGTCGGGTGGCGAGCCAGAGCCCGCCGATGACGGCGAGGGGCACGGTGACGGTGTCGAGCCGGTACATCGCGATCGGCCCGAGCAGCAGCAGCGCGCCGCACCAGAACCATCCCGCGACGCGGCGCCTATGCGTGCGCCCACGGCCGACGAGCACGGCGAAGCCGACGAGGTCGAGCACGGTGACCAGCACCGCCCACGCGATGAGGTACGCGCCCAGCGCGCCCAGCGACCCCACCAGCGGCGTCGCCAGCAGGTGCGCGAGGATCATCGGGATGAGGGCGAGCTGCGGGTACACCCACGGTTCGGTGACGCCCACGATCGCCCCGCCGGTGAGCGCGGAGTGGGACCAGGGCTGATAGACCAGCACGACGTCGCCCATCGGCTGACTCGGCAGCACCCAGCCGAACCACGCGACGATCACATGCACGAGGACGAAGGTCGACCAGAGCGCGATCGTGCCCGGGCGGAGGCGAGCCCGCATCATGCGAGCAGCTCCGCCACCGCGAACGGCAGCGCTTCCGCGACCTCCAGCGCGACGATCGGATGCCCGACCGCGCCGCCTTCGGCGCCCGCGGCGATCGTCGCCGCCCGGCCGTGCAGCCACGCAGCCGATGCCGCGACCTCGGCGGGCGCGGCATCGGGGTTGGCGGCGAGGAGGGCGCCGAGCGCACCGCCCAGCACGTCTCCCGAACCCGCCGTCGCCAGCCAGCCCGGTGCGTTCGCGATCACGATCGCCTCGCCGTCGGGCGCGCAGACGAGTGTGCGCGCCCCCTTCAGCAGCACGGTGCAGGACAGCAGCGACGCGACCTCCGCCGCCTGCGCGGCACGTCCCGCAGCATCGCCCCGGGCATCGTTCTGCAGCTCGAGCCGCTCACGCAGTCGGGCGAACTCCCCTGCGTGCGGCGTGATGACCATCGGCGCGGTTCCCTCGCGGACGAGGTCGAGCGCTCCGGCATCCACCACGACCGGCGCCTCCCCGGCGAGGATGCCGCGCAGGGCGCGCTCCTCGTCGTACCCGCGCGCCGACACCGCGGACGGGCCGGCGTCCGCGCGGGGTGCGCCAGGCAGCGGCACGGCGTCGGTGACGGCGGGGACCCCTCGCCCGGCGCCGCCGACGCGAGAGCCGCCGTCGGTGCCGGAGCCGATGACCCAGGCGTCCACGTGTGCGCCGGCGTCCGCGCCGATCACCGTCTCGGGGCGGCGTGCGAGCACGATGTCGATCGCGGGTCCGGCGTAGCGCACGAATCCGCATCCGATCCGCCAGGCGCCCTCGACGCCGAGCACCGCGGCGCCGGGGTACCTGGCCGATCCCGTGCGCAGGGCGACGACACCGCGGGAGCGCTTGTCGTCGTCGGCACCGGGTGCGCGCAGGAAGCGCGCCGCATCCGCACCGGTCCACTCACGCATGACTCCACGTTAGCGCGCGGTCCGGACAGCGATAGGTTCGGAGCGTGAGCCTGCTGTTCTCCCCCATGACCCTCCGTTCCGTCACCCTGCGCAACCGGCTGTGGGTGTCGCCGATGTGCATGTACTCGGCCGTGGACGGCATGCCGGGAGACTGGCATCACGTGCACCTGCCGCAGTTCGCGGACGGCGGCGCCGGGCTGATCGTCGCCGAAGCGACAGCCGTGGTGCCGGAGGGCCGGATCTCTCCGCACGACACCGGACTCTGGAACGACGCGCAGCGCGATGCGTGGGCGCCGATCGTGCGCAGCATCCGGGATCGCGGCGCACACGCCGGCATCCAGCTCGCACACGCCGGCCGCAAGGCGTCGACGTGGTGGCCATGGGCCGACGAGCGCGGCTCGGTACCCGCCTCGGAGGGCGGCTGGCAGACGGTCGCGCCGTCGGCGATCGCCTTCGAGGGCTTCGCCGAGCCCACGGCACTGGATGCAGCGGGCATCGACGCCGTCGTCACCGGGTTCGCCGACGCGGCGCGCCGAGCGCTGGATGCCGGCTTCGAGGTGCTCGAGGTGCACGGCGCGCACGGTTACCTGCTGCACCAGTTCCTCTCGCCGCTCTCCAATCATCGCGACGATGAATACGGCGGCAGCCTGGAGAACCGGGCCCGGCTGCTGCTGCGTGTCATCGACGCGGTGCGAGAGGTGTCGGGAGAGGGCGTCCCGCTGTTGGTGCGCATCTCGGCGACCGACCACGCCGAGGGCGGATTCGTCCCTGAGGAGGCCGCTCTCGTCGGCGGCTGGGCGATCGAACACGGCGCCGACCTCATCGACGTTTCCAGCGGCGGGCTGGTGCTGCATCAGCAGATCGAGCTGTATCCGGGCTACCAGGTGCCGCTGGCCGAGACCGTGCGGCAGGGCGGACGCGTCGCCACCACCGCGGTCGGCCTGATCACCGTGGCCGAGCAGGCCGAGCAGGTCCTCGCGACGGGAGCGGCCGACGCCGTGTTCGCCGGCCGCGAGTGGCTGCGCGACCCGCATTTCGGCCTGCGGGCAGCGCATCAACTCGGCGCCGACATCGCCTGGCCGCCGCAGTACCAGCGCGCCCGCTGGCACTGATCCCGCATCCTGATGCCGCCGGCGAAGCGCCGGCGGCATCAGGAGTCAGCGGCCGTGGCCGCGACGTGTGGCGTCCTGCACCTCTCCGACGAGCTCCTCGATGATGTCCTCCAGGAACAGCACCGCGGTGGTCTCTCCGTTGCGGTCGCGCACCCGTGCCAGGTGCCGTCCGGCGCGGCGCATCGCCGTCAGCGCATCCTCGAGGTCGGTGTCCTCCTGCACGGGGACCATGTGGTGGATCCGCTTCGCAGGCACCGGCACGGTGGCACGCTCTGCGGCATCCGGCCCCTCGGCGGCACGCAGTACGTCCTTGAGGTGGACGTAACCGGCGGGCTGGCCCTCGTCGTCGACGATCACATAGCGCGAGAATCCGTAACGGGCCACGGCACGCTCGATCTCGTCGGGCGTCGTGTGCTGCGGCAGGGTGACCAGGTCGCCCAGTGCCACGGCGACGTCGCGCGCCTTCTTGTCGGTGAACTCGACGACGGCGGCCACGGTGCCCGCGTTGTCGGTCAGGACCCCCTCCCGACGGGACTGGTCCACGATCGTGGCCACCTCGTCGAGGGTGAAGGTCGAGGCCGCCTCGTTCTTCGGCTCCACCCGGAACAGGCGCAGCACGCCGTTGGCCGCGGCGTTGAGGAACCAGATCACCGGCATGAAGAGCTTCGAGACCCATACCAGCGGCGTCGCGAGCAGCAGTACGGCGCGGTCAGGCAGCGAGAACGCGAGGTTCTTCGGCACCATCTCGCCGAACACCACGTGCAGGAACGAGACCAGCACCAGCGTGATGACGAAAGCCGTGACGTCGACCACCGCGGCCGTCCAGCCCAGCGCCTCCATCGGCACGGCGAGCAGGTGATGGATCGCCGGCTCGGAGACGTTCAGGATCAGCAGCGAGCAGATCGTGATGCCCAGCTGCGAAGTGGCGAGCATGAGCGTCGCGTGCTCCATCGCGAACAGCGCGGTCTTCGCCGGCCGCGATCCCTTCTCGGCGAGCGGCTCGATCTGCGATCGGCGTGCGGAGATCACGGCGAACTCCGCACCGACGAAGAAGGCGTTGCCGAGCAGCAGCACGACCAGCCAGACCAGTCCAGCCCAATCGCTCATCGCTCGTCCTCCTGCTCATCGGACACCGGGTCGGGCGTGAAGCGAAGGCGATCGATGCGGCGCCCGTCCATGCGCACGACATGCAGCACGCCGTGGTCGGTGCGCACCTCGTCGCCGACGACGGGAACCCGCTCAAGCAGACTCATGACGAATCCGGCGACGGTGTCGTAGACGTCGCCCTCGGGGACGGCGATACCGGTCCGCGCGAGCAGTTCGTCGGGGCGCAGCTCGCCGGGGAAGGTGATGGAGTCCTGGCGGCGGACGATACCGGCGCGCGTGCGGTCGTGCTCATCCGAGACCTCGCCGACGATCTCCTCCACGAGATCCTCCAGCGTCACGAGGCCCGCCGTGCCGCCGTACTCGTCGACGACGATCGCCAGCTGGTACCCCTTGGCGCGCAGCTCGGCGATCAGGGCGTCGAGGTGCACGGTCTCGGGCACACGCAGCGGCTCGGTCGACAAGGCGCCGACAGGCACTTCGGCGCGCCGCTCGCGCGGCACTCCGACCGCGGCCTTCAGATGGACGATGCCGGTGATGTCGTCGAGGTCGTCTCCGAACACGGGGAACCGACTGTGTCCGGTGCGCCGGGCGAGTTGGATCACGTCGTCGGCGCTGTCGGATGCCGCGAGCGCATGCATGCTCGGCCGCGCGGTCATGATGTCGCCGGCGGTGAGGCGGGCGAACGTCAGACTGCGGTCGAGCAGGGTCGCGGTGTCCTCCTCGAGCACGCCCGCGCTGGCGGAGCGTCGCACCAGCGAGGACAGCTCCTCCGCGCTGCGCGCGCCGGAGAGCTCCTCCTTGGGCTCGACCCCCATCGACCGCAGCACCGCGTTCGCGCTGCCGTTGAGCACCACGATGGCGGGTTTGAACACCGCGGTGAAGGCCGTCTGGAACGGGATCACGAGTTTCGCGGTGGCCAGCGGCAGAGCGAGAGCGAAGTTCTTCGGCACGAGTTCGCCGAGGATCATCGACAGCAGCGTGGCGAAGACCATCGCCACCACGACCGCGATCGGCCGCACCGCGGCCTCGGGAACGCCCCAGCCGGTGAGCACGGGAGCGAGCAGGTTCGAGATCGCCGGCTCCATCGTGTAACCGGTCAGCAGCGTGGTCAGAGTGATGCCCAGCTGCGCCGACGACAGGTGCGTGGAGGTGATCTTCAGCGCCCGGATGGTGAGTCCGAGGCGCGTCTCGCCACGGGCCTGCCGCGCCTCGAGCTCTGCGCGGTCGAGATTGACCAGGGAGAACTCGCTGGCCACGAACAGGCCGGTGCCGATCGTGAGGAGGAGCCCCACGCCCAACAGGATGTAATCCATCAACTGATCCCCTCCGAGAGGAGGAGCGGGCGGTGGGGCGAGGGACTGCAAGAAGGAGGGTCGTCCATTGTGCGCACGATTCTACAGACTCCGGCTGTGCTCGTGCCCGTTCACCAGCTGACCGGCAGCGCCTTGCCCTCCTCGTAGCCGGCGGCGGACTGCAGGCCGACCAGCGCGCGCTCGTGGAACTCTGGCACGGTGGCCGCTCCCGCGTAGGTGAACGACGAGCGGATGCCGGAGGTGATCATGTCGAGCAGGTCCTCGATGCCGGGGCGCAGCGGGTCGAGGTAGATCCTCGACGAGGAGATCCCCTCGGCGAACAGCTCCTTGCGCGCCCGCTCGTAGGAGTCGAGGCGGCCGAACCTGGCCTGCACGGCCTTCGTCGAGGCCATGCCCCAGGACTCCTTGAACACCCGCCCCTCGGCGTCGTGCTGCAGCTCGCCCGGCGCCTCGATGGTGCCGGCGAACCAGGAGCCGACCATGACGGATGCCGCACCGGCGGCGAGCGCGAGGGCGACGTCGCGCGGGTAGCGCACTCCCCCGTCGGCCCAGACGTGCGCACCGACCTGGCGGGCCGCCTCTGCGGTCTCGAGCACGGCGGAGAACTGCGGGCGTCCGACCGCGGTCATCATGCGCGTCGTGCACATCGCACCGGGCCCGACGCCCACCTTGAGGATCGAAGCACCGGCCGCCACGAGATCCGAGACCCCGTCGGCGGTGACGATGTTGCCCGCGACGATCGGGATGCCGAGGCCCAGCCCCGCCACCACGGAGAGCGCACGCAGCATCCCCTCCTGGTGCCCGTGGGCGGTGTCGACCACCAGCACATCCACGCCCGCGGACGCGAGCGCCTTCGCCTTCTCCGCGACGTCGCCGTTGATGCCGACCGCCGCGGCGACCGCGAGGCGCCCTGCGGCGTCTACGGCGGGGCGGTACAGGTTCGAGCGCAGCGCCGTGCGACGGCTGAGCGTCCCCACCAGGTGCCCGTGGTCGATCACGAGCGCCATCTCGGCGTCCAGCGCATCGACGGCGTCGAAGGCCGCCCGCCCCTCCCCCACGGTCTCGGCGTCGATCGCAGGGGCGTGCGCGTGCACGAGGTCGCCGAGTGCGGCATCCGGCAGCGCGGTCGCGAGGCGGGTCGCAGGAAGGATGCCGGAGATCTGCTCGATGCCCAGACGGTCGTCCCCTGACGGAGGCGCGACGACGATCCCGTGCCCCTCGGTCGGCGGAAGCAGCCGCAGCGCATCGGCGACGGTCGCCGAAGGCGGGAGCACGAGCGCGGTGTCCCAGCGCACCGGCTGGCGCTTGACCCAGCGGATCGCCGCGTCGAGCTCCTGCAGCGGCAGGTCCTGCGGCAGCACGCCGAGTCCGCCGCGCCTGGCGAGGGCCGCGGCCAGTCGAGGTCCGGTCACCGAGTTCATGTTCGAGGCGACCAGCGGGATGGTCGCCGGGGTGCCGTCCGAGGGCGCCAGATCCACCTGCAGCCGGCTGGTGATGTCCGAGCGCCGCGGCACCAGGAACACGTCCGAATACGTGAGGTCGACCATGGGCCGTTCGCCTGCAAACTCCATGTGGTCAACGGTACCGGCTGAGGCGGCGCGGCGGCGGTCTCCGATCATGCGTTCACGCAGGGAATGGCATTAGGCTTGAACCCCGTAACGTGTGCGGGTCTGCCCTGATCCGCGCATCAGACATTCAGCGATGAAAGAGGGCGATCGAGCGTGGCGAACCAGGTGACCGGCGTCGGCGGCGACGGGGGGTTCGGAGCCAATTCGTGGCTCGTGGACGAGCTCTACGAGCAGTTCAAGAAGGACCGCAACTCCGTCGACAAGGAGTGGTGGCCGATCCTGGAGAACTACCAGCCGGATGCCGCTGCCGCGGCGCCCGTGCCCACCACGACGGCTCCCGTGACGGCGCCCATCCCCGTGATCGGCGCACAGCCGGTCGCGCGCACGACGGCGAAGCCCGCGAGGCAGGCACCCGTTCCGGCACAGGCGCCCAAGCCGCAGGCCAAGGCCGCGGAAGATGCGCCCGCCGTCGATGAGGACACGGTCACGCCGCTGCGCGGCATGCCGAAGACCCTCGCGGCGAACATGGACCAGTCGCTCTCGGTCCCGACGGCGACCAGCGTGCGCACCGTCCCGGCCAAGCTCATGATCGACAACCGCATCGTGGTCAACAACCACATGGCGCGCACCCGCGGCGGCAAGATCAGCTTCACGCACCTCATCGGCTGGGCGCTCATCCAGACGCTCAAGGAGTTCCCCAGCCAGAACGTGTTCTACGCCGAGGTCGACGGCAAGCCGTCGGTCGTGGCGCCCGCGCACGTCAACCTCGGTATCGCGATCGACATCCCCAAGCCGGATGGCACGCGCGCGCTGCTCGTGCCGAGCATCAAGCGCGCCGACACGATGAGCTTCCACGAGTACCTCTCCGCGTACGAGGACCTCGTGTCCCGCGCCCGCGGCAACAAGCTCACCGCGGCGGACTTCGCCGGCACGACCGTCTCGCTCACCAACCCCGGCGGTATCGGCACCGTCCACTCGGTGCCGCGTCTGATGAAGGGCCAGGGCTGCATCATCGGCGCCGGCGCCCTCGAGTACCCCGCCGAGTTCCAGGGCTCCAGCGAGAAGACGCTCGCCGAGCTCGGCATCGGCAAGACCATCACGCTGACCAGCACCTACGACCACCGTGTCATCCAGGGCGCAGGCTCCGGCGAGTTCCTCAAGAAGGTGCACGAGCTGCTCATCGGGCAGCGCGGCTTCTACGACGACATCTTCGCGGCGCTGCGCATCCCGTACGCGCCGATCCGCTGGAACTCCGACATCGCCGTCGACCTGGCCGAGCGCGTCGACAAGCAGGCTCGCGTGCAGGAGCTCATCAACTCCTTCCGCGTGCGCGGCCACCTCATGGCCGACATCGACCCGCTGGAGTACGTGCAGCGCACCCACCCCGACCTCGAGATCGAGAACCACGGCCTGACGTTCTGGGACCTGGACCGCGAGTTCGTGACCGGTGGTTTCGGCGGCAAGCGCCAGATGAAGCTGCGCGACATCCTCGGCGTGCTGCGCGACTCGTACTGCCGCACCGTCGGCATCGAGTACATGCACATCCAGGACCCGGAGCAGCGCCGGTGGTTCCAGGAGAAGCTCGAGGTCAAGTACGTCAAGCCCGGCCACGACGAGCAGCTCAGGGTGCTCCGAAAGCTGAACGAGGGCGAGGCGTTCGAGACGTTCCTGCAGACGAAGTTCGTCGGCCAGAAGCGGTTCTCGCTCGAGGGCGCCGAGTCGCTCATCCCGCTGCTGGACGAGATCCTGCAGGGTGCGGCGGCCGCCGGGCTCGACGGCGCCGCGATCGGCATGGCCCACCGCGGCCGGCTGAACGTGCTCACCAACATCGCAGGCAAGACCTACGGCCAGGTGTTCCGCGAGTTCGAGGGTTCGCTTACCCCGGGCAACCAGCGCGGATCCGGCGACGTGAAGTACCACCTCGGCACCGAGGGCACCTTCGTGTCCGAGGACGGCGACGAGCTGCCGGTGTACCTGGCGGCCAACCCGTCTCACCTGGAGACCGTCGACGGCGTGCTCGAGGGCATCGTCCGCGCGAAGCAGGACCGCAAGCCGATCGGCACCTTCGCCTGGCTTCCGATCCTGGTGCACGGAGACGCCGCGTTCGCCGGCCAGGGTGTGGTCGTGGAAACCCTGCAGATGTCGCAGCTGCGCGGCTACCGCACCGGCGGCACCGTGCACGTCGTGGTCAACAACCAGGTCGGGTTCACCACCCTGCCGAACGACTCGCGCACGTCCGTCTACGCGACGGACGTCGCCAAGACCATCCAGGCGCCGATCTTCCACGTGAACGGCGACGACCCCGAGGCCGTCATCCACGTCGCACAGCTCGCGTTCGAGTATCGCGAGCGGTTCCACCGCGACGTCGTGGTCGACCTGGTCTGCTACCGCCGCCGCGGTCACAACGAGGGCGACGACCCGTCGATGACCCAGCCGCTGATGACCGACCTCATCCAGGCCAAGCGCTCGGTGCGCAAGCTGTACACCGAGGCCCTCGTCGGACGAGGCGATATCACCGAGGAGGAGTACGACGAGGCGAAGGCCGACTTCCAGAACCGACTGGAGATCGCGTTCGCCGAGACGCACGCCGCGGAGACCGGCGCCACACCGATCGCCCCGGAGCTCACCCCGGTCGACGACCGGGTCGGCGCTCCCGAGGTCACCGGGGTCTCCGATGAGATCATCCGCCTCATCGGCGACGCCCACGCGAACAAGCCCGAGGGCTTCACCGTGCACCCGAAGCTGCAGCAGGCACTCGACAAGCGCGTCGAGATGAGCCGTTCCGGCGGCATCGACTGGGGCTTCGGCGAGCTGCTCGCGTTCGGCTCGCTGCTGCTCGAGGGCACCCCGGTCCGCCTGGCCGGTCAGGACTCGCGTCGCGGCACGTTCGTGCAGCGTCACGCCGTGCTGCACGACCGCCAGAACGGCCAGGAGTGGCTGCCGCTGACGAACCTGTCCGACAGCCAGGGCCGTTTCTTCGTCTACGACTCGCTGCTCAGCGAGTACGCCGCACTCGGCTTCGAGTACGGCTACTCGGTCGAGGACACCGAGGCGCTCGTGCTCTGGGAGGCGCAGTTCGGCGACTTCGTCAACGGTGCGCAGTCCGTCATCGACGAGTACATCTCGGCAGCCGAGCAGAAGTGGGGCCAGCAGTCCAGCGTCACCCTGCTGCTGCCGCACGGCTACGAGGGTCAGGGCCCGGACCACTCCTCCGCGCGCATGGAGCGCTTCCTGCAGCTGTGCGCGCAGGAGAACATGACCGTGGCGCGTCCCTCGACGCCCGCCTCGTACTTCCACCTGCTGCGTCGTCAGGCCTATGCCCGTCCGCGCAAGCCGCTGATCGTCTTCACCCCGAAGGCCATGCTGCGTCTGCGCGGCGCGACCAGCGCGGTGGAGGACTTCACGCAGGGCCGATTCGAGCCGGTCATCGACGACGCGCGTCAGCTCGACCGCGCCGCCGTGAAGCGCGTGCTGGTGCACTCCGGAAAGGTGCACTGGGACCTGCGCAGCGAGCTCGACAAGAACCCGAACCCCGAGGTCGCTCTGGTCCGGCTCGAGCAGCTGTACCCGACTCCGATCGACGAGCTCAAGGCGATCACCGACAGCTACCCGAACGCCGAGCTGGTGTGGGTGCAGGAGGAGCCGGAGAACCAGGGCGCCTGGCCGTTCCTGGCCCTCGCGTTCGCTGATGTGCCCGGTCCGCGCCAGTTCCGCGCGGTGAGCCGTCCGGCGTCGGCGTCGCCCGCGACCGGCTCCTCGAAGGTGCACGCCGTCGAGCAGGCCGAGCTGCTGAAGGCCGCGCTCACCCTGAACTGATCCGCATATCGCGAAGACGGATGCCGCTCCTCCTGAGGGGCGGCATCCGTCGTCTCAGGCGCCGCGCCGTCGGCGCACGACCGAGACGACGACGGCGGCGGCCGCGAGCAACAGGGGAACCACCAGCGCGATGCCGGCCAGCGGCAGCAGCAGGGTGGTGAGCACCACCGCGACCACGGCGAACCGGTGCCCGGCGGTCCCTCTCGGCAGCAGCCTGACGGCGGCGATCATGCCGATCACATAGATCGCGACCATGCTCGCGGTGTGGATCAGGATGAACGGCTGCAGTTGACCCCCTGTGGCCAGCGCCGCGCAGAAGTACAGCATGACGACGAAGCCGGTGAGCAGCAGGGCACGGCGTGGTACCCGGCCGTTCTCGACCCCTTTCGCGAACCAGCCCGGCAGGTCGCCGGCGGATGCCAGGGAGGCGCCCAGCTTCGCGAACGCGGCGAGATACACGTTCATCACGCCCAGGGCGACGATGCCCGCCGCCGCGCCGATCAGCATCGGCGCACCAGGCAGGTCGCCTGCGCGGGCGAGGTCGAGGAGCACGACGTCGCCCTCCCCGGCTCGTGGGCCGAGAGCGCCGACGGTGACGATCTGCAGCACCAGGTAACCGGCGCCGGAGAGCACCAGGGTGACCGTTGTGGCGATGGGGATGGTGCGACGCGGCCGGCGGAACTCGCCCGAGATGTGCGTGCCGACCTCCCAGCCGAGGGCGATCACGGGGACGGCCGCCTCGTCGATGCCGAGGACGGTGGCCACGTAGCGTGCCCCGAGGAGCGCGACGACGCAGCCGCCCGCGGCGACGCCGAACATGAACCAGTAGCCGGCTGCTCTGGCCGCTGTGGGACCGAGCGTGCGGCGGGCGTAGGCCGCGACACCGCCGGGATCGGGATGACGGGCGGCCAGCGCGGCGAAAGCGCCCGCGAGCGGGATCGCGAGCAGCGTCACCGCCGCGACCGACAGGATGCTCGCCGGCCCCGCTGTCTGCGCGGCGAGGCCGGGCAGCACGAGCAGACCGGTGCCGAGCACGGAGGCCAGGTACAGCGCGATCCCCGGCAGCAGGCCGAGACGACCGCCGACGAGTCCTGCAGGATGCGTCGCGATCGGCGCAGGTTCCCGGATGCTCACCCGCTCACGCTAGCGCCGGGATCCGACATCCCGGCACGCTCGTGAACCGGCGGACGAGGATTGTCCGGATTGCTCCGCAGACCGTCGGTATCGCTCCGGTCGGCTTCCCCGACGCTCAGTACCAGATGCCGAGCAGCGGGGCTCGGCCGGATCGCAACGCCCGGCTCAGAGCCCCGATGACCCTCGCGTCGCCGCGCACCCGCCCGGCCGCCGCGAGCTGCGCCAACGGCACACCCCCGGCATAGGCGGCGGACAGGTCGGCGACCCCGAGCGTGACGTCGGGGTCCGCGTCGGAGGGCAGCACCGAGGCGACGCCGTCGGCGCCGATGCGGACCTGCCAGGTGCCCGCCGCGAACCCGTACTGATCCTCGACCTGCACGACCGCTTCTGCAGGACCCTCGTACCGGCGCGCCTCCAGCGCGGCAGGCACGTCGAGGATGCGCAGCCAGCCATGGTCGTGGACCGTCAGCTCGACGGCGCGCTGATCCGCCACGAGGTGCACGATCGGGTCATCGATCGGGCGCAGATCGACCTCGACGCGGGTGACCAGATCGTGGTTCACGGCGAAGCCCCACAGCGCGCGCATCGCCTCATCGGTCTGGGCTGCGAGGTGTGCGATCTTCAGGACGCTGCGGAAGGTGCCCGGCTGGTCGGCCATGGAATACGCCATGACGCCGCGGAGCTCGCCGTCGGCGTCGAGATACCGCACGCCGCGCGCCCCCGCGTTCTTCTTGCCCTCCTCGGCGGCGAGTCCGGCCATCGTCTTCCAGCGCGTCTCCCAACCGGGGATCTGCCCCGACCGGTTCGCACGGGACCGCTCGTGCACCTCTCCGAGATCGCTCGCCAGCTGCTCGCCGGCGACGTACTCGAGGCGTCCCTCCTCGCGGGGGCCGGCCCATCCGGCACGCCCCGTGTCGATCGCGATCCGCGCGGCAGGAATGGCCGCCCCGAAGCCGTAGCGGCCGTAGATGGTCGCCTCGCTGACGGTCAGGCCGGCGATCGGCACGCCGGTAGCGACGGCGGCGCGAAGCTCGCCCTCGAGAAGGTTCCGCGCGATCCCACGGCGACGGTGGGTCGCCGCGACAGTGACGACGCTGATCGCCCACATGGGGATCTGTCCGCCCGGCACAGTCGCCGGAGCGACCCAGGAGTTCAACGTCGCGACCGGCAGGGCGTCCGCGGCGGCACCGGTCTCATAGACGCCGACGTTGCGACGGGCCTTCCACGTCTCGGCTGTCCAGGTGATCTCATCATCCGTGGCAGCGGGACCGAGGAACCCGCGGTTCACGGCCTGGGTGAAGGCGCCCGCCGCCACCGGATCGTCCATGCCCACGAGCCGGTAGTCGAACCCCGCCTCCTCGAGACGGGTGGCCGACAGAGGGTCTGCGGGGATGGAACGCGCGTCGATGAGGGTCACCGACTCAGACTATCGACCTCCGCCGACACGGAGGCGACCAGGCCGGTCAGTGCGCCGCGGCGGTGCGCAGACGTGCGAGGACCTGGTCGCGCAGCTCCTCGGGAGCTGCCTCCTTGCATGCCCGCGCCACGACCTCTGTCAGGGTCGTGGCGACGAGTGCCTCGTCCCGGCAGGACGGGCAGTTGTCCAGGTGCTCGCGGATCTCGCCCTCGGAGGTCTTGCAGACCTCGGAGCGCAGGTACTCCTCCAGGTCGCGACGCGCCTTCTCACAGCCGCAGTCCGTCATTTCGTGCTCCTCGTTCCGGCCGCGGCGATCCCTCGCTCGGCGGCATAGTCAGCCAGCAGCTCCCGAAGCATGCGCCTGCCGCGGTGCAGGCGGCTCATCACGGTGCCGATGGGCGTCTTCATGATGTCGGCGATCTCCTGGTAGGAGAACCCCTCGACATCGGCCAGGTACACGGCGAGGCGGAAGTCCTCGGGCACCTGCTGCAGCGCGTCCTTGACGACGGATGCCGGCATCCGGTCGATCGCCTCGGCCTCGGCCGAGCGACTGCGTGATGCGGTCGTGGACTCCGCCCCGCCGAGCTGCCAGTCCTCGAGCTCGTCGATCGTGCCCTGGAACGGCTCGCGCTGCTTCTTGCGGTAGATGTTGATGTACGTGTTCGTCAGGATGCGGTACAGCCACGCCTTCAGGTTCGTGCCCTGCGAGAACGTCGCCCACGATCCGTACGCCTTGACGAAGGTCTCCTGCACGAGGTCGGCCGCGTCGGCCGGATTGCGCGTCATGCGCATGGCAGCGGCGTAGAGCTGATCCATGTACGGGATCGCCTGCTCCTCGAAGTCGCGTCGAGGGTCGCGCGCTGCAGCGTCGTCAGAAGAGGTGTCGTCCATCACCGGCCAGTCTAGGCCGGTGGCCCACGGGTCCACGATGGCGATGTCGTCGCGCTCCAGAGTGGCGATCATCCGCCCCTCCTCTCCGATCACGTCGGGGCTGTTCACTAAGGTTGGAACCGATGAGCGCTGCAAGGTATTCCACCTCCCCCGCGACGGGCCGCTATTCCGCACCGGTCGCCGACGGACCTGTCGTCGCGACCGTCACGATTCCCGGCTCGAAGTCGCTGACCAACCGCGAACTGGTCATCGCCGCGATCGCCGACGGCCAGGGCCGCCTGCTGCGTCCGCTGCACTCGGACGACTCCCGTCGCATGATCGAGGCGCTGCGCGCACTCGGCGTCGGCATCGAGGAGGTCGAGGGCGACGGCGAGTTCGGTCCCGACCTCGAGGTGACCCCGGCGCCGCTGACCGGCGGCAGAGAGATCGACTGCGGGCAGGCGGGCACGGTGATGCGCTTCATCGCGCCCCTCGCCGGTCTCGCCACAGCAGACGTGCCGCTCACCGCGCACGAGAGCGCGCTGCACCGCCCGATGGGCGCCATGATCCACGCGCTGCGCGACCTCGGCGTGGACATCGACGACGAGGGCACCTGGTCTCTGCCCTTCACCGTGCGCGGTCACGGGCACATCCGCGGCGGGCGCGTCGAGATCGACGCCTCGGAATCGAGCCAGTTCGTCTCCGGGCTCCTGCTCGCCGCGCCGAAGTTCGACGTCGGGCTGCATCTGGTGCACACCGGCGAGCACCTGCCGAGCCTGCCTCACATCGACATGACCATCGAGGCCCTGAGCACCCGCGGCATCCGCATCGAACGGCCCGCCGTCGGCGAATGGCTGGTCGAGGCGGGCGTGCCTCGCGCGAAGCAGATCGCCATCGAGCCCGACCTGTCGAACGCCGCGCCCTTCCTCGCCGCTGCGCTGGTGACAGGCGGCGAGGTCTCGATGACCGGCTGGCCGCTGCACTCCACGCAGCCGGGCGCGCTGCTCCCCGACATCCTGCGGGCGATGGGCGCGCACGTGATCCGTCACTCGGGTGTGCTCACCGTGCGCGCCGGTGAAGGCATCCGCGGTCTCGATCTCGACCTGTCGGCGGCGAGCGAACTCACCCCGACGATCGTGGGTATCGCGGCCTTCGCCGACGGCCCCACCACGATCCGCGGCGTCGCCCACATCCGTGGCCATGAGACCGACCGCATCGCGGCGCTCGTCGGCAATCTGCGCGCCCTCGGCGGCGAGATCGAGGAGCTGCCCGACGGCATGCGGATCACCCCGGTCCCGCTGCACGGCGGCGAGTGGCCCGCGCACCACGATCACCGGATGGCGACCACCGGCGCGCTGATCGGGCTGCGGGTGCCCGGCGTCGAGATCGACGAGATCGGCACCACCGCGAAGACGCTGCCCGAGTTCGCGCAGCTCTGGGAGCGGATGCGCGAGGGCACCGGGGCACGGGAGGGCGCAGACGCGTGAGCTGGCTGGGCGCTGACGACGACGATGACGAGTTCGACGACTTCGACGAGTCCGACGTGCGGGTGCGCCCGAATCCGAAGGCCAACAGGCCCCGCACCAAGCGCCGCCCCGCCCATGAGGACGCCTCGATCGGCCGCGTGCTCGGCGTCGACCGAGGCCGGTACAGCGTGCTGGTCGACGAGGACACCGATGACGAGCATCTGATCACCGCCGCACGTGCCAGAGAGCTCCGCAAGAAGCCCATCGTCACCGGCGACCGCGCCCGCGTCGTGGGCGACCGATCCGGCGACGAGGGCACCCTCGGCCGCATCGTCGGCATCGAGGAGCGCACCTCGCTGCTGCGGCGCAGCGCGGACGACACCGACCAGGTCGAGCGGGTCATCGTCGCGAACGCCGACCAGATGCTGGTCGTGGTCGCCGCCGCCGACCCCGAGCCGCGCGAGCGTCTGGTCGATCGCTACCTCGTCGCGGCGCTGGATGCCGGCATCCGCCCCCTCCTCGTCGTGACCAAGACCGATCTCGCCGATCCGTCGTCCTTCCTCGCGCACTTCGACGGGCTGGACGACCTGCGTGTGTTCACCAGCGCCAGGGGGCAGATGCCCGTCGAGGAGATCGGGGCGGCTCTGGTGGGGCACTCCACGGTCTTCGTCGGGCACTCCGGAGTCGGCAAGTCCACGCTGGTGAACGCGCTCGTGCCCACCGCTGGGCGGGCCACGGGGCACGTCAACGAGGTCACGGGCCGCGGCCGGCACACCTCGTCGTCCACGGTCTCGCTGCGCTACCACGGCGATACCGGACGCGGGTGGGTGATCGACACCCCCGGCGTGCGATCCTTCGGGCTGGGGCACGTCGATCCGGTGAACATCCTCGCCGCGTTCACCGAGCTCGCGGCGATCGCCGAGGACTGCCCGCGGGGCTGCACCCATCTGCCGGACGCCCCCGACTGCGCGCTGAACGAGGCCGCGGCGTCGGGCGAGCTGGGCGAAGCGGGGCGCGCTCGCCTGGACTCCCTGCAGCGACTGCTGCAGACGTTCGGCTGAGCGGCCGGCGCGCAGCCGCCGATAGGCTGGGGGCATGACTGCGACGCGCCTCGAGCCGGGCACCCCGGCCCCCGACTTCTCCCTGCTCGACCAGGACGGGAAGACCGTCTCGCTCGTGGATCTGCGCGGCCGGAAGGTCGTGCTCTACTTCTACCCCGCCGCGATGACCCCCGGGTGCACCACGCAGGCGTGCGACTTCCGCGACAGCATCTCGTCGCTGCAGGGCGCCGGGTACACCGTGGTCGGCGTCTCCCGCGACGAGCCGGCGAAGCTGAAGAAGTTCCAGGAACGCGACGGGCTCACGTTCGAGCTGCTCAGCGACCCGGATCACGCCGTGCACGCCGCCTACGGCACGTGGGGCGAGAAGATGAACTACGGCAAGGTCGTCGAGGGCGTCATCCGCTCGACCTTCGTGCTGGACGAGGACGGCGTCATCACGCTCGCGCAGTACAACGTCAAGGCCACCGGTCACGTCGCGCGACTGCGCAAGACGCTCGGCATCGACGGCTGATCAGCCCCTGCCCTGCAGCCGCGGGCCACCCGGACGACCGGTGCGCGATGCGAGGATCAGCAGCACGAGGCACACCGCGCCGGGGATCCCGACGGCGATGGTGAACGGCCACGGAACGGGGCTGAGGGTGAGCGAGGACAGCGCCAGCGCGATCGCCAGCACCTGGAACACGACCGCACCGGAGCGGGCCCACGAGATGCCGCGCAGCACCCCGATCGCGAAGAGCACGAGCCCGGCCGCGACCAGCAGGGTGAGCACGATCAGGCCGATGCCCGCGGGGGTGGACATGACGTTGCCCGCGCCGAGCTGAACGAGCTCGATGATCGAGACGATGCCGAGGGCAAGACCCTCCGCGACGAGCAGGATCGCAGCGAGGACGGCGGAACGGGATGCGCGCACGAGCACTCCTGGGGAATCGGATGTCAGAAAACCCTTGATTTCGCGGTTTCCATGTAACAGAATAGACAAAGCCATGTGCTCCCACAGCGGCGTGGGGCGAGCATTCGCTCGCATCTCACCAGGGTAGCGGACCCCCGAACCGCCGCCCGCATCGAGTGTCGCAAACCGCGTGCTCGAACCAGATCCCATACCGAGGAGCCCCCATGGATTGGCGCGACAAAGCCGCCTGCCTGACCGTCGACCCCGAGCTGTTCTTCCCCGTCGGGAACACCGGTCCCGCCGTCGACCAGATCGAGAAGGCGAAGGCCGTCTGCGCCACCTGCACCGTCACCGAGATCTGCCTGCAGTACGCCCTCGAGACCGGACAGGACTCGGGCGTGTGGGGCGGCCTCTCCGAGGACGAGCGCCGCGCCCTCAAGCGCCGCGCCGCTCGCGCACGTCGCGCAGGCTGAGCCCGCGCCCGCAGAACCACGACGCCGCCGGCCCGGATACCGGGCGGCGGCGTCTTCGTGTGTCCGGGCTCGCCCGGGTCAGGCCTTGATCCAGCGCAGCGGGACGTCGATGGTCACTTCGGTGCCCTCGCCGTCCACGCCCTTCCACTCGATCGTGCCGCCCAGCTCGCCCTGGATGAGCGTGCGCACGATCTGGGTGCCCAGGCCCTGACCGACCCGGCCCTCCGGGAGCCCGTGACCGGTGTCGCGCACGATGACGCGCAGGTTCTCCGTGGTGCGGTGCGCCTCGATCGTGACGACGCCCTCCTGGCCGGCGAGCCCGTGCTCGACGGCGTTCGTGACCACCTCGGTGAGCGCGAGCGCCAGGGGCGTCGCGTACTCGCTCGGCAGCACGCCGAACCGCCCGGTGTGCTGCGTGCGAGCGCGGGTGTTCGGCGCGGCGGCGACCTCGGCCACCAGCTTGAGCACACGCGCGAACACCTCGTCGAAGTCCACGGTCTGGGAGAGGCCGCTCGCCAGGGTGTCGTGCACGACCGCGATCGACTCCACCCGGCGCATCGCCTGGGTGAGCGCGTCCCTCGCATCCTCGGAGTGCGTGCGGCGGGCCTGGATGCGCAGCAGCGAGGCGACCGTCTGCAGATTGTTCTTCACCCGATGGTGGATCTCGCGGATCGTCGCGTCCTTCGTGATGAGCTCCTGCTCCTGGTGACGCAGCTCGGTGACGTCGCGGCACAGCACTATCGCACCGATCCGCGTTCCGTGGTCCTTGAGCGGGATCGCCCGAAGCGAGACCGTGACTCCGCGCGCTTCGATGTCGGTGCGCCAGGGCGCACGACCGGTCACGACCACGGGCAGCGACTCGTCGACCTGCCGCGACGGCGGCACCAGGCGGGTGGTCACCTCGGCGAGCGACTCCCCCTCGAGCTCGTCGTCGAAGCCCATCCTGTTGAAGGCCGAGAGCGCGTTCGGGCTGGCGAAGGTGGTGACGCCGTCGACATCGATCCGGATCAGGCCGTCCGAGGCGCGCGGTGCACCGCGACGCGGGGATGTCGGGGCCGCGAGGTCGGGGAACTCCCCCGTGGCGATCATGCGGAAGAGGTCGTTCGCGCACTCATCGAAGCTGATCTGCTGTCGTGACGGCATCCGCGCCTCGCCGAGGTTGGTGTGCCGGGTGATCACCCCGAGCACGACGCCCTGCTGTCCGCGCCGTTCGATGGGCACGGCTCGCACGCGGGTGGGGATCTCCTCGAACCAGTCCGGCGAGGACGAATCGATGATCTCGCCGGTGTCGAACGCCGACTGCACCTGGGTGCGCCACTGCGGCCGCACCCGCTCGCTGACGATGTCGCGGTAGAACAGCGTGGCGGCGCCGCTGGGTCGCGAGTGCGCTATCGCGATGAACGATCCGTCGGCGGTCTGCACCCAGATGACGATGTCGGCCGACGAGAGGTCGGCGAGCAGCTGGCCGTCGCCTGCGAGTCGGTGCAGCCATTCGACGTCGGCGTCGCTGAGGAGCCCCTGGGCGTGGACGAGATCACTGAGCGTGGACACCCTCCCAAGAATAGGGGTGAGCGCCCCGCGATTCAGAGCACGGCGAGGGATGTCGCGCGCCAGCGCCCGTCGAGGCCCTCCAGGCGAACCGCCACGGCCCTGGCCCGACCGGGGCCCTGCACGACGAGGGTCGCCTCGAGCACGCATTCGGCAGGCGACGAGTACCGCACCGACAGGATGCGGAAGACGGGCCTGGACGCGGGTGTGCCGCGCGCGCTGCGCGCCCGGGCGGCCAGGTTCGAGCGGACCAGGAGCTTGCGGAACGCGTCCTCGCTGAGCCAGCGGACGAGCTGTTCGGCCTCGCGCACGCCAGCGAGCACCTCGAGCACGCCCTGAGCGAGACCCCGGAGCAGCGGCACCGGATCGGGCAGGGCGTCGGCCGGTGTGGGCTGGGGCGCGAAATACTCCTGCGCGGTCATCTATCGTCCTCGATCCATGATGCGTGGTGTCCGTTGCCCCAGCGCTGAACCCCAGGAAAGTAGAACACGGATGCCCGGAATCGGGAAGCCTCCCGACCGACTTCTGTGGATAACCCGTACTCCCCCATCGGCGCTCGCCTACTCTCGGAGGGTGGAATGGGATCACCTCTTCGACGACCTCGAAGGACAGCTCGCCTCTGAGTGGGAGGCGGAGCGCGCCGCGCTGGACGCGGAGTCGGAGCGGCTGCGCATCTCGAAGCTCACGCTGCACGACCGGCTGCGCGCGCTGTGCGGGCAGGCGTCCGTCGTCGTCCTCGATCTCGGTGACGAACATCGGCTGCACGCGACCATGCGCACGATCGGAGCCGACTGGATCGCGGTCACCATCCGGAACGATCCCAGACCGCTGATCGTGCCGATCGCAGCCATCGCCGGGGTGGGCACAGACCACGGCAGTCTCCTCGGCAGCCTGGCCGAGACCGCCGAGCTGTCTCCGCTGCGCGCGCGGATGGATCTGGGCTTCGTGCTGCGCGATCTGGCACGCAGGCGGACCACGGTCGCGCTCGCCGTGCGCGACGGCGGGCTGCAGCACGGGACGATCGACCGCGCCGGTGCCGATCACCTCGACATCGCGCTGCACGATGCCGGAGAACCTCGGCGGACGTCGACCGTTCGGGGGTTCCGCGTCGTGCCGTTCTCGTCGCTGCGATGGATCCGCGCCGAGCAGCCGGGCGCGCGGCTCCCGTGATCCAAATGCGCCGCGTGCCCCGCGGCGGGTGACGAGCGAATGCCGGCGTCAGCGCTGAATGCGCGGCGCCGGACCCCACACCTCGGGGAAGCTGGCGTTCTCGGACTGGTGCCAGAGCGCCGCGCGCCGCGCGATCTCGGTCTGGTCCTCGAGATAGTCGTTCACGCTGGCCTCCTCGACCCGCCAGCGCGGCGGCGAGCCGAGTTGCGCGCCGCGCAGTCGCCCTTCGTGGACGAGCGCGACGACCTCCTCTACCGGGACGGCGAGGAGTTCGGCGACCTGACCGGGCGTCAGGTAGCGCGGAGCGGACGGGGGTGTGTCGGGCATTGCTCCATTGTGGCGCGAACGACGCCCGGGAGGACAGCCCCCGAGGCCCTGTGGATAACTTTCGGAGCCTTCTCCCGGGATCTGTGACCATATCCTCATGACGTCGCACTCCCGCACCCGCCGCTCGTACTTCGGCGACATGCGGTTCCTCATCGGCATCGTCCTGGTCATCGCCTCGATCGCCGGCGTGTGGCTGCTGGTCGGCGCGGCCAGGCAGACGACACCGGTGCTGCAGGCATCGCACACCATCGTCCTCGGTGAACCCCTCGGGTCCGCGGACTTCCAGGTCGTCGAGGTCGGACTCGGCTCGCTCACCGACGACTATCTCGCGCCGCAGGACCTGGAATCGGGCATGATCGCCGCGCGCACGATCGCCGAGGGCGAGCTCGTGCCCCGCTCGAGCACGGCGGATGCCGAGGCCGGCCGCACCACCACGATCGTGATCACCAGCTCCGGCGCGGTCCCCGATGGGGTGCGCGCGGGCAGCACGGTCGAACTCTGGCAGGCTCCGCCCAGCGAGGACGGTCGTTCCTTCGGCGACCCCCGCATCCTCGTCGCCGACGCCGTCGTGGCCTCCGTGGCTGAGCCGGAGGGCATGCTGAACGACGCGCGCACGGATGTCGAGGTGGTCATCGACCGGACGGATGTCGCGGACGTGCTGTCCGCGATCACCGGCGGCGCCGCCGTGTCCGTCATCCCGGCAGGACCGGCCGAATGACCGCCGTCATCGTCGCCCTCGCCGACGAGGAGCGAGCCGGAGCCCTGGCGGCGGAACTCGAGCTCGAGGAGGTCACCGTCCTCACCGTCTGCGCGCCCGGCAAGATCGATCCCGCTGACCTCGAGATGGCCGATGCACTCGTCATCACGCCGTCGCGTCGCTGGCTCACGCGCGAGCTCGTGGCGGCCTGCGACCGCGCTGCCGTGCGGATCGTGGCGTTCGGCGACGGAGAAGAGCGTCTGCTGGCCCGGCTCGGGCTCGCCCCCACGTTCCCCGCAGAGACGCCGGGCTGGCGCATCGCGGACGCCCTCGTCGCCGATCGCCCCGATGCGGCGAAGGAGGCGGCCCCTGTCGCCCCCTCGCAGGTGATCGCCGTCTGGGGTCCGCACGGCGCACCGGGGCGGACCACGCTCGCGATCCAGCTCGCCGTCGAGCTCGCACGAGCGGGACGGCGCACCGCTCTGCTCGATGCCGACACCACGGCGCCGTCGATCGCGCTGCAGCTCGGCCTGGGCGATGAGGCACCGGGGCTGGCCGCCGCGTGCCGCCGAGCGGAACTGGGCAGCCTCGACTCCGCCGAGCTGTCGCGCCTGGCGGTTTCGCTGGAGACGTCCGCGGGTCCGGTCGACGTGCTCGGAGGACTCAACCGCCCCTCGCGCTGGCCGGAGCTCGGAGCCGCCCGCCTACGGGGCGCCCTGACATCCTGCAGGGAGTGGGCGGACGAGATCGTCGTGGACGTCTCCGCCTCGTTCGAGGAGGAGGACGACGACTACGACCTCGCTGCACCGTCGCGGCATGCGGCCACGGCGGCGGTGCTGCGCGAGGCGGATGCAGTGATCGCGCTGACCTCTGCAGACCCGATCGGTGTCAGCCGGTTCGTTCGAGGGTACGCCGAGCTTCGGCACCTGGTCGGTGCGACACCGATCACGGTGGTCGCGAACTCCGTCCGCCCCGGTCCGCTCGGCATCGACGCACGAGGGCAGATCCGCCGGACCCTCGACCGGTTCGCGGGCATCGACGACGTGCAGTTCCTCCCTCACGACCAGCGCGCCGCGGACGCTGCGCTCCTGCACGCGCGTCCGATCGCCGATGTGCTGCCGCGGTCACCACTGGTCGCCGCGGTCCGCCGGCTCGCCGCGGGGCTGATCCCGCGGGAGACCGGCGTGCGCGAACCCGCCGCTACTGCCGGTAGCTCGCGAGGAAGTTCCCGAGGCGCTCGACGGCTTCGGTGAGCACCCGGGGCTCCGGCAGCGTCACCAGGCGGAGGTGGTCGGGCGTCGCCCAGTTGAACCCGGTGCCCTGCACCAGCAGGATGTGCTCCGAGACGAGCAGGTCGTAGACCAGGCGCGCATCGTCGCGGATCTCGTGCACGTTCGGGTCGAGCCGCGGGAACGCGTACAGCGCACCCTCCGGCTTCACGCAGCTGACGCCGGGGATCGCCTCCAATCCCTGCCAGGCGATGTCGCGCTGCTCGTGCAGGCGCCCGGTGGGGGCGATCAGGGCGTCGATGGACTGCACGCCGGACAGCGCCGCCTGCATCGCATGCTGCGCCGGGACGTTCGGGCACAGGCGGGTGGAGGCGAGCAGAGTGATGCCCTCCAGGAAGCCCTGGGCGTGATCCTTGGGGCCGGTCACCACGAGCCATCCGGAGCGGTATCCGGCGACCCGGTAGGTCTTGGACAGGCCGTTGAACGTCAGGCAGAGCAGGTCCGGCGCCAGCGTCGCCGTCGGGATGTGCACCGCGTCGTCGAACAGGATGCGGTCGTAGATCTCGTCGGAGAGCAGCAGGAGCTCGTGCTCCCTGGCGATCTGCACCAGCCCCTCGAGCACCTGCCTCGAGTACACCGCGCCGGTGGGGTTGTTCGGGTTGATGATCACGATCGCCTTGGTCCGCGGCGTGATCTTCGACCTGATGTCCTCGATGTCGGGGTTCCAGCCGTTTTCCTCGTCGCAGAGGTAGTGCACCGGCGTGCCGCCCGCGAGCGAGGTCATCGCGGTCCAGAGCGGGTAGTCGGGCGCCGGGATGAGCACCTCGTCCCCCTCGTCGAGCAGTGCCTGCATCACCATCGTGATCAGTTCGGAGACGCCGTTTCCGAGGTAGACGTCATCAGGGTCGAAGCGCGGGAAGCCGGGGATCTGCTCGTAGCGGCTGACGACCGCACGACGAGCGGAGACGATGCCCTTGCTGTCGCTGTAGCCGTGCGCGGTGGGCACGGCTGCGAGCATGTCGTGGACGATCTGGTGCGGCGCCTCGAACCCGAAGATCGCGGGATTCCCGGTGTTCAGCTTCAGGATCTGATGCCCCTCGGCCTCGAGCCGTGCCGCCTCGACCAGTGCCTTGCCGCGGATCTCGTAGAGAACGTTCTTGAGCTTGGACGACTGATCGAAATGGCGAGGAGGGGTCATCGCAGAATCCTAGCGCTACGAGGAGGCCGCCTCCGTCGCCGGGGCCCCCGGATGCAGGGCCTGAACGTGCGCGTTGCGCTGCACCCGGCTGCTCTCGATGTGCGCAGCGGCGAGGGTTGCAGCACGGTCGCCGTCGCGATCGCGGATCGCCTCGTACAGTGCGACATGCTCCTCGGCGATGTGCTGCAGATCGTCGTGCTGGGACAGGGCCCAGCGGAGCCTGCTGCGGATGCTCTGCATGAGGTCGGACAGGAGCATGTTGTCCGCGAGGTCGGTGACGATCTCGTGGAAATCGGCCGCTGCGCGTCGTGACACGACACGGTCCTCGACCTCAGCGCTGGCCTGCTCGGACTCGAGCGCACGGCGCAGGCGCTCGAGCCCCTCCCGGCGATGCCGCTGCGCGGCGAGACGGAAGGCCAGGGGCTCGACCACCTCGCGGACCTCGTCGAGGTCGGCGAGGTCGTGATCGGTGAACTCCCTGACGACCGCCCAGGTGCGGGGGCGGAGCTCGACGAGCCCCTCCCCCTCGAGCACCTTCAGCGCGTCCCGCACCGGCACCCGGCTCACGCCGAACTCGGCCGCGAGGTCGCGCTCGATGAGCCGGCTCCCCGGATCCCGGACGCCGTCCAGGATCGCGTCGCGCAACCACGCTGCGACCCTGGTCGACTCCAGTACGCGTTCGTCTGCTCTGCTCACAGCCTCATTCTTCCATCGTGTCCGGCCTTTTCCCTGTCACTCGGGAAGAACGCCGGACACGGCGACAGACCGCATCGGCGGATTCAGGCCTTCTTCGCGGCCTTCTTCTCGACCCAGACGATGCCCTCGTCGAGGGCGGGGACGATCTCGGTGCCGATGCGACGCGCGAGCAGGTCGTCCAGGCGGTCCAGCGGGCCGATCAGGGTGCGCCCGCCGGCGCGGGCGACGCGGATGGCCGCATCGATCTTCGGCTGCATCGAGCCCTCGGCGAACTTCATGGCCGCGACCGCGTCGGCGGATGCGGTGAGGATGTCGCGCTGCTCCGGTGTGCCCCAGTTCTCGCTCACGTAGTCGCCGTCGGTGAGCATGATCAGGGTGTCGGCGCCGATGTCGGCGGCGAGCGCCGCGCTGGCGAGGTCCTTGTCGACCACGGCCTGCACGCCGATGTGGCGGCCCTTCGAGTCCTCGCGGACCGGCACGCCGCCGCCGCCGACGCAGACCGCGAGGCTGCCGGCCTCGAGGAGGCGCTTGATCAGCGGTGCCTGCACGATCGAGAGCGGGTTGGGTGAGGGGACGACGCGGCGGAACGCGTTGCCGTCCTTCGCGATGGTCCAGCGGTACTCGGCCGCGGCCTCGGCGGCGTCGTGTGCGGAGTAGGTCGGGCCGATGAGCTTGGTCGGGCGGGCGAAGGCCGGGTCGGCCTCGTCGACCACGGTTGTCGTGATGACACCGGCGACCTCGCGCTCGCCGTTCAGCGCGTTGGAGAGTTCCTGCTGTACGACGTAGCCGATCATGCCCTGCGTCTCTGCTCCGAGGATGTCCAGCGGGTAAGCGGCGACGTCCTGGTAGGCGAGGTTCTGCAGGGCGAGCAGACCCACCTGGGGGCCGTTGCCGTGCGTGATCACCATCTCGTTGTCACGCGCGAGGTTCGCGAGCGCCTCCATCGTGGACTTGACGTTCGCCCGCAGGTACTCCGCGGTCATGGGCTCTCCGCGACGGGCGAGGGCGTTGCCCCCGAGTGCCACTACGACGCGCATGCTGTTCTCCCTTGTTGAAGTCTTCTGGTATCCCGAAACACGGGATGGTATTCCATTTGGGTAAATGGTATACCTGAAGTAACACAACGTAAAGATGCCCTGCGCCGCACACCCACGGGGCGGGGCATCCCGGAGAGAAGACGATGACCCCCGTCGCAATCCCGGTCGCGGTGAGCGCGACCAGCTGGGATGCTGCGCTTGCGGAGACGCTCTCAGGAGCCGCCGAGCGCGCGTTCGGCGATGGCACGCACGGCACGGTGCATTCCGTGCACCGTCGCGTCGTCAACGTCCTGTTCGATGACGCGCTCGTCGCGATCGCGGATGACGGGATCGACGACGCCCCCGCCACGATCCGCGTTCCGCTGAGCGACTGGGATGCCCGCGGCATCCGTCAGGGCGCCGCCGTCCTTGCCGTCGGCGGTGACCGGATCGAACTCCCGTGCGCCGACGGGACCCTGGTCGTCTCGCTGTGCGGAGCGGTGACCTGGAGCGCGCCACGCGCCGATCTCTCCGTGCTCACCACCGCGGACCTCGCCGTGGCCCTCTCCGCGCTCGACGCGCTTCCCGCGCCCGAACCCGTGACGCCGTTCGGTCGTGCCGCAGACGAACTGCTGCGCGCCAGGATCGAGGGGATGCGCACCGCACTGCGCACCGGTGACGACGAGGCGGTCCGCAGTGCGGCATCCGCCCTCATCGGCCTCGGCGAGGGACTCACGCCGTCCGGCGACGATGTGCTCACCGGGCTCACTCTGCTCGCCGCGCAGGACGGGACGCTGCTGAACCGCTTCCTCCCCGCCCTGTCCGACGCGGTCCACGACGGCGGCGAGCGCACCGGACTGCTCAGCGCGACGACCATGGCGCACGCCGTCGCCGGCCGCGGCCGGCAGAGCCTGCACGATCTCATCGCCGCCCTACGCGACCGCGACGGCGACGGCCTGCGTCGCGCCGCGGACCGCGTCCTCCAGATCGGTCACACCTCGGGGGCCGACATCCTCTCCGGCATCCGTCTCGCGCTCGAAGCCGAGCACGCGGCACACAGCGCCGGACGAACGCGTCCGCGAGATGACGAGAAGAAGGAGCAGTCATGACTGACAGCGCCACGACCACCGAAGCGACCGCTTCCGCCGAGTTCGAGCACGAGCCGGTGCCGCTGAGCCACAGGAAGTCGCTCTACACGGTCTCGGCGGTGTGGTTCGGGTTCCCGATGATCCTCACGAACGCCGTCCCCGGCGGCCTCGTGGTCGCGATGCTCGGCTTCTGGCAGGGCGTCGGCGCGATCCTGGTCGCCAACGCGATCATGTTCGTCTACGTGAGCCTGCTCAGCTGGCGCGCGGGACGCACCGGCAAGAGCTTCTCGCTGCAGGCCATCGAGACCTTCGGCACCGCAGGGTACGCGATCGCCTCCGGGTTCCTGTCCACCGTCGTGGTCGGCTGGTTCGCCTTCAACACCGGTGCCACCGGCGCGACGCTCAGCGAGGCGTTCGGCTGGAACGAGATGCTCGTGGCCGCGATCGCCGGCATCGTCTTCATCGCGGTCACCTACCTCGGCATCCGCGCGCTGTCCGTCCTCGGCACGATCGCCGCCCCTCTGTTCATCGTCGCGGTGATCATCGCGATGGTCATCGCCGCGCAGACCAACGACTTCTCCGCCGTGTTCAGCTACGCCGGCGAGGACGTGCCCAACCCGATGACCTTCGGCGTCGCGGTCACCGCGATCATGGCCACCTTCGCCGACTCCGGCACCATGACGGCCGACTTCACCCGCTGGGCACGCAACGGCAAGGAGGCTGTGCTCGCCACCGTCACCGCCTTCCCGATCGCCAGCCTGGTCGCCCAGATCAGCGGCGCGGTGTTCGTCGCCGCCGGCGCCATCGTCGCCCCCGCCGTCAACGGCGGCAACTTCGCCCCGATCCTCACCGGCACCGGCAACCCGTGGCTGAACGTGTTCCTCGTGCTGTTCGTGGTGATCAACCTCGGCTCGGTGTGCACGCACTGCCTGTACAACGGCGCCCTCGGCTGGTCGCACCTGACGCGCTCCACCATGCGTCTGCTGACGCTCATCCTCGGCATCATCGGCGTGATCGTCGCCGTGGCCGGCGCCTGGCAGTACTTCGCCAGCTGGCTCGCACTGCTCGGCGTGCTGGTACCGCCGCTCGGCGCCGTGCTCATCGCCGACCAGATCATCCTCGCCCGCCGCAACGCCGGACGCTCCGAGAAGCGCTTCCGTGCCAACGCCCTGCTGGCCTGGGCGGTCGGCGCCGCCGCTGCGCTGATCTCGCACCTCTTCGTTCCGTCGCTCTCCGACGCCGTCGTCGGCCTCGTCGTGGGATGCGTCGCCTATCTCGCCCTTGAACAGTTCTCAGCAAAGAAGGAGATCCACTGATGATCAGCACTCAGACCGCCGACGAGCAGTACCTCGCCGCGGCCGCATCCGGTGATCTGGACGGCGTGCGCGCCGCCCTCGCCGCAGGCGCCGACAAGGACGCCCTGGACCGCGAGGAGGCGACCGCGATCCTGCACGCCGCCCGAGGCGGACACCTCGACATCGTCCGCGCGCTCATCGCGGAGGGCGTCGACATCGACGCCCAGGACCAGACCTGCTCGAACCCCTTCCTGTACGGATGCATCAACGACCAGCTCGAGCTCGTGAAGATCATGGCGGAGGCGGGCACCGACCTGAAGCGACTCACCCGCATGGGCGGCAACGGCCTGACCCCGGCCGCTGAGAAGGGCCACCTCGAGGTTGTCCGCTACCTGCTCGAGAACACCCGCATCAACGTCAACCTCACCAACAACCTGGGCTGGACGGCGCTGATCGAGACGATCATCCTCGGCGACGGGGGCCCTGTGCGCCAGCAGATCGTCGAGCTGCTGCTCGCGCACGGTGCGAAGCCCGGCATGCCCGACCCCTGGGGCACCTCGCCCGCAGACCTGGCCCGCGAGCGCGGATACGACGAGATCGTCGCGATCCTCGAGCGCGCCGCCGCCTAAGAATCCCGCGAAAGGACAACGATGACCAGGCACATCGAAATCAGGAAGAACACCTACCTCGACTCGGTCTCGCTCATGTCGATGAGCACCAAGGCGAACGCCGTCGAGGGCGTCACCCAGGCCCTGCTGGGCATGGCGACCCCGATGAACAAGGAGGTGCTCGCGAACGTCGGCGTCCAGGACACCGCCGTCGACGCGGCGAAGCCCAGCGATCTGATGATCGTTATCGACGCCACCGACGACACCATCGAGGCGGCGATCGCGGCCGTCAACGACATCCTCGCCCGCAAGGACAAGAAGGCCGGCGAGGCCCACGAGGTGCGCTACCGCACCCTCGACGGCGCCTTCGAAGAGGTCCCCGACTCCAACCTCGTGCTGATCTCGGTCAACGGCGCGTTCGCCGCCCGTGAGGCGCGCAAGGCGCTGAACGCGGGCAAGAGCGTGATGATCTTCTCGGACAACGTGTCGGTGGAGGACGAGCTCTCGCTGAAGAACCTCGCCCACGAGAAGGGCCTGATCGTGATGGGACCCGACTGCGGCACCGCGATCATCAACGGAACCGGCCTCGCGTTCGCGAACGCCGTGCGCCGCGGCTCGATCGGCGTCGTGGGCGCCTCGGGCACCGGCAGCCAGGAGGTCTCGGTCCGCATCCACGACTTCGGCGGCGGCGTCTCGCAGCTGATCGGCACCGGCGGTCGCGATCTGAGCACCGACATCGGCGGCATCTCGATGATCGACGGCATCAAGGCCCTCGACGCCGACCCCGAGACCAAGGTCATCGTGCTCATCTCCAAGCCGCCGGCGGAAGAGGTCGCCGAGAAGGTGCTCGCCGTCGCCGGCGCCGCCTCCAAGCCGGTCTTCGTGACGTTCCTCGGCTCGGACCGCACCGAGTCCGGCCACGACAACGTGACGATGGTCACCGAGGGCACCAAGCCCCTCGCGATCGCCGCGGTCGTGGCATCCGGGATCGACGAGTCGACCCTCGACAAGCACCCGCTGAACATCCCGCTGATCGAGGAGGTGCGCGCCAAGCTCGCCCCCGAGCAGAAGTACGTGCGCGGCCTGTTCTGCGGCGGCACCCTCTGCGACGAGTCCATGTTCGCGGCCCTCGGCAAGTACGACAACGTGTACTCCAACATCCAGAAGAACCCGGCCTACAAGATCGGCGCGATGGATGCATCGAAGGAGCACACCTTCCTCGACATGGGCGACGACGACTTCACCAACGGCCGTCCGCACCCCATGATCGACCCCTCGCTGCGTCTGCAGCGCATCGTCCAGGAGGCGGACGACCCCGAGGTCGGCGTCATCGCGATGGACTTCGTGCTCGGCTTCGGCTCGCACGAGGACCCCGTGGGCGTGACGATCCCGGCGATCACCGAGGCCAAGGCGAAGGCCGCCGCTCGCGGCCAGCACCTCGAGATCCTCGGTTACGTGCTCGGCACCGACCTGGACACCCCGGCGATCGCCGAGCAGGTCGCCAAGCTCGAGGCCGCCGGTGTGACCATCGCCTCCTCCTCCACCAACCTCGGCCTGCTGGCCCGTGAATTCGTCGCGAAGGGTGACAACTGATGAGCGTCAACGACCTGTTCTCCACCGATCTGAAGCCGGTCAACCTCGGCCTCGACATGTTCGCCGACGACCTGAAGGCCCAGGGCGTCGAGCCCGTCCTGATGGACTGGACCCCGCCGGGCGGCGGCGACCCCGAGGTCATCGCCGCGCTCAGCCGTCTCGAGGACCCGGCGGTCGCCGAGAAGATCGATGCCGCCAACCAGGTCGCGCTGGAGCGCATCCTCGGCTCGCAGCCGTTCCTGGAGGGCTTCGGCCAGGCGATCGACACGGTCCCCGGTATGACGAAGAAGACCATCCTGCACGCCGGTCCGCCCATCGAGTTCACCCGGATGTCGGGGCCGATGAAGGGTGCCGTGACCGGCGCGCTGGTCTTCGAGGGCCTCGCGAAGGACGTCGACGAGGCGTTCGAGCTCGCCGCCTCCGGTGAGATCACCTTCTCGCCCTGCCACGAGCACCAGTCGGTCGGCTCGATGGCCGGTGTCACGAGCGCCAGCATGTGGGTGCACAAGGTCACCAACCGCACCTACGGCAACACCGCCTACACCAACCTGTCCGAGCAGCTGTCGAAGATCCTGCGCTTCGGCGCCAACGACCAGTCGGTCATCGACCGTCTGAACTGGATGCGCGACGTGTTCGGCCCGGTGCTCGCCGGCGCCATGGAGCTGAACGCCGAGGGCATCGACCTGCGGCTGATGCTCTCGCAGGCCCTGCACATGGGTGACGAGGCGCACAACCGCAACGTGGCCGGCACCACGCTGCTGATCCAGGCACTGGCCCCCTACATCCTGGAGAGCGACTTCACCACGAAGGAGAAGCGCGAGGTGTTCGACTTCGTCGCCTCGTCGGACTACTTCTCCGGCCCGACCTGGATGGTCGCCGCCAAGGCGTCGATGGATGCCGCCAACGGCATCGAGAACTCGACGATCGTCACCACCATGGCCCGCAACGGCGTCGACTTCGGCATCCGCGTGTCCGGCACCGGCGGCCAGTGGTTCACCGGCCCCGCCCAGGAGGTCGTCGGCCCGATGTTCGCCGGCTACACCCCGGCGGACTCCGGTCTGGACATGGGCGACTCCGCGATCACCGAGACGTTCGGCATCGGCGGCTTCGCGATGGCCGCAGCCCCCGCGATCGTCGCTCTCGTCGGCGGCACCGTCGACGAGGCGATGGGCTACTCGCGCACGATGAACGCGATCACCACCGGCAACAACCCGAACGTCACGATCCCCGCTCTCGACTTCATGGGCGTGCCCTCGGGCATCGACGTGCGCAAGGTCATGGAGACCGGCATCCTGCCGATCATCAACACCGCGATCGCGCACAGGGAGCCAGGCATCGGCATGATCGGCGCCGGCATCACGCACCCGCCTGTGGAGGCGTTCCAGAAGGCGCTCCGCGCCCTTGCGGACACGGTCAAGCCATGACGTCGCTCGCCCCCGCGCCGGCCGCCGCCCACCTGAAGTGGTGGAAGAAGGGCGACATCGCGGCGTTCTTCGCGCTGTTCACCAACAACCTCACGAACATCATCACCTTCACGGCCCTGCTCACCATGGCGGGCCTGCCGGTGGGGATGGTGGTGGGCAGGATCGCCCCGGCCTTCGGCCTGGCGATCCTGATCACCTCGTCGATGTACGTGTGGTTCGCCCGACGGCTGGCCAGGAAGGAGGGCCGCGACGACGTCGTGGCCCTCCCCTCCGGCCCGAGCGCTCCGTCGATCTTCACGGTCACGTTCCTCGTGATCCTGCCGGTCTACTCGAGCACTCAGGACGCGGAGCTGGCCGTCGGCATCGGCCTGGTGTGGGGCTTCCTCGAGGGCCTGATCCTCTTCGTCGGATCATTCTTCGGCGACCTGCTGCGCCGCGCGGTGCCCCGCTCCGTGCTGCTGGCCTGCCTCGCCGGACTCGGCCTGCTGCTGCTGGCCATGAACCCGATGCTGCAGACGTTCCAGTTCCCGGTGGTCGCGTTCATCGTCCTGGTGATCGTGTTCATCAACTGGTTCGGCCGCTCGCCGTTCCTGGGCAAGGTGCCGACCGGTCTGCTGCTGCTGATCGTGGGAACCGCCGCCGCATGGGCGTTCGGGCTGCAGACGCCGGAGGCCGTCCAGGCCGCGCTGGTGCACGCCGGCTGGCACCCGCCGCAGGTGTCGATCGGCAACTTCTTCGAGGGCCTGCAGCACGCCGGTCCGTTCCTGGCCTCGGCCGTGCCGCTGGCCCTGGCGAACTACGTGTTCGACCTGGAGAACATCGAGGCCGCGGAGGCCGCGGGCGACCACTACAGCGCCCGCCCGGTCATGCTCGTCAACGGAGGCGCCACGATGGTCGGCGCGCTGATGGGCAACCCGTACCCCGTCACCGTGTACATCGGTCACACCGCGTACAAGGAGATGGGCGCCGGCATCGGCTACACGATGCTGAACGGCATCACGATGTTCGCGGTGGGACTGTTCGGCATGAGCGCACTGCTGCTGTCGGTGGTGCCGATGGCCGCGATCGCCCCGATCCTGATCTACATCGGCATCGTCACCGCCGCGCAGTCGGTGCGCGAGACGCCGAAGGTGGAGCTGCCGGTGATCTTCATCGCGCTGTTCCCCTGGATCGCGAACTGGGCGAACAGCCTGATCGGCAACACGCTGAAGGCGGCCGGTACGAACGTCGCCGAGGTGGGAGCGGATGCCCTGAACGGCGCCGGCACCTACTTCGCGGGCATCTCGACACTCGGCAACGGCGCGCCGCTGTCATCGCTGCTCTGGGGGATGATCGCGATCTTCGCGATCCGGAACAAGCCGGGACTCGGCGCGATCGTGGCCGTGCTCGCCGCGATGCTGTCGTTCTTCGGCATCATCCACTCCCCCGTGCCCAGTCTGCCGGCCGAGTTCGCGCTGTCGGACACCCACGTGATGTTCCTGGTGGCCTACCTGATGGTCGCGGCGCTGTTCCTGGCCAAGAAGATCCAGGACCGCGTCACGAACGAGAAGGTGACCTTCACGACGACGGACGAGATGACGCTGAGCAACGCCATCGCGCCCTCCCTGATCCAGAGCCCGGAGCGCTGAATCACCCCGATGGGTCCGGGGTGCACCGCCCCGGACCCATCGAGTACCCGAAAAACGGTGCTGAGAAGAACGGATGGCCATGTCCACCCCCGCAATCGACCCCGTCCTGGTCGACCCCGGCGCAGAGAAGGTCGCGGAGTACGCGGCCCGCGGATACGCCGAAGAGGTCCTGCCGATCCGCCCGAAGGATCGCACCTGGAAGACGCCCCAGTTCATCACCGTGTGGATGGGGCCGATCCACAACATCCTGTCGTACTTCACCGTCATGACCTTCTTCGCCCTCGGCCTGAACGCCTGGCAGGTCGTCGCCGCCATCATGACCTCCGCGGTGATCGTCTCGATCGGCTACATCCTCAACGGACAGGCCGCGGCGAAGTACGGCATCCCGTTCGCGATGCAGCTGAGGGAGGCCTTCGGCCACAAGGGCGCCCTGATCCCGACCTGGGTGCGCGGCATCATCGCCGGCTTCATGTTCTTCGGCATCACCAGCGTCTCATCCGCCCAGGCGTTCGACGTGGTCTTCGAGACCATCTGGCCGGGCTACATGAACCTCGGGAACGGCGCCGAGATCCTCGGTCTGCCGATCCCGACGGCGATCTCGTACCTGATCACCTGGATCATCACCGTCGGCCTGTTCCTCGGCGGCCAGGCGTTCCTCGGCAGGTTCAGCAACTGGGCGAACCCGGTCGTGTTCATCCTCGTCGTCATCGCCGTGGTGCTCGCCGTCATCAACGCCGGCGGAATGGACGTGGTCATGTCGACCCGCGTGGTGGACTCGCCCGTCACGCCGCTGGTGTTCATCAGCTGCGTCGCCATCCTGGTGTCGAACTGGGCGGGCCCGATCGTCAACACCGGCGACTACACCCGCAACGCCACCAGCATGAAGGCGCCCGCCGTCGGCTTCCCGATCGGCGTCATCGGCTCGTACATCCTGTTCGCGGTCGTGACCGTCTCGTTCATCGGCGCGCTGCAGGTCGTCTCGGGCGGCGAGTTCGACATCAACCAGCCGTTCGTGTTCATCCAGGCCATCAACGAGGGCGTCGGCAACCCGTTCGTCGTCGTCCTGCTGATCCTCGCGATGAACGTCGGCGCGGTCGCCTTCGTGGTGTTCGGCAACATGCTCCCCGCCGGGCTGCAGCTGACCGCTCAGCTTCCCAAGATCTTCACGATCAAGCGCGGCGCCATCCTCGCCGCCGTCATCGGCACTCTGATCCTGCCGTGGCAGTTCGTGGAGAACACCGACGCGCTGTTCCTGTTCTACTCGCTGATCGGATCGATGTTCGGCCCGATCGTCGGCATCATGCTCGCCTCGTACTTCGTGGAGCGCAAGCGGACGCTGGACGTCGAGGGCATCTACGCCGACTACAAGGGCGGCCAGGAGGGCTCGCTGCCGGCGTACAACCGGCGTGCGCTGGGCGTGCTGATCGCCAGCTTCGTGATCACCATGATCGGCCGTGTGCCCGGGATCGCGAACGTGGAGTTCCTGGCTCAGGTCAACAACCTGGCCTTCTTCTCCGGCCTGATCATCGGCTTCATCGGCTACACGCTGTTGACGCTCGCCGCCCGCAAGAGCAACTGACCCGCACTCACATCCAAGGAGACCGAAATGACTCACCCCACTCCCTCCCCCGAGGTCCTGGACTCGTACTTCACTCCCGCGGTGGAGGTGACCATCGCAGGTCTGCGGGATCGCACCGGCGGCCCGTTCGGAGCGACGCTGGTGAACCCCGAGGGCGAGATCGTCGTCGCCGTCGGCAACACCGTGATCAAGGACACCGACATCTCCGGTCACGCCGAGATGGTCGCCGTGCGTGAGGCCTGCAAGAAGCTGAACACGCTCGATCTGTCGGGTCACGTCATGTACGCGACCTGCGAGCCCTGCCCGATGTGCGTCGCCGTGATGATGTGGGCGGGCATCACCACCTGCTACTACGCCTCGACGCACGAGGACGCCGGTGACAACGGCTTCAGCGACGTGCACCTGCGCAAATACCTGGACGGCAGCGACACCTCGACGCTGGACATGATCCACCTGGACTCGGGCCGCGAGGACTGCGCATCGATCTGGACGGAGTTCCAGGCGTTGAACGGCTGAGCCCCGGCATCCGGGTACGAAGAAGGCCGGTTCCCCGGGGAACCGGCCTTCTGCGTACCCCGGACTACTTCTTCTTCTGGGCCCGGCGCTGCGCGCGGTTCGCCGGCTGCTGGGCCGGTGCGTCCACGGCCTGTCCGAAGGCGCCGCGCTCGGCGGGCTGCTCAGGCTGCTGCGCCGCCTCTCGTGCTGCCTCGGCCTGGCGCATCCGCGCGGTCTGGGCCTGCTGCACCTGACCGCGCTCGTTGCGCACCTCGACCTCGCCCGCGTCGTTGGACGCGGAATACTCCAGCCGCTGCTCGGGCTGACCGCTGGTCAGGCCCTTCGCCGCGACCTCGGCGACCTCGGCGGTGCCGTCCTCGCCGGCACGGCGCACCTCGACCTCGAGGTTGTAGAGGTAGCCGACCGACTCCTCCTTGATCTGGCCCATCATCGACTGGAACATCGCGTAACCCTCCCGCTGGTACTCGACCAGCGGATCGCGCTGCGCCATCGCGCGCAGGCCGATGCCGTCCTTGAGGTAGTCCATCTCGTAGAGGTGGTCGCGCCAGCGGCGGTCGAGCACCTGGAGCACCACACGACGCTCCAGCTCGCGGGTGGCGGGTGACCCGAGGGCCTCCTCGCGCTTCTCGTACGCGATCATCGCATCGGAGAGCAGCTCGCGCTTGAGGCCCTCTGCCGAGATGCCGCCCTTGCGCTCCGCGGCTTCTGCGACGACCTCGTCGATCGTCACGCCCACCGGGTACAGAGTCTTCAGCTCGGTCCAGAGCGCGTCGAAGTCCCAGCTCTCGTTGTGCCCCTCGCCGGTGTGGTCGTCGACCACGCCGCCGATGGCATCCTCGATGAAGTGCTTCACCCGGTCGGCGATGTCGTCGCCCTGCAGGATGTGCCGGCGGTCGGCGTAGATCGCCTCGCGCTGACGGTTCAGGACGTCGTCGTACTTCAGCACGTTCTTGCGCATCTCGGCGTTGCGCGCCTCGACCTGCGACTGGGCGCTGCGGATCGCGCGCGAGACCATGCCGGACTCGATCGGCACGTCGTCGGGGAAGTTCGTGCGCGACAGGATCGCCTCGGCGGCACCGGACTGGAACAGTCGCATCAGGTCGTCGGTGAGGCTCAGGTAGAAGCGGCTCTCACCGGGGTCGCCCTGACGGCCCGAGCGGCCGCGGAGCTGATTGTCGATGCGTCGCGACTCGTGCCGCTCCGTGCCGAGCACGTACAGGCCGCCGGCCTCTGCGACCTTCTTGCCGTCCTCGGCGACCTTGGCCTTCATCGCCTCATAGGTCTCGTCCCACGCGGCCTCGTACTCCTCCGGAGTCTCCTCCGGGTCGAGTCCCTTGGACTTGAGTTCCTGCACGGCGAGGAACTCGGCGTTGCCGCCGAGCATGATGTCGGTGCCTCGACCGGCCATGTTCGTCGCGACGGTCACCGCTCCGAGTCGCCCGGCGAGGGCGACGATCTCCGCCTCACGGGCGTGGTTCTTCGCGTTCAGGACCTCGTGCTTGACGCCCTTCTTGGCGAGCAGGCGCGAGAGGTACTCGCTCTTCTCGACGCTGACGGTGCCCACCAGGACCGGCTGGCCGGTGGCGTGCCGTTCGGCGATGTCCTCGACGACTTGGGCGAACTTGGCCTGCTCGTTCTTGTAGACGAGGTCGGGCTGGTCCTTGCGGATCAGCGGACGGTTGGTCGGGATGGGCACGACGCCGAGCTTGTACGTCGACATGAACTCGGCCGCCTCGGTCTCGGCGGTACCGGTCATGCCGGCGAGCTTGTCGTACATGCGGAAGTAGTTCTGCAGCGTGACCGTGGCGAGGGTCTGGTTCTCGGCCTTGACGGGCACGTTCTCCTTGGCCTCGATGGCCTGGTGGATGCCCTCGTTGTAGCGCCGTCCGACCAGGATGCGGCCGGTGTGCTCGTCGACGATCATCACCTCGTCGTTCATGACGACGTAGTCGGTGTCGCGCTTGAACAGCGCGATCGCCTTGATCGAGTTGTTCAGGAACGAGATGAGCGGCGTGTTCGCCGACTCGTAGAGGTTGTCGATGCCGAGGTAGTCCTCGACCTTCTCGATGCCGGGCTCGAGCACGCCGACGGTGCGCTTCTTCTCGTCGACCTCGTAGTCGACGCCGACCTCGAGGGTGCGCGCGATCTTGGCGAACTCGGTGAACCAGCGGTTCGCCTCGCCCGATGACGGTCCGGAGATGATCAGCGGGGTGCGCGCCTCGTCGATGAGGATCGAGTCGACCTCGTCGACGATCACGAAGAAGTGCTCGCGCTGGACGAGGTCCTCCTTGCGCCACGCCATGTTGTCGCGCAGGTAGTCGAAGCCGAACTCGTTGTTCGTGCCGTAGGTGATGTCGGCCGCGTACTGCTGACGGCGGACGTCGGGGGTCTGCCCCGCCACGATGACACCGGTCGTCATGCCGAGGGCGCGGTAGACGCGCCCCATCAGCTCGGCCTGATAGCTGGCGAGGAAGTCGTTCACCGTGACCAGGTGCGTGCCCTTGCCTGCGATCGCGTTCAGGTACATCGCGAAGACGGCGGTGAGCGTCTTGCCCTCACCGGTCTTCATCTCGGCGATGTTGCCCAGGTGCAGGGCGGCGCCGCCCATGAGCTGCACGTCGTAGGCGCGCATGCCGAGCGTGCGGCGCGCGGCCTCGCGCACCGCTGCGAAGGCCTCTGGCATGAGCTGGTCGAGGGTCTCGCCCTTGTCGTAGCGCTCGCGCAGCACGGCGGTCTCGTTGCGCAGATCGTCATCGCTGAGCTTCTCGAAGTCCTCTTCGAGCTCGTTCACGGCCTTGGCGACCTGCTTGAGGCGGCGAAGGATGCGGCCTTCACCGGCGCGGAGCAGCTTCTCCAGAGGATTCGCCACGGATTTCTCCCTCGGGTCTCGGGTGCCGGCGATGTTCAGCGCCGGGCATACCGTGTCATGTTACCGGCCCGTGACATGCGCCACCTGTGCGCGGGAACGCTGACGGCGAACGGACCCTCCGATATCGACCTCGCCAAGGTTTCCGAGTATGCATATACTCGGAAATGAAATACCGGGCATTGTCCTACCAACGACAGATCGGAGCGCCATGTCCGTCCGCCAGAGCCTTCTCGCCATCCTCGATCAGGGGCCGTGCTACGGCTATCAGCTGCGCGCCGAGTTCGACCGTCGCACCGGTTCGACATGGCCGCTGAACGTCGGCCAGATCTACAACACCCTGGAGCGGCTCGAGCGGGACGGTCTCGTCGCCAAGGGCGACGTCAACGACCAGGGCCACGTCTATTACGAGATCACGGATGCCGGTCACTCGGCCGTTCAGGACTGGCTGGGCTCTCCCGTCGAGCGTGCGCAGGGCACCCGCGACGAGCTCGCGATCAAGCTCGCCGTCGCCGCGACCCTGCCCGGCGTCGACGTCACCGCGGTCATCCGGAGCCAGCGCAAGGCATCCCTCGTCCAGTTGCAAGCGCTCAACCGGGCGAAGTACGCCGGGACCGACCCGAACGGTCCGGAGGACCTGGCCTGGTCGCTCGTGGTCGACTCGATGATCTTCGCCGCGGAGGCCGAGGTGCGCTGGCTCGATCACACCGAACAGCGGCTCGCGCAGCATCCGCAGCACACGATGACCCTCGCCCTGTCCACAGAGCGTCCCAAGCGCGGACGCCCGGCGAAGGCCCGCGCATGAGCAGTGCGATCGCGTGTTCCGTCGTTCTCGCAGGGCGAAGCGGATCCACAGCCGGGTGAGAGCCGGGAACCATAGGATCGAACCATGGCCGGATTCTGGGGCAGACGTAGACGTGAGCAGGAAGAGCTGACCGCGCAGGACGCCGATCTCGCGCGCCGTGCGGAGCAGGCGCTCGTGGGGGCCGACGAGCGGATCCGCACCACCGCGGACGAGCTCGTTTTCGCGCAGGCCGAGCTCGGCGAATCGATGACCGCCGACCTCAAGGCGGCGCTCGACGCGGTGCGCACCCACCTGCGCGAGGCATTCCAGCTTCACCAGCTCAACCACGACGAGATCCCCGACACGGCTGAGGAGCTGCGCACCCGCAACGCGCGGATCGTACAGCTGTGCGAATGGGCCGAGGACCTGCTCGACGAGAAGACGTCCGCCATCGCGGAGCAGGTCGCCCTGGTGCGCCGCTCCCCCGAGATCGTCGCCCAGCTGCGCACGGACGCCGAGTCCCTCGCCGCCCGCATCCCGCACGCCCGCGAAACCGTGGATCGGCTGTCGCTGCGCTACTCGGATGCGGCGATGCGCCGCGTGTCCTCCTCGCCCGCCGAGGCCGAGCAGCTGGTGACCTTCGCGACGCACGGCGCGGAGGTCTCCGAACGCCGCCGCGCGGCGAAGCAGAACGAGGAGGCCAACCTCGCGCTCGAGACCGCGACCGAGGCGATCAGGCGCGCTTCCGCCGTGCTCGACGGCGTCGAGGACTTCGAGATCCAGGCTCTGCGCGCCGAGTCCACCCTTGCCGCCGTGGTCGACGACTCACGGGGCGACCTGATCGCCGCTCGCACCGCACCGCAGACCCGCGAGGTACAGGCCGCGGTCATCGCCCTGGAGTCGGCCGTGAACGCCCTGCCCCCGTCGGGCACGCGCAACGACCCCTTCACCGAACTCACGGCCCTGCGCGAGGCGAACACCGCCCTCGACGAGGCCATCGCGACCGCGCTGTACCGTGCCGAGCATCCGCTCCCCTCGATCGAGCATGTGCAGCACGCGCTTGACGACGCAGACCGCCAGCTCGGCATCGCCCGTCCGCTGATCTCCGGGCACCGCGGGTGGATCGGAGCGGATGCCCGCACCCGGTTCGCCGAGGCCGAGCGGCTCCGCGTCGACGTGGCCGCGCTGCTGCCCGCCGAGGAGACACGCGAGCAGGCGCTCTCGACCGCGCGCCGCGCGGGACAGCTGGCCGCAGAGGCCCTGCAGCTCGCGCAGCGGGACATCGAGTCCGCGCGACCGCAGGACTACGCCGGATGGGGCGGACCGAACCAGCAGGGCGGTTGGGGCGGAGGCCGGCGCGGAGGAGGCGGCGGCGACATCGTCAGCGGTGTTCTCGGCGGCCTCGTGATCGGCAGCATCCTGGACGGCATCTTCGACTGAACCGCATTCGTCAGAGGCGCCCTTCCCCGAGCGGGGAAGGGCGCCTCTCTTCTGATGTCAGGAGGCGAGCTCCTCCTCCGGAGCCGCCTGCGTGGTCAGCGAGATGACGCCGTAGTCCCAGCCCTTGCGTCGGTAGACGACGCTCGGGTGGTCGGTGCTGGCATCCACGAACAGGAAGAAGTCGTGACCCACCAGTTCCATGCGGTCGACGGCCTCCTCGACCGTCATCCACTCTGCATCGAAGTTCTTGGTGCGGATGACGACGGGCGAGTAGACCTCGTCCTCCTCCGCCTGGACCGGCACCGCTCCCGTCGCGACGGCCTTGAGCACGTCGGCGGATGCGGGCTGCACGTCGATCCCGGTGAGCGAACCGCTTCCCTTCTCGAAGTGCGCGCCCCGGGGGTGCTGCCTCCCGTCGATGCGCTTCTCCTTCGCGCGTCGCAGCTGTTCGGCGAGCTTGTCGATCGCGAGATCGAGCGCGACGAACTTGTCGCCGTCGACAGCCTCGGCACGGACCACCGGCCCCTTGCCGACCAGTGTGAGCTCCACCGTCTCGTCGGGCACCCGGCCGTTGCGATAGGCGCGGTGGGTGACCTTGACGTCGATGCGCTGGGCCTTGGCGGCGAGCTGTTGGAGGCGGCCCACCTTCTCCTCGACAACCGTCCGGAACCGGTCGGAGATGCTCACTCCGACGCCGACGATGCTCGTTTCCATTCCTGCCTCCTTGTCCCGGTCCTCCCGGCCAAGGGCGGACCGTGGTCGCCTTGTGTGCCCTACCGTAGTGCCGAGATCGGCGGATGTCACTACCCGTTCACCCCGTGTTTCGATGTGCGCGGCGTGGCGGCCAGCGCGACCGCCCCGATGACCCGGAATCCCGCTCTTCGGAGCACCCGCGCCGCCTCGTCGATCGTGGCGCCGGTGGTCACCACGTCGTCGACGATGACGACTTCCGCGCCCTGTCCAACGGGCGCGAGAAGCGGATGCCGCACCCGCATGCTGCCGCGGACGTTGTGTGCCCGTGCCGCCCGTCCGAGGCCACGCTGATCGGTGCGCGACCCTGTGCTGACCAGCATCCGCTGCGGTGAGCGCCCCGCGGCGCGCAGCAGCAGTTCCGGCACGCGATAGCCGCGCCGCCGGAAGGCGGCCCTGCTCGTGGGTACCGGCACGAACAGGGCCCCGTTCCAGTCGTTCGGGATGGCCGCGCGCAGGGCCGCCCCCATCGGAGGCAGGAGCAGCGTCTGGCCGTCCTCCTTCACGCGCCGGATGCACCGCGCGACCACTCCTCCGAACTCGTGGGCCGCGTGCACGGGCACCCCTGCGGGAGTCGTCCGCTGCACCGGGTGCGCGGCCAGTGCCATCACACACCCAGGGCACAGAAGCGTGCCGGGGAGACCGCACCCCGGGCAGTCCGCCGCGAGGAGGAATGCGAGCGTCTCCGAGCCCAGGATGCGGGCGCGTGCCATCCAGGTGCCGAACATGAGTCGATCGTGCCCGGCGACGGTCCTCAGCCCGCCGGGGTTCCCCGGGACTGTGGAGGAGTCACGGCGTCCCGGAGGATGGGGAGGGTCACTCGCCGGAGCGCGTCCCGAGAACGAGCACCCCGCTGAGCGAGGCCTGCCAGGTCGAACCGCGCTGTGCGAACACCACACCCCCCGAGGACAGGATCCGCACTCCGGCGGCGCTGCGCGCGCCCGCGAGCGACCGGGGCTCGGCCGGCGCGGCCGATGCGGCGAGCGGCCCGCCGACGGGCTGAGTGAGGATGCGGTCGTCATCCGATGAGGTGAGTACTCCGATCGCATCCGACCCGATCCAGGCGAGCCCCTGCGGCGTACCGGTGAACCGGCCGATCTCGTGCATCTCACCCAGGCTGATCGGCGTGCCCTTGTCGTCCCGGATCACTGCCGCCACGACCGACCTGCGCTGCCCGCCGACGGTCACGAGCGCGGCCACCCTGACGCCGTCCGCCGCGACGCGCAGCGCGCTGATCTCGGATGCTCCCGACCAGGCGCGGGCGATCTTCTGCTGTCTGACGTCGGCGCCGGTTGCCAACAGCTCTCCCGGCGAACCGTGCGGCACGGTCCAGGTGTATCCCCGGTTGTCCAGGCTCGGTGCGATCAGCCCCGCCCTGGAGTCGAGCTCCACGACGTTGTCGGAAGTGGCGAGGTAGACGTGACCGTCGTCGAGGAGCATCGCCGCTGCGCCGTCGTCGTCGGCGACGTCGATCGAGCGCACGCGCGCGGCGAGCCCGTCCACCTGTGCGCTCAGTTCCCCCACCGGGGCGATCTCATCGCCCACGGCGACGCCGAAGCCGTCCTTCGTGAGCACGAGGGTGCCCGCATCGGGCGCAGGCTGCTGCACCTGCACCTGGCTGACGTCCAGCGGCTGCTGATCGACGGTGAAGCGCACCTCGACGACGCCCAGCGGTGCGAGCGTCGCCTCCAGCTGCGTGCGCATCCGGGCCAGCGTGGTGGCATCCGTCGACAGCGCCGAGCGGGTGAGCGGAACCTCTGCGACCTGCGACTGGTCGATGACGACTGCTCCCCGTGCGAGACCGACCTCATCGGTGAAGGCGTTGCGCACCCCCGGGGCGAGCCACGGAGCCGGGTCGCCTGCGACCAGCTGCTGCGTCAGGGTCGTCGCGGTCGACGGCCGACGCGGATACCAGCGCAGATCCGGCACCAGGTGCGACCAGGTCGGGTCGAAGTACTGCAGGGCGTACGAGCGGAACACCAGCGGGAAGTTCACGGCATCGAGCACGATGCCGTTCGGCGCCTCGGAGATGCGCCACTCACCGCCCTTCTCGCGCTCCAGGTGGAACCTCAGGGGTTCCGCATCGCCGATCCCCGCCGCATACGCCCCGGTGCTGTCGACGCTCGCGACCTGCGAGAGCTGCACCGTCACGTCTGCGCTCGTGGCGTCCTCGTCGTCGCTGTCGCCCACGGAGGTGATCGTTCGCGACACGCTCGAGGTGTCGATGGTGACTCCGGCGGACGGCGCCCAGCTGTCACTCATCTCGGGTGTGAGGAACTCCCTGGCGATGCTCCAGTTGTCGATCGGCGTGATCCCCGCGTCCAGGAAGCCCTCGACGATCTCCTGGGGCCCTGCGCCCTCGACAGGGCTCGCCGCATACTCCGTGAACCCCGGGTCGTCACCCTTCACGCCCACGGCGAGGCCGACCGAGACCGGACCGCTGGTCGGCAGTCCGGTGCAGGCGGTCAGGAGCAGCATCGCCGCAGCGACGGCGCCGGCCGCCAGGGAGCGCATCCTTCTCATCGGTCTCCCCCTTCGGCATCCGCTGTCGCGATCGGCTGAGTGAGCACGCCGAGGTCGGCGATCCCCTCCTGCGGCTCCAGCGGCACCGGGCTGGGACCGGCCAGGTCGCCGGGATGCCGCGGAATGGTGAGCACGAAGTTGGTGCCGACGCCGAGTTCGGACCACACCTCCAGGGTGCCGCCGTGCAGTCGTGCGTCGCCGAGCGCGATCGACAGTCCGAGGCCGGTACCGCCGATCGTCCGCTTGCGCGAGGGGTCGGCCCGCCAGAAGCGGTCGAACACCCGCTGCGCGTCCTCCGGGCGCATCCCGAGACCGAAGTCGCGCACGCCGGCGGCGACGGCGTGCTGATTGCTGTCCACCGTGACCACGATCGGCCGGCCTTCACCGTGCTCGATCGCATTGCCCACCAGATTGCGCAGCACCCGGCGCACGCGGCGCGGGTCCATGTCGACCGGGGAGTATCCACCCGGGGCCACCAGCCGGAGTTCGACGCCGTGCTGGTCGGCGAGCGGACGCATCTGGTCCACGATCTCCTCGGCGACCTGCGCGAGTCCGGTCGCCTCCACCTCGAGCTGCACCGACCCCGCGTCGTACCTGCTGATCTCGAGCAGGTCGGCCAGCAGGGTGTCGAACCGCTGCACCTGGGTGTGCAGCAGTTCGGCGGTGCGGGCCGTGGTGGGCTCGAAGTCGCCCTTCTGATCGTTGATCATGTCTGCTGCCAGCCGGATGGTGGTCAGCGGCGTCCGGAGCTCGTGCGAGACGTCGGACACGAAACGCTGCTGCACGAGCGAGAGCTCGCCGAGCTCCTTGATCTGCGCCTCGATGCTGTCGGCCATCGCGTTGAAGGAGCGCGCCAGCACCGCCAGCTCGTCCTCGCCGCGCACCGGCAGGCGCACACCGAGATCACCGGCGGCCAGCCGGGCGCTGGTCTCTGACGCCTCGACGATCGGTGCCGACACCGCGCGCAGCACGAGCCACGAGATCGCGGCGACGATCGCCACCAGGGAGATCCCTGCCAGCCACAGGGTCCGCTGCACGAAGAGCAGGGTCTCGTCGGAGTCGCTCAGGTCATAGGCGATGTACACCTCGTAGACCGCCTTGCCCGGCACGAGCAGCTGCTGTCCGACGACGATCCCGGGAGGTGAGCTGCCCTCCTCCGCCGGCACGGCGATCGACTGCCAGGACTGCTGACGGTCGCCCTTCTCGGCGACCCTGGCCCGCAGCTGGTCGCTGACCATGTCGACCGACAGGCCGCCGGCGCGGAACTCCGGGGGGATGAAACCGCCGCCCTCAGGGGATTCGATCGGTGACGCCGTAATGAGATCGGTCGCCGCGGCCCTGGCCAGATCCGTCTGCACCGAGCGCCACAGAGCCTGCAGAGCGGCACGGTCGTCCGCGACGTTGCTGTTGTCCAGCGTGGTCTGGGCTTCGGCGACGGCGCGCTGCGCCTTCTCGAGGGCGTCGCTCTTGCGCGACTCGAACAGGTCGTTCTGGATCACGAGCGCCATCGCGACGCAGGTGATGAAGATCGCCAGCGACGTGAGCAGCAGGGTGACGGCGATGGTGCGGAACCGCATCGACCGGCGCCAGAGCCCGACGACGGAGCGCGGCCAGCTCCTCCAGTCGCGCCACGACGCGACCGGAGCGGGCGTCACGCTCGTCGCCGTCATCGCAGAGTCCTCAGCCGGCGCTCCCGGCCCGGTAGCCGACGCCTCGCACCGTCATGACGATCTTGGGGTTGTCGGGATCGAGCTCGACCTTCGCGCGCAGCCGCTGCACGTGCACGTTCACCAGACGAGTGTCGGCCTTGTAGTGGTACCCCCAGACCTGCTCGAGCAGCATCTCGCGGGAGAACACCTGCTGAGGCTTGGAGGCGAGCGCGACGAGGAGCTGGAACTCGAGCGGCGTCAGCGAGATCGGCGTCGTGCCGCGACGCACCTCGTGCCCGTCGACGTCGACCACGAGGTCGCCGACGCGGAGCACCTCGGTCGTCGCCTGCGGGTTCGGCCGCAACCGGGTGCGGATACGGGCCACCAGCTCCTTCGGGTTGAACGGCTTGATCATGTAGTCGTCCGCGCCGACCTCGAGCCCCCGGACGACGTCGGCCGTGTCGCTGCGGGCGGTGAGCATGATGATCGGGACACCGGATTCGGCCCGGATGCGACTGCAGATCTCGATGCCGTCCATGCCGGGCAGCATCAGGTCGAGAAGCACGAGATCCGGGCGCTGAGTGCGCCACTGCTCGACGGCCTTGGCACCGTCCGCGCAGAACAGCGGCTCGAAGCCCTCTGTTCGCAGGACGATGCCGATCATCTCGGCGAGCGCCGTGTCATCGTCGACTACGAGGATGCGTGACGTCATATCCGCCCAGCCTCAACAATCTTTGTCCGCTACATGCGCCTACCGGGATCCCCCACCCCGGCACGACCGCACCTCCGCACAGCTTACTGAATCCGGCCCTGCACGTCCTGGAAGCGCTTCCGCGACGCGTCGTTTCCCTCGGCATGCGCCCTCGCACGCATATGACACGATGGGACGGCAGCTGTCGTGCTGCGCGGGAGGGGAAGCGAGTGAGCGGTCAGGGCTGGACACCGGCACCGAGGCGCGGGGCGATCCCGCTGCATCCGATGACGTTCGGGATGCTGCTCGGGCGGTCCTTCGCTGCGCTGCGGCACAACCCGAAGGTTCTGTTCGGATTCGCCGTCGTCGTTCAGCTGCTGACCATGCTGGTCGTGATGATCGTGCTCGGCGCGATCATCGCCGCGAGCCTGCTGCGACTGCAGACCGTGCAGCCCGGTTCCGAGGACTTCGCCACGATCCAGGCCGGCACCGCCGGTCTCTCCATCGTGTTCGCGATCGGCGCAGCGCTCCTGTCTGCCGCGGTCACCGTCGTGCTGCAGGGGATCGTCGCCGCAGACGTCGCTCTCGCTGCGCTCTCCCGCAAGGGCACCCTGCGCGCGCTCTGGGCACGGATGGCCCCGTCGTTCTGGCGTCTCATGCTGTACGCGCTGCTGCAGGGCGTCGTCGTCGGCGGGGCGTTCGCCCTGATCGGCTTCGCGGTCTTCGCCATCGCCGCCGGTGCCGGTCTCGCCGGGACCGATGTCACAGGGCTGGCCATCACGCTGACGATCGTCCTGGGCATGGGGAGCATCCCGCTGTTCGTCTGGCTGTACACCAAGCTGCTGCTCGTTCCCAGCGTGCTGGTGCTGGAACGCGCGCCGATCGGCACCGCGCTGGTTCGCTCCTGGCGGCTCACCCGGGGGCGGTTCTGGGTGGCGTTCGGCGTGATGTTCCTCATCTCGCTGATCATGGGGGTCGCCGCCAACGTGGTCTCGGTGCCCGGTGTGCTGATCACGTCGGTGGTCGTCGGCATCGTGGCTCCGACGGGTGACCCGAGCGTAGGTCAGATCGTGTCGATGGTGCTCGCGTTCCTGCTGCCGCAGCTGCTGGTGTTCGCGGTGCAGGCGATCGGCCAGGTCGTGCAGTGCACGGGCGCCACTCTCGTCTACATCGACTCGCGGATGCGGTACGAAGGACTGGATCAGACGCTGATCGCCCATCAGGAGCGCAGCGCGGCCGGCTGGTCCCCGGAGCAGCTCGGCGACCCCTACGCGGTCGATCCAGCCCGCGCCGTCACGAAGGAGAGGCCTCAGGCCGCGGCCCCGCCGTACGCCGCTCCGATGTACGCGCAGCCCGGCTACGCGCAGCCCGGCTACGCGCAGCCCGCACAGCCGGCTCCTCACGGATACGGGCAGCCGCAGCAGGCTCCCGCCCCTGCGCATCCGCCGTATTACCAGCCGGCCCCGCCCACTCCCGCATCCCCGGCTTCCGCTCCTGCGCACCCGCCGTACTACCAGCCGTCACCGGCCGCCCCGGCTCCGGCTCCGGCTCCCCCGGCATCGGCCCCGGCGGAGCCCGCGCCGCCCATGGCCGTGCCGCCGCCCCCGCCGACCGACAGTCCTTGGGCGCCCCCGAGCGGCGGCGCATGACGTTTCCGCCCGCGTACGCCGATGTCTTCGTCCCCGATGGGGACGAAGCTCGACGCTGGGCGCAGGAGGAGCTTTCCAAGCAGATCTACGAGGCGGCGAAGCCGACGTGGTTCGACCGGATGTCGCGCGCGATCATGGAGTTCCTCAGCAGCCTGTTCACCGTCGACGGCTCCGGCGCCATCGCGCCGTTCGCCGGCGTGCTCATCACCGTGATCATCGTCGCCGCGCTCATCGTCGCTCTGATCGTCTGGGGCCGGCCCCGGGCGTCCCGCACCGTCCGCCGCGGTGCGCGACTGCTCGGCGAGGCCGACGATCGCACAGCCGCTCAGCTGCGCGCCGACGCCGAGCGCGCCGCGCGCGACGGCGACTGGGATGCCGCAGTGACGCTGCGCTTCCGAGGCCTCGCCCGCGGCCTCATCGAACGCGACCTGATCGACCCTGCGCCCGGCGCGACCGCTCAGGCGATCTCGCGGGATGCCGGCGCTGTGCTCCCGGTCGAGCACGCCGCGCTGCATGACGCGGCGTCCTCCTTCGACCGGGTGCGCTACCTTCGTGTCCCCGCCGACGAGGCCGACTACCGGGCGATCGCCGCGACCGACGACCGCCTGAAAGCGCTTCACCCCGAGGCGGTGCCGGCATGACCCTCGTCGAGAGCCCCCCTCAGCCGGCGGGCGCCGGATCCGGCGCATCCACCGCAGCCGAACGCCCTCGCGGCCGCTGGCGCCGGCTGGTCGCCTGGCTCGTCGTGCTGCTGATACTGATCGGCGGCACCGCGATCGCCGCACGACTGGTGATCTCGCCGACGGCGTCCGGCAGCATGCTCGACCCGGAAGGCCCCGGCGACAACGGTGCACGCGCACTGGCCGAGATCCTGCGCCAGCAGGGCATCGAGGTCACGGTGGTGCGCTCGCGCACCGAGGCGCGCAGCGAGCTCGACGACGGCTCGACCCTGGCGATGGCCGACCCGGCGTACCTCACCGACGAGGCCGTGCAGGAGTTGGTCGCCGACGCACAGCGCGCAGTGCTGCTCTCGAGCAGCGCGCGCATGCTGCGTCTGTTCCAGTTGGGCGAGTACGCATCCGGCCTGTCCGCGGAGGCCGTCGCGGACTGCGACCTCCCCGAGTTCGCCCGCGTGGGCACGATCGTCCCCGGGCGCATGTTCACACCGGCCGACGGCATCGACGGCTGCTTCACCGGTGAGGACGGCAGCGCGGCGGTGCTGTCGGACGACGCCTCCTCCCGCCGCATCTCGCTCGTGGACGGCACCGCGCTGTTCACCAACGGTCACCTCGCCGAGAACGGCAACGCCGCCCTCGGCCTCGCCCTGCTCGGTCAGACCGGGCGCGTGGTCTGGTACGTCCCCTCGCCGACCGACAGCGACATCAGCGGCGACACGCCGGACACGCTGGGCTCGCTGACGCCCGGCTGGGTCACACCCGCCATCGTCACCCTGCTGCTGGCCGGCCTCGCTGCCGCGTTCTGGCGCGGTCGACGGTTCGGGCCACTCGTCGCAGAGACCCTCCCGGTGACGGTGCGCGCCTCCGAGACGATGCACGGCCGAGCCCGGCTCACGGCGAAGGCGGCGGATGCCGCGCACGCCGCCGAGGCCATCCGGGAGGGCACGGTGAGACGGCTCGCCAAGCGCCTCGCCCTCGGCGATCGCGTCGCCGCCCGCGAGGTCGCGGATGCGGCGGCCGACCGGCTGCGCATCCCGCGCGGCTCACTGCAGGATCTGCTGGCCGGTCCCCCGCCGACCGGCGACCAGCAGCTCGTCGATCTGGCCCGCCGACTCGCAGAGCTGGAGGACGCCGTGGACACGGCGCTGCATCCCGATCTCCGCGCCCCGAACCCCGACGACCCGTCCCGATCCGGAAGGACAACACCGTGACCGAGGAGAACACCGTGCCAGTGGAAGACACCGTGCCAATGGAGAACACCGTGGCGCCGGAGAACATCGTGGCGCCGGACGACACCGCCCTTCGCCAGGCCATGCATCGTGTGCGGCTCGAAGTCGACAAGGCCGTGATCGGTCAGGCGGGCACGGTGACCGGTCTGCTGGTCGCGCTGCTCGCCCGCGGCCACGTGCTGCTCGAGGGCGTCCCCGGCGTGGCGAAGACGCTCGTCGTGCGGTCGTTCGCCCGTGCTCTGGGGCTGGACACCAAGCGCGTGCAGTTCACCCCCGATCTGATGCCCGGCGACGTCACCGGCTCGCTCGTCTACGACGCCCGCACCGGGGAGTTCGAGTTCCGGGCAGGGCCGGTGTTCACGAGCATCCTGCTCGCGGACGAGATCAACCGCACGCCCCCGAAGACACAGGCGGCGTTGCTGGAGGCCATGGAGGAGCGGCAGGTCTCGGCGGACGGCGTCAGCCGGCCGCTGCCGGACCCGTTCCTGGTGGCCGCGACGCAGAACCCGGTCGAGCACGAGGGCACGTACACGCTGCCCGAGGCGCAGCTCGACCGCTTCCTGATGAAGCTGGTCGTGGGGATGCCCGAGCGCGACGCCGAGGTTTCGGTGCTGAGGCTGCATGCCGAAGGCTTCTCCCCTCGGCTGCTGAGCGGGGTCGAGGCCGTGATCACCGCTGAGGAGATCCGCGCCGCGCAGGAGGCCGCCGCCGGGGTTCAGGTCACCGACGAGGTGCTGGGCTACGTCGTCGACCTCGCCCGCGCCACACGCCAGTCCCCCTCGGTCGAGCTCGGCGCCAGCCCCCGTGCCGCGACCGCCCTGCTCGCGGCGGCGAAGGCCTGGGCCTGGCTGAACGCCTCCACCGCGGTCACCCCCGACCACGTGCAGACCATGCTCATGCCGGTCTGGCGGCACCGCCTGCAGCTGCGTCCTGACGCGCAGATGGAGGGTGTCACCGCCGACGCGGTGCTCGGCTCCGTGGTGCAGCAGACCCGCGTCCCGATCTGATCGGCCGAGGAGAGCTCGTGTTCGTCACCGGACGGTTCGCCCTGCTGGTCGGGGTCGGTGCCATCCCGATCGCGCTGCTGAACGCGGCGGGAGCCGCGGCCTGGCTGGTGTTCGGCGCCTGGATCGCGCTGTGCGCTGTGCTGCTCGCGCTGGACGTGCTGCTGGCGGCGAACGCGCGGAGCATCCTCGTCACCCGGCGCGTTCCGGAGCGCGCGCGGATGGGCGAGCCGATCGCGGCGAGCGTCGCCCTGCAGAACACCGGCCGACGCACGCTGCATGCGCTCGTGCGCGATGCCTGGCAGCCGACAGCCGGTGCCCCGTCCACACGCGCACGCCTCGTCGTGCCTCCCGGCGAGCGCCGCCGCGCGGAGGTGCCGCTGCTGCCCCGGCGCCGCGGCGAACTGGTCAGCGAGTTCGTGGTCGTCCGCTCACGTGGCCCGCTCGGCCTCGGCGGACGTCAGGCACGGCACGTGGTGCGCGGCGCCATCCGCGTGCTGCCGGCGTTCGCGTCGCGCAAGCACCTCCCCTCCCGGCTGGCCCGCCTGCGCGAACTGGACGGCAACACATCGATCCAGGTGCGCGGCCAGGGCACCGAGTTCGACTCGCTGCGCGAGTACGTGCGCGGCGACGACGTCCGCTCCATCGACTGGCGCGCAACCGCCCGAGCGGGCACGACGATGCTGCGCACCTGGCGGCCCGAGCGCGACCGGCACGTGGTGATCCTCATCGACACCGGCCGCACCGCGGCCGCCCGCGTCGGCGACGGCACACGCCTGGACGCCTCGCTCGAGGCGGCGCTGCTGCTCGCCGCCCTCGCGAACCGCGCCGGCGACCACGTGCACCTGCTGATGTACGACCGGGTCGCCAGGGCGAGGGTCACCGGCGTGGACGGCGCTCCCCTGCTGCCGGCGCTCAGCGACGCGATGGCACCCGTGCACGCCCAGCTGATCGACACGGACTGGCCCGGCGCGTTCGCCGCGATCCGGTCCCTGACCACGCGCCCCTCGCTGATCGTCGTGCTCACCGCGCAGGATGCCGCGGAATCCTCGCGGGGATTCCTCGGGGCGTTCCCGCAGGCGTCGCGGGCGACGACGGTGCTGGTCGGCTCGACCACGGATGACGGCATCCCGCTGCTCGCGCGGAAGCGCGACTCCCGCGCGGACGTGTACCTCGCGGCTGCCGCGGAGCGCACGATGCGCGACGCGGAGAACGTCGCCGACGCCGTGCGCCGGGCCGGTGGCGAGGCGATCGCCGCGGACCCGGAAGCCCTGCCGCCTCGGATCGCCGACCGGTACCTCGAGCTCAAGGCCGCCGGCCGGCTCTGACCCCCCGCATCCGGCATCCGGCATCCGGCATGCGGCATCCCTTGCAGACGGCGGACGAAACGACGGATGGCGGACGACACACCGCCGTACCACCCGCCGAACGCAGATCCGTCCGCCATCTGCAGGTGGGAACGCGCAGAACGGCCCCGCACCGGAGGGTGCGGGGCCGTTCTGGGAGAACTCAGACCAGGTCGAAGCGGTCCAGCTCGGTGACCTTGCCCCACGCGGCGGCGAAGTCGCGGACGAACTTCTCGTTCGCGTCATCCGAGGCGTAGACCTCGGCCAGCGCGCGCAGCTCGGAGTTCGAGCCGAACAGCAGGTCGACGCGGGTGCCCCGGCCGACGAGGTCGCCCGAACCGTCCTTGCGGCCCTCGAAGGCGTGCGAGCCGGGGTCGAGCGCGGTCCAGGTGGTGCCGAGATCCAGCAGGTTCACGAACACGTCGTTCGAGAGCACGCCGGGGCGCGAAGTGAACACGCCGTACTCGGAGCCGTCCCAGTTCGCGCCGAGGGCGCGCAGGCCGCCGACGAGCACGGTCGTCTCGGGAGCGGTCAGCGTGAGCAGGCTGGCCTTGTCGAGCAGGTGGAACTCCGCAGGCTGCTCGGCCAGCGGGCCCTGGTAGTTGCGGAAGCCGTCGGCGACCGGCTCCAGGTAGCTGAACGACTCGACGTCGGTCTGCTCCTGCGAGGCGTCGGTACGACCCGCGTGGAACGGCACGGTGACCTCGACGCCGCCGTCGCGAGCGGCCTGCTCGACCGCCGCGTTGCCCGCGAGCACGATCAGGTCGGCGAGCGAGACCTTCTTGCCGCCGGTCTGCGCGTCGTTGAACGCCGCCTGGATGCCCTCGAGCACCCCGAGCACCTTCTGCAGGCGGGCCGGGTTGTTGGCCTCCCAGTCCTTCTGCGGAGCGAGGCGGATACGTGCGCCGTTGACACCGCCGCGCTTGTCGCTGCCGCGGAAGGTCGACGCCGCGGCCCAGGTGGTCGCGACCAGCTCGGAGACGGTCAGCTCGCTCTCGAGCACCTGCTGCTTCAGCGCCGCGGCATCCGCGTCGTCGATCAGCTCGTGGTCGACAGCCGGGACGACGTCCTGCCAGATCAGCTTCTCCTCCGGTACCTCGGCACCCAGGTACCGGGCCAGCGGGCCCATGTCGCGGTGCGTGAGCTTGAACCAGGCGCGGGCGAACGCGTCGGCGAACGCGTCGGGGTCGTCACGGAACTTCGCGGAGATCGGACCGTAGATCGGGTCGTAGCGCAGCGACAGGTCGGTGGTCAGCATGCGCGGCTCGCGGCGGCCCTCCGAGTGCGCGAGCGGCACCATGTCGGCACCGGCGCCGTTCTTCGGACGCCACTGCTGCGCACCGGCGGGGCTCTCGAACTTCTCCCACTCGTAGGCGTACAGGATGTGGAAGAACTCGTTGTCCCAGCGGGTGGGGTGGTAGGTCCACGTGACCTCGAGGCCGGAGCCGATCTGGTCGTCGCCCTTTCCGGTGCCGAAGGAGCCCTTCCAGCCCAGTCCCTGCTGCTCGATCGGCGCGTCCTCGGGGTCGGCGCCGACGTGCGTGTCGGGGGCCGCGCCGTGCGTCTTGCCGAAGGTGTGTCCACCGGCGATCAGCGCGACGGTCTCCTCGTCGTTCATCGCCATGCGGCCGAAGGTCTCACGGATGTCGTGCGCGGCGAGCAGCGGGTCGGGGTTGCCGTCCGGACCCTCGGGGTTGACGTAGATGAGGCCCATCTGGGTCGCGGCGAGCGGCTTGTCGAGCTCGCGCTCACCGGTGTAGCGCTTGTTCGCGAGCCACTCGGCCTCGGGACCCCAGAAGATCTCCTCGTCGGGTTCCCACACGTCGGTGCGGCCGCCGGCGAAGCCGAAGGTCTTGAAGCCCATCTCCTCGAGTGCGACGTTGCCGGCGAGGATCATCAGGTCGCCCCACGAGATCGACTGGCCGTACTTCTTCTTGACGGGCCAGAGCAGGCGGCGGGCCTTGTCGAGGTTGACGTTGTCGGGCCAGCTGTTCAGCGGTGCGAACCGCTGCTGGCCGGTGCCGCCGCCGCCGCGGCCGTCGGTCACGCGGTAGGTGCCGGCGCTGTGCCACGCCATGCGGATGATGAGCGGTCCGTAGTTGCCGAAGTCCGCCGGCCACCAGTCCTGCGAGGTGGTGAGCGTCGTCGCGATGTCGGCCTTGACCGCGTCGAGGTCGAGAGCCTCGAAGGCGGCCTTGTAGTCGAAGTCGCTCTCGAGCGGGTTGCGCTTCTCGTTGTTCTTGGCCAGCACCTTGATGTTCAGCTGGTTCGGCCACCACTGGCGGTTGCCGGGGCCGCTCGCGGCGCCCTGCGGCTGGTGGATCACCGGGCAGCCGCCTGCGGCGGCCTCGGTCTGAGTCACGTCAGTCATTGCTTTCCTTCTTCGTGTGCGGTCGTGGGTGGTTCAGTCGCGGTCCGTGGCGCACTGGGAGCACAGCCCCCAGTACGTCACCTCCGCCACGGAGATCGTGAACCCTCGATCATCCGAGGGTGTGAGGCAGGGCGCGTGGCCGACGGCGCAGTCGACGTCCTGGACGGCGCCGCAGCCGGTGCACACCAGATGGTGGTGGTTGTCGTCGACGCGCAGCTCGAACAGCATCGGATGCCCGGCCGGCTCGATGCGGCGCACAAGGCCGGCCGCGGCGAAGTCGCCGAGGGCGTTGTACACCGACTGCATGCTGGTCGAGTCGACGTGCAGGCGCACCCTCTCATGCACTTCATCGGCACTGGCATGCGGGTGATCGCGGAGTGCGTCGTACACCGCACGCCGCGAGTCGGTGACCCGCAGACCGGCGCCGCGGATGGCGATGTCGGCAGCAGTGGCGTGGGTGACGGGCATGCCTGACAGCCTAGCTGTTTTGATTCATTCAAGAAAGAGCGTGCGCTGCGGGCGTGTCGCGCGGCGGCGTGTCCCGGCTGTGCATCTGCTGAGAGTGCGGAATCATGTGAAAGTCCGGCAACCGCCGTGGCTTTCACAAGGTAAGGACAGAGAAATGACTGATTCCCCGTCCCCAGCGACTCCCACGCTCGGCGCGAAGCTCGCCGCAGAGGGCTTCGGCACGTTCCTCCTGGTCTTCGGCGGCGTCGGAACCGCGGTGTTCGCCTCGAACCTCTACACCGACCCGTCGCCCAATGCCGGCGTCTACCTTCCGGTGGCCCTGGCGTTCGGCCTCACGGTCGTCGTCGGCGCATATGCCTTCGGTCCGCTCTCCGGAGGCCATTTCAACCCCGCCGTCACACTCGGCGTCGCTGCGGCGGGCCGCATCGCCTGGCGGGACGTCGTGCCGTACATCATCGCGCAGGTCGTCGGCGGTGCGATCGCATCGACGCTGCTGGTCCTGATCGGCATGTTCGGCCCCGATGGCTGGCTCACCGGGGCGCAGGATGCCGGCTTCGCCAGCAACGGCTGGGGCGAGCACTCCCCCGGCGGCTTCGGCATGGCGTCCGCGATCATCATCGAGGTGATCCTGACCGGGATCTTCCTGCTGGTGATCCTCGGGACGACGCATCCCGAGCGCGGCACGAAGTTCGCCGGACTCGCCATCGGCCTGACGCTGACGCTCATCCACCTGATCTCCATCCCGGTCGACAACACCTCGGTCAACCCCGCCCGATCGATCGCCTCAGCGATCTACGGCGGCGTCGGCCCGCTCTCGCAGCTGTGGGTGTTCCTGGTGTTCCCGATCGTCGGAGCGCTGCTGGCAGGCTTCGCCTACAAGGCGCTGTTCGACAGCACGCAGAAGATCTGATCCGCAGGGATCGCAGAAGGGGCCGGCGCGTCGCGCCG
>NZ_QUAB01000024.1 GCF_003387575.1 Microbacterium bovistercoris | reverse complement strand
GGCGTTGTCGCCGGCGCCGGCGGCGAAGCGGATGCCGGCGACGCCGGCGCCCGCACCCGGCTGGGCGGCAGTCGCCGCACCCGGCCCGGCGACCGTCTCGGCCGGGCCGAGCACGCGCGGCAGCACGATGCCACTCGCATCCCTGCGCAGGGCGAGCGAGAGGATGTCGCGGTCGTAGCCGTCCGCTCCCCAGTAGCCGGTGCCGCTGGCATCCGAACGGTCCGTGACCAGCTCTTCGAGCTGCGGATTCCCTCCTGCCTGCACGGGGCCGAAGCCGCGCAGTCGCCAGGTGAGCCAGTCGTGGGGCAGCGCGACGGCGGCGACGCGGGCGGCGTTCTCGGGCTCGACGTCGGCCAGCCAGCGCAGCTTCGTGACGGTGAAGGACGCGACCGGCACGACGCCGGTGCGGGTGCTGAACCGCCCCGCGCCGAGCTCGGCGACCAGGTCGGCGGCCGCGCCTGCCGACCTGGTGTCGTTCCAGAGCAGGGCGGGGCGGATCACGCGGCCCCGGGCGTCGAGCGCCACCATCCCGTGCTGCTGCCCGGCGATCGAGACGGCGGAGACGCCGTCCAGCCCGCCCGCCTCGGCGAGCGCGCGCTGCAGTGCATCCCACCAGGCTTCGGGGTCGACCTCGGTGCCTTCGGGGTGCGATACGCGCCCGGTGCGCACCACCGCGCCTGTCGCGCTGTCCCGCACGACGACCTTGCACGACTGCGTCGACGAGTCGACTCCGATCACCAGCGCCATGCGCGGCATCCTCTCATCTCTGTTGTGCTCTGTTCGGCGTGAGACCCCGACTTCTGAGCGAGACCTCGCCGCTGAGGCTGGGGTTCGTGTGGAAGCCGGGGTCTCACTGCGGTCTCGCGCGGGACTCGAGGTCTCCGGGCGAGCCGGGTCCGTGGTCGGGTCAGCGGGCGCCGAGCAGGTGCTCGGTGGCCAGCTGCTGCAGGCGCACGAAGCCGAAGCCCTTGCCGCCCAGGTACGCGTCCGCGTCGAAGTCCTCGTAGGCGCTGCGGTCGGCGAGGAAGTCGTCGTAGCTCTCGCCCGGGTTCAGCGTGGGCTGCGAAAGCTCCGCGACCTTCGCCGCGGCCAGCGCCTCCTGCACCTCGGGGTCGGCGCGGAACGCCGCGGCGCGCTCCTTCAGCAGCAGATAGGTGCGCATGTTCGCCGCGGCGGAGTCCCATACGCCGTTCTCGTCTTCGGTGCGGCTGGGCTTGTAGTCGAAGTGGCGCGGGCCGTCGTAGGCCGGGACGCCGCCGGGGCCGCCGTTCTCGAGCAGGTCGACCAGTGCGAACGCGTTGTGCAGGTCGCCGTGGCCGAAGACCAGGTCCTGGTCGTACTTGATGCCGCGCTGGCCGTTCAGATCGATGTGGAACAGCTTGCCGTGGTACAGCGCCTGGGCGATGCCGGCGGCGAAGTTCAGACCCGCCATCTGCTCGTGCCCGACCTCGGGGTTCAGACCCACGAGCTCGGGGCGCTCCAGCGAGTCGATGAAGGCGATCGCGTGGCCCAGGGTGGGCAGCAGGATGTCGCCGCGCGGCTCGTTCGGCTTCGGCTCGATGGCGAAGCGGATGTCGTAGCCCTTGTCGGTCACGTAGTCGCCGAGCAGGTTCACGGCCTCGCGGTAGCGCTCCAGCGCCGCGCGGATGTCCTTGGCGGAGTCGTATTCGGCGCCCTCGCGGCCGCCCCACATCACGAATGTCTTCGCACCCAGCTCGGCGCCGAGGTCGAGCTGACGGAACACCTTGCGCAGCGCGAAGCGGCGCACCTGCCGGTCGTTCGACGTGAAGCCGCCGTCCTTGAACACGGGCGCGCTGAACAGGTTCGTGGTGACCATCGGCACGATAAGGCCGGTGTCGGCGAGGGCGCCCTTCAGCCGGTCGATCTGGGTCTGCCGCTCGGCATCCGTCGAACCGAACGCGAACAGGTCGTCGTCGTGGAAGGTCAGGCCGTAGGCGCCGAGCTCGGCGAGCTTCTCGACGGCGTGCACGACGTCGAGCGCCGGGCGGGTAGGGCCGCCGAAGGGGTCGGTGCCGTTGTAGCCGATGGTCCAGAGGCCGAACGAGAACCTGTCCGCCTTGGTGGGGGTGAGTGCCATGATGATCCGCCTGAAGCTGGTCGATGAAATGTTGTAGGGCAGAACATATCAGGACGGATGGGCGGATGCAACGCCTCAGCCGCGTGGGGGAGCGGTGGACGCCCGCACCACGAGCTCCGTCGGCATGCGCACGCCATCCGGTTCGGTGCCGTCGAGCATTGCCAGCAGCATCCGCACCGCCGCCGCGCCCATCTCGAGCAGCGGCTGGCGCACCGTGGTCAGCTGCGGCGCGTGCGAGGCGGCCTCGGGGATGTCGTCGAAGCCGACGACCGAGAGGTCGTCGGGCGCGCGCAGTCCGCGCTCGGTCGCGACGCGCATCATCTCGATGGCTGACACGTCGTTCGCCGCGAACACGGCGGTCGGTGCGTCCGCCAGGTCGAGCAGTGCATGCGCGCCGGCGGTCGATTCCGCGGCGCGGTAGCCGCCGTCGGCGACCAGGGCGGGGTCGTATCGGATGCCTGCGGCGTCGAGCGCGGCGCGATAGCCCTCCTCGCGCTGCTGGGCGGACTCGAGGTCGGTGCGTCCGCGCAGGTGGGCGATGCGCCGGTGTCCCAGGGTGAGCAGGTGCTCGGTGGCGGCGCGCGCGCCCGCGACGTTCTGCACGCTCACGGTCGCCGGCCGGCTGGTGCCCACGTGCGGGTCGACGGCGACGGTCGGGATCGGGGCATCGGGGGCGATCGTGGGGGTGACCAGGATCGCTCCGTCGATCAGCGTGCCGCCGAGCCGGGAGAGCGAGCGCCGCTCCCAGCCGTGGTGCTCCCCGGCCGAGACGGTGCCGGCGTAGGAGAGCACGTCGTAGCGGGTGTCGCGCAGCGCATCCGACACTCCGCGCAGCAGCTGCAGGGCGAAGGGTTCGAACTCCGCGACGAGCACGCCGATCACGTTCGTGCGGCTGCGCCGCATGGAGGTCGCGACCAGCGAGCTCTCGTAGCCGAGATCGTCGACGACCCGCATCACGTGCGCGAGCGTGGCGCGCGAGACGCCGTCGCGTCCGTTGATGGCCTTCGACACCGTGGCCACGGAGACGCCGGCCGCCTGGGCCACGTCGGTGATGGTGATCCGCCCCGTCATGCGCCCTATCCTAGGTTTCGAAAACGATATCGATAACGATTGACATGCTCGCGCCGGAGTGGCAGAGTTGCCGACGTTCCATTCGGTGCAGCTGGCAACAAATACCTGACGATCACACTGCACCCACTCGATGATGAGGAGAGACACAGCATGAAGGCACGCAAGGCCTGGGCTGCAGCCGCAGCCGTCGCCGCGCTCGGAACGCTCGGCCTTACCGCCTGCTCGGGCGGCTCGGGCGACGCGGATGACGGTGGCAAGGTCACGATGACGATGTGGCACAACTCCACCACCGGCGACGGCAAGCAGTACTGGGATGACGCCGCGGCCGCGTTCCACAAGGAGAACCCGGATGTGACGATCAAGGTCACCTCCATCCAGAACGAGGACATGGACGGCAAGCTGCAGACCGCCGTGAACTCCGGCGACATGCCGGACATCTTCATGGCGCGAGGCGGCGCCAAGCTCGCCGACATCGTCAGCGCCGGCAAGGTGAAGGACCTCTCCGGCAAGATCGACCCCGACGTGAAGAAGTCGTTCGGCGACGCGCCGTTCAGCGCGTTCACCGTGGACGGCAAGCAGTACGGCATGCCCAGCGCAGTGCTCCCCGGCGGCATGTTCTACAGCCAGGACCTGTTCGAGCAGGCCGGCATCACCGAGAACCCGACCACGATCGACGACCTCGGCGAGGCCGTCGCGAAGCTCAAGGCCGCGGGAATCTCGCCGATCGCGCTCGGTGCGAAGGACGCCTGGCCGGCGGCGCACTGGTACTACTTCTTCGCCCTGCGATCCTGCGGGCAGGACGTGATCGAGAACCTGGCGACAGAGGCCGACTTCAGCGACGAGTGCTGGCTCACCGCCGCGGAGAACCTCGACGACTTCGCCCAGATCGAGCCGTTCAACAAGGGCTTCCTCACCACCTCGGCCCAGCAGGGCGCCAACTCGTCGGCCGGCCTGGTGGCCAACCACAAGGCCGCGATGGAGCTCATGGGCGCCTGGGACGTCGGCGTCATCGCGAGCCTCACGCCCGACCAGAAGCCGCTGCCCGACCTGAACTGGTTCCCGTTCCCCGAGGTCGACGGCGGCGACGGCGAGCCCGGCGCCATGATGGGCGGCGTCGACGGGTACTCCTGCTCGAACGACTCCCCGGCGGCCTGCGAGGAGTTCCTGAACTTCGTCTCGTCGAAGGAATGGCAGGAGAAGTACGCCGTCGCGTTCCAGACCATCCCGGCCAACCAGGATGCCGTCGGCGCGGTGACCGACCCGTCGCTGAAGCCGCTGATGGAGGCCTACCAGGAGGCGCCGTACGTCTCACTGTGGCTCGACACCGCGCTCGGCCAGAACGTCGGCAACGCGCTGAACACCAGCGTCGTGGAGATGCTCGCCGGTCAGGGCTCTCCCGAGAAGCTGATCGAGACCGTCAGCGCCGCGGCGGCGAGGGGCTGATCCGCACCATGTCGCATGCTCAGGCCGTCGCGGCTCCCACCGTGCCTGAGGGGAACGACCGCACCGGGGCCGGCGCCATGCCGGCCCCGGTGCGGCGGGCCCCGCGCGCCGATTGGCGCAAGCGCGGCGAGATCGCGCTCCTCTCCGGCCCCGCCCTGCTGCTCTTCCTCGGATTCGTCATCTTCCCGGTGCTGATGGCCGGGTTCTACGGATTCTTCAAGTGGAACGGCTTCGGCTGGCCGACCGAGTTCGTCGGCCTGGACAACTATGTGCTGATGTGGCAGGACGAGACGTTCCGCGCCGCCGTCTCGCACAACTTCATCATCGTCGTGCTCTCGCTCGTGATGCAGGGGCCGATCGCGATCCTGTTCGCGCTGCTGCTGAACCAGAAGATCCGCGGGCAGTCCCTGATCCGCGTGCTGATCTTCACCCCCTACGTGATCGCAGAGGTCGTCGTCGGCATCGGGTGGAGCCTGATGCTGCAGGATGCCGGGGCGCTGAACTCGCTGCTCGAGAAGATCGGCCTCGGCGCATTCCAGCAGTCCTGGATCGCCGACCCGTCGATCGCGATCTGGTCGCTGATGATCATCCTCACCTGGAAGTACCTCGGCTTCGCGGTGATCCTCATGCTCGCCGGAATGCAGTCCATCCCCGAAGAGCTGTACGAGGCCGCAGCGATCGACGGGGCCGGCTTCTGGAAGATGCAGTGGAGCATCACGCTGCCGCTGCTCGGGCCGACCATCCGGATCTGGGCGTTCCTGTCGATCATCGGCGCGCTGCAGCTGTTCGACCTGGTGAACATCATCTGGGGCCAGTACATCGCGGCCACCGCCGGCACCTCCACCATGGCCACGTACATGTACCAGAACGGCCACCTCGCGGGGAACTACGGGTTCGGCAACGCGGTCGCGGTGATGCTGTTCCTCATCTCGCTCGTGGTCGCCCTCATCTATCAGCGGTTCGTGCTGCGCCGCGACACAGAAGGCGCACTGACCGGACCACGCAGCAGGAAGGGCCGCAAGAAGTGAGCACCGACACCATGAACACCTCGGTCGCGATCCGCGCCGTGCGCCCGTCGGGGCGGCGCAGCAGGCCGAAGCTCCGCTGGGGCAGCCCCGGCGTCTACCTGCTGGCGGTCGTGCTGATCACGATCTGCATCACCCCGGTGCTGTACGTGATCATCGGCGGATTCCGCAGCAACTCCCAGATCACGCTCGACCCGTCCGGATGGCCCGACCCGTGGGTGCTCGCCAACTACGGCGAGGTGCTCTCCAGCAGCGAGTTCTGGACGGCGATGCTGAACTCCACGATCTCGGCGCTGGGCACGACGGTCGGCGCGGTGGTGCTCGGCGTGATGGCCAGCTACGTCATCGCCCGCTACAGGTTCAGCGGTAAAGGCGTGATGTACTCGCTGTTCGCGGCGGGACTGATGTTCCCGATCACCGTGGCGATCACGCCGCTGTACCTGATGATCCGCAACCTCGGTCTGGTGAACAGCCTGGCCGGCATCATCCTGCCGCAGATCGCGTTCGCGCTGCCGGTCACGATCATCATCCTGGTGCCGTTCCTCCGCGCCATCCCGGACGAGCTCGAGGAGGCGGCGGCCATCGACGGCGCCTCCCGCCTCGGCTTCTTCTGGCGGATGGTGATCCCGCTCAGCCTTCCCGGCGTCATCACGACCGGCATCCTCGCCTTCGTCGGTGCGTGGAACGGTTACATGCTGCCGCTGTTCATCCTGAGCGATCAGGCCCTGTTCACCCTGCCGCTGGGCGTGCAGAACTTCTCCTCGCAGTACTCGGTCGACACCGCGCGCGTGCTCGCGTACACGGCGCTGTCGATGCTGCCCGCACTGGTGTTCTTCAGCCTGTTCGAGCGGCGCATCGTCGGCGGTCTCACCGGGGCGGTGAAGGGATGACGACCCTGCCCGACACGACGACGGAGACCCCCGCCATGGCATCCGCCCTTCCGGCCTTTCCGGCCGCGACCCCGCGCGTGAGCGCCCTGCTCGCCGAGATGACCCTGGAGGAGAAGGCCGCGCAACTGGTCGGCTACTGGCTCGACCAGGGTGGCGAGGTCGTCGCTCCGATGCAGAACGAGATGGCCCGCTCCGAGGGAGCGCTCGCCGAGATCACCCGGCACGGGATCGGTCACTACACCCGGGTCTACGGCACAAGGCCTGTCGACCCGGCCGAACGCGCAGCTTGGCTGTGGCAGGAGCAGCGCCGCCTGAAGACCGAGACCCGGCTCGGCATCCCGGCGCTCGTGCACGAGGAGTGCCTGACCGGCCTCGCAGCCTGGAAGGCGGCGACGTTCCCGACGCCTCTGGCCTGGGGAGCGTCGTTCGATCCCGAGCTCGTGGCCGAGATGGGCGCGCTGATCGGCGAGTCGATGCGCGACCTCGGCATCCACCAGGGGCTGGCGCCCGTGCTCGACGTCGTGCGCGACCCGCGCTGGGGTCGCGTCGACGAGTGCATCGGCGAGGATCCGTACCTCGTCGGCACCGTGGGCACCGCCTACGTGCAGGGTCTGCAGTCCCACGGAGTGCACGCCACGCTGAAGCACTTCCTCGGCTACTCCGGTTCCCGCGCCGGCCGCAACCACGCGCCGGTGCCGGCCGGACCCCGCGAGGTGGCGGACCTCTTCCTGCCGCCGTTCGAGATGGCGATCCGCGACGGCGGGGTGCGCAGCGTGATGAACAGCTACGCCGAGATCGACGGGGTCCCCGTGGCCTCGGATCCCGCGCTGCTGACGGCCCTGCTGCGCGAGCAGCTGGGCTTCGACGGCGTCGTGGTGGCCGACTACTTCGCCGTCGCGTTCCTCGAGGTCATGCACGCCGTCGCCGCCGACCGCGGCGAGGCCGCGGCACTCGCGCTCGCCGCGGGCATCGACGTGGAGCTGCCCTCCGGCGACGCATACCTGGCGCCGCTGGTGGAGCGGGTGCGGGCGGGCCTGTTCGACGAGGCGTACCTCGATCGCGCAGTGACACGTGTCCTGCTGCAGAAGGAACAGCTCGGTCTGCTCGATCCCGGCGCCTTCGCCGACGAGCCGCCCGCGCAGATCGACCTCGACACGCCCCGGCACCGCTCTGCGGCGCGGCGGCTCGCGGCCGAGTCGCTCGTGCTCCTCTCGAACGACGGCGCGCTGCCGTTGGCGAAGGACGCCCGGCGCATCGCGCTGATCGGCCCGAACGCCGACCGCACGGCCGCGCTGCAGGGCTGCTACTCGTTCGCGAACCACGTGCTGGCGCACCACCCCGGTCACGAGCTCGGATTCGACATCCCCACCGTCCGCGAGGCGCTCGCCGCCGCGCTGCCGGATGCCGAGATCGTGCACGTCCGCGGCTGCGAGGTGGAGGGGGATGACCGCTCCGGCTTCGCGGATGCCGCGGCCGCAGCATCCGGCGCCGAGGTCGCCGTGGTCGTCGTCGGCGACCAGGCGGGGCTGTTCGGACGCGGAACGGTCGGGGAGGGCAACGACGTCGAGTCGCTCGAACTGCCCGGCGCGCAGCGCGACTTGGTCGAGACGCTGGTCGCCACCGGCACGCCGGTCGTGGTGGTGCTGATCACCGGTCGCCCCTACGCGATCGACTGGTCGCTGGACGGTGACGGCCCGCGGCCGGCGGCGGTGCTGCAGGCGTTCTTCCCCGGCGAGGCCGGGGGAGAGGCGATCACCGACGTGCTGACCGGTGCGGTCGCGCCGTCGGGGCGGATGCCGGTGAGCCTGCCGCGCTCGTCGGGATCGCAGCCGTACAGCTACCTGCATCCCCCGCTCGGCGGCCCGTCGGATGTGACGTCCACCGACCCCACCCCGCTGCGGCCGTTCGGGTTCGGGCTGAGCTACACGACCTTCGCCTACGAGGATCTCGCGGTGTCGACCGAGGCCTCCACGAGCGGCCGGTTCACGGCAGCGGTCACGGTGCGCAACACCGGCGATGTCGCGGCGACCGACGTGGTGCAGCTCTACGGGCACGACCCGGTCGCGAGCGTCACCCGGCCGGTCGCGCAGCTGCTGGGGTACGCGCGCGTGCAGCTCTCGCCGGGCGAGAGCCGCCGGGTGAGCTTCGACGTGCCGTCGGCCCGCTTCGCGTTCACCGACCGCGGACTCGTCCGCGTCGTCGAGCCCGGTCCCGTGCAGGTGTGGGTCGGGGCGCACGCCGAGGCGAAGCCGCCGGCATCCGGTCCGGCGGATGTCACGGGCGGGGCGATCTCCAGCGAGCGTCCGCGCGCGCAGCGTTCGCTGCCCGGCGGCGCGACGGCAGCGGCGACCGTGCTGCTCACCGGCGGCGTGCACGAGGTCACCGGCGCGGATGCCCGTGTCGTGGCGGTTTCGGTCGAGTGACGGCGGGCCTCGGTAGCCTGGGACGATGAATGAGCGGGCGACGACCGTCGAGGGGGTGCGGCGCACCAACCTGGCAGAGGTGCTGCGGCTGGTGCACCACGGAGGACCGCGTTCGCGCGCCGTGATCACCGCCGAGACCGGTCTGAACCGGTCGACCGTGTCCGACCTCGTCGCGCGGCTCGCTGCGGCCGGTCTCGTGCGCGAGCATGAACCCGACCCGACCCGCAGGGTGGGCCGTCCCTCGCCCATCGTGGCACCCAGCCCCGACGTGGTCGCCATCGGCGTGAACCCCGAGATCGACGCCGTCGAGATCGGTGCGGTGTCGCTGGGTGGCACCGTGCGCGTCCGCGAGCGGATCGCCGTGAGCGACCCGGATGTCGCCGAGGTCGTCGAGATCGTCGCGCGCACCGTCACGGCCTGGCGAGCGGACACGCTGCGCGACTGCCGCATCGTCGGCGCCGGCGTCGCCGTGCCTGGGCTGGTCCGCGCCGAGGACGGCCTGGTGCGGTTCGCCCCGCACCTGCAGTGGCACGACGCCGACATCGCCGGCCCGCTGGGCGACGCACTCGGCCTGCCGGTCGTGGTCGGCAACGACGCCACCTACGGCACCAGGGCGGAGCGGCTGTTCGGCGCCGCGCGCGAGCACGGCGACGTGGTCTACCTCAACGGCGGCGCCAGCGGCATCGGCGGCGGGCTGGTGCTGCACGGGCACCTCATCGGCGGTGCGGGCGGGTACGCCGGCGAGTGGGGCCAGGCGGCCCCCAGCCTGGCGGATGCCGCGGATCGCCGCGCCGAGGGCGGCGTGCTGGAAGACGAGGTGAACCGTGCGCGTCTGGTCCGCGCCACGGGGCTCACCGCACCCGACGACGCGGAGCTGCAGAGAGCGCTCACCGCATCCGCCGAGGCGGCGACCGAGACGGCCCGGCAGCGACGCATCCTCGTCGCCACGCTCAGCAATGCCGTCAACGTGCTCAACCCGTCGAAGATCGTGCTGGCCGGCTTCCTCGCCGCCCTGCGCGAGATCGACCAGGAGGGGTTCGACGACGAGGTGCGCGGTCGTGCGCTCGCCGCCTCCGCCGAGAATCTCGAGCTGGCGTCGGCGGCGCTGGGTGCCGACCGCCTGCTGATCGGCGCGGCCGACGCCGCGATGGAACGACTGCTGTCCGATCCGCTCGGCTGAGCGGCGCCTGACCACGAGGAGAAGCCCGATGGGCGAGGAACGCAACTGGGCGGGGAACGTGCGCTACACGGGGTCCGTCGTGCACCCGGAGACGGTCGACGAGGCGCGTGCGCTCATCACGTCCGGCGAACCCGTGCGGATGCTCGGCACCCGGCACTGCTTCAACGACATCGCCGACACCGCAGGCACCCTCATCGCGCTCGACCGCATGCCCGCCGTGTGCGAGATCAGCCCCGAGCGCGACGCCGTGCGCGTCTCGGGCGGATTGCGCTATGGCGACATCGCCCCGCGGCTCGAGGCGGATGGCCTGGCCCTCGCCAACCTCGCGTCGCTGCCGCACATCTCGGTGGCCGGCGCCGTCGCGACCGGCACCCACGGATCGGGCGACGCGATCGGGTCGCTCGCGGCCGCCGTGCGGGAGGTCACGCTGCTCACCGCATCCGGCGAAGTGCTGCGCCTGCACCGCGAAGATCGGCGGTTCGCCGGGGCAGTCGTCGGCATCGGAGCGCTCGGGGCGGTGCTCGAGCTGGTGCTCGACGTCGAGCCGACCTACCAGGTCGCTCAGCGCGTGTTCGAGGGGCCGCGCTGGGACGCGATCCTCGACGACCTCGATGCGGTGACCGGCGCGGGCACCAGCGTCAGCATCTTCACCACCTGGCAGCGCACCGACCGCGCCGACCAGCTCTGGATCAAGCAGCGCGGCGCGGAGGATCTCGCAGGGGATCTCCCCGGGCGGCTGGGCGCGGTTCCGGCCGAGGTGAAGCGGCATCCGATCCTCGGTGTCGACGCCGAGGCGTGCACGGATCAGGGCGGCGCTCCGGGGCCGTGGTTCCAGCGCCTGCCGCACTTCAAGCTCGAGTTCACGCCCTCCGCCGGGGCCGAACTGCAGAGCGAGTACCTCGTGCCGCGGCGCGACGCCGTGGCGGCGATCGAGGCGGTTCGCGGACTCGCCGACCGGATCGCCCCGCTGCTGCTGGTGAACGAGATCCGCACGGTCGCCGCGGACCAGCTGTGGCTGAGCAGCTCGTACGGCGCCGATGCCGTCGGACTGCACTTCACCTGGCGCCCCGAAGAAGTCGCTGTCCGTGCGCTGCTGCCCGACCTCGAGGCGGCGCTGCCGCAGACCGCGCGTCCGCACTGGGGCAAGGTGTTCACCCTCGACGGCGCCGAGGTGCGCCGCCGCTACGCCCGGTGGGACGACTTCGCGGCGCTGCGCGCCGAGGTCGACCCCGACCGCCGCTTCGTGAACCCGTACCTGGAGCGCCTCGGCCTCTGACTCTCACTCGCTCCGGTCTCACTCGTTGCGGGTGTTTCGGGGCCGGCACCCGCAACGGTTGGGACCGGAGCATCCGGTGGGGGCGCTTCTTCGGCTCCGGTCTCACTCGTTGCGGGTGTTTCGTGCCTGGCACCCGCAACGGTTGGGACCGGAACAGGAGGTGCGTCAGGCGCCGGCGCGCCCCAGCACGGCGCGGGCGTGGCGCACCACGGGCTCGTCGACCATGCGGCCCTCGAACGCGAATACGCCGCGCTCACCGGAGGCCGCGTCGATGACGCGCCGCGCCCAGGCGATCTCCTCGTCGGCAGGGCGGTACGCGTCGCGCACGATCTCGACCTGCGAGGGGTGGATGCACGCGGTCGCCGCGAACCCGGATGCCACGGCGTCGGATGCCTCGGCACGCAGCCCGTCCACGTCGGCGATGTCGAGGTGCACGGCGTCGATCGCGGCCTTGCCGTGGGCGCCGGCGGCGAGCAGCACCCGTGCCCGCGCGGCGCGCGCGACATCGCGGTACTGCCCATTCGGGAATCGCGAGGAAGAGCCGCCGAGGCTGGCGACCAGATCCTCCGCGCCCCACATCAGCGCGACGACGCGATCGACCGCGGCGATGCGCTCCGCCTCGACGACGCCGCGCGCCGTCTCGCACAGCGCGACGATGTTGTAGCCGGGTCGCAGATCGGCGATCGCGTCGGCGCTCTCCGACTTCGCGATCATCAGCGTGCGGAAGTGCGTCTCGGCGATCGCGTCGAGGTCGGCCTCGTGGTCGGCCGTCCCGATCGGGTTCACACGCACGATCACGCGGGCAGGGTCGAGCCCGTGGGCGCCGGCGATCAGCGCCGCGCGCGCGGCATCCTTCGTGTCGGGGGCCACGGCGTCCTCGAGGTCGAGGATCACGGCATCCGCTCGCTCCGCCGCCTTCGCGTACCGCTCCGGCCGATCCGCCGGGCAGAACAGCAGCGCCGGTCCGAGTCCGAACGCGCTCATGCCGGGCTCATCTTCATCAACGCGGTGCGCGTCGCGCGCGCGACGACGGTGCCGTCCTGGTTCACGCCGGTGTGCGCGAGCACGACGATGCCCTGACCGGGCCGCGACTTCGACTCCCGCTTCGAGACCACAGTCGTCGACACCGACAGCGTGTCGCCGGCGAAGAGCGGATGCGGGAACTCGATGTCCGAGAGTCCCAGCTGCGCGATGAGCGTGCCCTGCGTGAGGTGGCCGACCGACAGGCCGACCATCGTCGACAGTGTCCACATCGAGTTCACCAGCGGCCGCTCGAACTCGGTGGTCGCCGCGTACGCGGCATCCACGTGCAAGGCCTGCGGGTTCATCGTGAGCGCGCTGAACAGCGTGTTGTCGGCATCCGACACGGTGCGACCGGGCGTGTGCTGATAGGTGACGCCCTCTTCGAGTTCGTCGTAGTACAGGCCGCGCTGGGTGACGGTGCTCATGTCCGTCACGCTAGCCCGAGCGACCGGGCGATCACCAGCAGCTGCACCTCGCTGGTGCCCTCGCCGATCTCGAGGATCTTCGAGTCGCGGTAGTGCCGCGCCACCGGGTACTCGTTCATGAACCCGTTGCCGCCGAAGATCTGGGTCGCGTCGCGGGCGTTGTCCATGGCGGCGTCGCTCGCGGTCAGCTTCGCGATCGCGGCCTCCACCTTGAAGGGCTTTCCGGCGGCGCACAGCCGAGCCGCGTGCTGCCAGGCGAGGCGGGCGTTGTGCACGCGGGCCTGCATACGGGCGATCGTGAACTGCGCGTTCTGCCGGGTCGAGAGCGCCTCGCCGAACACGGTGCGCTTCTGCGCGTAGTCGATGGATGCCTCCAGGCATCCCTGCGCGGCGCCGGTCGACAGCGCGGCGATCGCGATGCGGCCCTCGTCGAGGATCCGCAGGAAGCCGGCGAAGCCGCGGCCGCGCTCGCCGAGCAGGTTCCCCTCGGGCACGCGCGCATCGGTGAAGGTGAGCGGATGCGTGTCGGAGGCGTGCCAGCCGACCTTGTCGTAGGCGGGCTCGACGGTGAATCCGGGGGTGCCGTTCGGCACGATGATGGTGGAGATCTCCTTGCGGCCATCCCGCTCGCCGGTGACCGCGGTGACGGTGACGAACCGGGTGATGTCGGTGCCGGAGTTGGTGATGAACTGCTTGCTGCCGTTGATCACCCACTCGCCGCCGTCGAGGCGGGCGGTGGTGCGGGTCGCGCCGGCATCCGATCCCGCCTCCGGTTCGGTCAGGCCGAAGCCCGCGAGAGCCTGCCCTGCGAGCAGGTCGGGCAGGTACTCCTCCTTCTGCTGCTTGGTGCCGAAGTGGAACACGGGCATCGCGCCGAGGCTCACGCCGGCCTCGAGCGTGATCGCGATCGACTGGTCCACGCGGCCGAGCTCCTCGAGCGCGAGACCGAGGGCGAAGTAGTCACCGCCCTGGCCGCCGACCTCCTCGGGGAAGGGCAGGCCGAACAGGCCCATCTCGCCCATCTGCCGCACGACATCGAGGTTCAGCGTGTGAGTGCGATCGGCCTCGTACGCCTGCGGGGCGACGACCCCGTCGGCGAAGTCGCGCACCATCGCGCGGAGCTCGCGCTCCTCTTCGGTCAGCTCAAGGGACATGGTTCTCTCCTCGTGGGATCAGGATTCGGGTGTGACGACGGCGAGCAGCTGATCGCGGCTCACCTGGTCGCCCACGGCGGTGTGCAGGGCGACCACGCCGTCGTGCGCGGCGAGGAGCGGATGCTCCATCTTCATCGCCTCGATGGTGACGATGCGCTGCCCGGCGGTGACGACGTCGCCCTCGGCGACGTGCACGACCGTGACGGCGCCAGGCATCGGGGCGCGCAGGTCGGGGCTGGTCGCGCCCGCCTCGCGCTCGCGGTTCGCGAGCCGGTGCTCTGCCGCCTCGCGGCGGCTCAGCGGACGAAGAGCGGATGCCACGCCACCGGAGTGCACCCAGATCGTGCCGTCCGGGGCGACCTCGACCTCCGCCGGCTCGACGCCCCCGTCGTTCCGGTCCCACTCGTTGTGGGTGTTCTGCCCGGACACCCGCAACGAGTGAGACCGGAGCGAGGGGAGCGTGGTGCTCACGAGGGTCCCGTCGGCCGCTTCGAAGCATTGGATGCGTGGCACGGACGCCTCGCCCATGCGCCATCCGTCCCCGGAGCGCCACAGCGGCGAGGCGTGCGGACGGCTGTGCTCCACGGCAGGGGACAGCGCGGATGCCGCGGCGCGCAGCGCCGCATCCGTCGGAGCCGGGTCCTGGAAGGCGGGGAGACGGTCGATCAGCCCCGTGTCCATGTCGCCCGCTGCGACAGCGGGATCGGCGAGCAGCGCGCGCAGGAAGGCGATGTTGCTCTCCACACCCAGCAGCACGGTGTCGGCGAGCGCCGCATCCAGGCGCTCCAACGCCTCTTCGCGGGTCTCGCCGTGCGCGATGACCTTGGCGATCATCGGGTCGTAGTCGGCGGTCACCACGCTGCCGGTCTCGACCGCGGCATCCGATCGCGCCTCCGGCGACGGGGCCCAGCGCAGCACCTCACCGGTCGCGGGCAGGAACCCGCGTGCCGGCGACTCGGCGTACACCCGTGCCTCGATCGCGTGACCGTCCAGCCGCACGTCATCCTGCGCGATCTCGAGCGGCAGCCCTGCGGCGATGCGCAACTGCTGTTCGACGAGGTCGACACCGGTCACCAGCTCGGTGACCGGATGTTCGACCTGCAGCCGGGTGTTCATCTCGATGAAGAAGAACTCGCTGGTGTCGGCGCCGGCGACGAGGAACTCCACGGTGCCCGCACCCCGGTAGCCGATCGACGCCGCGGCGGCGCAGGCCGCCGCGCCGAGCCGCGCTCTGGTCTCGTCGTCGATGACGGGCGAGGGGGACTCCTCGATCACCTTCTGGTGCCGTCGCTGCAGGGTGCACTCGCGCTCGCCGAGGTGGATCACGGTGCCCGCGGCATCGCCGAGCACCTGCACCTCGATGTGCCGCGGGCGTTCGATGAGCCGCTCCAGCAGAAGGGTGTCGTCGCCGAACGACGAGCGCGCCACCCGGCGGGCCGTCGCGAGAGCGTCGTCCAGCTCGGCGGCCGAGCGCACGATCTGCATGCCCTTGCCGCCGCCGCCCGCGGACGGCTTGATCAGCAGCGGGAATCCGGCCGCGTCTGCGGCATCCGCGATCTCGGCGTCCGACATGCCGGCGGCGCTGAAGCCGGGCACGGTCGGCACGCCGTGCGCGGCGACGTGATCCTTGGCGCGGATCTTGTCGCCCATCACGTCGAGCGCGCGCTCGTCGGGGCCGATGAACACGATGCCGGCCTCGGCGCAGGCGCGCCCGAACGCGGCGTTCTCGGAGAGGAACCCGTAACCCGGGTGGATCGCCTGCGCCCCGGTCGCCTTCGCCGCGTCGATGACGGCGTCGATCGAGAGGTACGACTCGGAAGCCGCGGCCGGGCCGATCCGCACCGCCTCGTCGGCCTCCGCGACATGCGGGGCGGTGACGTCGGCGTCGCTGTACACCGCGACGGAGCGGATGCCGAGACGCCGCAGCGTGCGGATCACGCGGCGTGCGATCTCGCCGCGGTTCGCGACGAGCACGGTGTCGAATCCTTCGTCTCGCTTCGCTCGCTCAGGAACCGACCGGGACGCGGGTCCTGAGCGCCCTTCGTCTCGCTTCGCTCGCTCAGGAACCGGAGGAACCGGAGGAACCGGAGGAACCGGAGGAACCGGAGGAACCGGAGGAACCGGAGGAACCGGAGGAACCGGAGGAACCGGAGCGCCCTCGGCCGTTGAGCGAGCGACGAAGGAGCGAGACGAAACGTCTTCACCGCGGGAATCAGTCATGGTCATGATCACATCCGGAAGACGCCGAAGCGCGGTTCGGGCAGGGGAGTGCGGGAGACGACGTCGAGCGCGAGGCCCAGCACGTCGCGGGTCTGCAGCGGGTCGATGACACCGTCGTCCCAGAGCCGGGCCGTGGCGTAGTACGGGCTGCCCTGTTCGTCGTACTTCGCGCGGATCGGTGCCTCGAACTCGGCGCGCTCCTCGGCGGTCCACGCTCCGCCGAGCTGCTCGTCCTTCACCGTCGACAGCACCGAGGCGGCCTGCGGCCCGCCCATCACCGAGATGCGGCTGCCCGGCCAGGTCCAGAGGAATCGGGGCGAGTAGGCCCGCCCGCACATCGCGTAGTTGCCGGCGCCGAACGACCCGCCGATCACGACGGTGAGCTTCGGCACCCGCGTGGTCGCGACGGCGGTGACCATCTTCGCGCCATCGCGGGCGATGCCGCCCGCCTCGGCGTCCTTGCCGACCATGAAGCCCGAGATGTTCTGCAGGAACAGCAGCGGGATGCCGCGCTGGTCGCACAGCTCGATGAAATGGGCGCCCTTCTGCGCGGACTCGCTGAACAGCACGCCGTTGTTGGCGAGGATGCCGACCGGGTGCCCGTGGATGCGGGCGAACCCGGTGATCAGCGTCTCGCCGTAGAGCTTCTTGAACTCGTGCAGCTCGCTGCCGTCGACCAGCCGCGAGATCACCTCGCGGGCGTCGTAGGGCTGGTTCACGTCGACCGGGACGACGCCGTACAGTTCGGCGGGATCGGCCACGGGCGGCACGGCCGGCAGTACCTCCCAGGCCGGCTCGTCGGGCACCGGGAGCGTGGCGACGATGTCGCGCACGATCTCGAGTGCGTGCTCGTCGTCCTCGGCGAGGTGGTCGGCCACACCCGAGCGGCGGGCGTGCAGGTCGCCGCCGCCCAGTTCCTCGGCGGTCACGACCTCGCCGATGGCGGCTTTCACCAGCGGCGGCCCGCCGAGGAAGATCGTGCCCTGGTTCCGCACGATCACCGTCTCGTCGCTCATCGCCGGCACGTAGGCGCCGCCCGCGGTGCACGAGCCGAGCACGGCGGCGATCTGCGGGATCCTCTCGGCCGACATGCGCGCCTGGTTGTGGAAGATCCGGCCGAAGTGGTCGCGGTCGGGGAACACCTCGTCCTGCATCGGCAGGAACGCGCCGCCCGAGTCGACGAGGTAGATGCACGGCAGCCGGTTCTCCAGGGCGATCTCCTGCGCCCGAAGGTGCTTCTTCACCGTCATCGGGAAGTACGTGCCGCCCTTGACTGTGGCGTCGTTGCAGACGACCATCACGTGGCGTCCGTGCACCAGTCCGATGCCGGCGATCACCCCCGCGGCGGGGGCCTCGTCGCCGTAAAGACCGGATGCTGCGAGAGGCGCCACCTCGAGGAACGGGCTGCCCTCGTCGAGCAGCCGGTTCACGCGGTCGCGAGGGAGGAGCTTGCCGCGCGCGACGTGGCGTTCGCGGGACCGCTCAGGCCCGCCGAGAGCCGCGACGGCGAGGCGCTCGCGCAGGTCGTCGGCGAGGGCCTGCTGCGCGTCGTGATTCGTGAGCTGCGTCATCGCATCCTCTGAAGTTCAGTTAGTGATCATTCACTGAGTTAGTCCAGAGTAACTGAATCAGCACCTGCCCGCAATGGTCGTAGGCTTCCCGCATGACCGCCTATTTCGAACGCCTCGGCGAGACGATGTTCCGTGCGACCAGGGCCACCGAGGGTGCCTGGAACGTGGAGGAGCAGCACATCGCTCCGACGTTCGGCCTGCTCGCGCACCTGATGCAGCTCGAGCATTCGTCGCGCCATGAGCATCCGCTCACCCTCGGCAAGGTGACCTACGACATCCTCGGCGTCATCCCGATCGACATCGTCGAGGTGCAGGTGCGCGTACTGCGCCCCGGACGCACCATCGAGCTGATCGAGGCGACGCTGAGCCACGACGGCCGCCCCGCCGCCGTCGGGCGGGCCTGGTTCATGAAGGCGCATGACACGGCGGATGCCGCCGGCTCGGCGTTCCCGGCGATGCCGCCGCGCGGGGGGATGCCGACGTGGGATGCTCCGGATTGGCCGGGCGCCTTCGTGCGCACCCCCGAGATCCGCCGCGTCGAGGAGTTCCCCGGCCGCGCGCATGCCTGGGTGCGTCCGCTGCTGCCGCTGATCGAGGGTGAGGAGGTCAGCGCGGCGGCGCGGATGCTGGGGTACGTCGACCTCGCGAACGGCCTGACCCCTCGGGTGTCGCCGAGCGAGGTCGCCTTCCCGAACCTCGACCTCACCGCGCACCTGCTGCGCGAACCGGTCGGGGACTGGATCGGGTTCGACACGACGATGAGCATCGGACCCGGCGGGCTCGGCATCACGCATACGGTGCTGCACGACGAGGAGGGCTCGGTCGGCACCTCGGTGCAGGAGCTGACCATCCGGCCGCTGCCCTTCGGCTCCTGAGCGCCCTTCGTCTCGTCGCTGCGCTCCTCGCTCAGGATCCGCGGAGCGAACAGACCGGAGCTGGAGGCAGGCGGATTTCGCGCGGACACCCTCCCTGTGCGAGCATCCTGCTTGGGCGCAGAGCCTGCGCCGCGACGCGAAGGAGCACGGGATGGCTGACGCAGACATCAAGAAGGGCCTCGCCGGTGTGGTCGTCGACACGACCGCGATCTCGAAGGTCAACCCCGAGACCAACAGCCTGCTGTACCGCGGTTACCCGGTGCAGGAACTCGCCGCGACCCAGCCGTTCGAGGCCGTCGCCTTCCTGCTCTGGAGCGGCGAACTGCCGGATGCTGCGCAGCTGGAGGCCTTCCAGAAGAGCGAGCGCGCGCTGCGTCCGCTCGACGAGCGCACCGTCGCCCTGCTCGACCTGATCCCGCTCGATGCGCACCCGATGGACGTCGTGCGCACCGTCGTCAGCCAGCTCGGCACGTTCGATGAGACCCTGAACCGGCCCGGCGGCTGGACCGATCCCGACCTCGACCTCGGCCGCGCGCTCTACCTGTTCGCGCAGCTGCCGACGATCGTCGCCGCCGTGCAGCGGCGCCGCCGCGGGCTCGAACCGATCGCCCCGCGCGACGACCTGGACTACTCCGCGAACTTCCTCTGGATGACCTTCGGCGAGCTGCCTTCGGAGGCCGCGATCGACGTGTTCCGCATCTCGATGGTGCTGTACGCCGAGCACTCCTTCAACGCCTCGACCTTCACCGCCCGCGTGATCGCGTCGACCACCTCGGACCTGTACTCGGCCGTGGTGGGTGCGATCGGCGCGCTGAAGGGTCCGCTGCACGGTGGCGCAAACGAAGCGGTCATGCACATCTTCGACGAGATCGGTTCGGCCGAGAACGTCGTGCCGTGGCTGGACGACGCGCTGGCCAAGAAGAAGAAGATCATGGGCTTCGGGCATCGGGTCTACAAGAACGGCGACTCGCGCGTGCCGACCATGAAGGCGGCGCTCGACCGGCTCATCGCCGAGTCCGGCCGCACCGACCTCGGCGAGCTCTACGACGCGCTCGAGAAGGAGTTCGTCGCGCGCAAGGGCATCTACCCGAACCTCGACTACCCGTCGGGCCCCGCGTACAACATCCTCGGCTTCGAGACCGAGGTGTTCACGCCGCTGTTCATCGCCGCGCGCGTGACCGGCTGGACCGCGCACATCATGGAGCAGGCGGCCTCGAACGCCCTGATCCGCCCGCTGTCGGCCTACAACGGCGTCGACGAGCGCCACGTCTCATAGGAGACACATACATCGATGTAGGGTGACAGTGTCCGCGTCCGCGGTCGCCGAGGGGGAGATGTGGCCGTCACACTGCACGACGTGGCTCGGGCGTCGGGCGTCTCGATAAAGACTGTCTCGAACGTCATCAACGGCTACCCGCACATCCGCCCCGCGACCAAGGAGCGGGTCGAGCAGGCCATCGCCGAGCTCGGCTACACGCCGAACCTCACCGCTCGCAGTCTGCGCTCCGGCAAGACGGATGCCATCGCGCTGGCGCTCCCGGACCTCGCGCTGTCGTACTTCGCCGAGCTCGCCGCGTCGGTGATCGAGGCCGCTGAGGCATCCGGCCTCTCGGTGCTCGTGGAGCAGACCGGCGGCGACCGCGATCGCGAGCTGGAGCTGCTGCGCAGCCCTCGCCGTCAGCTCACCGACGGCCTCATCTTCAGCGCGCTCGGCATGGACCAGGACGACGTCGCGCGTCTCGACGTGCCCTATCCGATGGTGCTGCTCGGTGAGCGCATCTTCGACGGGCCGACCGACCACGTCACCATGCGGAACGTCGAAGCCTCCCGCGCTGCCACTGAGTACCTGATCGCATCGGGGCGGCGGCGGATCGCGATCGTCGGCGCGCACGAGGGCGAGGTGATCGGCTCCGCCGCGCTGCGTCTGCAGGGCTATCGCGAGGCGCTGGATGCCGCCGGCATCCCGTTCGACGAAGACCTGATCGGCTACACGACGTTCTGGCACCGCGCCAACGGCGCTCTGGCCATGCGCGAACTGCTCGCCAGGGGCGTGGAGTTCGACGCCGTGTTCGGGCTGAACGACACCCTCGCACTCGGCGCCATGCGCGTGCTGCAGGAGGCCGGGCGTCGGGTGCCGGGCGACATCGCGGTGATCGGCTTCGACGGCCTGGACGAGGCGGAGTACTCCATCCCGTCGCTGACGACCGTCGATCCGGGCAGGGACTGGATCGCGCGCACGGCGGTCGCGACGCTGCGCGAGCGCATCGACGGCTCCGTCGACGGCCCGCCGCGCACGCTGCTCGCCGACTTCCGCGTGCTCGAGCGCGAGTCCGCCACCCGCTGACTCGCCGCTGATCGGCCGCTTCTGCGGCATCCGTCATTCCGACGTTGACAGATTCCGGTGTGCGCGTCAGAATACTTCTACAACGTTTACTACAACGTTGTAGAAGCGGGCCGTCTCCACCACCCAGGTCGAGGCACGACATCGCAGTCATGCACCCCGAGAGGACGAACAGCACAATGAAGTCACGGATCCTGGCCGCAGCCAGCCTGGCCGGAATCGCCGCCATCGCGGCGACGGCCCTCACCGGCTGCTCCGGCAGCGCCTCCGCCGGCGGCGACTCCGACACGATCACCTTCATGTTCCGCGGCAGCGACGCGGAGAAGGCCGCGTACACCGCGGCGATCGAGGAGTTCGAGAAGGCGAACGACGTCGAGGTGAAGATCATCATGACCACCGCCGACGAGTACAGCACCAAGCTCAAGGCGGCGATCGCCGGCAAGAAGATCCCCGACGTCTTCTACATCGACCCGGGCAGCGTGCAGGCCTATGTGAAGTCCGGCATCGTCAAGGACATCACGAAGGAGGTCGAGAGCACCGTCGACCTTGACAACATCTGGCAGTACGGCGTCGACAGCTACCGCTTCGACGGCAAGCTCATGGGCCAGGGCGAGATCTACGCGATGCCCAAGGACATCGGCCCGTTCTCGTTCGGCTACAACAAGACGATGTTCGAGAAGGCCGGCATCCCGCTGCCCGACAAGGACAAGCCCTACACCTGGGACGAGTTCCGCGACGTGGCCAAGAAGCTCACGCAGGACACGAACGGCGACGGCAAGCTCGACCAGTGGGGCACCGGGCTGAACGTGGTCTGGAACCTGCAGGCGTTCGTGTGGTCCAACGGCGGCGACTGGCTGAACGAGGACCGTACGAAGGTCACCGTGGACAGCCCCGAGTTCACCGAGGCGCTGCAGTACTTCGCCGATCTCAGTGTGAAGGACGGCGTCACGCCCTCCACCTCGGACGCGCAGACGCTGGACACCTACCAGCGCTGGATGAAGGGCGAGATCGGCTTCTTCCCGGTCGGCCCCTGGGACGTGCCCACCTACGAGAAGCTCGACTTCGACTGGGACCTGATCCCCTACCCGGTCGGCCAGACCGGTGAGACCGCGACCTGGACCGGCACGCTCGGCATCGCCGTCAGCGAGACGACCAAGAACGCCGACATGTCGACCAAGCTCGCGATCTACCTGTCCACCGACCCCACCGCGCAGCAGTCCCTGGTGGATGCCGGTGTGCAGATCCCGAACCTGAAGGACATGGCCGATGAGTGGGTGACCTCCTCGACCCTGCCGCCGGCCAACAAGCAGGAGTTCCTCGACATCGCGCAGGACTACGGCCGCGCGCTGCCCGCGAACACCACCTACAGCGCCGAGTGGTACGACGAGCTGTGGAAGAACATCCAGCCCGTGCTGGACGGCAAGCAGAGCGCGGAGGACTACCTGAAGGAGGTCCAGCCGCGCATGCAGCAGCTGCTCGACAAGGCCAACGCCGACGCCGGCATCGGCTGATCAGCCGGGGGATGCCGCGGGTCGCGGCATCCCCCTCCACCCGTCCCACCCATCTGGAGGTGAACCATGGCGACGACCTCGCCCTACGCGACGCGCCGTTCGAAGCTGCACCGGCGGGAGCACCTGGCCGCGGCGGCATTCATCGCGGCACCCGTGCTCGGGTTCCTGATCTTCATCGGCTATCCGCTGCTCTTCGCCGTGTACGCCTCGTTCACGAAGTGGACGGGCCTGAGCGAGCCGGTCTTCAACGGGCTCGACAACTACGTCGACATGGTGAACGACCCGTACTTCTGGAAGGCGATGGGCAACACCGTCTTCCTGATGATCGGCATCCCCATCGGCCTGATCATCTCGCTGCTGCTGGCGCTCGCGCTGAACCGGCGGATGCGCGGCACGACCTTCTTCCGCACCGTCTACTACGTGCCGGTGATCTCCTCGCTCGCCGCCGTCGCCATCCTCTGGCAGTGGGCCTACAACGGCGATTTCGGCCTGGTGAACCAGGTGCTCGCGATCTTCGGCATCCAGGGACCGAACTGGCTGCAGGACGCCGCCTGGGCGAAGCCGGCGATCATCATCATGGCGGTGTGGAAGGGCATCGGATTCTCGATGCTGCTGTACCTCGCCGCCCTGCAGTCCGTGCCGCGGCACCTGTACGAGGCCGCGGCGATCGACGGCGCCGGCGCCTTCGCGCAGTTCCGGCACATCACCATCCCGATGCTGCGCCCCGTCACCTTCTTCCTGGTGGTGACGAGCATCATCGGCGGCGCGCAGATCTTCATCGAGATCAACATCATGACCCCCACCGGCGGACCCGAGTTCTCCACCGCATCCATCGTCTGGTACATCTGGCAGAAGGCATTCAACTACCTCCAGATGGGCTACGCGACGGCCATGTCGGTCGTGCTCGGCGTGCTGGTCTTCATCGTCACGGCGATCCAGTTCCAGCTGAACCGTCGCTCCGAGTTCTCCATCGAGTGAGGCAGCCATGACCATCACCGCACCAGACACCAGGGCCACGGTCGTTCCGGAAGCCGCCGAGCAGCCAGGGCCGAAGAAGCTGTTCCGCAAGGCGCCGGGCGACCCCACAGGCAACTCCTCCGCACCGGTCGGCATGCGCTCGCGCTCCTACCGGAGCATGAACGTGATCCTCACGATCGCGCTGGCGATCGGCGGCATCGCGATGATCGCGCCGCTGCTGTGGACCTTCAGCACCTCGCTGAAGACCAGAGAGGCCGTGTTCGCGCTGCCCCCGCAGTGGATCCCCGACCCCGTGGTCTGGGAGAACTACGTGCGGGTGTGGAGTGCGGGGCCGCTGGCCAGCGGCATCCTGAACAGCGTCATCGTCTCGGTGAGCGTGACCGTCGTCGGCACGATCACCTCGGCGATCGCCGCCTTCGCCTTCGCGAAGATGCGCCTGCCGTTCAAGAACGTCGTGTTCCTCTCTCTCCTGGTCGCGATCATGATCCCGTTCCCGACGATCATGATCCCTCAGTTCAAGATGTTCGGCGACGCCGGTCTCGTGGACACCCTGTGGCCGCTGATCCTGCCGGGTCTGTTCGGCAACATCGTGATGATCTTCTTCCTGAAGCAGTACCTCGACTCGGTGCCCGACTCCATCATCGAGGCGGCGAAGCTCGACGGTGCGGGCTACCTGCGGATCTTCTTCACGCTGATCTTCCCTGCCATCCGGCCGGCGATCGCCGCGCAGTTCATCCTGTGGTTCATGGCGGTGTGGAACGACTACCTCGCGCCGATCATCTACCTGAACTCGCCCGAGAAGCAGACCCTGCAGCTGGTGATCGCCAGCTTCAACGCCACCTACGCCAGTCAGACCGACTACCCGCTGATCATGGCCGCCTCGTTCATCGCGCTGATCCCCGTGCTGGTCGTGTTCATCGTGTTCCAGCGGCAGATCATCGAGTCGGTCGCGCTGACAGGAGCGAAGGGATGACCGCCGGGTGGACCGGCCGGGTCATGCGGATGCTGGGGTTCCTCACGACCCTGGTCGCCGTGAACCTGCTGGTCATCGCCGGCACCGCGGCGGGCCTGGTCGTGCTCGGGCTGTTCCCCGCGCTGGTCGCCGGCGGCACCGTGCTGCTGCGCGGCCCGGGGGAGCGGGGCGCGCTGCGCACGTTCCTCGGCACCTATGGCGCCGAGTTCCGACGCGCGAACCTCGTCGGCGCGCCGTTCCTGATCGCGGGCGCGCTGCTGCTGGCGGATGCCGCGGTGCTGCCGCGCCTGGCAGGACCGGCCGGTGCCGTGCTGCTGGTGCTGACCGGCGTCATCGCGGCGGCGGTGCTCGTCGTGGCATCCGCGGCGGTGACCCTGCTCGTGCGCTACGACGACCCGGCTCCGGCGGTGCTGCGGCACGCGCTGCTCGTCGCCGCCGGCAGCCCCGGCGCCGCGCTCGCCGTGGTCGTGACCGCCGTGGCGGTGACTGCCGTCGCCCTCGCCGTGCCCGTGCTGCTGCCGCTCGTCGGCATGTCCCTCCCTCTTCTCCTCGCCATGAAGGTGCTCGACCGGCGCCTGATGGCCCTCGATCCCGGGCATCCGCTGCTCGCCTCCTGACCCCGACCTCCGGCGGCGTCCGACGCCGCGCCCTGCCGTGCTGCCCGCCCGGCCCGACTCCGAAGGAATCACCCGTGACCACTGCACGCATCACCGTCGACCGCAACGAGGTCGTCGCCCCGATCAACCGCCGCATCTTCGGCTCGTTCGTCGAGCACCTCGGACGCTGCGTCTACGACGGCATCTACGAGCCCGGCCACCCCACCGCGAATGAGGACGGCTTCCGCCTCGACGTGGTCGAGCTGGTCAAGGAGCTCGGCTCCACCACCATCCGCTACCCCGGCGGCAACTTCGTCTCCGGCTTCCGCTGGGAGGACTCGGTCGGCCCGCGTGACCAGCGTCCGGTGCGCCGCGATCTGGCCTGGCACTCCATCGAGACCAACCAGGTCGGCGTGGACGAGTTCAGCCGCTGGCTGAAGCTGACCGGCTCCGAGCTGATGATGGCGGTGAACCTCGGCACCCGGGGGATCGAGGCCGCGCTCGACCTGCTCGAGTACAGCAACCACCCCTCCGGCACCGCGCTCAGCGACCAGCGCATCGCCAACGGCACCGTCGAGCCGCACGACATCCGGATGTGGTGCCTCGGCAACGAGATGGACGGCCCCTGGCAGACCGGATACATGACCGCCGACGACTACGGCAAGCTCGCCGCGCGCACCGCGCAGGCGATGAAGACCGCCGACCGCAACCTCGAGCTGGTGGTGTGCGGGTCGTCCGGGTCGAGCATGCCGACCTTCGGCGACTGGGAGCGCACCGTGCTCGAGCACACGTACCAGCACGTCGATTACATCTCGTGCCATGCCTACTACCAGGAGCGCGGCGGCGACCTCGACTCGTACCTCGCCTCGTCGCTGGACATGCAGTACTTCATCGAGACCGTCGTGGCGACGGCCGACCACGTCGGCAACAAGCTGAAGTCGAAGAAGAAGATCCAGCTCTCGTTCGACGAGTGGAACATCTGGTACCTCGACGAGCACCAGGCCTCCGACGAGGTCAACGACGAGTGGCGCGTAGCGCCCCGCCAGCTCGAGGACGTCTACTCGGTGGCGGATGCCGTGGTGCTGGGCAACCTGATGATCACGCTGCTGAAGAACCACGACCGGGTCACCAGCGCCTCGCTCGCCCAGCTGGTCAACGTGATCGCCCCGATCATGACCGAGCCCGGCGGCGACGCCTGGCGGCAGACCACGTTCTTCCCGTTCTCGGTGACCTCGCGCCTCGCGCGCGGCGAGGTGCTGCGCCCGCGCATCGACGTCGGCACGTACGAGACCAAGGTGTACGGGGCGGCGCCGCTGGTCGACGCGGTGGCGACGACGGATGCCGACGGCTCGGCGGTGTTCCTGGTGAACCGCGGCCGCGAGGCCGCGCAGGTGCAGATCGACCTGTCGTCGCTGTCGGTGGCGGAGGTGGCCGAGGCCGTCACGCTCTGGGACGACGACGTGTATGCCAAGAACACGCTCGCCGACCAGAACCGCGTCGACCTGAAGCAGCTCGACGGGGCCGTGCTCGAAGACGGCGTGCTGACCGTCACGCTGCCCCCGGTGTCGTGGTCGGCGGTGGCCCTGGCTGCACGCGCATGAACCGGCACCTGGCGAGCGTCGTCTCGGCCTCCGTCGCGGTGACGGCGCTCGCCGGGTGCGCCCCGGCATCCGCTGTGGCGCTGCCGGAACTGTCGGGCGACGTGTTCGTGCACGATCCGGCATACGTGCGGCACGCCGACGGCGGTGCGTCGTACGTCTATTCCACGGGCAACGGGCAGATCGCGGACGGCAACATCCAGATCCGCCGCTCCGACGACGACGGGTCGTGGGAGTACGTCGGGGAGGTCTGGCAGCAGAAGCCGGCGTGGCTGGCCGAGGCGGTGCCCGGCGTCGAGAACCTGTGGGCCCCGGAGCTCTACGAGCACGACGGCACCTGGTACCTCTACTACGCAGCGTCCACCTTCGGCAGCAACCATTCGGCGATCGGCCTGGCGACCAACTCCACGCTCGATCCCGACGACCCCGCGTACGAGTGGGTGGACCGCGGACAGGTGATCGCCTCGACGGCCGCCGACGACGTCAACGCGATCGACCCCGCGATCGTCGAGGACGCCGACGGCACGCCCTGGATGGCGTTCGGGTCGTTCTGGGGCGGCCTGAAACTCGTGCGGCTGCAATGGCCGAGCGGGCTGCGGGCGGATGCCGCGGAGCCGATCTCGCTCGCGGATCGTGGCCTGGTCGAGAACGCGATCGAGGCGCCGTACGTCGTGCACCGCGACGGATGGTTCTATCTGTTCGCGTCGCGCGGCTTCTGCTGCCGGGGCGTGGACAGCACCTATGAGGTCATCGTCGGCCGGTCGCGGACGGTGGACGGCCCGTATCTGGACCGGGACGGCGCCTCGCTGCTGGAAGATGGCGGCACGGTGGTGCTGACCACCGACGGCGATCGGGTCGGCCCGGGCGGGCAGTCGGTGTCCGGGGACGTGCTGGCCTTCCACTGGTACGACGCGGCTGCCGACGGTGTCGCGACGCTGGGGCTGGAGCCGCTGGAGTGGCGGGACGGGTGGCCGGTGGCCGGCGTAGACGGGGCCGCCGGCTGAGCACCCGCTGATCCGGCATCCACTCTTGATTTCCGCTCCGGTCGCAATGGATGCTGGTTCGTGACCGGTCACACCCACATCGATCGCGACCGGAGCAGGAGGAACTCGTGAACGGTCCCGTGACCCCCACCGCCGCAGCATCCGTCGCCGAGCGGCCGGTGCCGCTGGACGCCGTGCGCTTCGCGCCGGAGGGGATGCTGGGCGCGTGGCAGCACCGCAACGCGGAGGCCACGCTGCCGCACTGCATCGCCCGGCTCGAGGCCGGCGGCGCGCTGCCCAACATGCGCCGGGTGACCGGGGAGCACGCCGGACCCTTCGTCGGCTTCCACTTCTCGGACTCCGACATCTACAAGGTGCTCGAGGCGGTCGGATGGGAGGCCGGCCGCAGTGACATCACGCCGCTGCTGCCGTGGGTGGACGAGACCGTCGACCTGCTGCAGCGCGCGCAGCGCGCGGACGGCTATCTGAACTCGCACTTCCAGGTGGATGCCCCCGACCGCATCTTCGCCGACCTGCGCTGGGGGCACGAGCTGTACTGCCTCGGTCACCTGCTGCAGGCCGGCGTCGCCTGGGCGCGCACCGTCGGGCGCACCGACATCCTCGAGATGGGGCTGCGTTTCGCGGCGCTCGTCGACGAGCGGTTCGGGCCGTCCTGCGAGGCGGGGGTGTGCGGACATCCCGAGATCGAGACGGCTCTCGTCGAGGTGCACCGTGTCACGGGCGACGAGCGCTGGCTGCGGCTGGCCGAGGTGTTCGTCGACCGCCGCGGTCACCGCAGCGTCGGCGAGGACCGGTTCGGCTATCACTACTTCCAGGACCACACCCCTGTACGCGAGGTGACGGATGCCACCGGCCACGCCGTGCGGCAGCTGTATCTGGCGGCGGGAGTCGCTGACGTGGCCGCGGAGACGGGCGAGCGGGCCCTGCTCGAGGCGGACGAGCGCATCTGGCGCAGCGCCTTCGGCGAGAAGCAGTACATCACCGGCGGGCTCGGCTCGCGGCACCGCGACGAGGCCTTCGGAGACCCGTTCGAGCTACCGCCGGACCGCGCGTACGCCGAGACCTGCGCGGCGATCGCCGGGTTCCAATTCTCCTGGCGGATGCTGCTCGCCACCGGCGACGGCCGATATGCCGATGAGATGGAGCGCGCGCTCATCAACGCGATCGCCGAGTCGACATCGCTCGACGGCACCTGCTTCTTCTACTCCAGCCCGCTGCAGCTGCGCACGCACCGCGACGGCGTGCACGAGCAGGCGCCGTCGGAGCGCGCAGCCTGGTACGAGTGCGCGTGCTGCCCGCCGAACCTCGCGCGCCTGCTGTCGTCGCTGCACGGGTACGCGGCGACCGTCGCGGACGGGCGGCTGCGGCTGCAGCTTCTGACGGACTGCACAGTCGATCTGGGCGCCACCGGCGTCGGGTCGGGCCTGCTGCACGTGCGCACCGGTTACCCCTGGGACGGCGATGTCGTGCTGAGGTTCGACGAGCCCTTCACCGGCCGTCTCGAGGTGCGCCGGCCGGCCTGGGCGACGGAGGTCGCGGTCGATGGAGTTCCCGCGACTGATGCCGGATACCTGGTGCTCGACGGCTCAACCTCGCCGCTCAGCGAGGCGCGGATCTCGTTCGGGATGCCGGTGGTGGTGCGCGCCCCGCATCCGCGCATCGACGCTGCGCGCGGCACCGTCGCGATCACCCGGGGACCGGCGGTGTACTGCCTGGAGCAGGCCGACCTGCCCGGTGGTGTGGTGCTCGAAGACGTGGCCGTCGACCCCGCGGCAGTGTGGAGCGTGGATGCTGCACCGATCGAGGCATCCGGATGGGGGGCGCCGGCGCTCCGCGGGTGGGCGCGGGTGCGCACGCCGGATGCCGGTGAGACGTATGCCCCGTGGCATCCGTCGGTGCCCGGTGGGGACGAGATCGACGTGCGCCTCATTCCCTACGCGCTGTGGGGGAATCGCGAGCCCGGGGCTATGCGGGTGTGGCTGCCTGTGCGGTGAGATCCTCGTGACCTCCCGACCTCCGCACGAGACCCGCGTTCTGCACGCGGGTCTCGTGCGGCAGCCGGGGTCTCGCGGGGATCACGGTGCCTCCCGGGACCGACGGGCGCACCCTAGACTGCGGTCATGCGCTTCGGCATGTTCATTCCCCAGGGCTGGCGATTCGATCTCGTGGGCATCGAGCCCGCTGACCAGTGGGCGGCGATGCGCTCGCTCGCGCAGGCGGCGGATGCCGGGCCGTGGGAGTCGCTCTGGGTCTATGACCACTTCCACACCACTCCGGTCGCCAGTGAGGAGGCGACGCATGAGGCGTGGACGCTGATGTCGGCGTTCGCGGCCTCGACCAGCCGCATCCGGCTCGGGCAGATGTGCACCTGCATGTCGTACCGCAACCCGGCGTATCTCGCGAAGGTCGCGGCGACCGTCGACCTCATCTCCGGCGGGCGCGCCGAGATGGGCATCGGTGGCGGCTGGTACGAGCACGAGTGGCGGGCGTACGGCTACGGCTTCCCGTCGGCCGGTGATCGGCTGCGCCGGCTCGATGAGGGCGTGCAGATCATGCGCCAGGCCTGGACGACCGGCAGCGCGACCCTGGACGGGAAGCACTACCAGGTGGACGGGGCGATCGTCCGCCCGCTGCCGCTGCAGCCCGGCGGCATCCCGCTCTGGATCGCCGGCGGCGGCGAGAAGGTGACCCTGAAGATCGCGGCCAAGTACGCCTCGTACACGAACTTCGGCGGAACGCCCGAGGAGTTCAGTCGCAAGAGCGAGATCCTGCGTGCACACACCGTGGATGTCGGCACCGACTTCGACGCGATCGTGCGGTCGACCGACTACAACACGGTCGTCGGGGCCACCGAGGCCGAGGTCGAGGACCGGCTCGCGGCGATCGAAGCGCGCCTGCGGCCGCACCTCGGCGACCTGACCGAGGGGGCCATGCAGAACTACCGCGGTGACGCGGCCCTCTGCGTCGGCACGCCGGAGCAGATCGTGGAGCGGCTGCGCGACATGTCGGCGCGCGGCCTGGAGTACGCGATCCACTACTTTCCCGAGGCGGCCTACGACCGCTCCGGCATCGAGCTCTTCGAGCGCGAGGTCATCCCCGCGCTCCGCTGAGCGTCGCCTGAGTCTGTCGCGACCGGGGACCCTGAGCTTGTCGAAGGGCCGGCCCTTCGACAAGGCCGGCGCGCTTCGACAGGCTCAGCGACCCACAACGGCTCAGCGGCCCAAAGGGTCAGCGACCCAGCGCGTCAGCCCCGCGCGACGTCGAACTCGATCGCGCTCCAGGACAGGGCGGGCAGCGTCAGCCGCACAGCCCCGTCGTCGAGCGCCACGCCGTCCAGCTTCCGCAGCCCCACCGCATCCTGCGCGTCGAGCGTGTTCGCCGAGTGCCGGTCGCCGCTGTCGGGGATGGTCAACACCTCGGCCGACCGCACGCCGGTCGCCCGCAGTCCGTGCAGGTCGAGGTCGACCGTGGCATCCGAGGTCAGCGAGCGGTTCGCGACGAACAGAGCGAGCCGTCCGCTCTGCTCGTCCCAGGTCGCGACGGCGTCGACCTCGTCGACGTCGCCGTACTGCTTCGTCGCGCCCTTCGATGACGACACCGCGAGCCGCATGATCTGCCCGCGGGCCATCCGCGACATCCGCGCGAACGGCCAGAACGACGCCTGCCGCCAGGCGGGGCCGTCCTCCTCGGAGCGGATCGGCGCGATGACGTTGACCAGCTGCGCCTGGTTGGCGATCTTCACGCGATCGCCGTGCCGCAGCAGGCTGTGCAGGAAGGTGCCGACGACCACGGCATCCGTGACCGTGTAGGTGTCCTCGATCAGGCGCGGATGCTCGCGCCAGCCCGCAGCCGCGACGGCGGCCTCCTCCTCGTTGTTGAACCGGTCGAAGTCCCACACGTTCCACTCGTCGAACGAGATGTCCACCTGCTTGGTGTGCTTGCCCGCCGCCTTGACCGCATCGATCGTGGCGATGACGCCGTCGATGAAAGCGTCCATCTCCACGCCCTCGGCGAGGAACGACGCCGCGTCGCCGTCGGCCTCGCGGTAGTACGCGTGCATCGAGATGTAGTCCACCTCGTCGTAGGCGTGCGTGAGCACGGTGTGCTCCCAGGTGCCGAATGTCGGCATGCCGCGGTTGGACGAGCCGACCGCGACCAGCTCGATCGACGGGTCGACGAGCTTCATCGCCTTCGCCGTCTCCTGCGCCAGCCGCCCGTACTCGTGAGCGGTCTTGTGCCCGATCTGCCATGGTCCGTCCAGCTCGTTGCCCAGACACCACAGCTTGATACCGAACGGATCCGCGGCGCCGTTGCGACGGCGCAGATCCGACCAGTACGTGCCGCTCGGGTGATTGGCGTACTCGACCAGCGAGCGCGCCTCCTCGACCCCGCGGGTGCCGAGGTTGATGGCCTCCATCACCTCGACCTCTGCCTCGCGCGCCCAGTCCACGAACTCGTGCAGCCCGAACGCGTTGGTCTCGATCGTGTGCCAGGCGCCGTCCATCCGCACCGGGCGGTCGGCCGCCGGTCCGACACCGTCCTCCCAGCGGTACCCGGAGACGAAGTTGCCTCCCGGGTACCGCACCACCGTCGGCCCCATCTCGCGCACCAGCTCCAGCACGTCGGTGCGGAATCCGCGGGCATCGGCAGCCGGATGCCCGGGTTCGTAGATCCCGGTGTACACGCACCGCCCCATGTGCTCGACGAACGAGCCGAAGAGCCGGCGCGGCACCTCGCCGATCGTGAAGTCGCGGTCGATCGTGATGCGGGCGTTGGTCATGAGGGGTCCTTTCGAGAGGGGAAGGGAGTCACTGGCCGCCGAAGCCGCTGGTGGCGACGCCCTTGACGATCTGCTTCTGGAAGACGAGGAACACGATGATCAGCGGCAGCGCAGCCAGCACGGCCTGCGCCATCACCTGGGCGTACTGCACGCCGTAGGCGCTGATCACGGTCTGCAGTCCGACCGGCAGGGTCATCAGCGTGGTGTCGTTGATGACCAGGAACGGCCACAGGAAGTTGTTCCACGCGCCGATGAAGACGAAGATCGCGACGGACGCGAGGATCGGCCGCGACAGCGGCAGCACCACCGACCAGAAGATGCGGAACCGGGTGGCGCCATCCACCCGTGCGGCGTCCTCGAGCTCGATCGGCACCGCGTCGAAGAACCGCTTCAGGATGAACACCATCGCCGGGGCCACCACCTGCGGCAGGATCAGGCCCCACGGTGTGTCCACCAGGTTGAAGGCGAGCATCTCGTAGAACAGCGGGATGATCAGCACCTGCGGCGGCACCACGATCGACGCGATGATCACCACGAACAGCCAGCGCCGGCCTCTGAAGTCCAGCCGGGAGAACGCGTAGGCGGCGCCGGCCGAGATCGCCACGGTGATCAGGGTGATCACGGCCGAGGTCCACAGGCTGTTCCAGGCCCAGACGTACACGTTGCCCTGGGACAGCACCGAGGTGAAGGCCTCGACTGTGGGGCCGCTCGGCCCGATCCAGCCGGGGTCGCCGGATGCGGCATCCGTCTCGGTCTTGAACGAGGTCGCGACCGCCCACAGGAACGGCAGCAGCCAGCCGACCGCCATCAGGGCGAGCACGACGAAGGCGATGATGCGGGTCGGGCCGAAGCGGCGGGTGCCCGGCTTGCGCACCCGGTCCTTGACCGCGCCGGGGGCGATCAGGGTGCTGGTCGCGGTGGTCATCGCGACTCCTTCCGACGGCGGGTGATCAGCGCCTGCACGACGCCGAGGATGATGATGATCGCGAAGAACACGTACGAGATCGCGGCGGAGTAGCCGAACCGGTAGCCGACGAATCCGGTCTCGTAGATGTACTGCACGATCGACCGGGTGGTGTCGCTGGAGAGGCCTCCCATCATCTGGTACGCCTGATCGAACAGCTTCAGCGACGCCAGGACCTGCAGCAGCACGATCACCGTGGTGGCCGGTCCGAGCTGCGGCAGCGTGATCGACCAGAACTGTCGCCACGGGCCCGCTCCGTCCAGCGCCGCCGCCTCATACTGCTGCGGCGGGATGTTCTGCAGCGCGGCGAGGTAGAGCAGGAAGTTGAACCCGACGGTCCACCAGATCGTCGCTATCGTGATCGCCATCAGATTGGTGTCGGGGTTCTGAAGCCAGGCGATCGGCGCGAGTCCGAGCGCCTTCAGGATGTTGTTCGCGGCGCCGATCTGCGGGTTGAAGATCCACACCCAGATCTGCGAGATCACGGTGGACGCCAGCAGGTACGGCATGAAGAACGACAGTCGCCACAGCCACTGGCCGGGCAGCCCGCGGTCGACGAGTACCGCCATCACGAGAGCGATGATGACCAGCGGGATGGTCGAGATCACCGTGAACCAGGCGGTGTTGCCCAGCGAGCCCCACATCACCGGGTCGGCGATCGCCTCGGCGTAGTTCGCGCCGCCGACCAGGTCGCCGCCGGCGCCGGTGAGCGACTGGTTCGTGAAGCTGAGGTAGAAGCCGTGCAGGATGGGCCAGGCCATGAACAGCACGAAGGCGATCAGGAACGGAGCCAGGAACGCCCAGCTGACCAGCTGCTCGTCGCGGCCGCCGGCATGACGCCGGCGAGGGGATGCCGGGCGGCCGGTGACGATGGTCGTGGTGGTGGGTGCGGTGGCGGTCATGACCGGCTCCCTTCGGGGTCCGCCGGGTTGGGTTGGCTGAGGAAGCGGTTCACTCGCGAGGTGAACCGCTCGATCGCGGCGGCGGGGTCGGAGCCGCTGAGCAGCGCGGGCTGCGCGGCGGCGCCGAACTCGCTCTGGAAGTTGGAGCCGGAGCCGGTGAACCAGGCGGGCGGGTCGTAGACGACGTAGGTGGCGGCCTCGGCGTAGTGCGCCTGCGGCAGCAGATCCTGGTACTCGGGCGACTCGGTGACCGGGAGGTACGCGGGGATGTGCCCGGCTGTGGCCCAGTCGAACGAGCCCTTGAGCATGTCGGCGACGAACTGGTAGGTCAGGTCGCGGCGCTGCTCGTTCGGCCTGGTCTGGTGCGGCAGCACGAACGAGTGCGAGTCGGCGTAAGCGGCCGGCGTGCCGAAGATCGGCGGGATCGGGGCCACATCGAACGGGATGCCGGCGTCCTGCATGGTGCGCAGCTCCCACACGCCGGTGAGGAACAGTCCGCTCTTGCCGGTGGAGAACTCCGCAACAGCCGTGCCGTAGTCGCTCTGCTTCGCCGCGAGCTTCCCGTCGAGCAGGGTCTGCATGTACGTCAGCGACTCGACCGCGACATCCGTGTCGATCTCGGCCTCGCCGCCCTCCGGCAGCTTCATCTCCGTGCCGTGCTGTGCATAGAGCGTGTAGAACAGGCGCCACATCTGCGCACCGTCGCCGAGATAGCCGTACGAGAGTCCATGGCCCTCGGATGCCTCGGCCACCGCCGTCACCAGGTCGAGGAACTCCTCCGGAGTGGACGCCCGCATGAGCTGCCCGTCGGAGTCGAGCACGCCCGCCTTCTCGCAGATGTCCGTGTTGTACATCAGCACGAACGGGTGCGCATCGAGGGCGATGCTGAGGTGCTCGCCGTCCACCTCGCCCTTCTGCCAGATCGGCTTCGGGAAGGTCCGCTCGTCGACGCCGAGCTCGGCCAGGCGGTCGAGATCCCAGGCATCCAGCAGGCCGCCGGGCGCCCAGCCGAGCACCCGGGTCGCGTGCATGACGGCGACGTCGGGGGCGCGGCCGCCGGCGGCGGCCATGGCGAGTTTGGTGTAGTACGGCGTGCCCCAGGCGAGCACGGTGGGGCGGATGCGGTAGGCGTCCTGCGCCTTGTTCACGCCGTCGAGCAGCGACGACATGATGACGCCGTCACCGCCGGAGAGCAGATGCCAGAACTGCAGCGTCTGGGTTCCGGAGGCGGTGGCGGCGGGGGAGCAGCCGGCGAGCAGGGCCGCGCCGGCGGTGACGGCGGACGCGGTGAGGAACTGCCGCCGTGAGATATCCAGCGGTGGGGTCATCGTCACTCCTTCGTGGACGATCGGGGGTTGCCGACATCATTACATCGATGAAATCGATGGCGCAAGAGGCGTGTGCATCGAGGCATCGCGCACTCAGGGCCGCGGGTCGAAGCCGCGCGGTGCGGCATCCGTGCTCTCGCGCAGCACGAGCCGATGCGGCACCGTGATCGACTGCGCGGGACCGGAGCGGTCGGCGATGCGCGCGACCAGCCGGTCGACGGCGGCGCCGGCGAAGGCGGGCAGGTCGATGGCCACGGTGGTGAGCGGGGGCGCGGTGTAGCGCGACACCTCCACGTCGTCGAAGCCGGTCACGAGCACCTGGCCGGGCACGTCCACGCCGTGGCCGCGCAGCACGTGCAGTGCACCGGTGGCCAGCGAATCCGTGAACGCGATGATCGCATCGAACGGGATGCCGCGGCTCAGCAGCAGCTCGGTGGCGGCCACGCCGCCGGTCATGGTCCAGTCCGGGTTGTTCACCTCGAGCCGGGGGTCGAGCGGGATGCCGGCCTCGCCGAGGGCCTGTCGAACGCCCTGCAGCCGAAGCCTGCTGGTCGCGGTCCCGAAGGTGTTCTCATCGTCGGCGCCGAGTACGGCGATGCGCGTCGCACCGCGCGAGAGCACGTGCCTGGTCAGCTCGGCGGCTCCAGCGACGCTGTCGATGCCGACGTGGTCGGTGCTGCGGTTCTCGACCTCGCCGATCAGCACCACCGGGGGCAGATCGTCGCCGCCCACCGAGCTGTCCTCCAGGCGGATTGGGTTCAGGATCAGGCCGTCGACCAGGTGCGCGCGAGCTCGTGAGAGCAGCTCCCGCTCGCGGCCGGGGTCGGCGCCGGTCTCCTCGATGTGCACGGCCAGCCCGCGGCGGTGCGCCGCCTCGACGATGCGGTGCATGAGCTCGGACGAGAACGATGTGGCCAGGAACGGCAGGGAGACGGCGATCACGCCGGAGCGTCCGTTGCGCAGGCCGCGTGCACTGAGGTTGGGCACGAAGTCGAGCTTGCGCATGGCCTGCTCGACCCGTTCCCGGGTGTCCTCGCGCACCGGCACGGCGCCGGTCACGACGTTGGAGACGGTCTTGGCGGACACGCCGGCCAGCGATGCGACATCCCGCATCGTCGCGCGTGCGCCCCCTGTCATGCGCCCAGCCTATTCCGGCCCGACGCCCGGGGCTGCTTACATCGATGAATCGCCGGCCACGTGATCGCGCCAGCTGTGCCGGGGCTCGTAGCCCAGCATCCGGCGCGCCTTCGCGATCGAGAGCAGCGTCTCGTGCTCGGTGACGGGCCGGCTCAACGGCACGTCGGGGAAGACCTCGGCGAGCAGCTCGGCGTTCGGACGCGACATCACCGTGTCGGCCGCGGCGATGATGAAGCTCTCGAAACCGGGGCCGGCCACCTGGAGGGCGCGCTCGACGGCCTGGGCACCGTCGCGCGCGTCGATGTAGCCCCACAGGTTCCACTTGCGGTTCCGCGCGTCGGCATCGAAAGACGGGAACGCCGCGTAGTCCTCGGGGACCATCACGTTCGAGAACCGCAGCGCCGTGATCGACAGATCCGGGTGCCATCGCACCAGCTCGACCGCCATCCGCTCCTCGAGGGTCTTCACCAGCGAGTACACCGACTCCGGTCGCGGCGGGTACTCCTCGTCGACGGGGACGTACGGCGGCGGCACGTCGAAGGGCAGCCCCAGCACGGTCTCGCTCGACGCGTAGACGATGCGCGTGATGCCCAGCCGTGCGGCGGCCCAGAACACGTTGAAGGTCGCCGGCATGTTGTTGTGGAAGGTGGCGACGTCGCTGCGGATCCCCGGGGCGGGGATGGCGCCCAGATGCACGACGGCGTCGACGCCGTCGTGCCGGTCGCCGACCGCGGTGAGGGCGTCCACGACCTGGCCGAAGTCGGTCAGGTCGACCTGCACGAAGTCCGGACCGCGCTGTCCGGCCACATCCAGGCCGATGACGCGATGGCCGCTCGCGCGCAGTTCGCGGGCGACGACGGTTCCGAGCTTGCCGGATGCTCCGGTGAGGGCGATGCGCATGGGATCACCCTGCCACGGGGCGAGCCGGCGCGCATCCAGATCTTCGTTACCGGTAACTCGGTGGTCGCTGTCCATCTGCGCGGACAGCGCTCCGAAACATCAGGCAACAGTTTCGAAACTCTTGCCTGCTCAAGTTTGATACCGGTAACATCCGGGCGTCAGCACAGCACCGTGCCGGCACGACGGTCGATCGAACGAAGGAGTGCGACCATGACACCAGCACAACCACTCACCCGCGCGAGAGCGAGGGCGAGAAGCCTCAGGATCACCACGGCGGTGATGGGCGCCACCGCCCTGATCGCGTCATCGCTGTCGCTCGTCTCCACGAGCGACCAGGCGAACGCGGCGGCGACGACGACCCGGCTGGCGGCGGAAGAGACCCCGGCGGTGCCGGGCAGCCTGCTGCCCGACGGTCGGTTCGTGGCCGATTCCGAAGGGTGGACCAGCACTCGCGGCGGCACGCTCCAGCTCTCGACGGATGCCGCGAGCGGAGCGTTCTCGCTGCTGACCACCGGGCGCGAGAACACGCAGTCCGGACCGTTCGCACGCGTGACGGGCAAGCTCGAGCTGGGCGCGTCGTACCGGATGACCGGCAAGCTGAAGTACACCGACGGCGCAGACACGCAGCGGTTCAACTTCACCTTCTGCCCGGCGAACTTCAACGGCTGCGCCGACTACGGCCAGACGTTCACCAAGGGCCAGTGGGGCGCCTTCTCCCAGGAGTTCACGGCCGAGGCGCGGCACGTCGGAGCCGACTGGTTCTTCGTCGAGACGCCGTGGGGTTCGAATGCACTGCAGGACTTCCAAGTGGATGAGGTATCGCTCGTGAAGATCGCCGATGCGCCCCCGGCGCCCGCGTACTCCAGCCTCGAGCAGGTGCAGACCAAGCCGATCGGTGATCACAACCCGCTCGTGGGCCACAAGTTCGGCGCCGACCCGCACCACGTCATTTTCAACGGCCGCCTCTACATCTACTCGACGGACGACACGCAGCAGTACGAGGCGAACAGCAAGGACGCGAACGGTCTGCCGACGCAGTCCAACGGCTACGGCGCCATCACCCGGCTGAACGTGATGTCGACGAGTGACATGGTCAACTGGGTGGACCATGGCTCGGTGCCCGTCGCACGCGAGGGCGGAGCAGCACCCTGGGCGCGCAACTCCTGGGCGCCGGCCGCGATCGAGAAGGACGGCAAGATCTACCTGTACTTCTGCGACAGCGGAACCGGAACCGCGGTCGTCGTCGGTGGCTCACCGCTCGGCCCGTGGGAGGACCCGCTCGGCAAGAAGATCATCCCCGACACCGTCTCGCCCGAGTACATCGCCAACGGCGGGTTCCCCGCAGGCATGTGGCTGTTCGACCCCGAGGTGTTCATCGACGACGACGGGCAGGGCTACCTGTACTTCGGCGGCAACTCGGTCATCGGCACGAGCCCGAACCAGCAGGGACCGCAGAACCCGAAGTCGACTCGGGTGGCCAAGCTGAAGGATGACATGGTCACGCTCGACGGCGACCCGGTCGAGATCGACGCTCCGGGCATCTTCGAGGCGTCGAGCATGTTCAAGCACGGCGACAAGTACTACTACTCCTACTCGTCGAACTTCCAGGTGAACGAGGTGCCGGGGAAGTACCCGGAGCGCGGCGCGATCGCCTACATGATGACGGACGACCCGATGGACCTCTCGGCCGCGAAGTACGCCGGCGTGGCGTTCCAGAACCCGGCCGTCCACTTCGGCGCCGGCAACGGCGGCAACAACCACTCCGACATGTTCAGCTACAAGGGAGAGACGTACTTCACTTATCACGCGCAGACTCGTGGCGCGGCATGGGCCGCCGCGCTGGGAACCCCCGGTGCGACGCAGGGCTACCGCTCGGTGCACATCGACAAGCTGGAGTTCAACGAGGACGGCACGATCAAGCCCGTCAAGGGAACCCGCGCGGGCGTGGAGCAGATCGAAGCCTTCGATCCGTACCGCACCTTCGAGGCCGAGACGCTCGCCTGGCAGCTCGGCGTCACCACGCAGGCGACGGAGGCCGCATCCGCCGAGTTCCCCGAGCACAACGGCGCCGGGAACATGGTGCTCGCCGGAATCAACGACGGCGACTTCACCGGCATCGCGGGCGTCGACTTCGGGGCGGGAGCCGCAACGGTCTCGGCGCGGGTGAAGCCGCTGGTGTCCGGGTCCAGCGTGCAGGTGCGCCTCGATGCCGTTGACGGTCCTGTCGTGGCCGAGATCCCGCTCGACGGCGAGGCCGGGGAGTGGGCCGACGTGCAGGCGGACGTGACCGGCGCCACCGGGCAGCACGACGTGTTCTTCGTGTTCGCCGCGCCCGAGGGCGCAGCCGACGACGTCGATCTCGCCGAGATCGACAACTGGTCGTTCACCGCGGCCCCGGCGCTCGCGTTCTCGGTGACCGTCACGGATCGTTGCGTGGCGGGCAAGTTCGTGCACCGGACAGTGAAGGTCGCCAACGAGGATGACGTGGATGCCACGTTCACGGTGTCGTCCGAGTTCGGCGATCGTGAACTCGGCGTGATCGCAGCCGGCGCGGACGCAGCGGCCGCGATCAACACCCGCCTCTCGGACGTGGCAGCAGGCGAGCTGACCGTCACCGCCACGGCGACCGTCGACGGCGAACCGGTGCAGGTGCAGCNCCGGTGCAGGTGCAGCAGAAGGTCGCGACCGCGGCATCCCGCTGCGGCTGATTCACCCATCCGGCGGGGGCCGGCGCATGCCGGCCCCCGCCACACGTTCTTCACGTCTTCAAAGGAGTACACATGTCACCTCTTAATCGCGGAACCAGAGTCGCCTCGCTCGCCGTGGCCGGGCTGCTGACGGGCGCGGGGCTCATCGTCCCGGCGAACGCGGCCGAAGCCGCCGACGAGTGGGACCCCGATCCCTCGTACACGTCGACCGACCAGGGCGACGGCACATACACCGTGCCGGGACTCAACGCCGATGTCCCGGATGTCAGCGTCGAGCGCGTTCCGGCATCCGAGAACGACGAGGGTCGCGACGTCTACTACATGATCAGCACCACGATGCAGCTCAGCCCCGGGGCGCCGATCATGAAGTCGTACGATCTCGTCAACTGGCAGACGGTCAACTACGTCTATGACCGGCTCGACGTCAGCGACGCCTACTCACTGCGCAACGGATCCAACTCCTATGGACAGGGACAATGGGCGTCCTCGCTCCGCTACCACGACGGCACCTACTACGTGCTGGTCAACTCGCTCAACCTCGGCGGCGCGTACATCTACCGCACCGATGACATCGAGAACGGAGCCTGGGAGCGCACGCCGCTCGGACGCAGCCTGCACGACCCCTCGCTGTTCTTCGACGACGCGAACGGCGGTACCCCGTACATCGTCTACGGCGGAGTCAGCGCCGTCCGGCTGAACGACGATCTGACCGCCATCGATCAGGAGTACCCGGACATCATCCCGCGCGGCGAGTACGCCGGCGAGTCGTACGTGGGCAGCAGCGGACTGTTCGAGGGGGCCCAGGCGTTCTACATCGACGGCTACTACTACGTGGTGATGATCACCTGGCCCGCCAGCGGGCGGCAGGTCGCGATGTTCCGCTCCAGGAGCCTGCTCGGTCATCTCGCCGGGGAGCCGTACGAGTCGCGCGGCGTGCTGAACTCGAACGGCTTCGCGCAGGGCAGTCTCGTGCCGGTGGCCGACGGCGACGCCGGAGACGACTGGTACGGATTCTTCTTCCGCGACACGTTCCCGATCGGACGCATCCCCGCGCTCATCCCGGCGACGTGGAACGACGGGTGGCCGACGTTCGGCGACAACGGGGTCGTGCCGGTGAACGGTGCGTTCGCCAAACCCATCAGGCTCACGCCTGAGCAGGAGCGCTTCGAGCAGCAGAAGAGCATCGTCGCCTCCGACGACTTCCGAAACGACGCCCCTCATCGTGCCTACCAGGACCAGCAGTGGGAGCTGCCGCAGCCGCCGCAGCTGGACGAGTCGCTCATCGGAGTCGAGCTGCTTGATGACGCCGATGCGGAGGCGGAGGGCACAGCGGGATGGATCTCGAACGAGGGTGCGGCGCTGTCGAAGACGCCGGACGCCCGCACCGGAGCATCCGCGCTCGCCGTGACCGGCCGCACGCTGACCGGTTCCGGTCCGGCGCAGAACGTGACGGACCGCCTGCAGCACGGCGTGGAGTACGAGGTGTCGGCGTGGGTGAAGTACGACAACCCGGCCAGCCCCGCGACCAGGCAGTTCGTGATGACCGTGCGCTACGGCGGGGCCGGCACGAAGTTCGTCAACGTCACCCCCGCCGCCGCGCTGACCCGTGGACAGTGGGGAAGGCTCTCCGGCACGTTCACGGTGCCGGTGTCGCAGCCACTGGATGACGCCCGCCTGTTCATCGAGACGACGTGGACGGCGAACCCGGCCGAGGCGCCCGACACGCATCTGATGGACTTCACGGTCGACGATGCGTCGCTGGTCGGGCATCCGATCTCGGTCGAGGCGCCGCACCCCGACGAGGTGGCGCCGAACGGCTCGAACCTCGATCTGGCTTGGGAGTGGAACCATGCCCCGGACAACCGCTACTGGTCGCTGACCGACCGCGACGGCTGGCTCCGGCTCACCAACGGCAAGGTCGTCACCGGCGCATATCAGCACCGCAACGGCGGCGAACTCACCTGGCTCGAGGAGGCCCGCAACACGCTGTCGCAGCGCACGTTCGGCCCGCGTCAGTCGGTGGAGACGAAGCTCGACGTGTCCGGCATGAAAGACGGCGACGTGGCGGGGCTTGCGGCGTACAACCGTGATTTCTCCTATGTGGCGGTGAAGCGGACAGGAGGCGTGAACACCGTCGGAGTGGTGCACCGCGGGCAGCCGTTCGCTGCATCCGTCGATCAGGCGGCTGTCGAGGGGTTCGTGCCAGGAGCGACCGCTCCGCTCGGGAGCGCGACCGAGGTGCATCTGAAGGCGGATCTCGACTTCGAGAGCATCCCGGGGCAGTTGTTCACCGCGTTCTCGTACAGCCTCGACGGGGTCACCTGGCAGAGTTTGGGCCAGCCGGTCGGGCCGCTGCGCCTGGACGGCGGCCTGACGCACTTCATGGGGCACAGAGTCGGGCTGTTCAGTTACGCCACGAAGCAGACCGGAGGGCATGTCGACGTCGACCACTTCCTGCTCAGCGACACGCTGACCGCGCAGGGTCTTCCGCTCGACGAGAGCACGCTGGATGCCGCGATCGCGCATGCCGGCGAGCTCGTCGAGAGCGAGTATCCGGCGGATGCCTGGGCGGCGATGCAGGATGTCCTCCAGCAGGCGCGCGTCGCGAAGCAGTCGCCGTTCGGCACGCAGAACCAGATCGACGCGCCGGAGCGCGCCCTGAGCTACCAGCTCGCGCGTCTCGGCACGCTTCGAGAGACGCCGGCGATCGTGTTCTCGGTGGACGTCACGGATCGCTGTGTCGCGGGCAAGTTCGTGCACCGCACGGTGAAGATCACCAACGGCGATGCGGTGGATGCAGTGTTCACGGTGTCCTCGGAGTACGGGGACCGCGAGCTGGGCGTCGTGACGCCCGGCGCTGACGCCTCCGCGGCGATCAACACGCGCCGGGCGGATGTGCCACCGGGCGAAGTGATCGTGACAGCCACCGCCACTGTCGGCGGTGAGTCTGTTCAGGTGCAGCAGAAGGTCTCAACCGCGGAGCACCGCTGCGGCTGACCCCGTCCGCCTCCGCTCGTCGACCGTCGATCCCGGTCTTCCGGGAGGGCGGTCGGCGAGCGGAGACCTGCGCCTCCTCCGATTGCAGCGGCCTGCCTGTGCTCGGTAACATCTCGGAAGGCGGGTCGACGGAGGTGCGCATGGCGAACGTCGGCTCTGACAAGCCCGGCATCCGTCAGGTGGCGGAGATCGCCGGTGTGTCCCACATGACGGTGTCCCGGGTGCTCAACGACCACCCGAACATCAAGCCCGACACCCGGCGCCGTGTGCTCGAGGCGATCGAGGAGCTCGACTACCGGCCCAATCTCGTCGCCCGCGCACTCGCCACGCAGCGCACGCGGCGCATCGGCGTGATCATCGAGAGCCCGGTGTCGTTCGGGCCGACCAGCGTGCTGCGCGCCGTCGAACTGGCCGCCCGCGCCGCCGACTACTCGATCACCACCATCGCGCTGCACGAGGGTGACGGCCTCACACCGCAGGAGGCCGTCGACAACCTCGTCACGCAGGGGGTCGACGCCCTGTGCGTGATCGCCCCGCGCTCGTCCTCGGTCGCGGCGCTGCGTCGCATCTCGCTGAGCGTGCCGATGCTCGTGGTCAAGGCCGATGCCGACCCCACCTTCCTCACGGTCTCCATCGACCAGCAGGCCGGTACCACGCTCGTCGTCGACCACCTCGTCGCGCTGGGGCACCGTGACATCCTGCACATCGCCGGTCCTCTCGACTGGCTGGACGCCCGCGCGCGCGAGCGCGCGTTCCACAGCAGAGCGAAGTCCTGGGGCATCCGAGAGCGACCGATCGTCGTAGGCGACTGGACGCCCGACTTCACCTACGACTTCGCTATGGGGCTGACCCGGTTGCCCGATTACACGGCGATCTTCGTCGCCAATGACGACATGGCGATCGGCCTGATCCACGGCCTGCACGACAAGGGCTTCGAGGTGCCGCGCGACCTGAGCATCGTCGGCTTCGACGACATCCCGCTCGCGAAGCACTTCCTGCCGCCGCTGACCACGGTGCGGCAGGACTTCCATGCGCTGGGCACGTCGGTCGTCGAGATGCTGCGCGCCGCGATCGAGGGCCGCGCGATACCCACGCTGACGCGCATTCCCACTGAGCTGGTGCCGCGGGCCTCCTCGGCGCCACCGCGGGAGGTCCGGTGATGACGGGCCCCTCGCCCATCGTCGAGCTCGAGGGGATCACGGTCGAGTTCCCCGGTGTGCGCGCCCTCGACGACGTCGACTTCCGGCTGTTCCCCGGCGAGGTGCATGCGGTGATGGGCGAGAACGGCGCGGGCAAGTCCACGCTGATCGCCGTGCTCACCGGCACGTGCGAGCCGGTGAGCGGCATCGTGCGGGTCGCGGGAGAGGAGCGCCGGTTCACCGGCGTGGCCGATGCCCGCGCCGCCGGCGTCGCGACGGTGTTCCAGGAGACGCAGCTGGCGCCGAATCTCAGCGTCGCTGAGAACGTCATGCTGGGTCGTGAGCGTCGTGGGCGGCTCGGGATCTCCTGGCGGCGCACCCGTGCGGATGCGGCTGCGGCACTGTCCAGGCTGGGGCTGGACGATCTCGATCCGCGCATCCCGCTGTCGCTGCTGTCCCCCGCGCAGAAGCAGCTCGTCGCCTTGGCGCGCGCCGTCGTCGACGACCCGCGGGTGCTCGTGCTGGACGAGCCGACGTCGAGCCTGGACCAGGCCGAGGTCGACATGCTCATGCGCGTGATCCGGGGTCTCCGCGAGCGCGGCGTCGCCATTCTGTTCGTGTCGCACTTCCTCGAGCAGGCCTTCGCCATCAGCGACCGGATGACCGTGCTGCGAGGCGGTCGGCGGATCGGCGAGAACGCGACGCGCGACCTGGATCGCACCGACCTGATCTCCCAGATGCTCGGCAAGGACATCGAGAGCCTGCGTGCTCTGCGGTCGCAGCGTCAGGCGCATCATTACGTCATGGACGGGCTGCCGGCGCTGCGTGCCGCGGATGTCGGGCGCCGTGGCGAGCTGGACCGCACCGATGTGGAGCTGCAGCGCGGGGAGATCATCGGGCTGGCCGGACTGCGCGGCTCCGGACGCACCGAGCTGGCTTCGGTGCTCGCCGGCGCGGCGCGCACCGACAGCGGCGAGATCTGGGTGGACGGCGAGCGCGTCGACCTGCGCAGTCCGTCGGCGGCGCTGCGGCAACGCATCGCCATGACCACCGAGAGTCGCCGCACGGACGGCATCATCCCCGGGCTGACCGCGCGGGAGAACATCGTGCTGTCGATCCAGGCGCTTCGAGGATGGTCGCGTCCGCTCTCGCCGGCGGAGGCGACGGCGCTGATCGACACCTACGTCGAAGCCCTGCACCTCGACCCGGACGACCTCGACCGCCCCGCCGAACTGCTCTCCGGCGGCACGCAGCAGAAGGTACTGCTCGCACGCGCGCTCGCGGTGCGCCCGCACGTACTGATCCTCGACGAGCCGACACGGGGTATCGACATCGCGGCCAAGCTCGAGATCCAGCGCCGCATCGCACAGCTCGCCGCCGACGGTGTCGCCGTGGTCTTCATCTCGTCGGAACTGGAGGAGGTCGTGCGTCTGAGCGACCGCATCCTCGTGCTGAAGGACAGGCAGAAGATCGGCGAGCTGAGCAACGGGCCGGGTATCACGGTCGACACGGTGGTGGAGATGATCGCGGCAGAGGAAGAACTGTTACCGGGAACGTAACGATTCGGCTCTCTTCCTAATTGTTCTTGTGTTCCGGAAATTGTTCCCGGTAACATCGCTGCAGACGCCGAGCCGGGCGTCATGCAATCACGCAGTAGCCGAGGGAAGCGCCTCGGCGTCTCAAGGAGGAGAAATGTCCGCGAAGAAGCGCATGCGCATCGCACTGGGCCTCGTCGCTGCAGGCGCGCTGGCCCTCGGTCTGGCCGCCTGCTCCGGCGGCAACAACGATGCCGGTTCGGGCAAGGATGGTGGCACGTCCGGCGACCTGACCACGGTCGGCTTCGTCGCCGTCGGCCCTGAGGGCGCCTGGCGAGAGGCCAACGAGCAGAACATCCAGGACACCTTCACGAAGGACGCCGGATACGACCTCAAGTACGCACCCGCCACCAACCTCGACCAGAAGTCGCAGATCGACGCTTTCACGTCGTTCGTCGACGAGGGCGTCGACGTCATCCTGCTGTCGGCGACGGAGGCCTCCGGCTGGGAGGACTCGCTCAAGCGCGCACAGGAGGCCGAGATCCCCGTCATCCTGCTCGACCGCGGCATCGAGCCCGACGACGACAGCCTCTACATCACCCGTATCGCGCCCGACAACGTCGAGGTCGCCAAGGAGGTCGGCGAATGGGCTGCGGCGAGCTTCCCCGACGGCGGCAACTACGTCGTGCTCGAGGGCCCGGCCGGCGTCGGTGTGGTCAACGAGCGCAACAAGGGCTTCGAGGAGGGCCTTGGCGACTCCAGCCTGAACAAGGTCGACGCGCAGACCGCGAACTGGTCGACCGAGGAGGGCAAGAGCGTCTTCGAGACCATGCTGAAGGCCAACGGCAACGACATCCAGTTCGTGTTCGCGCAGAACGACGAGATGGGGCTCGGCGCTGCGCAGGCCGCGGAGGAGGCCGGCCTGAAGATCGGCACCGACGTCAAGATCGCCACGATCGACGGCACGAAGAACGCCATGCAGGCGCTGGCCGACGGCAAGCTCAGCTACGTGCACGAGTACAACCCGCTGTTCGGTGAGACCGCACTCGACGCCGTCGAGAAGACCCTGAACGGCGAGGACGTGGACTCGTACATCGTCGTCCCGAGCCAGGCGTTCGACTCGGCCGACGCTGCCAAGGCTGCACTGCCCGACCGTAAGTACTGATCGCACCCGATCGCGAGGACTGCCGGGGCGGCGCCGAGCCGGCGCCGCCCCGGCACACCATCGCGGCAACGGAGAGTCAACGATGAACGAACAGCAGCCGATCGTCCAGATGCGCGGCATCTCGATCGAGTTCCCGGGCGTGAAGGCCCTCGACGGGGTCGACTTCCGCCTGTTCCCCGGCGAAGTGCACGCACTCATGGGCGAGAACGGGGCCGGCAAGTCGACCCTGATCAAGGCGCTCACCGGCGTGTACCGGATCGATTCCGGATCGATCGTGGTCGCCGGCGCCGAACGCACCTTCTCCGGCACGTCCGACGCGCAGAATGCCGGCATCTCGACCGTCTATCAGGAGGTCAACCTCGCGCCGAACATCACGATCGGCGAGAACGTCATGCTCGGCCACGAGGTCCGTGGACCGTTCGGCATCAACTGGCGCGCTACTCACCGCGCCGCATCCGAAGCGCTCGCCCGGCTCGGGCTCGAGCACCTCGACACGCACAAGCCCCTCTCGACGCTGTCGATCGCGATGCAGCAGCTGGTCGCGATCAGTCGCGCGATGGCCATCAAGGCCAAGGTGCTCATCCTGGACGAGCCGACGTCCAGCCTGGACGCGGCGGAGGTGGAGGGCCTGTTCGCCGTGATGCGCACGCTGCGCGACCAGGGCGTCGCCATCCTCTTCGTCTCGCACTTCCTCGACCAGATCTACGCGATCAGCGACCGCCTGACCGTGCTGCGCAACGGCAGATACGAGGGCGAGTTCCTGCGACGCGAGCTCGACAGACACGCACTGATCTCCACGATGATCGGCAAGGATCTCGACGCGCTGAAGTCGCTCGGCGGCAACCGGCGGACCACCGCGAGGGATGCCGCGGAGAAGCCGCTTCTGGAAGCGAGCGGCATCGCACGCCGGGGTGCTGTCGAGCCCACCGACATCGACATCCGCCCCGGCGAGGTGGTCGGCTTCGCGGGTCTTCTCGGCTCCGGACGCACCGAACTGGCGCGCCTGCTCTACGGTGCCGACCGCGCCGACCAGGGGACGATCTCGATCAACGGCGCGAACGTGGAGCTGCGCTCGCCCGCCGACGGGATCGCCAAGCGCATCGCCTTCTCGACCGAGAACAGGCGCGACGAGGGCATCATCGGCGACCTCACGGTGCGAGAGAACATGATCCTCGCGGTGCAGGCCGAGCGGGGCTGGGCGCGGCCCATGCCCCGCAAGGAGCAGGATGCGATCGTCGGCAAGTACATCGAGCAGCTCAACGTGCGCCCCGCCGACCCCGATCGCATGATCAAGAACCTCTCCGGTGGCAATCAGCAGAAGGTGCTGCTCGGTCGCTGGCTCGCGACAGAGCCCGACCTGCTGATCCTGGACGAGCCGACCCGTGGGATCGACGTCGGCGCGAAGGCCGAGATCCAGGAGGCCGTCGCACAGCTGGCCGAGGACGGCGTGGCCGTCGTGTTCATCTCGTCCGAGCTGGAAGAGGTCGTCCGCCTGTCCGAGCGCATCGTCGTGCTCAAGGACCACAGCAAGATCGGCGAGATCCAGAACGGTCCCGACGTCACGGCACAGGAGATCGTCGATGTCATCGCCGCGCATGGTGCGGAGGCCGCGGCCGACACGCTCGAGCACACCGAGGGCGCGGCACAGGATACGATCGCCACCGCCGAACCGCATCCTGCAGAGAAGGAGGAGGCGCGATGACCGCCGCATCCGGCACGTCGTTCTGGCGTGCGCTCATCCACAAGCCGTTCTTCTGGGGCATCGTGGCGATCGCAGCCCTGCTCGTGCTGAACCTGATCAAGGACCCGGCGTACCTCGCCGTCTCGGTGAACCCCGACAACGGCCACCTGGTCGGCAACGTGATCGACATCCTGCGGCAGGCTGCGCCGATCATGATGATCGCGGTCGGGATGTCGCTGGTGATCGCGACCGGCGGCATCGATCTGTCGGTCGGCTCACTGATGGCGGTCGCAGGTGCGGTGTCCATGGAGTTCCTCCGCGGCGCCGACGGCTCGTTCGGAGCGGCGCTCACGGCCATCGCCCTGACTCTGCTGATCACGGGCGTCCTCGGCGCGGTCAACGGCCTGCTCGTCGCGTACGTCGGCCTGCAGCCCTTCATCGCGACACTCGTGCTCATGCTCGCCGGGCGGGGCCTTGCCAAGGTCGTCACCGGCGGGCAGAACACCAACGCCTCGAACGATGCGTTCCGATGGATCTCGAACGGCTTCGTGCTGGGCCTTCCCGTGGTCTTCCTGCTGGCGCTGCTGATCGTGATCGCCGTCGGCTGGGTCGTGCGGCGCAGCGCTCTGGGCCTCATGATCGAGGCGATCGGCATCAACCCGAAGGCCAGCCGGATGGCGGGCATCAAGCCGAAGGGCCTGCTGCTGACCGTCTACATCATCAGCGGCGTGCTCGCAGGCATCGCCGGAATCATGGCCGTAGGCAGTGTGATGACCGTCGACGTCTCCCGCACCGGATACCAGCTCGAGCTCGATGCGATCCTCGCCGTCGTCATCGGCGGGGCATCCCTCGCAGGCGGCAAGTTCTCGCTCAGCGGCGCCTTCGTCGGAGCGCTGCTGATCGCCACGCTCGATAAGACGGTGCTGTACCTGGGCGTCTCGTCGTCGGCGACGCCCGCGTTCAAGGCGATCGTCATCATCGTGCTCTGCCTGCTGCAGTCCGAGCGGGTGCGCGGCTGGTTCCGGGCACGCAGGACATCCACTCCGTCGGCGCCGAGCGCCCCGGTGAAAGAGGAGGTGGCGGCATGACCGCCCTGGCGACCACCGGCACCCGATCCGAGGCGCCGTCGTTCGCGGACCGCATCCGCCGCGCCGTACAGGCGAATCCCTCGGTGCTGCCGACCACGGCATCCGTGGTGATCTTCCTCGGCATGATCGTGTACGGCGAGGTCGCCTACGGCCGGATCGTGCAGGCCAGCACGCTGTCGAACCTGCTGATCAACAACGCGCACCTCATCGTTCTCGCGGTCGCCCTGACCTTCGTGATCCTCACCGGTGGCATCGACTTGTCGGTGGGGTCGATCATCGCGCTGTCCTCGGTCGCGGGCGTCATGCTGGCGAACGCGGGATGGAACGCCTTCGCCGTCATCCTCGTGATGGTGCTCATCGGCACCGTGTCGGGGCTGATCTCGGGCATCCTGATCAGGTACTTCTCCGTGCAGCCGTTCATCGCGACGCTCGCGATGATGTTCCTCGCCCGCGGCCTGGCATCGCTGCTGAGCACCAAGGCGGAGCGACTGGGCGAGGAGTCGCCGATCCGCTGGCTGGGTGAACAGCTCAAGGTGATCGACGGTCCGAAGGTGAACGACCTGGTGATCACGCCGGCGGTCATCATCGCGATCCTCGTCGTTGCGGTGGCGTTCTTCGTGCTGCACCGCACCAGGACCGGCCGCACGGTGTACGCGATCGGCGGCTCGGAGAACTCGGCTCTGCTGATGGGCCTGCCCGTGCACCGCACGAAGGTGCTGGTGTACGTGATCAGCGGCACGCTGGCCGGCATTGCGGCGGTGCTCTACACCGCGCGCATCGGCACCGCGCAGAACATCACCGGCATCGGCTGGGAGCTCGACGCCATCGCTGCTGCCGTCATCGGCGGGACGGTGCTCACCGGCGGGTACGGCTACGTGCTCGGCTCGGTCATCGGCGCCCTGGTGCTGGGGCTGATGAACGTGTTGATCACGCGAGACGGCGGAATCCCGCCCGAGATGACGACGATCATCACCGGCGGCATCCTGCTGGTGTTCGTGCTGCTGCAGCGGGTCGTGACCCGGAGGAAGGAATAGCGGCCGGGGTCCGGCGAGGCCTCAGTTCGCCGGACCCCGCTGCTCCTCCAGCGGGTTCGACGCGAGCTTGTCGATGAGGCCGCCGTCGATCAGGCGGCGGGCGTGGCTGTGCGGCTTGCGGTCGGACTGCTCACCGACGCTCGTGCCGAACTCCGTGGCGAGTGAGAGCCGGGGGTGGGCGGCGAGCACCTCTAGGCGGAAGTCGAGCGGGATCTCGGCGTCGCGGCGGCCGGAGATGTCGAGACCGGTGGCCGTCTCCAGCAGATAGCCCTCCAGGTCGAACGCGGGATCGACCTGCGGCCAGTTGTGCCGCACGATGACCTCGTTGATGCGCCGTCTGCGCTGCGCCGGCCACCCGGCGCCGGCGGTCATCGCCTCACCGATGTACCCACCGGCCTCCTCGTACCCGAGCGTGTGATTGTCGAACGCCGGCGCGAGCGCGATGTCGTGCAGCAGTGCGGCGGTGTAGAGGAGTTCATGATCGACCCCGGTGCGGCCCTCGACGGCTGCGAACGCCTCGGCCCACAGCCAGGATCGCAGCACGTGGTTGCGCAGCGAGGGCGAATGGTGCTCGTTCACGAGCTCGCGGGCAGCGCGGGCTGCGGGAGTGTCGGGGACGGCGAAGTCGGAGATGCGCATGGGGTGAGCGTAGCGAACCCGGGCGGCCTCGACCGTGCGGAAAGAGCCAAGGTTCGTCGGAAAGATGTCGTTCTCCGACGCGCAGACCGCCGCGGCCGCCGTTCGGATGCCATACGCAGCCCTAGACTCATCGCGATGAGCGAGACGAGAGGCGACGGTCTGCGTGCCGTCGGCGTGCGCGATGTCGCTGCGCTCGCCGGAGTGTCGCGGCAGACCGTGTCGCGGGTGCTGAACGAGCATCCGGATGTCGCGCCGGACACCCGTGACCGCGTCGTCGCCGCGATGGACGAGCTCGGCTACCGGATGAACAACGCGGCCCGTGCTCTGGGCACCCGCCGTACCCGCACGATCGGCGTGCTGGCCTCGGACGCGCTGCAGTACGGACCTTCGCGCAGCATCGCCGCGATCGAGGCCTCCGCGCGCGAAGCCGGGTACTGGGTGTCGACCGCCTACGCCGACTCCGGCGACGCCGCTTCGGTGCGCGCCGCGATCGAGCACCTGCGCGCGCAGTCGGTGGACGGTCTCGTCGTCTTCGCCCCGCACGCCCGCACACTCGAGGTGCTGAAGGGCCTCGACACCGGCACCCCGACCGTCGCGCTGCACACCTCCGACCGCTCCGCGCTGTCCGTCGATCAGATCGCCGGCGCCCGCCTCGCGGTCGCCGCGCTGGCGGATGCCGGGCACGGCCGCATCGCGCACCTGGCCGGGCCCGCGGACTGGCTCGAGGCCGAGGCCCGGGCATCCGGCTACGACGCGGAACTCGGCGCGCGCGGACTGGACTTCCGGATGACGGTGCGCGGCGACTGGACCGCGCGTTCCGGGTACGAGGCGGCGCAGGCCGTGCAGGACTCCGGTGCGACCGCGGTCTTCGCGGGCAACGATCAGATGGCTCTCGGACTGATCACCGGGCTGCGCGAACGGGGTCTCGACGTGCCGGTCGACATCAGTGTCGTCGGTTTCGACGACACCCCGGATGCCGCGTACTTCTGGCCTCCGCTGACGACGGTGCGGCAGGACTTCGACGAGCTCGCCCGACGCGCTGTCGCGACCCTGGTGGGGGGCGCGGATGCCGCGACGGCGGCTCCCGCAGCATCCGCTCCGGTCCCGCCTGTGCTGATCTCGCGCGCTTCGGTCTCCCCGCCGCGCTGACGTGCGGCTTTCCCTCGGTTCCGGTCTCACTCGATGCGGGTTGAACGCCCGTCGCACCCGCGACGGTTGAGACCGGAGCAGTCCGGGGTGGCCCCTCCCCGGGCTCCGGTCTCACTCGTTGCGGGTTGTGCGCCCGTCGCACCCGCAACTGTTGAGACCGGAGCAGCCCGGGGCATGCGATTGACGGGGCGGAGGCGAGATGTCACAATCAGCTGTGACCGGTCACAGTCGCCCAGGAGGACCAACGATGACCACTTACTCCGCAGAGATCGAGCAGGCGATCGCCGAGGTTCGCGCCGACGTGGCCCGCCTGCACGGCGAACTCGTGCGCTACGGCCTGGTGGTCTGGACCGGCGGCAACGTCTCGGGCCGCGTACCTGGTGCCGACCTCTTCGTGATCAAGCCCTCCGGTGTCAGCTACGACGACCTCGCCCCCGAGAACATGATCCTCTGCGACCTCGACGGCAACGTCGTGCCGGGCAGCGCGGGCAGTGACCGTTCGCCGTCCAGCGACACCGCGGCGCACGCCTACGTGTACCGGAACATGCCCGAGGTCGGCGGCGTCGTGCACACCCACTCCACCTTCGCGGTGGCCTGGGCTGCGCGGGGCGAGGAGATCCCCTGCGTGATCACGGCGATGGCCGACGAGTTCGGCGGACCGATCCCGATCGGCCCGTTCGCGATCATCGGCGACGACTCGATCGGCCGAGGGATCGTCCAGACTCTGCGTGGGCACCGCAGTCGTGCGGTGCTCATGCAGAACCACGGACCGTTCACGATCGGCGTGAACGCGAAGGACGCCGTCAAGGCGGCCGTCATGGTTGAGGACGTCGCCCGCACCGTGCATCACGCCCGCGAGGCCGGTCCGCTCATCCCCATCCCCCAGGAGAGCATCGACAGGCTCTACGACCGGTACCAGAACGTGTACGGCCAGAACGCGGACGCACGGCGATGACCGCCCCTTCGACAGGCTCAGGGACCCAGGGCTCAGCGACCCACCGCTCAGGGGCCGACGCGATCCGCTCCGGCCGCACCGCCCTCGGCATCGAACTCGGCTCGACCCGTATCAAGGCCTGCCTGATCGACGCGGACAGTCACGAGGTGCTCGCCACCGGATTCCATGACTGGGAGAACCGGTTCGAGGATCGGCTGTGGACCTACTCCATGGACGCCGTCTGGGCCGGCCTGCAGGAGGCGTACTCCGGCCTGGTCTCGGATGTCTACGACCGGTACGGCATCCGTCCGACGTCCTTCGGAGCGATCGGCGTCTCCGCGATGATGCACGGCTACCTCGCCTTCGACGAGTCCGATGCGCTGCTCGTGCCGTTCCGCACGTGGCGCAACACGAACACCGGACCCGCCGCCGAGGAGCTCACCGAGCTCCTCGGCGTGAACATCCCGCTGCGCTGGTCGGTCGCGCACCTGCGTCAGGCGCAGCTCGAGGCCGAGCCGCACGCCGCATCCGTGCACTTCCTCACCACCCTCGCCGGCTACGTGCACTGGCGGCTCACCGGTCGGCGCGTGCTGGGCATCGGCGACGCCTCGGGCATGTTCCCGATCGACTCCGCCGCCCGAGACTACGACCGGACGCTGCTCGAACGCTTCGACGCGCACACCGGTGGCGACCTGCGCGCGCTGCTGCCCGAGGTGCTCGTCGCCGGACAGGATGCCGGAACGCTGACTCCCGAGGGGGCCGCGCTGCTCGACCCGAGCGGCGCACTGCAGCCCGGCATCCCGCTCTGCCCGCCGGAGGGCGATGCCGGGACCGGCATGGTCGCGACCAACGCGGTCGCGCCCCGCACCGGCAATGTCTCCGCGGGCACCAGCATCTTCGCGATGGTCGTGCTGGAGCGCCCGCTGACGGCGGTGCACCACGAGCTCGACCTCGTCACCACCCCCGCCGGCGACGCCGTCGCGATGGTGCACTGCAACAACGGCGCCAGCGAGCTGGCGGCCTGGGCCGGCACGTTCGGACGTTTCGCCGCAGCATCCGGCACCCCGCTCTCGAGCGACGCCGTCTTCGAGACGCTGTTCGCCGAGGCGCTGGAGGGAGAGGCGGATGCCGGCGGTCTGATCGCCTACAACCACCTCGCCGGCGAGCCGATCGCCGGACTCGACGAGGGGCGTCCGCTGTTCGTGCGCACCCCGGACAGCCGTTTCACGCTCGCCAACGTCATGCGCGCGCAGCTGTACGGCGTGTTCGGAACCCTCGCCCTCGGCATGCGCGTGCTCGCCGACGAGGGCGTCGCGCTCGACCGGATGTATGCCCACGGCGGAATGTTCCGCACGGCCGGTGTCGCCCAGCGCTTCCTCGCCGGGGCGCTGAACGCCCCGGTCGCCGTCGGCGACACCGCGGCCGAGGGCGGGGCGTGGGGCATCGCGGTGCTCGCCGCCCACCTCGGCGCGCCGGAGCCGCTCGCCGACTACCTCGACGACCACGTGTTCGCCGATGCCGACGTCCGCGTCGCCGAACCAGATCCGGCGGACGTCGCCGGCTACTCCGCCTACCTCGACCGCTACCGCGCCGGACTCGCCATCGAGGCCGCCGCCGTCACAGCACTCTGACCGAATTCCCCGCTCCGGTCGCTCACTTGACCAGTCCGACGCCTGTCCCACTGGCCAACGGAGCGACCCGAACCCGACGAAGGACTCCGACATGACCCGCACTCCGCTCACCACCTCGCTCGACGGCTACGAGGTCTGGTTCCTCACCGGCAGCCAGCACCTCTACGGACCCGAGACGCTCGCGCAGGTCGCCGAGCAGTCCCAGGCCATCGCCGGGGCACTCGACGCGGCATCCGACGTGCCGGTGCGCATCGTCTGGAAGCCGGTGCTCACCGACTCCACCGCCATCAAGCGCATCGCCCTCGAGGCCAACGCCGACGACCGTGTCATCGGCCTGGTCGCCTGGATGCACACCTTCAGCCCCGCCAAGATGTGGATCGCCGGACTCGACGCGCTGCGCAAGCCGCTCGCGCACCTGCACACGCAGGCGAACGTGGAGCTGCCCTGGGCGGACATCGACTTCGACTTCATGAACCTCAACCAGGCCGCACACGGCGACCGCGAGTTCGGCTACATCCAGACCCGGCTCGGCGTGCCGCGCAAGACGATCGTCGGCCACCACAGCGACCCGCGGGTGCGCGCCGACCTGGCGAGCTGGCAGCGCGCTGCCGCCGGACTGGCAGCCGCGCGCGATCTGAAGCTCGCCCGCTTCGGCGACAACATGCGCTTCGTCGCCGTCACCGAGGGAGACAAGACCGAGGCCGAGCTGCGGCTCGGCGTGCAGGTCAACACCTGGGGCGTGAACGAGCTGGCGGACGCCGTGCACGCGGCGTCGTCGGCCGACGTCGACGCCCTCGTCGCCGAGTACGAGGAGCTTTACGACGTGGCCCCCGAGCTGCGCCGCGGCGGCGACCGCCACGAGTCGCTGCGCTACGGCGCCGCGATCGAGCTCGGGCTGCGGTCGTTCCTGGAGGAGGGCGGCTTCGGCGCATTCACCACCTCGTTCGAGGACCTCGGCGCGCTGCGCCAGCTGCCGGGCCTGGCCGTGCAGCGCCTGATGGCGGAGGGGTACGGCTTCGGCGCCGAAGGCGACTGGAAGACCGCCATCCTGGTGCGCGTCGCCAACGTCATGGGCGCGGGCCTCCCCGGCGGGGCGAGCCTGATGGAGGACTACACCTACGACCTCACGCCCGGAGACGAGCTGATCCTCGGCGCGCACATGCTCGAGGTGTCGCCGTCGCTGACCTCGGCGAAGCCGACCCTCGAGGTGCATCCGCTCGGCATCGGCGGCAAGGAGGACCCGGTGCGTCTGGTCTTCACCGCCGACCCCGGCCCCGCCGTCGTCGTCGCGATGAGCGACCTGCGCGACCGCTTCCGCCTCACGGCGAACGTGGTCGAGAACGTCGAGCCGCGGGCAGCCCTGCCGAAGCTGCCGGTGGGACGCGCGGTCTGGAAGCCGGCCCCCGACTTCCGTACCAGCGCCGCCGCCTGGCTGACCGCCGGCGCCGCGCACCACACGGTGATGTCGAACGCGGTCGGCATCGACGTGTTCCGCGACTTCGCCGAGATGGCCGAGCTCGAGCTTCTCGTCATCGACGAGGACACCACGCTGCCCGGCTTCCAGCAGCAGGTGCGCTCGAACCAGGCCTACTACCGTCTCGCGCAGGGGTTGTGAGCGTGCCCCGGTCCGGGAAGCAGTATCGCATCGCGGCATCCGGCTACGTCGCCGAGATCGCGAGTGTCGGCGCCTCGCTGCGCACGCTCACCTTCGACGGGCGCGATCTGGTCGTGCCGTTCGACGCCGACGAGGTGCGGCCGGCGTACCGCGGCGCGACCCTCGCACCGTGGCCGAACCGCATCGTCGACGGCGCCTATTCGTTCGCGGGCGCCACGCACCAGCTCCCCTTGACCGAGCCCGAGCGACACCAGGCCCTGCACGGCCTGGTGGTCTGGTCGGACTTCACCGAGCGAGTCGTCGAAGACGACCGGGTCGTGCTCGCCACGACGATCGTGCCGCAGGCCGGCTACCCGTTCGCCGTCGAGGTCGAGGTGGAGTACCGTGTCGACGAGCACGGACTCACGCAGCGGGTGACCGGGCGCAACGTCGGATCGGATGCTGCGCCCTGGGGTGCCGGTCCGCATCCGTATCTGGTCGCAGGCCCTTCGATCCCCACACCGCCCTCCAACCGTCGCTTCGCGCCGGCCGGAGCCTCCGCGGAGCGGGGCCCCCGCTCAGGGACCCAGAAGGTCGACGACTGGACTCTGCTGCTGCCGGCCGCCGAGGTGCTCACCGTCACCGACGACCGGCTCAGCCCGATCGCCCTCGAGCCCGTCGATGCGCACCCGCAGTGGGACTTCCGCGTCGCCCGCCCCATCGGCGACACGTTCATCGACCACGCCTTCACCGCTCTCGAGGGAGCGGACGGGCACGTCTCGGTCGAGCTGCACGCCTCCGAGGGTGGCGTGGCCATCACGTGGGACGAGGGATGCCCGTGGGTGCAGGTGCACACCGCAGACACCCCGGCGGTGCCGGCGACGCACCGCCTCGGACTGGCCGTCGAGCCGATGACCTGCCCGCCGGACGCGTTCAACTCGGGCACCGATCTCGTGGTGCTGCAGCCCGGCGCCGAGCACGCCGTGTCATGGCGGATCCACGCATTGTGACCGGAACGCGCCGGCAGGGCCCGCCGATGGGCTGGAACAGCTGGGACTGCTACGGCACCACCGTCACCGAGGCGGAGGTGCTCGCGAACGCCGAGTTCCTCGCCGAGCACCTGCTGCCGTTCGGCTGGGACACCGTGGTCATCGACATCGCCTGGTCGGACCCGACCGCCCGCGCGCACGGCTACAACGCGGACGCCCCGCTGCACCTGGACGACTGGGGCCGGCTGATGCCCGACCCCGTCCGGTTCCCGAGCGCCGCCGGGGGAGCGGGCTTCGGCCCGCTCACGGAGCGCATCCACGCGATGGGCCTGCGCTTCGGCATCCACACCATGCGCGGCATCCCGCGGCGCGCAGTCGCGAAGAACCTGCCGATCCTCGGCACGGATGCCACGGCTGCGGATGTCGCCGACGACACGAACGTGTGCGAGTGGAACCCCGACATGCTGGGCCTCGACCACCGGCATCCCGCCGCGCAGGCCTACTACGACTCAACCCTCGCGCTGTATGCGCGATGGGGTGTCGACTTCATCAAGGCGGACGACATGCTCTGGCCGTTCCAGAGCGCCGACATCGAGGCCTACGCGGCCGCGATCCGGGCATCCGGGCGCGACATCGAGCTCAGCCTGTCGCCCGGTCGCGACCTGTCGCTGGAGCGGCTGCCCGCGCTGCGCGAGAACGCGACGATGTGGCGCATCTGCGACGATCTCTGGGATCGCTGGGACGACGTCGAGGCGAACTTCGCCCGGTTCGCGCGCTGGGCGCCGTTCGCCGGCGAGGCCGGCTGGCCGGACGGCGACATGCTGCCGCTCGGGCGCATCGGCATCCGCGCCGAGCGCGGTGAACCGCGCGACGATCTGCTCACGCCGGACGAGCGCATCGCGCTGCTCACCCTGTGGGTCATCGCGCGCTCGCCGCTGATGATCGGCGGCGACCTGCCCACCAGCGATCCGGCGACCGTCGCGCTGTTCCGGAACGCCGAGGTGCTCTCGGTGCTGCGGTCGACGGGCAGTCGCGAGGTCTTCCGCGAGGGGCCGCTGGTGCTGTGGACGGCCGACGGCGCCGACGGCGACCGGTTCGCGGCGGCGTTCAACCTGGGCGAGGTCCCACTGGACGCGGTGCTGGACGCGGGGAACATCGGCTTCACAGCATCCGGAGCCGTCGTCGAACTGTGGTCGGGGCGGGAGGTCGCCCTCGAACCGGTTCAGGTGCAGAGCGATGCGGCGCGCGGTGTCGCGCCGGGCAGCGCCGCGCTGCGCGTGCCGCTCGCGCCGCACGGCGCCGCCCTGCTGCGCCAGCGCCTGTAGCCCGCCACTCCGGTCGCAGTTCGTCACGGTTTGCCGCGGACCGAGCGTGCTGAACTGCGACCTGAGCGGGCGAGGAGATGAACCTCAGAGCATCTCCAACGGCACCGGATGCCGCGGGGCCGGGAAGATCCGGTCGATCTCGGCGAGCACATCGGCAGGCAGCGCGACGCCGAGCGCCGCCGCGTTCTCCTGCGCGTGCGCCACGGAGCCGGCCTTCGGGATCGCCAGCACATCGCCCGAGCGCACCACCCACGCGAGCACGAGCTGCGCGGTCGTGAGATCGACGGATGCCGCCAGGTCGGCGAGCGCGGGATGGTCGAGCAGTCGAGCCTGCTCGAGCGGCGAGTACGCCATCGCCGGGATGCCGAGGCCGCGCAGCAACGGGAGCAGATCCACCTCGGGGCCGCGGCGGATCGGGTTGTAGAGCACCTGATCGGTCGCCGCGCCCGCAGGCAGCTCGGCCAGGTCGTCCGGATCGAGATTGCTCACGCCCCACGACAGGATGTCGCCGTCGGCGACCAGCCGCTCGAACGCGGAGACCGTCTCGTCGAAGGGCACGCCGCCGCGCCAGTGCAGCAGGTAGAGGTCGAGACGGTCGGTGCCCAGGCGTGTGAGGCTGCCGTGTGCGGCGCGGCGCACGCCTGCAGCATCCGCGTTGTAGGGGAGCACCTTGCTGACGAGGAACACCTCGTCCCGCCGCCCCGCGATTGCCTCGCCGACGAGGTCCTCCGAGCGGCCGTCGCCGTACATCTCCGCCGTGTCGACGACGCGGAGTCCGGCATCCAGCCCTGCGCGGATCGCCGCGATCTCGCCGTCGCGTCGCGCCGGCTCGTCGCCCACGAACCACGTGCCGATGCCGATCTCGGGGACGACCGGCCCGTGCGGGAATCGAATGCTCATGCCCCCACGGTACGACGCGCCCGCCGCCCCGGCGCGGGTGAGAATGGAGTCATGAGCAGCGAAGCCGTCCTCGTCGATGTCGTCCGCACCCCGGTGGGACGCGGCAAGCCAGGGGGAGCGCTGTCGGAGGTGCATCCGGTCGACCTCGCGGCCGGGGTGCTCACGGCGATCCTGGAGCGCAATGGCCTCGAGTCCGCTCAGCTGGACGACGTGCTGCTCGGCTGCGTCAGCCAGGTCGGCGACCAGGCCATGAACATCGCGCGGCAGGCCGTGCTCGCCGCCGGATTCGACGAGACCATCCCCGCGACGACGATCGACCGGCAGTGCGGATCGAGTCAGCAGGCCGTGCACTTCGCCGCGCAGGGGATCGCCGCCGGCGCCTACGACGTCGTGCTCGTCGGCGGCGTCGAGTCGATGAGCCGGGTGCCGCTCGGCTCGTCCGCGGCAGGCGGTTCGCCGATGTCGCCGCGTCTGCGTGCCCGCTACCCGCAGGGCCTGGTGAACCAGGGCGTCAGCGCTGAGCTCATCGCGCAGGGCTGGAACCTCAGCCGCGCCGACCTCGACGCCTTCGCCGCCGAGTCGCACGCCCGTGCCGCTGCGGCCTGGCACGAGGGCTTCTTCGACGGGACCACCGTCCCGGTCGCCGAGGCACCGGAAGCCGTGACCGACGAAACCGTCCGAGAGGGCACCACCGTCGAGCGGCTGGCCGGCCTCCCGGCATCCTTCCGCACCGATGATCTCGCCGCCCGGTTCCCCGAGATCGACTGGAAGATCACGCCGGGCAACTCCTCGCCGCTCACCGACGGGGCATCCGCCGCGCTGCTCATGAGCGCGGAGAAGGCGGATGCGCTGGGGCTGCGCCCCCGGGCGCGGTTCCGCGCCTTCGACGTGATCGGCGACGACCCGCTGATGATGCTCACCGGGCCGATCCCCGCCACACGGCGCGTGCTCGAGAAGGCCGGCCTCGGCATCCACGACATCGATGCCTACGAGGTGAACGAGGCGTTCGCGTCGGTGCCGCTGGCCTGGGCGGCTGAGCTCGGTGCGGATCCTGCGCGGCTCAACCCGCGTGGTGGGGCGATCGCCCTCGGGCACGCGCTCGGCTCATCCGGAACCCGCCTGCTCGGCACGCTCGTCGACCACCTCGAGGCGACCGGCGGCCGCTACGGCCTGCAGACGATGTGCGAGGGCGGCGGCATGGCCAACGCCCTCATCCTCGAGCGGCTCTGACGGGCACCCTCAGCGCGCCCGGGTCACACCGCCCTTCGCCCGGTCCATGTACCAGTCGTAGAGATCGCGCTGCTCGCGCTCGAGCTGCAGGTAGAGGTCGCGTACCCGGGCGTCGGGTGAGAGCAGGAGGTATCGCTCGTCCTGCATGATCCCGCCTATCCCGGATTCCAGGGTGAGGTAGTGGTCCTGGTCGTCGATGCCGGTCACCGCGCGCAGTTCGGCGAGGTACGTCTCGAGGACGGCGACGTAGGCGCCGCCGGCCATCCGGGCATCCGCTCTGCGCCGGCCGCGCCGCAGGAACATCCTCATCTGCCGCGCGAGGCCGTCGGCGAAGGGCGCCGCGGGGGCGCGGTCCGCGGGGTCAACCGGCCCGAAGACGAGGTCGAACTGCCGGCAGAGCTGGTCGGGCGCGTCCGCGAACCGCGACAGTGCGACGTTCGGGCGGGCGCTGAGGACCACAGTGACCGCCTCGGCGTGCTCGGGGAACGACGCGAGCAGTTCCGCCCGGCGCACGGGATTCCCGTACGGCGCCGTCGCCCATCTCTGAAGCACTTCCGCCGCCGCCGGGAGGTCCTCGGCGGCGACGACCCGCAGATCGTGACCCTTGTACCAGTCGGCGAGGAGCTCCAGTCCGACGCGGCCGTCATGGACGAAATGCATGGCGAGGCTCACGGGCGCCGAAGCGGACGGGGAGGGCATGAGATGAGCGTAGTCGCGGCGGATGCCGGGCGCCGGCCTCCCAGAGATCCTGGGGGTTTCCGACAACCCGTTGCGTGCGCCGCCGCCCGGGCGCAGAATGACGCCGTGGCCCGTCACTGGGGGCGGGTCACGGCATCCGGGCGTCTCGGGGGAGAACTGCCCGGCTGAGCACGGCGGGGCGGGGGTGCCGCGCCGGGAATGGGGAGAGTTCCATGCGCACCGCTCGACTGCTCGCCGCGTCGGGAATCACCGCGGCCTTCGTCCTGATCGCCCCGACGTTCGCGTCGGCGGCATCCGATCCGCCCGCGCCGGAGGTCTGGTCGACGCAGCTCGCCGCGCCGTTCAGTCTCGAGATCGACGGACCGCGGGTGCTCGTCGCCGACGGCGGCACCGGGGTGCTCGGTCAGCTGCAGCCCGACGGTGCGATCGCTCCGATCGTCACCGGCGTCGACGGCCTGTCCGGCGTGGCCGTGCGCGGCAAGTGGCTGGCCTACACCTCGACGCACACACAGATGCCGGAGTTCATCAACACGGCCAGCGGGCTGAACATCCGCACGCCGAAGGGCGTGCGGATCTACGCGGACACGCATGCATGGGAGGTCGCGCACAATCCCGACGAGGTCAACACCTACGGCCCGCAGAGCGAGGATCCGTGTGTGCTGAGCGTGCTCGGACCGCGGTACGAGGGCCTGATCGACTCGCACGCGTACAGCGTGGCGAGCTGGGACGGCAAGTGGATCGTCGCAGACGCCGGGGCGAACGCGCTGTTCGAGATCGACGACTCCGGCCACATCAGCACTCTGGCTGTGCTGCCGCCGCAGTCCGCGAAGATCACCGAGGAGGCCGTGACCGAGCTCGGCATGCCGGAGTGCCTGATCGGCACGACCTACGACTTCGAACCGGTGCCGACCGACGTCGAGGTCGGATCGGACGGGATGCTGTACGTGACGACGCTCCCCGGCGGACCGGAGAGCGCCGCCCTCGGGGCGCGCGGGGCGCTCTGGCGTGTCGACCCGGCCACCGGAGACGCCGAGTGGCTCGCCGGCGGCTTCCTGGGCGCCACGAACCTCGCTCTCGGCAAGGACGGACAGATCTACGTCAGCGAGCTGTTCGGCGGCAAGATCACCGAGGTGACCGGCGCGCACACCACGCGCACGTATGCACAGCTGCCCGGGGTCGTCACCGTCGAGACTGCACCGAACGGCACGGTCTGGGCGGCGACGATGGGCAACGAGGAACCGCCCGCGCCGGGAACGATCGTGAGCATCTCGAACGGCAAGGTCACGGTGCAGGCGAACGTCAAGCACTGACCGCATCCGCCATCAGCAGAGCCCCCGCCGGAGATCTCCGACGGGGGCTTTGACCTTGCCCCGGGGGCAGGGTCGATCCTTGTGCGGTCGGCGAGATGCGCCGACGCGACGAGAGGGATGATGGAGCGCATGGAGCTCATGTCGATCGGTGACTTCGCACGTGCGACGGGTCTCACGCCCAAGGCGCTGCGGATCTACGACGACCTGCGGCTGCTGCCGCCGGCCGAGGTCGACGAACGCACGGGGTACCGGTTCTACGCCGCCGAGCAGCTGGAGCAGGCCCGGCTGATCGCCGCCCTGCGCCGCGTAGGGATGCCGCTCGATCGCATCCGCGTGGCACTGAGGCTGCCGGCGGCCGCGATCGCCGCGGAGCTGACGTCGTTCTGGCGGCAGACCGAGGCAGATGTGCGCTCCCGGCGAACCCAGGTGTCCGCCCTCGTCGCCGACCTTCGATCGAAGGAGAGCACCATGACCACGACACGAACGCCCCGCACGCGCGCGGCCCACGCCCTCGGCAGGGGAGCGCGGGAGGAGCAGCTCGACGCGGTCCACTTCGGCACGGATCTGTGGGCCGTCGCGGACGGCTTTCACGGAACACCGTCGGTCGCCGAGGAGTTCGTCCGGCATCTCGCATCCGAAGCGCAGCCCATCGGCGTCGAGCGCTGGGACGCGCTCGCCGCAGAATGCGCCGCGGGGCTCCCGGACGACGGGCGGGGAAGCACATTCACGGCGGTTGCGCTGAACGGCGACATCGCCACCATCGCGCACCTCGGCGACTCCCGGGCGTGGCTGATGCGCGACGGCGTGCTTCGGCAGCTCACAACCGACCACACCGAGGTCGCCGCGCTGCTGGAGGACGGGCGGCTGTCCGAGGAGGAGGCGCGGCTGCATCCGCGCCGTGCGGTGCTGAACCGCGCGCTCGCCGCGGGTCTGCCTACCGACCCCGACGTCGTCGGGGTCACGGTGCAGCGCGGAGATCGGCTGGTGCTCACGACCGACGGAGTGCATGCACTGTTCCCCGCCGAACGGCTCGGCGCCCTGCTCGCGGCGGATGACGCGGATGCGGCGGTCGCCGCGGTCTCGAACGCGGTGCGGGATGCCGGTGAGCCGGACAACCACGCGATCGTGGTCATCGACGTCGAGGGCTGATCGGCGCCACGTGGGGAAGAGGAGACCCCCGCCGACCCGATTCGGCGGGGGTCTCGCGGTCGAAACGGACCGCAGCGGGAGCCGAGCTCACCGCGACGCGAAATCGACGCCCTTCCGGTCTGAGTCGTTCGCGTCCTTCCGTTCTACGTGCCGCAGGTTACGGGCCGGTGAACGACGCGTTCTGAATCGCTCAACCTGCGGTTGTCTCAGAGGTAGTCGTCCGGATGCAGTTGGCGGACGCCGCGGCCGTAGAGCGTGAACTGCGCCCGCAGCGGGATGCCGAGGTCGGCGGCCTGCTCGGCCATCGCGCGGGCCCAGGCGCGATCCGGCTTTCGGATCGCCTCGCGGCCCGGGTGCTCCCAGACCAGCACGACCGCACTGTTCCCGGTGATCTCGAGCATCGCGCCGATCCGATGCATCAGCAGATGGGAGTGCGCGACCTCACCGAGGTCCTCGACCCGCACGGTCTCGAGCGGATCCTCGGGGTAGTCGGCCATCGGCATGACCGGATCGCCCAGGCATCCGCGTTCGTCGATGAAGAGCAGCCAGAACTGTCGCTGATTCGCGTGCTGCAGCAGCAGCTGGATCACATCGGACAGTTGGTCGTCGGTGTGCAGGACGCGGTCCCGCACGGATTCCTCGGAGTTCGTCATGCGGACAACCCTGGTCGCGTCACGACTCCCCGGCGGCCCGCGAATCCCGAGGATGTGGAGAACTTCCCCGCCGGATCGGGCTGTGGAGGACGAGATGCTAGGAACCCCTACTATCTGCTCGGAAACCCGAGTACAGTGGTCACTGTGCCAAAGAAGGCACAGAGGAGCGTCGCACAATGACTCGTACAATCCCGCATTTCGTGGGCGGATCTCACTTCGAGCCCCAAGAGGGCCGGTTCGCCGACGTGTTCGATCCCAGCACGGGGGAGGTGCAGGCACGCGTGCCGCTGGCCTCCGCCGCCGAGGTGCAGCAGGTCATCGCGAACGCCGCGGCCGCCCAGCCCGCCTGGGCCGCGACCAATGCGCAGAAGCGCGCCAGGGTGATGATGAGGTTCGTCGACCTGGTGCACGAGAACATGGACGAGCTCGCCCGCCTGCTCTCCAGCGAGCACGGCAAGACCTTCGACGACGCGAAGGGCGACATCATCCGCGGCCTCGAGGTGATCGAGTTCTGCATCGGCGCGCCGCACATGCTCAAGGGCGAGTACTCCACCGAGGCCGGCACCGGCATCGACGTCTATTCGATGCGCCAGCCCCTCGGCGTCGTCGCCGGCATCACGCCGTTCAACTTCCCTGCGATGATCCCGCTCTGGAAGGCGGGACCTGCGATCGCGAGCGGCAACGCCTTCGTGCTGAAGCCCTCCGAGCGCGACCCCTCCGTGCCGGTGCGCCTGGCAGAGCTGTTCATGGAGGCGGGGCTGCCCGCAGGCATCCTCAACGTCGTGCACGGCGACAAGGAGGCCGTCGACACCATCCTCACCGACCCCACGATCCAGGCCGTCGGCTTCGTCGGCTCCACTCCGATCGCGGAGTACATCTACGCCACCGCCGCCGCCAACGGCAAGCGCGCACAGTGCTTCGGTGGCGCGAAGAACCACCTCATCGTCATGCCGGACGCCGACCTCGACCAGGCGGCAGACGCGCTGATCGGCGCCGGCTACGGCTCGGCAGGCGAGCGCTGCATGGCGATCTCGGTCGCCGTGCCGGTCGGCGAGGAGACGGCCGACGCGCTGGTCGCCAAGCTGACCGAACGCCTCGCCGGCCTCAAGGTCGGCCCCGGGCTCGAGCCGGGGATGGACTACGGCCCGCTCGTGAGCGCCGCCGCGAAGGCACGCGTCGAGGGACTCATCCAGGAGGGCGTGGACGCCGGTGCGACGCTCGTCGCCGACGGGCGCGGACTCACCGTCCCCGGCCACGAGAACGGCTTCTACCTCGGCCCCACCCTTTTCGACCACGTCACCACCGACATGTCGATCTACCAGCAGGAGATCTTCGGGCCGGTGCTCTCGGTGGTCCGCGCCGCGGACTACGAAGAGGCGCTGGCCCTGGCATCCGACAACCCCTACGGGAACGGCGTGGGCATCTTCACGCGCGACGGCGACGCCGCGCGCGACTTCGCCGCTCGCGTGAACGTGGGCATGGTCGGCGTGAACATCCCGATCCCGGTGCCGATCGCCTACTTCACCTTCGGGGGCTGGAAGGCCTCGGGCTTCGGCGACCTCAACCAGCACGGCGCCGACGGCTTCCGGTTCTACACCAAGACCAAGACAGTGACCAGCCGCTGGCCGTCCGGCACCCTTCGACAGGCTCAGGGACCCAGTTCCGGTCCGAGCTTCGTGATCCCGACGGGAGACCACCGATGACCATGGTGACCACGACCGCAGAAGAGCGCGACGCCATCCTCGGCGCCGTCCGCGATTTCGCCGAGACCGAGCTGGCTCCGCACGCGATCGAGCGCGACGAGAAGCACCTGTTCCCGCGCGACACCCTGCACCGGGCCGGCGAGCTGGGCCTCGGCGGCATCTACGTGCGCGAGGAGTTCGGCGGCACCGAGCTGTCGCGCGTCGACACCGTCGCGATCTTCGAGGAACTCGCCAAGGGCGACCCGACCATCGCGTCGTACATCTCCATCCACAACATGGTGGCCTGGATGATCGACACCTACGGCACCGAGGCGCAGCGCGCCGAATGGCTGCCGCAGCTGACCGCGATGGAGACGTTCGGCTCGTACTGCCTCACCGAGCCCGGTGCAGGATCGGATGCGGCGGCGATCGCCACGAGCGCCGTCCGCGACGGCGGCGACTTCCTGCTCACCGGCGTCAAGCAGTTCATCTCCGGTGCCGGCGAGGCCGGCGTGTACGTCGTCATGGCGCGCACCGGCGCCGCAGGCGCCGGCGGCATCAGCGCGTTCCTCGTCCCGGCATCCGCCGAAGGCATCTCCTTCGGCGCACCGGAGAAGAAGATGGGATGGCACGCGCAGCCCACTCGCCAGGTGATCCTGGACGGCGTTCGCGTACCGGCATCCGCCATGCTGGGCGACGAGGGCCGCGGGTTCGCGATCGCGATGTCGGCGCTGAACGGCGGCCGGCTGAACATCGCCGCCTGCTCGCTCGGTGGCGCGCAGTGGGCGCTGGAGAAGGCCGTGCAGTACGTGCACGAACGCGAGGCGTTCGGTGAGCCGCTCGCCGAGAAGCAGTCGATCCTGTTCGCCGTCGCCGACATGCGCACCGACCTGCAGGCCGCACGGCTGATGGTGCGCGACGGCGCGCATGCCGTCGACGAGAAGGCCCCGGATGCCACGATGCGCTGCGCGATGGCCAAGCGCTTCGCGACGGATGCCGGATTCGACGTCGCCAACAGGGCCCTTCAGCTGCACGGCGGCTACGGGTACCTTCAGGACTACGGGATCGAGAAGGTCGTCCGTGATCTGCGGGTGCACCAGATCCTGGAAGGGACGAACGAGATCATGAGACTCATCGTCGGACGCGAGATGCTGCGCCCCGCCGGATCCACGTCGATGCGGAGCGGATCATGACCCGCATCGCGTTCCTCGGACTCGGGCACATGGGCCTGCCGATGGCCGTCAACCTGGTGAAGGCCGGTCACGACGTGATCGGCTACGACCCTGTCCCCGCAGCGGTCGATGCCGCATCGGCGGCGGGCGTGCCGATCGCCTCGTTCGGCATCGACGCGGTCGCCGGCGCAGAAGTCGTCATCACCATGTTCCCCGCCGGGAAGCACGTGATCGCCGCCTATGAGGACGGTCTGCTGGCCGCCGCCGACCCGGGCACCCTGTTCATCGAGTCGTCCACGATCGCCGTCGACGAGGCGCGCACCGCGCACGCGCTGGCGATCGAGGCCGGTCACCGCAACATCGACGCCCCGGTCTCGGGCGGTGTGGTCGGCGCCGAGAACGGCACCCTCGCCTTCATGGTGGGTGGCTCCGACGATGACTTCGCCGCAGCGCTGCCGCTGCTCGAGGTGATGGGCAAGCGCATCGTGCACTGCGGCGGCCCCGGTCTCGGACAGGCCGCGAAGGTGTGCAACAACATGATCCTCGCGGTGTCGCAGATCGCCGTCGCCGAGGCGTTCGTGCTGGGCGAGCGGCTGGGTCTCGAGCATCAGGCGCTGTTCGACGTGGTGTCGCAGGCATCCGGCCAGTGCTGGTCGATCACGACGAACTGCCCCGTCCCGGGGCCGGTGCCGACCAGCCCCGCGAACCGCGACTACCAGCCCGGCTTCGCCGGCGCGCTGATGGCGAAGGACCTCGGCCTCGCGCTTCAGGCGATCGAGCAGACCACGACGGATGCGCAGATGGGCAGGCTCGCGCAGCGCATCTACGCGGAGTTCGCCGCGGGCGAGGGCGGTCACCGCGACTTCTCGGGCATCATCACCGACATCCGCGACGCCTCCTGACGCCTGCGCACGCTACTCTGTTCGCGATCCGTTCATCGGCCATGTTGGGCGTCGGACGCCTACCGGGTTCGGCATGATCGGGGTCCCCGTCGACGGTGATCTGGTCGGCGTGGGTGATTGCTGGGGGCACCGCCGACCGAACGTGCCCGCCCGTCGACCGCCGCTGTCCCCCAAAGTGCCTACAGCGCCTCGGATACGAATTCGGGTCTACTTGGAGCAACCGCGAAGGTCGCGGTCAAGTTCCGGAGGGTCACAATGCACAGACCGAACCACCGTCGTTCCTGTTCGCGCAGGGACCACTCGCGCCCGCGCGTCACCCGAGCGCTCGCTTCACTCGCTTTTGCGACCACGAGTGTCGCATTCATCACGTCTCTCGTCCCCGGTGCCGCCTATGGCGACGAACCAGGGATACTCGATCCGCAAGCGGTCATCGGCAGCATCACTCCTGAGCTACTCACCCAAGGCACAGAGCAGAGCCGGGTAGAGGTTTCGGACGGTCCTGCCGCTCGCGGCGGCGACGCCGCTTCGGCCCCTGTTGTAGAGATCTCGGACCTTCAGTACCAGGACCAGTTCCTAGCGAACGGCGTCTCGTACACCGTCGATTATGCAACCTCTGTCGCGGAGCCAATGGGCCAGTTCGAGGTGCTCGAGACGACCTCAACTAATGTCGCCGCTTACATTCAACCCACGCCGAGCGGCGTCAGAACTCTTACCGCGATTGCATCGGCAGATGCTCCGGTCTCGTACAGCTACACGTTCGATGTCCCGGACGGTACAACGCTCGAGTTCTCGAATAACGTTTACCGTCTGAGGGGGCAAGACGGTTCCGTTTATGGCGCCCTCCAAGAACCGTGGGCCACCGATAGCGAAGGCAACTCGCTGGAGACCAGCTACTCATGGGAAGGGAGTACCCTCACGCAACATGTCGAGCTCGACGATGCTGAGGCGTTCCCGGTCCTGCTCGACCCCAACTGGGGTTACTCACAGCAGTGGAACCTCGGCTCGACCTCGAACTGGACCACGGTTGACATCCAGCAGAACTTCTACGACTGCCTCAACTGCTATTTCGCGCTGCCGGGTGCCCCGAAGGCATGGCCCAGCTACGGGAAGATCCTGCCCCTGTACATGTCCCTCGGAGCTTCGGGATACATCCCTTTCGAAGTGATGATGGCCGGGGACTTCTACGACGTCGCGCACTGGTGGGGTTGGCAGTTCTACGCAACCGAGAACCACATAGACGGTGAAGGCTCGATCATTTCATTCACTTACCAGTACGGGCAGTATGGGAACGACTACTCGTCAATCTGGCAGTCGGTCGACACCTTCATCGTGAATGACTTCCCCCTCCACCTGGGCGGGAACGCGGCTTACCAGGCCGGAGCCTGGTTTCAGTGGAATGACATGGCGAACAGAGTGAAGGCGGATCGACCCTGACATCACGAAACGGAAAGAACGACCAGCATGCGTAGCTTCGTGCCCCTAGGCGTCGTCTTCGGCTTCTTGGCCGGGGGTATCGGTGCGGGGATGGTCTTCCTCCTCGACTACGACACCCATCGGGACTACGCGGTTGTAGCGACGTTGATGGCCGCCGTCCACGGCGCAGTCGCGGGCTTCATCCTCGGAGCTCTCGTGGCGTTGGTTGCCGCTCGCGTGCTTCGCGGCAGTCGGGTCTCCGTCGGTCGGAGCGCGGTCGTCATCGCCGTAGGTGCACTCGCCGCGGTGACCGGATACCTGGTCGTCGCGACGGCTCCCCTCGCGCCAGTCCCGCGGCCGAGCGTGCCCACAACTGTGGTCATCCTCCTGTGCGGGGCTTTCGCGTCGGCGTTGCCCGTAAGACGACGAAGCCGCGCTAACACTAACTAAGGCAGCCCACCCCGCAGTCGAACGGGCGCTTCAGCACCGCGTCACAGGCGCGCGATGCCATCCCGAGCACCTGGGATACTGGAGTGACCGCGATGAAGCGGCGGAGGGAGCATCCATGACCGAGTACGAGACGATCCTCGTGGACCAGCGAGGACGGGTGGGCTGGATCACCCTCAACAGGCCGCAGGCGCTGAACGCTCTGAACAGCCGGGTGGCCGAGGAGGTCACGGCGGCCGCCGTCGCCTTCGACGCGGATGCCGGAATCGGCGCCATCGTCGTCACCGGATCCGAGAAGGCTTTCGCGGCCGGCGCCGACATCAAGGAGATGGAGGGAATGACCTCCGCCGACATGATCGGCACCGACCACTTCGGCGCGTGGCGCGACTTCGCCGCCGTGCGCACCCCGGTCATCGCCGCGGTCTCGGGCTACGCGCTGGGCGGAGGCTGCGAGCTCGCGATGATGTGCGACATCATCCTCGCCGGCGACAATGCGGTGTTCGGGCAGCCGGAGATCAACCTCGGCGTCATCCCGGGCATGGGCGGCACGCAGCGCCTGATCCGCGCGGTCGGCTACTACAAGGCCGCCGAACTCGTGCTCTCCGGCCGGCTCGTGAAGGCCGAGGAGGCCGAGCGCATCGGGCTGGTCTCGCGCGTCGTGCCCGCATCCGACCTGCTCGCCGAGACGACGAAGCTCGCCGACACGATCGCCTCGAAGTCACTGCCTTCGGTCTACGCGGCGAAGGCGACGCTGGATGCCGCGATGGAGACGCCGCTGACGGAGGGTCTCGAGGTGGAGCGTGCGCAGTTCGCCGCCCTGTTCGACACCGCGGATCAGAAGGAGGGCATGGCCGCCTTCCGCGAGAAGCGCGAGCCGGACTTCGTGCACCGATGAGCAGCACCGCAGAGACCGCACCGGATGACGCGGATCTGAAGCTCTCCGAGGAGGATCGGCGGGAGCTGGTGGCGTGGACGCTGGCGTGCGCCGAGCGGATGCTGCCGATGTTCCTCGCCGAGCATCCGTCCGACCAGCGCCCGCGGGCGGCGCTGGATGCCGCGTACGCGTTCCTGCGGGGCGAGATGGACATCGACGACGTGCGGAACTGGGCGTTCGCCTGCCACGCTGCGGCGCGGGAGGCGACGGATGCTGCGGCCGTGGCCGCCGCCCGGGTGTGCGGGCAGGCGGCGGGCGTCGCGCACATGGCGGCGCATGCACGGCAGGTGCCGCGGCATACGGCCAAGGCGTTCCCCGGCGACCGCGAGCGCCGCGATGAGGAGCTGGCGTGGCAGCGCGCGCAGATCCCGCCGCGTTTCGAGCACTACGTCTACGACGGCGACTGATCCGGTCAGCCGCGCAGCTCGTCGAGCGCCTTCTGCAGACGGCGCTCGCGGGTGGCCTCCTGCTTCGCCTCGGCGATGGAACGTGCCATCTCCTTACGGCGCGAGTACGACAGGGTCTCGAACTCGGCGCGGATGGCGGGGTCGGATGCCAGAGCATCGGCGAGCTCCTGAGGGATCTCGACCGTGCGCTCTGCGGTGTCGGGCGCGATGACGACATCGAATTCGTCGCCGAGCTCGACGGCCATCTCCTCACGCACGGCCTTGCTGAACCCGATGAGGTTCTGGCCGCCCATCCGCGAAAGGCGCAGCCGGGCGGTGCGATCCGCGATTGTCACGGTGACCGGGAACGCCTTGGCGCTGCTCAGGACCGCGACCTGCTCGTCATCGAGCACGATCGCACCGGCGGGCCCCATCGGCTGAAGCGTGGTGTGCAGTCTCAACTCGCTCATCCCGCCACCCTAGGCGCGCACCGATCCGTGCGAAAGGCCTCCCGGGATGAAAAACGTGCTCCTGCGCCGTTTCCCATGCCGGGAGGCGTTTCTCACGGGCGGAGGACGTGTCAGGCGTCGGGGCCGGAGAAGTGTGCGCTGATGCCGTCGTTGCGCTCGGTGATCACGCGGATCAGATGACGACGCATGATCAGGGCGTCGACGGTGCGGCCCAGGATCCAGAACGGGGAGCGGAAGACGATCTCGTCGCGCATGAGCGTTCCGCCCGGCGCAGGCGAGAACTCGTGCGTGTGCTGGAACTGCGCGAACGGGCCGCGCACCTGCCGGTCGCGGAACCGGTGCGGCCGATCGACGTCGTAGACGAGCGAGGTCATCCGGAACCGCACGCCGAAGTGCCGGGCGCTCCACGTGATGCGGTCGCCCTCGGTGAGCGTTCCCGAGGTCGGGCCGCCGGCGACGCGCTCGCCGTGGGACCTCTGCGAGTCGACATGCAGCCCGACGTCGAGCGACACGTCGAAGACCTCCCCCGGCGCTGCCGGCACGACCCGCTCCAGCACGAACGACGCCATCACGCCCCCGCGAGAAACGTCTGGAGGCGCGAGAAACGCCCGCGCACCGCGTTTCTCGCGCCGCGAGGCGTTTCTCGCGGGTGAGAGCGGGGAGGGCGGGGAGACGACGCCATCAGAGCGGGTCGGGCACCGGGCGGGGGTCGGCGAAGTCGCCGGCGTTCTTGCGCAGCCGGGCGACGATCGAGACCAGGTCGGAGGCGTCCTCCGAGGTCAGGCCCGGTCGGGAGAAGACCTCGTCGTTCAGCGCGTCCGTCGCGCGCGAGACGAGGTCGCGCCCGGCATCCGTCAGCGACAGCAGGGCCGCTCGGCCGTCGTGCGGATGCGGCTCGCGCAGCGCCAGACCGTCGCGCACCAATCGCTCCGCGGTGCTGGAAAGGCTGGTCGGGTGCACCTGCAGGCGCGCGACGATGCTCGACAGCGGCATCGATCCGGTGCGCGTGAAGGCGAGCAGGCGCAGCACCTCGTAGCGGGCGAAGGTGAGCCGGAACGGCTTGAGCGTGGCATCCACCCGCGCCAGCAGCAGCTGCTGGGCGCGCATGACGGACGTGACGACGGCCATGCCGTCGGCGGCCTCGGTCCAGCCGTGCGCGAGCCATTGCCTCCTCGCCTCGGCGAGGGGGTCGATCGGCAGGGGGCGGTTCGCCATGCATCTAAGTTACTGGGTGCCGCGTAGTTGGTACTCAATTTCATGGTTGATGGAATTCAATTTCAGCGCGCCTCCCGCTAGGATCGTGTCAGGCGTGAGGAGGCTCGATGAAGATCTACGTCCTGGTGAAGGAAGTGCCCGACACCTACGGCGACCGCAAGCTGGACCTCGAGACGGGGCTCGCAGATCGAGGCGGCGACATGGTGCTCGACGAGATCACCGAGCGCGCGCTCGAGGTGGCTCTCGCGTACGCCGACAAGAACGCCGGCACCGAGGTGGTCGCGCTGTCGATGTCTCCCGAGTCCGCCACGGCCTCCGTGCGCCGCGCTCTGGCGATCGGTGCGGCATCCGCGGTGCACGTCGTCGACGAGGACCTGCGCGGAGCCGACCTGACGCTCACCGCCGAGGCGCTCGCTGCGGCCATCCGTCGCGGTGAACCCGACCTGGTGATCACCGGCAACCTGTCCACCGACGGCTCGGGCGGCGTGATCCCCGCGATGCTCGCCGAGCACCTCGGCTACGCGCAGGCCACTGCGCTCAGCGCCGTCGAGATCAGCGAGGGCCAGGTCGCCGGCACGCGCGCCGCGGATGCCGGCAACCAGCAGGTCACCGCGCCGCTGCCGGCGGTCATCTCGATCACCGAGGCTCTGCCGGATGCCCGCTTCCCGAACTTCAAGGGCATCATGGCCGCGAAGAAGAAGCCCCTCGAGGTGCTCTCGCTCCACGACCTCGGCGTCTCCGCCGACCCGGCCGCGGCCCCTCGCGCGATCATGACCACGGTGTCCGAGAAGCCTCCGCGGGCGGCGGGCGTGAAGATCGTCGATGAGGGTGACGCCGGCACGCAGCTGGCGGAGTTCCTCGTGCAGAACAGGCTGGTGTGACCATGGCTTATCCCGCGAACCCGATCCTCGTCCTCGCCGACCTGGAGCCTTCCGGCGAACTCGCCGGCAGCACCGCCGGCCTCATCGGCGCCGCTGCGCAGATCGGGGCGCCCGTCGTGCTGGTCGTCGGCGGAACGCCGGCTGCGGCTGAGGCCTCCGCGACCATGGGCGCGCAGGCCGTGCTCACGGCCGAGGGCGACGCCGACTCGCTGACCGTGCCGATCGTCGATGCGCTGCAGGCCGCCTACGCGCAGGTGCAGCCCGACGCCGTGCTCATCTCGAACTCGATTGCCGGGCGCGACGTCGCCGGGCGCCTCGCGGTGCGCGAGAAGCTCGCCCTGTCGGTCGACGCCGTCGGTGTCTCCCGTGATGATGAGGGCGTCGTGGCGCACCACTCGGTGTTCGGAGGATCGTTCCTCACCCAGTCCGCTCCGACGTTCGGTGCTCCGGTGATCACCGTGCGCCTCGGTGCAGTCGATGCCCGTGCCGAGGCCGCTTCGGCAGCCACAGAGGCGCTCACCGTCACCGCATCCGGAGCTGTCGCAGCGACGGCCGGCCCGGTCGACGCCGTCGAGCAGACCTCGTCCCGCCCCGACCTGCGCGGTGCGGCCAAGGTCGTCTCCGGCGGGCGCGGACTCGGGTCGAAGGAGCAGTTCGTGCTCGTCGAGCAGCTCGCCGACGCGCTGGGCGCCGCGATCGGCGCGTCGCGCGCCGCGGTCGACGCCGGCTACATCCCCTACGCGCACCAGGTCGGCCAGACCGGCGTCTCGGTGTCTCCGCAGCTCTACGTGGCCCTCGGCATCTCCGGGGCGATCCAGCACCGTGCGGGCATGCAGACGGCGAAGACCATCGTCGCGATCAACAAGGACGGCGACGCACCCATCTTCGACATCGCCGACTTCGGCATCGTGGGCGATGTGTTCACGGTCGTCCCGCAGTTGATCGAGGCGCTCGAAGCGCGGAAGAAGTAGTCGCGATGGCGGAGAGGATGCTGCGCCGGGGACTGCCGCGGGTGAAGGGCGGCGAGCCCTGGCCTCCGGGTGTCACCGTCGAGGTCGCTGAGGCCCCCGTTGCGGCGGCCCCGATCGCGGAGACCGCAGTCGGCGCCTCGGTCGTCGCCGACCTCCCAACAGCTGAGCACGCGCCGCAGGACGCCGTGGCCTCTGCCGCCGCGGAGCTCTCGACCGCGGACGCCCGGGCCGCCGGAGCATCCGCTGCCGTGGCCGGTGGTGCGCTGCGTCGCGGCCTGCCCCGAGTCGCCGGCGGCGACCCGTGGCCTCCGGCTGCTGTTGCCGCCACAGTTCCGGCTCCCGTCGCCCCGGCGGCGGCCGCCGCAGCCGTCCCGGCCGCAGCCGTCCCCGCCGCGGCC
>NZ_QUAB01000048.1 GCF_003387575.1 Microbacterium bovistercoris | reverse complement strand
ACCTGGATCGAACGCACCTACCACCGGCGACGCCGGCAAGCACGCCTGGGCCGTTTGACGCCCGTCGAATTCGAGACCATCATGAACCAGAACCTGGCCCTTGCGGCCTAACCGAAACTGTCACCTATCCGTGCAGCAGTCCCTGATGCTTATCGGTGTCGAGCGATACACAGTCGAGGAGGTGAGGGCGGCGCTCGGCTAGAGCTCAGCGCGGTCGAGTTGCGTAAGGAGGGTCTCGACGAGCACCGCCGCGATCGCTTCTGTACGGCTTGGCAACGTGATTACACTGCGAGCGTCCGCGAGCGGATGGGAAACGGCGCAGATCAGCGGCGCGATCGAGGTGTGGCGATCAAGTGAGAACGATCCCGCCGCTGCCGTGACGGCGTCGAGCGCGACATAGGCGACGCGCTCGCCGCTATGCTGACCTGCTCGCATGGAGAACTGCTCGGTGAAAGCGACCACTGCGCCGGCAAACGATCCGTCATGCCAGCAGGCGATCATGCGTGAGACGGTTTCGGCGAGTCCGCAGAATCGCGCGAGAGAACGATCGCGTGCCTCGCCGACCGCGATGACGAGATCTGCCGTCCGGAGCGGTAGTAGAGCGCCGAGGCGGCGGCCGACCTCTGCGCCGAGGAGCGGATGCTTCGCCGCTCGTAGAAGCGTCGTCTCCGTCTGACCAGCCTCGCGCACCTCGGCAGCGGAGAGCTGTGCGCCCAGATCGATCACACCGTCGAGCGAGTGCGCCTGACTGAGGCGACGAAGATAATGGTCGCGCGGCTCCCCGCTGGCCGGGACGAAGTGCAAGGCGGAGCTTCGTCCGCGTACCCCGATTGCTCGCACGCACGACGCCGCCAGCTCGACGGCCTCGACGTCGGCACCCGCCGTCACGAGGACTCCGAGTCGGCCACGTCGACGGCAACTGAGCAATTGGGCCGCTTCTGCCGGCTCGTAGCCCAGATGAGTGATCGCCCTCCCGATCCGCATCAGCGTACGATCGGCGACCAACTCCGGCCTCGACAACGCCCGCGACACTGTTGCCGTGGAAACGTTTGCGAGTTTGGCGACGTCAACGACCGTCGGTCTGCGCGGCATTGTCATGGGCCCGAATCGTACGCCAGACTAACCCTCATGAAAAACCTTGCAGAAACTGATAGTCCCTTCACGCCCACCTTGGTCACTGGTGCCGATCTACGCACGGGATTGGCGGCCCTGGGCGTTGAGCCCGGCCAGGTCCTTCTCGTCCACGCATCACTGTCCAGCTTCGGCGTCGTCGCCGGAGGCGAGCAGACCGTGATCACGGCGCTGCGTGAGACGGTCGGTCCCTTCGGTACCGTCGTCATGCCATCGCAGAGCTGGCAGCTTTGCGACCCCGACTATCTCGACGATCCCGCGCTCCCCTCTGCCGCAAGATCGAAGGTGCGGCAGTCGTTGCCGGTGTTCGACGAGGTACTCACGCCAACCCGTTCGATGGGTGCTATCGCCGAACTCTTTCGACTTCAGCCCGACGCTCACCGCAGCCCGCATCCACATCGCTCGTTCGCCGCAGCCGGCCTGGAGGCGCGGGAGATCACGCGGGTCCATGAACTGAGCTCTCCATTCGGCGAGTCCTCGCCGCTCGCTCGCCTCTACGCGCTCGACGCCGTTGTCGTGCTGCTCGGCGTCGGATTCGACAAGTGCACGAGCCTCCACTTGGCCGAACACCGTGCAGCAGAGGGCGGGGCGCGCGCGCTCGTGCGCAACGGAGCCGCGCTCGCGGTGTCCGGCGCACGGCAGTGGGTGAGTTGGGAGGAGCCGGTCGTCGACGATGCGGAGTTCGTGTCGATCGGCCGCGCCTTCGACTCGGCTGGAAACGTCCGCACCACGAAAGTCGGAGCGGCAGTCTGCCGCGCGATGTCGATGGTGGAGTTGGTGGACTTCGCCGCACAGCAGATGAAGATCTTGCAGGGAACATGAAATGACTTGCAGTTCGAGCAAGAGTCTGCCACCATGAACGCACCCGCAATGGTGCTCGTGCGTTCGTGATAGTGGAAGCGCTTGCATTCAGGCGGCCTGACAATCACGCAGAAAGGCACCACCAATGAAGGTGAATCGGAGAACGGCGGCCGCGATCACAGCAGGCGGCGTCATCCTCGCTACCACGCTCGCTGGCTGTTCGGCCGGTGACAACGGCAATGGCGGAGGTGCGCAGACGGACGCATCGTCGTCGCTCACGGTCTGGGTCGACGCGAACCGCATCGAAGAGATGCAGGAGATCGCAGCGAAGTTCGAGGAAGACAAGGGCATCGAGGTCGAACTCGTCGAGAAGGAGTACGGCGATGTGATGCGCAACGACTTCATCCAGCAGGTGCCGACTGGGGAGGGGCCCGACGTCATGGTCGGCGGCCACGACTGGCTCGGCCAGCTCGTCCAGAATGGCGTCGTCGCGCCCCTGGAGCTCGGCGACACCGTGGACGACTTCTCAGAGGTCGGCCTCCGCGCGATGAGCTACGAGGGCGTCACGTACGGCCTTCCGGTGTCTCTCGAGAACATCGCGCTGGTCCGGAACACGGCGCTGGCCGACTCCACTCCGGCGAGCTGGGACGAGTTGATTGCAGCGGGTCAAGCGGTCGTCGCGAGCGGTGCGGCGCAGTATCCGGTGCTCGTCCAGTCCGATCCCGTGGACTCCGACCCGTACCATCTCTACCCGATCCAGGCATCGTACGGCGCGCCTCTCTTCGGCATCAGCGAAGACGGCAGCTACGATCCCGACCAGTTGCTCATCGGCGCTGAAGGCGGCAACGACTTCGCCGCGAAGCTCGTCGAATGGGGCGCGAACGGCGTGATCAACACCAGCATCACCGGTGACATCGCACGCGACGAGTTCGCAGCGGGGAAGTCGCCGTACATGCTGTCGGGACCCTGGAACCTGCCCGCGTTCCAGGAGGCGGGTATCGACTACGCCATCGAAGCCATCCCGCAGGCAGGCCCGGAGGCGCCGACCCCGTTCGTCGGCGTGCAAGGCTTCTTCGTCAGCTCGGAGAGCGACAACGCACTGGCTGCGAACGAGTTCGTCGTGAACTACCTCGGCAGCGAAGAAGCGCAGCTTGCCCTGTACGAGGCGGGGGGACGCCCGCCCGCACGGATCTCCGCGTTCGAGATCGCCGCAGCCGACAACCCCGACGTCGGCGCGTTCGGCGAGGTCGGTCTCACGGGTGTGCCGATGCCCGCCATCCCCGAGATGGGCGCGGTATGGGACAACTGGGGCTCCACTCAGTCGGCGCTCGTCAACGGCACCGCCGGTGACCCGACGGAGGCGTGGCAAGCCATGGCGGGCCGGATCCAGGCTGCGATCGACGGCTAGACCAGCGCCGGGGGCAGCTGAACGGCTGCCCCCGGCACCCCCTCGTCTCAACTCATCCACCTGGAGACCACATGACTACCGCAACGACGCCCGAAGTGGATTCGACAGCCGTCGCACGGCCGCCGCGCCCGGATCGACGCCGTGCCCTTTCGGCCACGCCGTCGGTCCGCGCCACGATGATAAAGATCGTCAGCCTCGGCCTACTCGACGCGCTCGTGTTCTACGCGGCCTTCGTGCTGACGTTCAACTCCGAATGGGTGCTCGCCGTCGGCATCGTCGCGGCTGCCGTCGTCATCAACGTGGTCTACCTCAGACGCGGGTGGCTGCCTGCCAAATATCTGATCCCCGGCACGGTCTTCCTGCTGATCTTCCAGGCGTACGCGATCGTCTACAGCGGCTACGTCGCGTTCACGAATTACGGCGACGGCCACATGAGCAGCAAAGAGTCAGCCATCGAGGCATTGATCGACAAGTCGCTGGTTCGGGTCCCGGAATCGCCCGCCTACGGTCTGGTCGTCGTGGAGCGGCTCGGGCAGCTCGCCTTCCTCGTAACCGATCCCGAGGGCGAGGCGCTCCTCGGAAGTGACGAGCAGCCGCTGCGCCCTGCAGACAACGCGGAGTTCGCGGGCGGTCGCGCGATCGCGGTCGACGGGTACACGACGCTCGACTTCTCAGAGATGATCGACCAGCAGAAGCGAATCGCCGCGATGAGCGTTCCTTTGACCGACGACCCCAACGACGGCGCGCTGCAGACGCCCGACGGGTCCCAGGCGTTCGTGTACGCCGCCACCATGCAGTACGACGAGGAAGCGGATGCCTTCGTCGACACCGCGACAGGCACCGTCTACGAAGACACCGGCGAGGGAGCATTCGCCGCCCCCGACGGCACAGAGCTGATGCCAGGCTGGAAGATCGACGTGGGTCTGCAGAACTTCGTCGATGCCTTCACCGAAGAGTCGATCCGTCAGCCGCTGCTGTCCGTCATGATATGGACGTTCGTGTTCGCCGGCTTCACCGTGGCCGCGACCTTCGCCGTGGGTGTGTTCCTCGCCGTAATGCTCAACGACCCGCGGCTCAAGTTCCGCCGCACGTTCCGTGTGTTGGCGATCCTGCCCTACGCCTTCCCAGTCTTCTTGTCGGCGATCATCTGGAGCGGGATGCTGAACCCGCAATTCGGCATCATCAACCAGGTGTTCTTCGGCGGCGCCGCCATTCCGTGGCTCACCGACCCGCTGTTGGCCAAGCTAAGCATTCTGACGGTCAGCCTGTGGCTCGGCTACCCGTACATGTTCCTGGTCGCGACTGGTGCGCTGCAATCGATCCCAGATGAGTACGTCGAGGCCGCGAGGGTCGACGGGGCGAGCCCGTGGGCGATCTTCCGACACGTCAAGCTTCCGCTGCTGATGGTGTCGATGGCCCCGCTTCTGATCGCGTCGTTCGCGTTCAACTTCAACAACTTCAACCTGATCTACATGCTCACCGGGGGCGGCCCGCAGGACATCACGACAGACATGAACGTCGGAGCCACCGACATCCTCATCACTCTCGTCTACAAGGTCGCCTTCGGCGAGACCGGTGGCCGCGACTTCGGCCTAGCGAGCGCGTTCTCGATCCTCATCTTCGTGATGGTCGCGATCATCTCGGTCGTGAGCTTCCGGCGCACCAAGGCACTCGAGGAGCTCAACTGATGCACACCGACACCCAAATGGCAACGTCCAATATGCCCGCGGTGAACCCCCGCAACCACCCCGCCGCACGAACGAAGATGCAGCCCTCGCAGCGCCGCCGGACGTCCCTCGGTCTTGCCGGAAAGTACGCCGTCGCCATAGCCACGTCGTTGATCGCGATCTTCCCGATCCTCTACATCCTGTCGGCGTCGCTGAATCCGAACGGGAGCCTCGCTGGATCGGCAGGACTGTTCAGCCAGCTCAGCCTCGAAAACTACCTCGATCTGTTCGACGATCCCGCGCAGCCGTTCGGCGCTTGGTTCGTCAACACCCTGATCATCGGGCTCATGACTGCGGCGGGCACGGTGTTGCTCGGGGGGCTGGCCGCCTACTCCTTCTCGAGGATGCGATTCTCTGGCCGTCGCTTCGGGCTGATCACCATCCTGCTGGTGCAGATGTTCCCTCAGCTGCTCGCGGTCATCGCGATCTTCCTGCTGATGAAAGGAATCGGCGACATCTTCCCCGCGCTGGGGCTGAACACCCACGCTGGCCTGATCGTCGTCTATCTCGGAGGCGCGCTCGGGGTCAACACATATCTCATGTACGGCTTCTTCAACACCGTCCCCGCATCGATCGACGAGGCGGCCAAACTCGACGGCGCCGGCCATGCGCGGATCTTCTTCACGATCATCCTGCGTCTCTCGGCGCCCGTCCTCGCTGTCGTCGCGCTTCTGTCGTTCATCGCGACGGTCAACGAGTTCGTCATCGCGAGCGTCCTGCTCACGGATCCCTCGAAGAAGACTCTCGCGGTCGGCCTCTACCAGTTCATCGCTCAGGAGACCTCCGCGAACTGGCCGGTCTTCGCGGCGGGCGCAGTGATCGCGGCACTCCCAGTCGTGCTGCTCTTCTTCGCCCTGCAGAAATACATCGTCGGAGGACTCACCGCGGGGGCCGTGAAATAGACGTGGGCACAGCCGGTGCTACCCTCTTGGGCATGGGGGCGACGCTCGCGGACATCGCCGCACACGCAAGGGTGAGCGAGGCGACGGTCAGTCGCGTGCTCAATGAGCGACCCGGCGTCGCGCAGTCCAAGCGTCAAGCCGTTCTCACCGCGCTGGACGTGCTCGGCTACGAGAGGCCGCCCCGATTGCGACGTCGCGCTGGCCGGCCGGTCGGCTTGGTGCTGCCAGAACTGACCAACCCCGTGTTCCCAGCCTTCGCGCAGGCGCTGGGGCCGAACTTCTCGCGTCGCGGCTTCACACCCCTCGTCGGTGTGCAGAGCGAGGGAGGTCTCGACGAGGACGAGTACATCGACATCTTCGTGGAGTCCGGCGCGACAGGAATCGTCTTCATTTCGGGACGTCACGCCGACCTAAACCTCCCAACGACGCGGTACCAGGAGCTGCGCGATCTCGGACTGCCACTGGCATTCGTCAACGGCTACCGATCAGACGTCGACGCCCCCTTCTTCTCAGCCGATGACGCGAGCGCCATGGATCTCGCTGTCCGCCATCTTGTGGCGATGGGGCACCGGAGCATCGGGCTCGCCAACGGGCCAGAGTCGTTCGTCCCCGCCCAGCGCAAGGCTCAGGGATTCCGCGACGCGATCCACAATTCCCTCGGCGCCGAGGTCCCGGTGCGGATCGAGGCCGCGCTGTACAGCGACGACGGCGGAACCAGCGCTGCACGTGCGTTGATTGCGGATGGATGTACGGGGATCGTGTGCGCGAGCGACATGATCGCCGTCGGCGTTCTCGCCGAGGCCCGCCGGCGGGGACTGAATGTCCCGGGCGACCTCTCCGTAGTCGGATTCGATGACTCTGCGATCGCGCGACACTCCTGGCCGCCGCTGACCACCGTCCGGCAGCCGGTCGCGGCGATGAGCATCTCGATCGCCGACGCATTCGTTGGCGAGATCAACGGCGTTCCTGCTTCGCGCAGCGAGTACTTCTTCCAGCCGGAGCTCGTCGTTCGAGACTCGACAGGTCCGCTGTCGAGGCTTGACCGGCTGTAGGGGAACCGGTCGCCCGCGCGCCGGGGCGCTGCGCGCTGGTCACGAGCGGTCCTCGTGGGCTGTAGCGGCGAGGCCGGTCGCCTGCTGAACGACGATGGCGCGGCGCTCCTCATCGGTGACCGGGCCAGCAAGGACGACTCTGGCCAGGTGGGCAAGCGTCCACCAGCCCGCCGCCAATGTGATGGTCGATAGAAGCAAATGCGCCGCCGCCTCCGGAGTGAGTCCGGGCAGCGCTGCCTGAATCCCGCGGGCGCTCTGGGCGCACAGCCTGGCCCGGTGTTCCGCGGCGGCAGGACTGTCGAGTTCGAGGCTTTCCCAGGCCAGTAGGCGCGCGGCGAGGGCGCCGCTCTGGAACCGATCGAAGACCCGCCCGGCGTAGCCGCCCACGGCGCCGGCGCCGGTGCCGGTGATCTCGATTCCCTCGAGCAGGGCGTCGAGCTGGTCGGCGAGGACGGCCGCGTAGAGTCCGCGCTTGTCGCCGAAGTACTGGTAGACCCGCTCCTTGTTGACAGCGGCGTCTCGTCCGATCGCGTCCATGCGCGCACCTGCGAACCCGTGTGCCGCGAACTGACGCGCCCCGGCATCCAGGAGCTTACGCTTCGTCGCCTCGGTATCCCAGCCCACACTCTCATCCTACGCGACTCTCCAAACGTTCATTTGGAGAAGAGAGTCGAATGACGGTAGTTTCTCTCCAAACGTCTGTTTGGAGATTTCGCATGGCTCATCCATACTCGTGTCCCGATCGCGCCCATTCAAGTGTCGAGCTTCCGACCTGTCGGGTCGAGTCGGTGTCTGTTCTCGCCGCGCTGCCCGGGATAGCGCGAGGTTGCCAGCGCAGACGACGTCGTCCCGCTCGGAGCGTGCCGCGATGAGAGTGCTTGTGCTCGGCGGCCGCGGCTCGGTGGGCAAGGTGATCGTGGAGGAGTTGCGGACCATAGGGCACGAGGTGACGCCCGCCGGGCGTTCAGCCGCGCCCGGATGGGCGCAGGTCGACGTAACGACGTCGCACGGGATGGCTGCGCTGCGGAATCTCGCGCATGAGCATCGCGTCGTCGTCAACGCCACCGGTGCCGAAGACCCGGGCATCGCTGCAGCGGTCGCGGGCGCCATCCTCGTCGACATCTCGGCGACGGCTGAGTACCTCGATGAACTCCGCCGCAATGCGCCCGTCGGCACCGGAATTGTGCTCGGAGCGGGCCTCGTCCCCGGCTTGAGCACGATCATGCTGACGGCACTGGGCGGACATCCGGGAGACGACCTCGATCTGGCTGTGGTGCTCGGCGGCGGAGAGTCGCACGGCACCGCCGCGGTCGCCTGGACCGCGAACCTTGCCGGGCGCCCCCTGTACGGACCGCCTGAAGGGCAGCGCATTATGAACTTCCGCGAATCGCGCCGCCTTCCCGGGGCGTTCGGACTCAGGCGCCACGTGCGTGCAGACTTCCCAGATCATCTCTTGGTGGGCGCGCCGCGAGGGCAGTCCGTTCGCACATATCTCGCGACCGACAGTCGCGGCTCCACGGCAGGGCTCGCTGTTGTCGGGCGCTTCCCGCGGCTCCGGGGCCTCGTCCAGCACGCACCGCACCTCGGAGGCAACGGATGGTCACTCACCGCACTCCACCGCGAAAGCGGGCGCACGATCACCGCACGGGGGCGCGGCCAGTCGCGCACGACCGGTGTCATCACCGCCCACATGGCCCATGCCGCGGGACGACTCCGCGTCGACCGCCCAGTGACGGCGGCCGACGTGCTCACCCTCGACGAGGTGCAGAGGATCGCCGGCAACCACATCGAGAAAAGAGGGTTTCAGTGATCCAGCCGGCGCAGGCCGGGAAGTGGTCGGGCCGCACCCGCATCGTCTCAGTCGAGGCGATCCAGCAACCGAGCGATAGCCGCGTCTTGACGGTCGACGGAGTACTCCTGGTCGTCGAGGAGCGAGAGCGCGTTGAGCCCCTCGCTCAGGGCGGAGACGTCCACTGCGAACCCGGTCACCTTCTCAGCCGACCAGTCCGGCCGCGCCGCCGCCGTCAGCCGCTCGATCCTGGCCAGCAGCATGCGGTTGCCGCGCAGATGATGCTCGGCGATCGACGGATCCGTCAGGGCGGCGGCCAGGAAGCTCACCCAGACGCGCGCCTCGTCGCTCGCACCGCGCGAAGCAGTGAGAAGCGCACGCACGACGCTGTTCAGTGCGCTCATCGGGTCAGGCGCCGACGCCTCGATGGCCTCGAGCCGGGCGATCGCTCGATCGGTCAGGGTCCGGCGAGCGTGCGCGAGAAGGTCTCGCTTCGTGGGAAACGTGTGGAAGACGAGGCCCGTCGTGCAGCCGGCGTCCTCCGCGACGGCGGCGACGGTGAGGCCGGAGAGTCCGCGGCGTGCGAGCGCGCGCCAGGTGGCGGCCGTGAGATCGCGCTTCTGCCGCTCGATGTCTCGCGTTCTCGGCATGACGTTCCCTTCCCGCACGTTCCCTCGTTATCGTAGCGAGTGATACGGTAGCGACCGATACGGAAAGAATGGTGCGCCATGGACAGCAGACTCGAGGCGGCACAGACTCTGCGCCGCTTTGCCCTCGATGAGGAACTGAAGTCCGTCGTCATGGGCGACGCCCGGCTCGCCGCCCTGGCGCGCCGCGTCGCCGCGCGCTACGTCGCCGGTGAGAGTGTGGAGCAAGCCCTCGGCGCCGCCCGCTCGATCGTGACGCGCGGCCATCGCGTGAGCGTCGAGTACGCGGGCGAGAGCGTGCGTCACGGAGAGATCGCCGATGCCGAGGCATCCGTCTTCGTCGAACTGGCCGCAGAGATCGCGCGCTCGCAGACACCCGCGACCGTCTCCGGCGATCTGTCGCACATCGGACTGCTGGTCGATCGCGGGCTCGCCCTCGAGAATGCGCGCCGGATCGTCACCGCACTCGGCGGTGCTGCCACGTTCATGATCTCGGCAGAAGGATCGGATCGCACGGATGCCGTGCTCGACGTGTACGAAGAGCTCGTCGCCTCGGGGCACGACGTCGGAATCACGCTGCAGGCACGACTGCACCGATCCCCAGGAGATCTGGATCGACTCCTCCGGCTCCCCGGCCGCATCCGACTGGTGAAGGGGGCATTCCTCGAGCCCGAGGAGATCGCGCTGAGTCGTGAGGACCCCAGGCTTGCTGACCGATATCTCTCTCTCGCAACGGCGATCGCGGCGGCGGGTCGGCCGCTCACGCTCGCAACGCACGACGAGCCGCTCCTTCGCCGCGTTCTTGCGGACGTGCTGAACTCGGCACAGGATCTGGAGATCGAGATGCTCATGGGGCTGGGCACCGACCTGCTGGACCGCCTCCGCGACGAAGGGTTCACGACCCGCGAGTATGCGGTCTTCGGCGATCAGTGGTGGCTCTACGTGCTCAACCGCATTGCGGAGAACCCCGACCGCTTGTTCGACCTGGTCGCCGACCTGGGTTCGAGCTGATGCAAGTACCCGGAGTGGGCAACGCATTGGTGAGCAGTCCCGATGTGCCCTTCGATGCCGTGCAAAGCGGGCGCCCAGTTCAGGTCCGGAATTGCGACGGTGGCCCGACTGTGGGACCTCTTGCGCGAGAGGACAATCTAGTTGGCGTAGTTGCGAGACAAACTGCTGGCGGGAAAGCCCCGGACGGCCCTCTGGGGGACAAACTAGGGAGTAGCCCGACAGCGGTGGCGGAGGCGGCGACTTCAACTGATCGCTCGTAGGTCGTCGCCGGGCAGCGCAGCCGCTATCACTCCGAGGTCATGAGCCGTCAGCTCCAGCCGGTTCGCGTCGATCCAGCCGTCGATCTGCTCCCCACGACGCGCTCCGACGATGGCGCCGGTGACCCCGGGCCACGCGAGTGCCCAGGCGACGGCGACCGCGGCGACCGTCGTGCCGTGGCGGGCGGCGATCGGGCGGAGGGCATCGACGATCGTGAGTGCGTCGCCGAGTCGAGTCGTGAAGGCGGGGTGGTGCTTTCGCCAGTCGTCATCGGGCAATGCTGCGACCCGCCCGGGTGAGAACGCGCCGGTGAGCAGTCCCGACTCCATCGGAGAGTAGACGATGACGCCGGTCCCATGCTGCCGCGCCCAGTCGATCTCCCGCGTCGCCGAGCGGTTGAGGGCGGAGAACGGCGGCTGGATCGCGTCGACGTGGGCGACCCGCTCGGCCATCTCGAGTTCGGCTGTGCTGTGGTTCGACAGCCCGATCGCGCGCACCTTCCCCTCGGCCTTCAAGTCGGCCATGACCTGCCAGTACTCCTCGACGGGAACGGCGTTCGCCGAGCGCCCGCCGCCGTTCCAATCGAGTGGTTCGCCGGTGTCCGGCCAGTGCACCTGGTAGAGATCGATGACCTCGACACCCAGGCGCCGCAGCGACTCCTCCACTTCGCGACGGATGTGCTTCATCGTGCGTCGGGGCGTCGCGTCGGGGGCGTCGGGATCCCAGACGAGGCCGCCCTTCGTGAAGACGAGGGGGCGCTCGTCGACGGTCAACCCGGCGATCGCCTTACCGACGATGTCCTCGGCATGACCGTACCCGTAGACCGCGGCGGTATCGATCCAGTTGACGCCGCGCCGCACGGCGTGTCGGATGGCCGCCACGGAGTCGTCGTCATCCTGGCTGCCCCAGCTCCAGCGCCATCCGGCGCCGGCGATGCCCCATGAGCCGAATCCGGTGCGGCTGATCTGCAGCCCGCTGGTACCGAGCGCGATCATGTCAGGCCTGCCGAGTGGGGTAGACGACGACCTGGGAGAGAGTGACATGTGCCGGCCGCGAGGTCGTGAATGCAACCACCTCGGCGACATCGTTCGGGTCGAGCCACGTGAACGCCTCGCGCGCCTGGGCGACCCACGCATTGATGCCCTCGTCGACGACGTGTCCCTGAAGCTCGGTGGCGGTCATCGCGGGTTCGACCACCGTGACTCGCACACCCTGCGGCCCGAGCTCGGTGCGCATCGTCCTCGACAGGTGGCTGACGGCGGCCTTCGTGGCGTTGTACACGGCCATGTACGGGAAGACGACGTGCGAGGTCATCGAGGACATGTTGACCAGGTCGGCCGGCCGACCCGACGCGGCGGCCTCGAGCAGGCCCGGGAGGAAGGCGTCGATGACGTTGAGCACGCCGCTGACGTTGACGTCGACCTCTCGTCGCCAGTCGGTGGTGTTGCGCGCCTGGATCGCGGAGGGAAGCATCACTCCGGCGTTGTTGACGATCAGGTCGGCGGCACCGTACGTCGCACCGATCCGCTCTGCCGCGGCGGCGAGCGTGATGGGGTCGGTGGTGTCGGCGGCGACGGCCAGCGCGTCGCCGCCAGCGGCGACGATCTCATCGGCGAGGGCATCGAGCCGGTCGGTGCGACGGGCCAGCAGTGCGACTTTCGCACCGCGAGAGGCCAGCAGCCGTGCGGTTGCCGCTCCGATGCCGCTCGAGGCACCGGTGACGACGGCGATTCGTTGGTCGAGGATCATGCGTTTGGTTCCTCCAGGGTGGGGATATTCGATCCCTTCGACTCTCGCAATCGGCGGATTCCGGAAAAACGCCCGATGCTGCAATAGTCGTTCAGCGGTTGTGAACGATCAAAGGGTGGCGATGGGACCGGAGCGCAGCGAGATAGAGACCTTCCTGGCCCTCGCCCAGGAACTCCACTTCGGCCGTACCGCGGACCGCTTGCTCGTCTCCCGCGCCCACGTGACGCAGACGATCCAGAAGCTCGAGCGACGCATCGGCGTGCCGCTGTTCGAGCGGTCGACGCGGCAGGTGCGGCTGACACCTCTCGGCGTCCAGCTCCGCGACGGACTCGCGCCCGCGTACGCGCAGATCCAGTCGACCTTCGCGACCGTCGTCGCAGCGGCTCGCGGTATCACCGGCACGCTCACCGTCGGATTCCTCACCGCGGCCACGGGCCGTATCGCGCACGCGGCGGCCGAACGGTTCGCCGAGCGCCACCCCGACTGCGAGATCCACGTCCGCGAGGTGCAGATCGGCACCGCCCTCGAGCCGTTGCGCGACGGGGAGCTCGACGTCATGCTGATCTGCTTCCCGATCGCCGACGACGAGTTCGTGCAAGGGCCGGTACTGCTCGACGAGCCGACGGTGCTCGCGGTGCCGGCCGGGCATCCGTTCGCGCGACGCGGGTCCGTCTCCATAGAAGACCTGGCGAGGGAGCGCGTCATCCAGGTTCCGGCGAGCATTCCCGACTACCTCCGAGCCGCCAGGCATCTGAGCACCACACCCTCGGGCACGGATGTGCCGGTCGGTCCGACAGCGGACACCTTCCAAGAGGTGCTGAGCCTTGTCGGCGCAGGCAAGGGGGTCTTCCCGTGCGGTGCCACCGGCGTCCAGTACTACGCCCGGCCCGATGTCGCATACGTCCCGATCCACGATGGCCCGTACCTGCGCTGGGGGCCGATCTGGCGCCGCAGCGCCGCGACGTCGCGGGTCGAGGCGTTCGTCCGGGCGGCCCTCGACCTCGAGCGCGCCGGATCGACGCCAGGGATAGGCTGAGTCGTCGCCCTTGCTGCACGGCGCCGGCCGGCGCAGCCAAGCCGCTTCAATCGACTCCGCCGCGCAGCCGCTCCGCCTGACGCAGCAGGTGCTGCTGCTCGAGAACGCTCGTCGCACGCCGCGCCGCCTCCGCGTACTCCGCGGCGGCGGCATCCGACTCTCCCGCCCGTTCGTGCAGGTAAGCGAGTGCCGCGTGGTACCGCGGAACTCCTTCATCCACCGCGTCGAGAGCGGCAAGGCCCGCGAGCGGACCGTCGGCCTCGCCGACGGCGACGGCGCGGCCGAGGCGGATCACCGGCGACTCGCCGAAGCTCAGGAGTTCGTCGTACCACTCCACGATCTGCACCCAGTCGGTCTCTGCGGCGGTCTGGGCGTCCGCATGCAGCGCCGCGATCGCTGCCTGCGCCTGATACTGTCCGAGCCGGTCCTGCGCGAGTGCCGACTGCAGGATGTCGACGCCCTCCGCGATCGTGCCCACATCCCACAGCGAGCGGTCCTGATCGGCGAGGGGGACGAGCTGCCCGCCGATCATGCGGGCAGGGCGCCGGGCATGATGCAGCAGCATGAGTGCGAGCAGCCCGCTGACCTCCGGCTCGTCGGTGAGCGCGACGAGCTGCCGCGTGACGCGGATCGCCTCGGCGGCGATGTCCATCTCGCCCGAGTAGCCCTCGTTGAACATCAGGTAGAGCACGCGCATCACGCGCGACAGATCGCCCGACTCATCGAGAGGGATGCCGGCCAGTCGCTGCTTGGCGCGGCTGATGCGCTGCGCCATCGTCGCCTCCGACACCAGGTAGGCGTCGGCGATCTGCCGCGTGGTGAGCCCGGCGACCGCCCGCAGCGTCAGCGGGATCGCCGCCGCCGACGTCAGCACCGGATGCGTGCAGAGGAAGTAGAGCGCGAGCGTGTCATCATGCTGCGGCACCGGGCCCGGCTCCGGCTCGTATGACACACGCTCCTCGCGAGCCGCCCGCGCCGTGTCGCTGCGGACCTGGTCGACGAACGCCCGCCACGCGACGGTCACGAGCCATGCCCGGACGTCGCGGATCTCTTCGCGAGGCGGCCGCTCCAGCGCTCGCAGCAGCGCCGTCTGCGCGGCATCCTCGGCCGACGCGAAGTCCGCTCCGCGTCGGACGAGGATGCCCACGACGTCCGGGATCGCGCGACGTAGCGCCGCGGCGTCAATCGGAGTCACCGAAGTCGTCACGCAGCGTCGACCGGCGGCGCGCTCATCACCTCGCGCAGCTCCAGCCATTCGCCGAGCGGTTCGCCTCCGGCCCACGGCGCCGCGGACAGCTCGGATGCGATCTCGAGCGCCCGCTCGTACGAGTCGACCTCGACGAGCATCCAGCCGGCGATGAGGTCCTTCGTCTCGGCGAACGGACCGTCGACGACAGGCGGCCGCCCCTCGCCGTCGTACCGAACCCACGAACCCGCCATCGAGAGGCCCTCCGCGGAGACGAGTTCACCGGACGCGATGAGCCGCTCCTCCATGTCGTGCATGTGCTGGATGTGCGCGGTCCACTCCTCTGGCGTGAGCTGGTCCATCGGGACCGCGTTCGTCGACGGGCGTCCGCCGCGGTAGTGCTTGAGCATCAGATACTTGGCCATGATGACCTCCTGTTCGGTGCGGCCCCATTCTGGCCGCTTCACAGGGGAGACGGAACAGGAACAGCATTCTCTACATCGTCGCCGCATCTTTTTTAGACGCCGTGTCGATCCGGCGCGGCGTGGTTCGACGTCTGAGTAAGGTGGCACCTCAGCCGCCGCAAGTACAGGGAGCATCATGACCAGCGAACTCGTCTACACCGGATTCATCACCGTCGACGGCATCGTCGACTCGCCCGGGGGCACCGTCGAGGGGCATCCGGGCGGCGGCTGGGTGTTCGACACCCCCTTCCTGCCCGAGGCCTTCGCTCTGAAGGGCGAGGAGCTCGCCGACACCACCGCACTGCTGTTCGGACGTCGCAGCTATGACGCCTTCTCGGCCTTCTGGCCGGGATCCGAGGACCACGCCGACTATCGCGACCTGCCGAAGTACGTGGTCTCGACCACGATCAGCGAGGACGACCTCGTCGACGGGTGGGGGCCGCAGCACATCCTGCGCAGCACCGAGGACGTCGCGCGTCTCAAGGAGACGACCGACGGCGGGATCTTCATCCACGGCAGTGCCGAACTCGCCACCCGCCTCGGCGAAGCCGGCCTCATCGACCGCTACAACCTGCTCATGTTCCCCTTCCTGCTGGGCGGCGGGAAGAGCGTCTTCCGTGCGGATGAGGCGGGCCGTCGGAACCTGAAGCTGCGCGAATCCGACGTCTACGACAACGGGGTGGTCAAGCTCGTCTACGACGTGCAGCGCTGATGGTGAAGGGTGAGGAGGGCTTCGAGCGCGCGCGTCGCGAGACCGTCCGGTACCACGAGGCCCTCTACGCGAGCACCTCGCTGGGCGACGCCGGGAGCTGGCTGGCGCGACCTCATCCGTTGATCTTCGAAGCCCTCGCCCTGATGCCCGACGATCGACCGGTGGTCGCCTACGACCTGGGGGCGGGCGTCGGGCGTCACACGGTGCCGATGATCGAGGCGCTGCCGGACGGATCGGTCGTCCACGCGGTCGATCTGCTCGCCTCGGCGGTGCGACGGCTCGAGGCGATCCCCGCATCCGGCTCGACACGGGTGCTGGCCCAGCAGACGGATCTCGCCGACCTCGAGTTCGCCGACGGCGCCGATCTGGTCTTCGCCTTCTCGGCCATCGAGCACCTGCCGGATGCCGCGGAGATCCGCAAGCTGTTCGCCAAGATCGCGGCGGCGGTGCGCCCCGGCGGCGTGGTCGCGCTCGGCATCATCGCCGATCGGTACGAGGTCGATCAGACAGGGACCCGACGGCCCGCGCTGCTGGAGAGCGGGATCACCGTCCTGGAGGCCGAGCAACTGCTCGCGACCTCGTTCGCCGGTTTCGAGGCGGTCCGCAGCGGAACCCGGCCGGCATCGGTGGTCGAGCACCGGGGCGAGGAGGAGTACACGCTCTTCTCGACGCTGGTCATCTGGATCGGGCGGCGGAGCAGTGCGCCTCTTCCTGCCCCGACCTGAGATCCGGCGCGACCCCGAACCGTTCCACCACGGAAACGCCTTCGCAACAATCGGAGGCTTCACTGGGGCGTGAGGAGGTCGGGATGGCGACAAGCCAGGAATCCGCAGAACGCGACCTGGACGTTCCCGCCGTTGTCGGAGGCGTCCTGCTCCGCAATGCCACGGCATCGGACTCGCGCGGCCTGGCGAGAGTGCTGGCCGACAGCGACACCACAGGCATGCAGACCGCGCACCGGGTGCTGCCCGCAGGCGGCTCCGGGCTGTCCCGCTACCTGGTCGGCTGGACACGTGCCGGAGACTACGGCGTCGTGGCGGTCGATCCGTCGGGCGCAGTGGCCGGAGCCGCCTGGGCACGGGTGTTCACGCCCTATGAACCGGGCGACGCCTTCATCGCCGCCGGAGTGCCCGAGATGAAGCTCGGCACGAGGGCAGCGTGGCGAGGCCGGGGAATCGGGCGCGCCCTCACCCGGATGATGATCGACAGGACTCGTGTGGCGCGGCACACGCGGCTCAGCCTCGCCGTGGACAGTCAGAGCACGGCACACGTCCTGCTGCTGAGCGAGGGATTCCGGGTCGTCAGGGAACAGGACGGGCGATCAGTTCTGCTCCGCGTGATCGAGCAACACGGGAGCGGCGGATGATCGAACCGCTCGCCGTCGTCGTGATCGTCGGGACGCTCCTCGTGACCGCCTCGTGGTTCGCACCGAAACTGCGGATGCCGGCACCGCTGATGCAGCTCCTGTTCGGCCTGCTCGCCGGCTTCCTTCCGGCGGTGAGGGAGATCCATCTGCCGCCGGAGGTCGTGCTCGTGCTCTTCCTGCCGGCCCTCCTGTTCTGGGAGGCCCTCACGACCTCCCTCCGGGAGGTGCGCCGGGACATGCGGGTGATCCTCCTGCTCAGCATCCCCCTGGTCATCGTCACCGCTGCCGGCGTCGCGGCGACCAGTGTGCTGCTCGGTTGGGGCATCCTCGCCGCGGTCATCCTCGGGGCGTCACTCGCGCCGACGGATGCCACTGCTGTCGGCGCCCTCGCGCGGTCCCTTCCGCACCGGAACATGACCGTGCTTCGGGCGGAGAGCCTGGTCAACGACGGAACGGCGCTCGTGCTGTTCGGCCTGGCCACGGCCGTCGCCGTCGAGCCGTCCGTCGTCTCCGGATGGAAGGTCTCGGAGATGTTCGTGGTCGCGTATGCCGGCGGTGTGGTGATCGGCCTGGCCTGCGGCTACGTCGCGTCCCGCGCGGTGCGCCACGTCCACGATGCGACCCTCCACACCATCGCGCTCTTCCTCGTTCCGTTCATCGCCTTCCTCATCGCCGAGCACGTGCACTCGTCCGGGGTGATAGCGGTCGTCGTCGCCGGGCTTCTGCTCAGCCAGAGCGGTCCGCGCACCGGGAGCGCGTTGTCACGCAGGCAACTGCACCTGGTCGGCGCGCTGGTCACGAGCGTGCTGAACGGCGCGCTGTTCGTGCTCATCGGCATCGAGGCGCAGTCCGCTCTGCGCAGCGTCCCTGCGGGGTCGATCCCCGGGCTCCTGCTGCTCTGCGTGCTGGTGTGGCTGGCGATCCTCGCCATCCGGTTCGTCTTCCAGGTGCTCATGGCGTGGTGCCTGCGTCTTCTCGATCGACGGCCGTCGCAGCGTGAGCGGCGCATGACTCACCGCGCACGCGCAGTGTCGACGATCGCGGGATTCCGCGGCGCGGTGTCTCTCGCGGTCGCCCTCGCCGTCCCGGTGGGCGTGGGGCCGCGCGACGAGATCATCTTCGTCGCGACCGGTGTCGTCATCCTCACGCTCGTGGTGCAGGGGGCGCTGCTGCCGGGGGTGATGCGCTGGGCCGGATTCGGGCGCGACACGTCCGTCGCTGGCGAGATCACCACAGCACAGCGCGAGACCACGGTCGCCGCGCTGGAGGTGCTGCCCGCGCTGGCCGAGCAGGCCGGAGTGCCGGTCGGAGTCAGGGACAGGATCGTGAGTGAGTATCAGGAGCGGCTCGCGCGGTTAGGAGCTGCGACCGACCTCGACGGCCCCGATCTCTGGGCGGCCGACGAGGACTACGCGGCGCTCGAACTCGCGGTGCTCGAGCACAAGCGCGGCGTCCTCGTCCGGTTGCGCGACGAACGCAGGATCAGTGACACCGCACTGCGCATCGTGCAGGCACGGCTCGATCGGGATGCCCTTCGACTCGCGCCCCCGCATGTGACCGAGTGAGGGCTGTGGGGCGGACATCGCCGCTCACAGCACGATGTCGCCGGCATCCCTCAGCTCCGGCCATGTCTCACCGCGCGCGGCCCGTCCGCTGAGCACGTCCGCCTCGACGAGCGAGCCGAAGTCGATATCGGTCATGTCCGCGACGGCCGACACCGGCACCTGGAACGTGTGGAACGCACCGAGTGGCGGCGCCGTGAGGCGTTCGTCGCTCGTGTCGACGAGCGCAGACTGGTCGAGCACGAACGCCGCGCATGCGAGTCCGGCACCCGTGCTCCACGCGGCGACCTTCCAGAACCGCAACGGGACACGGATGCCGCGATACGGCGGATCGTCATCGGCGAGAACCGGTCCGGTGAAGACCGAGAGACGCTGATCCGTCGCCTCGGCGTAGGCGAGGACGTGATCCTCGAGACCGAGCCACAGCTCCTTCGACTGGTTGAAGTCCGCCGCCTGCGGCGCCGCGTTCGGATACGCGAAGGTCGCGGCCATGGCCGCGCGCGCGTCATCCGGTTCGCCCCAGCCCGGGTCGCGCCGACGCACGAGGTGCCCGCGATCCAGATCGTTGCGGGCATACACCTCGGGGCCGGTCTGCTCGGACTCGGGGATCCGCGGGTCGAGATACCACTCGCCTGCTCGGGGCAGATCACGCAGCGTTCGCCCGTCGATGTTCACCGCTGCGACGGCGGCCAGGCGCCGTGCCGGATCGAGCAGCACCGTCACCCGCGGGTAGGGCAGTGTGCGCACATCCTGTGACGGATCCGGCAGTGGCAGCGCCGCCGTGAGGAATCCCGGGTCGTATCCATCGGCCATACCGCCCATCGTGCCGCATCCTTCGGACAACCGTGCATGCCTTCATCGAGGTCGTCGGTTCGACGGAGGCCCCGGCTCGCACAGCTGGAGCACGTGATGCGGGTCTGGGGCCGATTCGAGTCGCGGCGTCGGCTGGTCAGGACTCGGATGGATGCAGCGGCAGTTGCGGCCCGTGGTTCCAGGCCAGGATCGCCGGCTGCTCGCGGTAGAAGCCGAGCACCGACACCGAGCCGGCATCGAGCGAGATCGCCCCGCCGAACCGTGGAGCCTGCCGCAGGAACACCGCGGTGAGGATGCGCAGGAAGTGGCCGTGGGCGATCAGCGCGACATCGCCCTCCGCCATCACCGGCAGCACGCGGGTGAGCACCCGTGAGGCGCGGGCCGCGACCTCCTCGACGGTCTCTCCGGGGGTCTTGCCGCGGATCACACCATGTGAGAACGCGGTCCAGTTGTAGCCGAGCTCGGCGCGGATGTCCTGCGTGGTCCGCCCCTCGTACCCGCCGTAGTCCCACTCCACGAGCAGCGGATCGATCTGGGCGTCGAGCCCGGCGAGTTCGGAGGTGCGGTGCGAGCGCTGAAGCGGCGAAGACAGCACCAGGCGGAAGTCATAGCCCCGCACGAGCTCGCCCGCCTGCCGGGCGAGCTCCTCGCCACGTGCGGTGAGAGGAACGTCGGTCAGACCGGTGTGCCGCCCCTCACGGGACCACTCGGTCTCGCCGTGACGCAGCAGCACGAGCTTGCCCTGCGGATTGTCGGGCGCAGGGCGATCGGGCAGCGGGTCGGGGTAAGCATCCACAGCGCCACCGTATCGCCGTGGGCGGTCAGATCCGCTCTGCGATCACCCGTGCCGTCGCTGCAGGATCGGCGCGGTGCATGACCGACTCCGGCACGACCACCAGCTCGGCGCCGGGGATGTGCGCCCCGGCCCAGTCGGAGGCGGTGATCAGGAACGGGAAGGTCTGCTCGCCGCGCAGCACCGTGACCGGGCGGTCGACAGCGAGCAGATCGGCATTCGGCCGACGCATCCGCCACACGAGACGGGTGTCGTAGACGGTCGACTGCGCCAGGGGCGTGAGCGCGGCGAGCATGCCGTTCGTGCGCCCGGCCTCCACCATCTCGCGCGGCAGGCCGACCGCCTCGATCTGGAACGCCTCGACGGCCTCGCCCGGCTGCCCGGCGTCGACGAGCGACTGCAGTCGATCCGAGAGATCGGCCGGCTGCACGCCGGAGCCGTCGAAGTCGAGTGGCGGCTCGGAGAGGAACAGTGCCCCGGTCGGCGCGCCCTGGGATGCGGCGAAGAGCGCCAGCACGGCACCGGACGAGTGCCCGAGCACGGCATCGGCGCCGCCGACCGCCTCGATCACCGCGGCGAGGTCGGATGCCTCATCGTCGGGCGTCGAGCCGCGACGATCGCCGCTGCCGCCGCGGGCGCGGCGATCCCACGTGACGGCGCGGAACCCCGCATCGGCCAGCGCCTGCGCAAGCGGCGCAGCATCCGCCGCCGTCGAAAGCGCGCCGTTCACGATCACGATGGTGCGGCCGTCGCCGGTCGCGGAGTACTCGATGGAGGTGCCGTCTGCAGAGGTCGCGATGCTCATTCGGCCATACAACCACCGGGGTCGGACATGTGGAAGCGATGTTGCGCGCTCCCGGGGCCGCACACGGATCGGGGTACCGCGACGCGGGTCGCGCGCCTACGCTCGGGCACAAGGGCAGGGAGTCTCTGATGCAACCACTCACGATCGACTTCATCATCTCGCTCGACGGCTACGGCTCGGCGAAGGGCTGGCCGGGCTGGTGGGGCCTCGAGGGTCCCGAGTACCTCGGCTGGCTGGAGGAGCTGCCCGAGCAGGACCATCCGGTCCTGATGGGCGCGAACACCTACCGCGTCATGTCGGAGCTCACCGCGGGAGGCGAGCCGGGAACCGACGTGCTGAACGACGTGCAGAAGTACGTCTTCTCGTCGAGCCTCGCAGAGCCGCTCGGGTGGCAGAACTCCACCCTGGTGCGCACGGATGCCGTGGAGTTCGTGCGGCGCCTGAAGGAGGAGTCCGAGCGGCCGCTGCGCACGCTCGGCAGCGTCTCGCTGTGCCGGTCGCTGCTGGTGGCGGGGCTCGCCGACCGCTTCCGCCTCGTCGTCTTCCCGGTGATCACCGGCGCGACGGGCAGCGAGCGCATCTTCGACGGCTATCCCGATGTGCGACTCGAACTCGTCGAATCCCGCACCTTCGACAACCGCAGCCAGCTGCTGGAGTACGTGCCGACCGTGCTCGACGCCCCGCCGCTGGGCTGAGCGTCAGGCCAGGCGCACCGTCTGCTGCAGCCGGGTGCGCACGTCGAACAGCTCGTTGCCCCCGATCACGCGCGTGCCCTGGATGCCCGTGCGCAGCAGCGTGCGCAGCACACTGCGCCGTACCACCACCACAGGCAGGCCCCGTACCGACCCGAGCGGTACGGCCGCCTCGGCGAGATCATCGTCGGGGAAGACGAAGATCGCCGCGCTGAACCGCACCCGCGCTGCGCGCGAGATCAGCCGGATGCGGGTGAGCAGATCAGCCACCGGCGCATCGGGTCCCGCGATCTCGCCGCTGCGGAACCGCACGTCCGTGCCGAGGTCGGCCGACATCACGCCGTACAGGCCCGACGGCCCGAGCACGACGTGATCGATCTTGTCGCCGGCGTCCGGCGCCGCCACATCGTGCCAGACCGTGAAGCCCATGCCGAGGTCGGCCAGGATGCGGGAGGTCTCCTCCTCGGCGAGGGCGTTGGCGAGCAGCATCCGCAACTCGACCGGAACGGTGCGCACGAACGCCGGATCGTAGGGATCCGCGGCATCCGGCGCGAACTCGCGCACCTGCGCGACGTACTGCCGGCGCAGCCAGCCTCCGGCCTCGCCGTGGAACCGTGCGCGCGGGCGGGTGTCCGTGCGCACCGGCTCGCGCCATCCGCCCCACTGCGATTCACCTGCGAAACCGTGCCCACGGTCGTAGGCGGCGCGGGTCTCCGGCGTGCTGACGAGCTCCCAGGCCCGCTGCACGCGGACGAACACGGCGGCGTCGCCGCCGGTGTCGGGATGCGTGCGACGCAGCTGCAGCCGGAACGCGCGGCGCAGGTCGTCGTCGGAGGCGTCGGGGGCGACGCCGAGCACCTCGTACGCCGACGCCGAGAGCGGGCTGTCGAACATGCGGCTCCTCGGGTGGGCGGGACGGCGGCGGACACATCAGGCTAACCGGGAGCGCCGTCTAGATTGGAACCGTGAACAAGACCAGCATCTGGACCGTGCTCGGAGTGATCGTCGCCGTGGTGATCGCGTGGTGGATCGTGAGCGCCCTGTTCTCGGTGCTCTGGTTCATCGCGAAGCTCGCTGTCGTCGCCGTCGTCGCGGTGATCGTGTTCCTCGTGCTGCGCAGCCTCACCCGCTCGCGCGACTGACGAACGTCAGCCCAGCACGCCGGTCAGCATCATCAAGAACAGGATCAACCCGAACGCGACGATCGACCAGCGCAGGGGAGCGGGCGGGATCCTGCGGCCGACCCTGGCGCCGATCCAGCCGCCCACCAGCCCGCTGATCGCCATGATGATCGCGGCCGGCCAGGCCACCTCGGCGAAGATCACGAAGAAGACCAGCGACACCAGGCTCGCGACCGCCGACATCACGCTCTTCAGGGCGTTCAGCCGCTGGATGCCGTCGTTCAGCGTCATCCCCATCACACCGAGCATCATGAATCCGAGTCCGGCGTTGAAGTAGCCGCCGTAGATGCCGACGCCGAGCTCGCCGACGCCCGCCCAGGTCAGCCGTTCCGGCCCTGCCGCGCGGCGGGCCAGCGCCTTCGATATCGCCGGCTGCACCGCCATCAGCACGGTCGAGCCGAGGATCAGCCACGGCACCACCGCGCGGAAGGTGCCCTCCGACCCGAGCAGGAGCAGCGCCGATCCGATGAGCGCGCCGACGGCGGTCAGAACGCCGAGCACCAGGATGCGCCGGCGCTGACCGCTCAGCTCGGCCCGGTATCCCCAGGCGCCGCCCACGTACCCCGGGAAGGCGGCGACGGTGTTGGTCACGTTGGCGAGCACAGGGGGATAGCCGAGCGCCAGGAGCGTGGGGAAGGTCACCAGTGAGCCACCGCCGGCGAGGGCGTTGATCGCGCCTGCCGCGGTTCCGGCGAGGGCGATCAGCGCGGCATCCAGCAACTCCATGTCCGCTCCACTATAGGAGCGGGGCCGTCTTCAGGGCACGGCGGGGCAGCCGAGCACGGCGCTCGCCGCAGCGACCACGCCCTGCGGGCGCCGGCGTGCGGTACACCTGACTACATGCACACCACGTTCCGCGACAGAGTGCGGATGGAGTCCGTCGCCACCCGCTGGGCGGTCTCGGCGTTCGCCATCGCGGCGATCATGACGATCGTCGTGATGTGGGGAGAGCGCTGGCCGCTCGCCGGCCAGACGCTCTCGGTCGGCAACCTCGCCGCGTGGGCGGCTGCCGCCTTCGCCGGCGCCGCATTCGCGGCATCCTTCGTCGTCGAGTCGCGACGCGGGTACGACGCGTGGCGGCGGCGGATGCCGCTGGCCAAGCGCATCCTCGACGTGGCCGCCATGACGGCGGCGATGGCGATGCTGTCGTACCTCGTGGTGCAGGCCGTCGCGAGCCTGTTCCAGCAGGGTTTCTTCGGCATGGACATCGATCCGCTGGGCGGCGGAGCGCTGGTGGGCGCCTCCGTGGCGGCATTCACGTATGCGGCGTTCCTGTCCGGTTCGCGGGTCACCGCCGACGGCCTGGCCATGCTCGCCACCCTGGTGCTGTTCACCGGGACGATGGCCAGCATGCTCAGCACGCCGGACCTCTCCTGGTGGCAGCTGCACTTCTCGCAGCTGGGCAACAGCGACCAGGCATCCGGGTACCGGTTCAACCTGGCCCTCATCCTCACCGGGCTCGTCGTGACGGTGCTGGCGAACTACGTCGGCCGTGACGTGGAGCTCGGGCTGATCGCGCGCGGGGCCGAGCCGAAACGGCGCACCCGTCAGCTGTCCTGGCTGTTCGCCGGCATCGGCATCTGCCTGACCATCGCCGGTCTGGTGCCCGACGCGGTGAGCATCCCGATCCACGTCGGCGCGGCATCCGGCATGGTCGTGCTGTTCGTGGTGTTCGTGGTCTGCGCGCTGCGCTTCCTGCCCGGGCTGCCGAGGGAGGTCTCGGGCTTCTCGCTGCTGGTGATCATCGGGATCGTCGTGGCCATCGCGCTGTGGATCCCGATCGGCTATTACAACCTCACCGGCATGGAATTCATCGCAGCCGGTCTGCTGTTCGCCTGGCTGCTCTACTTCGTGCGGGCGATCGGCGTCTACGCCAGGGCGGATGCCCCCGCCGTCGCCCCCAGCGACGCCGCGGCCGCGGCGCAACGCTGACCACGCCCCCACTCACCGGTCGCCGGGATCCTCGCCCTCCGCCTGCGACGGATGCCCGTCGATGAACGGGTCGCGGACGCGCTCGGACTCCGGATCCTCGCCCTCCGCCTGGGAGGGGTGCCCCTGCTGGTCGCGCGCGGCTTCCTCCTGCTCGGTGCGCGGCCAGCGCAGCACGGCGATCGGGGGAGCCGCCGCCGTCGTGGGCCGCGCCTCCGCATCCGCCAGGTCCTCCTCGTCGAACAGCACCTGTGCACCGGTCATGATGGCGGCGCGGGCGAGCGCCTCCGCGGCGGCGACGGGTGTGCCCTCGACGTCGTAGTCCGCGGCGCTCGAGAGCGCGATCCACGGCTCCGAGGACAACGCGATCAGCTCGGTGCTCGATTCGGTCATGCGGGGATCCAGCACCACGACCTCCGCCCGTCCCTGCTGCAGCGCCTCGACGACCTCGGCGACGCCGTTGGCGCCCTCCCTGCCGTCGCCCGCGGCACTGCGATCGCGAGCATCGTCGATCAGCCGCCGGCCCGCATCGGCCACACTCTCCTCGATCGCGCGATCCAGAGCCGTGTCGTCCGAGCCCGCGGCCAGGGTGTCGGCGTCGACCTCGACGATGCGCTCGGGATCTGTCACGCGCAGATCGTCGATCAGCATCGTGCGCGCCCGTACGTCACCCGTGACGAAGATGCGGTCGGGGCGCTGTTCCTCGATCAGCTGGTTCGCCGCCTCGGCCACCTCGGACTGGTTGCGCCGCCACACCTCCTCGGCGTGCCGCTGATAGTTCGCATGCGACCAGCCGCCCGCCTGCACCTTCGTGATCTGCCCCTCCTCACCGTCGACGACGCCGGCGGTGCGGCGGTCGGCTCTACCGACCTGCTCGGTGCTGAGGCGGGCGCCGGCCCGTTCGGTCTCGATGATGAGGATGCGACTCTCGGTGGACATGTGCCGGAGCAGCGGGGCGACCTCGGGGAACGCGCCGTGCACGACGCGCTCCGGCCCCAGACGCGGCCCGGCGAACGAGGCCCCCGCCTCCACTCGCCCGTCCCGGACCGCGAGCCAGCGCGACGAGGGGAAAGCAGGGGCGCCGCCCGCGCCGAGCGCCGAGGCGACCGCCCTCCTGTCGGCCTCTGGTGCACCGGCATCCTCCAGGCGTCGCTCCAGGGCGTCCATCCGCTGCTCGACGGTGTCCGGCGGTTCTCCTGCCGGTCCGTCGACGTACACCGTCGTCCACGTGTTCGGGCGCTGCAGCACGAACTCGAGGTCATCCATCCGCACGCCGCCATGCTGCCGGTCATCCATGGCGATATCCTCCTTCGACATCTCGTCTGGTCTCGTCGGCGACGTTAGGGGTGAGGCGGTCGGGAGCACACCGGGTTGACCTCTCGGCGTCCGCTCGTTAGGCGAAGATCCTGCTCGTGCCCCTGGTGGTTCCCCGAATCGATTCGATACAATCGTTTCACCGGCGCCGTGACCCTTTCACGGTGCCGGTGTCGTCTTCCGGAATCCTCCGCTCCCCGTCCTCCCTCGTTTCCCTGGATCCCGCATGTCCACCACCCTCACCACGGGACGCCCCTGGCGCGTCATCCTGGCCTTCTCCGTGCCCCTGCTCATCGGCAACGTGGTGCAGCAGCTGTACCAGTTCACCGACGCCGTCGTCGTCGGGCGGCACCTGGGCGTGAACTCCCTCGCCGCCGTGGGCGCGACGGGCAGCCTGATCTTTCTGCTGATGGGCTTCGCCTGGGGCATGTCGAGCGGCTTCGCGATCCCGACGGCCCAGGCCTTCGGTGCGAAGGACGACGACGGCGTGCGCAGGTCGGTGGCGACGGGCACCCTGCTCACGGGCGCGGCCAGCATCCTGCTCACGATCGCGGGGCCTCTGATCGCCGAGCCGCTGCTCGTGCTGATGCAGACGCCGCCCGAACTGCTCGCAGAGGCGACGGTGTTCACCCAGGTCACTCTGGTGACCGGCAGCGCGATCATGTTCTTCAACTACCTGTCGGCCATCATCCGCGCCATAGGCGACTCGCGGACGCCGCTCATCTTCCTCGTGGTCTCCTGCGTGCTGAACGTCGGCCTCGTCATCGTCATGGTCGGCACGCTGGGCTGGGGCGTCGCCGGTGCCGCCTGGGCGACGGCCGTCGCCCAGGCGATCTCGGTGCTGGCCTGTCTCGAGTACGCCCGACGACGCCTGCCCGCGCTGCACGTCCGCCGCGCGGACTGGCGGATCAGCAAGGCGGATGCCAAGGAGCACCTGCGGCTCGGTCTGCCGATGGGCTTCCAGGCGTCGATCATCGCGATCGGCCTGCTCATCGTCCAGGTCGCCCTGAACACCATCGGCCCGGATGCCGTCGCCGCGTACACCGTCTTCGCGAGGATCGGCAGCCTGGCCAGCGCCCTGCTCGCATCGCTGGGTCTGGCCACCTCGATGTACGTCGCGCAGAACCTCGGGGCGCGCCGGCCCGACCGCATCCGCCGTGGCGTGACCCAGGCGATCTGGATGTCGATCGGCGCCTCGGTGTTCCTCGGCGCGGTGCTGATCGCGTTCGGTGAGCCCGTGGTGCGAGTGTTCGTCGGAGACGGATCGGCAGAGGTGGTCGAGATGGCGCACCTCATGCTGGTCGTCAACGGGCTCACCTACTCGATCCTCGGCGTGCTTTTCGTGCTGCGCGGTGCGCTGCAGGGCCTCGGCCAGGCGCTCATCCCGACCGTCACCGGAGTGCTCGAGCTGGTCATGCGCGTGGTCGCGGCGATCGTGCTCGGTTCGCTGTGGAGCTTCCTCGGCGTCGCGCTGAGCGACCCGCTCGCCTGGCTCGGCGCGGTCGTGATCCTGGTCCCGGCGTACATCAGCGCGCATCGCCGGCTGAAGGCCCTGCCGGTCAATCCCGAGTTCGCCACTGAGACGTCGACGCTGGCCGTCGTCGGCCCGCACGAGGCTGCGAATGCGGTGGACATGGTGATCACCGGATCCATCCCGGTGGTCACGACGAAGCCGAAGCGGCGGAGGGCGCGCACCCGTAACTGAGCGGACACGCATCGTTCTCGGGACTGATATCGAATCGTTCTGAAGGAGGATGCCGGACGCGCCGTGAAGTGCGTACGCTTTATATCAGAGGCGCACGGGGGTGCGCACGAGGACACGGGGGGTCGTGTTATGTCGTCGTTGGCCGTTTCACACACACTGGCATCGATTTTCGTGCCGATCGGGATCGGCGGAGCCGTCCTGGCCGTCATCTGCGCGATCGTCGCGGGCGTTGCACTCGCAGGCGGAGCCGCGGGAGTCTTCGGTGGCGCTCTGGGCGTCTGGATCGTCGGAATGCTGCTCAGCCTGGCGGCATCCTTCGCCAGCCTGTGGGCTCCGGTGATCGTGTCGGGCGCCGCACTCGTCGTCGCGCTGGTGCTCGGGGGGATCATCCACGCCGTGCTGCTCTCGACCCCGACACGGATGCCGGTCGCTGAGACGACCGAGGCCGACGTCGAGGCCGCGACCGCACCGACCGCGAAGCCTCGTGCCGGCGTGCAGACCTCGACGGTTCCGGCCGTCGCGTCCTGACCGGCCGGTCACTCCGGCTCAGGGATCCGCAGGCTGGGTCGCTGAGCCCGTCGAAGCGTCGCGGCGCCGGACGATCCTGATCTCGCTGGCGAGCGTGCCCAGCACGACCAGCGCCCCGCCGATGAGCGCGGTCAGCGGCAGCCGTTCTCCGGCGATCCGCCCCACGACTGCCGCCCACACCGGTTCGCCCGCGTAGATGATGGTGGCGCGAGTCGGGGAGACCTGCTTCTGGGCCCAGTTCATCGTCAGCTGGATGATGCAGCTCGCGGCGCCCAGTCCGACCGCCGCGCCGAGCCAGATCCACGAGAACTCCGGCAGCGCCTCGCCGACGATCGGCATCGTCGCCAGCCCCAGCAGACCCGCGGTGAGCAGCTGCACGATCGTGATGCGGCCGAGGTCGATGCGGTTCGCGAACACGCTGATCAGGATGATCTCTCCGGCGATCGGCAGCGTGCTGATCATGGTCGCGATCTCACCGGCGCCCAGCGTCAGCGAGAGGGCGTCGGGGCCGGCGATGAGCACGAGCCCCGCGAAGGCCAGGCCCGCTCCGACGAACGCCATCGCCGGTGGCCGGTTGCGGAACACCGCCCACTGCAGCAGCGGCACGAGCGGCACGTACAGCGCCGTGATGAACGCCGAGGTGCTCGACTCGATCGTCTGCAGGCCGAAGGTCTGCAGGCCGTAGCCGGCGTAGATCATCACCCCGATGGCCGTCCCTGCGCCGATGTCGATCCAGCGGATGCCGCGAAGCGATCGCCGGAAGATGACGACGCTGATCGCCCCGGCGATGAGGAACCGGATGCCGACGAAGAACCACGGGCCGGCGTGCTCCACGGCCCAGTGCACGAGCAGGAAGGTGCCGCCCCACACCGCTGTGATGGCGATGAGGGCGAGCTCCTGCGGGCGCAGGCGCAGGAAGCGGAAGCGGGCGTTCATCGTCACCATTCTGCCGCCCGGCGTCCGCGCGTTCCGGTCGCGATCCGGCACAGTGTTCGCGGTCGGGACTGTGCTGGTTTGCGACGGGAGCGCGGGCCAGCGCCCCGGCGCCCCGGCGACGCGTCAGCGGTGGTCGCGGTCGTGGTGCTGGCCGGCCGGGTCGCCGGCGGCGACGCGCTCCGCCTCGCGGGCGCGCAGCTCGACGCGGCGGATCTTGCCCGAGATCGTCTTCGGCAGCTCCGGCACGAACTCGATGATCCGCACCCAGAGATGCGAGGAGAGTCGCTCGCGCGAGTAGGCGAAGATCGCGGATGCCGCGGCCGTCTCGTCCTGCTGGGCCGCGGCGGTCAGGCACACGTAGGCCTTCGGCACGGCCAGGCGGGTCGGGTCGGGGCTCGGCACGACGGCCGCCTCGACGACGTCGTCATGCTCGAGCAGCACCGACTCCAGCTCGAACGGCGAGACCTTGTAGTCCGAGGCCTTGAACACGTCATCGGCGCGGCCGATGTAGGTGAGGTAGCCGTCCTCGTCGCGTACGGCGATGTCGCCGGTGTGGTGATAGCCGCCCTCGCGTGACTCGGCGGTCTTCTCGGGATCCTCGTAGTAACCGGTCATGAGGCCCAGCGGAGCCTGCGACAGGTCGAGGCAGATCTCGCCCTCGCGCTCGGCGAGTTCTCCGGTCGCCGGGTCGACGAGCACCACCGGGTAACCCGGCGTCGGCCGCCCCATCGAGCCCTCCTTGACGGGCTGGCCGGGGGAGTTGCCCACGCAGCAGGTCATCTCGGTCTGGCCGTAGCCGTCGCGGATCGTGCCGCCCCACGCCTCCCGCACGCGACTGATCACCTCGGGATTCAGAGGTTCACCGGCCCCGACCAGCTCGCGCGGCGGGTGCGTCAGGCGTGACAGGTCGGCCTGGATCAGCATCCGCCACACCGTCGGAGGCGCGCAGAACGAACTGACGTGATGCGTGTCCATGACCTGCATGAGGCTGTCGGCGTCGAAGCGGTCGTAGTTGAACACGAACACCGTCGCCTCGGCGAGGAACGGCGAGTAGAAGTTCGACCAGGCGTGCTTCGCCCAGCCGGGGGAGGAGATGTTCAGATGCACGTCGTCCGGCCGCACTCCCAGCCACCACATGGTCGACAGGTGCCCGATCGGGTACGACGCGTGCGTGTGCTGCACGAGCTTCGGGCGACTGGTCGTGCCCGAGGTGAAGTAGAGCAGGCAGGTGTCGGAGGCCGGCGTCGCGGCATCCGGGATGTACTCGTGTGCGGCATCCGCCGAATCGGCGTATGCGAGCCAGCCATCCGGCACGGCGTCGCCGACGCCGATCCGCAGGACGTCGTCCGGGATGCCGGAGAGCCGGCCTGCGAGGTCGGGTGTGGTGACCACGGCGCGGGCCCGGCCGTGGGTCGCGCGATAGGCGAGGTCATCGGCGCTGAGCAGTGTGGAGGTGGGGATGGCGACGGCACCGACCTTCGTGATCGCGAGCATCGTCTCCCACAGTTCGATCGTGTTGCCGAGCATCACGATGAGGTGGTCGCCGCGACGGATGCCGGAATCGCGCAGCCAGTTCGCGACCTGATCGGATCGGCGGGAGAGCTCACTGTAGGTCCAGGTCCTGCTGCTGAGGTCGGCGGAGACGATCTGCACCGCAGGGCGGTCGGGGTTCTCGCCCGCGATCACGTCGAACCATTCCAGCGCGAAGTTGAACTCCGCCGGGTCCGGCCAGCGGAATCCGGCGCGCGCCCCGTCGTAGTCGGTGCCGTGCGCGAAGAGGAAGTCGCGCATCTCGCGGACGGCGACGGTGGCAGAGGTGGCGGGGCGTGTGCTCATTCCCCCATGATGCGACGCGTGTCGGTCGTTGAGCGAGCGAAGCGAGACGAAACGCTTGTTGACTCGCGGTCAACAGCGTTTGTGGCCTCTCTACAAGGAACGGAAGTTCGCGGTCTGCGGAACTTGGTTCCAGGCGGCAAAGGTCGGAGAGGGGAGCGAGTGCCGCCCATACGATCACCCGAGGCGACGACGCCCCCTTCCCTCCAGGAGATTCTCAATGACGAGTGCACAGCCCCACGCGCACGGCCTAGGCATGCGCATCGCCGTCATCGTGCTCAGCATCCTGCTGGCCGCGATGGTGATCCTGTTCTTCCTCACCACCAGCAAGATCGCGGCCGGCGCCGCGGAACTCGCCGGTGGCACGACCACGGCCAAGGACGGTTCGACCCAGGTCGCCGCAGGCGCCACCACGCTGTCCGACGGCACAGGGGAGCTCGCATCCGGCGCCGGAGCGCTCGCCGACGGCGCTTCCTCCGCCGAAGCGGGCGCATCGAAGCTCGCAGCCGGCGCGCAGAAGGCCGCGACCGGCGCGACCACGCTGTCGGAGGGCGCAAGCAGCCTCGCCACGGGTGCATCGAGCGCCGCCGACGGCGCGAGCCGGCTGGACGCCGGCGCGCAGACCGCACTGAGCGGCGCACAGGACCTGCAGGCCGGTGCGGCCAGGGCGGACGACGGTGCGGAGAAGCTCGTGGCCGGCGCTCAGACTCTGCGCGCAGGTAACGCCACGGTGGATGCCGGCGCAGAAGAGCTCGTGGCGGGATCGCAGACCCTGCGCCTCGGCGCGTTCCTCGTGGATGCCGGAGCCGAGGTGGCTCGATCCGGTGCGACCACCCTCGCCGAGAAGATGGCCCTGGCGGCAGCCGGTGCGCAGCAGGCGGCCGGCGGAGCGGAGGAGTTGGCGACCGGTGCGCAGTCGGCCGCAGCCGGTGCGACCGCTCTTGATGAAGGCGTGCAGCAGGTGGCCGCCGGTGCGAAGTCCGTCGACCTCGGAGCCCAGCAGGCCATTGCCGGAGCATCCGATCTCGCCGGAGGTGCCGCGACGCTCGACAGCGGTGCCGCGCAACTCGTCGCCGGGGCGAAGTCCCTCGCAGCCGGAGTCGACGGCGCGCACCAGATCGCAGGCAAGGTGAAGGCCGGCGCCGACACGCTCAGCTCCGCACTGGGTGCGGCCGTCACTCCGCAGCTGCAGGCCCTGGCCGACAACGGCGCGGCCATCACGGGTGCCGCGCAGGGCGCGCCCGGCAACTCGCAGAAGCTCGCCGCCGCGCTCGCCCAGCTCGCCGCCGCCGACCCGGCCAACGCTCAGCTGCAGAACCTCGCGGCGCTGGCAGCCGGTCTTGACCAGCAGGTGGACGGCATCGCCGGCGCAGCCGCGGCTGCACCGCGGTTGGCTCAGGGCACGCTTCAGGCTGCCGCCGGTGCGCAGTCGGTCGCGGCAGGCGCGAACGTCCTCGTGAACGGCGACGCCGCTCAGGGATGGCCGGGCACTGTCGTCCTGGCCGATGCGGAGACCGGCGCATCCGCCTTCGCGGCGGGGGTGCAGACCCTCAAGGAGGGCACGGCCCAGGTCGCGGCGGGTGCCTCGCAGGTGACCGCGGGACTTCAGACGCTGCGCACCGACGGCACCGCGAAGGTGTCGGCGGGTGCGGCGATGCTCGCCGAGAAGGCGCCTCTGCTCGCGGGCGGAGCAACACAGGTCGCGGCCGGTGCGCAGAAGCTCTCCGCGGGTCTCGTCCCGCTCGCAGAAGGCACGTCGCTGCTGTCAGCCGGTGCGACCGACCTGGCGGGCGGCCTCGTCGAGCTGGAGTCCGGCACGACGCAGGTGTTCGACGGATCCACCGCGGTCACCGCCGGCCTCCTGCGACTGGAGTCCGGTACCAGCGACCTGTCCGCGGGCGCCACGAGGCTCGCCGGCAAGCTCGGCGAGCTCGAGGCCGGCACCACCAAGCTGAGCGCCGGGTCGACGAAGCTCGCCGGCGGCCTCGAGACGCTGTCGGCCGGTGCCACCTCGCTGCACTCCGGCACCATCCGCCTCGACGCGGGAGCCGCCCGCCTCGACACCGGTGCGACCTCGCTGGCAGAGGGAACCGCGACGCTGCAGTCCGGAGCGACCTCGCTGTCCACCGGTCTCGGCGAACTGTCCGAGGGCGCGACCGCCCTCGCAGACGGAAGCGACAAGCTGGTCACTGGCGGGGACAAGCTCGAAGCCGGCGCCGTGGCCCTCGCCGAGGGCAATGGCAAGATCGCGGCGGGCTCCGGCACGCTGGCCTCCGCGACAGCGGGTGCGGCTCCGTCGATGCTGCCCTGGATGCTGCTGATCGCGCTGGCCGGCCTCATCGCGATCGGCTTCTGGATCGGCCACCGCATCAGCCACAAGCGGGCGCTCGCCGCAGGCTGACGTCCCCTTCCTCGACTGCTCCGGTCGCTCAGATGCACAGTGTGCGGACTTCCGCACTGGTCATCCGAGCGACCGGAGCAGTTCCTCGTGGATCCGCTCGGGGCAGATCTGCTGGAGGCGGATTCGAGTGCCGGGGGCAGCGACCGCGACGCATCCTGAACGCATGACCGATGAGAAAGCAGTACCGCAGTTCGGGCCGGACGCTCGCCGAGCGCTGTACCACGAGCGCGTCCTCGTGCTCGACGGCGTGCTCGACGACGACAACGGCGCGCTCCTGATGACCCAACTCCTCGCGCTCGCCGCAGAGGACCCCGTGACCGACATCGCCCTGTGGATCCACTCGCCGGGAGGATCGGTGCCGTCGATGCTCGCGATCCGCGACATCATGCGCACCATCCCCAACGACGTCTCGACCGTCGCCCTCGGACTGGCCTGCAGCGCCGGCCAGTTCCTGCTCTCGGCAGGCACGAAGGGCAAGCGCAAGGCACTGCCGCACGCCCGCATCCTGCTGCATCAGGGGTCGGCGGGCATCGGCGGCTCGGCCGTCGAGATCGAGGTGCAGGCTGACGACCTGCGGCACATGCGAGACACCGTGCTCGGCATCATCGCCGGCGACACCGGGCAGCCGGTGGAGAAGGTGTTCGAGGACTCGCTGCACGACCACTGGTACACCGCCTCCGAGGCGATCGATTACGGGTTCATCGACAGCGTCGTGGCATCCCTCGGCGACGTGTATCCGCGCAAGAGATCGCGGATCGGACTCGGAGCGGAGGTGGCGGCATGAGTGGCTACACGATCCCCAACGTCATCTCGCAGAACCCGCGCGGCGACCGGATCATGGACGTCTACTCGAACCTGCTCGCCGAGCGGATCGTCTATCTCGGCACCGAGATCGACGCGGGCGTCGCGAACACGATCATCGCGCAGCTGCTGCACCTGGATTCGGCGTCGCCCGACACGGACGTGCAGTTCACGATCAACTGCGCGGGCGGCGACCCGAGCGCGGCGCTGGCGATCTACGACACGATGCAGCACATCCGGCCGCGGGTCTCGACGACCTGCGTCGGCCAGGCGATCGGCCCCGGTGCGATCCTGCTCGCCGCCGGGGCACCCGGAATGCGCTCCGCGCTGCCCCACGCGCGGATGGTGCTGCACCAGCCGGCCGCCCAGACGCGTGGCACCGTTCCCGATCTGATCCTCGCGGCCGACGAGGTGGTGCGGGTGCGCAGCGAGATGGAGAACGTCCTCGCCGAGCACACCGGCCGCACCGTCGCGGAGCTGCGCGCCGACACCGACCGCGACCGGGTGCTCACAGCTCAGGCCGGGGTCGAGTACGGCCTGATCGACCAGGTGCTCGGCCCGCGGTGATCGTCTGCTGGTTGCGGGTGGCGGATCGATTTGCGGGTGGCGGAGGACACGCCGGGTTCGGATCCGCCGTCCGCTGAATCGTCCGCCATCCGCAAGGGGTTACGGATGCGGGGGCGCGGGTGAGTTCGGATGTCGCGGGTCAGGCCGCGAGGGCGAAGGCGCTGGGCTGCTGTCGAGCCGGTGCGGCGACGGGGGCCAGGCCCTCGGCCACAGCGCTGGTGAGATCGAGCAGGCTGAGGTCGAGCGCCCCGGCGACGGCCGCCATCATCTCGCTGGACGGATCCTTCATTCCGCGCTCGATCTCGGACAGGTACTGGGGGGAGATGCCTGCGGCATCCGCAGTCTCGGTGAGCGTGTCGCCGCGCTCATGCCGTCGTCGGCGCAGCTCCGCGCCGACGAGCTGCCGCCAGAGCGGCTCCGGTTCACGCGGTGCGCGGGGCTTGGGGAACGGGACGATCTCGGCCATGCCTCACGGTACGACGGGCTTCGTCGCCGAATCCACGATTTCCGCTCTGAGCAGATTCCCCGCAGCCCGCGGGCCGGACGTGTCGACACTTCTGACCGGGCGACGGTGGATTTCGACCGAGGCTGCGTACTGCAGACGCATTCAGCGGCGCGATGGCGTCACCACCGCGTGCGCGAGCCCGATCGTCAGCCACCATCCGCCGAGCCAGACGAAGGCGAGCATGAGAATGCTCCCCACGGTCAGGCCGACAGCCAGCACGGCCAGACCGATCGCCGCGAGCACCCAGCCGGGAGAGCGGTAGCCGACGGCGATCAGCACGCCGAGGGCGACGATGCCCGAGAGGAGCACCCACCCCCAGAACTCGACGCCGATGCTCGCTCCGCTGCCGACTTCGGTGTATGTGGAGTAGCGGTAGGGAACCCCGAAGGACACCGGCAGTCCGATAGCGGCGACAGCGAGCGATGGCGCCGCCGCGAGTGCGCCCCCGACGATGCGCCAGCCGAGTCCGAAGCCCCTGCCGCGCAGACGCATCCACGTGATGAGAGCGGCCCAGGTGAGCATGGCGGACGGAACGAAGAAGACGCCGATCGTGACGGCGGTGATCGCGATGAGCGCGGTGAGAGTGACGCCGACGCTCGCGGTCACGGCCGTGCGTGCGGGAACTGGGACGAGGAAGGGGATGGCGCACGCCAGTGCGGGGACGAGCACCAGCAGCGCGTCACCGAGCCCGCTGCCGTCGGCGAATGTCGTGCCGTCCGCGAAGCGCATGCCGAACATGCTGCTGGGCATGAGGAAGGCCACCACCACGCCTGTCACCACGGCGACGCCGACCGCGGCGCCCTGCAGCGCTCGCCAGGCGCGCTGAGCGCCGGCTCGCCCATCGGCGTCCGTCGCACCGAACTCCTCCCGCGCCCGCGCCGCGATCTCGGCCGGTGCCCCGAGCCCGGCGACGGTCTCGTCGACGGGCCTGCCCAGTTCCGCGGCATCCGCGAAGTGGCCGCGCAGGTCGTCGAGCACGGTCTGCCGGTGCGCGGAGTCGATGCCGCGCAGCATCCGCTCGACGTCCTGCAGGTAATTCTCCTCGGTGGTCATGATGCTCCCTCCAGCACCGCGTCGACTTCAGCACCGATCGTGCGCCAGACGTCGGCGAAGACGCGCAGCTGCGCGGATCCCGCGGGCGTGATCGTGTAGTAGCGGCGGGGTCGGCCTCCGCCGACGGCCTCGGTGCGGGTGTCGACCAGGCCGTTCTCGCGCATACGCGCGAGCAGTGGGTAGAGGCTTCCCTCGCTCGCGATCAGCCCGCGGGCCTGCAGATCGGTGGCCAGTTCCAGCCCGTACCGCTCCGAGGCCGCGAGCAGTGCGAGCACGCAGTACTCCAGCACCCCTTTGCGGAGGTTGGTGGCGATGCGCTCGGCGTTGTCGGGCATGTCCAGAACCATAACCTTGTGTCGCAAGTATTGCAATACAAGGATGCGGCGGATGCGGGCATCCGCGCCGGGCTATCCCATAGGGTCCGCGGCGTAGACTGGTACGGACTTTCGGAGGACCGTCATGCCCGCCCCTACGCGCACGTTCGGAGTGCGTCATCTGCAGCTGCTCCGCGCCGCCCTCGCGGCGGTCGCAGCGCTCATGGTGACGTTCTCGAACGACCACTCCGCTCAGGTGGGGCTGTCGATCTTCTCGGGCTTCGCGATCGCCTCCGCGCTCGTGCTGGTGCTGTCGGCGTGGCTGGTCTACCCCGAGGGCAAGCGGTGGTGGGTGCTCACCGTCGGCGCCTTCGACTTCATCGCCGGCATGGTCGCCGGCGTCCCGTCGCTGCGCACCGACGACATGTTCTTCGCGCTCCTCATCTCGTGGGCACTCGTCACCGGTGCCTTCGAGCTCGCAGCCGGATTCCGGCTCAAGGGGTACGACGGCGCCCGCGATCAGATCATCACCGGCGGCCTGGGCATCCTGCTCGGCATCACGCTGCTGGTCGTCCCCGCGGGCTTCCTGCAGAGCTACACCATCGCCGAAGCCGGAACCTTCCAGCTCACCGGCATCATCATCGGCGTCGGGCTGTTCGGCGGTTACGCCGCCATCGTCGCGGTGCTGCTCGGCATCGCCGGGCTCACGCCGCGCCCCGTGGACGCCGAGACCCCGGCCTCCGTCACCGAGGCCGATCGTGGAGGAGCGTCATGACCGACCACAAGCCGACCCGTCGCGAGATCATGAAGCCGATGCAGCTGGTGGGCATCGCGCTCGTCGCCGGCGTCTTCGCCGGCATCGTCACTATGGTCTCGACCGGAGCGTTCACCGATCGCGTGAACCGCGCGATCGCGAACGGCACCTACCAGGGGATGCCGCCGATCACGCTCGGCCTGGTCGTCGCCGGCGGCGCGTTCATCGTGACCCTGCTCGGCATCGCCCTGCTCATGCTCGCCGTCGACCCGGCCGATGTGGTCAAGCGCCACGACACCCCGGTGCTGTACGACCCCGAGACGCCCGACGAGCCGGCATCCGGCCCGCTGCGCAACGCCGACGGCTCCGAGGTGGACCCGACGAAGCCGGACGCCCCCACCGCCTGACGCTTCTTGTGCTCCGGTCGCAACGGATGCGGGTGCTGCGGTCGAACACCCGCAACGAGTGAGACCGGAGCAGACAAGGGTCACCCCTCCGGGAAGCCCAGCTGCAGCAGCCTGTCGTCAGCGTCGCGCGGAGAGCCTCTTCCGTCGGTGTTGTTCGTCAGCACCCAGAAGGTGCCGTCCGGGCCGGGGATGACGTCTCGCAGTCGACCGAAGTCGCCGGTGTACATCGGCCAGCCGCTGCCGGGCGAGGACGTCTGCACCACCCAGAGCCGCTCGCCACGCAGCCCGGCGATGAGCACGACGTCGTCCACCACCGCGATGCCGCTCGGGCTCGCTTCCTCGGGCTTCCACTGCGCGACGGGGTCGATGGATCCATCCGCACCGGCGATGCCCTCGTGCAGCGGCCACCCGTAGTCGCCGCCCGCCTCGATGCGATTCAGCTCGTCCCAGGTGTCCTGACCGAACTCGCTCGCCCACAATGTGCCGTCGGAGTCCCAGGCGAGTCCCTGTACGTTGCGGTGCCCCAGAGAGTACACCGCGTTGTCGAAGGGGTTGCCCGGCGCGGGGTCACCGTCGGGCGTGATCCGCAGGATCTTGCCGCCGAGGTAGTCCGGGTCCTGTGCGCGGTCGCGTTGCCCGGCGTCTCCGGTGCCGATATACAGCATGTCGTCCGGCCCGAACGCGATACGCCCGCCGTCGTGGTTCGCCGCACGCGGGATGCCGTCGATCACCGTCTCCGGCGCGCCCAGCCTCCGCGCACCGGGATCGCCGGTGAGCGGCATCCGCACCACCCGGTTGTCATCCGCGGTGGAGTGATAGGCGTACAGCATGCCGTCGTGCACGGCCAGCCCGTTCAGCCCGGCCTCCCCGCCGGAGACGACGGCGGGCACCGTGCCGACGACGCGCGTCGAGCCCGACGGCGTCAGCTCGATGATCCTCCCATCGTCGCGCTGCGAGATCAGTGCCCCGCCGTCGTCGAGGCGCACCACTGACCAGGGCGCCTCCAGGCCTGTTGCGAGTGTCTTCATCGGGGTGGTCTCCGACGTTCCGGTGTCGGGCGGCGCGCTGACGGCGACGCACCCCGTGAGCACGAGCACGCCGAGCACCAGGACCGTGGCTGCGCAGCGGATGCCCCTCATGACCGACCTCCCGGCATCCAGCATCCCCCCCGTCGGCGACCGGCGTGGTCGAAAAGGTATCCACTCGTGATGCGCGTGGTCGAAATCGCATCCGGAAAGGGACCCTGAGCGGCATTATCCACCGCGTGGTCGAAAACGCATGTGCCAATCTGACCAGGCGACGCCCGCACCGCTGCCCGCGCGCGGGAATACCGCCGCGCAGCATCCGCTTGTCACCAGGGTGACAGTCTCCTCAGCGCGCGCGTCGGTCGGCCTCCGTTCCGAACGCGGGCCTGTCCTCGGCGCGCTGATGCTGTCCACCGGACTCATCGCGATCGACGCGACCATCCTCGCCACCGCGGTGCCCAGCATCGTGCGCGACCTCGGCAGCTATCAGCAGTTCCCCTGGCTGTTCTCGGTCTACCTGCTCGCCCAGGCGGTGAGCGTGCCGATCTACTCGCGGTTCGCCGACACGATCGGGCGCAAGCCCATCATCATGATCGGCATCGGACTGTTCCTGCTGGGGTCGGTACTCTGCGGGTTCGCGTGGAGCATGACCGCGCTGATCGTGTTCCGCGTGGTGCAGGGGCTCGGTGCCGGGGCGGTCGCCCCGATGTCGATGACGATCGTCGGTGACATCTACACCGTGGCCGAACGGGCGAAGGTGCAGGGATACATCGCCAGCGTGTGGGCGGTGTCCTCGGTGGTGGGGCCTGCGCTGGGCGGTCTGTTCGCGCAGCTCGACGCCTGGCGATGGATCTTCTTCGTCAACGTCCCGCTGTGCGCGCTCGCCGGATGGATGCTGCTGCGCCGCTATCACGAGCAGACCGAGAAGCGGCGGCACCGCATCGACGTCGCCGGAGCCGTGCTGCTCACGGTCGGGCTCACCGGCATCATCCTCGGCCTGCTCGAGGGCGGGAACGCATGGGCGTGGTTCTCGGCGCCGAGCCTGCTCTGCTTCGGCCTCGGGGCCGTCGCGCTGGTCGCATTCGCGCTCGTGGAGCGCCGTGCCGCCGAACCGATCATCGACTTCACGCTGTTCTCGCGCCGGCTGATCCTGACGACCACGGTGGTCTCCCTAGGCGTCGGCGCGCTGATGATCGGCGTGACGAGCTTCGCTCCGGCCTACCTCGAGGGCTCCATCGGCATCGCTCCGCTGCTGTCGGGGCTGGCCGTCGCCGCGCTGACACTCGGCTGGCCGATCGCCGCGGCCAACGTCGGGCGGCTCTACCTGCGGATCGGATTCCGGCGCACGGCGGTGATCGGGCTGTCGATCGCCTCGGTGGCCGCGATCGCACTCGCCCTGGTGGCACGCTGGCCGAACCCCTTCTCGGTCGCTGCGATCGCGTTCGTGCTGGGCTTCGGCCTTGGTTGGAGTGCCGCGCCGACGCTGATCGCCGCACAGGCATCCGTCGGCTGGGGCGAGCGTGGCGCCGTCACCGGCATGAACGCCTTCGCCCGCTCGGCCGGCAGTGCCGTCGGTGTCGCGATCTTCGGCGCGATCTCGAATGCGGTGATCGCCCGGGGCGCCGGTCCGCAGGACCCGGCGACGATCGTGTCGGCGTCGACCTGGGTGTTCATCGCCGCTGCGGTCGTCGCCGTGCTGACGCTGATCGCCGCCTCGTTCATGCCGCGTGACGGCGCGATGACCGGCGACGGGGAACCTGTCGCGACCGAGTGATCCGGATGCTGCGGGTCGGCCGCCCGGCGGCACTCTGCGCCGCGCAGGCGCCGACCCGTCATCGCCGGACGCCCCCCAAGCGCCCGGCGACGACGTTCAGGCGAGCCAGTCGTAGCGCTGCACCAGCGGGGTGGACCGCCACCAGCGGCCGAGACCCAGGTGATCGCCGGACGGGGAGAACGCGAGCAGCAGCGCTGCCGCCACGGCGAACAGATGCTCGTCGAGGAACGGGTTGTTGGCCAGCGGGAACGACGAGAACCACAGCAGCAGCATGAACGCCGCCGCGCCGATCCCCGTGATGCGCACACCGACGCCGAGCAGCAGGGCGAGCCCCGCGCCGAGCGTCCCGAGCAGGTAGAGCGCGTCGACGACCGGGTGACCGGCGATCGGATGCAGCGCGCCGTAGGCGAAGCCGGCCGGATCGAGCCCGAACTCCAGGTACCCGCGTGTGGGCGAGAACCCGTTGATCAGGGCCTTGCCGGGCTCCGTGGCGAGGCCCAGACCGAAGACCTTGTCCAGTCCCGCCCAGAGCAGCTGCCAGCCGAGGGCGATGCGCAGTGCGCCCAGCAGGATGGCCGGCACCTTCGCGCTGGAGCGGTCCGTGCGGGGCGCGGAGTGCGCCGTTTCCGTGGGCGTGATGGTGGCGTCCGTCATGTGTTCCTCCGGTTGGTTAGGGTTACCTAACCAACGTAGGTGATGACGGGAAGCGCCCCCGAATGTGACGGAAAGCGACGGCGCGATCGTCAGCGGCGAGGTCTCAACCGCGGAGCGCTGATTCCTCGGGCCAGAAGTTCCGCTCGTACTCCGCCAGCTGCGCAGCGACGCCGTCGAAGAAGTCGTCCACGGTCTTCGCGTCGTAGCCGGGGTGGAACGTGCGCGTGCGCGGGATCTCACGGACGACGACGTCCTTGGCGCGCAGGGATGCCTGCTCGCCGCGCTCCCACGACTCGAGAGCGGCGCGGCACTCCTCGAGCAGCTCGTCGACGCCCTCGACCGCATAGACCGGGGCGTTCGCCGTGGCGAACAGGGTGTGCGGCAGTTGCACCGCTGCGACGTCCGAGCTGTGCACGGCCTTCATCGGTCGCCGTTCCTGCCGTACTTGTTCCGGATGTCGTCGAGCATCCCGCGCAGCTGAGCCTCTTCACGCTGTTCCTGCTCGACCTGGAGCCGGTTCTTCGGCTCGGAGTGCCGCAACTGTATGACTGCGCGATCGAGCAGGTCGTCGACGGCATCCGCGTCGTAGCCGAGTCCGAGCAGCGAGACGGCCTTGAACTCCTTGTGCACGATGTCGTCGGAGTGCAGGCCGGCCGGCTTCCCGCGCTCCACGTTCGACAGTGCGGTGGAGATCTCACCGACGAAGATGTCCACCTCGTCGATGGCGTACCGGCCTCCCACCCGCCGCTGCGGGATCCGCGCGGTCGTGAGCTCGTAGCTGCGCACCGGCTCGACCGCGGCTGCACTGCCCGTCGACTTCGACGACGCCCCAGGCGCCCCCGTGCCGTCCCGCTCGTAAATGCTCAACTGCACCGCGATCCGGTCGAGCAGGTCGTCGACGGCATCCGCGGAGTAGCCCGCGCCCTTCGGCAACCCTGCCGCCACGACATCCGCAGCCTTCAGGGTCGCGGGCTCGCCGCGCTCCCAGGCCTCCAGTGCGGCCCGGCAGGCGTCCAGCCGCGCATCGACCGCCTCGACGGCGTACGCGGGCCGGCGCGACGTGGCGAACGGGGCTTCCGGCAGGTGCGCTCCCGCCACGTCGGCTGCGGTCAGGGCCCTCACTTCGCGAGCTGCTCGGCGATGCCCGTGTAGGTCGCCGGGGTCAGCGCCAGCAGACGCTGCTTGGCCGCGTCACCGATCTCGAGGCCCTCGACGAAGGATGCCAGGTCGGCAGGGCCGACGCGGTGTCCGCGGGTGAGCTCCTTGAGCAGCGCGTAGGGATCGGCGATCGTGGAGCGCCCGGCGACGACCTCGGCGCGGATCACGGTCTGGATCGCCTCGGCCAGCACCTCCCAGTTGGCGTCGAGGTCGGCCAGCAGCACGTCGCGCGAGAGCGAGACCTCGTTCAGGCCGCGTCGCAGGTTGTCGAGCGCGAGCAGCGAGTGCCCGAGCGCGACGCCGATGTTGCGCTGCGTGGTCGAGTCGGTGAGGTCGCGCTGCATCCGGCTGGTGACCAGCGTCTGCGAGAGCGAGCCGAGCAGCGCGGCCGACAGTTCGAGGTTGGCCTCGGCGTTCTCGAACCGGATCGGGTTGATCTTGTGCGGCATGGTCGACGAGCCGGTCGCGCCCGCGACCGGGATCTGCGCGAAGTACCCCATCGAGATGTAGGTCCACATGTCGGTGGCGAGGTTGTGCAGGATGCCGCCGGCGTGACGGATGCGGTCGTACAGCTCGACCTGCCAGTCGTGCGACTCGATCTGGGTGGTCAGCACGTTGAAGCCGATGCCCATGCCCTCGATGTACTCGCGGGCGACGGCCGGCCAGTCGACGTCGGGCTCGGCCGAGAGGTGCGCCGACCAGGTTCCGGTCGCGCCGGAGAACTTGGCCAGGTAGTCGGAAGCGGCGATCTGGCCGCGCACGCGCTCCAGGCGCCACGCGAAGACCGCGAGCTCCTTGCCCATGGTCGACGGCGTGGCCGGCTGGCCGTGCGTGTGCGACAGCATCGGGGCATCCGCGTGCTCGGTGCCCAGGTCGCGCAGCTTGGCGATCACGGCGTCCAGAGCCGGCAGCCAGACCTCCTCGACGGCGCGCTTGACGGTCAGCGCGTACGAGGCGGAGTTGACGTCCTCGCTGGTGCACGCGAAATGCGTCAGTTCGGCGATGGCGTCCAGGCCCAGCGTCGAGAGCCGGTCGCGCACGAGGTACTCGACGGCCTTCACGTCGTGGCGGGTGACGGCCTCCTTGGCGGCGAGCCAGTCGATCTCGTCCTGGCCGAAGTCGCGGTAGAGCGCGCGCAGCTGCTCCTTCTGCGCGTCGGTCAGGGGCGAGGTGCCGAAGATCGAGCGGTCGGTGAGCGCGATGATCCACTCCACCTCGACCTCGACGCGTGCACGGTTCAGGCCCGCCTCGGAGAGGTAGTCGGCGAGGCCGGTCGTGGCGGCGCGGTAGCGGCCGTCGAGCGGGCTGAGCGGCTGGGCGGGAAGCTGAGTGGACAGGGGAGTACCTCCGGTTTCAGGCCCGCGCGCGCGGAAGTCGCAGCGCCGGTTCGAGCTGATGGAACAGGCCGCGGGTCGCGACCTCAATCATATCGAGCACCGAATCGAACATCTCGGGCCCGGCGTAGTACGGATCGGGCACGTCCATGCTGGAGGCGTGTGAGTCGAAGGAGCGCAGCAGCGTGACCTTGCCCTCGTCGTCGTCGGTGCGCGCCCACTCGCGCAGGATGCGCTCGTGTGTGCGATCGAGTGCGATCACGAGGTCGTTCTCGCGCCAGGATGCCGCGGAGAACTGTCTCGCCCTGTGCAGCGACCCGTCGTACCCGTGCCGCTCGAGGGCCTCGAGGGTGCGCTGGTCGGCGCGCTCGCCGAGGTGCCAGTCGCCGGTGCCCGCGCTGCGGGACACCAGGCGTGAACCCAGCCCGTGCTCGTCGGCGAGGGCGCGCAGGACGACCTCGGCCATCGGCGAGCGGCAGATGTTGCCCGTGCACACGAAGATGACGCGGAAGGGCTCCGGGTCTGTCATCGTTCCATTCTGCTCTCCACGCCCGTGCTGCGGGAGGCGCGACCCGCATCCCACAGGCGGAGTTCACCGCGAGTTCTGCACAGCGTCGCGCGGACCCAGGGGAGAGCCGAAGAGCGGATGCCGCGATCCGAGCATCCTGGTGGGCATGATCGACATGACTCTCACGTCGCCCTCTCCGCAGGAGGTCTGGGCGTACGCCGTGGCCACGCATGCACTCGATGAGGCTGCGAGCCGGCTCGGCTCCGCCGGGGTGCTGCTCGACGCCCTGGCAGAGGCCACGCAGTGGCGGGTTGCAGCGGGACAGGTCGTACACGCGCGGATCACGGAGTTCCGCGGCCAGGTGCACGGCGCGATGGTGACGGTGCGAGTGCTGCGCGGCGCCCTGGAAGCGCAGCTGGTGTCATGACGACCGATGCGGCGCTCGGGGAGGCCGGCGGGGGATACGGCGGGGCGGGACACGGTGGCGACTCTGCGAGCGGGGCGCGGGGTGCAGAGACGGCGGCCCTGATCCCTCCGCTCCCGAAGGGCGATGGCCTGCAGATCATGTCCGGCGGGGCCATCGCCGTCGACACGGAGGACATGCGGGCCGCGGCGGTGCAGCTGGATGCTGTGGCGACGAGTCTCGGTGGGGCGACCGATGCACTCCGCCGGGCCTGGCAGGCCGTGGACACGGCGAGCGGACTGCGTATCAACGGCAGTTCGTTCGGGACATGCGCGGTTCAGGTCGAGCGGGAGCAGGAGGCCGTCGTGCGACTCGGCGAAGACATCCGCCGGATGGCGGACATCTTCGAGTACGTCGACCTCTGCGCGCGCCGGGAATCGCTCGCGGTGAACTTCCCCTCGGAGGCGGCGGCTCTGCAGGAGCGCATCGACACGCTGCTGGCATCCGACCCCGCCATCACCGAGGGCGTCGATGAATGGCTGCGGGTGTGGGAGCAGAACAGATACAGCGGCGCAGAGGTGACGGCGGATGCTCTGCGGATGTCCCCGTTCCTCTCGGCTGCGCTCGGAACCGTGCTGATGCCCCTCGGCCTGCAGCTGGTCGGGCATGCCGCCGGCATTCGGCTCCCGCAGCTGCTGGGCTGGGTTCCCGAGGAGGCGAAGCGCCGCGGACTCGGCACGATCGAACCCGGCGAGCGGCTCACAGGACGCGGCCCGGCCGTGGAGGTGGACAAGACCGTGCGCTCGGCGCCATCCGGGCCTCCGGCCGGCACCCGCGCGGCGTTCGAGCGGCTGCGCGGAAACAAGGGCGGCCAGCAGGTGCGCATCGACAAGTACGCGATGCCCGACGGCAGCAGTCAGTATCAAGTGTTCATCGACGGGACCGACGACCCGCTCGACACATCTGACAGCCCGTGGGACATGACATCCAACGTCGACATGTATCTGAAGCGCGAGGCAAGTGCCTCGTACGAGGCGGTGGAGCTGGCGATGGCGGAGGCGGGGATCGAGGCGGGTGACACCATCGACATCGTCGGGTACTCGCAGGGCGCGATGATCGGGTCCTTCCTCGCGGCCGAGGGCGTGTACGACGTGCGGACGCTGACGACCTTCGGCAATCCGACGCCGGTGGCCCTGGGCGAACGCACCCTGGTCGCCGACATCCGCCACACCGACGATCTGGTCGGCGGAGCGCTGTCCGCCGGGGGATCGGCGGGCACGACCGGATCGTCGGACAGTTTCGTGGCGGTACGGGAGGCCGACGCGCTGCTACCCGTGATCGGCAGCCACTTCCCCAGCGCATACGAGGAGACGGCGGGACTGCTCGACGCTTCCGGAGACCCGCGCCCCGAGGCGCTGCAGCAGCGCTGGAACGAACTGAATGCCGCGACGAAGGTCGAATCGTTCTCGTACCGTGCGCGCGAGGTGGGGTGAAGTCAGTGGCGTGCCGAGTCCTTGCGCTGCGGCCGCAGGATGATCCCGAAGATCCAGTTGATGACCGAGATGACGATCGCGGCGACGATGCCCCACCAGAACGAGTTCACCTCGAGGCCCCAGCCGAAGAAGTGCGTGATCCAGGCGGTCAGCCACAGCAGGAAGCCGTTGATGACCAGTCCGATCAGTCCGAGGGTGAGGATGTACAGCGGCAGGGCGACGATCTTGATGATCGTCCCGACGATGGTGTTGACCAGCGCGAAGATCAGCGCGATGCCGAGCAGGGTGATGATCATCTGCAGGTCGCGGCCGGGTGGGAACGGGCGCACGCTCACCTCGAGCACCGGCATGAGGGTGACGACCCAGATGGCGAAGGCGTTGACGACGACGCGGACGAGGAATCGCATGCTCCGAGTCTGACAGCCGAACCGCCGTCGCGCATCAGCCACGCGTGTTGCCCCATGAGTCGGCGGCATCCGTCGCCCGCCGAGGACGTGGAAGACTCGATCCATGGCCTACGACTTCGAGACGGTGATCGACCGCACCGGCACCGGTGCCGCCAAGTGGGAGGAGATGCGCGAGGCGAACCCCGACGTTCCGCCGGGCATCTCGCCGTTCTCGGTCGCCGACCTCGACCTGGCCATCGCGCCCGAGATCATCGACGGCCTGCGCGAGCACCTCCGCACCGCCGTGCTCGGCTACACGATCGCGACCGACGACTACTGGGACGCGGTGACCGGCTGGTTCCAGCGCCGGCACGGCTGGACCGTCGACCGGGAGCAGATCTCGCTCGCCCCCGGTATCGTGCCCGCCTTCTTCACCGCGATCCGCGCGTTCACCGAGCAGGGCGACGGTGTGATCGTGCAGACCCCGGCGTACTACCCGTTCTACCGCGGCATCCTCTCCAACGGCCGCACCGTCGTCGGCAACCCGCTGGTGCTGCGCGACGGGCGCTGGCGGCTCGACCTCGACGACCTCGAGGCCAAGGCCAAGGACCCGCGCAACAAGGTGCTGCTGTTCTGCAGCCCGCACAACCCCACCGGCCGGGTCTGGGAGCGCGACGAACTCGAGGCCGTCGCCCGCATCGCGCTCGAGAACGACCTGATCGTGGTCAGCGACGAGATCCACTTCGACCTCGTGCTGCCCGGCAGCACGCACACGGTGTTCTCCACGCTGAGCCCCGAGATCGCCTCGCGGACCGTCGTGTGCACGGCCCCCAGCAAGACCTTCAACCTCGCCGGCATGCAGACCAGCAACATCGTCATCACCGACCCCGTGCTGCGCGAGACCTACAACGACGAGCGCACCCGGACAGGCTTCTTCACCCTGAACGCGCTGGGATTCGAGGCCTGCCGCCTGGCGTACACCGAGGCGGAGCCCTGGCTGGAGCACCTCATCGAACTCGTCGCCTCGAATCACGCGCTCGTGAAGCGGTTCTTCGCCGAGCGGATGCCCGAGGTCACCGTGTTCGATCTCGAAGGCACCTACCTGCAGTGGATGGACTTCCGCGCCTTCGGTCACGACGCCGAGGAGCTCAAGCGCATCAACGAGCAGGAGGCGCACGTCTTCTTCGACGAGGGGGCGATCTTCGGCCCGGAGGGCGAGGGGTTCGAGCGCATGAACCTCGCCGCTCCGCAGCACGCCATCACCGCGGCGCTGGAGCGCCTCGCCGCGGCCTACGGTCGCTGACCTTCCCGGCCCCTTCGCGAACTGAGGAGCCCAGGTGTGGGTCGCTGAGCCTGTCGAAGCGCCCCGCCGTCAGCTTCGCCGCACGTGCGCGGCGAAGCTCGCGGCGATCTCGGGCAGGTCGAGCCGACTCTGTGCCACGCCGAGCACGAGGTCGAACGCCTCGTCCTGTGTGAATGTCACCTCGTATCCGTTGATCTTCAGGAACGCGAAGGTCAGGAACAGTGACAGTCTCTTGTTCCCGTCGAACAGCGAGTGATTCTGCGCGATCGAGCTGATCAGCGCCGCGGCCTTCTCCTCGATCGTCGGATACGCGTCGACACCGAACATGCTCGCCGCGGGTCGCGCCAGCGCGGAGAAGAGCAGCCCCTGGTCGCGGACGTGCAGGCCGAGCTTGGCGACCACCGCGAGCGCTTGCTCGGGATCGATGTACTCGGCCGTCATGCGTCTTCGAGTCGAGTGATCGTCTCGGCGTAGTGATCGGCGATCTCATCGATCGCGCTGAGGACCTTCGCGGTCTTCGCCTCACTGGAGGCGAAGCGCTGCGCCGCCTCGATGATCACCGCGTGCTTCGACATGTGGCGGGCACGCGCGATCTCCTCCAGCTGCGCGTCGAGCTCCGCCGGAATCCGCACAGTCATTGCCATACCAGAATGGTATCACTCTGGTATGGCAATGACTCGGTCAGATCCCGCCGTCGATCGACCGGGGGAACTCGGCCGGATCCTCGGGAACGAGCACCTCGGTGTCGCGGTTGAGGCTCTCGCCGGCGAAGAACCGCTTCGAGCGCGGCATCAGGTACCAGACGAACATCAGCACAAGGCCGACGGCGAGCGAGCCGATCCCGACGACGAAGGTGCCGCCGATGCCGAACAGCACGGTGTAGCCGTAGTCCACGTCCCACATGTCGACCGCGGACTGCACGAACGCGCCGGTCAGCAGCAGGCCGCCGAGCACAGGGAAGATGCCCTTGAACCACAGGTCGCGCGCCGAGTTCTTCAGCTCCTTGCGGAAGTACCACGCGCACGCGAACCCGGTGATCGCGTAGTAGAACGCGATGGCGAGGCCGAGCGAGAGGATCGAGTCCTGCAGGATGTTGTCGCTGATCAGGGTCATGCCGACGTAGTACGCGACCGCGACGACGCCCATCACGATCGTCGAGAACGACGGCGTCTTGTACACCGGGTGCACGTCCTTGAACTTCTCGGGCAGCGCGCGGTAGACGCCCATCGCGAGCGTGCCGCGCGCGGTCGGCAGGATCGTGGTCTGGGTCGACGAGACCGCCGAGATGATCACGGCGACCACGAGCACCCAGCCGAACGGGCCGAGCAGGCCGTCCTTGATCGCGAGGAAGAAGTCGTCGGCGTGCGCCTCGTTGCCGAGGCCCGTGCCCTCCTCGCCGAGGCCGGCGTACATCATCGCGGCGATCGTCACGGCGACGTAGGTGACCAGCAGGATGACGCAGGTGAGCAGCGCCGCGCGGCCGGGGATGCGCTTCGGATCCTTGGTCTCCTCGTTCAGCGCGAGGCACGTGTCCCAGCCCCAGTAGATGAACAGAGCGAGCAGGATCGCCTCGGTGAAGCCCGACCATGAGGTGAAGGCGAACGGGTTCAGCCACTCCCACGAGAAGGCCGTGGCATCCGGGGCGTTGCCGGTGGTGATCTGGACGGCGACGGCGACGATGAACACGACGAGCGCCAGGTACTGGACGCCGAGCAGCACGTTCTGGATGCGCTCGCCGATCTCGACACCGCGCCAGCTGACCCAGGTCATCGCGGCGATGAAGAGCACGGCGACGAGCACCACCCGCAGGTCGCTGTTCTCCAGGTCCTGCCCGATCAGGGCCCAGAAGTAGACCGACGCGATCTGGGCGAGGTTGGCGAGCACGACCATGCCGGCGACGGCCACGCCCCAGCCGCCCATCCAGCCGACCCACGGGCCGAACGCCTTCGTTCCCCACGTGAACGTGGTGCCGCAGTCCGGCACGGCGTTGTTCAGCTCGCGGTAGGCGAAGGCGATGAGCAGCATCGGGATGAAGGCGAGGATGAACGCGATGGGCGCTTGCGCGCCCACGGCGATGACCACCCAGCCCAGCGAGGCGACGAGCGAATACACCGGCGCCGTCGAGGCGAGGCCGATCACGGTGGATCCCCACAGGCCGAGTGTTCCGGCGGCGAGACCCTTGCCTTCAGGGCGCTCCAGGCGTATTGGCGTCGTTGACATGAGGGAGATCGTAAGCAGAACTACGATTTCCGGTCAAGATTGGAGTTGAACCTGCGGATTTCGAATTTGTAACGCGCTCAGAGTGCGAAATCGGCAACCCATCGTTGTGTCGAATGCGGGGATTCTAGACTTGTGCCGTGACTGAGCCGATCCTGCCCCGCATCCGCCCCGAGATCGCGGCGCTGCCGCCGTATCGCCAGGGCAAGCAGGCGGGCGCCGATGCGTTCAAGCTGTCCAGCAACGAGAACCCGTTCGAGCCGCTGCCGTCGGTGGTCGAGGCGCTGCAGCACACGACTCCGGTGAACCGCTACCCGGATGCCACGGCCGGAGCCCTCCGTGCCCGGCTGGGGGAGAAGTACGGCGTCGCCTCTGATGCGGTGCACGTCGCCGCCGGATCGGTGTCTATCCTGCACCAGCTCGTGCTCGGCACCTCGAGCGTCGGTGACGAGGTCGTCTACGCCTGGCGCTCCTTCGAGGCCTACCCGAGCCTGCCCCTGGTCGCAGGCGCCACGGGCGTGCAGGTGCCGCTCGCTCCGGGTGCGCGGCACGACCTCGACGCGATGGCTGACGCCATCACCGACCGCACCCGCGTGGTGATCGTCTGCACCCCCAACAACCCGACCGGCCCGATCGTCACCAGCGCCGAGTTCGCAGCCTTCCTCGAGCGGGTGCCGCAGGATGTGCTCGTCATCCTCGACGAGGCCTACGCCGAGTTCGTCACCGACCCCGAGGCCGTCGACGGTCTGGAGGAGCGCATCTTCGAGACGCATCCGAACGTCGTCGTGCTGCGCACGTTCTCCAAGGCCTACGGGCTCGCAGGTCTCCGTGTCGGTTACGCGATCGGGCATCCGCGGGTGCTCGACGCGGCCCGCACCACCGGCATCCCGCTGTCGGTCACCAGCGCCGCGGAGAACGCGGCCATCGCCAGCCTGGATGCCGAGGACGAGCTGATGGAGCGCGTGGCCGTCATCGTCGAGCGGCGCGACCGCCTGGTCACCGGCCTGCGCGAGCTGGGCTGGAAGGTGCCCGACTCGCAGTCCAACTTCGTGTGGCTGCGCACCAAGGAGCGCACCGACGAGATCGCCGAGGCGTTCGTCGCCGCCGGCCTGATCGTCCGCCCGTTCTCGGGCGACGGCATCCGCATCTCGGTCGGCGAGGAGGAGTCGCTCCCACGCGTGCTCGAGGTCGCCGCCGCCGTCCGCTGACCGCTGACCCCCGGGATTCTCCGGAATCCGAGCAGATACTAGGGCCCCCGAACTATGCGTGACCGGGCATGCGGGCGCGGGTACCGTGGAGCGGGTGACCTCTTCTGAGACCCCCCTCGTCCGCGTCCTGGACGCCGACGGACGGTTCGCTCCGACGGATGCCGCAGAGCAGTACCTGCCCCTGATCGAGGCGCTCTCCGACGCCGAGCTCGAGCAGTTCTACCGCGACATGGTCGTCATCCGCGCGATCGACACCCAGGCCACCAACCTGCAGCGTCAGGGCCAGCTGGCCCTGTGGCCGCCGAGCCGCGGGCAGGAGGCCGCGCAGGTCGGCTCGGCCTACGCCGCCCGCCCGCAGGACACGATCTTCCCGTCCTACCGCGAGCACGTCGTCACCCGCATCCGCGGCGTCGACCCGGTCGACATCATCAAGCTCATGCGCGGCGTCTCGCACGGCGGCTGGGACCCGACCGACCCGAAGAACGGCAACACCCGGCTCTACACGCTCGTCCTCGGTTCGCAGACGCTGCACGCGGCCGGCTTCGGCATGGGCCTCGCGTTCGACGGCAAGTGCGGCACCGGCGATCCCGAGCGCGACGAGGCGGTCGTGGTCTACTACGGCGACGGCGCCTCCAGTCAGGGCGATGTGCACGAGGCGATGGTCTTCGCCGCGAGCTACGACGCGCCCGTGCTGTTCTTCCTGCAGAACAACCACTGGGCCATCTCGGTGCCGGTCGCCACGCAGTCCAAGGTCCCGCTGGTCGGGCGCAGCGCCGGATACGGCATCCCCTCGGTGCGCGTGGACGGCAACGACGTGCTCGCCAGCTACGCCGTCTCGCGCACGCAGCTCGATGAGGCGCGCGCCGGCGGCGGTCCCCGCGCGATCGAGGCCGTGACCTATCGGATGGGGGCGCACACCACGAGCGACGACCCCACGAAGTACCGCGGCAACGCCGAGGAGCAGGAGTGGGCGCTGCGCGACCCGATCACGCGCATGCGCACGTTTCTGGAGGGCCGCGGTGCCGCGGCATCCCTCTTCGCCGACGTCGACGCCGAGGCGGCGGATGCCGCGGAGGATCTGCGCTCGCGCAGCGTCGCGCTGCCCGAGCCCGGCCCCGACGCGATCTTCCGGCACGTGTACAGCGAGCCGCATCCGCTCATGACCGAGCAGGAGAAGTGGCTCGCCGACTACGAGGCATCCTTCGAAGGGGGTCAGTGATGACGATCGAGACCATGCCCCTCGCGAAGGCGCTCAACGCGGGACTGCGCAAGGCCATGCAGGACGACCCGCGCGTGATGCTGATGGGTGAGGACATCGGACCGCTGGGCGGCGTCTTCCGTGTCACCGAGCATCTGCAGGCCGAGTTCGGCGACCGCCGCGTGCTGGACACCCCGCTCGCCGAGTCCGGCATCGTCGGCACCGCGATCGGCCTCGCGATGGCCGGGTTCCGCCCGGTGTGCGAGATCCAGTTCGACGGCTTCGTGTTCCCCGCCTTCGACCAGATCACGACGCAGCTGGCGAAGCTGACCAACCGGCACGAGGGATCGCTGTCGCTGCCGGTCGTGATCCGCATCCCGTACGGCGGGCACATCGGTGCGATCGAGCACCACCAGGAGAGCCCGGAGGCGTACTTCACGCACACTCCCGGTCTGCGCGTGGTCAGCCCGTCGACGCCGAACGACGCGTACTGGATGATCCAGGAGGCGATCGCCTCGAACGACCCGGTGATCTTCTTCGAGCCGAAGAGCAAGTACTGGCAGAAGGGCGAGGTCGAGCTGGACGCCTCGGCCGCTCCGCTGCATGCGACCCGCGTCGTGCGCCGCGGCACCGACGTGACGCTCGTCGGCCACGGCGCGATGGTCACCACCCTGCTGCAGGCCGCGGCGCTCGCCGAGGCCGAGGGCACCAGCTGCGAGGTCATCGACGTGCGCTCGCTGTCGCCGGTGGACTACGGCCCCATCCTCGACTCGGTGCGCTCCACCGGACGGATGGTGTACGCGCAGGAGGCCCCCCAGCACACCAGCCTGGGCAGCGAGATCGCCGCGACGGTGATGGAGCGCGCGTTCTACGCGCTCGAGGCACCGGTGCTGCGCGTCTCGGGCTTCGACACCCCGTTCCCGCCGGCCAAGCTCGAGGGCCCGTATCTGCCCGACGCGGATCGCGTCCTCGAAGCCGTCGACCGCTCCCTCGCCTACTGATTTCCCTGTCCGGTTCCTGAGCTTGTCGATGGGCCCCCACTCCCGAAGGATCACACCATGAGCACTCAGACCTTCACCCTCCCCGACGTCGGCGAGGGCCTCACCGAGGCCGAGATCGTCAGCTGGAAGGTCGCCCCCGGCGACACCGTCGCGGTCAACGACGTCATCTGCGAGATCGAGACGGCGAAGTCGCTCGTCGAGCTGCCTTCGCCGCATGCGGGCGTGGTCGGCGAGGTGCTCGTCGAGGAGGGGAAGACGATCGACGTCGGTACCCCGATCATCACGTTCGTCACCGAGACGGCGGATGCTGCGGCTCCTGAGCGAGCGAAGCGAGACGAAGGGCCGGCCGCCGAGGGCGGCGGCGCCGTGCTGGTCGGCTACGGCACGGGTGGCGGGGCGACCTCGCGGCGCCGCAAGCCGGCCGAGCGCCCGGTGCGATCATCGGTGGGCGTGATCGCGAAGCCCCCGATCCGCAAGCTCGCCCGCGACCTCGGTGTGGAGCTGGCATCCGTGACGCCGACCGGCGCCGACGGTGAGGTGACCCGCGACGACGTCATGAAGCACGCCTCGCAGGCGAGCGTCTTCCGCAACATCGAGACGCCGGAGTGGGGCGACGTGCGCGAGGAGGTGCTTCCGGTTCCTGAGCGAGCGCAGCGAGACGAAGGGCCGGTGGGCCTCGCCCGCGGGCTGAATCCGGTTCCTGAGCGAGCGCAGCGAGACGAAGGACGCACCGAGGCCATCCCGGTGAAGGGCGTGCGCAAGGCGAGCGCCAACGCGATGGTGCAGAGCGCGTACTCCGCCCCGCACGTGACGGTGTGGAAGGAGGTCGACGCGACCCGCACGATGGAGCTCGTCAAGAGGCTGAAGGCCTCGCCCGACTTCGCCGACATCAAGGTCTCGCCGCTGCTGATCATGGCGCGTGCCGTGATCTGGGCGCTGCGTCGCACCCCGATGGTGAACGCGGCGTGGGTCGACACAGCCGACGGCGCCGAGATCGCCGTGCGGCACTACGTGAACCTCGGCATCGCCGCGGCGACGCCGCGCGGCCTGATCGTGCCGAACATCAAGGACGCCCAGACGCTCGGCATGAAGGACCTCGCCCGCGCGCTGAACCGGCTCACGCTCACCGCGCGCGAGGGCAAGACCGCTCCGGCCGACCAGCAGGGTGGCACGTTCACGATCACGAACATCGGCGTGTTCGGGATGGATGCCGGCACGCCGATCATCAACCCGGGCGAGGCAGGCATCGTCGCGATGGGCACCATCGCCCAGAAGCCCTGGGTCGTCGACGGCGAGGTGCGCCCGCGCTGGGTCACCACGGTCGCCGGTTCGTTCGACCACCGCGTGATCGACGGCGACGGCATGAGCCGCTTCATCGCCGATGTCGCCGCGATCCTCGAGGAACCCGCGCTGCTCGTCGACTGAGACCGTGCTGCCCCTGCAGGTGGCGGACGTTTCTGCGTCTGGCGGGCGACTCGCCGCGGTCGGATCCGCCATCCGTCGTTCGGTCCGCCATCTGCAGGCGGCGGCGGATGCCGGGTGGCTGTCGGGTGGTGGCGCCGGGCTCTGGCGAACCTGCAGGTGGCGGATGTTTCTGCGTCCGGCGGGCGACTCGCCGCGGTGTAGTCCGCCATCCGTCGTTCGGTCCGCCGCCTGCAGGCGGCGAACTCGCGAAAGCTAGCCCTGCAGCCGCTGCTGCGCGAGCGCCGGCACGGCGCGCGTGCGGGCGGCATCCCGCGCAGTGGCGACCGCGCCGAGTGACACGACATCCGCGCCGAGCGTCGAGGCCAGAAGCTCGGGCGCCGGAAGATGCAACTGCGACGGCAGGCTGCGCCGAGCAGCCGCCAGCACCGGCTCGATGCTGTCGGCGATCGCGCCGCACACGATGACCCGCGACGGGTCGAAGGTGCTGCCGAGCACGCCGATGATGATGGCGACGGTCTCGCCGACCCGCTCGGCGATCAGCGCGGCATCCGCATCGCCGGCGGCGGCGAGTTCGAGCACTGTACGCGGATCGATGTCCTTGCCGTCCGCGAGTGCGCCGACGGCACCGGATGCCGCGATCACCCCGGCGGCGACCGCGCCACGCACTTCGCGCTCGATCGCGTAGCGCAGTCCGTACGCGGTTCCGACCCCGACGACGTGATCGAACACGACGCCCTCGCCCACACCGCCGTGCGCGCCGTGCAGCAGGTGGCCGTCGACGACCACGCCGGCACCGAAGCGCTCGCCGGCGAGCAGGGCGACGTAGTCCTGGCATCCGACCGCGGCGCCGCCGGCGCCTTCTGCCGCGGCGGCGAGCGAGGCGTCGTTCTTGACCTCCACGATCGGCGCCCAGTCGGTGAGCAGGTCGGCGAGCCCGGGGTTGGTGCGCTCCCAGAAACCCTCCGGGTGCGGCGGCGACATCCCGTCGCGGTTCACAGGGGCGGCGACGCCGGCACACGCGGCCAGCACCGCGGAACGTTCCGATCCGGCATCCTGCAGAGTCTCGTCGAGCAGTCCGCCCAGAGTGCGGCGTCGTGCGCCGGCCGAGGCGGTGCGTGGCACCTCGATCCTGCGATGCGCGAGGACGGCGTCGAAGGGGTCGGCCACGGTCACAGCCAGGTGGGACAGCCCCGAGTCGATGCCGATCACCACGCCGAGGTCGTCGGTGATCTCGAACCGCCGGGCAGGGCGACCACCGCGGTACTCGCCGGCGGAGCGGGCGTTGGGCAGCTCGCGGAGCAGGCCGATGCCGACCAGCGTGTCGATCGCCTCGATGACGGTCGAGCGGGTGAGGGCGGTCGCGGTCATCGCGTCGGTCGCGGTGAACGCCCCGGTGCCCCAGGCGACGTCGAGCACTGCGCCGACGCTCGCCCGGCCGGCGGCGGAAATCGTCATGGGTCTTGACCCTCCTCCCTCTGAGAGGGTAGCGTCATCCACAGTTGATTTGGTGACTAGATTTACTCAAGGAATCTAGCGCGACGGAAGGACGACGGTGTCTCGACGATTGACACGGATGCGGCGCATGGCCGCCGCGGGGACGGTGATGATCCTGGGCGGGGCGCTGCTCGCCGGCTGCTCGGCCGACGGCCGCGAGACCATCCGGTTCACCTTCAGCAAGCGCGAGGCGATCGCCTTCATGACCGAACTGGTGGCGAAGTACAACTCCTCCCAGGACGACGTGCGCGTCGTGATCGACACCTCCGGAGTCGATGTGGTCTCGGCCAGCTTCGTGCGCGGCAATCCGCCCGACATCATGCTGGCGAACTACAACATGGAGGTCTCGCGGTTCGTCGAGCGCTGCGCGCTGAGCGATCTGAGCGACACCGATGCGGCATCCGAGATCAAAGACGAGTACCAGCCGCTGCTCGACCAGTACGGCGTCTGCGCCGGCCGCACCAGCGCCCTGCCGTACTCGGTGATGGCCGCGTCGGTCATCTACAACAAGCAGATCTTCGACGAGAACGGCGTCGAGGTGCCGAAGACGTGGGACGAGCTGCTCGCCGCGTGCGAGACCCTGAAGGCCGCCGGTGTCACGCCGTTCGAGGCCACCCTCAAGGACGACTGGACCGTCGGCCAGGGCTGGTTCGACTACACCGTGGGCGGATCGATCGACGTGCTGCAGTTCTTCGACGACCTCAAGGCCGAGGGCGCCGACGTCGGGCCGGAGTCCGAGACCTCGTTCTCGAAGGACTTCGCCGAGCCGATGGCGAAGATGCAGCAGCTGCTCGACGGCAACACCAACGAGGATGCCCCGAGCCGCGGCTACAACGACGGCAACCTCGCCTTCGCCCAGGGCAAGGCGGCGATGTACCTGCAGGGTCCGTGGGCGTTCAGCGAGATCGCCAAGACGGCGCCCGACCTCGAGCTCGGCACCTTCCCGCTGCCGATGACGGACAGCGAGGACGACCTCGCCGTGCGCGTCAACCTCGACCTGGCCGCGATGATCCCCGAGGGATCCCGGCACAAGGAGGCTGCACGCGACTTCCTGGAGTACCTGTATCAGCCGGAGAACATCGAGGAGTACAACGCCTCGCAGCTCGGCTTCACCCCGACCGAGAGCGCCCCCGCTCCGGACGACCCGCGCATCGAGGGCATGATCCCCTTCGTGGATGAGGGGCGCATCTACCAGGGTCCGTCGGTGCTCGTGCCCAAGACCATCCCGGTCTTCAACTACGCCCAGGCGATGGCGCTCGGCGCCGACCCGGCATCCGTCCTGGCGACCATGGACGCCGACTGGGCACGCGTGGCGTTCCGCGCCCCGGTGCTGAAGAGCGAGACGAAGGAGTCCGCGAAATGACCACCACGACGACCATCGTCACCGCCGGGGATCGCACGATCCGCCGCAGCAGCCGCCGGGTCGAGCCCATCTACTACGTGTTCCTGCTGCCCAGCCTCGTGCTGTTCACGCTCGCGATCACGGTGCCCGGCGTCATCGGCATCTTCTTCAGCTTCACCGACTCCATCGGCATCGGCGACTGGAGCTTCAACGGCCTCACCAACTACATCGCCCTGTTCAGCGATCCGGCCATCCTGCAGAGCTACCTGTTCACGTTCGGCTTCTCGATCGCGACGGTCATCGTCGTGAACGTGATCGCGTTCCTGCTCGCGGTGGGGCTCACCTCCCGCATCCGCATGAAGACCGGGCTGCGCGCGGTGTTCGTGATCCCGATGGTGATCTCGGGCATCATCATCGCCTACGTCTTCAACTTCCTGTTCTCGAACTCGCTGCCCGCCCTCGGGTCGGCCCTGGGCATCGAGTGGCTGCAGACCAGCCTGCTCGCGAACCCCGACCTGGCCTGGACCGCGATCGTGGCGGTCACCGCCTGGCAGGCGATCCCCGGGACGCTGCTGATCTACATCGCGGGGCTCCTGTCGGTGCCGGGCGACGTCTACGAGGCGGCCGACATCGACGGCGCCTCGAAGCTGCAGCAGCTCACCCGCATCACGCTCCCGCTCGTCGCCGGCTACGTGGTCATCAACGTGATCCTCGGCTTCAAGGGCTTCCTGAACGCCTACGACATCATCGTCGGTCTCACCAACGGCGGCCCCGGCACCGCCACCCGCAGCATCGCGATGACCATCATCACCGGCTTCAACGGCGGCGACTACGCCTACCAGATGGCCAACGCGACGATCTTCTTCATCGTCGCCATCCTCATCTCCCTCCTTCAGCTCTCGCTGACCCGCGGAAGGAACGCACTCTGATGTCAACGCAGACACTCATCGCCGTCGAGGCCGAGGCCGCCCGCGAAGGGCGCACCGGGCGAAAGGGCCGCGCGCCCCGCATCCGGATGGAGCGGGTGAACTGGTCGGGCACGATCATCCTCATCCTGTGCGCGGTCACTGTGCTGCTCCCGCTGTACGTCACCATCTCGATGGCGTTCAAGACGACGAACCAGGCCGTCGACGGCAACGCCTTCTCGCTGCCGGCGCCGTTCTCGATCGACGGGTTCGTGCAGGCCTGGAACCTCACGAAGTTCCCGGTCGGCGCAGGGATATCGCTGCTCGTGACCGCGGGGACCGTCGTGGCGACCATCATCCTCGCCGCCTTCGCGTCCTACGCGATCGTGCGCAACTGGGACCGCCGGCTGTTCCGGTACTCGTTCTTCTACCTGCTCGCGGCGATGTTCATCCCGTTCCCCGTCGTGGCGCTGCCGCAGATCCAGCTCACCGGCCGCGTGGGACTGGACAACCCGTTCGGCGTGATCATCCTCGCGACCATGTTCCAGCTCAGCTTCAGCGTGCTGCTGTTCACCGCGTTCCTGAGGTCGATCCCGCTCGAGCTCGAAGAGAGCGCACGCATCGACGGCGCGAGCACCTGGCAGACGTTCTGGCGCATCATCTTCCCTCTGCTCGGCCCCATGAGCGCGACGGTCGGCATCTTCGCGTTCCTCTACGCCTGGAACGACTTCATGATGCCGTCGCTGATCATCTCGGATCCCGCACTGCAGACCCTTCCCGTGCGGCAGAACCTGTTCCAGACCCAGTTCAGCAACAACTACAACGTGTCGTTCGCCTCGTACCTCATGGCGATGGCACCGGCCATCGTCGCCTACCTGTTCACCCAGCGCTGGGTGATGGAGGGCGTCACGCAGGGCGCCGTCAAGGGCTGAGCGACTCGCGATCACCACGACCGACACCGAAGAGAAAACGAAGGAGCCTCACCTCTCATGACCGACGCGCTCGTCATCGACACCCCCGAAGACCAGCGGACGCCCGCCTGGTGGCGCCAGGCCGTCGTCTACCAGATCTACCCGCGCAGCTTCGCCGACGCGAACGGCGACGGCATCGGCGACATCCCGGGCATCCTGTCCCGCGCCGACTACCTGGCCGATCTCGGCATCGACGCGGTGTGGCTGAGCCCGTTCTACCCGTCGGCGCTCGCCGACGGCGGATACGACGTCGCCGACTATCGCGACGTGGATCCGCGGCTGGGCACCCTCGCGGACTTCGACGCCATGGTCGCGGCGCTGCACGCGCGGGGGATCAAGGTCGTGGTGGACATCGTGCCGAACCACACGTCGAACCTGCACGCCTGGTTCCAGGAGGCGCTCGCCGCGGGACGCGGATCCGCCGCCCGCGACCGCTACATCTTCCGGGACGGCGCCGGACCCGACGGGGCGGAGCCGCCGACCGACTGGCAGTCGACCTTCGGCGGCGGCGCCTGGGAGCGGGTGGAGGACGGCCAGTGGTACTTCCACCACTTCGCCGTCGAGCAGCCCGACCTGAACTGGGCGAACCCCGAGGTGCGGGCGGACTTCGTGAAGACGCTGCGGTTCTGGTCGGACCGCGGGGTCGACGGATTCCGCATCGACGTCGCGCACATGCTGACGAAGGACCTCACCGAGCCGCTGCCCTCCACCGCCGAGCTGGCGGCCATCCCGCGCGACGGTAACCACCCGCTGTTCGACCGCGACGACGTGCACGAGGTGTACGCCCAGTGGCGCGAGGTGTTCGACTCGTACGACCCGCCGCGCACCGCTGTGGCGGAGGCGTGGGTGGAGACGCCCGAGCGCCGCGCGAAGTACGCATCGGCGGAGGGGCTGGGGCAGGCCTTCAACTTCGACCTGCTCGTCGCCGACTTCGACGCCGCGCAGTTCCGCACGATCATCGCGGACAACCTCGCGCAGGCCCGGATGACCGGATCGTCGACGACCTGGGTGCTGTCGAATCACGACGTGACCAGGCACGCGACCCGGTACGGGCTTCCGGCGCTGAACGGCCGAACGGTCAAGCAGGGCACGGAGTGGGTGGCGGCAGGCGGTCCGGAGGAGCGCCTGGACCGTGCGGGTGGCGGGCGCCGGGCGCGCGCCGCGACGATGCTGCTGCTCGGCCTGCCCGGCAGCACCTACATGTACCAGGGTGAGGAGCTCGGCCTGCACGAGGTGGCGGCGATCGCGCCGGATCAGCGTCAGGATCCCGCCTTCTTCCGTGGTGGCGCGTTCGACGGGCTCGGCAGGGACGGATGCCGCGTGCCGCTGCCCTGGACGGCATCCGGAACCTCGTTCGGATTCGGCGCCGACGGCGCGCACCTGCCGCAGCCGGCCTGGTTCTCGGAGCACGCCGTGGATGTCGAGGCGGCTGACTCCGGGTCGACGCTCAACCTGTACCGCGAGGCGCTGCGGCTGCGGCACGAGCTGCAGACCGGTGAGGAGCTCGAGTGGATCGAGACCGGTCGCGACGACGTGCTGCGCTTCGTCCGGCCGAACGGCTGGCAGGTCGTGACGAACTTCGGCACCGAGCCGTATCCGCTGGACGGCGAGGTCGTGCTGGTGAGCGGGCCGGTCGAACCGGGCGTCCTGCCGGCGGAGACCACGGTCTGGCTGAAGGGCTGACTGCCGCTTCGACGGGCTCAGCGACCCATGGGGTCCTGAGCCCGTCGAAGGACAGCGGTCGCCTTCGCTTTTGAGAATGATTCTCATATCCGTTAGTGTCGTACTCATGAAGAAGACGGCATGGGCGATTCTGGCGGCGACCACCACGATCGGCGCGCTCGCGCTGAGCGGATGCTCGTCGCCGGCGACATCCGATGACGGCCGCGTGCAGGTCGTCGCCTCGACCAACGTCTACGGAGACATCGCCGCGACCATCGGCGGCGACAGGGTCGACGTCACGAGCATCATCGACGACGCCGCGAAGGACCCGCACTCCTACGAGGCATCCGCCCGCGACCGGCTCTCCGTCAGCAAGGCCGATCTCGTGATCGAGAACGGCGGCGGCTACGACGCCTTCATGGAGTCGCTCCGCGACGGCTCGGATGCCACGGTGATCACCGCCGTCGAGTTCTCGCATGACTTCCCCGGGGCCGAGGAGGAGCACGAGGATCACGCCGCCGACCACGACGGCGAGGAGGGCCACGAGGGGCACGATCACATCGAGGGGTTCAACGAGCACGTGTGGTTCGACGTGCACACCATGATCCATGTCGTCGAGCACGTCTCCGAAGACCTCACCGAGCTCGACCCGAAGGGTGAGTCCGAGTACACGAAGAACGCCGAGAAGCTCGTCGCCGAGCTCGAGGCCTTCGAGAAGGAGCTCGGCACGCTGCACGAGGCGAACGAGGGGCGCCCGATCTTCATGACCGAGCCGCTGCCGGGCTACCTCGCAGCGGCGATGGGCCTCGACGACGTCACCCCCGACGGCTTCTCCGAGGCCGTCGAGGAGGGCAACGACGTCGCTCCGGCCACCCTGCTCGCCGCGCGGAAGCTGATCGACTCGCGTCAGGTCGATGCGGTGCTCACCACCGTGCAGACCTCGGGCGGCGAGACCGGCGAGGTCACCGGCGCGGCCGAGAAGGTCGGCATCCCCGTGGTGCCGTTCAGCGAGCTGCTCGCCGCGGATCAGTCGTACGCTGAGTGGATGCACGACGCGATCCAGAGCCTCGCCGACGCCCTCGACCGGTGAGCGGCGCTGCGCGCCGGCGGGTTCCGGGGTCTCCCATCGACAGCCCGCCCATCCTCGAGATCCGCGGCGCGGCGCTGCACCGCGAGGACCGCGAGCTCTGGTCGGGCCTCGACCTCGACGTGCACCCCGGCGAACTGATCGCCGTGCTGGGTCCCTCCGGCTCGGGCAAGACCACCCTGCTCAGGGCGATCCTCGGACTGCAGCCGCTCTCCGCCGGCGACATCCGCTTCGAGGGCGAGCCGATCCGCACCGGCAACAAGCGGGTCGGCTACATCCCGCAGCAGCATCCCTTCCCTGCCGACACGTCGATGCGCGCGCGAGACCTCGTCGCCCTGGGGGTGCACGGAACGCGGTTCGGCCTGCCGATCCCGCACCGCGGTGACCGCGAACGCGTCGACGAGCTGCTCGCGGCCGTCGGCGCGACCGACTTCGCCGACCGTCCCGTCGGCCTGCTGTCCGGCGGCGAGCAGCAGCGGCTGCGCGTCGGGCAGGCGCTCGCCGACCAGCCCGCACTGCTGCTCTGCGACGAGCCGCTCTCGAACCTCGACCTCGCCAATCAGCGCGCGGTGATCGACATCATCGATCGCCAGCGTCGCGAGAAGGATGCCGCGGTGCTGCTGGTCACGCACGACATCAACCCGCTGCTGGGCAAGGTCGACCGCATCCTGTACATCGCCTCGGGCAGGTTCGTGCTGGGGCGCCCTCAGGAGGTGCTGCGCAGCGACGTGCTGACCGACCTCTACGGCACCGCCGTGTTCGTGCTGCGCGCCGGCGATCGCCTCGTGGTCGTGGGGGCACCGGATGCCGAGACGAGGCACGAGCACGAGCACGACCATGAGCACGAGATCGGCGACGTGCCGGGAGGTTTCGCATGATCCCGCTCGCGCTCGACTGGAGCGACATCTTCTCGTTCCAGGATTACGGCGAACTGGTCGTCCTGCTGTCGAATTCGATCATCGCCGGCGCGGTTCTCGGCCTGGTCGGCGGCCTCATCGGCGTGTTCGTGATGCAGCGCGACCTCGCCTTCGCGGTGCACGGCATCAGCGAGCTCTCGTTCGCGGGGGCGGCGGCCGCACTGCTCTTCGGGGGCAGCGTCGTGGCCGGATCCATCGGCGGGGCACTGGTTGCGGCCGTCGTGATCGGCCTGCTCGGCACCCGTGCCAGGGAGCGCAACTCGCTGGTCGGTGTCCTGATGCCGTTCGGTCTCGGCCTCGGCATCCTGTTCCTGTCGCTCTACGACGGCCGCAGCGCGAATCGGTTCACCCTGCTGACCGGGCAGATCGTCGCCGTGTCGAGTCCCGACCTGGGCTGGCTGATCGGCATCGGGGTGGTGGTGCTGGCGGGACTTCTGCTGATGTGGCGGCCGCTGCGCTTCGACTCGCTCGACCCGGTGTCGGCTGCGGCGCGCGGCGTGCCCACCCGCGCGGTGAGCCTGCTGTTCATGGTTCTGCTCGGGCTGATCGTTGCGGTGGCGGTGCACATCATCGGCGCGCTGCTGGTGATGGCGCTGCTGGTCACGCCGGCCGCCGCCGCGATGCGCGTCAGTGCGGGGCCGATCGCCGTGCCGGTGCTCTCTGCGGCGTTCGGTTTCGTCGCCGCCGTCGGCGGCATCCTGCTGGCGCTCGCCGGCACGCTGCCGGTGAGCCCCTACATCACGACGATCTCGTTCCTCATCTACCTCGGATGCTGGGCCGTGCAGCGCTTCCGCGGACGCGTGCGCCGCACGGCCTGAACGGTCAGGCGGTGGGGTCGCCGTAGCGCTCCGCGATGTCCTTGGACGACGGCCAGCCCTCGTAGGTCGGATGCTGCGGCCAGCCGTCCGGCACGTCCTGCCACTCCTCCTGCCGGCCGTACGGCAGCACGTCGGCGATCGCGAAGGTGAGCATGAACTGCTCGGCACCGCGGCCCTCGGTGTACCAGGTGCGATAGACGTCCTCGCCGTCCCGCAGGAACACGTTGTAACCGAAGCCCTCGTTCGGGCCGGCGTCCACGTCGGCACCGAACGGGCTGCCGGCGGACGAGTACCAGGTCATCAGATTCCCGACGCGCTTCTTGTAGGCGAGGATCTCGTCCATCGGTCCGTTCGTCACGATGACGAACCGGGCGTCCAGCGGCTCCACGATGTCGGGACGAGCGAACTGCGCCGTGCCGCCGGTGCACCCGGAGCACTGCCAGGTGGCGCCGTCGGTCCACATGTGGTTGTACACGACGAGCTGGCTGCGCCCGTCGAAGACGTCGGCGAGCGTGACAGTGGAGCCGTCCTCAGCGGTCAGGTGGTATTCGGGCATCTTCACGGCGGGCAGCCGACGGCGCGCGGCGGCGATCGCATCGAGTTCACGGGTGGCGGCCTTCTCGCGGACACGCAGTTCGGCAAGGGCTTCGCGCCAGGTCTGCTCGTCGACGACAGGGGGAAGCGCAGTCATGTTCACTCCTATGTTCACGGTGTCCACATCTGATATGTTCACACCGTACACATCGAACGTCGGGAGGGCAAGGGCGTGGCGTATCATCACGGCGGTCTTGCGGCGGCGCTGGTCGAGGCCGGCCTCGACGCGACCCGTGAGGGCGGCATCGACGCGCTCTCGGTGCGCGAGGTCACCCGGCGCGCCGGGGTCTCGCCGAACGCCGCGTACCGGCACTATCCGAACCTCGCCGCGCTGCGTGAGGCGGTCGCGGCGGCGATCCTCGAGCAGGTCGCCGCATCGATGGCGGCGGGGGAGGCCTCCGATCCGGCTGCGCGCTTGCGCACGATCGGGCTCGCCTACATCGACTTCGCCCTGCACGAGCCCGGCTGGTTCTCGGTCGCGTTCTTCGGAGGCCGGACCCTCGGGCCGGAGGACATCGCGACGACCCCCGCGTTCCGCGCGCTCGCCGCCGCCCTCGGCGACCTGGTCGCGCAGGGCGCACTGCCGGCGGATGCCGCACCCGCAGCGGCCTGGTCGTGCTGGGCCACGGTGCACGGCTTCGCCGAGCTGTGCCTGCACGGGCCGCTGGCCGCGATGTCGCTCTCCGAGCAGCGCCGGCTCGCAGCATCCGCCGTCGACGCGATCATCGCCGGCATCCGCGCCTGACGCGCGCCCGCCCCGCCGGCCCGGAGCAGGGGGAGTCCCGGCCCAGGCATCCCACACCGGCGCGGCTTAGACTCGGAGCATGGCTCAGCGGAACACCTGGCAGCGCGAACGCGTGCGCGATGCTCTCGGCGACACGCAGGGCTTCGTGAGTGCCCAGAGCCTGCACGCCGCGCTCCGCGAGGCCAACACGGGCATCGGACTCGCCACTGTCTACCGTGCGCTCGCGGGTCTCGCGGCATCGGGGGAAGCCGACTCGCTGCAGAGCCCCGAGGGCGAGGCGCTGTACCGCGCGTGCACCACGCAGGGCCACCATCACCATCTGATCTGCCGCTCCTGCGGCCTCACCGTCGAGATCGAGGCGAAGGACGTCGAGCAGTGGGCGCAGCGCACCGCCGCGCAGAACGGCTTCCGCGACGCCGAGCACGTCGTCGACATCTTCGGCCTCTGCGCCGACTGCGCCGCCCGTCAGGACGCCGGCGAGTGACGGGCCGGATGCTGCAGAAGGCGGAGTCCATCGCATGAGCGGCGACGGCGACGCGCCTCTCACCCGCGCGCAGCTGCGCGCGCAGCGCGCGGCTGCGGAGGAGGCCGCCCGTGCGGCGGAGACGGATGCCGCGAAGTCGGATGCCGCGGCGTCGGCGCCGCAGTCCGCGCCAGTCGCTGCGGAGCCCGACCCGCCTGCGGACCCCCGTTCACCGGGCATCACCGGCGCTTCGGCTACCGGCCCGTCCGTTGCCGGCGGGTCCGTGCCCGGCGTGCCCGGAACCGTCGCCCCCGTGCCCGGCCTGCCCGCGGCGGGTATCTCCGAAGCAGGTGCGCCCGGAGCCGGCGCGTCCGCACCCGGCGTTCCCGCCACCGGTGCGCCGGGTGTTCCCGCCTCCGATGCGCCGGGCGTTCCCGCCCCTGGTGCTCCCGCGCCCGGCCCCACGGGCCGACAGCCGATCCGTCCGGAGATCATGGGGCCGGAGCCCGAGGACGAGCGCACCGCGCGGATCGCCGCCGAGCAGGCCCCGAGTGAGCCGGAGCGTGCGCCTCGGACCCCGGCGATCCTGCGCCGCAGAGACACAGGCGGTGAACCGATCCGCCCTGAGCTCATGGGTCAGGAGGACGAGAGCCTGCTGCAGGCCGCGCCGGCATCCGATCCGCAGCGTGCCGCCGTCTATGCCGCCGCCGCCGCCGCTGCTGCGGCCGCGGCGGAAGCCGACGCCGCTCCGGGTCGGCGCCACCCGGCACCCGGCCCGCGTCGGTCGTCGGCTGCGCAGGATGCCGCTCCCGCCGTCCCCACGCCGACCACCCCGGTCTCCCGCCTCGAGCCGATCCCGTGGGAGCCGGCGGCTGCACCGGAATCCGACGGTTCGGCCTACCGGCGACGTCGCCTGCTCTACATCGTGCTCGCCGCGGTCGCTGCGGTGCTGCTGATCGCCGGCGGCGTCTTCGCGTTCGTGTTCTCGCAGTCGCTGCGCGTGCTGGGGGTCGACGTCGATCCGGAGCGCGCCGTCGAGGCACCCGGCACGACGCTGACCTTCGACACGAACCACGACCTCGCCGCCGTCGACGCCTCTCAGGTGAGCGTCGAGCCCGCCGTCCCGTTCACCGTCGAGGTCGACGGCAGCAGCCTCGGCATCCGCTTCACCGAGGCCCTGGACGACACGACGGAGTTCACGGTCACCGTCGAGGATGCAGCGGCGCAGGGAGGCAGTCCGACGGCAGACCTCACCACGATCTTCACCACGCCGAAGTCGCAGATCTTCCTGCTGCAGCGCAGCGACGAGAAAGACAAGATCTTCACCTCCGACCTGTCCGGCGAGAACGGCGTGCCGGTCTTCTCCAGCTCGAGGATCGTCGACTTCCGGGCCACGCCCGACAACCTCGTCGTCGTGGTCGAGGAGGACGGCGGATCCCGCCTGGTCGTCATGGACCGCAAGGGCGACAGGCAGCGCGATCTGAAGCTCCCCGGCGACGGCTTCATCACCAGCCTTCAGGTCTCCGACCGTGGCGGGCTTGTCGGATACACCTACTCGGACGCCGACGTCACCGAGACCAGCGGGCGGGCCAGCGTGCTGGTGACGCAGCCCCTGGACGGCTCGAGCGGCCCCGCCGTCGTGCAGGTCGGTGGCGAGGACGTCGGCGTCTCGGACTGGGAGTTCGTGCCGGACTCGTCGAAGGTGCTGTTCGTCGACTTCGCGAACGCGCTGACCCTCGACGACCGTGCCGGTGACGCACCCGCCCAGGACTTCGGCCTCGTGGCCGAACTGCTCGGCACCACCCGCGACACGGCGATCATCGAGCGTACCGAGGGCACGTTCATCGAGCTCTCACTGAAGGACGGCACCGAGACGCCGCTGCCGGCGACGGACCCCGACTACGGAACGCCCTCCGAGATCGTGCCCTTCCCGGACGGCACCCTGCAGCACGTCGTGCAGCGCAACGACTCCGGCGCCCCGACCGGTCAGGCCGTGATCCAGGTCGACCCGGATGGCGCAGCCACGCCGGTGTTCGAGGTGGGCGACGACTCGTCGATCATCCAGATGTGCGCGTCGCCGAGCGGGCAGTACGCCGCGGTGACCGTCGCGCCCGACGTCGCGAACAACCCCTACGACGAACTGCTGCTGCCGCTGCCGACCACGCTGCACACGACCCTGCTCGACCTGCGCACCGGCGATCAGCTGGTCACACTCTCCGGCTTCGACGTGTCGTGGTGCGGAAGCGCCCCGCAGCCATGAGCGCGCTGCGCCGGGCGACGCGCGCCGATCTGGTCGGCCTCCCCGTCGACGTGGCGCCGAGGCTGCTCGGTGCCGAGCTGATCACGACGGTGGACGACGCCGAGGTGCGCCTGCGCATCACCGAGGTCGAGGCGTACCACGGCAAGGGCACCGGATCGCTTCCCGACCCCGGATCGCACGCGAGGATGGGGCGCACCGCGCGCAACGCCACGATGTGGGGCGAGCCGGGTCACGTGTACGTGTACCTCAGCCACGGCATCCACTCCTGCATCAATATCGTCTGCGGAACCGAGGGCGAGGCGGGCGGTGTCCTGCTGCGCGCCGGCGAGATCATCGGCGGAGTGGATGTCGCGTCCGCTCGCTCCGGTCGCACCGGCCGCGACCTGGCCCGCGGACCCGGCCGCCTCGGCCAGGTCATGGGTCTGCGGCATCCGCTGCACGACGGGATCGACGCGATCACGGGCATCCCGCAGCACGGTGCGACAGCCGCGCTGCTGCTCGGCGAGCCGCTCGCCGAGATCGCCGCGGGGCCGCGCGTCGGCGTCGCGGGCCTCGCCGGGACGGATGCCTATCCGTGGCGCTTCTGGATCCCCGAGGACCGCACGGTCTCACCGTTCCGCTGGGGTCGAGGCGCCGCCGAGGCCGCCGCGGCGAACGCCGTCCGCTGAGCGAGCGCGGCGAGCGAACCATCTCGCGACGAGCGTGCCAACGCGAGCGGGACTACTCGCAGCCGCAGGAGCGGCGCACGACCAGCGCGGTCGGGAACGCCCGGTATCCCGGCTCCGCATCGCCGGCCTGAAGCAGGCGGATCGCCTCCCGCGCCATCTCGGCCATGGGCTGCGCGGTCGTGGTCAGCGGCGGGCAGGCGTACTCGGCCGCGTCGGTGCCGTCGAAGCTGACGACCGCGACATCCTCCGGCACGCGCAGCCCGCGCGCGTGCAGTGCGGCCAGAAGCCCCACCGCGACCTGGTCGGATGCCGCGAAGGCGGCACGTGGCCGTTCCGCGGCATCCGCCAGTTCGATCCCCGCCTGATAGCCGCCCTCGTACGAGAACGGCGCGTGGATCCGGGCCCCCAGCGGAAGACCGGCCGCCGTGAGCGCGTCTCCCCAGCCGCGCTCACGGTCGTCGAAGATGCTCGCGCTCCCGATGAACGCGATGCTGCGGTAGCCGTGCCCCACGAGGTGCTCCACCGCCCGTCGTGCCCCGTCGCGGAAGTCCGCGCCGAGCGCGGGCACGCCGACGGCGCCCGCGTACTGGTTGATCAGCACCACCGGGATGCCGAGATTCTCGACCAGCGCCTGCTCGGCGGCGGTCAGCAGGTCGGCGATGATCAGTCCGCCGATCTGACGTGCGGTGAGGTCGTGGATCTGATCGGCGGCCGTGGTGTGCTCGCGATCCGTGTTCACGATCAGCAGCGTCCGCCCGTCCTGGGCGGCCGCCTCGCCGAGTGCGTGGCAGAGCTGCGCGAAGAACGGGTTGCGGCTGTCGACCACGAGCATGCCGAACATGTCGGACGAGCCCTTGGACAGCGCTCGTGCGGCGGCGTTGGGCCGGTAGCCGAGCACCTTCACCGCGTCGAGCACGCGCTCCCTGGTGAGCGGGGCGACCGGCTTCGGCCCGTCGTTGAGCACATAGCTCACCACGGCGGTGCTGACCCCGGCGTAGCGCGCGACGTCCGCACGCGTCACCGTACGCGCGCGGCGGGTGTGCTCATCAGACATGGGAGGTACCAGGGGCGTCGCCCAGGTCGGGGATGCTCAGGCGCTCGCCGCCGCGGCGCGCCGACTCGTGCGCGATCACGCCGGGCAGGGTGAACCGCGCGGCCTGCCAGGCGTTCACCGGCGGCAGGGTGCCGTCCACGACCGCGCGGACGAAGTCGTCCACGAGGAAGTGGTGGCTGCCCTCGTGCCCGTTGTGCAGCGAGCGGATCTCGACCGGGATGCGCTCGCGGTCGTGCACGGCCGCGTACCCCGAGACGAAGGCGTCGCGCAGCGCCGGCGCGACATGGGCGAGCGACGGGTCGTCGGGGGAGAGGGATGCGTGGGTGTCGATCTGCGCGGAGATGTCCTCCACGCCCTCCCTGGTCTGCCACACCGTGGTCAGAGCGAGCTGCTCGAAAGAGCCCTCGGTGCCGAACCAGCGGAAACGCGACTCGCGCAGGTGCGAGGGGTAGCCCACTCGCCGGAACTCGTTGATGCGCATCGAGCCGCCCGCTGCGAGCTCGAACAGCGCGGTGGCATTGGAGAAGTCGTTGTCGAACTGGCTCACCGCGCGGTCGAACACCCCGTCGCCGCGAGCGTCCACGACGCCGACCGCCGAGACCGCCGTGGCGTGCGTGGGCCAGGCGCCGAGCACACCGCCGATGGAGTGCGTGGGGTACAGCAGCGGGGGATAGCTGGCGGTCGACTTCCAGTTCTCGCCACCGGAGTACTGGTAGGCCTCGTAGAACCCGAGATCCATGTCGTGCACGTAGTCGCCCTCGCCGTAGAACAGGCGACCGAACTCGCCGGATGCGAGCTTCTTGCGGGCGAACACCGTCGCCGGGTTGTAGTAGCTGGTCTCACCCATCATGTAGGTGAGGCCGGTCTCGTGCACGACGTCGATGATCTCGGCGATCTCCTCGGCGGAGATCGCCATCGGCACCGCTGAGTACACGTGCTTGCCGGCGCGCAGCGCCTTGACCACCAGAGGCCCGTGCGTCCAGCGCTGCGTGAAGATCGCCACGGCATCCACGGGTGATGCCAGCATCTCGTCGAAGTCGGAGAACGTGCCGGCGAAACCGGCGGTGCGCACGAGCTCATCCGCGCGCTCGGAGATCAGGTCGGTGACGTACACGGCTGAGACATCGGGGTGGTGATGGAAGAGCGTGGCGAACTGGCCAGAGAACTGGCCAGCACCGACGATGCCCAGAGAGAACGACATGAATCGAATTCTGACACCGTGAGTCTACGCGTGTCAACAGGAGTGGATGCCCGGAATAATGCGGAATAACGAAGCATCATTGCCTCTTGCGCTTCCGTTGTCTACGCGGGTAACCTGTCCCGCATCCGATAAGTGAGGAAGAACGATGAAGTCCACCCTTGCGGGCGTCGCGGCTCTCGCCGCCATCGCCCTTGCACTCACCGGATGCTCCGGTGATGGCGGATCGGGCGACTCCGGCGGTTCCGCCAAGCTCGAGATGCAGACCAACTTCGGTGCGACCGACCCGTCTCTCAAGGTGCTCACCGAGATCACCGAGAAGTACGAGGCCGATCATCCGGACGTGCAGATCGAACTGGTGCCGTCGACCGACACCTACGAGGCCGACATGAAGGTGCGCCTCGCCTCCGGCGACGTGCCCGACATCTGGGCCACGCACGGCTGGTCGCTGCTGCGGTACAGCCAGTTCCTCGAGCCGCTCGACACCCAGCCGTGGGCGAAGAACTTCAACGAGGCGCTGGCGCCGGCGATGAAGAACGACGAGGGGCAGTTCTTCGCCCTGCCGATCGACACCGACGTCGCGGGCATCATGTACAACCGCGACGTGCTCGAGGCGAATGGCATCGACCCGGCGTCGGTGAAGAGCTGGGATGACTTCGACGCCGCGCTGAAGACGCTCAAGGATGCCGGGGTCATCCCGATCTCGTCCTCGGGGAAGGACAGCTGGTTCGCCGGGAACATCACCGACTTCATCGGTTCGGGTGACTTCACCGAGGAGCAGTTCGAGGGCTTCAAGGACGGCACCTTCGACGAGGCCGGCTACGCCGAGATCCTCGACAACGTCGCCGCCTGGCAGAAGGCGGGCTACTTCAATCCGGACTACTCGGCCGCGACGACCGACGACCTCGGACGTGCGCTGGCCGAGGGCAAGACGGGCTTCATCTTCGTGCAGAACTATCTGGCGGCGACCGCGCTCGGCTTCAACCCCGATGCGAACATCGGCTACATGCCCATCCCCTCCAAGGAGGGCGAGCCGTTCCTGGTCGGCGGCGAGGGGCGCGCCTACGGTGTCGCCAAAGACGGCGAGCACAAGGAGGAGGCGCTGGACTACATCGCCTTCCTCGCCGAGCCGGAGAACGAGTCCAAGCTCGCCAGTTCGATCGGCGGCATCCCGGGTCTGACCGACGCGACCAGCGATCTCGGCGTTCTCACCGAGAGCTACGAGACGTTCGTCAAGCCCGGCGACTATCCGCTGATGCCCTACTTCGACCGGGTGTACCTGCCCAACGGCATCTGGGACACCATGGTCACCACGACGGACGGTGTGATCACCGGCCAGATGTCACCGGAGGATGCCACCAAGCAGATGAAGTCGAGCTACGACTCGCTGCAGAAGTGATGACTGCCACCGCCGGGGGGACGGTGCGTAGACGCAAGCGGGGAGCCGGGGGGACTCCCCGCTTCGCGGGGCCCGGGCTCAACGTGCTCTACCTCCCCGCGATCGCGGTGCTCGGCGTCTTCATGCTCTGGCCACTGGTGAACGGCGTCATCCTGTCGCTGACCGACTGGGACGGCTACACGCCCGACCGCTCGTTCGTGGGGGCGGCGAACTACCTGCGGCTGTTCCAGGACGAGAACTTCCGCACCGCACTGTGGAACACCGTGATCTACGGCGTCGGATCGACGATCCTGCAGCAGATCATCGGCCTCGCGCTGGCGCTGGCGCTGGACCGGGCCATCCGCGGTCGCAACCTGGCGCGCGCCATCATCTACCTGCCCGTGCTGGTGTCGCCGGTGGTCATGGGCACGATGTACTACCTGTTCTTCTCGTACAACTCGGGAGGGTTGAACGACCTCGTCATCGCGCTGGGAGGGGAGCGCACGGCCTGGCTGGCCGAGCCCGGCCGGGCCGTGCTGCTCATCGTGATCGTGAACTCGCTGCAGTTCGTCGGCATCTCGATGGTGATCTACCTGGCGGGGCTGCAGTCGATCCCGACGATGTACTTCGAGGCGGCGACGCTCGACGGAGCATCCGCCTGGCAGACGTTCCGGCACGTCACCGTGCCCATGCTGCAGCCCGCGTTCGCGACCAGCATCGTGCTGAACCTCATCGGCGGACTGAAGCTGTTCGATGTGATCATGGTGCTCACCGGAGGCGGGCCCGGGTACTCCACCAACTCGGTGTCGACCTTGATCGCGAAGGTGTACTTCGACAACCAGAGTGCCGGGTACGCCTCGGCGATGGGGGTCGCCCTGTTCCTGCTCATCGCGGTGTTCACCCTGGTGCTGAACACCGTGCTCAACCGCCGGCGACTGGAGCAGCTGTGAAGACCCGGCTGTCACTGGGCGCGAAGCTCGCGATCGGACTCGGTCTGCTGTTGGCCGTGCTGCTGCAGCTGCTGCCGTTCTACATCACCGTCACCACGTCGCTGAAGGCGAAGAGCGACCTGTCGTCGCAGTGGCTGTTCCCGTTCGGCGACTGGTACCTGCAGAACTTCGCCACCGCGGTGCAGCAGGGCCACATCCTGCGCGCCATCGGCAACAGCGCCCTGGTCACGGTGGTGTCCACGGTGCTGGTGTGCGTGATCGGCGCGCTCGCCGCCTATCCGCTCGCACGCCGCGCGACGATCGGCAACAGGCTGGTGCTGGCCGGGATCGTCGGGCTGATCATGGTGCCCCCGCTGTCGATCCTGGTGCCGCTGTACTCGATGCTCGTGCAGATGAAGGGCGTGAACACCTACTGGGGCACCATCCTGGTGATGACGGCGATGCAGCTGCCGCTGGCGATCTTCCTCTACACGGCGTTCATGCGCGGGCTGCCGATCTCGATCGAGGAGGCTGCGGCGGTGGACGGCGCCAACGCCGTGCAGGTGCTGTTCCGCATCGTCTTCCCGATGCTGAAGCCGGTGACGGCGACGGTGGTCATCCTCACCAGCGTCGCCGTGTGGAACGAGTACGCGCTGAGCGTCTTCCTGATGCGCAGTCCGGAGCTGCGCACGATCGCCCCGGCCATCGGCACCTTCTTCGCGACCTCGTCCAGTGACCTGGGCGCCGCGGCCGCAGCATCCCTCATCTCGGTGCTGCCGGTGCTCGTGGTCTACCTGGTGCTGCAGCGCTACTTCATCAAGGGCATGGTGGCCGGTTCGGAGAAGTGATCCGGCCCGTGCTAGGATTGCTCTTCGTCTGCGCGCTCTCCTGGCGTGCAGTTCGTGTGCTGGTCGCCGACCGGCACGCAGACAAGGGATCTTGGGTGAGACCGTCCGGTCTCACGGTATAGAAGGAGTCACAACATGGCAGCAGTGTGCCAGGTGACCGGTGCTGTTCCCGGCTTCGGTCACAACGTCTCGCACTCGCACCGCCGGACGAAGCGCCGCTTCGACCCGAACGTGCAGAAGAAGACCTACTTTGTTCCGTCGCTCGGCCGTAAGGTCACGCTGAACGTGTCCGCCAAGGGCATCAAGGTGATCGACGCCCGCGGCATCGACAAGGTCGTCGCGGACCTCCAGGCGAAGGGTGTGAAGCTCTAATGGCCAAGAAGGCACAGGACGTCCGTCCGATCATCAAGCTCCGCTCGACGGCGGGCACCGGTTACACCTACGTGACCAAGAAGAACCGTCGCAACACCCCCGACCGCCTCGTGCTGAAGAAGTACGACCCGGTGGTCCGCAAGCACGTCGAATTCCGAGAGGAGCGTTGATCCATGGCTAAGAAGAGCAAGATCGCCAAGAACGAGCAGCGCAAGGTCATCGTCGATCGGTACGCCGAGCGTCGTGCCGAGCTGAAGAAGGCGCTCGTCTCGCCGAACTCCACCGACGAGCAGCGCGAGGCCGCCCGTGTCGGCCTGCAGAAGCTGCCGCGCAACGCCTCGCCGGTGCGCGTGCGCTCGCGCGACGTCATCGACGGTCGCCCGCGCGGTGTCCTCACGAAGTTCGGCATCTCGCGTGTCCGCTTCCGTGACATGGCGCACCGTGGCGAGCTGCCCGGCGTGACCAAGTCGAGCTGGTAAGCACAGTTCCTACAGAAGGGGCGGGGATCTTCGGATCCTCGCCCCTTCTGCGTGTCCGGACCTGTCAACAGGCGCCGCGTTCGCCTGCGCGCGCCGGTTCGGGAGGAAGTCCCCTGTCAGGGAGGAGAATCTTGCGCGGATGCTCCTCCCGAGCGCGAGACCTCCTCCCGGGCATGGCGTTTGCACTCTCCATCCACAGCAGGCCTCCACGTCGAACTGTCCACAATCGCGTCACCCGCGCACGATGCTCCGATCCGACGAGCCGAGGATCGAACGCATGGATCCCCAAGACGAAGTGCGCAGTCGGGGCGGCGTCGCGCGGGTGGAGGCGCTGCACCGTGCGGGCGTCAGCGCGCATGCCCTGCGCAAGGCGCGCGAGGCGGGCGGCATCATCACAGTCCGTCGCGGATGGGTCGCCGTTCCGGACGCCGATCGGATGCTGGTGGCTGCCGCCCGTCGGGGCGTCGTGCTCAGTTGCGTGACCCTGGCCGAGCGGCGCGGGCTGTGGGTGCTCGATGCGGCGGAGCCGCACGTCGCGGCATCCCCGCACTCCGGGCATGCGAAGATCGCCCGCGGAACGATCCACTGGCGCTCGCCTCTGTTTCCGCGCGACCCGGACCGCTGCGAGGACTCACTCGAGAACGCACTCGTCCTCATCGCCCGATGTCAGCCGCACGAGGCGGCGCTCGCCGTATGGGAGTCCGCGCTGCGGAAGGGCCTCGTCGATGCGGGCATCCTCGCCGGCGCGCCGCTGCCGGCGGATGCGCGGGCTCTCCTTCAGGCGGCGACGCCGTTCGCGGATGCCGGAACGGAGACGATCTTCCGCACTCGACTGCGCTGGCTGAACGTGCAGATCGTGCCGCAGGTGTGGATCCTCGGGCACGCCGTGGACTTCCTGATCGGTGAGAGGCTGGTCGTGCAGATCGACGGTGGACATCACGTCGGCGCGCAGCGTGACAGCGACATCGCACACGACGCCCTGCTGAGACTGCACGGCTATCACGTGATCCGCATCAGCTATGGGCAGCTCATGGATCACTGGCCGCAGGTGCAGTCCCTGATCCTCGCGGCGATCGCCCAGCGTCTGCACCTCGCCGCCTGAACCGCAGGGCCGCTTGCGAGCGCCCGCTCGGGCGGAAGTCCCCTGTTCGGGAGGAAACCTCTCGCGAAACACTCCTCCCGAGCGTGCGGGTTCCTCCCCAGTGAGAGCGAAGACAGGGTCTCGGGGTGCCGCAATCTGTGACTGCTGTGACAGATGTGACGCGACACGCCACGAAAATCGCCCGAAACCCGCGAAATGACGCGGAAAACACCGGCCAGGTTGGTACTGTCGTCACGGTCGTACCGACCAACCGGGGGGCAGCCGCCTTCCGCACACCAACGAATGCGACGGATCTCGTCGCTGGAGGATGACATGGCTGACAAGTCCATCACCAAGACCGAGCTCGTCGCGGGCATCGCTTCCGCCACGGGCCAGAGCCAGGCCACCGTCTCGGGTGTCCTCGACGCGCTGTTCGCTTCCGTCTCGGACGCCGTCGCCAAGGGCAGCAAGGTCTCGATCCCGGGCTGGATCTCGTTCGAGCAGGTCGCGACCGCCGCTCGCACCGGCCGCAACCCGCAGACCGGCGCCGAGATCAAGATCCCGGCCGGCAAGCGCGTCAAGGTGACCGCCGGCTCCAAGCTCAAGGCCGCCGTCAAGTAAGCAGCCTCTTCACGAAGGCCGTCGCCCTCCGGGGCGGCGGCCTTCGTGTATCCAGGCATCCGCCCTCTCGTCTGGCATGCGACGTCTGCAGGCAGAGCGGACGTCTGCAGGCAGCCCGGGGCCATCCGCGCCTGCGGATGTCATTGGTGCCTGCAGCTGCGACGCCGGCTGGACGGACGACGGAAGGGACCCAGCGCCCCGCTTAGGCTTGAGGGGTGAACACCTACCGCCTCGCGGGCATCGCGACCCTCGTCCTCGCCTCGGCGGCGGCGCTGGTGGTCGCCCTCGTGTACGGCGGCGGCGCGGCGGAGCTGGTCTTCGCAGACCCGGGGGCGGTCGTGCGCTGGGCGCTTCCCGCGACCAAGATGCTCGGCAACCTCGCCGCGGCTGCGATGCTGGGACCGCTGGTGCTCGCGCTCTTCGCGCTGAAGTCCGGCACCAAGAACTTCGAGCTCGCCGTCGACACGGCATCCGTCGGGGCGGCGGTCTTCACCGTCGCGTCCGCGGCCGGCGCGTTCTTCACATTCCTCGCCGCGTTCAACGCGAAGCTCAGCCTCGGTCCGCAGTTCGGCGAGCAGCTGGGGCGCTTCCTCATCGAACTGCCGCTCGGCCAGGCCTGGCTGGTCACCGTGCTGATGGGCGCGGCGGTGACCGTGATCGCGTTCGCCGCGCGCGGCTGGACCGCCGTGTTCTTCACAGCCCTGCTCGCTGCGGCATCCTTCCTGCCGAACGCGACGCAGGGGCACTCCGGTGACGTCGCCGGGCACAACATCGCGGTCAATGCGATCCTGCTGCACACCGTGGGGGCGGCGGCCTGGATCGGCGGCCTGCTGCTGCTCGTGTTGCTGCGCGGGCGGGTGTCCGACCTCGCGACCCTGGTGCGCCGCTACTCGTCGATCGCGCTCGCGGCCTACATCGTGGTCGCCGTCTCGGGCGTGGCGCGCTCGGTCGTCGCGATCGGCACCTGGGACCAGCTGTTCAGCCCGTACGGCCTGATCGTGATCACCAAGGCCGCGCTGCTCGGCGCACTCGGCCTGCTCGGCGCCTGGTACCGCATGCGGCTCATCCCGCACCTCGAGGGGGAGCACCCGCGGCGCACGTTCTGGATGCTGCTGCTCGGCGAGCTCGCCTTGATCGGCCTCGCCTCCGGTGCTGCAGCCGCACTGGCCCGCACGCCCCCGCCGGTCGGCGAGGAGGCGGCTCCCGGACGCTCCCCGGCCGAGCGCCTGACCGACTCTCCGCTGCCGCCCGAGCTGACGCCGATCCGCTGGCTCACGTCGTGGGACATCGACATCCTCTGGGTGGTCGTGGCCGGATTCGGACTGGTGTTCTACCTGGTCGGCGTGCGACGGCTGCGGCAGCGCGGCGACCGCTGGCCGATCCACCGCACCATCTTCTGGGTGCTGGGCATGCTGATGCTGGTCTGGGTGACCAGCGGGTCGGTGAACGCCTACCAGGACTACCTGTTCAGCGTGCACATGCTCGGTCACATGCTGCTGAGCATGGCGATCCCGCTGCTGCTGGTCTCCGGCGCCCCGATCACGCTCGCGCTGCGCGCGATCCACAAGCGCGACGACGGCACCCGCGGCGGTCGCGAGTGGATCATGTGGGCCGTGCACTCCCCGTACGCGCGCGTGCTCACGCATCCGTTCGTCGCGGCCGGGCTGTTCGTGCTGTCGCTGTGGGCGTTCTACTTCACCGACCTGGTGCGCTGGTCGATGTACGACCACCTCGGCCACGAGTGGATGGTCATCCACTTCCTGCTCACCGGATACCTGTTCGTGATGTCGCTCATCGGCATCGATCCGGTGCCGTACCGGCTGCCCTACGCCGGCCGGCTGATCACCCTGATCGCGGTGATGGCGATGCACGCGTTCTTCGGCATCGCGATCATGATGCAGACCGGACTGATCGTCGCGGAGTGGTTCGGCTCGATGGGCCGCACCTGGGGGGCGCCTCCGCTGGAGGACCAGTACGTCGGCGGCGGCATCGCCTGGTCGATCGGCGAGATCCCGACGCTGATCGTCGCGATCACCGTCGCGATCCAGTGGTCGCGATCGGACGAGCGGATGCAGCGACGCCAGGACCGCCACGCGGATCGCACCGGGGATGCAGAGCTCGAGGAGTACAACGCGAAGCTCGCGGCCCTCGCGGAGCGAGACCGCCGCGATGCGGAGCGCGAGCGCGCGGGGCGTTGAGGGTTCGACGCGCCCCGGATGCGGGCGGGCCGATCAGTCCAGGTCGGGGCCGGCCGGCGTGCCGACCCGGATCGATGCCGACCCGTCGGCGAGGATCGTGATCGTGCCGTCGACCGAGAACGGCACGTCCTCCGAGACGTGCTCGATCGAACCGTCGAACAGCGACTGGATGTCGACCTCGATGTGCGCCACCGCGTCGGACGGCTTGATCCGCCAGTTCGCACCGTCCGGGATGACGGAGACCTGCGGCTGCTCGGTGATCGACCACATCGGCAGCGAGTCGGGCGCGAGCCGGTTGCGCACCTCCAGTCCGAACGGGCAGGCCGTGGGCTGCAGCACCTTCTGCGTCGTGCACGTCGTGAGGAACTGCTCGACCCGCTGCTGCACGACATCGCGGAACTTCTTCGTCGGCTGCGTCTGCACGTCGACCGGCGTGTGCGTCAGAGGTGCGTCGGCCAGCACGCTGACGCCGGGGGAGGAGGCGATAGGGGTCTTGACCGTGACCGAGTACACGCCGGGTGTGAACACCAGCAGGTGCACAGGCTCGAGGGGCGCAGCCTCGGCCCCGGTGATCGCCACCTGGCGCCGGTCGAGCTCGAAGCCGTTCACGGAGAAGACGTCGGCGCCGCGCACGACCAATTCGATCTCGGCCAGCGGGCTCTTCGCAAACCGCCAGTTCGGGGCCACCCCCACCCAGCCGTCCTGCACGATCTCGAATTCGGTCGTCCCGCTGTGCCCTGCGGCCTGATAGTCGGCGCTGACCCGGTAGACCCCGCCGTTCTGCTCGGTCTCGAGGCGGACATCGGTCAGCGGTGCGAGCGCGGCGCGGCGCAGCAGCGCCTCGGACGCATTGCCGTCGATACCCGCGGCTTCGAGCACGGTGCGGTCGACGGCCACGCCGGGCACGCGCAGCGCATCCGCCGCCCTTCCGGACGCCAGCAGATCGAGGTAGCGCGAGACGAACGCGGCAGGGCTGTAGTACTGCTGGTACAGCGCAGCGCCGCCGGCACCGAGGGCGGCGATGAGGAGGACGCCGATCAGAGCCAGGATCGTCAGATCCATGCCGAGGCGCGGGCGCCGCGGCGCGCTCCCCTCCGGCTGCACCATGGCGTCAGTCTAAGAGCGGGCCGCTGGGATGAAGCCGAGCGTGCCGCCCGAGCGCTTAACATGGGGTCGTGTCTCTGCCGCCGCTCTCCGAGGAACAGCTCGAGCTGTTCCGGCTGATCGAGGACACCTCCGACCACGTCTTCATCACCGGGCGCGCCGGCACCGGCAAGTCCACGCTGCTGCAGCACTTCGCCTGGAACACGAAGAAGCAGATCGCCATCTGCGCGCCGACCGGCGTGGCCGCACTCAATGTCGAGGGACAGACGATCCATTCGCTGTTCCGGCTGCCGATCGGCCTGATCGCCGACAGCGACATCGAGCAGAACGACGGCACCCGCCGCATCCTGAATGCGATCGAGACCCTCGTGATCGATGAGGTCTCGATGGTCAACGCCGATCTGATGGACGCCATCGACCGCTCGCTCCGACAGGCGAGGGGCCGCCGCGGCGAGCCGTTCGGCGGCGTGCAGGTGGTGATGTTCGGCGACCCGTACCAGCTGGCGCCGGTGCCTCCACGGGGCGACGAGCTGCGCTACATCCAGGACCACTACCGCTCGTTCTGGTTCTTCGACGCGAAGGTGTGGACCGGCGGACACCCTTCGTCAGGCTCAGGGTCCGGCGACACGGCGCCGATGCTCGACATCGGCGCGCACGGCGCGCAGCTGCACGTGCGCGAGCTGGTGCACATCCACCGCCAGTCCGACGACGGGTTCAAGCAGATGCTGAACGCGGTGCGCTACGGCCGGGTGACCGCCGAGATCGCCGGCGTCCTGAACAGCCAGGGCGCACGTCCCGCGCCCGAGCCGGAGCCCGGCGAGGTGCCCATCATCACGCTCGCGACACGCAACGACATCGTGACGCGCATCAACACCCGGCATCTGCAGGCGCTGTCCGGACGGGAGCAGACCGCCGCCGCCGAGGTCAACGGCGACTTCGGCCGCGGTGAGGGGAACTACCCGGCCGAGCTGGAACTCAAGCTCAAGGTCGGCGCGCAGGTCATGTTCCTGCGCAACGACACCGCCATGCAGGGCGAACCGCCGCGCTGGGTGAACGGCTCCATCGGCACGGTCACCCGCATCCTCGGCGGCGCGGTGCGCGTCGACCTGGACGGCGAGGAGGTCGATGTCGAGCCCGCCGTCTGGGAGAGGTTCCGCTACGCCTACAACCCCGGGACCAAGACGCTCAGCCGCGAGGTCGTGGCGGAGTTCACGCAGTTCCCGCTGCGGCTGGCCTGGGCTGTGACTATCCACAAGTCGCAGGGCAAGACCTACGACCGCGCGGTCATCGACCTCGGGTCCGGCGCGTTCGCCCCCGGTCAGACGTACGTCGCGCTCAGCCGACTCACCTCGCTGGACGGCCTCTACCTGAGCCGGCCGCTGCGGCCCAGCGACATCCGCGTCGATCCGGACGTCACCCGCTTCATGCGCGAGGCCTGGGAGGCGAGGCGGGCCGAGCAGTCGGCGATCGGCAGCTGACGCACGGCCCGGCAAGGCTCGCTCCCAGCATCCGCATCCTAGAATCGGGGCATAGTCACGGGAGAGGCATCCATGCAGCATCGTTCGTCGCGCCGTCTGCGCGCCGTCGTCGGCGCAGCCGCGGCACTCGCTCTGATCCTCACGGGATGCTCCGGCGGTGAGTCGACGTTCAGCTACACCCCGCCCGAGCAGGTCGACGCGAAGCTGCCGAAGGAGACCGTCGACCAGCTGCAGACCGCAGTGCAGGAGGCGATGACCTCCGCCGGGGCGTCCGGCGCGATCGTCGGAGTCTGGGTGCCGTGGAGCGGAACCTGGGTCGAGGGCATCGGCACGCAGGGGGCCGGCAGTGACACGAAGGTGACGGCGGACATGTCGTTCCGCGTGGCCGACGTGACCCGGCTGATGACGTGTGACGTGCTGTACGGCATGGCCGACGCCGGAGAGATCGAGCTCGACGCGCCGGTGCCGAAGTACGTCTCGGGCGTCGCCGATCTGAAGGACGTCACGCTGCTGGACCTGTGCAACGGGACCGCGGGGATCGGATCGTCCGAGGCGGCGGCCAAGGGCTACTGGCTGAACACCCCGGGTCGGGAGTGGCAGCCGCTGCAGCTCGCCAGCCACGGACTGGGGCAGGCGCGCACCGAGCCGCACACGACGTTCCGTGATTCGGATGCTGGATACCTGCTGCTCGGACTCGCGCTCGAGCGCGCCTCGGGCATGGACGCGGCGTCTCTGATCGAGCAGTACGTGACGGAGCCGCTCGGGCTGGAGAACACCAGCCTGCCCTCGAGCGCCCCGGCGGAGCCGAAGCCGTCCCCCGCGCTGAGCGGCAGCTACCTGCCTGCCCTGCAGGGCGGCTACAACTGCACGGCTCCGGTGGATGTCACGAAGATGTCCTCCAGCGCCGGATTCACCGACTCCGGGGTCACCTCGACGATCGAGGACCTCGGGCGGTACGTCCAGGCCGAGGCCGCGCAGGGGCTTCGTGGTGAGAAGGCCGAGAAGAAGCGATTCGACGCCCCGCTGAAGGTCGCCGCCGACGGTGCATCTTGGTTCCAGGCCACCGGCGGCGCCTACATCGTCGGCTCGATGGTCGGCCAGCACGGCTGGACGCCCGGCTACGCGACGGCCGCCTACTCCGACCCGGCGACCGGGTTCACCGTCGCCGTCACGCTCAACAACTCGACGTCGGGAAGCCTGATCGCCCGGGATCTGGCGTGGGAGCTGGCCGCGATCGCCTCCAAGGTGCCCGCGGCGGAGGGCCAGAAGGCGCCGGAGTTCGCGCTGCCGTTCACCGCAGAGCAGTACAAGACCGAGATCGCCAAGTCGGCGGTGGTCTGCGTCGCACCTCCTGCGAAGTGACGCAACCCTCGGGTTAGGCTCGTCCCGAACGGGAGGGGTGCGCATGGCGATCGTCGACAACGGCATCTACGTCGACGGAGTGCGCACGGAGAACCCGCGCAGCCTGGACGAGACGTTCGAGCGGATGCGGGAACGCGGGGGCATGGGCTGGATCGGCCTGTACCGTCCTGGCGCCGATGAGCTGCGCGTGGTCGCCGAGGAGTTCGGCTTGCACGAGCTGGCCGTCGAGGACGCCCTGCGCGGGCATCAGCGGCCCAAGATCGAGCGGTACGACGACGTGCTGTTCGTGGTGCTGCGCCCCGCGCGCTACAAGGACGCCGAGGAGGAGGTCGAGTTCGGCGAGGTGCACGTGTTCGTCGGCCCCGACTTCGTGGTGACGGTGCGGCATGCGGAGGCGCCGGACCTGGGACGGGTGCGGCACCGGATGGAGTCCCGGCCGTCGCTGCTCGCCCTCGGCCCGGAGGCCGTGCTGTACGCGATCCTCGACGAGGTGATCGACGAGTACGCCCCTGTGGTGGCGGGTCTCGAGAACGACATCGACGAGATCGAGGGACAGCTGTTCGCCGAGGACGTGGACGCGACCCAGCGCATCTACGACCTCGCCCGAGAGGTGATCGACGTGCAGCGGGCCACGCAGCCGCTCGCGGGCATGATCGACGCCCTGCTGCGCGGCAGCGAGAAGTATGCGGTCGACGAGGAGCTGCAGCGGTACCTGCGCGACGCGCAGGACCACGCACTGCGGGTCGCCGACCGCTTCACCACGTTCCGCAGCGTGCTCGACAACGCCCTCACCGTCGAGGCGACGATCGTCGCCCGCCGCCAGAACGAGGAGATGCGGCGCATGACCGAACTGAGCATCCGGCAGGGCGAGCAGACGAAGAAGATCTCCAGCTGGGCGGCGATCCTGTTCGCGCCCACCCTGATCGCAGGGGTCTACGGCATGAACTTCGATCGGATGCCGGAGCTGCACTGGCTGTTCGGCTATCCGATGGCGCTGGGGATGATGGTCGCACTCGGCTTCGGCCTGTACGCCGTGTTCAAGAAGAACGGTTGGCTGTAGCAGTCAGGTAGCCGCGAGCGAGGCGGGCGATGTCGTCGTCGCCTCCTCCCGCGTCGATCACCTCCTGTGCGAAGGAGCGGACGGCGCCGAGCGGGCCGGCGTCCATTCCGCGGCTCGCCGCGGCGTGGATGATGTGGTCCATCGTGGCGACGTTCGAGCGGATGCTCGAGATGCCGGCGCGGAACCGGCCGGTGCTGAGGCGTTCGGCCATGTCGGCCACGGAGCCGGGCAACAGGGCGGCGATCCCGAGCGCGAACGGAGCCAGCTCCGCTGCCCGGATGCCCTCGGCCTCGGCCAGGGCGAAGGCGTGCGTGAGGCCGGTCATGGAGGTCCAGAAGATGTCGAGCAGCGCGAGGTCGTACGCCGCTGCGCGGCCGGGGTCGGAGCCGAGGAACGTGTGTGAACCGCCGAGCGCGGAGAGGGTGTCGGCGCAGGAGCGGTAGGCGTCTTCCGGCCCGCTGTACAGGACGACCGCATCCGGGGTGCCGATGGTGAAGGCGGGCGACATGACGGCGCCGTCGACGTAGGTGATGCCGTGCTCCGCCGCCCAGTCCGCAGCCTGTCGGGAGCGGGCCGGGGTGTCGGCCGTCAGGTTCACGACCGTGCGCCCCGTGAGCACGGAGGCGATCGGGTGCAGGACCGCGTCCGAGGTGTCGTAGTCGAGCAGCGAGACGATCACCAGGGGGCTCTGCGTCACCGCATCCGCCGCAGATCCGGCGAGCACCGCACCCTTCGCGACGAGAGGCTCGGCCTTCGCTGCCGTCCGGTTCCAGACGGTGGTGGGATGCCCGGCCTCCACGAGTGCGGTGGCGATGGCGGTTCCCATCGGGCCGAGTCCGATGACGGTCACCGGGGACTTCTCAGTGGTCATGTGCAGCTCCTCATTAGAACGTTCTATCAAGAAGAAGACCGTAGCAGTACGCGCGCGGCATCCGCAACGCTGAAACGAACGTTCTATCGATAAGCTCGACGGTATGTCGACCAGAACCGGCCAGAGCACCCGCGAGCGCATCGTGCTGGCGGCCACCCGCATGATGCAGCAGCGCGGCTTCGAGGGTGCGGGAGTCAAGCAGATCGCGACCGAGGCGGGAGCCACGCTGGGCTCGGTCTACCACTTCTTCCCGGGCGGGAAGGAGGAGCTGGCGATCGCGGCGATCGATCAGGGCGATCGCGAGTTCGCCGGAATCCTGGCCGACTCACTGGCGAGGGCGGACGATCCGGCGCAGGCCGTCGAGGCGTGTGCCCGTTCGCTGGCCGAACATCTCGAGGCGTCGGGCTGGACCGACGGCTGTCCGATCAGCGCCACCGCCCTCGAGACCACGGGGCGGGTTCCGGCGATCGAGGCGGCGGTCGCGCGCGTGTTCCGGAACTGGCAGGAGCTCGCCGCGGACAGACTGCGCGCAGCGGGATTCTCCGAGGGTGACGCTCGCGAACTCGCCTGCACGGTCATCAACACGCTCGAGGGCGCGGAGCTCTCCGCCCAGGTCTTCCGGACGCAGGAGCCGCTGCTCGTCGCAGGCAGGCATCTCGCGCTGCTCATCGACGCGTCGAGGCGCTGACCGGCGCGCTGTCCGGCCTTCTCGCGCCTCGCGGACCGTCAGAACCCGAGCGCCCCTGTCACCGCGATCGTCGCGAGCGATGTCAGCGTCACCAGTGCCCAGAGGATCCCGCCGAGGGCGAGTGGACGCCAGCCCGCGCGACGCAGGGCCGGGATGTCGGTGGACAGGCCGATGCCGGCCAGGGCCATCGCGATCAGGAAGATGCTCGCCTGCACCAGGAAGTCGCGCGGGCCCTGCGGGATGACGCCAAGAGAATTGATCACGGCGACGATCACGAAGCCGATCAGGAACCACGGCACGAGGGTCGCGATACGGCGTCCGGTGAGGCGCTCGCCACCGGCATCCCTCCGCGCCTCGATCACCGACAGGCCGATGCTGATCGGGATGATCATCAGGGTGCGCACCAGCTTGACCACGACGGCGAAGCCGAGCGCCGCCGTGCTGAACACACTCGCGGCGGCGACCACCGAGCTGGTGTCGTTGATCGCGGTGCCGGCCAGCAGTCCGAACGTGTGCGGGTCCAGGTCCAGGGCGTGCCCGATCAGGGGGAACAGCACGACAGCGAGGATGTTGAACAGGAAGATCGTCGAGACGGCGTAGGCGATCTCGGCGCTGGCAGCGCCGATCACCGGTGAGACCGCGGCGATGGCGGATGCTCCGCAGATGCCGGTGCCCACGCCGATCAGGGTGCGCAGCCGGCTCTCCACCCGCATCGCCCTGCCGATCCACCACGCGCCGAGCAGGCAGACGGCCAGCGTCGTCAGCATGATCGGCAGGGACTCGACTCCAACCTGCACGATGCTGCCGATCGACAGCTGCACGCCCAGCAGCACCACGGCCAGCTGCAGCAGGAACCTGCTCGAATACCCGATGCCCGGCGCGATGCGGGCGTCCGCCCGCTCTGGCAGCATCCGTCCGCGCAGCAGCGACAGCAGCACACCGATGATGATCGCCGGCACGGCGGAGCCGAGCACCGGGACGAGGGTGCCGATTCCGGTGGCGAGCACCGCGATGCCGGCCGTGACGAGCACGCCGGGGAGCACCTCGGCGCCGCGCCGGGCGAGCCGCTGCGGCAGGGTCTGCGCGGGCGAGAAGAGCATGATTCCAGCGTTCCCGGCCTCGGCGCCGACCGGTAGACGGCTATCGTGGGTAGGGGTACAGGCTGAGGCTGTGGGAGGTGCGATGCGCGACGTTCCCGACCTCGACGCGCTCGAGCTGCTGGTCGCCGCGCTGCGGACCGGCTCGATCTCGGCCGCCGCCCGGGAGTGCGGGATCTCGCAGCAGTCCGCGTCCACCCGGCTGCGGGGAGTCGAGCGGATGCTCGGCATGGAGCTGTTCCTGCGCACGCCGCAGGGCGTCGTGCCCACGCCGGAGGGCGAGACCGTCGCGACCTGGGCGGCGGACGTGCTCGCCGGCGCGGAGCGCTTCCGCGCCGGGGTGGAGACCCTCCGCGATGCGCGCCGCCGCGAGCTCACGGTGGCGGCCAGTCAGACCGTCGCAGCCCACATGGTGCCCCGCTGGCTGGTGGCACTGCGGGAGCGCCAGGTGCTCGCGGGCCGGGTGCCGACTGCGGTGCGGCTGCTCACCGCCAACAGCGTCGAAGTCGAGGAGCTGGTGCGCAGCGGGCGCGCGGAGCTGGGCGTGATCGAGTCGTCGATGATCCCGCCGGGGCTCTCGCACACCACGGTCGGGCAGGACGAGCTCGCCGTGGTCGTCGCGCCGGGGCATCCGTGGGCGAACCAGCGCGTGACGCTCGAGGCCGTTGCGGACGCTCCGCTGGTCGCGCGTGAGCCCGGCAGTGGCACCCGACGGGCCTGGGACGACGAGGTGCGCTCCCGGCTGTATCGCGACCCGGCCGAGCCGGTCGCGGTGCTGTCGACGACGGCCGCGGTGCGCTCCGCCGTCGCCGAGGGGCTCGGACCGGCCGTGCTCTCCCGACTGGCGGTCGCCGACGACATCCGCCTCGGCCGTATGATCGAGGTGCCGCTGGCGGATGCTCCGCTGCTGCGCCCGATCACCGCACTGTGGCGCGGCGGGGTCCGTGACCTGTCGCCCACCAGCCGTGAGCTGATCGAGGTCGCCGTGGAGCGCCCGTCCTGATCGCACCGGGGAGCCCGGTCACGCCTGCAGGCGGCGATCACGGGCGCAGGCATGATCGGCGGCGACCCGCCTGCCTGTAGTGATCCTGCCTGCAGCTGTGACACCCCCTAGTCTGTGAGGATGGCCCAGCCCGCACTGCTCGCCGTCTCGCACGGCACCTCCGACACCCAGGGCGCCGCCGATGTGCGCTCGCTCGTCGCCGCGGTGCGCGCCGCTGCGCCGGCCCTCGAGGTGCACGAGGCGTTCGTCGACGTGCAGGAACCGGATGCCGGCGCGGCGCTCGCCGCGATCGAGGGGCCGGTCGTGGTCGTCCCGCTGCTGCTGTCCAGCGGCTTCCACGTCTTCCACGACCTGCACGGGATCGTCGCAGGGCGGGCGGATGCGGTCGTCGCCGACCCTCTCGGGCCGGATCCGCGTCTCGCCGAGGTGCTGGCGCGACGTCTGCCGCCGGGGGACGACGTCGTGATCGCTGTCGCCGGTTCCCGCGACGACCGCTCCGCGGTCGATGCGGAGGGGATGGCGGAGCAGTTCGCGACGCGGCTCGGCAGGCCCGTCCGCATCGGCTATCTCGCCGCCCGCGAACCCGAACTGGGGGCGCTGCTCGACGAGCATCCGGGTGCCGTCGTGTCGACGTACCTGCTCGCGCACGGGTACTTCTACGACTTGACCCGCAAGCGGTCGGAGGGGCATCCGACGTCGAAGCCGCTGCTGGACGGTTCCGAACCGCCCGCCGAGCTCGTCGGACTCGTTCTAGAGCGTTTCAGCGCGGCGTCCGCACAACTAATCCGCGCGCACGAATAGCACGCGAGCGCTTCTGAATCGCTTTTCTTTCGAAGCATGACGGGGCGTGACGGGGCTTGACGCCATAAGTCATTCCGCAGTTCCCCTGCGCGATCCGGCTGTCTAGCGTGTCCTCGTGGTGATGCCCCCGACGCATCGCCGGAGGAGAGCGATCATGACCGTCGAACAGCAGGCACCCGTTCGCGGGGCGAGGACGCGCACTTCGCGCGCGCCGTCCAAGCCGCACGGCCAGTGGGCGGTCGACGGCAACGAGCCGCTGAACGCCAACGAGGAGTTCAAGCTCGCCGACGGCGGGCTGAACGTGCGAGAGCGCATCGAGCAGGTCTATGCGAAGGGCGGCTTCGCCTCGATCGATCCCACGGATCTGCACGGCCGGTTCCGCTGGTGGGGGCTCTACACGCAGCGCAAGCCCGGCATCGACGGTGGACGCACCGCCCAGCTCGAGCCGCACGAGCTCGAGGACGAGTACTTCATGCTGCGGGTCCGCATCGACGGCGGACAGCTGACCACCGAGCAGCTCCGCGTGATCGGCGGGATCTCCACGGAGTTCGCCCGCGACAGTGCCGATCTCACCGACCGGCAGAACGTGCAGCTGCACTGGGTGCAGGTCGAGGACGTGCCCGAGATCTGGCGCCGTCTCGAAGCGGTCGGGCTGAGCACCACCGAGGCCTGCGGCGACGTGCCGCGCGTCATCCTCGGCTCGCCGGTGGCCGGCATCGCCGCCGACGAGATCATCGACCCCACGCCGCAGATCCGCGAGATCGCGGACCGCTTCATCGGCGACCCGACGCTGGCGAATCTGCCCCGCAAGTACAAGACGGCGATCACGGGCCACCCCAGCCAGGACGTCGTGCACGAGATCAACGACTGCGCCTTCGTCGCCGTCGAGCATCCCGAGCTCGGGATCGGCTACGACATCTGGGTGGGCGGTGCGCTCGCCGCGGTGCCCCGTCTGGGTGAGCGCCTCGGCGCCTTCGTGGTCCCGGAGCGGGTCGGCGAGGTGTGGCACGGCGTCACCCAGATCTTCCGCGACTACGGCTACCGCCGGCTGCGCAACAAGGCCCGGCTGAAGTTCCTGCTCGCGGACTGGGGTGTGGAGAAGTTCCGCGAGGTGCTCGAGAACGAGTACCTCGGCTCGCCGCTGCCCGACGGCCCCGCGGCCCCCACACCGACCACGATCGGCGACCACGTCGGAATCCACCGGCAGAAGGACGGCCGCTTCTACGTCGGCGCCGCTCCGCTCGTCGGCCGCGTGTCGGGCACGACGCTCACCGCGCTGGCCGACCTCGCCGAGGTGCACGGCTCCCGCCGCATCCGCACCACGCCGCATCAGAAGCTGCTGGTGCTGGACGTGCCGGAGGACGAGGTCGACGGCCTCGTCGCCGGACTCGACGCGATCGGCCTGTCGTCGCGGCCCAGCCTGTTCCGTCGCGGAACGATCGCCTGCACCGGGATCGAGTACTGCAAGCTCGCGATCGTCGAGACCAAGGTCAACGCGGCCCAGGCGATCGAGCAGCTCGAGGAGCGCCTCGGGGCGCTCGAGCCCGAGATCGGCCGTCCGATCACTCTGCACGTGAACGGATGCCCGAACTCCTGCGCCCGCATCCAGGTCGCGGACATCGGGCTGAAGGGCCAGCTGGTCACGATCGACGGCGAGCAGGTGCCCGGCTACCAGGTGCACCTCGGCGGCGGTCTCGCCGGCGTCGGCCGCGACGAGGCGGGCCTCGGCCGCACCGTGCGCGGCCTCAAGGTGCCCGCCGACGGCATCGCGGACTACGCCGAGCGCGTCATCCGCCGCTACCTCGCGGACCGCGCCGACGGCGAGAGCTTCGCGCAGTGGGCGCACAGAGCGGATGAGGAGGCACTGCAATGAGCGTCAGCCTCGCTCCCCGCGTGCAGACCAGGCGCACCCGCGAGGAGCTCGCGGCGCTCGCCGAGCAGGGCAACGCCGAGCTCGGCAGCCTGACCGATCACGAGGCATCCGCCGCCGAGGTCGTGGCCTGGGTGGCGCGCCACTTCGGCGCCGAGGCCGCGGCGGTCGCCTGCTCGATGGCGGATGCCGCACTGCCGCACCTCGTCGCGGAGCAGCTGCCCGGCGTCGACGTGCTGTTCCTCGACACCGGCTACCACTTCACCGAGACCTACGCCACGCGCGACGAGGTCGCGAGGGCCCTCGACGTGCGCATCGTGGATGTCACGCCCGAGCAGACCGTCGCCGAACAGGACGCCGAGTTCGGCGCGAAGCTGTTCGAGCGCGACGCGGCGCTGTGCTGCGCTCGCCGCAAGGTCGCCCCGCTGCGGGAGGCCCTCGGGGGCTACGAGCTGTGGTTCACGGGCGTGCGTCGCGACGAGGCGCCGACCCGCACGAACACGCCGCTGGTGACCTTCGACGAGCGCAACGGCCTGGTCAAGGTGAATCCTGTCGCGGCCTGGAGCTTCGACGACGTGCTCGCCTACGCCGCGGAGCACAAGGCGCCGGTCAACCTGCTGGTCGACTTCGGATACCCGTCGATCGGATGCCAGCCGTGCACCAAGCCGGTCGCCCCCGGCGAAGACCCCCGCTCCGGCCGCTGGGCCGGACAGGCGAAGACAGAATGCGGGCTTCACGTATGAGCACTGACACCACTTCCTCCCCGGTCGTTGAGCGAGCGGAGCGAGACGAAACGCGTCCCACTGGACTCAGCGCCCTCGACCTGCTCGAGGCCGAGGCGATCCACATCATCCGCGAGGTCGTCGCCGAGTTCGAGCGCCCCGTGCTGCTGTTCTCCGGCGGCAAGGACTCCGTGCTCGTGCTGCACCTGGCCACCAAGGCCTTCGCGCCGGGCCGGGTGCCCTTCCCCGTGCTGCACGTGGACACCGGGCACAACTTCCCCGAGGTGATCGCGTTCCGCGACGAGACCGTGCGGCGCCTCGGGCTGACCCTCGAGGTCGCGCGGGTGCAGGACTACATCGACGACGGCCGCCTCGCCGAGCGGCCCGACGGCACCCGCAACCCGCTGCAGACGCAGCCGCTGCTCGACGCGATCGCGCTCGGCCGGCACGACGCCGTCTTCGGCGGTGCGCGCCGCGACGAGGACAAGGCCCGCGCCAAGGAGCGCATCATCTCGCTGCGCGACGAGTTCGGGCAGTGGGACCCGCGCAACCAGCGTCCCGAGCTGTGGAGCCTGTACAACGGCCGCCACCTGCCCGGTCAGCACGTGCGCGCGTTCCCGATCTCGAACTGGACCGAGCTCGACGTGTGGAGCTACATCGAGCGTGAGGGCATCCCGCTGCCGCCGCTGTACTTCGCGCACGAGCGTGACGTGTTCCGGCGCGACGGCATGTGGCGCGCGGTCGGCGAGGTATCGCAGCCCCGCCCTGACGAGCAGGTCGAGCGCCGCGTCGTGCGCTACCGCACGGTCGGCGACATGAGCTGCACGGGCGCCGTGGAATCGGATGCTGCGGATGCCGCATCCGTCGTCGCCGAGGTCGCCCGCTCGACCATCACCGAGCGCGGCGCGACCAGGGCGGACGACCGCATCAGCGAGGCCGCCATGGAGGACCGCAAGAAGGACGGGTACTTCTGATGACCATCGACAACGTGACCGGACGTCCTTCGTCTCGCTCCGCTCGCTCAGGAGCCGCGGAGGGGGGACTTCCCCCGGGTCCTGAGCGAGGAGCGCAGCGACGAGACGAAGGGCGTGCGACCCTGTTCCGGTTCGCGACCGCGGGCTCTGTCGACGACGGCAAGTCGACCCTGGTCGGCCGGCTGCTGCACGACGCGAAGGCGATCCTCGCCGACCAGCTCGAGCAGGTGCAGGCCACCAGCCGGCAGCGGGGCTTCGCGCACGGCGACTTCGACTTCGCGCTGCTCACCGACGGCCTGCGGGCCGAGCGCGAGCAGGGCATCACGATCGACGTGGCCTACCGCTACTTCGCCACCGACCGGCGCAGTTTCATCCTCGCCGACTGCCCTGGGCACGTGCAGTACACCCGCAACATGGTCACCGGCGCCGCGACCGCGGATGCCGTCGTCGTGCTCGTCGATGCCCGCAAGGGTGTCGTGGAGCAGACCCGCCGGCACCTCGCCGTCGCCTCGCTGCTGCGTGTGCCGCACGTGATCATCGCGGTGAACAAGATCGACTTGATCGGCTTCGACGAGGACCGCTTCCTCGAGATCGAACTCGAGGCGGAGCGCGTCGCCGAGCAGCTGGGCCTGCGAGGCATCCACGTGCTGCCGGTCTCGGCGCTCGAGGGGGACAACATCGTCGAGCGCTCCGAGCGCACGCCCTGGTACAACGGCGACACGCTGATCCAGCTGCTCGAGACGCTGCCCAGCGCCGACGAGACCGACTCCGCGGCATCCGATCTCCGACTGCCGGTGCAGCTCGTGCTGCGCCCGCAGGGCGGACTCTCGCCCGAGACCCCGAACCCCGAGCGCTACCGCGACTTCCGTGGTTTCGCGGGGCGCATCTCGTCCGGTTCGGTGAGCGTGGGCGACCGGGTCGAGGTGTTCCCCGGCGGGCACGGCACGACGGTCACCGGCATCCTCGTCGCCGGCGAGCCGGCGGACGCCGCGACAGCGCCGCAGTCGGTCACGCTGACACTCGCCCATGAGCTGGATGCCGCGCGCGGCGCCGTGATCACCGCCGCGGGCACCGCACCGGTAGGACGCCGCGAGGCGGTGGTCGAGCTGTTCCAGCTGGACCAGCGCGAGGTCATCGCCGGCGCGAAGGTGCTCGCCAAGCACGGCACCGCGACCGTGCAGGCGCTGATCGCCGAGGTGCTCGACCGCCGCGACCTGGAGACCCTGGCCCGCGAACCGGCATCCGTGCTGGCCGTGAACGAGATCGGGCACGTGCGGTTGCGCTTCGCCGCTGACCTGCCTCTCGAGCCGTACACGAACGACCGCCACGGCGGTTCGCTCGTGCTCATCCACCCCGGCGACGGGGCGACGCTGGCCGCCGCGACCGTCGTCGACTGAACCCGACACCATCCGCAACACCGACGCTGAGGAGGCGAAAACCGTGAAGAACACCCGCAAGACCACCGCTCTGACCGCCCTGGGACTTGCAGCGATGATGCTCGCGGGCTGCGCCTCGGCATCCGCCGACCAGGGCACGGGCAAGGACGACCTCGCCGAGCTGCGCCTCGGCTACTTCGCGAACGTGACCCACGCGCCCGCGCTGGTCGGCGTCTCGGAAGGGCTGTTCCAGGATGCACTGGGCGACGTCGAGGTGAAGACCGAGGTGTTCAACGCCGGCCCCGCCGCGATCGAGGCGCTCTCGGCGGGCGCGATCGATGCCACCTACATCGGCCCGAACCCGGCGATCAACACGTTCATCCAGTCGGGCGGGCAGTCCGCGAACATCATCGCCGGCGCGACCTCGGGTGGCGCGGCGCTGGTCGTGAGCGACGAGATCAAGACCGCCTCGGACCTGAAGGGCGCGACTCTCGCGACCCCGCAGCTCGGCAACACGCAGGACGTGGCGCTGCGCAGCTGGTTGGCGGATGAGGGTTTCGAGACCTCCGTCTCGGGCGGCGGTGACGTGAACATCACCCCCACCGAGAACGCGCAGACGCTGACGCTGTTCCAGGACGGCGAGGTCGACGGGGCCTGGGTGCCCGAGCCGTGGGTGTCGCGGCTGGTGGTCGACGCCGGTGCGAAGGTGCTCATCGACGAGAAGGACCTCTGGAAGGACGGTGCGTTCCCGACGACGGTGCTGCTGGTGCGGAAGGACTTCGCGAAGGAGCATCCGGAGGCCGTGGAAGAGCTGCTCGAGGGGCACATCGCCTCGGTGCAGTGGCTCGACGACAACGCCGCCGAGGCGCCCGCCGTGATCAACGGCGCGCTGGAGGATGCCACGGGCAAGGGTCTGTCCGACGAGGTGCTCGCGCGTGCGCTGCAGAACGTGACGTTCACGGTCGACCCGCACGCGGAGACCTTCGAGAAGCTCGTGAGCAACGGCCTCGCCGCCGGAACGCAGAAGAAGGGCGCGATCGACGGGCTGTTCGACCTGCGCGCGCTGAACGCGCAGTTGAAGGACGCCGGCCAGGAGCCGGTCTCGGCCGCGGGGCTCGGGGAGGACTGATGGGAGTGCGCACCGAGGACGCTTCGACCGCCTCAGCGGCCCAGAGCCCTGGGTCCCTGAGCCCGTCGAAGGGTGCCGCCCGGCTGACGCCGAGCTTCGACGGCGTCACGCCGCTTGCTGCGCCGGCGCCCGTCGTCGCCCCCTCGGTGCGCCTCTCGCACGTCACCAAGCGGTACGGCACGGGTCCGGTGGTGCTCGACGACATCTCGCTCGACATCGCACCCGGCGAGTTCGTCTGCCTGCTCGGGGCATCCGGATGCGGCAAGTCGACCCTGCTGAATCTCGTCGCCGGTCTCGAGCCTGCGACGGCCGGCGAGATCGTCACGCCGGACGGCGGCGCCGCGGTCATGTTCCAGGAGTCCGCGCTGATGCCCTGGCTCACCGCACGGAAGAACGTCGAACTGGCACTCCGACTGCGCGGGCTGCCGCGCGGCGAGCGCCGCGCCGAGGCCGAGCGGCTGCTCGGCACCGTCAATCTCTCCGAAGCTGCCGACAAGCGCCCGCACGAGCTCTCCGGCGGGATGCGGCAGCGCGTGGCGCTCGCGCGTGCCCTGGCCCAGGACCGGTCGGTGCTGCTGATGGACGAGCCCTTCGCCGCTCTCGACGCGATCACCCGCGACCTGCTGCACGAGGAGCTGGAGCGGGTCTGGCGCGCCACCGGTCGCACGATCGTGTTCGTCACGCACAACGTGCGCGAGGCGGCGCGGCTGGGTCAGCGGGTGATCCTGCTGTCGAGCCGGCCCGGCCGTATCGCGGGGGAGTGGCGCATCCGCAACACCACCGGCCGCCGGATCGAGTCGCCAGAGGTGGCGGCGCTGGCCACCGAGATCACCGCCGAGCTGAGGAAGGAGATCGCCCGCAATGCCTCCTGAAGCTTCTGCAGAGACCCTTCGTCTCGCTTCGCTCGCTCAGGGTGCGGGCGACCGGACCCTGAGCGACGAGCGCAGCGAGGAGCGCCGTACTGAGCGAGCGGAGCGAGACGAAGTGACGAAGGGCGCCAAGGACGAGCTCGACACCCTCTCCGCCGGCCTCGACCGCCTGCAATCCGACGAGGCGCAGCGCCCCTCGCTGGTGCGGGAGGTCCTGTCGAAGGCGCTGCCGCCGATCATCCTGCTGCTGGCACTGCTCGCGATCTGGCAGTTGTACGTCATGATCGCGAACCCGCGCCCCGACAAGGCACCCAGCCCGATCCAGGTCGCGTCGGCGCTCGGCGACGCCTGGGCGTCCGGTCGACTGCAGGAGGCCGTGGCGACCAGCCTCGAACGCGGCGTGATCGGATTCCTCATCGCGATCGTCATCGGCACGGCGCTCGGCATGCTGCTCGCCGAGGTGAAGGTGCTCCGCCGCGCTGCGGGCCCGCTGATCTCGGGACTGCAGGTGCTGCCCTCGGTGGCCTGGGTGCCCGCGGCGATCATCTGGTTCGGCCTCTCCGACGCCACCGCGTACTTCGTGATCCTGATGGGTGCGATCCCGTCGATCGTGAACGGCCTGCTCTCGGGCATCGACCAGGTGCCGCCGCAGCTGCGCCGGGTCGGCACGGTGCTGGGAGCCAGCCGGTGGCAACTGGCCACCGAGGTGGTGCTGCCGGCGTCCCTGCCCGGATACTTCGCCGGGCTCAAGCAGGGCTGGGCTTTCTCGTGGCGGTCGCTGATGGCCGCGGAGATCATCACCACCGGCGGATCGATCGGCTTCGGCCTCGGCACCATGCTCGATCAGTCCCGTGAACTCGCCGATCTCGCGGCGGTGCTCGGAACCATCATCCTGATCCTCGCCATCGGAATCCTCATCGAACTCGTGATCTTCGGCCCCATCGAGCGGCGGATGCTGCGCAGCCGGGGCCTTCTCCTGGGAGGTGGAAAGTGACCGGACGCGTCACCCTCGTCGGAGCGGGACCCGGCGATGCCGGCCTGCTCACCCTGCGCGGACTGCGCGCGCTGCAGCAGGCCGACGTCATCGTCGCCGACCGCCTCGGCGCCCGCGCCGTGCTCGAGCAGCTCGCCGCAGAAGGTGTCGAGCTCACCGCCGACGTCGTCGACGTCGGCAAGCTGCCCGGCCACCACAAGGTGCCGCAGGACGGCATCAACGCCCTTCTCGTGCAGGAGGCGCTCGCCGGACGGAACGTCGTGCGCCTGAAGGGCGGCGACCCGTTCGTGCTCGGCCGCGGACGAGAGGAGCAGCTGCACTGCGAGTCGGCAGGCATCCCCGTCGAGGTCGTCGCGGGCGTCACCAGCGCGATCTCGGTACCGGCTGCCGCGGGTATCCCGGTGACCCACCGCGGCGTCGCGACCTCGTTCACCGTCGTCAGCGCGCACGACCAGATCCAGCACCTGCCCGGCGGCTCCGACCACACGGTGATCCTCCTGATGGGCGTGAACACCCTCGGCCACTCCGCGCACGTGCTGGCCGCCGGCGAGCGCGGGGCGGACTGCCCCGTCGCGATCGTCGAGGACGGTTACGGCGAGAGGCAGCGCGTCACGATCGGCACGCTCGGCACCATCGCCCACCTCGCCGCCGCGCGACAGGTGCGCTCGCCCGCGGTCGTGATCGTCGGCGATGTCGTCCGCCTCGCTTCGACAGGCTCAGCGACCCAGGAGATTGGGTCCCTGAGCCTGTCGAAGGGCTGGACCGACGCGCTGCTCACCCTCTCCTCACTCTGAGTACGAAAGAACCACCATGACCTCTTCTCTGAACCTGCGCGTCGCGATCGTCGGATCGGGACCTGCCGGCATCTACGCCGGCAACCTGCTGGCGAACGCCGTCAAGGAGCGCGGCGGCCGCGTCGAGATCGACCTCTTCGAGTCGCTTCCCGCGCCCTACGGCCTGATCCGATACGGCGTCGCGCCCGACCACCCCCGCATCAAGGGCATCGTCACCTCGCTGCACGAGATGCTCGACGCGCAGGCGGACCCTTCGTCGGGCTCAGGGGCCGCCGACCGCCGCACCATCCGGTTCATCGGCAACGTCGAGGTGGGCAAGGATCTCGGGCTCGACGAGCTGCGCGAGCGGTACCACGCCGTCATCCTGGCCACGGGGGCGATCCGCGACGCGGCGCTCGACATCCCCGGTATCGACCTGCCCGGCTCCTACGGCGCTGCCGACTTCGTCGCCTGGTTCGACGGGCATCCGGATGTCGCGCGCACCTGGCCGCTGGATGCCACCTCCGCAGCCGTGATCGGCAACGGCAACGTCGCGCTCGACGTGGCGCGCGTGCTCGCCAAGCACGGCGAGGACCAGCGCACGACCGAGGTGCCCGACAACGTGCTCGCGGGTCTCGAGTCGTCGGCGATCACCGACGTGCACGTCTTCGGCCGCCGCGGGCCCGCCGACATCAAGTTCACGCCGATCGAGCTGCGCGAGCTCGGCGAGGTTCGCGACGTGGACATCGTGCTGCACGACGAGGACTTCGACGGAGTCGATGCGGCATCCGCGTCGACCAACCAGCTGAAGGTCATGCTGCGCACCCTGAACAGCTGGCGCGAGCGCCCGGCGGGAACGGCGAGCAGGCGCCTGCACCTCCACTTCTGGCACGCGCCGGTGTCGATCGAGGGCGACGGCCGGGTGCAGAGCATCCGCTTCGAGCGCACCAGGGCGGGCGAGGACGGTGCGCTGGAGCGCACCGGCGAGTTCCGCGACTACGACGTGCAGGCGGTGTACCGCGCGGTCGGCTACTACGGCACCCGGGTCGAGGGCGCGCCCTTCGACGAGCGCCGCGGCGTGGTGCCGAACGAGGCCGGCCGCGTCGACGACGAGCCCGGTCTGTATGCGACCGGGTGGATCAAGCGCGGTCCGGTGGGCCTGATCGGCCACACCAAGTCGGATGCCCTGGAGACGATCACGAACATCGTCGCGGATGCCGAGGCGGGGCTGCTCACGGCGGTCGAGGCAGAGGACGACATCCTCGACGTGCTCGACGCCGGCGGCACGGAGTACACGACCTGGGACGGCTGGCTGGCGCTGGACGCGCACGAGCGGCACCTCGGTGAGACCCACGAGCACACCCGCGAGCGGGTCAAGGTCGTGCCGCGCGAGGAGCAGGTCGCCGTGTCGCGCGACGGGGCGCTCGTCCGATGACCTACGTGATCGCGCTGCCCTGCGTGGACGTGAAGGACCGCGCGTGCATCGACGAGTGCCCGGTGGACTGCATCTACGAGGGTGAGCGGTCGCTGTACATCCATCCCGACGAGTGCGTGGACTGCGGTGCCTGCGAGCCGGTGTGCCCTGTCGAGGCGATCTACTACGAGGACGACCTGCCCGACGAGTGGCAGGACTACTACACGGCGAACGTGGCGTTCTTCGACGAGATCGGCTCGCCCGGCGGCGCGGCGAAGGTCGGCCCGTACTCCTTCGACCACCCGCTGGTGTCGGCGCTCCCGGTCCCTGAGCCTGTCGAAGGGCAGGCGGACGGTCATGACTGAGCCCTACGACGTGCTGATCGTCGGCGGCGGTCCCGCCGGACTGTCGGCCGCGCTCAACCTCGGCCGAGCGCTGATGCGGGTGCTGCTGGTGGATGCCGATCGCCCGCGCAACGCGGCGACGCTCGTCTCGCACGGCTTCCTGACTCGCGACGGCGTGCCCCCGCACGAGTTGCGCCGTCTCGCCCGGGAGGAGCTCGCCGGGTATCCGAACGTCGAGGTGCGCACCCGGCAGCGGGTGTTCGGCATCGAGGAGTCGGATGCCGGATTCGCGGCATCCGTGGGCCGTCGTGCGCCTGACGAAGTGGTGTCCGCGCGCGCCGTGCTGCTGGCGACCGGGCTGCGCGAACAGCTGCCGGACGTGCCGAACCTGCGCGGCTTCTACGGCGTGAGCCTGTTCAGCTGCGTCGCCTGCGACGCCTGGGACCTGCGCGATCGCCGGCTCGCGCTCATCGGCGAGACCGCGGACCTGGCATCCCGTGCTCGCCTGATCTCGCGATGGACCGACCGGCTCACCGTGTTCACGCACGGCTCGGACGCGATCGGGGCCGATGAGGAGGCGGAGCTGCTCGCGCAGGGGATCGTCGTCGAGCGCGCGCCGATCGTCGAGCTGCAGGGCGAGAAGGGCTGGATCACCGGCATCCGCCTCTCGGATGGCAGCGAGCACGCGATCGAGGGTGGCTTCGTGCAGCCGCAGTGGGATGCCGAGCTCGGCTACCTCGGCGACGTCGCGCCGGAGGCCGACGACGCCGGGCATCTCATCGTGGACGGTTCCGGCCGCACCAGCCGGACCGGCGTCTACGCCGCCGGCGACATCGCCTCACCCGGCCCGCAGCAGCTCCTGGTGGCGGCGGGCGCGGGCGCGCGCGTCGCGGCGGTCATCGTGCACGACTCGGTGGGCATCACGACGACCCACTGAGGCGGGTCAGTCGATTCGCGGCTGCGCCAGCTTCATGCGAACGCGTGCCTCACGATGAAGGTTGACGGGGGTCGCGTCCAGAACGCGGCTCACCATCTCAGCGAGGAACCGTGCGGGTGACAGCTGCTCCGGCATGGCATCGTGACGGATCTTCACAGGCGGGAGGGTCGCGAGGACAGTGAGGACGTCATCCTCGGGGGTGAAGACAGGGAGCACGTTCGTCTCAGGATCGGTCGCAAGTCCCGCAGCAACCAGCGGATCCTCGGGATCTTCACCGGAGTCGGACGGCACCGCGTCGTCGTCCTCGTACTCGATCATCACCAGGCAGGTCGCGTGATAGGCGTCGTCCTCTCTGCCGAGCTTCTGCAACAGATCGATCAGCCACTCGGCAGTGTCGGGCTCCTTCTGCAGGATGTCGGACCGCAGCCCGAACACGAATCCGAGCGCCGCGAGCGGATGCCTCAGGCGCAGGTTCTTGGCGTCGCCGTACGACTCTTCGACACGGTTCGCCGCATTCTTCCCATACGACGAGTCCATCCGCTTGGTCGATATGAGCAGCTCGGGGCCTGTCGCCCAGTCCGTCATGATCACGTCGACCTGTTTGAGATAGTTCTTGCCGAGGATGCTTGCGCTGGCGGACGTGACGCCCGAAATGGCCCCCGCCTTCGTGAGGCGATCGGTGAGCGCCTTCTGTTCCTTGACTGGGAGGGCCTTGACCAGATTGGCGATCGGCATCGGCAGGATTCGAGGATGCGTCGGGCGTGGCCATGCCGCATCCGAGTCGAATCCAGCGCGCCGGAGTTCATAGCTGAGCCAGACATCGAGGGCGAGTGCCGGCACGCCGGTGCGGGTGTCAGCCCGGAGATGCAGCGGAACCCCCAGAAGCTTCGTGAGCGTGGTGTAGTCCGGACCGTACCGGCGGACACCCTCGTCATCGAGGAACCACGGGTTCGTGTACTGGCCGTCGGGTGCCGCATCCGCGACGATTCTGTCGAAGAAGACCCAGGCCTTCTCTTTCGCGCTCGGCTCAGCGGCCACTTCCACCCCTCACTGTTCGACGGCGCACCAGGTCTGCGTGCGCTGCGCGGACGTGCTCGATCTCATCGGAGGCGACCAGACCGCTTTCGCACAGCAGCACCTGATCGACGAGCGCCACAGCATCAAGCAGCCGACCGGACGCCAGCAGCGCGCTGATCTTCGGCTTCAGCGCACGCAACGCGCCCGCACGTGAAGCGACGAGCTCTGGATGCGGCATCGCCCACCGGTCTGCTTCGCGCGGTTCGATCTTCAGGATCCCGCCACCGTATGAGCGGCCGACCATCTCGGCGTTCAGCAGCGTCACCGAGTTCAGGCTCGCGGTCGGCAGCAGATCAGCGCCGAGGTCGCGGATCTCCTCGCGCAAGTACACACCGTGCACCGAGTTCAGATGATGAGCCCTTGCAGAGTTCGTGGTGAGTCGGGGGGTGTCGGCGTTCATGCAGGTCAGCAGCAGATCGGCGGGCTTCACGACCGGGACCTGGTACCAGGTCTTGCGGACCCTGCACTTGTAGGCATCTTGTACGCCGGTGTCCTCGCCCTCGCGGATGTAGTTCAGCGCGGCCTTGGACGGTTCCTCGCTGGGCTTGAAGAGGTACGTCGACTTGCCCTCGCTGCCAAGCGTGGTGAGCATCTCCTGCGTCAGTTCAAGACCGCGCAGGTGCGAGCTGCCGGGAGGAGACAGACGGAGGAGTTCGTCCGAGTTGAGTCCGATGCGTTCAGCCCGCGCGGGGGACATCGTGAAGTAGCGATTGTTGCCGGTGACGATCCCGAGGGTCGTGTCGCCCCATGCTTCGAGGTCGGTGAATGCCCCCTGCGAGCGCAGCGTCCGAAGCGGCTCAATGGCGTTCGGGTCGACGATGCTGCCCGTCCATTTCTCCGCGGGGTCGACTGGAGTCCACTTGGTGCCGGGCGACGCGGCAGGCGAAAGCGTTGACGCATTGAGGGTCTGCCGGAAGAACGCGTGGTCCGTCGGACCCTCCCCATGCCCGTCGGCGAGGAGCAGCACGACGTCCGCCTCCGCATCCGGGAAGACTTGCTCGTCGAACAGCACCAGTTCAACGGATCGAAAACTGTTGAACAGGAAGCGGCGGACAGGAGCCGCATAGTTCACCGAGAGCAGTTCTGCAGGGAGAACGAGCCCGAGACGGCCACCCTTGCGGAGGAACAGAGAAGAGTGGATTGTGAATGCAGCCCAGCTTGAAGCCAACCCAGTGAGTCGCACCCCTGCGCGGAAGGCAGCCGCTCTGGACCGTGCCCGTGCCTCACCCGAGAAGTCCTGGTAGCGGATGTACGGTGGGTTTCCGATCACGGCGTCATAGACGGGCCGCGGATCGACGGCGAAGAAGTCATTCCGGATGATCTTGGGGACGCCACCGGCCCGTCTGACGCGCTCCCGTCCGACGCGGGCGCTGTGTTCGTGGATCTCGACACCGTGAACGCGGGGCGGTGCGTCATCCTTGCCTTGGAGCGCGCGGAGCCGCTCGACCGCGGAGATCATGAACTCCGCATCGCCGGCTGAAGGCTCGAGAACGGCGTCCTTCTCGGAACGGATCGCCCACGCCGCGATGAACGCAGTGATGGCCGGCGGCGTGAAGAACGCACCCCGTGCCTTGCGCAGTGCAGGAGTGTCTGCTTGGTGCACGGTGGTCACGGAACTCACCTCCTCATTGTCGCAGGCAGTGTTCGCTGGGCTCCGATACGACAGGCTGCCGGAGTCAGTGTGGTTGGGGTCGATGATGCATGGAGCCTCCGACATCGAAGAGCGCTGTGCGCCCGGCTACCGCTCGTCACGTCGAACACGCACGCGTTGCGGGAGGATCTCGTCGACCATCAGGCGACCGCGGGGGGTGTTGAAGGGATCGGTCGCCGCCACGACGGCATCCATGAGTCCGAGAACCCGCATGACGCGCAGTGTGATCTCGAGTGATGCGCCCTGCCCGTTCTCGAGCTTGCTGAGGGTCGGCGGGGTCGTTCCGGCGCGCTCCGCAACCATCTTCGCCGTCAGGCCCAGCAGCTTGCGCTGGTTGGCGAGGTTCTGCCCGATGGTGCGCATCGAGCGCTTGACGGGGATCGGCGTGACGGGCATAACAAAATGTTAGCCTAAAAACTCTTTATCTAAACGAGTTTTGGATAAAGAAATGACGATCCTCACTCATCGTCCTGGGCGTCGTCCCGTGCTGCTCGGCGGCGGCGTCTCTCTGTTCGAGGCTCTCTGGCATCGCGATCACTGGCGCGGCGGGGCGCCGTGCCGGTAGCGTCAGCCGGGTGCCTCCGCGCCGTACGGCCGGGGTCCGCTGACAAAGGAGTTCCATGGTCTCGCGTATCGACGCCATCAACATCACCGCCCGCGACCACGAGTCGCTCGGCGCCTTCTGGCAGCAGCTGCTCGCGCTGCAGGAGGACCCGGACAACCCGAACAACCCCGGCGACCCGGTCACCGTGTTCCTCACCGAGCCGGTCGCGGTCAACTTCGTCTTCCAGCCGGCCGACGAGGGCAAGGAGTTCACGCCGCGCATCCACTTCGACCTGAATCCGGTCGGGAGCACCCGCGACGAAGAGGTCGAGCGGCTGAAGGGGCTCGGCGCGACCGTCGTCGCCGACCGGCGGCGCGAGAACGGCAGCGGGTACGTGACCATGAGCGACGTCGACGGCAACGAGTTCTGCGTGCAGCGCAGCCCCGAAGAGGTCGCGGCCGCCGGGCACTGACCGGAATGCCATGAGCGCCGGCTACCACTTCGTGAGCACCTACCGCGTCGCCGGGGATCCGGTGCGGGTGTGGGACGTGCTCAGCGATGTCGCCGGCTGGGCGCGCTGGTGGCCCGAGCTCGAACGCGTCGAGATCGTCGCCGGGTCTGCCGGTGCGGCGCAGGTCGGCTCGGTGCACCGGCACACCATCCGCACGCCGCTCGGTTACCGACTGACGTACGAGATCGAGATCACCGCGCTCGATCGGATGCGCTCCGTGGATGCCGCGGTGCGCGGCGACCTCGCGGGGCGCGGGCGGGCTGCCGTGGCCGCGAGCGAGGGCGACGAGGCCACGATCTGGTTCGCATGGCTCGTGGAGACGACGAAGCCGTGGATGCGGCGGACATCACCGCTCGCGCGCCCGGCGTTCACCTGGGCGCACCACCGCCTGATGTCCGGGTTCGGTCAAGGCTTCGCCGCGGCATCCGGCGCCCGGCTGGTGTCGGTCGTGCACAGCGAGATCCGGCCGGGGGAGCCGGGGTTCTGGGTGATGCCGGAAGTCTGAGGGGTCCGCGCATCCGACGCTTCGACAGGCTCAGCGGCCCAACCCCGTGGGTCCCTGAGCCTGTCGAAGGGTCTGCGACCGCTCAGACGGCCGCCGCCTCCAGCTTCGCCAGCCGCAGCCACGTCTCCACGACCGTGTCGGGGTTCAGCGACACGGACTCGATGCCCTGACCGACCAGCCACTCCGCGAGCTCGGGGTGGTCGCTCGGTCCCTGGCCGCAGATGCCGACGTACTTGCCGTGCCGGCGGCACGCCTCGATGGCCATGGAGAGCAGCTTCAGCACGGCGGGGTCGCGCTCGTCGAACGTGTCGGCGACGAGTGCGCTGTCGCGGTCGAGCCCGAGCGTCAGTTGGGTCATGTCGTTCGAGCCGATCGAGAAGCCGTCGAAGTGCTCGAGGTACTCGTCGGCGAGCAGCGCGTTGGTGGGCACCTCGCACATCATGACGACCTTCAGGCCGTTCTCGCCGCGGCGCAGCCCGTTCTCGGCGAGCAGCTCGACGACGGCCTGGCCCTCGGCGACGGTGCGCACGAACGGCACCATCACCTGCACGTTCGTCAGCCCCATCTCGTCGCGCACGAACATCAGCGCCTCGCACTCCATCTCGAAGCACTCACGGAAGTCGGGGGAGACGTAGCGGGACGCGCCGCGGTACCCGATCATCGGGTTCTCCTCGTGCGGCTCGTAGCGCTCACCGCCGATGAGGTTGGCGTACTCGTTCGACTTGAAGTCGCTCATCCGCACGATCACCGGCTCCGGCGCGAAGGCCGCGGCGAGCATCGAGACGCCCTCGACGACCCGCTGCACGAAGTAGTCCCGCGGCGAGGGGTACGCCGCGATGCGGGCGTCCACCTCGCGACGCAGATCGTCGGGCAGGGTGTCTCGCTCGAGAAGGGCGCGGGGGTGGATGCCGATCTGGCGGTTGATGATGAACTCGAGGCGGGCGAGGCCCACACCGCGGTTCGGCAGTCGCGAGAACGAGAACGCCTGGTCGGGCGTGCCGACGTTCATCATGATCTTCACCGGCGACTCCGGCATCCGGTCCAACGCGGTCTCCTCCTCGGCGAACGGGAGGATGCCGTCGTAGACGAAGCCGGTGTCGCCCTCGGCGCACGAGACAGTGACGGGCTGGCCGTCGCGCAGTGCGCGGGTGGCGTCGCCGGTGCCGACGACGGCCGGGATGCCGAGCTCGCGGGCGATGATCGCGGCGTGGCAGGTGCGGCCGCCGCGGTTGGTCACGATGGCGGATGCCCGCTTCATGATCGGCTCCCAGTCGGGGTCGGTCATGTCGGCGACGAGCACGTCGCCGGTCCGGAACTCGCTCATCTGCGTGGCATCCCGCAGGATGCGCACGGGACCGGCGCCGATGCGCTGCCCGATCGCGCGGCCCTCGGCCGCGACCGGGCCCTGCTCCTGCAGGCGGAACCGGTGGATGACGTTGGCGGATGCCCGGGACACGACGGTCTCGGGGCGGGCCTGCAGGATGTACAGCTTCCCGTCGACGCCGTCCTTGCCCCACTCGATGTCCATCGGTCGGCCGTAGTGCTCCTCGATGATCAGCGCGTGCTGCGCGAGCTCGGTGAGCTCGGCATCCGTGATCGAGAACAGGGCGCGCTGCTCGGCCGGAACGTCGACGAAGGCGGTGCTGGCCCCTGCCTGCTTGCTGTCGGTGTAGCGCATGGCGATGGCCTTCTCGCCGACCGCACGCTTGAGGATGGCCGGACGCCCGGCGCGCAGCGCGGGCTTCGAGACGTAGAACTCGTCGGGGTTCACGGCACCCTGCACGACGGCCTCGCCGAGGCCGTACGAGCTGGTGACGAACACGGCCTGGTCGAAGCCCGACTCGGTGTCGATGGTGAACATCACGCCGGATGCCCCGACATCCGAGCGCACCATGCGCTGCACGCCGGCCGACAGCGCGACCTCGTCGTGGTCGAAGTCCTGGTGCACGCGGTACGCGATCGCGCGGTCGTTGTAGAGCGAGGCGTAGACGCTGCGGATCGCGGCGATGATGTTGTCGATGCCGCCGACGTTGAGGAACGTCTCCTGCTGGCCGGCGAACGAGGCGTCTGGAAGGTCCTCTGCGGTGGCGGAGGACCGCACCGCCCAGGTGACGGTCTCGGGCTCGGCATCCGCCGCGACCAGCCGGTCGAAGGCCGTGCGGATGTCGGACTCGAGGTCTTCGGGCAGCGGGTGCTCGGCGATCCAGGTGCGGATCTCGGTGCCGACGAGCGCGAGCCGCGTGACATCCTCGACGTCGAGCCCCGCGATCGCGTCGCGGATGCGGCCGCGCAGATCGTTGTGCGCGAGGAAGCGCCGGTACGCGTCGGCCGTGGTCGCGAAGCCGCCGGGCACACGCACACCGAGGTCGGAGAGATTCGAGATCATCTCGCCGAGGGAGGCGTTCTTGCCGCCGACCTGGGGAAGATCGGTCATGCCGATCTCGTCGAACCAGAGGATGTTGGTCATGAGGTGCTCTTTCGTCTGAAGGGTGATCAGCGGCGGAGGCCGAGGGTCTGCAGGATGACGGCGGACATCTCCTCGACGCTCTTCGTCGAGGAGTTCAGGAACGGGATGCGATTGCGGGCGTAGAGCTTCTCGGCGCGGCGCAGTTCGGTGGTGCACTGCGCGAGGCTGGAGTACCGCGAGTCGGGGCGGCGCTCGTGACGCACCTGGCTGAGGCGCAGGGGAGTGGTCGTCAGGCCGAAGCAGCGGGCGGAGTACTTCGCGATCAGCGGCGGCAGGCCCTCGGCGGGGAAGTCGTCATCGGTGAGCGGGTAGTTGGCGACGAGCAGGCCGTACTGCAGGGCCAGGTACATGGTCGTCGGGGTCTTGCCGCACCGGCTCGGAGCGACGATGATCACGTCGGCCAGATCGAGGGCGCGGGCGCTCTGCCCGTCGTCGTGCTCGATCGCGTACTCGACGGCCCGCATGCGGGCGAAGTACTCGGTGGTGTCGCCGAGCATGTGGAACTGGCCGAGCTGCTCGGATGCCGTGGTGCCGAGAGCCTGCTCCAGCTCGCCGAGGTGGCCGCTGAGCAGGTCGATGTGGGTGGCCGGGACGGCGGTGACGACCGCACGGACTGCGGGGTTCTTCGCCGTGGTGAACACGATCGGCTCGCGGCCGGCGGCATCATCGGCCGCGATCTGCCTGGCGACGCCTGCCGCGGCATCCACCGTGTCGACGAACGGGATGGTGTGCTTGCGGAACACGAAGCCGGGGAAGTTCGCCAGCAGGGCGTTGCCGAGGGTCTCGGCGGTGATGCCCGTGCTGTCGGAGACGAAGTACGCCGCACGCACCGGATGGGTGGGCACGGCTGCGGCGGGGGTGGCGGCCATGCCACGACTCTAAGCGGCAGACGATGGGAACTTTCGCCAGTTCCAGGGTTCAAGAAACGAGGAATTTACTCTTGGGATAAGAGTTCTTCGAGGCGGGGCGGGTCCGCGCCGGGGCGCGAGACCGTGATCGAGGCGGCGGTGGCGGCGAGGTCGAGGATCTGCTCGATCGAGACGGAGTCGACCTCGCGTAGTCGCTCGCGGGACCCGGCATCCGTGAAGCCGGCGCGGCGTAACCCGTGGATCAGCGCGCCCATGAACGTGTCCCCGGCGCCGACGGTGTCGACGACCTGAACAGAGCGCCCGGCGACGCGGATGGTGTCACCGGCGGTGACGGCCACGGCGCCCTCGCCGCCGTGGGTGACCACGACGACGGCCGGCCCCGACCGCTGCCAGGCGCTCGCGCTGTCCTGTGCGGAGCGGTCGGGGTAGAGCCACGCCAGGTCCTCATCGCTGGCCTTGACCACATCAGCACTCTCTACGAGCGCCTCGATCCGGCGGCGAGTGGCGTCCCGGTCGGTCATCAGCGCGGGGCGTACGTTGGGATCGAAGGTGATCAGCGCCGTGGGTCGTGCCGCCTCCACGAGCCGGCGGACGACTTCGGCGCCGGGGTCCAGGAGGCTGCCGATCGACCCGGTGTGCACGATGCCGGCGTCCATGGTCGAGACGTCGTCCGGCAGGCTCCAGTCGATGTCGAATTCGTAGGTGGCCGAGCCGTCGGCGGCCAGTCGCGCGGTCGCCGTGGCTGTGCGCGCGGTGTCCACGGCGAGAAGCTCGACATCCGACGCCGCCAGCCACTCGCGCAGCAGGTCCCCGTGGGGGTCCCGTCCGACGGCGGCGATCAGCCGGGGAGCGTCGCCGAGGCGACCGAGGGTCAGCGCGACGTTCGCGGGGCTGCCTCCGGGGTTCTCGTCGACACGTCCATCCGTGCGGTGCACGACGTCGATCAGCGCCTCGCCGATCACGATGATTCTGCCGTTCCCGCTCATGCGCCGGTGCTCCCCGGGGTGACCGTGCGCACCGACCCGCGAGTGATGACGGGCATCGGCAGCAGTTCATGCGCCAGCTCGCGCTCGCCCAGCAGCATCTGCACGCCGTGGCGTGCCATCTCCTCATAGGGGAGTCGTGCGGTGGTGAGTCCGGGATGCACCATCGAGGCGAGGTCCTCGTCGTCGAAGGACACGATCGAGATGTCGTCGGGCACGCGCAGCCCCAGCTCGGTGAGAGCCTGCATCACACCGAACGCCGTGCCGTCCGTGGACGCGAGCACGGCGGTGAGATCGGGGTGCTCAGGAAGCATGCGCAGCGCCTCGCGGTATCCGATGTCGGGGCCCCAGTCGTCGACGTCCACGCGCACCGCGGTGAGGCCCGCCTCGCGGAGTACGTCGTCGATACCGGCGAAGCGACGACTGATCGTCACCGATCGGCGCGGGTTCGCCGCCGCGGGGAGGTCGCCGATGATGCCGATGCGCCTGTGGCCGGCATCGAGCAGGGCGGATGCCATGGCGCGCCCGGCTTCGTACTCGTCCGGCAGCACGCTGGGCAGCTCGTCCGGCGTGCGCCCGTTGACGATCACCACCGGCACGCCCGGTGGTGCAGGCGGCACATCGACCATGCGCGCGGCCATGAGGCCGACCATGATGCCGTCGACACGACGGTCGATCATCTCGCGGAAGGACTCGGCGAGCTGCGAGACGTCATCGCCGGTCTCGGCGATGAGCACGGTATGGTCGAGTTCCTTAGCGGCGCGCAGCGTTCCTCGGACCATGGCAGAGGCGAATCGGGTGATGGTGACCTGGTCGGAGATGAAGCCGATCGACCGCGTCTTGCCTGACCGCAGGCTCTGGGCGGCGGGGTCGGGCTTGTAGCCGAGCTGTGCGGCCGCGGTGCGGATGCGGTCGGCGGCCTCGTCGGACATCCGCGACGGCCGGTCGTTCAGCACGAGGCTGACGGCGGTCTTCGACATGCCGGACAGCCGTGCCACGTCGGCGAGTGTCGGTCTGCGAGCAGTTGCCATCGGTGCATCCCCCTTCTGCGACCAACATAGCCGATATCGGGTCGTGATAAATCAATTCATCAAAGATCTTGCGCGACGCGTCAGGGCGATGCTAGCTTCTGATAAATCGGTTCAACAGTTCACCCGGACCATGCGCTCGGACCGATCGCTCTCAGAGAGGAGAAGTTGATGGCACGCGAATTCGGCCCCCAGATGGGGCGACGCGACCTGATCAAGCTCGGCGGCATCGGCCTCGCCGGCCTGTCGCTGGCTGGGCTCGGCACGAGTCTGGTCGGATGCTCACCGGCCGGTGGCGGTTCCAGCTCCGGAACGCTCACGATGCTGTACTTCGGCGACCAGAAGGCCGCCACCACCCTGCAGAACGCCCTGCAGCCGAAGGTGAAGAAGGTCGACAAAGACCTCACGCTGAAGATCACCGCGATCAACGGCACGGACTGGAACGACTTCCTCGCCAAGGTGCTCACCCTCATCGCCGCAGGCCAGGCTCCCGACCTGGTCAGCGTCGCGACCGAGGGACTCCAGCTGATGGCGGGTAAGGAGCTCATCGTCCCCCTCGACGACTACGTCACGAAGGACATGGCGTTGTTGAAGTCGAGCTACTTCAACGACATCCATCCCGCCCTCATCGAGGCCATGATGGTCGACGGCCACTTGTACAACATGCCCGACAGCTTCAACGCCGGCAGCATGTTCTACAACAACGACGTGCTCGGCAAGGCCGGCCTGCAGGCTCCACCGGCGGGCTGAACCATGGACGATTTCCACACCATGGCCGAGGGCATCGGCAACGTCGGCGGAGACATCCTGCCCTTCGACTGGGTGGTGCGTCTCTGGGGCAGCTGGACCTCTTTCCTGTACGCCAACGACGGCAACCTGCTCGAAGAGGGCAAGTACGACGGCGGCGACTGGCTGTGGAGCAAGGCCTACGAGTCGGGCGACGCGAGCGTGCAGGGTCGCAAGGGCGGCTGGAAGTGGGGCGCTCCCACAGCCAACTCGGATGCCTCGGTCGAGGCGCTGCAGTACGTGATCGACCTGCAGAAGGCCAAGCTGTCGCCCTCGCCCGATGTGGGTGGCGGCGGCACCCTGCAGGGCCTGTTCTCGTCCGGCCGGATCGGCATGACCATCGGCGGCGGATTCTGGGCGGGCGGGCTGCACAACGCCGGCATGAAGGACGGCAGCTTCGACGCGCAGCTGTTCCCGACCTGGAAGTCGAACAAGTCGCTGTTCGGCACCGGCGGGTACTCGATCTTCCAGTCCTCGCAGAAGAAGGACGCCGCGTGGGAGGTCATCAAGATGATGATCGAGCCGGAGAGCTTCGACATCATGTTCCCCGGAAACGTCACCACGCCGGGCCGGAAGTCGCTGATGACCGCGGAGCGGTACAAGACGACCGGACCTGAGCACTGGCAGGTGTTCTACGACCAGCTCGACGGTTCGGTGCCGATCTCGGCGCCGTCCTATTACAACGCCCTCGCGACCTCGCTGAATCAGCGCACCACCGAGGCAGTGTCGTCGGGCGACGCGAAGAAGGCGCTCGATGCCATGCAGGGCGACCTCGAGAAGGTGGCGAAGGGCAGCTGATGTCCGCCACAGCTTCCCCTGTGCGCACGCAACGTGCGCCATCGCGCGAGGCGGCCCCTCGCCGGCCCGTCCGCCGCCCCGGTGCGCGGCGGACGGCCCGGCGGGAGGCGCTGTTCGGCTATGCGATGATCGGCCTCGCGATGCTGTTCGTGACCGTGTTCACGTTCCTGCCCATCGTCGCGTCGCTCGTGCTGTCGTTCTTCGACTGGGATGTCATCTCTCCTCCCAGGTGGGCCGGCCTCGCCAACTACGAGCGATTCCTGAACGACCAGCCCGTGCTGCAGTCGTTCGGCGTGACCATCGTCATGGCGCTCGCGATCGTGGCGCTGCAGCTGTCGCTCGGCCTCTTCCTAGCCGTGCTCGTCAATCAACGCACCTCGAACTTCGGCCGCACGTTCTTCCGCACCGCGTTCTACCTGCCGCTGCTGGCATCGACCGCGGCGGTGGCCATCTTCATGGGCTACCTGTTCGACTACAAGTTCGGCGCGATCAACTACTACCTCAGCCTGCTCGGCGTCTCCGGAGTGCCCTGGCTCACCAGCCCGCTCGGAGCGCAGGTGACCATCGTGCTGATCGTCGTCTGGCAGCAGGTCGGATTCACCTTCGTGCTCTTCGTCGCGGCCCTGATGTCGGTGCCCACCGACGTGCTCGAGGCCTCGTCGATCGACGGCGCGGGACCGCTGCGTACGCTGTTCCGCATCAAGATCCCGCTGATCAGCCCGACGATCCTGTTCGCGGCCGTGATCGCCATGATCAACGCCATGCAGCTGTTCGACCAGCCCTACATCATGACCAAGGGCGGGCCGGGCACGGCGACCACGACGGCCGTGATCTCGATGTACCAGACCGGGTTCCAGAACCTGCAGTTCGGGTACTCCTCGGCGATCTCGATCGTCCTCCTGCTGCTGATCCTCGCGGTCACCGGCATCCAGTTCCTCGCATCCCGGAAGCTGGTGTTCTACCAATGAGCGCGACATCCGTCATCGTCACCGGCGAGGCGCTGGCCCCGCACCCCGTTGCCGGCAAGCGCCGCAAGGTGTTCCAGGTGGGCAAGTTCGTCGGCCTGGTCGTCCTGATCCTGGCCGCGGTGTTCGCCCTGGGGCCTCTGTTGTGGGCGCTGACCACGTCGCTGCGCAGCCCCGCGGAGGCGTTCAACAATCCGCCGCAGTGGATTCCGTGGAACCCGGATTTCAGCAACTACTCCGCGGTGTTCGAGCAGATCCCGATCGGCCAGTTCTTCGTCAACAGCGTGATCGTCACGCTGCTGATCGTGGTCGGGCAGACGATCACCTGCACGCTCGCGGGCTACTCGTTCGCGATGATCTCGTTCCCGGGCAAGAACTGGATCTTCGGCGCCTTCCTCGCAACGATGATGGTGCCGCTGCAGACGATCATCATCCCGATCTTCATGATCATCAAGTCGTTCGGGATGGTCGACAGCCTGGCGTCACTGATCATCCCGGCGCTGGGCAGCGCGTTCGGCACTTTCCTGATGCGGCAGTACTTCATGCAGATGCCCCGTGAGCTCGGTGAGGCCGCGCGCATCGACGGAGCCAGCCAGTGGGGCGTGTTCTTCCACGTCTACGCGCGGATGGCCGCTCCGGCGATCTCGACCCTCGCGATCCTGAACTTCTCCGGGTTCTGGGCGGAGTTCTACCGGCCGCTGATCTTCCTGCAGTCGCAGAGCAACTTCACGCTGCCGCTGGGACTGGTCGGACTGCAGGGCAACCTCGGCACCGGATCCATCTCGGTCGTGCTCGCCGGTGTGGTGATCTCGATGATCCCCAGCGTGCTGCTGTTCATCGTGGCCCAGCGCTACTTCATCGCCGGCGTGACGGCGGGGTCGTCCCGATGAGCGCGTTCTTCCAGCCTCGGCACGGCTGGGTCGGCGACGTGATCCCGTTCCAGCAGGACGGCGTGTTCCACCTCTGGTACCTGTTCGCCGACCGGATCGCCGCCGATGACGGCAGGCCCGCGAACGGCATGCCGTGGCATCTGGTCACGACCTCCGACTTCGTCACTTTCGTCGACCACGGCGAGGCCGTGCCCAGCGGAGGTCCGGACGCCGAGGACTTCAACGTCTACACCGGCTCTGTCGTGATCGACGACGAGGGCACCGCGCACCTGTTCTCCACGGCGCAGAACCCGCGGCGGCTCGGAGCGGACGGGCGTCCGCTGCAGCTGGTCGCGCATGCGACGAGCCGTGACGGCCTGCGCGACTGGACCAAGCATCCGGAACTCACCTTCGGCGCTCCTGCGGGATACGAGTCCGGCGACTGGCGCGATCCGTTCGTGTTCCGCGATGGGGATCTCTGGCGAATGCTCGTCGCCGCGCGGCACGAGGACGGGCCGGATCGCCGGCGCGGAACCGTGGCCCAGCTGACCTCGTCGGATCTGGACTCTTGGACGCCGGTCGAGCCGCTCTGGGACCCGCGGCGATACATCGCGCACGAGTGCCCCGACGTGTTCCAGTGGGGCGACTGGTGGTACCTGGTGTACTCCGAGTTCACCGACGCGTTCTGCACCCGCTATCGGATTGCGCGCTCGCCGCAGGGACCATGGCTGCTGCCCCCGGGCGACGACCAGATCGACACCAGGGCGTTCTATGCCGCGAAGACCGTCGAGCGCGACAGCCGGAGGTACTTCGTCGGCTGGATCGCCACCCGCGAAGGCGGCACCGACGACGGTCCTTGGCAGTGGGCGGGCACGATGTCAACGCTCGAAGCCGACCAGCACCCGGACGGCGCGCTGACGTTCCGATTCCCCGACGAGATGCTCGCCTCGTTCGAGGCGACGACGGATGCCGGAATGCCGGCGCTCCCGGCCGAACTCGACGCCGCGGAGCGCTACGCGGACGTCATCGGCACCGAGGACCTGCCGGATGCGTTCCTGCTGACGGCCGAGCTCGAACTCGGCGCCGGCCTCGAGGAGGCCGGGCTGCTGATCCGCTCCACAGCCGACGGCGGCGAAGCCGGCGCGATCCGTCTCGAGCCGCGCCGGAGCCGCGTGGTCTTCGACCGCTGGCCCCGCGCGGTCACCGGTGGTGAGCAGTGGCAGATCTCCGGCGACGTGCCGTTCGAGTTCGAGCGGCCGTGCCGGCTGGAACCCGGGAGGCACCGCATCGAGATCGTCGTCGACGGCGAGATCGTCGTCGCGGTGCTCGACCGGCAGGTCGCCTTGAGCACGCGACTGTACCGCCGGGCGGGGGAGCGGATCGGCTTCTTCGCGAACGGCGGCGCCGCCGAACTCATCTCACTCCACATCAGGACGCGGGCATGACCCGCGCCGGACTCTCTGCAGAGGAACACGTCATGACCCGGCCGCTCGTGCACTTCACGCCTGCCCGCAACTGGATGAACGACCCGAACGGACTGGTTTTCCACGACGGTCGGTACCACCTGTTCTTCCAGTACAACCCGCAGGGAACGGTTCACGCCAACATGAGCTGGGGGCACGCATCCAGCACCGACCTGGTGACGTGGACCGAGCACCCGGTGGCGATCCCGTTCGACGAGCACGAGCAGATCTTCTCCGGTTCCGCCGTCGTCGACACCGGGAACACCGCGGGATTCGCCGGGCCGGGTGAGACCGCCCTGGTGGCGATCTACACGTCGGTGTCGGAGTCGACCGGCATCCAGTCGCAGGCGCTCGCGTACAGCGTCGACGACGGCGAGACGTGGACGAAGTATGCGGGGAATCCGGTGCTCGATCGGGAGTCGACGGACTTCCGAGACCCGAAGGTGTTCCGCTACGCAGGTCCGGCGGGGGAGTACTGGGTGATGGTGGCGGTCGAGGCCGTGGACCGGCAGGTCGTGCTGTACCGCTCCGACGACCTGAAGCAGTGGTCCTTCCTGTCTGCGTACGGGCCTGCCGGGGCCGTCGACGGCATCTGGGAGTGCCCGGATCTGTTCCCGCTGGCGGTCGACGGGGATCTCGAGGACGTGCGCTGGGTGCTCGTGATCAGCCTGAATCCCGGCGGCATCGCGGGAGGGTCGGGAACGCAGTACGTGGTGGGAGCGTTCGACGGGGTGACCTTCACGGCCGACCAGCCACCGGGATCGGCGGAGGACGCCGACTGGCTCGACCACGGACCCGACTGCTATGCCGGCGTGAGCTTCAACGGTCTGCCCGATGACAGGCGCACGCTCATCGCGTGGATGAGCAACTGGGAGTACGCCCGCGATTGGCCCGATGAGGGCTGGCGGGGCGCGATGACGATCGCACGCCGGCTCGGCCTGGCCACGGTCGACGGGCGTCCGCAGCTGATCGCGGAGCCGGTGGTCACCGCGGGGGCGGCGGTGGCTCCCGAGACGGACGGTTCCTTCGCGCTGCCCGGTGCGGCGCGGATCGACCTGACGGGCGTCACCGGTGAGGTCGTGCTGGCCTCCGAAGACGGGCCGCGGGTAGTCCTGCGCTGGTCGCCCGACGAGGTCGTGTTCGACCGTACGTCCGCGACCGCCGTTCCGGATCCGTTCCCCGGTGTGCAGCGGATGCCCTTGCCCGCTGAGGGGATGGAGGCGCTGACCCTCATCGTGGACCGCGGTTCGATCGAGGTGTTCGCCGCAGATGGCGCCCGGACCCTGACCTGCCTGGTGCCGTGGACCGGTCAGATCGTGCTCTCCGCGTCTCCCGGTGCTGAGCCGGGGAGTATCGAGGTGCGGAGCCTGACGTGATCGGCCGAGGTCAGTTCAGCGCCTTGTGCAGCCGGCACTCGGTGCGGCGGCTTTCGAGCTGCGACTTCATGTCCGGCGTGCGCCGCCAGCCGGACCGTTCGTAGACGCCGATCGCTCGCTCGTTGTCCTCGAGGACCCAGAGCGTGAGCTCGTCGAAGCCGGCGCTGCGCGCGCGGCCCTCGACGTACTCGAGGATGCCGCCGCCGACGCCCGTTCCCCAGGCCTCCGGGTCGGCGCCGAGGTAGCGCAGCTCGAGTGCTCGCCCGTTCGGCACGAGCACGGCGAAGCCGACGTCGTCCGGCCAGCGCTCCGCTACATGAAGGCTCGCGCCAGCGACGGCGAGTGCGGACCTGATGCCGGGGATCTTGTCCTCCGCGGGTGCCGGGCGCTGCAGCCCGTCGCGCATGGCGGTCGCCCGGGCCCAGATCGACGCCGCGCTGTGTACGGCGTCGTCCCTGGCGTCCTGGCGGAAGGTCAGATTCATCGGTCGAGATTCGCGGAGGGGCTGACGGGAATCGAACCCGCGCTGTCTGCTTGGGAAGCAGAAGTTCTGCCATTGAACTACAGCCCCGAGATGGTGCCTGGCCAGCATAACAAACCTGAACGGGACGACGTTTCGTCTCGCTGCGCGGATCCTGAGCGAGGAGCGCAGCGACGAGACGAAGGGCGCTCAACGACCGAGGCATGGCACCGCGGTACCACCCTCCACACCGCAGGATCATCCGCCAGGCCGACGCGCCGCACCCGGCCCGGGAAATAGCGTCGAAGGCATGATCACAGCAGAAGGCCTCGGCAAGAGGTTCGGAGACAAGAAGGCCGTCGACGACGTGTCGTTCACCGTGCGGCCCGGGATGGTCACCGGGTTCCTCGGGCCGAACGGCGCAGGCAAGTCGACCACGATGCGCATGATCGTCGGACTCGACAAGCCGACGTCCGGTCGCGTCACCGTCAGCGGGCAGGAGTACCGCCGGCTGCCCGCACCGCTCACCGAAGTGGGCGTGCTGCTCGATGCCAAGGCCGTGCACACCGGCCGCACCGCCCGCAACCACCTGCGCGCGATGGCGGCCACCCACGGCATCCCGTCGTCCCGTGTCGACGAGGTCATCGACCTCGCCGGCATCGGCTCGGTCGCGAACAAGCGCGCCGGCAAGTTCTCGCTCGGCATGGGCCAGCGCCTCGGCATCGCCGCCGCTCTGCTCGGCGACCCGCACACCCTCATCCTCGACGAGCCGGTCAACGGCCTCGACCCCGAGGGCGTGCGCTGGGTGCGCCAGTTCGTCCGCCACGCGGCATCCGAGGGACGCACCGTGCTGCTCTCCAGCCACCTCATGAGCGAGATGTCGCAGACCGCCGACCACGTGATCGTGCTCGGCCGCGGCAAGGTGCTGGCGGATGCTCCGCTCGACGACCTCGTCCGCGCCTGGACCAGCACCACGGTGCGCGTGCGCACCCCGCGTGCCGCCGACCTCGCGGCCGTGGTCGCCGGCCCCGCGACGGAGATCATCAGCACCGGCCCCGAGACGTTCGACGTCGTCGGCGTTCCGGCGGCCCGCATCGGCGACCTCGCCGCCGAGCACCGCATCCCGCTGCACGAACTGACCCCGGCCACCGGCTCGCTCGAAGAGGCCTACATGGCGCTCACCGGCGACGCGGTCGAGTACAAGAGCAAGGAGATCGCATGAGCGTCCAGACCGCGCCGGCAAGGCGCACGCACACCGAGACGTCGGCGTACCGGCTCTCCTTCGGCCGCGCGCTGCGCAGCGAGTGGATCAAGCTCGCCACGCTGCGCTCCACCTGGTGGTCCATCGGCATCACAGCCGTGCTCACGATCGGCATCGCGATGATGCTCGCCGGCGCGGCGGAGGTCGACGGCATCCAGGCGGTCGTCTCTTCGGTGCAGTTCACGATGCTGCTCGCCGGCATCCTCGGCGCGATCGCCGTCACCGGCGAGTACTCCACCGGCATGATCCGTTCCACGCTGACGGCTGTGCCGGTGCGCGGCGCCGTGCTGGCGGCGAAGGCGGCCGTGGTCGCCGCATTGATCTTCGTCTCGACCGCCGTCATGCAGCTGGTCGCCGCACTCGCGGTCACCCCGATCGTCGAGGGGAACGACAAGCCGATCCTCTGGACGGATGCCCCCGAGACCTGGTATCCGCTGCTGGCGGCCTGGTTCTCGATGGCGGTGTTCGCCCTGATCGGCGTCTCTTTCGGGTTCATCCTGCGCAGCGGCGCGGGTGCAATCGCCTCGACCGTCGGACTGCTGTTCGTGCTGCCGATCGTGGTGAGCATGTTCCAGATGGCGGGCGAGGGGTGGCAGTGGATCCAGGACCTCGGCGCCTACCTGCCGATGCCCGCCTCGCAGAACCTGATCACGCCGCAGAGCGACTGGGGCCTGGAATGGCCGGTCGCACTGGTCACCCTGATCGGCTGGGCGGTCGTCGGACAGCTCGCTGCGTGGGCTGTGCTCCGCGTGCGCGACGCGTAGAGTCGGCCGCGTGCCTGGAACATCCGGAACGGAGGTCGCCGTCCCCGCGGACGGCGACCTTCGTCTGCCGCGCCCGCCGGGTGTGATCCGGCGGTTCTGGGCGCGGCATCCGCTCTTCGCCGACATCCTCATCGCACTGTTCTGCCTGTTTCCGGCGCTGGCCCAGGCCTCCACCTACGGCTCGACCTCGGCGGTGGACGGCGGGCAGATCACCGCCGCGGTCGCGTGGACGCCAGCTGTGCTCGCGATGATCGCGACCTGCGTGCTGCTGGTCTGGCGTCGTCGCTGGCCGATGCTCGTCTTCGTCGCATCGATCGTGGTGGCGGTGCTCTACATGCTGCTCACCGAGCCGGTCGCGTCCTTCCTGATCGCGGTGACCGCCTACACCCTCGCCGTGTACCGGTCGGCCCGCGCCTGCTGGACGGCGCTCGGCATCGGGATCGGCGTGCTCGCGCTGCTCGGCGTCTCGATGTCGCTCACCGGCGCCCTCAGCTGGGGCACGTCCATCAACGCGATCCTCGGCGAACTGGTGCTCGGCCTGATCGGCGCCCTCATCGGCGTGAACGTCGGCAACCGCAAGCGCTACATGGAGGCGGTGCTCGCCCGCTCGCGCCAGCTGCTCGTCGAGCGCGACCAGCACGCGCAGCTCGCCGCGGCGGCCGAGCGCGAGCGCATCGCGCGTGAGATGCACGACATCGTCTCCCACTCGCTGACCGTCGTCGTCGCCCTGTCTGAAGGCGCCGCCGCGACCGGCGATCCGGACCGCGCGCGGGATGCGTCGCTCGCCGCCGCCGACACCGCCCGCAGCGCCCTCGCCGAGATGCGCTCGATGCTGGGCGTGCTGCGGGCTGGCGATGCGCCGCTCGAACCCGCCGCACCGATCGACCCCGCCGAACCGGTGGCAGCCGCGCGCAGCGCCGGGTTCACGGTCTCGCTGGTGACGAAGGGCTCTCCGGAGCTGCCGCCCGCGGTCGCCTTCGCCGTCGGTCGCATCGTGCAGGAGGGGCTCACGAACGCCATGCGGCACGCACCGAAGGCGACCGCGATCGACGTGCGGATCGACTACGCCGCCGATCCGCTGGTCGTCGAGATCGTCAACGACGGGGCCTCGACCGGCACGGATGACCCCGGCTTCGGCCTGCGCGGACTCGCCGAGCGCGCCGCGCATCTGGGCGGGTCGTTCCGGTCCGGCGCCGTCGGCGGGGGACGATGGATGCTGCGCGCGGAACTGCCGCGCCCGATCGAGAGCGCCTCATGACCGAACCCATCCGCGTGCTGCTCGTCGACGATCAGGCGCTCATCCGCGTCGGCTTCCGAATGGTGCTCGAGGCGGAGAGCGACATCGAGATCGTCGGCGAGGCCGGCGACGGGGCCGTCGCCGTGCGGCAGGCCGCCGCGCTCACGCCCGACGTCGTGCTGATGGACGTGCGGATGCCGGGCACCGACGGCATCGCCGCCACCGAGGCCATCGTGCGCGAGCATCCGGGCATCCGTGTGCTGGTGCTGACCACCTTCGACCTCGACGAGTACGCGTTCGGCGCCATCCGCGCCGGCGCGAGCGGATTCCTGCTCAAGGACGCTCAGCGCCAGGAACTGGTCGCGGCCGTGCGCGCGGTGGCCCGCGGCGACGCGGTGCTTGCGCCGCGCGCCACGCGTGCCTTTCTCGACCAGCTGTCCGCGCAGCCCGCGCCGGCGGCATCCGGACCCGATCCGACGACCGAGCTGACCGAGCGCGAGCGCGAGGTGTTCCTGGCGATCGCGCAGGGACTGACCAACTCCGAGATCGCGGAGCGGCTCTTCCTGAGCGAATCGACCGTGAAGACGCACGTCGGCCGGGTGCTCGCGAAACTCGACGCGCGCGACCGCATCCAGGCGGTCATCATCGCGCACAGGATCGGCCTGGTCTGAGCCTCGATAGGCTCAGGGCCCAACTGCGGGGTCGCTGAGCCCGTCGGTCCTGGGTCGCTCAGCCTGTCGGTCCTGGGTCGCTGAGCCTGTCGAAGCGTCGCGCAGGTGGCGTCAGCCCTCGAAGGCCTTCCGCACGGTGTCCTCGTCCACCGATACCAGGTTGCTCGCGATGAGCGTGGCGCCGACGCCGTGGAAGCGCTCGGCGAGACGGTCGCGATCCGTCTCGGTGTTGACGACGAAGAGCGCGGAGGTGCCGGGGACGACCTCCTTGCCGATGCGGTCGAGCTGCTCCTTGCTGATGCCGGCGTCGTCCATCTTCTTCACCAGCAGTCCGATCGCCGCACCGGCGGCGGCACCGATCAGCGGCAGGAAGAAGAGCACGCCCGCGAGCCCACCGAGCAGTGCGCCCCAGCCGGTCGCGCGCCAGTCGTCGCGGTGCTCGTACTTGACCTTGGGGCGATCCTCGCCGGGAGTCCACTCGATGACGGCATAGTCCTCGATCTTGATGAGGCCCTCGTCGGCGGCCTCGCGCAGGATGCCGGTCGCCGTCTCGGCCCCTTCGACGGTCTCGAACTTCCAGGCGGTGAATGTCGTCATCGATGGCTCCTTCGGGAAGCGGTTGCTGTCGCGAACATTATGGCCGATCCTGCGCACCGGTACGCTGAACTCGTGCTTCTCAGCGATCGCGACATCAGGGCAGAACTGGCATCCGAGCGCGTCGGGCTCGATCCGCTTGATCTCGGGATGGTGCAGCCGTCGAGCATCGACGTGCGCCTGGACCGCTACTTCCGGCTGTTCGACAACCACAAGTACCCGTACATCGACCCGGCCGAGGATCAGCCGGAGCTGACCCGCCTGATCGAGGTCGACCCGGACGAGCCGTTCGTGCTGCACCCGGGGGAGTTCGCGCTCGGTGCCACCTTCGAGCAGGTCACCCTGCCGGACGACATCGCCGCGCGGCTGGAGGGAAAGTCGTCGCTGGGACGGCTCGGACTCATCACGCATTCGACGGCGGGATTCATCGACCCCGGCTTCACCGGGCACGTGACGCTCGAGCTGGCGAACGTGGCGACGCTGCCGATCAAGCTGTGGCCGGGAATGAAGATCGGCCAGCTGTGCTTCTTCCGGCTGTCGTCGCCCGCCGAGAACCCGTACGGCTCGGGCGCCTACGGCAACCACTACCAGGGGCAGCGCGGTCCGACGGCATCCCGCTCGTTCCAGAACTTCCACCGCACCGACGTCGGCGTGACCGATGCGGGGGCGAAGGGGAACTGACGCGCGGCTTCTGCTGCGCTGCCCGCCGAGTGAACCGGCAGTCGCCGAGTCGTCGGCAGGTGGTTCAGTCGACGGCAGGTGGTTCAGTCAGATGAAGCGCGGGCTGACGCGAAGAGGCCTCGAACGCGGATGACGCGGTCGAGGCCCCTGGCCGAGCGGCTCACCGCTCAGTGGGTGTGGATATGGATGTGCTGCACCTGCGGGGCGTGCCCGCGACCGTGGCCCCAGTGTCCATGTCCGCGGCGGTCGCCGTCGAACGGGGCGCCCTCGAAGGCGCGGTGCTCGTGGTGGCCGTGGCCGTGCGGGCCGAAGCGGTGCTCGCCGTGTCCACCGTGGCGGTGTCCGCGGTGGTGTCCGCGGTGGCGACGGGGGAGCGGCTTGCCCTCCTCGTAACCGAATGCGCGGGCGATGTTCTCGAGCGACGCCGTCAGGACGGCGTAGTCCTCGGGGGTGACGACGTCGGAGACCTGCGCGCGGATGCCGTCGACGACGGCGCCCAGGCGCTCCTTGGCGGCGCGACCGGAGTCGGTGAGCTGCCAGGTGCCGGAGGTGCGGGTGATCCAGCCGCGCTCGGCGAGCCGGCGGATCTTCGGGGTGTGCGGGTCGCCGCCTTCGGCGACGACGTTCAGCAGTCGCCAATCACGGCGGGTGAGTCCTTCGTTCTCGAAGGCGGTGGCGAATCGCTCGGCCATCAGGCGGTCGATCGCCGTGATCCAGAAGCCGAACGGGCGGGCGGTGTTTTTCTCTGAGCTGTTCATGAGAGGTCCTTTACTTGTCATGTTGCATGTATATGCAGTGTGACATGCAATGTAGGTATATGTCAAGTCACATGTAAAATCGGATGCATGAGCAGCCCGTCGAAAGACCCCGCAGACCTGATCGCCGACGCGCTCTCACGGCTGCGCGGGCGCGGACCGTCACGGGCGCACGAAGGGCACGGCCGGGAGGGACACGGCGGTCCGCACGGGCACGGCGGGATGCACGGACATCCCGGCCCGCACGGGGGAGGACCCTGGGGCCGGCACGGCGGCTGGGGCGGACCTGGCATGCGTGACTTCCCGGCGCGGCTGCGGATGCTCGAGGCGCTCGCCGCGGCATCCGCTCCGCTCGGCGTGAGCGATCTTGCGGACGCGATCGGCGTCGACCAGCCGCGGGCCTCGCGGCTGGTGCAGCAGGGCGTCGAGAACGGCTGGGTCCGCCGCGAGGCCGACCCCGACGACGCCCGTCGCACGCGGATCGTGCTGACCGACGACGGCAGGCGGATGCTGGGCGGGGTGCGCGGGCAGCGTCGCGACCGGCTCGACCGCGCGCTCGCCGCGCTGAGCGAGGACGAGCGCGCGGAGCTCGCGCGCCTGCTGGGGAAGCTCGCCGACAACTGGGAGTGACCTCTCCCGCTGGCTGCGCTTTGCACCGCGTGGTCGGTTTCGCATGCTCGACGGCGTTTTGGGGTGCGGTTTCGACCGCGTGGTCGGTTGTGCATGTGCAGTACCCGCCGCCGGGATCCGGACGATCGGTCGGATGCCCCGGACGCACCGTCGGGCGAACCTGGCTGCGCCTCGGAAAGCTGGAACCATGACCACGACCGCCCCTGTTCCCGTGACGACCGCCCCCGCTGCGCCGCGACTGCGCTACGGCGCGCTGCTCACGATGACCGCGATGAGCTTCCTGCTCGTCACGGCCGAGTTCCTGCCGGGCGGAGTGCTCACCGAGATCGCCGGCGACATCGGCGTGAGCACCGGGCAGGCCGGACTGATGGTCGCCGTCACGGCGCTCGCCGGGCTGATCGTCGCCCCGACCGTCGGTCTGATGTTCCCGCGCCTGGACCGCCGCTCGCTGCTGGTGTGGATGGCCGTCGCCGCGACCGTCTCGAACGCGATCGTCGCGATCGCCCCGAACCTGCCGCTGCTGCTCATCGGCCGTGTGCTGCTCGGCGGCGCGCTGTCGGCCTTCTGGGCGATGTCGATCACCGTGGCCGCGAAGATCGCCGGTCCCGACCGGCTGGGCAAGGCGGTGATGTTCACCACGGCCGGAGGCTCGCTCGCCACGGTCGCAGGTGTGCCCGTGGGCGTGATGCTCAGCGGTGTCGTCGGCTGGCAGGGCGTCTTCGGCCTCGCCGCCCTGGCCACGGGGCTGCTCGCGGTGGCGCTGCGTGTGCTGCTGCCGCAGGTGCCGTCGGAGGGGTCATCGTCGCTGCGGGCGCTGGTGGGCACGCTGCGCCTGCCCGGCATCGGGCTGGGCTTCGTGGGGCACATGCTCGTCGTGCTCGGGCACTTCCTCGCCTACACCTACATCCGGGTCGCGCTGGAGCGCGTGCAGGACGGCGGCACTCCGATCGATGCAGGCCTGATCATCGCTCTGCTGGCGGCGTTCGGCATCGGCGGTCTCGCGGGCAACTTCCTGATCGGACTGATCGTCGACCGCACCTACGCCGTGCTGGCCGTGATCACTCCGGTCGTGGTCGCCGCGAGCGCGATCGTGCTGATCGCGGCATCCGGTTCGCCGTTCCTCGTCGGCGTCGCATCGTTCGTGTGGGGATTCTTCTTCGCATCCTGGCTGCTGATCGTGAACACGTGGGTGGGCAAGCGGATGCCGGATCGGCTGGAAGCCGGCGGCAGCATCTCGGTGGTCGGATTCCAGGCGGCGATCATGATCGCCGCGGCGGTCGGCGGGCTGCTGGTCGACGGGCTGGGCATCGTGCCTGTCTACCTGGTGGGGGCGGCGAGCCTGGTGGTCGGCGCGGTTCTGTTCGGGCTGTCGGATCGGGCGGCAGCGAGGGCCTGACCCGACGGCAGATGCCCCTCCTCGGAGATTCCGAGGAGGGGCATCTGTGCTCTGCGGAGCGGAGGTCAGTCCTCCAGGCCGCGCAGCAGATCCTGAGCGGTCGGCAGGGTGCCGTCGACCAGGTTCTCGGTGTCCTCGACCTTCAGCTTGCCCGGGCCGAACCCGCTCATCGGGCTGGAGACCGGCAGGTTGAGCTTCGTCTGGGAGAGGTCGATCGTGTACGGGTTGCGGGCGGTGTCGGGCATGATCACGCCGTTGTTGCTGCCCGTGATGACCAGACCGAGCTGGTGCCCGGCCGGTACCACGACGTCGTTGGCGGCCAGCTCGACGGTGCCCTTGTGGTCACCGGCGCCGTCCAGTCGCATCCAGCCGCGGGCCAGCACCTGCAGGTCGCTGGTCTGCACGCGCTTGGCGACGTCGATGTAGCAGGCGTCGTCGGTCGCGGTCTCCGCACCCCAGCACGACTCGGTGTCGAGGTTCATCGCCCCGTCGCCGCTCGCCGAGACGCGATCCATCGTGTTGCGGAGCCCAGGGCCAGCGGCGCGACAACTGCCGCCGTCCCGAGAACGGCGAGGAACTTCGTCTTCATTGATCAAACCTTCCGTAGGAGACTGCTGTGTTTCCTCTCGGTGTCAATTGCGACGTTTCACACACTACCGACCGGCCCTGCCTCGCCAGGGGCGGGGCCGGCCTCGATGAAGGTCTCAGGCGGTGGCGAGCCGGCGCTGCGCGCGCCAGGCCGAGGGAGTGTCGCCGACATGGCGGCGGAACGCCCGGCTGAATCCCTCGTCCGAGGCGTAGCCGAGCTCGCGCGACACCACGCTCACACCGAGTCCGCGCGAGAGCAGTTCCTGCGCGGAGCGCATCCGCACGGAGGTGACGTAGCCCGCGGGGGACTGGCCGTAGGTCTCTCGGAATCGCTCGGCGAAGACCGAGCGCGACATCGCGCCGACGGCCGCGAGCGACTCGACCGTCCAGTCCCGGCCGGGGTCGGCGTGGATCGCGTCGACGACGCGGTCGAGGAAGGGATCGGATGCCGCGTAAGGCCAGCCCTCGGGCGCGCAGCCGTTCGCCGCCCAGGCGCGGATCACCGACGCGAGGACCGTCTTCGCCATCATCCGGCAGATCGGGCCGTCGCCGCTGCGGTTCTCGCACTCCGCGCCGGCATCGACGCCCATGACCTGCGCGAGCGCCGCAGCCGCGGGCTCGAGGGTGGCGAAGCCGGTGATCCAGGCGAGGTCGGGCAGCAGCGCGGCGATGTGCGCGGCCTCGTCGGCGAGGGCGAGTTCGGAGACCAGGACGGATGCCGCACCCTGCGCGACCAGGGTCGTCGTGTGCTGTCCGCCCACGAGCAGCACGTCACCGGTGCCGATGCTCCGACCCGACAGACCGGCGGACCGGATCTGCAGTTCACCGGAGAGCACGTAGGCGAAGGCCAGCGCGTCCGGGTCGAGCACGAGCGTTTCGTCGGCGAGGCGGTATCGGAGCTGCTCACGGATGCGCACTTCGACGGCCTCGAGCAGCGTCTCGAGCGCTGCGCCCGGATCGCCGGCGCCCCGGTCATCGCCGCCCGCGCGCGGCGGCGTCATCGCGATCAGGCTCATGAGAAGGCGAACCTCAGGCCCGCCGACGGTATTCCAGCCGCAGGAAGCCTCAGACCCTGACATCCTTCGGGAAGCGCACGAACATCAGCAGCACCAGCCCGATCAGCAGGATCAGCCCGATCCCCAGCACGCCGTAGATGATCCCCCCGAACCAGAGCAGGAACAGCGACCAGGCCAGCGGCGACAGGAACGACGCGACGCGGCCCGTCGTGGCATACAGGCCGAAGATCTCGCCCTGCTGATCCGGCGGGGTGAGCCGGGTGAGCAGGCTGCGGCTGGCGGCCTGCGCCGGCCCGACGAAGGCGCACAGCAGCAGACCGCACACCCAGAACACGATCGTGCCGAGGTCGCGCAGCGCGAACACCACGAACGCCATCGCAACGAGTCCGATGAGGGTGATCATGATGAGTCGCCGCGGGCCGATTGCGTCGTCGACGCGGCCGGCGAGCAGCGTCGAGACGCCGGCGACGAGGTTCGCGGCTAGACCGAACACGATCACCTCGAGGAACGAGAAGCCGAAGCCCTGCGCCGCCAGCACGGCGCCGAACGCGAAGACTCCGGCCAGGCCGTCGCGGTAGACGGCGGCTGCGAGCATGAACCAGAACGTCGGCCGGTTGGTGCGGAACAGGTTCGCGATGTTGTGCCCCAGCACGACGTACGCGCGGAAGAAGCCCACCTTCGGTGAGGTGCCGTACGCCGGCGACTCCGGCACGTTGCGGAACATGGGGATCGAGAACACCAGCGTCCACACGGCGCAGATCACCGCGACGAGTTTGAACGCGAGCGGCTCGTCCTGGCCGATCAGGAAGAGCACCGGGATGCACAGGATCAGCGCGACGACGCCGCCGACGTAGCCCAGGCCCCAGCCGAGACCCGAGATGCGGCCGACGTTCTTCGGGGTCGACACCTCGGACAGCATCGCGTAGTAGCTGACGTTGCCGATCTCGCCGATGACCGCCGCGATCGCGACGGCGAGGGCACCGAACCAGAAGAACTTCGGATCGGCCTCGACGAAGAACAGGGAGAACTGCACCAGCGCGATCGCGATCGTCGCGCCCATCACCCACTTCTTCTTGCTGCCGCGCGCGTCCGCCTGCTGGCCGAGCACCGGGGCGAGCAGCAGGATCAGGATGCCGGCGGCGAAGTTCGCCCAGCCCCACCACTCCGACAGATCGGTCAGCCCCTGGCAGTACGCGGTGCCCAGGTTGGCGGTGTCGTTGCAGCTCAGGTACGAGCCGTCCGCGAGCAGCCCGGACTCGCGCACCTCCGGCTCGAGGAACATCCGGCTCGTGAGATAGAGCGCGATCCAGACGAAGGTCAGAATGACGGTGTTGAACGGCTGCATCGCCCAGTCCCACATCGCCCACGAGAGCACTCGCTTGCGGGGGATCGGCGTCTCGTCACCGCCGTCGACCGTGGCGCCGAACGCCGCGAGAGACCTGGTGTCGGCGGTGGGCGGCGGAACGTCAGCGGTCATGGGCGTCACGCTACCGGATGCCGGTGACGCGCGGGCGAACAGCCTGCGTCACCGGCATCCGTTCGTCAGAAACTGGTGACGAGGTCGCCGAGCACCTCTTTGAGCTGCGTCGGATCCGTCGCGTCGTAGTAGTGCGCACCCGTCGCGCCCGAGATGTCCTTCAGCGCCTGCACGTCGGCATCCTTGCCGTAGGCGAGCGTGAAGATCAGCACCGGAGTGTTGTCGTGGTGCAGGCCCTCGAGCGTCTTGAGCATCTGCGCGGCCGTGGTGGTGTCGTGGTTCGTGTCGTTCTCGCCGTCGCTGAGCAGCACGATCGCGTTGATGTGGTCGGATGCCCACGACGCGGCCTGCTTCTTCGCGAACGTGTCGACCGCCTCGTACAGCGGGGTGTCGCCCATCGAGGTGATGCTGTCGAGCTGGCTGACGAACTTCTTCTTGGTCTGGCGGATGTCGGCGACCGGGGCCAGCTGGCCGGGAACCAGCTTGCCGTCCGGGTTCTGCGCGAAGGCGGCAAGGCCCACGTCATCGCCCTCTGTGAAGTGGTCGAGCGCGGCGCCGACGGCCTTCTTCGCCAGGGTGAGGCGGGTGTCGGTCGCCGTCACAGGCTCGTCCATCGATCCCGAGACATCGAGCAGGAACAGTACATTCGCGCGCTTGCGGACCTCGGGGAAGGCAGCCTGGGCGGCGAGCAGTACCTCGGCGCTGGTGGACAGCTGCGTCTTCGTGCCCTTCTTGTCGAGCTGGGCGATCTGCGCCACGTGGTCGTCGAGCTCGCGGTTCAGGTCGCGGTAGCCGGCCTCGCGCACCACGGTCTGCCCCTCTTCCGTACCGGTGAAGCGGATGAAGTCCGCCGCGGCGGACTGCTGCTTGGCATCCACCCAGTCGCCGGTCAGCGGGATCGCGGGATTGTCGGCCGAGTATGCGCCGTCGGCCGGGTAGACCGGAACCAGCGGATCGACCGGCGGCTGCCCCACCGCACGCGTGACGCCGTCGCGGCTGGAGATGCCGCGGTTGTAGTCCCAGATCGACTTCTCGTCGACGATGACCGCGGACAGGAAGTCGGCAGAGGACCCCTTTCCTTCGGCCTGCCGGGCGTGCCAGAGGAAGTGCTCGGGCGTGGCCATGTAGTGGCTGGTGGCGAGCTCCTGGTCGTGCACCTTGCGGCGCACCGTCGGATCGGCGATGTCCTCGGTGGTCACCTCGCCGACGTCGTCGGCGGCGACTCCGTAAGAGGCGAGCATCGCCGCGGCGCCGGAGGTCGCCACGAGAGGGCTGGTCTTGCCCAGCTTGAACGTGCCCCACTCCGGATGCCCGGCGTCGACCCAGACGTCGGGGTCGCCCGCGGCCTGGAAGATCTCGGCCCAGGTCGGGGCTTTGTCGGACCAGCCGATCGCGTCGGCCAGGGAGTGCGGCATGGCGGGGACGACGTCGGAGAACGCGACCAGGGTGCGCTCACCCACGGGCGCCGCGTCACCGGCATCCGCGAGCCACATCGACGAATCCGGCAGCCAGACGGTGGGGCGCTGGTCGGCGGCGAACCTCGAGAACGAGGCGGCGGCGTCCTCGGCGGCGACACCGGACTTCGACTTCGAGGTCGTGACGGTTACGCACGAGCCGTCCACATCGCGGGGCTTCTCGTTGTAGGCCTTCGCGAGGTTCTCCACCATCTCGGCGTTCTCGAACGACGAGAGCACGCGCACCGAGGTGCACGGCCCTGCGCCGGCCGCCGCCGCGGGGGTGTCCTTCGGGAACTCGATCGGCGCGGGCTCCTTGGCCACTGCTGCCGGCGGCGCTGCGGCTTCGGCGGCCTTGTCCGACATCGACGAGGCGATGCCGGCCGTCACGGCGGCCAGCGAGCCCAGCAGCACGGTGATCACGGCCACCATCGCGATCAGCACGGTGCGGCGGCGCTTCGCCGGCGTGGCGTCGGCCGCTCCGGCCGCTCCGGCCGGGGGAGTCGCGCCGCCGTCGCCGCCGTCCACCTGCAGCATCGGGCGGGTCGGGACGCCGGATGCCGGTCGGGTGCGCAGACCGGTTGCCGGCTCCTCCGCCTCAGACGAACGGGCCGCCGTCCCCACCGCTGCCGAGCGCGGCAGCGGGCCGGATGCCGGCACCTGCGGGCGCGGACGAGGACGCAGCTGCGGCTCGTGCGTGATCGGCTTCGCGGGCACGGTGGTGTCACCTGTCGCCGGGTCGAACTCGATGTGCGTCGAGCGGCGCGGCGGAAGGGGGGTTTCGGGCATGGCGAGGTTATTCCGGTCGGGGGGTCGGGCTCACGACCCACTGCAGCCTTCGGGTGACGGCGAGGGGCGGTCCGCTTGATTATAGGGCGGCACGCGGGCGGGAAAACAGGGGTGACGAGGGGAGATCTGGTATACCGACGCGGTTCACGCGCCGGATGTGTTCAGCATTCCGATGATCACCGCCGTCCACCACGCGATCTGCGAGGTGGCCGCGCTGCTCAGGCACCACAGCTTCAGCCGGGTCGGCGCAGCCGCGAAGCGGGTGTCAGGCGGCATCCGGCGCAGGGTGTCGGTGAGCCTGCCCAGTGCGACGCCGTTCATGGCGGCGACGAAGACCGCGACCATCTTCAGGGCGGTGATCGGCTCATCGAGGCTGGGCTGCAGGAACGCGCCGGTGAACAGCAGACCCGTGATGCCGGCCCAGGCGAGCGGGGTGACGGACCTCTCGAACAGCCACAGGTCGCTGAGCTGCTGCGCTCCCGTCACCCAGCGCAGCGCCTTCACGTCGAGCATGACGGTTGCGCCCAGTCCGGCGATGACGGATGCCAGGTGCGTGAACAGCATCGGAAGGTGCATCCACGGTGCGGGCTGAATCTGCGTGCTGATCCAGAGAGAGGCGAACATGCCGATCGAGACGGCCCAGTAGCCGAGCGCACGGCGGTGTCGGGCGAGCGATCGTCGCTCGCTGAGTGCGATGCTCACGGGCGGCGCGTCTCCTCGGATCCCCAGTGGTGCTGAGGCACCGCGCTGATTCTATAGCCGTATCGATCGAAAGGACGATGGTCGGCGGAGGCATTCGGTAACGATCCTGCCTAACCTGGAGGGACCCGACCCGAGGAGACCCGTGTTCACCACACCCGCGCGTCTGTTCCGCGTGCTCGCGATCGCAGAGGCGATCACCTGGACCCTGCTGATCAGCGCCCTCGTCGCGCGCGCGGTGGGTGCTCCGCCGGCCCTGGTCACCGTGGCCGGCGGCATCCACGGCTTCGTGTTCCTCTCTTATGGGGCGACCGCCGTGCTGCTCGCCTTCCACCAGCGCTGGCACGTCGGCGTCGCGATCACCGCGATCGCCAGCGCGATCGTGCCCTACGCCACGATCCCCGCCGAGATCTGGCTGCATCGCACCGGCCGGCTCACCGGCGAGTGGCGTCTGGACGAGACCGACGACCCGCGCGATCGCACCTGGTACGACCGCACCATGCGCTGGTTCCTGCACCGGCCGTGGGTGCTCGCGCTGCTGATCCTCGTGCTCGTCGCCGCGATCTTCGCGGTGCTGCTGATGGTGGGGCCTCCGCAGCTTCCGGGGAAGTGAGGTCGGCGGGCTGACGGCTCGGCGCCAGTGCAGGCGAACGACCCAGAACAGGACGGATGCGGCGCATTCGTCCTGTTTTCGCGTGTTGTCCTGTTCTGAGTGACTGGGTGAGCGCGCCATCCAGCCCGCAGAGTTGAGTGACCTCATATCAACTTTGAATTGACACTCTCCACCCCCGGGCGTACACTTGAGTCATCGCGACTCAGGTTTCCGGGTCGCAGCAGACTTCCCAGACAACAACCACAAGGAGAGAACACATGGCACGTGCTGTCGGTATCGACCTCGGAACCACCAACTCCGTCGTCAGCGTCCTCGAGGGCGGCGAGCCCAAGGTCATCGCCAACGCCGAGGGCTTCCGCACCACCCCCTCGGTGGTCGCCTTCACCAAGGATGGCGAGGTGCTCGTCGGCGAGACCGCCAAGCGCCAGGCCGTCACCAACGTCGACCGCACGATCTCGTCGGTCAAGCGCCACATGGGCACCGACTGGTCCTTCGACGTCGACGGCAAGAAGTGGACGCCGCAGGAGATCTCGGCCCGCATCCTGCAGAAGCTCAAGCGCGACGCCGAGGCGTACCTGGGCGACACCGTGACCGACGCGGTCATCACCGTCCCGGCGTACTTCAACGACGCCGAGCGCCAGGCCACCAAGGAGGCCGGCGAGATCTCGGGCCTCAATGTGCTGCGCATCATCAACGAGCCCACCGCGGCCGCCCTGGCCTACGGCCTCGACAAGGGCAAGGAGGACGAGCTCATCCTCGTCTTCGACCTCGGTGGCGGAACCTTCGACGTCTCCCTCCTCGAGGTGGGCAAGGACGACGACTTCTCCACGATCCAGGTGCGCGCCACCGCCGGTGACAACCGCCTCGGCGGCGACGACTGGGACCAGCGTCTCGTCGACTACCTGATCAAGCAGTTCAAGGAGACCACCGGCGTCGACGTCTCGGGTGACAAGATCGCGCTGCAGCGCCTCAAGGAGGCTGCTGAGCAGGCCAAGAAGGAGCTCTCCTCCTCGACCAGCACCAGCGTCAACCTGCCGTACCTGTCGCTGACCGACAGCGGCCCCGTCTCGCTGAGCGAGACCGTCACGCGCGCCAAGTTCGAGGACCTCACCAAGGACCTGCTCGACCGCACCAAGAAGCCGTTCGAGGACGTCATCCGCGAGGCGAACATCAAGGTCGCCGACATCGACCACATCGTGCTCGTCGGCGGTTCCACCCGCATGCCGGCCGTGGCCGAGCTGGTGAAGGCCGAGACCGGCAAGGACGCCAACAAGGGCGTCAACCCGGATGAGGTCGTCGCCGTGGGCGCCGCGCTGCAGGCCGGTGTGCTGAAGGGCGAGCGCAAGGACGTCCTGCTCATCGACGTCACCCCGCTGAGCCTCGGCATCGAGACCAAGGGCGGCATGATGACCAAGCTCATCGACCGCAACACCGCGATCCCGACCAAGCGCAGCGAGACCTTCACCACCGCGGACGACAACCAGCCGTCGGTGGCGATCCAGGTCTTCCAGGGCGAGCGCGAGTTCACCCGCGACAACAAGCCGCTGGGCACGTTCGAGCTGACCGGCATCGCGCCGGCTCCGCGCGGCATCCCGCAGATCGAGGTCACCTTCGACATCGACGCCAACGGCATCGTGCACGTGTCTGCCAAGGACAAGGGCACCGGCACCGAGAAGTCGATCGTCATCTCGGGCGGCTCGTCGCTGTCGAAGGACGACATCGAGCGCATGGTGCGCGAGGCCGAGGAGCACGCCGCCGAGGACAAGAAGCGTCGTGAGTCCGCGGAGACCCGCAACCAGGCCGAGACGCTCTCCTACTCGATCGAGAAGCTGATCAAGGAGAACGAGGACAAGCTGCCCGAAGACGTGAAGACCGAGGTTCAGGCCGACGTCGACGCGCTGAAGACGGCTCTGGCCGGCGAGGACGACGACGCGGTGAAGACCGCGTTCGACAAGCTGAACCAGTCGCAGTCCAAGCTCGGCGAGGCGATCTACGCGCAGGGCCAGGCGGATGCCGCGGCCGGCGAGCCGGCCGCTGACGCGGCGGGCGAGGCGACCTCCGACGAGGACGTCATCGACGCCGAGGTCGTGGACGACGAGGACGAGAAGAAGTAACGATGACCGACAAGAACTTCGACGAAGTTCCTGAGGACGAGGGGTCGGATGCTGCGGCATCCGGCCCCGCGCCGCAGGACGACGCATCCGAGGCCGAAGAGCTGACGATCGACGACATCCTGAGCGCCGAGCAGACCGCCGAGGCGGCTGCGGAGGACCACGCTCTGGAGGATGCCGAGAACGCCCTGCTCGTCGACCTGAAGCGCCTGCAGGCGGAGTACGCGAACTACCGTCGCCGCACCGAGGAGCAGCGCCACATCGAGATCGCCCGTGCGAAGGGCGAGGTCGCCAAGGGCCTGCTGCCCGTGCTGGACGACCTGGCGCGCGCCGAGCAGCACGGCGATCTCGCCGAGGGCTCCGCGTTCTCGGTGATCGCCGAGAAGCTCCGCTCCGTCGTCGACCGCCTCGGCGTCGTCGCCTACGGTGCGGCCGGCGAGGAGTTCGATCCGCAGCAGCACGAGGCGATCTTCCAGCAGCCCACCCCGGGTGCCACCACGTCGACGATCCTCGAGGTCGTCGAGGTCGGCTACCGGCTGGGCGACGTCGAACTGCGCCCGGCGAAGGTCGTGGTCGCCGTACCTGCGGAGTAGGTGATCGATGGCTAGTCAGGACTGGTTCGACAAGGACTTCTACAAGACGCTCGGCGTCAAGAAGGACGTCTCGGACGCCGAGCTGAAGAAGACGTACCGCAAGCTGGCGCGCAAGTACCACCCGGACTCCAACCCGGGGGATGCCAAGGCCGAGGCGACGTTCAAGGAGATCAGCGAGGCGTACTCGGTGCTCAGCGACCCTGAGCAGCGCAAGGAGTACGACGAGATCCGCGCCATGGGGTCGGGTGCGCGCTTCACCGCGCCCGGCGGCGGGGCGGGCGGCTTCGAGGACGTGTTCAGCCGGTTCGGGCAGGGCCGTGGCCAGCAGGCCGATTTCGACGACATCTTCGCAATGTTCAACCAGGGCGGCGGCTCGTTCGGCTCCGGCCGCTTCGGGCAGCCGTCCGGGGGATACCGCGGCTTCGGCGGCCCGCAGCGCGGCGCCGACGTCACCGCTCGCACCACGATCGACTTCGTCACCGCGGCGAAGGGCGAGACCATCTCGCTGCAGTCCGAGGACGGCAAGCCGTTCAAGGTGAAGATTCCCGCCGGCGTCGCCGACGGGCAGAAGATCCGGCTGCGCGGTCGCGGCCGTCCGTCGCCGGACGGCGGCGAGAACGGCGACATCGTGGTGCAGATCACGGTGCGCCCGCATCCGGTGTTCACCCGTGACGGGCAGAACCTGCGCCTGACGGTGCCGGTGACCTTCACCGAGGCCGCGCTCGGCGCGACCATCGAGGTGCCCACGCTCGACGGCGACACCGTCAAGCTGCGGGTCGCCCCCGGTACGCCGTCGGGGCGGGTGCTGCGCGTCAAGGGCCGCGGCATCACCACGAAGAAGGGCACCGGCGACCTGCTCGCCGAACTGCAGGTCGCCGTTCCGTCGCACCTCGACGAGGCCGCCAAGGCTGCTCTGGAGGCCTTCCAGGCCGCCGAGCCGAAGGAGAACCCGCGCGCCGAGATGATGGCGAAGGCGCGGGCGTGAAGGTGATGGGGATGGATGCCGACGAGGATGCTCCGGTCTACGCGATCGCGGTCGCGGCCGAGCTCTCCGGCATGCATCCCCAGACCCTTCGTCAGTACGACCGCATAGGACTGGTCGTCCCCGGTCGCACCCGCGGCGGTTCCCGCCGCTATTCGCAGCGCGACATCATGCAGTTGCGCGAGGTCGCACGCCTCTCCGCCGACGGCATGAGCCTGCCGGCGATCGCGCGGCTGCTCGACCTCGAGGACGAGGTGCGTGCGCTGCGCCACCGCGTGCGCGAGCTCGAGCAGACGCTGGATGCCGAACGGCGCAGCCGCCCCGGCGTGCGTGTCTTCGCCGCGGCGAGCAGCGGCCAGGTCGTCACCGTGCCGTCCGGCCGCCGCATCCGCCGCTCCACCGAGGTCATGCTGTGGAGCCCGCACCTCGCTTCCGACGGCCCGGAGGACTGACGCTTCAGATCCCGAGCACGGCCTTCGCGATGAGGAAGTAGATCACGAGGCCCGTCGCGTCGACGAACGTCGTGATGAACGGGTTCGAGAACACGGCCGGGTCGACGCGGATCGCGCGGGCGGCGAGCGGCATCATGCCGCCGACGGATGCCGCGACCGTGCACACCGCCACGAGCGTGAGTCCGATCACCAGGCCTACGTGCCACTCGTAGACGAGTCCGGCGATCGCGAAGCCGAGCAGCCCGAGCAGCAGCCCCAGGCAGAACCCGGTGCGCACCTCGCGGGAGAGCACCTTCAGCACATCGCGCGGCGTCACCTCACCCAGTGCGAGCGACCGGGTCACGGTGGTCGCCGCCTGGTTGCCGGTGTTGCCCCCGGTGCCGATCAGCAGCGGCACGAAGAGTGCCAGCACCGTCATCTGCGCGAGCGTCGCCTCGAAGGTGTCGAGCACCTGCACCGTCAGCGTCGCGCCGACCGCGAGCACCAGCAGCCAGATCACGCGCGATCGCACGAGCCGCCGGATCGGCGTGGACAGGTACGAGCGACGCAGCGGCTCGACGCCGCCCTGTCGTGCGGCATCCTCGCTCTCCTCCTGCTTGAGGATGCGGGCCGCGTCGTCGATCGTGAGGATGCCGACCAGCCGGTCCTCGCCGTCGACGATCGGCAGCGCGAGCAGCCCGTAGTCGGTGGTGCGGCGGGCCGCGGTCTCGGCGTCCTCCGAGACGACGGCGATGTGCGCCTCGTGCATGAGGTCGCCGATCAGCGCGTCATCCGTCGCGCCCATCAGGTCGCGCAGGCTGACGACGCCGACGACGCGGCGGCCGTGGTCGGTCACCGGCAGGGTGTAGACCGTCTCGGCTGAGTCGAGGGCGCCGCGGACGCGCGCCATCGTCGCCGCGACGGTGAGCTGAGGATGCGTGGTGACGAACTCCGGGCTCATCCGGCGCCCGATCGAGTCCTGCGGGTAGCCGAGCATGCCCGAGGTGAGGTCGCGCTCCTGCCGGGTCAGCCCGCGCAGCAGCCGAGGGGCGACGGATGCCGGCAGTTCGTCGAGCAGCCAGACCCGGTCGTCCGGGTCCATCTCGGCGAACAGGGTGGTCACCTCGGCGTTGCGCAGCGCCTGCACGAGATCGCCTTGAGTTCCGGGCGAGAGCGCCTCGAACACCTCGAGCGCCCTGCCCTTCGCGAGCAGACGATACAGGATCGCGGCATCTTCGATGCTGAGGCGATCGACGAGTTCGACGACTTCGGGAACCGTCAGCGGGGTGAGCACGGCGGATGCGCCGGCGAGGTCGTTCTGAGAGAGGAGCTGGCCGATCGTGTCGGCGGCCTCGGCAACGTTCTGAAGCTGCGTGGGGGTCATGGTCGTGCCTTCGCAGAGAAAGCCGCCCCACCGCGGCGATCAGTTCGGGCTGATCAGCGGTGCGGAGCGGAAGCGGATGGGTGAGACGCGTCTGCGACTGTGACTGTCACTGGACATGGGGCACCACCTCGCTTCCCGTTCCTCGGAGGGTGCATGAAGACCTCGTACAGCCTACGCCCGCGTCGCTGGGTGTCCGGTTCCCGTGACGATATCCTCAGCGCATGACAACTTCCCCCACCGCGCAGCACGTCGACAGCCAAGGCCGCAGTGCCACCGCCCTGGAGTCCCTGTCACTCGGCGTCGGCGCGATCGCGTTCATCATCGCCGCGCTGGTCGCCCTGCCGGTGTTCGGCTTCCAGGACGCGCCGATCGCGGGACCCGGATCGATCGGGCAGTACGCGGCGCTCGCCTCGGCGGTCGTCGCCGCTCTCGCCTTCATCGCCGGCCGCTACGTGATCCGCGAGCGCGGCGAGAAGGTGACGTTCCTCGAGGTGACGGATGTCGCGGCGCTGGCCTTCGCGCACGCGATCATCGCGCTGCTGGGCTGGACGCTGCTCGCCGACATCCTCGAGAGGGGATTCATCGGCGCGACGGTCTTCGCCTTCCCGCTGCTGATCCTGTCGGGGGCCGCCGCCGCGGTCACCGCCTACGTCGTCTTCTTCTCGGCCACCCACATGGATCTCTCACTGCTGGCGACGGTGCTCGCGGTGTTCCTCATCTTCGGCGTGATGGCGAGCATGCTCACCGCCAGCGACCCGAAGTGGTGGGAGGAGAACCTCAGTGCGCTGGGCATGACCGACGACCTCTCCGCGATGGCGTTCAACCTCACCCTCATCGTCGCCGGCTTCATGGTGACGATCCTGGTGCGGTACGCCACCAAGTCCATGTCGATCCGCAGCGCGCCCGGCATCGTCTGGGTGCGCACCCTGCTGGTGATCGTCGGTGTCTTCCTCGGCTGCGTCGGAGTGTTCCCGGTCGACGAGTTCTTCCTGGTGCACAACAGCGTCGCGACCGGCATGGCCGTCGCGTTCACCGCGATCGTCATCGGCCTGCGCTGGTGGGTGCCGCGGATGCCGCGCGGCTTCCTGCTGATGGGTTATCTGTTCGTGGCGGTCGTCGTGCTGGTCGGCATCTTCTTCGCGACCGGTTACTACACGCTGACCGCGGTCGAACTGGTCGCCGGCATCCTCGTCTTCTCGTGGATCATCCTGTTCATCCGCGCCGCCGCCGCCGTCGAAGAGGACGCGGGGACGGATGATGCGGCGCAGGCCGCCGCACTCGACCGGGCCGCCGCGGCGGCGGGCGCATGAGCGCGCCGGCACCGGCCCCCGCCGGCCTCTCGCCGACGCTGCGGGTGCTGATCGGCCTCGCGGCGGCCGTCATCGCGCTGGCCGGGATGCACGGCGCGCGCGAGCTGATCGGACCGCTGGCGCTGGGCGCCGTGCTCGTGATCATCTGCCATCCGGTGCGGCATCCGCTCGAACGCGCCGGCTGGCCGCGCTGGCTGGCGACGACCGCGGTGATCGTGCTCGGCTGGGTGGTGCTGGTCGTGATGGCGCTGCTGCTCGGCTACGCCGGTGCGCAGTTCGTGCGGATGGTGGGCGACTACGCGGATGAGCTGATGGACACCTGGACCTCGCTGTCCGCGCAGCTCACGTCTCTCGGACTCGACCCCGCCACCGGGGCCGAGCTGATCAAGCCCGACACGATCCTCGGCTTCGTCACCTCACTCGCGGGCAGCACGGTGAACGTTCTCACCGGACTGTTCTTCGTGTTCGCCTACATCCTCTTCATGGCCGCCGACGCCTCGCGATACGGGCAGGCCGAGAAGCTGTACGGCCCGCAGGCGCGACCGGCGATGCGCCGCTTCACCGACTACAGCAGCAACGTGCGGCGCTATTACGTGATCAACGCCTCCTTCGGTGCCGTCGTCGCGATCATCGACGGGCTGGCGCTCTGGGCGGTCGGCGTGCCCGCACCGATCGTCTGGGCCATCCTCGCGTTCGTGACCAACTTCATTCCGAACATCGGATTCGTGATCGGCCTGATCCCGCCCGCGATCCTGGCACTGGTGGTGGGCGGCTGGCCGCTCATGTTGGCCGTGATCGCGATCTACATCGTCGTCAACGTGACGCTGCAGGTGCTGGTGCAGCCCAAGTTCGTCAGCGACGCGGTCAGCCTGAGCCTCACCCTGAGCTTCGTGTCCGTCGCGTTCTGGACCTTCATCATCGGCCCGCTCGGCGCGATCCTGTGCATCCCGCTGACACTGCTGGTGCGCGCTCTCGTGCTCGAGGGTGATCCGCAGCAGCGCTGGTTGCGCTGGCTGTCCGGCGACGTCACGGTCGGACGCACCGGCGCGAGCTAAGCCCCGGCGAGGAAGGGGCGCGCTGCGGCGAGGCATGCCTTCGGGTCATCCGCCCAGAGCGCACGGTGGTGACCTCGTGGATGCCGCCGTGCGGGGGCATCCCCGGGAGGCTGACGGTGACCGGGCGTTCCAGTTCGACCTGGATGTTCGTCTCGTACTGCATGCGCTCGGAGTAGACGCCGTCGACCACGCGCGGCGTCTTCGGCTGGTCGACCCTCGTGACGATCGCGATCGAGGCGATGTCATCCCACGAGAACGGCACGTCGATCTCCAGGCCGTTGCGCACCCGGATGCCGTCGGGGCCGATCGAGTGCGGGCGCATGAGCATCGCGCAGAGCAGCCCGACCATCCAGGTCAGCCCCCAGATACCGAGGATCAGGAAGCCGATCCGCACCGGCACCCAGCGGTGCACGATCAGGTCGATCACCGGGATCTCGATCGCCGAGAGCACGATGAAGATGATGAGCACCGTGAGCACCGGGCGGTGATAGGCGATGCCGGTCCCGCCGGTCGGTACGGCGGGGCGGCGCAGCAGGGCCCGACCGATGCTCGTGTAGACCCGCTTCTCCACGTGCATGGCCCGGCGGAGCAGCGAACCCGCCCTGACACTGCGCGAGGGGGTGTGCGCGGTGACGGTCATGACGTCCCTCCTCGGGCGTCAGCGACCAGCTCGCCGAGTCGGTTCGCGATCGCGGCGACCCCGCGCTGCACGGCCTCGCGATCCGCCGGAGCGACCGCGTCGAGCAGCTCGGTGTCGAGATCGGAGTGCTCCCGGCGCATCTGCGCCATGTACGTGGTCGACATCTCGGTGAGCTCGACGAGTACTGCGCGGCGGTCGGTCGGGTGAGGGGTTCGGCGCACGTGTCCTGAGGCCTCCAGTGCGTCGACGAGGCCGGTGATGTTGCGCGGGCTCACCCCGCACAGCCGGGCGAGGGTCTGCTGCGTCGAGGGCCCGGCGTCCTGCAGCACCCAGAGCAGGTGCACGCGGGCGGTGCTGAGCGACGTGCCCTCGAACGCGCGGGACATGTCCTTCTCGAAGAGTTCGCCGATCTGGAGCAGGCGGTCGAGCAGCAGCGGTTCCATATGATGATGCTACTACATCATTACCTACCTTCACTAAATCTCGGGGAGGAGGCCCTCGACCAGGGCGTCGACGATGTCGTCGGTCGGAGTGTCCGGGTCGATCGGCGAGGTCAGGCGATCGAGCAGCAGCCCGTCGAGCGCGTAGTGGAACAGTGCGATCTCACGGCGACCGCCGGGCAGGCCGGCGGCCTGATTGAAGGCGATGTCGCCCTCGAAGCCGGTGCGCTGCCAGGCGGCCATCGTCTCGGCCAGCTCCGGTCGGCGGGCCGACTCGAGCCTCAGTTCGAACAGGGCGAGCGTGACCTCGCGCTCGGTGGACAGGCGGCGCACGATGTCGCGCACATAATCGGCGAACAGGGCGCGGCTCGGCTCTGCGGATGCCCGGCGCGCCAGATCCTCAGGGGTGGGGGCGAGGCGTGCGCCGATGCGTTCGAACAGTCCGGCGATCAGGGCATCGCGGCTTCGGAAGTAGTTCGACGTGGTGCCGATGGGGACGCCCGCCCGTTCGTCGATGGCGCGATGGGTGAGTCCTCGCGACCCTTCGGCTGCCAGCACCGCGATGCCGGCATCGGCGAGTGCGTTTCGTCGTGCCTCGTTCTTTGCCATGAATTGACCCTAGCGCAACCACTGCACCTGTTGTAGTCTCAAACCACTGCACCTGTTGTGAATGGAGAACGTATGCGAGAACTCACCTATTTCGTCGCCGTCAGCATCGATGGATTCATCGCCGGTCCCGAGGGGGAGTTCGACTTCTTCGACGGAGTCGGCGACCACATGGCCGTGGTCGGCGAGCGGTTCCGCGGCACCGTGCCGACGGCCCTGGCCGACATGGCGGGCGTCCCGGCCGAAGGCGGTCCGTTCGACACCGTCGTGATGGGCTGGAACACCTATGCGGTCGGGCTGCCGATGCTGACCAGTCCCTACAACCACCTGCGCCAGGTGGTCTTCACCAGCCGCACGCCGGAGCCGGTCGAGGGCGTGGAGTTCACCGACCGTGACCCGGTCGAGGTCGTCCGCGAGCTGAAGTCCGAGCCGGGCGAGGGCATCTGGCTGTGCGGCGGTGGGGCGCTCGCCGCCGCCCTCGCCGATGAGGTCGACCGCCTCGTGCTCAAGGTCAACCCGGTGATCCTCGGCAGCGGCATCCCGCTCTTCGGACACCGCGGCTTCGCGCCGACAGCACTCACCCGCACCGCGACGACGGCGTTCGACTCGGGCGTGGTGCTCGCCGAGTACGAGCGGGCCGCGTAGACCGCGTCAGGCCGGCGGCAGTCGCAGCACCTGCGACTCGCCGCCGGTCACGTCGTCGGCGATCCGCAGGCTGCGGGCGAGATCGTCGAGTGCGCCCTCGACCGTGCCGAAGCGCTCCCGGTCGCCGCACACCGCGTTCAGCGTGATCAGATGGGTGCCGGTGTCCCAGGTGTACGTCGCGAACGGGGGAGTGCCCGGGGTCGGAGGAAGCGCCATCATCAGCTTCTCGCCCACGCCCAGCGGGGTGGCGAAGCTCTCGGTGTCGTCGTACTCAATGGGCATCATCGCCCGCGCGGTGCGCAGCTGCGGGGTGAGCTCCTGCGTCGTCGCGATCGCGACCACGAGATCCGGATCGGCCTTCCAGGTCCAGGCCAGCACGCGCCCATCGGCCTTGCGCATCGCGAACGGCGCGGCCTGGCTGGCCAGCCAGGCACCGAACCCGGCGCCGGGCTTTCCCGCGGCACCGGCCTGCCCCAGCAGCATCCGGATGGCGGCCTTGCGATGCCGCCGTCCCTTCCAGCCCAGCGAGCCGGTGACGGGGATCCAGAGGCCGGGATCGGCGGAGGAGATCAGGCGCATGAAAAGAGGGTAGAGGATGCTGCTCGGTGCGGGCTCCGAGACCGGCACAGACCCCTCGGGTAGGGTGGGGTGCGCCCGACCGGGCACCCTCCGGCCGCACTGGGAGCGACTACTCCGTGACATCCTCCGACGATCAGAGCGTGGATTCGGCGACCCCGACCGCCCGCCCCCTGACCATCCTCATCGGCTGCGACACCTTCTACCCCGACATCAACGGGGCCGCCCGCTTCGCCGAGCGGCTCGCCGCCGGGCTCGTCGAGCGCGGGCACGACGTGCACGTCGTCGCGCCGAACACCCGCTACCGCCGCTCAGCGACCCACACCGAGGTCATCGAAGGCGAGCCGCTGACCATGCACCGGCTGCCGTCGGTGCGATGGCTGCCGCACGACTGGCTGCGGTTCATCTGGCCGTGGCGGTCGAAGCACTATGCCCGCAAGGTGCTCACCGAGGTGCAGCCCGACATCGTGCACATCCAGTCGCACATCATCATCGGGCGCGGCCTGGCACGGATCGCCCGGCAGCGAGGCATCCCGATCGTCGCGACCAACCACGTCATGGCCGAGAACATCCTCGACCACACCGCCATGCCCGAGTTCGTGAACGCCCCGGTGCTGAAGCTCGCATGGGACGACGCCGAGCGCACGCTGCGCATGGCGCGGGCCGTCACCACGCCCACACGCAAGGCTGCGGACTTCCTCGAGAAGACCATCGACATCAGCGGCGTGGTGCCGGTCTCGTGCGGCATCGACCGCCGCAACTACACGCCCGTGATCGCCCCGCGCGAGAAGAACCGGATGCTGTTCGTCGGCCGCCTGACCGGTGAGAAGCAGGTCGACGTCGTGCTGCGCGCGATGACCAGGCTGGACCCGGCGCTCGACGTGCACTTCGACATCGCCGGCGGCGGCGACCAGCGCAAGAACCTGGAGCACCTCGCTGCGCAGCTCGGGCTGTCCGACCGGGTCACCTTCCACGGGCGGGTGACCGATGAGCAGCTGCGGGACCTCTACTCCCGGGCATCCCTGTTCGTGATCGCGTCGATCGCCGAGCTGCAGTCGATCGTCACGATGGAGGCGATGGCCTCGGCCCTGCCCGTGGTCGGTGCGGATGCCGTGGCGCTGCCGCACCTGGTGCACGACGGCGAGAACGGCTATCTGTTCGAGCCCGGGAACGTCGACGACCTCGCCGCGAAGATCACCCGTGTGTTCACCGCTTCTCCCGCGGAGTACGAGCGGATGCAGCGCGCTTCGCTCGACGGCGTCGCCGTGCATGACATCAACCGCACGCTGGACACGTTCGAGGCGCTCTACCGCGACGAGCCGCTTCCCGCCTGACCCTCACCGGCCACCCCGCGCCCTTCGTCTCGTCGCTGCGCTCCTCGCTCAGGATCCGGGGGAACACGCGAACGGGGCGGGAGGGCCGAAGCCCTCCCGCCCCGTTCGGCGTCACGAACGCGTCACTCGCGTGCGAATGCCGCCTGTGCCTCAAGCTCGAGGTCGAGGTACTGCTCGTCGCTGACGTCGACGCCCACGCCGAGCAGCTTGCCGCCGGTGAAGGGGAAGCCGTCGGAGTACTGTCCGCTGACGGCGTCACCGCTGTCGTAGCCGATGCACAGCCCGTCGCCGGCGAGCGTGAACTTGCCGACCTGTGCGCGCATCGGGCCCTCCGCGACGACCTGGTCGTCGATGTAGAGCTTCGCGGTGCCGATGGACTCGCCGTGCTCGCCCGCGCTCTCGCGGATGAACTCCACGCCCAGCGCGTGCTTGCCCGGCGTCAGCTCGCCCGACGTGAACACCTGCTCCGGCGGAATGCCGAGGAAGTTGTACACGTAGGTCAGCTTGTTGTCCTTGATGAACAGCGAGTGGCCACCGAACCGCGAGCCGTGCGCGAACAGAACGCCCTCGGCGCCCTTCTCGAGGTCGACGTCGGCGATGATCTTGTACGAGCGTCCTCGCACGTTCACCGCGACGCTCTCGGCCACGGCTGTGGTGTCGGGGTAGTAGATGTACCGGGTGCGCGGCGGCTCGGCCTGCGGGCGCTCGATGGTGAGCTGGTCGCGGGCGGAGCGGTCGTCGAGCGGCAGCACATTGTTCTTCTCCGCCTCCTCGAACCAGGCGTCGATGAGCTCCTGCAGCTTCTCGGGGTGCTCGGCGGCGAGGTCCTTCGACTCGGACCGGTCCTCTGCCACGTGGTAGAGCTCCCAGCGGTCCTCGTCGAAGCGGCCGTGGCCGGTGAGCGGGGCGTGGATGGCGGCGGCCTTCCAGCCGTCCTTCCAGATGCCGCGCGTGCCGAGCATCGCGTAGTACTGCACCTTCTTCTCGGTCTGCCCGTCGGGCGCCGCGTCGAAGGAGTACTTCATCGAGACGCCATCGAGCGGACGCTGCTCGACACCGCGGAACACGTCCGGCATCTCGATGCCGATCACGTCGAGCACGGTCGCGACGATGTCGGTCGAGTGGTGGTACTGGTGCCGGATCTCGCCCTTGGCCTTGATGCCGGCCGGCCAGTGGATGATCATCGGGTCGCAGGTGCCGCCCGAGAACTGCGAGTACCGCTTGAACATCTGGAACGGGGTCGAGAACGCCGTCGCCCACCCGGTCGGGTAGTGGTTGTACGTCTCGGGGCCGCCCAGCACGCCGATCTTGTCGAGGTTCTCCTTCAAGTCGTCGGGGAACCCGTTGAAGAACTTGTTCTCGTTGACCGAGCCGTCGGGGGAGCCCTCACCGGATGCCCCGTTGTCGGCGCAGTAGAAGATGAGCGTGTTGTCGAGCTGACCGGAGTCCTCGAGGTAGTCGATGATGCGGCCGATCTGCACGTCGGTGTACTCGCTGAAGCCGGCGAACACCTCGGCCATGCGGGCGAACAGACGCTTCTCGTCGTCGGACAGCGAGTCCCACGGCTTGACGTAGTCGGCGGCGTTCGCCTGGTCCTCCGGCATCGGGTTGATCGGCGTCAGTGCCGTGTCGGCGGGCAGGATGCCGCGCTCGATCATGCGACCGAGCACCCACTCGCGGTACGCGTCGTAGCCGTCGTCGAACTGCCCCTTGTACTTGTCGATGTAGTCCTTCGGCGCGTGGTGCGGGGCGTGGTTCGCACCCGGGCAGAACCAGGTGTACCAGGGCTTGGATGGGTTCGACGCGTTCTGGTCGCGGATCAGGCGGATGGTCTGGTCGGCGAGGTCCTTCGAGAGGTGGTAGCCGTCCTCCGGCGAGTACGGGGGCTCGATGAAGTGGTTGTCCTCGACGAGGTCGGGGTACCAGTTGTTCGTCTCGCCGCCGAGGAAGCCGTAGAAGCGGTCGAAGCCCTGAGCCAGCGGCCACTGCTCCTTGCTTCCGCCGGTGGAGATGTCCTCCTCGGGCACGTTGTGGTTCTTGCCGACCCAGAACGTGGAGTAGCCGTTCTTCTGCAGCACCTGGCCGATCGTGGCGCACGACTCGGGAATGTGGCCGGAGAGGCCGGGGAACCCGTTCGTGCCCTCCATGATGTTGCCCATGCCGTTGACGTGGTGATTGCGGCCGGTGAGGAAGGTCGACCGGGTCGGCGAGCACAGCGCGGTGGTGTGCCACTGCGTGTAGGTCAGCCCGTTCGCCGCGAGGCGATCGAGCGTCGGCATGTTGATGCGGCCGCCGTACGGCGACCACGAAGCCATGCCGGTGTCGTCGTAGAGGATGACGAGGATGTTCGGTGCGCCCTCCGGCGCACGGGTGGGCTCGTACGGCGCCCAGTCGGCGACCGAGTCCCGGACGTCGAGCTCGATCTTCCCCTGGAATTCCTTGGTCATGGTGCTCCCTTCCTATCCACAAAACTAAAGGCGAGGGGGCGCCGAGCGGCACCCCCTCGCCCGAATCGGATGAATCAGTCGCGCGCCATCGCGGCGGCGAGGTGCGCCTCGAGGTCGATGTACGCGTCGTCGGCGATGTCGAAGACGACCTTCGCGATCTCGCCGCCGGTGAAGTCGAACCCGTAGCCGTACAGCGACGACACCGGGTCGGCGCTGTCGCGACCGATCGTCAGACCCTCGCCGCACAGCGAGAAGTGCCCGAGCACGGTGCGGATCTGCTTCTCGTCGACCTTCTGGTCGTCGATGTACAGGCTGACCGGTCCCTTGCCCTCGCGGTACTCGCCGACGCCCTCCTTGATGAAGTCCACCCCGATGATGTGCCGACCGGAAGTGGGTGCGGGCCCGCTGACGTGGTCCTCCGGCGGGATGCCGAGGAAGTTGTACACGTAGTGGATCTGGCCGTCCTTCACCACCAGGGCATGGCCGCCGAAGCGGGAGCCGTGCGCGAAGATCACGCCCTCGGTCTCTGGAGTGAACTCCACCTCGGCGGCGATCTTGTACGAGACGCCGTGCACGTTCGCCGCGGAGCGTTCCGGTACCTCGGTCGTGCCGGGGTAGTACACGAACTGCCCGGACGGCGGCGCGGGCTGGTGGAACTCCATCGACACGAAGGTCTCGAAGTCCTTCGGATTGCCGAAGATCTGCAGGTCGTTCAGAGGCAGGACGTTGTTGGCCTTCGCCTCCTCCATCCACAGCGCCTTCAGCTCCTTCAGCTTCTCGGGGTGCTCGGCGGCGAGATCGTGGGCCTCGGAGCGGTCGACGTCGGTGTGGTAGAGCTCCCAGACGTCCTCGTCGAACCTGCTCATGCCGCTCGTGGGGCCGTGCACAGCGACGGCCTTCCAGCCCTTGTGCCAGATGGCGCGGCTGCCGAGCATCTCGTAATACTGCGTCTCCTTCGTCGTCGGCCCATCGGGCGTCGCATCGTACGACGGGACCATCGAGACGCCCGACAGCGGCGTCTGCTCGATGCCGTTGTACGTGTCGGGGAAGGTCACGCCGCACGCCTCGAGGATCGTGGGCACGATGTCGGTGGAGTGATGGTACTGATGGCGAACCTCGCCCTTCGCCGTGATGCCCGCAGGCCAGTGGATCACCAGCGGGTCGGCGACACCGCCCTGGAAGGTGTACCGCTTGAACATCTTGTACGGAGTCGAGAACGCCGCGGCCCACCCCGTCGGGTAGTGACCGTAGGTGTTGGGGCTGCCGAGTTCGTCGACCATCGACAGGTTCTGCTGCTCGTCGTCGGGGTAGCCGCCGAAAACCTTCCCCTCATTCACCGAACCGTTCGGGCTGCCCTCACCCGATGCGCCGTTGTCGGCGCAGTAGATGACGAGGGTGTTGTCGAGCTGGCCGGACTCGTCCAGATAGTCGATGATGCGGCCCACCTGTGCGTCGGTGTACTCCGAGAAGCCCGCGTACACCTCCGCCATGCGCGAGAACATCGCCTTCTCCGGATCGGTCAGCGAATCCCACGGACGCACCGCATCGGTCGGAGTGTAGGCGTCCTCGGGCATCGGGTTGAACGGCGTGTTGGCGGTGTCCTCGGGGAGGATGCCTTTCTCCTTCATCCGCTCGATCACCCAGTCGCGGTACGCCTCGTAGCCGTCGTCGAACTTGCCCTTGTATTTGTCGATGTACTCCTGCGGGGCGTGGTGGGGGGCGTGGTTCGCGCCGGGACAGAACCACAGATACCAGGGCTTCTCCGGCTCGGTCTGCTTGACGTCGCGGATCATCTTCAGAGCCTGGTCGGCGAGGTCCTTCGACAGGTGGTAGCCGTCCTCGGGCAGGTACGGCTGGTCGATGTAGTGATTGTCCTCTGCGAGCGAGGGGAACCAGTTGTTGGTCTCGCCGCCGATGAAGCCGTAGAAGCGGTCGTAGCCCTGCGCGAGCGGCCAGTTCTTCTTCGAGGCGCCGGCGGTCCACTCATCGATCGGCACGTTGTGGTTCTTGCCGACCCAGAACGTCGACCAGCCGGCATCCCGCAGCACGTTTGCCATCGTGGCGTTCGTCGGCGGGATGTGCGAGTTGTAGCCCGGGAACCCGGTCGAGGACTCCGAGATCGTCGCGAAGCCGTTCAGGTGGTGGTTACGTCCGGTGAGGAACGTCGAGCGCGTCGGTGAGCACAGCGCCGTGGTGTGCCACTGCGTGTACGTCAGGCCGTTCTCCGCCAGCCGGTCCATGGTCGGCATGTTGATCCGGCCGCCGTACGGCGACCACGCGGCCATGCCGGTGTCGTCGTAGAGGACGACGAGGACGTTGGGCGCCCCTGCCGGCGGCTTGCTCGGAAGGAACGCGTCCCAGTCCGCGACGGAGTCGCGCACATCGAGTTCGATCTTCCCCTGGAATTCCCTTGCCATGACACTCCCTTGTCCGGTCGGTATTGCTCCCCATCCGCACCATAGCGGGGTCGGTGAGCCGCGCGGAAGGGTGCGGCCATGACATCCGGGTGAAGTCGGGTCAGCCCTCCTGCGCCTTGACCGCCTCGAGGTGCTCGCGGCGCGGCTGCACGACGTGTTCCGCATACTCCGGATGCTTGGGTAGCCACGCCCTCACGTAGGGGCAGACCGGCACGATCGTGGCGCCCGAGGCGACGACGTCGTCCGCGGCGCCTCGCACCAGCACCGAGGCCAGCCCACGGCCTGCGTACTCCTCGGAGACGCCGGTGTGGAACAGCACGCGCTGCGTGCCGGCATCCGTCGCGACGTCGACGTAGGACTCCTCGCCGATCTCCGTCGTGCCCGTGCCGTCCTCTCCGGTGTCCAGCAGGACGTACCGGGACTCGTCCGGCCGGTTCTGCACGATGTAGCGCTCGTTCGTCATGGTCGTCTCCTCCTACTGACGCGGCCGCAGCCGGATGGTGGGCATGGGCGGGGCGGGCAGCGGTGCGCGCTGCCCGGGCGGGAACCGGCCGAACAGCGCCGGCTTGCCGGTATCCGCGGCATCCGCCGGCTCGAAGCCGAGCTCGGACTGGTACCGGCGCCGAAACTCGACGATCTCGTCATGACTGCGGCCGACGAAGTTCCACCACATCACGATCTGCTCACCCAGCGGCACGCCGCCGAGCAGGATCACGCGGGCGCCGTCAGCGCCCGCGGTCACGTGCAGCGTGTCGGCCCCTATCGGTACGTAGCCCAGCTCGCGGTGCGCGACGGACGTGCCGTTCACGTCGATCGTGCCGGTCTCGGCCAGCAGCGCGTGCTCGAAGTCGGCGCGCACCGTCAGCGTCGCCGACGCGCCGGGCTCGAGGATCAGCTCGGCGCCGAGCAGATCGGGCGTGCGGGTGTCGACCGGCGACGTGGAGCCGAGCAGCGAGCCGATGAACACCCGCGCGGTCAGGCCCGCTGTCGTGACGGGTTCGGGCGCGTAGTGGTCGAAGTGGTTCGGCGAGAACCGGGTGCTCTCGGGCAGTGCGTACCAGAGCTGCACGCCGTGCAGCGTCCGCGTCTCGGGTGTGCTGATCTCGGAGTGCGTGATGCCGCTGCCGGCGATCATCAGGTTCAGCTCACCCGGCTTCACGGCGGCGGCGTTGCCTCCGGAGTCGAGGTGGTCGATCTCGCCGGTGAACAGCCAGCTCACCGTCGCGAGGCCCGTGTGCGGATGCCGCGGCACCTCCATGCCACCGGACACGGCGACGTCGTCGGGGCCGTAGTGGTCGAGGAAGCACCAGGCCCCGACCAGCGAGCGTTGCTTCTGCGGCAGCGTGCGGTACACGGTCATCGCCCGCGGGCCGCCGAGCGGCACCTCGCGGGGCTCGAGCACCTCGACACCGGTGCACGGCTGCCCCGGCTCGAGGACCTCGACCTGCGGATCCTTCTCGAGGTCGCTCACTTCGTCTCACTCCGTTCGCTCAGCACGGCGCATCTCAAATCACCTTGCCCTCCGCATCGCGCGGCCGCACCGGGTGCTCGCTGAGGATCGAGATCCGGTTGAAGACGTTGATCGTCACGGCCACCCATTCCGCCGCGGCGAATGCGGCATCGCCGAGCACGGCGCGGGAAGCCGCCAGGTCGGCGGCATCGCTCTCGCTCAGCGGCATCCGGGTCGCGGCCTCGGCGACCGCCAGCGCCGCCTTCTCGCGCTCGGTGTACAGCGCCGACTCGCGCCAGGCGGGCAGAAGGTCGATCTTCTGCTGCGGGATGCCCGCATTGCGCGACTCGCGCGAGTGCACGTCGAGACAGAACGCGCAGGCGTTCAGCTGCGACGCCCGCAGCTTGATGAACTCGACCTCGGTCATCACGAGGCCGGCGTCCGCGGCGACGCCCGCGACCGTGTCGGAGAGGGCGTTCAGCGCCTTCCACGCCTCGGGTGAGCTCTTGTCCAGGTAGGGGCGCGTCATCATCTCTCCTTCTCGTAGGTCAGGCGTCTGCGGCCAGCCGGAAGCCGACGTGCGACATCCCGGTGTCCTCGGCCTGCGGCGAGCGGGCGGCGGGCCGGAAGCGCAGGCAGTAGTCCGGCGAGCACAGGAAGGACCCGCCCTTGAGCACGCGGCGGGGGATCTGCTCGCCCTCGCGCGAGCTGGCGGCGGCCAGCAGATTGGCGCGCTTGCCGGCATCCACCGGCTTGTCCGTCGGCACGATGTGCCGCGGCGCGTAGTAGTCGGTGGTCCACTCCCAGGTGTTGCCGATCATGTCGGACAGCCCGTAGCCGTTCTCGGGGTACGAGCCGACGGGTGCCGTGCCGCCCACGCCGCGGTTGTCGTAGGGGAAGCGGCCCAGCCAGGAGTTGGCCAGCGCGCGCCCGCCCGGGTACGGGTCATCGCCCCACGCGAAACGGGCGCCATCGACGCCGCCGCGGGCGGCGTACTCGTGCTCGGCCTCGGTGGGCAGGCGCTTGCCGGCCCACTCCGCGTACGCGGTGGCATCCTCGTAGGCGACGTGAACGACCGGGTGATCCATCCGGTCGTCGATGCCGGAGCCCGGGCCGAACGGCGCACGCCAGTGCGCACCCGTCTCCCAGCGCCACCAGTTGCGCCAGTCGCGCAGATCGGTCGGCCCCGTCGTCGGGGTGAACACCATCGCGCCGGGCACCAGATCCTCGGCGGCGACCCCGGGGTAGGACGCGGGGTCCAGCGGCCGCTCGGCGACCGTGACATAGCCGGTGTCGGCGACGAAGCGGGCGTAGTCGGCGTTGGTCACGGCGTACTTCGAGATGCGGAAGGATGCAACCTCGCGCCGATGCACGGGCTGCTCGTCGGGGTAGAACTCCGTCGAACCCATCGTGAAGGTGCCACCGGGGATCAGGACCATCTCGCGCTCGTCATCCGCCATGGCTCAACCGTAACGGTCGCCACGGGGACCGGGGCGCTGGCATGATGCAGGAGTGGACGAGAACACCTGGCGCCGCCGCACCGGACCGGCGCTGCTGGTCGCGTCGATCGCGTTCCTGCTGGCGTACTCCTGGCGCGTGATCACCGAGGCGGACGGCACGCCGGCGCTGTTCGCGAACATCGTCGTGCTGGTCACCTGGACCATGTTCGTCATCGACTACCTGGTGCGGCTGTCGATCGCGCCCGACCGCTGGCTGTGGTTCCGCACCCACCTCGCCGACCTCGCGATCACGCTCATCCCGGTGCTGCGGCTGGTGCGCGTCGCGCGCGTGTTCACGCATCTGCCCGGACTGCGCCGCACCAGAGCAGCGGCCCTGCGCACCAGGATCCTGGTCTACGGCCTGGCCTCGACGCTGATCCTCGTCTACATCGCCTCGCTGCAGGTGCTCGACGCCGAGCGCGGTGCACCCGGCGCCACCATCGTCAGCTTCGGCGATGCGCTCTGGTGGGCGTGCGTCACCGCCACGACGACCGGATTCGGCGACCTCACCCCGGTCACCGTCACCGGGCGCTTCGTCGGCGTCATCCTCATGTTCGGCGGCGTCGCGCTCGCCGGCGTCATCACGGCGACGCTCGCCTCGTGGGTGGTCGAGCGCGGCGCGCACGGCGACGACGGGGCGGATGCCGCGACGAAGGCGGAGGTGCGCGCGCTGCGCGACGACATCGCGGCGCTGCGCGCCGCGATCATTCATCCGGGTGAGGAGCCCTCGGGCGGCGACCGCGTCCCGTAATCTGGCCGGATCAGTATCGGAGGAGCCCTCATGACCACTCTGCCCTCGTGGCGCGACACCGCCACGCGCAAGACCATCGTCGACTTCGTCGAATCCGTCACCACCGGTGCAGACGCCGTGCCCGTGGCGGAGCGCATCGCCGTGTTCGACAACGACGGCACCCTGTGGTCGGAGAAACCCGTCATCATCCAGCTCGACTACATCGTCGGGCAGTGGGCGGCCGCGGTGAAGGCCGACCCGTCGCTCGCCGAGAACCAGCCCTACAAGGCGGTCGCCACCGGCGACCTGTCCTGGCTGGGGCACGCGGTCGAGAAGCACTACGCGGGCGACGACAGCGACCTGAAGCAGATGCTCGGCGCCCTGGTCGGACTCACCGACGGCATGACGGTGGACGAGTACGCGGCATCCGTCGCGGAGTTCTTCCGCACCGCGAAGCACCCCACGCTCGGCACCCCGTTCTCGGGAGCGGTGTACCAGCCGATGGTCGAGCTGCTCAGATACCTCGAGGCGAACGGCTTCACCTGCTACATCGCCTCGGCGGGCGAGCGCGACTTCATGCGCAGCGTCACGCAGGAGTTCTACGGCATCCCGCCGGAGCGCGTGATCGGCTCGGCCTACGGCCTCACCTACGACGCGGATGCCCGCGCCGTGAAGTACTCCGCGAACCTCGACTTCCTCGATGACGGCGGCATCAAGCCGGTGCGCATCTGGAGCAGGACCGGCCGCCGGCCGCTGCTGGCCGCAGGCAACGCGAACGGCGACCTGCCGATGCTGCAGTTCGCCGTGGGCGACGGCACCGGCCGCCGCGGTCTCGCGCTCCTCGTGCACCACGACGACCACTCCGGTCGCGGCGACGCGCCCTACGACGGCGGGGCCGAGCAGGCGCTCGCCGCCGACGACGTCACGGTGATCAGCGTCGCGGACGACTGGGAGCAGGTCTTCCCGGCATGAGCGCGCCCACCGCGACCGGCTCCCGCACCTGGCTGGCGCCGACGCTGCACGGATACCGGCGCGCCTGGCTGGGAGCGGACATCGTCGCCGGCCTCTCCGCCGGTGCGGTCGTGGTGCCGCAGGCGATGGCGTACGCCACCATCGCGAACATGCCGGTGCAGGTCGGCCTGTACACCTGCATGGTGCCGATGTTCGTCTACGCCATGCTCGGCGGCTCGCGTGCGATGAGCGTGTCGACGACGTCGACCATCGCCACGCTGACCGCCACGACACTCGTGTCGTCCGGCGTCGCCGCGAACTCGGACAACCCGGTCCCCGACCTCATGGCGCTCGTGCTGATCGTCGGGCTGATCCTGCTGGCAGCGCGCCTGCTGCGGCTCGGCAACGCCGTCGAGTACATCTCGAAGCCGACGATCATCGGCATCCAGGTGGGTGTCGGCGCGACCGTCGCCGTGGGGCAGGTGCCGAAGCTGCTCGGCGTCGAGATGAACGAGACCGGCGCGGGCTTCATCCGCTCGCTGATCGCAGACCTCGAGACGCTGCCGGACGCGAACCCGGCCACGGTGCTGCTGTCGATCGGATCGATCGCCGCCCTCGTGCTGCTGAGGCGCCTGCTGCCGAAGGTGCCGGGGCCGCTCGTGGTCGTCGCCGCGGGCATCCTGCTGGTCGCGTTCGCCGGACTGAAGGACACCGGGGTCGCGTTGATCGCCCCTGTGCCGCAGGGGTTCCCGCCGTTCCAGCTGCCGTCGTTCGCGCACGTGGCCGGCATGCTGCCCGGCGCTCTCGCGATCGCGGTGATGGCGTTCCTCGAATCCAGCGCCGTGGCGCGCGGCATCCGCGAGGCGGGGGAGACCCCCATCGACAGCAACCGCGAACTGTTCGCCACCGGCGCGGCCAACACCATCGGCGCGTTCTTCCAGGTGCTGCCCGCGGCGGGCGGCTTCTCGCAGAGCGCGGTGAACAAGAACGCCGGCGCGAAGTCGCAGGTCGCCACCCTGGTGACCGTTGGCCTCGCCGTGCTCGTGGCGCTCTTCCTCGGCCCGGTGCTGAGCCTCATGCCGCAGGCGACGCTCGCCGCGCTGGTCTTCGTCGCAGTGGTGGGGCTCATCGACATCAAGGGACTGGCGAGGCTGTGGCGCCTGAACCGCGCAGACTTCTGGATCGCCGCGATCACCGCTTTCGTCGGCCTGACCGCCGGACTGCTGCTGGCGGTGGCCGTGGGCGTGGTCGGCACGTTCGTCGTCGTCTTCCGCGAGCTGAACAAGGTGCGCCTGAAGGTCGACGATGTGCATGACGGCGCACTCGTCGTGCAGTTCGAGGGCCCGCTGTACACGGCGAACGCGCAGCCCTACGAGTCCGCGATCCTGAACGAGGTGGACGCCGCCGACGACGTGCGCGTGCTCGTGCTGGATGCCGGGTACCTGCGGGTGGTCTCGGTCACCGTGCTCGACGCGCTGGCCGACTTCGAGAACGAGCTGACCGCGCGCGGGATCGAGCTGCGGCTCGCCGTGGTGCCCGGCTCGGCCGCGACGGTCGCCCGTCGCGGGTCGTGGTTCCAGAAGGCCGAGGCCGACGGACGGGTGTACTCGACCGTGGATGCCGCGGTGCACGGCCCGGGAGCGAGGTGAGCGCCCGATGAGCGAGACCGCCGGCAGCATCGCCGGAGCGCGTCGGGCGACCACGGCTCGCCGGCTGATCGTGCTGGCCGGGCCGGCGATCGCGGTGGGCGTCGGCTCCGCCCTGCTGCTGTGGACCCTCGACCGAGTGTCGGAGGGCCTGCACCACGTGCTCTGGGATGTGCTGCCCGGGGCGTTCGGCTTCGGGCCCGACAATCCGTTCTGGATCTTCGCCGTGCTCACCCTCACCGGTGCGGCCGTCGGAGCGACCGTCCGGTTCCTGCCGGGGCATGGCGGCCCCGACTCGGCCATCGGCGAGCTGGACGCCTCGCCCCCGAAGCTCATCGCGCTGCCCTCGCTGGCGCTCGCCGTGGTGCTCGGTCTGGCCGGCGGTGTGAGCCTCGGCCCCGAGAACCCGATCATCGGCATCAACAGTGCGCTCGCGGTCGCCCTGCTGGCGCGCTTCGCGGCCAAGGTGCCGCCCACGCTCGCCGCGGTGTTCGCGATGTCGGCGACGATCGGTGCGCTGTTCGGCACCCCGGTGGCCGCGGCGCTGGTGCTCACCGGAGCGGTCGGCGCGATCAAGGGCGAGGGCGCGCTCTGGGACAAGCTGTTCCTGCCGCTGGCGGCGGCGGCGTCCGGTGCGATCACGATGAAGCTGCTCGGCGGTCAGGGCATGGCCTTCTCGCTGCCGCCGCTCGGTGAGATCGACGTGTGGGACGTGCTGCTCGGCGTGGTCGTCGCGGTCGGCGCGGCGCTGGTCGTCGTGGTCGGGGCGGTGCTGCTGCCGATCGCGCACCGCGCGTTCCGCCTGCTGCGCAGTCCGCTGCTGTTCACCACGCTCGGCGGCGCGCTGCTCGGTGTGCTCGGCATCATCGGCGGACCGATGACGATGTTCAAGGGCTTGAACGAGACCGCCGCGCTGCTCTCCGACCCCGGCGCCTACTCGGCGGGGCAGCTTGCACTGTTCGCCGGGGTGAAGGTGCTCGCGCTGGTGATCGCGGCGGCGGCCGGATTCCGCGGCGGGCGCGTGTTCCCAGTCGTGTTCATCGGCGTCGCCCTCGGTCTGCTCGCCGCGGCGCTGCTCCCCGGCATCCCGCTCGCGCTCGCCGTGGCCTGCGCGGCCCTCGGCGCGACGCTGGTGGCGACGCACGACGGCTGGATCGCCCTGTTCCTCGCGGTGGCGCTGGTGGGCGACATCGCCGTGCTGCCGCTGCTGTGCGTGATCATCCTGCCGGTGTGGCTGGTCGTGACCTCGGCGCCGGAGCTGATCGTGCCGCCCGAGAAGGGGGCCCCGGCGGCCGCGTGACCCGGGTCAGTCCCAGTGACCAGGGCGCCGCAGCACGTGCGACTCGACGGTCGCCCCGTCGGCGCCGACCGCGGCCGTGGCGTAGAGCAGCGACAGCGTCGGGTAGCCGTGCGACGTGTTGTCGCGGATGATCGCGCGGTCGTCGTCGGGGTCGAGGGCGGCCGTCTCCTGCAGCAGCGCGGTCCACTCGTCCGGGGCGGATGCCCGGAACCGTGGCAGCCAGGCGGCGATCCGCGCTGTGGCGGGATCGTCGAGGTCGTCGTGCGCGATCATGTGGACGCCCGGGTCGACCGGGGTCTCGCGCAGGACCTCGCCGTCCCAGGTGATCACGCGCGCGCCGTCGGGCGAGGCCTCGAGCAGATTGAAGCCGTGCATGCGCGGCGAACCCATGGGAGTGCGGCCCGCGACCGACTCCAGCGCGAGCGAGCCGCGCGAGAGGGCCTGATCCGCCGGCAGGTCGAGCAGGTCGGCGCGGTTGAGCAGCACGGCCAGGCGCCGGGATGCCGGATCGACGGCGAGCCAGGCGCCGCCGGCGCGCCGGTCGCGGATGCCGATCACACCCGGATAGCGCTCGGGCCACCACGGACCGAGATCGTCCCACTCGCGTTGCGGATCCTCGTCCCGGACGGCCAGCAGCCGGGCCGAGCCCGGTTCGGTCTCGATCACGACGGTGCACACGCGGCCAGTCTATGGGCGCTGTTCCCAGCCGGCTCCGGCTCCCCGCTCCGGTCCGGAACGTCAGCGGGGGACGCGGGACCAGTCGGTGGGGACGGCGCGGTAGCCGTCGCGGTGGAGTTCGACGGCGGTGGAGATGAGACCCCACAGGGCCACTGCACTGAGAAGAATCACGATGAACATGGCAGTAACGCTACGTCTGGCGGAAAACCGCCACGAGTGGCATGATGGACAGCAGTCGCAGGAAAACTGCCAACCTGAATCGAGTGTCGATGAAGACTGTCGCGTGCATCATCCAGCCGGGGTTCGCCCCCTTCGAATTCGGCATCGCGTGCGAGGTGTTCGGCCTCGACCGCTCCGACGACGGCGTGCCGAACTTCGACTTCCGCGTGGTTGCCGCCGACCCCGGCGAGGTGCCCTCGAAGCTGGGGTTCACCGTCGGGGGAGTGGGCGATCTCTCCTTCGCGTACCAGGCCGACGTGCTCGTGCTCTGCCCGTTCCCCAAGGAGCAGTGGGGTTCGGTCGACCCCCGCATCCTCGATGTGGTCCGCGATGCGGATCGGCGCGGGGCGTGGATCATCAGCGAGTGCAGCGGCGTGTTCGCGCTCGCCGAGGCCGGCGTGCTCGACGGGCGCCGCGCGACGACGCACTGGATGTACGCGCACGTGCTGGCCGACCGCTATCCCGCGGTGACGGTCGACCCCGATGTGCTGTTCGTGCATGACGGCCGCATCATCACCAGCGCGGGCACGGCGGCGGGAATCGACGCATGCCTGTCGCTGCTGCGCATCGAGCTGGGTGCCGAGCTCACCAACCGCGTCGCGCGGCGGATGGTCGTACCGCCGCAGCGCGACGGCGGGCAGGCGCAGTTCATCGACCGGCCGATCCCCGTCGTCGCCGAGGCCTCGCTCTCGAGCCTGGCGAACTGGGCCGTCGAGCACCTCGGCGAGGATCTCTCGGTCGAGCGGCTCTCCGCGCACGCGCACATGTCGCCGCGCACATTCGCCAGACGGTTCAAGGCCGAGCACGGCGTCACGCCGGCGGTGTGGCTGACCAGGCAGCGCGTCATCCAGGCGCAGCGGATGCTGGAGCGCACCGACGCGAGCATCGACCAGATCGCCGCGGAGTGCGGGTTCGGTTCCGCTGCCGTGCTGCGCCAGAACTTCGCCCGCATCGTCGGGACGAGCCCCACCGCGTACCGTGCGACCTTCAGCTGCGTGACAGAGTCCCTGGCCTGAGGTCGCATCCACGAAACATTCCGAAACTCTTGTTTATCGATACGTCGTCACTCTACATTTTTGTTGCACACAAAAACATATGCGTCGCACCCTCGCGACGCATGTGACCGACGACGATGTCAGGAGATTCATCCATGCGCCGATCGACCCGATCGCTGCTGGTGGCCACGGCCGCCGCAGCCCTGGTGCTGCCGTTGTGCGGCGTCACCGCCGCGAACGCGGACACCCCGTCCTTCAGCAACGCCGACAAGAGCGCGCTGCGCAACCAGGCCCCTGTAGATCTCGCGATCGGCACTGCGGCGTGGGGCGAGCAGATGCTGACCGACTACGACCCGGCCGCTCCGACCGAGTTCCAGGACGTCCTGAGCCGGCAGTTCTCGTCGGTGACGCCCGAGAACGACATGAAATGGGATGCCGTGCACCCGGCTCCCGATGTGTACGACTTCGCCTCGGCCGACGCCGTGGTGGCGTTCGCCAAGGCGAACCACCAGAAGGTGCGCGGGCACACGCTGCTCTGGCACAGTCAGAACCCGGCCTGGGTCACCGAGGCGAGCGGCACCTGGACATGTGACCAGGCGAAGGACGTGCTGGAGGATCACATCCGCACGGTCGTCGGTCACTTCAAGGGCGAGATCTACGAATGGGATGTCGCCAATGAGATCTTCAAGGACACGTGGGATGCCGGCGGCGTGTCCCTTCGCACCGACCGCAACCCGTTCCTCAAGGCCTGCGCCGATGACCCGGTGGGCCTGCTCGCCGACGCTTTCACGTGGGCGCACGAGGCCGACCCGGACGCGGTGCTGTTCCTCAACGACTACAACGCCGAGGGCATCAACGAGAAGACCGACGCCTACTACGACCTCGCGCAGCAGCTGCTGGATCGGGGCGCGCCGCTGGGCGGGTTCGGTGCGCAGGCGCACCTGAGCCTGCTGTACGGCTTCGACGCCTCGCTGCAGGCGAACCTGGAGCGCTTCGCCGCGCTCGGGCTGAAGGTCGCCATCACCGAGGCCGATGTGCGCATTCCGCTGCTGGACGGTGAGACCGAGCCGACGGCCGAACAGGTCGCCACCCAGACGGAGCGCTATCAGGCGCTCCTCCAGGCCTGCCTGAACGTGACGGCGTGCTCGTCGTTCACGGTCTGGGGCTTCTCGGACGCGCACTCCTGGGTGCCCGACGTGTTCCCAGGGGAGGGCTGGGCGACGATCAGCGACGAGGACTACACCCCGAAGCCGGCGTTCGACGCCCTGCTGACGTCGCTGAAGGACGCGACGCCCGGCGTCTCGCCGCGTCGCGGCTGACCCGCATCGAGTGAGACCGGAGCTGCGGGGGAGTCGACCTCCTGCGGCTCCGGTCTCAACCGTTGCGGGTGTTCGCCCGCCGCACCCGCATCGAGTGAGACCGGAGCAGGGGTGGGCGGAGCCGAACTACGGCAGACTTGACGATGTGAACATCGTCGTCGGGGTCACGGGCGGGATCGCCGCCTACAAGGCAGTGCAGCTGGTGCGGCTGCTGACCAAGGGCGGACATGACGTCACCGTCGTCCCGACCGAGGATGCACTGCGCTTCGTCGGACTCCCGACCTGGGAGTCGCTCAGCCGCAACCCGGTCACGACGAGCGTGCACGAGGACGTGGCCCGCGTGCGTCACGTCGCGCTCGGGCAGAACGCCGACCTCGTCGTGGTCGCTCCGGCCACGGCCAACACCATCGCGAAGATGACCGCGGGCATCGCCGATGATCTGCTCGGCACGACGCTGCTGGCCACCGAGGCGCCCGTCGTGATCGCCCCGGCCATGCACGCGGAGATGTGGCGGCATCCGGCGACGCAGGCGAACATCCGCACGCTGCGCGAGCGCGGGGTGATCATCGTCGGTCCCGCCGAGGGCGAACTGGCCGGTGGCGACTCCGGACCCGGGCGGATGTCCGAGCCGGAGGAGATCCTGGATGCCGCGCACGCGGCGCTCGCGCCGCAGGACCTCGCCGGGCTCACCGTGGCCGTGTCTGCCGGAGGCACCCGCGAGCCGATCGACCCGGTGCGCTTCCTCGGCAATCGCTCCAGTGGTCGGCAGGGGGTCGCGCTCGCGGCAGCCGCCGCTGCACGCGGCGCGGACGTGGTGCTGGTCGCCGCGCACATCGAGCAGGACGTGCTGGCGGATGCCCGGCATCCGGGCATCCGCGTCGAGAGGGTGGAGACCGCGGCCGAGCTGGCGGACGCGATGCGCGCGGTCGCGCCGGATGCGGACGTCATCGTGATGGCCGCTGCCGTCGCCGACTACCGGCCCGCCGAGGCCGCCGCGCAGAAGCTCACCAAGGAGGACGGCGTGCTCGCGCGCATCGACCTCGTCGAGAACGAGGACGTCGTCGCGGGGCTCGCTGCGAACCGCCCCGGCGAGCAGACGATCGTCGCCTTCGCGGCGGAGACGCTCGCCGATCCCGACCAGCGCCGCGAGCGCGCTCGCCGCAAGAGAGAGCGCAAGGGCGTCGACCTGCTGGCGGTGAACCGGGCGGATGCCGCGCACGGCTTCGAGCGCGCCGACAACGCGATCGAGATCATCGGCGACGGCGGTGAGGTCGTCGCCGAGAGGTCGGGGTCCAAGGCCGAGGTCGCCGACGCGATCTGGGATGCCGTGCTCGTCTACCGCGCAGAGTGACCGGGTACAGTTGCCCGCTGGCGCCCCCTGATCCACCGCGCTAAACTTTTCGTACTGTAGAAATCTACTTCCATGAAATGGAATCACAAATGAATGCTCCGCTGCCCGCCTCGACCCCGCGCGAGATCGCGCCTGAGCTGGCCCGTTCCTGGCTGCTCGTCGCGGCGACGCGCCCCGAGACCTTCGACGACGCCGCTCGCTCGCACGCCGACGCCGTGGTCCTCGACATCGAGGACGCCGTCGATGCCAGTCACAAGGACGAGGCCCGCGACGATGTCATCCGCTGGCTGAGCAGCGAGGGCAACAGCGCCTGGGTGCGCATCAACGACGCCACCAGTGAGCACTGGAGCGCCGACATCGAAGGGCTGCGATCGGCCCCAGGCCTGCGGGGCGTGATGCTCGCGAAGACCGAGTACGGTGGCCAGGTGATGGACACCTTCAACCGCCTGGGTGCCCAAGTGCCCGTCGTGGCGCTGGTGGAGTCCGCGATCGGCATCGAGAACGCCACCGAGATCGCCCGTGCCAAGGGCGCCTTCCGTCTGGCCTTCGGCAGTGGCGACTTCCGTCGCGACACCGGCATGTCGGCCGACCGCGAGGCGATGGCCTACCCGCGCGCCCGGCTGGTGATCTCCAGCCGTGCAGGCGGCCTGCCCGGCCCGATCGACGGACCCACGGTCGGCTCGAGCCACCCCATCCTGCGCGAGCAGTCCGCCATCACCGTCTCGATGGGGATGACCGGCAAGCTCTGCCTCTCGGCCGACCAGACGCCCGTCGTCAACGAGGTCATCAGCCCGACCCGCACCGACGTCGAATGGGCCTACGAGTTCCTGGAGGACTTCGACGCCCGCGGCCGCATCGTGCGCGACGGCAGCGATCTGCCGCGTCTGGGCCGTGCCCGCAAGATCATGCAGCTCGCCGAGGCGTTCGGCGTGATGCCGAGCGGCCGCTGAGTGCCCTTCGACAGGCTCAGCCCTTCGACAGGCTCAGGGACCCACAATCAAGGAAAAGGAGACACTCATGTCCGAAAGACTGTCCGTGGGCGACGTCGCCCCCGCGTTCACCCTGTCCGACGCCGAGGGCGCCACGACCTCGCTCGCCGACTACCGCGGCCAGAACGTCGTCGTGTACTTCTACCCCAAGGCCGCGACTCCCGGCTGCACCACCGAAGCCTGCGACTTCCGTGACAGCCTGTCGTCGCTGTCCGCCGCCGGCTACGCCGTCGTAGGTGTCTCGCCCGACGAGGTCGCCGACATCAAGTCGTTCTCGGATGCCGAGGGGCTGACCTTCCCGCTGCTGGCCGACAGTGACGCATCCGTCGCGCGCGCCTGGGGCGTGTGGGGCGAGAAGACCGTCGACGGTCGCACCTTCGAGGGCGTCATCCGCTCGACCTTCGTGCTGGACGGCGAGGGCGTCGTGCAGCGCGCGGAGTACGGCGTCGACGCGAACGGCCACGTCGCGCGCCTGCGCGAGGAGCTCGGCGTCTGAGTTCTCGCGTCGCGGAAGAATTTCGGCGGGCGGGGTTGACAGACCCCGCCCGCCTTCTGCATACTAATTGCACATGCTGAAAGAACAGTTCCGGGATACGGAATCGAATCTTCTCGGAGATTCCCGTATAGCCTTACACCCCGGATGCCAGCATGACTTGAGGTACGAAGATGTCGCTCGAGGAGTTCAACGCTCTTCCGCGTGAAGACGCGATCAGCATCGTGAAGCCGGCGCTCGATGTCGCCCGCTGGATCGAGGCGATCGTCGATTCCCGTCCGTTCGGATCGGTCGACGAGATCACCGCAGCCGCCGCCGTCGTGGCGGGGCCCTTCTCCGAAGCGGAGATCGACGGCGCCCTGGCGCACCACCCCCGCATCGGAGAGCAGCCGAAGGGCGCCACCGCGGAGGCCGCGCACTCGCGCAGCGAGCAGGCCGGCGTCGACGCATCCGCCGCCGCAGCGCTCGCCGAGGGCAACCGTGCCTACGAGGCGAAGTTCGACCGCGTGTACCTCGTGCGCGCCGCCGGACGCTCGGCCGACGACATCCTCGCCCTGCTGCAGACGCGGCTGGGCAACACCCCCGAGCAGGAGCTCGTCGTCATCGAGCAGCAGCTGCGCGAGATCGCAGCGCTGCGCCTGGCGACGGCCCTGCAGAGCTGAAGGAGCACGCGCATGAGCGTCTCTCACGTGACCACCCACATCCTGGACACATCGATCGGGCGCCCCGCGCCCGGCGTCGCCGTCGTACTCGAGGCCCGAGTCGGCGACGGATGGGCCGGGATCGGTACGGGCCTCACCGATGCTGACGGGCGGGTGAAAGCGCTCGGCCCGGAGCGGCTGGAGAGCGGTGCCTACCGCCTCCGGTTCGACACCGCGGCCTACTTCGCCGGCATCGACACGGACACCTTCTTCCCGGAGGTGGTGTTGACCTTCCTGGTCGACGCCGAGCAGGCGCATTATCACGTGCCGTTGCTGCTCAGTCCGTTCGCCTATTCCACTTACCGAGGAAGCTGAGTACGAAAATGACCAACATCATTCTGGGCAAGAACCAGTACGGCAAGGCCGAGAACCGCGTCGTCCGCATCACCCGTGACAGCCCCCGCCACGAGATCGAGGACCTCAACGTCACCTCGCAGCTGCGCGGCGACTTCGCCAGCGCCCACTTCGAGGGCAACAACGAGCATGTCGTCGCCACCGACACGCAGAAGAACACGGTCTACGCCTTCGCCAAGGACGGCATCGGCAGCCCCGAGGACTTCCTGCTGCGTCTCGGACGGCACTTCACGGGCGAGTTCGACTGGGTGACCGGTGGCCGCTGGGCCGCCGAGCAGTACACCTGGGCGCGCATCGAGGGCGACAACGGCGAGCACGACCACTCGTTCGTGCGCGCAGGCACCGAGACCCGCACCGCCGTCGTGCAGATCGACGGCGACGACACCACCGTCATCGCCGGCCTGCAGGACCTCACGGTCCTCAAGTCGACCCAGAGCGGCTTCGTGGGCTACCCGCGCGACAAGTACACCACCCTGCCGGAGACTGAGGACCGCATCCTCGCCACCTCCGTCACGGCCAAGTGGCGCTACAACCGCACCGACCTCGACTTCAACGAGGTCTACGCGGACGTCCGCCGTGTGCTGCTCGCCGCGTTCTCGCGCAACTACTCGTACGCCCTGCAGCACACGCTGAAGGAGATGGCCGAGGCCGTGCTCGAGGCGCACCCCGAGATCGACGAGATCCGCTTCTCGACCCCGAACAAGCACCACTTCGTCGTCGACCTGTCGCCGTTCGGCCTGGAGAACCCCAACGAGGTGTTCTTCGCCGCCGACCGCCCCTACGGCCTGATCGAAGCATCCTTCCTGCGCGACGGTGCCGACACCGACCACTGGTCGTGGGACGGCATCGCCGGCTTCTGCTGAACCGGCGGTGAACTCAGGGGTCCGTCTCCGACGGGACGGACCCCTGGCTGCCGCATACCCGAAATCCCCCATCAGACATGCCCACCCCGAATAGCGGGTCACCGGACGAGGAGGTCCACCCATGACTGCTGCACGCAGCTCAGCCAAGAGCAAGATCAAGACAGAATCCGCCCGTCCGGAGGATGAGGCGCTGAGCATCGGCTCCGCATTCACCTATGGGCTCCAGCACGTGCTGACGATGTACGGCGGCATCATCGCGCCGCCGCTCATCATCGGCAGCGCCGCGGGTGTCGACCCGCAGATGATCGGCGTCCTCATCGCCTCCTGCCTCTTCGTCGGCGGCCTCGCGACCCTGCTGCAGACGCTGGGGCTGAAGTTCGGCAAGAACGTGCCGCCGCTCTTCGGCTCGCAGTTGCCGCTGGTGCAGGGCGTCTCGTTCGCGGGCGTCGCCACGATGCTCGCGATCGTGAACGGCAACAAGGAGACCGGGCTCACCGACATCTTCGGCGCCGTGATCATCGCAGGTCTGATCGGACTGGCGATCGCGCCGTTCTTCGCGCAGATCGTGCGCTTCTTCCCGCCTGTGGTCACCGGCGTCGTCATCACGACGATCGGTCTCTCGCTGATGCCGGTCGCCGCGCGCTGGATCACCGGCGCGGTGCCGGATGCCCCCGGCTACGCCGACCCGGTGAACGTCGGCATCGCCGCCTTCACGCTCGCGACGATCATGCTGCTGAGCAAGGTCGGCAACGCGTTCATCTCGCGCCTGTCGATCCTGATCGCCATGGTCGTCGGCACGGTGTTCGCCGTGATCATCGGCAAGGCGGACTTCTCCAAGGTGCTCGAGGGGCCGGTGTTCGCCTTCCCGACGCCGTTCGCGTTCGGTGTGCCGACCTTCAACGTGGCCGCGATCATCTCCATGACCATCGTGGTGCTCGTGATCCTCACCGAGACCACCGCCGACATCCTCGCCGTCGCCGAGATCACCGGCTCGAAGGTCGACCGCAAGCGCATCGCCGCAGGCCTCCGTGCCGACATGGTGTCCACTGCCCTCGCCCCGATCTTCAACTCGTTCACGCAGAGCGCCTTCGCGCAGAACGTCGGCCTGGTGGCGGTCACCAAGATCAAGAGCCGCTACGCGGTCGCCGCCGGTGGTGCGGTGCTGATCATCCTCGGGCTGTTCCCGATCCTCGGCCGCGTCGTCTCGGCGATGCCCACCGCCGTCCTCGGCGGCGCCGGCATCGTGCTGTTCGGCACCGTCACCGCGTCGGGCATCCGTACCCTCGCGAAGGTGAAGTACGAGGGCAACATGAACCTCATCATCGTCGCGACGTCGATCTCGTTCGGCATGGTCCCGGTGATCAACCACGACATCTACTCGAACTTCCCGACCTGGTTCCAGGTGATCTTCGACTCGGGCATCAGCTCGGCCGCCATGATGGCGGTGCTGCTGAACCTGGTGTTCAACGTCTGGACGAAGGGCAACCCCGAGAACCCGTCGGTCTTCGGCGCTGCGCCGGTCCGCACGATCAAGACGGACGTCATCCGGGTGCTCAAGGAGGGCGACCGCGTCAAGGACGGCAAGCTCGTCGATGCCGACGGCAAGGCTGTGCCGGTGCTCGATGACGAGGTCGGCTCGTCGCACCACTGACGGAAGACGCAGACGGAAGCGGGGTTCGCAGGGCCGGAAGGCCTCGGCGGACCCCGCTTCCGTCTTGACAACCTCGCCGTCCTGGGCGCACACTTGTTTACGTATGATGAAAGGTTTCTTTCACATGGTGAAAGGGAATGAACAATCGGACGAGGAGGTCCGCAGATGACCGGCTCGCCGATCAGCGGATCAGCCGCGACCGCCGTACGGCATCCCCGCGGCGGTGACCACCAGCTCGGCGATGTTCGCCTCCGGCGGCAGCTGCGCCATGAACAGCACGGTGCGAGCGGCGTCCTCGACGTCGAACGTCGGCTCGACCAGGCGCGAGCCGTCGGGCTGCAGCGCCCCGGAACCTACGCCGATCTCGGTCATGATGCTGGTCGCTGCGTTTCCGATGTCGATCTGTCCGCAGGAGATCCCGTCCGCACGGCCGTCGAGGTCGATCGACTTCGTCAGTCCGCTGATGGCGTGCTTGCTCACCGAGTAGGCGACGGACTGCGGGCGCGGCACCCGCGCCGAGATCGATCCGTTGTTGATGATGCGGCCTCCGCGGGGCTGCTGCGCGCGCATCGCGCGCATCGCGGCGCGGGCGCAGAGCAGGGCGCCGGTCACGTTCACCTCGATCGTCGAGCGCCAGTCGGCAGGGTCCACATCCGCAGCGGATGCCGCGGGGCCGAAGGTTCCGGCGTTGTTGAACAGCACGTCGACACGGCCCCACTCGGCCACCACGGCCGCGAACGCGGCATCCACGTCCGCCTCGGCCGTCACGTCGGCCGGCAGCACCAGCATCCGCTCCCGGCCCTCCGCAGTCTCGCGCAGCGCCGCCTCGCGGCGCCCGATCAGCGCAACGCGGAATCCGGCGTCGTGCAGCACGTGCGCGGTCGCCCGGCCGATCCCCGACCCCGCACCCGTCACCACGGCGATGCGTCCGTCCATCTTCAGACCTCCTGGCATTTCGTCTCGCGCCGCTCGCTCGATGACCGAGCTGACTCCTACATCTAACAAGAAAGGCCGACCATGTATGCAGATCGCAGCACCGGCACCCTCGGCTCCGACACCACGGACCACGACCCCGAAGAGACCACCGAATGGATCGAGTCGCTCGACGCGCTGATCGCGCAGCGCGGCGCCGACCGCGGCGAGTACATCGTCCGCGAACTGGCGGATCGCGCCGGGCTCCAGCAGGAGCCGAACGCGACCACCGACTACGTCAACACCATCCCGGCATCCGCCGAACCCGAGTATCCCGGTGACGAGGACCTGGAGCGGCGCTACCGCGCCTGGATGCGCTGGAACGCCGCCGTGCTCGTGCACCGTGCGCAGCGCCCCGGCATCGGCGTCGGCGGGCACATCTCCACCTACGCCGGAGCGGCGACCCTGTACGAGGTCGGCTTCAACCACTTCTTCCGCGGCAAGGACCACCCGGGCGGTGGCGACCAGGTCTTCTTCCAGGGCCACGCCTCGCCGGGCATGTACGCCCGCGCCTTCATGGAGGGCCGCCTCACCGAGGAAGACCTCGACGGCTTCCGCCAGGAGAAGTCCCGCGAGGGGCACGCGCTGAGCTCGTACCCGCACCCGCGACTCATGCCGGAGTTCTGGGAGTTCCCGACCGTGTCGATGGGCATCGGCCCGATGAACGCGATCTACCAGGCGCAGAACAACCGCTACCTGCACAACCGAGGCCTGAAGGACACCTCCGATCAGCACGTCTGGGCGTTCCTCGGCGACGGCGAGATGGACGAGCCGGAGAGCCGCGGTCTGCTGCAGCTGGCCGCGAACGACGGCCTCGACAACCTGACCTTCGTGGTGAACTGCAACCTGCAGCGCCTCGACGGCCCGGTGCGCGGCAACGGCAAGATCATCCAGGAGCTCGAGGGCTTCTTCCGCGGCGCCGGTTGGAACGTCATCAAGGTCGTCTGGGGTCGCCAGTGGGACGACCTGCTGGAGCGCGACACCGAGGGCGCGCTGCTCGACATCATGAACACCACCCGCGACGGCGACTACCAGACCTACAAGGCCGAGTCCGGTGGCTTCATCCGCGAGAACTTCTTCGGCCGCGACCCGCGTGCGAAGGCCCTGGTCGAGAACCTCTCCGACGACGAGATCTGGGGCCTCAAGCGCGGCGGTCACGACTACCACAAGGTCTTCGCGGCCTACCAGCAGTCGATGCAGCGCAACGGCAAGCCCACCGTCATCCTGGTCAAGACCGTCAAGGGCTACGGCCTCGGCCCGCACTTCGAGGCGCGCAACGCGACGCACCAGATGAAGAAGCTCACGCTGCAGGACCTCAAGGACTTCCGCGACCACCTGCGCGTGCCGATCACCGACGCGCAGCTCGAGGAGAACCCGTACCTGCCGCCGTACTACCACCCGGGTCAGGATGCTCCGGAGATCCAGTACATGCAGGAGCGCCGCCGCGCCCTCGGCGGCTACCTGCCCGAGCGGCGGCCGAACGCATCCGGCGAGATCGCGCTGCCCGACGCGAAGGCGTACGAGGTCGCGGCCCGAGGCTCCGGCAAGCAGCAGGCGGCCACCACGATGGCCTTCGTGCGCGTGCTGAAGGATCTCATGCGCGACAAGGAGTTCGGCAAGCGCATCGTGCCGATCATCCCCGACGAGGCGCGCACCTTCGGCATGGACGCGTTCTTCCCGACCGCGAAGATCTACAACCCGAACGGCCAGAACTACCTCGCCGTCGACCGCGAGATCGTGCTGTCGTACAAGGAGTCCGAGGCCGGCCAGATCCTGCACATCGGCATCAACGAGGCGGGATCGATCGCCGCGTTCACGGCCGCGGGCACCTCGTACGCCACGCACGGCGTGCCGCTCGTGCCGGTGTACGTGTTCTACTCGATGTTCGGCTTCCAGCGCACCGGCGACTCGCTGTGGGCGGCCGCCGACCAGATGACGCGCGGCTTCCTCATCTCGGCGACGGCCGGACGCACCACGCTGACCGGTGAGGGCCTGCAGCACGCCGACGGGCACTCGCCGCTGCTCGCGGCGACCAACCCGGCCGTGGTCACCTACGACCCGGCGTTCGGCTACGAGATCGGCCACATCATGCGCGCAGGTCTCGAGCGCATGTACGGGCCGGACTCCACAGACCGCAACCACATCTACAACCTCATGGTCTACAACGAGCCGATCGTGCAGCCCGCCGAGCCCGAAGACGCCGACATCGCCGGCATCCTCGGCGGCATCCACCGGATCGCGCAGGTTTCGGCGCCGAAGGCGCACCTGCTGGCATCCGGCATCGGCGTGACCTGGGCGCAGGAGGCGCAGCAGCTGCTCCGCGACGACTGGGGCGTCGAGGCGGACATCTGGTCGGTCACCTCGTGGACCGAGCTGCGCCGCGACGCGGTCGCCGCGGAAGAGGAGGAGTTCCTCGGTCAGGGCTCGCGCGTGCCGTTCATCCGGCAGCAGCTCGCGGACGCGCACGGCCCGATCGTCGCGGTCAGCGACTACGCAAAGGACTGGGCCGACTCGGTGCGTCAGTTCGTGCCGAACGACTGGGCGACCCTCGGTGCCGACGGCTTCGGCTTCTCGGACACCCGCGCCGCCGCCCGCCGGTACTTCAAGATCGACGGCCCGTCGGTCGTGGTGCGCACCCTGCAGCTTCTCGCGAAGCGCGGCGAGGTGGATGCCGCAGTGCCGGCTCAGGCCGCGGAGAAGTACCGCCTGCTCGATGTGAACGCCGGAAGCAGCGGCTCCGACGCGGAGTGACGCTTCGGGGCGTCCTTCGTCTCGTCGCTGCGCTCCTCGCTCAGGATCCGGGTCACTCGGCCCGGGTCCTGAGCGAGCGCAGCGAGACGAAGTGACGAAGTGACGAAGGGCGCTCGACCAGCGGGATGACAAAGGCCTCGGATCCACGACGGATCCGAGGCCTTTGCGCGGGAACTCAGGCCGCGAGGTCGGCCGAGATCGCGTCGGCCGCCTGCCGAAGCAGCGGGATGGCGCGCGACGCGAACTCCTCGGTGACGCGCGAGATCGGGCCCGACACCGACACGGCCGTCAGTGTCGGAGCATCCGGCACCGCCATCGCGTAGCAGCGGACGCCGATCTCCTGCTCCTGCTCGTCGATCGAGTAGCCGCGCTCGCGGATGCGGTCGAGCTCGGCGATGAGGTCCTCCACGGTGCCGATGCTGTACTCGGTCGGCGTCGCCATGCCCGTGCGGCTGACGATGCCGCGCACGGTCTCGTTCGGCAGCTGCGCGAGGATCGCCTTGCCCACGCCGGTGTCGTGCACATTGGCGCGGCGGCCGACCTCGGTGAACATGCGCATCGAGTGCTGCGACTGCACCTGCGCCACGTAGACGACCATGTCGCCGTCGAGCACCGCCATGTTCGCGCTCTCGCCGAGCTGGTCGACGAGGTTCTTCAGCTGCGGGCGCGCGAGCGCGCCGAACTGGCGGGCTGCGCCCTCGCCGATGCGGATGAGGCGCGGGCCGAGCGCGTAGCGACGGTTGGGCAGCTGACGGGCGTATCCGAGTGCCACCAGGGTGCGCAGCAGGCGATGGATTGTCGGCAGCGGCAGGTCCGTCGACGCGGAGAGTTCGCTGAGGGTGACGTCGCCGCCGGCGTCCGTTATCAGTTCGAGCAGCTCGAAGACACGCTCCACTGACTGGACTCCGGACGCCGAGCTCTTGGCGGGCTTCATCGCATCGACCATGGTCACTCCTCAATATTCGTCTTGTAATTCCATCATGCGAAAGGCGCTTACCGGAAACTCGGGAACCTTTCGGTATACCACTTGCGGAAAACTTTCGCTAAGTAGATAATAGTCTCCACGATACGAAAAACAAGCTCTCGAAGGGGAGGCATCATGGCGAACCCGGGTCCCGGAAACTCCATCACCCTGCGCATCGACGCGCCGTCCAACTTCAGCGTGACCAGCGAGCTCGCGGCCACCGCCGCCGACGCGGGAGCGGTCATCACCGCACTCGACGTCGTCGAGTCGCACCCGACGACCATCGTCGTCGACCTGACCTGCAACACCATCGACGAGGACCACGCCGACCGCATCCGCGACGCCGTCGAGGCGCTCGACGGCGTCACCGTGCGCCAGGTGAGCGACCGCACCTTCCTCATGCACCTCGGCGGCAAGCTCGAGGTCGTCCCCAGCGTCCCCCTTCGCAACCGTGACGACCTGTCCCGCGCGTACACCCCTGGCGTCGCCCGCGTCTGCATGGCGATCGCCGAGGACAAGAGCAAGGCCCGCAAGCTCACCGTCAAGCGCAACACCATCGCCGTGGTCACCGACGGCTCCGCTGTGCTGGGCCTGGGCAACATCGGTCCCGAGGCCGCGCTGCCCGTCATGGAGGGCAAGGCCGCGCTGTTCAAGCAGTTCGCCAACGTCGATGCGTGGCCGGTCTGCCTGGACACCCAGGACACCGAGGAGATCATCAAGATCGTCAAGGCGATCGCCCCGGTCTACGGCGGCGTGAACCTCGAGGACATCGCCGCCCCGCGCTGCTTCGAGATCGAGGCCCGCCTGCGCGAAGAGCTCGACATCCCCGTCTTCCACGACGACCAGCACGGCACCGCCATCGTCACCCTGGCGGCGCTGCACAACGCGCTGAAGGTCGTCGACAAGAAGATCGAGGACGTCCGCATCGTGCTCTCCGGCGTCGGCGCCGCCGGCAACGCGATCGCTCAGCTGCTGCTCGAGCAGGGTGCCGTCGACATCGTCGCCTGCGGGCGCAACGGTGCGATCAACCGTGACGACGAGTACACCGACGCGCACCGCATCGAGCTCGCCGCCACCACCAACCCGCGCAACTTCAAGGGAACGCTCAAGGAGGCCGTGGTCGGCGCCGACGTGTTCATCGGCGTGAGCGCTCCGCACGTGCTCGACGAGGACGACATCGCCGCGATGGCGGACGACGCGATCGTCTTCGCCATGGCCAACCCGACCCCCGAGGTCGACCCGGTCATCGCCTCGAAGCACGCCGCCGTCGTCGCCACCGGCCGCAGCGACTTCCCGAACCAGATCAACAACGTGCTGGCCTTCCCGGGCTTCTTCCGCGGTCTGCTCGACGCGGGCGTGTCCGACATCACGCCGCCTATGCTGGTCGCAGCCGCCGAGGCGATCGCGAGCCGCGTCGACGATGAGGAGCGCAACGCCAGCTTCATCATCCCCAGCGTGTTCGACCCCGAGGTGGCGGGCGCCGTCGCCGAGGCGATCGTGCGCGTCGTCAAGGCCGGCAAGGAGTGAATGATTTGACCGTCGATTCCACACTGGGCGAGCAGGACCTCGCAGCCGTCGACTCCGCACTCAGCGGCACCGACACGCTGCTCGCGACCGAGTACCCCGGCGATGACGGCTCGCGTCAGCCCGTGCACACGCTGTACGTGCCGGCCGACCGCTTCACGCCGGAGCTCACCGCTCAGCTCGGAACGGATGCCGCGGCTGCGGCATCCGCTTTCGGCGGCGTCGCCGCACTGGCCGAGGCCGTCGGCCTCGGCCACCTCGCGGGCGAGCTGGCCCCGCTGGTCGAGGCCAAGCTCGCGAACGAGCCGGTCGAGGATCTGCGCCTGGACTTCGAGGACGGCTACGGCGCGCGCCCCGACGACGAGGAGGACGCGGATGCGGTCCTCGCCGCAGAGCGCGTCTCGCAGGCGGTCGCCGGCGGTGTCGCGCCGCCGTTCATCGGCATCCGGTTCAAGTGCTTCGAGGCGCCGACCCGGCGCCGCGGCATCCGCACCCTGGATCTGTTCCTGACCACGCTGGTGCGCAACGGCGGCCTGCCTGACGGCCTCGTGCTGACGCTGCCGAAGGTCACCACTGTCGAGCAGGTCGAGGCGATGGTCTCACTCTGCGAGATCTTCGAGGAGCGGCTCGGCCTTCCCGCCGGCCGCCTGCGGTTCGAGGTGCAGATGGAGACTCCGCAGCTGATCGTCGCCGCGGACGGCTCCGTGCCGGTCGCGACCCTGCTGCACCGGTCGAACGGCCGTGTCACCGCGCTGCACTACGGCACGTACGACTACAGCGCCTCGCTGCAGATCGCCGCGGCGTACCAGTCGATGGAGCACCCGGCCGCCGACTACGCCAAGCAGGTCATGCAGGTCGCCGTCGCCGAGACCGGCGTGCGCCTCTCGGACGGGTCGACCAACGTCATCCCCGTCGGCGAGAACGCCGAGGATGCCTGGAAGCTGCACGCCCGCCTGGTGCGGCGCTCGCTCGAGCGCGGCTATTACCAGGGCTGGGATCTGCACGCCGCACAGCTGCCCACCCGGTATCTCGCGACCTACGCGTTCTACCGCGAAGGCTTCGCCGCCGCGGCGAAGCGTCTGGACAACTACCTGCACGGCAGCGACGCGACGATCATGGACGAGCCGGCCACAGCCCGCGCGCTGGCCCGGTTCGTCGTCCGCGGTGCCGAGTGCGGCGCGATCACCGAGGCGGAGGTGCGGGAGGCCACCGGTGCCGAGCCCGACGAGCTGATCCGTCTCGCCCACCCGAAGCTCGCTGCGAAGGAGAACTCATGAGCTATTACACGCCCGCCGGCGGCCTGCCGCCGCAGACCGATCTGCTGACCGATCGCGCGATCGTCAAGCTGGCCTACACCGTGATCCCCAAGGGCGTGCTGCGCGACATCGTCACCAGCAGCCTGCCCGGCTTCACGAACGCCCGCGCGTGGATCATCGCCAAGCCGACACCGAGCTCCGCGATGACCTTCTCGCAGCTGATCGTCGAGATCGCCCCCGGCGGTGGCGCGGCGAAGCCCGAGGTCGAGGCCGGCGTCGAGGGCGTGGTGTTCGTCACCACCGGCAAGCTCACGCTGACCCTTGAGGGCGAGACGCACGTGCTCGAAGAGGGCGGCTACGCCTTCCTCGCGCCTGGGGCGAACTGGTCGCTGGCGAACGAGGGCGACGAGATCACCAGCTTCCACTGGATCCGCAAGGCCTATGAGTGGATCGAGGGCGTCGACGCGCCGGCATCCTTCGTCACCCGCGACCAGGACATCGAGCCGACCCCCATGGTCGGCACCGACGCCTGGCTCACGACGCGCTTCGCCGACTCGAACGACATGGCGCACGACATGCAGGTGAACATCGTCACCTTCAAGCCGGGCGGATCGATCCCGTTCGCCGAGACCCACGTCATGGAGCACGGCCTGTTCGTGCTCGAGGGCAAGGCCGTCTACCGCCTCAACGACGACTGGGTCGAGGTCGAGGCGGGCGACTACATGCTGCTGCGCGCGTTCTGCCCGCAGGCCTGCTACGCCGGCGGCCCCGGAAACTTCCGTTACCTGCTGTACAAGGACATGAACCGTCAGATCAAGCTGACCTGAAGTCGGTCCTGTGTCGAACGCCGTCCGCCGTGCTGGTGGGCGGCGTTCGTCGTTCCGGGCGTTGACATCCCCGGCATCCCCGCGTACGATTTCAGATAACAGAACTTTTCTTCCACGATTCGAAATCAAGGAAGATGAACCGAGAACGAATCAAGGGTGATCACATGAGCTACACGGTGAACTGCTCGATCCTGCTGACCGACCTGCCGGTGAACGAGCGTCCGGCTGCCGCCAAGGCCGCCGGCTTCGACGCCGTCGAGTTCTGGTGGCCCTTCGCCTCGGCCGTTCCCGCGGCATCCGAGGTCGACGCCTTCGTCACCGCGATCCAGGATGCCGGTGTGCAGCTGACCGGCCTGAACTTCTTCGCGGGCGACATGCCCGCCGGCGATCGCGGCCTGGTCTCGTGGGTCGGCCGCGAGGGCGAGTTCCGCGCGAACGTCGACGTCGTCGTCGCGATCGGCGAGCGCCTCGGCACCAAGGCCTTCAACGCGCTCTACGGTCTCCGCCAGGAAGGCGTCTCCGAGCAGGAGCAGGACGACCTCGCGGTCGAGAACCTCGCCATCGCGGGCCGCGCTGTCGCCGAGCTGGGCGGCATCGTGCTGCTCGAGCCGGTCTCGGGCGCCGACGCCTACCCGCTGAAGACCGCCGCCGACGCGCTGGCGATCATCGAGCGAGTGAAGACCGAGCAGGGCGTCGACAACGTCAAGCTGCTCGCCGACTTCTACCACCTGGCCGTGAACGGCGACGACGTCGCCGCCGTCATCGCCGGTCACGCCGCCGAGTTCGGACACATCCAGATCGCGGATGCTCCGGGCCGCGGCGAGCCCGGCACGGGCGACCTGCCGATCGCACAGTGGATCGCCGATGCCCAGGCCGGCGGCTACGAGGGCGTCATCGGCCTCGAGTACAAGGCCACCCAGGCCGACCCGTTCGCCTGGACCGCCGCCACGGCGCAGGCCTGACCAGACACTTTCCGCGAAGGAGCGAAGACATGACCAACATCGCATTCATCGGGCTCGGCATCATGGGCCTGCCGATGGCCAAGAACCTCGTGAACGCCGGCTTCGACGTGACCGGCTTCAACCGCAGCCCGGAGGCGATCGAGAAGCTCGTCGCCGCCGGCGGCAAGGGCGCGACCAGCATCGCGGACGCGGTGAAGGACGCCGACGTCATCGTCACGATGGTGCCGGACTCCCCGGATGTCGCGGGCGTCGTGCAGGGCCCGGACGGCGTCTTCGCCAACGCCAAGGCCGGCGCGCTGTGGATCGACAACTCGTCCATTCGCCCTGATGTCGCCAAGGAGCTCGCCGAGGAGGCCGTCGCCGCAGGCTTCGGCGCCGTCGACGCCCCGGTCTCCGGTGGCGAGCAGGGCGCCATCGACGGCGTCCTCTCGATCATGACCGGCGGCTCGCCGGAGGACTTCGCCAAGGCGGAGCCCGTGCTGAACGCGGTCGGCAAGACCATCGTGCACGTCGGCCCCGCCGGTGCCGGCCAGACCGTCAAGGCCGCCAACCAGCTCATCGTCGCCGTCAACATCCAGGCGCTCTCCGAGGCCATCCTCTTCCTCGAGACCTACGGCGTCGACACCGATGCCGCACTCAAGGTGCTCGGCGGGGGACTGGCCGGCTCGAAGGTGCTGGACCAGAAGGGTCAGAAGATCCTCGACCGCGACTTCACCCCCGGATTCCGCCTGGCCCTGCACAACAAGGACCTGGGCATCGTCACCGCCGCCGCACGACAGGCCGGCATCTCCGTTCCGCTCGGCTCGGCCGTCGCGCAGCTGGTCACCTCCCTCGTCGCCCGCGGCGACGGCGGCCTCGACCACTCCGGTCTGTTCAAGCTCACCGCCGAGCTCTCCGGTCGCGACTGAGCGATCCCCACACAGGGCGCCCTTCGTCTCACTCCGCTCGCTCAGGACCCGGTTCCTGAGTGAGGAGCGGAGCGACGAGACGAAGGATCCCGAACAACTTTCTAAGGACTGAAATCATGACTCGCATGCGCGCAGTGGACGCCATCGTCCAGATCCTGATCAAGGAGGGGGCCGATGAGGCCTTCGGCCTGCCGGGCGCCGCCATCAACCCGCTGTACTCCGCGATGCGCGCCAACGGCGGCATCCGGCACACCCTGGCCCGCCACGTCGAGGGCGCCTCGCACATGGCCGACGGCTACAGCCGCACCGGCGACGGCCGCATCGGCGTCTGCCTCGGCACCTCCGGCCCCGCCGGCACCGACATGATCACCGGCCTCTACGCCGCGATCGCCGACTCCATCCCGATGCTGTGCATCACCGGCCAGGCGCCGGTCGCGAAGCTCGACAAGGAGGACTTCCAGGCCGTCGACATCGCGTCGATCGCGAAGCCGGTGACGAAGTTCGCCAAGACGGTGCTCGAGGGCGCGCAGGTCCCCGGCGTCTTCCAGACCGCGTTCCAGATCATGCGCTCCGGCCGCCCCGGCCCGGTGCTGATCGACCTGCCGTTCGACGTGCAGATGACCGAGATCGAGTTCGACATCGACACCTACGAGCCGCTGCCGGTCGCCAAGCCGGTCGCGACCCGCGCGCAGGCCGAGAAGGTGCTCGACATGCTCCTGGCCGCGAAGCACCCGGCGATCATCGCCGGTGGCGGGATCGTCAACTCCGGAGCATCCGACAAGCTCGTCGAGCTGGCCGAGACCCTCGGCGTGCCCGTGTTCCCGACCCTGATGGGCTGGGGCGCGATCGCCGACGACCACCCGCTGGCCGCGGGCCTGGTCGGCATCCAGACCTCGCAGCGCTACGGCAACGCGAGCTTCCTCGAGAGCGACTTCGTGCTGGGCATCGGCAACCGCTGGGCCAACCGCCACACCGGTGGCCTTGACACCTACCGCAAGGGCCGCACCTTCGTGCACGTCGACATCGAGCCGACCCAGATCGGCCGCGTGTTCGCGCCCGACTACGGTGTGGTCTCCGACGCCGGCGCGTTCATCGATGCCCTGCTCGAGGCCGCCCGCGACCGTGTCGCCGAGCTGCCCGACTACAACGGCTGGGCCGAGGAGTGCCGCGACCGCAAGGCGCGCCTGCAGCGCAAGACGAACTTCGACAACGTGCCGATGAAGCCGCACCGCGTGTACCAGGAGATGCTCTCGGCGTTCGACCGCGACACCACCTTCGTCACGACGATCGGCCTGTCGCAGATCGCCGGCGCGCAGCTGCTGCACGTCTACGGCCCGCGCAAGTGGATCAACGCCGGTCAGGCCGGCCCGCTGGGCTGGACCGGTCCCGCCGCCCTCGGCGTGGTCCGCGGCAAGCCGGGCGAGCAGGTCGTCGCGCTCTCGGGCGACTACGACTTCCAGTTCATGATCGAGGAACTCGCCGTGGGCGCGCAGCACAAGCTGCCCTACATCCACGTCGTGGTGAACAACAGCTACCTGGGCCTGATCCGTCAGTCGCAGCGCGGCTTCGAGATGGACTACGAGGTGTCGCTGGCGTTCGACAACGTCAACACCCCGCAGGACTCGTCGTCCATCGCCACCGGCTATGGTGTCGACCACGTCAAGGTGGCCGAGGGGCTCGGCTGCAAGGCGCTGCGCGTCGAGCGTCCGGAGGACCTCGCCGCCGGATTCGCCGAGGCGACTCGCCTGCGTGACGAGTTCCAGGTGCCGGTGGTCGTCGAGGTCATCCTCGAGCGCGTCACCAACATCGCCATGGGTGCCGACCTCGACACCATGAACGAGTTCGAGGACCTGGCCGCGACGCCCGCAGACGCCCCCGAGGCGATCTACGCGCTGCTCGACTGAGCTCGGCCCGCTCTGATCATGCGCATTCTCATCGCGTCCGACAAGTTCAAGGGGTCCGCGACGGGGGCCGAGGTCGCCGCCGCTCTCGGGGAGGGGATCCTGTCGGTCCGAGAGGATGCCGTGATCGAGGCGGTGCCGGTCGCCGACGGGGGCGAGGGGACGGTGGATGCCGCCCTCGCCGCCGGATTCACGGCGGATGCCGCGGAGGTGACGGGACCGGTGGGGGACCCGGTCACCGCGCGGTTCGCTGTCCGGGGCTCGCAGGCCATCATCGAGATGGCCGCCGCGAGCGGCCTGGACGTGCTCCCGGGCGGCGTTCGCGCCGCCCGGGAGGCCACCAGCCGCGGCACCGGAGATCTGATCCGCGCCGCCCTCGACCGTGGCTGCACCTCGATCGTGCTCGGCATCGGCGGCAGCGCCAACACCGACGGCGGTGCGGGGATGCTGCAAGCGCTCGGCGTCTCGCTGAGGGATGCCGCGGGGGAGGAGCTCCCGGGCGGAGGAGCGGCACTCGCCGCCCTCGCGACCGTCGACGTCTCCGGCCTCGACCCGCGTCTGGCCGACGCCGACATCGTGCTGGCCAGCGACGTGGACAACCCGCTCCTCGGAGAGCGGGGCGCGCCCGCGGTGTTCGGCCCGCAGAAGGGGGCATCCGCTGCGGATGTCGCTGAACTGGACGCCGCACTCGCGCACTTCGCGGCACTGCTGGAAGCCCAGCCGGGAGTCCGGCCCTCCACGACCGCGCCCGGCGCGGGAGCAGCCGGTGGCGTCGGATACGCGGCCCTGGCCATGCTCGGCGCCCGGCGCGAGCCCGGCGTCGAGGTCGTGCAGCGCCTCACGGGGCTCGCCGACCGCGTGGTCGGCGCCGACCTCGTCATCACGGGCGAGGGCAGCCTCGACGACCAGAGCCTCGGCGGCAAGACGCCGCTCGGCGTCGCGGCGGTCGCTCGCGCGGAAGGTGTGCCGGTCATCGCGGTGTGCGGCCGGTCGACCCTGGATGCCGCGGCCGTGGCATCCGCCGGCTTCCAGCGCGTCTACGCGCTGAGCGAGGTCGAACCGGATGTCGCGAAGAGCATCGCGAACGCGAAGACCCTGCTGGTGGATGTCGGGCGCACCGTCGCCCGCGACATCCTCTGACCCGACTCGGCGGGGCGGGGACAACGGCGTCCGCCTCCCGTCGTACCATGCTCGGCGGCCCCTGAGCGTCCTCGTTCTGCTCTGCGGCTCCTGAGCGAGCGAAGCGAGACGAAGGGCGCGATCTCACCGGCGGATCGTGGCTAGCCGTGCCAGGATGTTGCCGAGGGGGTCGGCGATGGGACAGATCGAGAAGACGCGGGTCCGGAAGAAGCGCGATGTCTTCGACGTGATCGCGGTGTTCGTGCTGTCTGTCACAGCCGTCCTCACTGCGTGGTGCGGCTTCGAGGCCTCCAAATGGGGCGGCGACATGTCGATCGCGTTCAGTCAGGCCTCCAGCGCCCGGGTGCAGGCCACGGCGGCCGAGGGCGAGGCGCGCGACGCCCGGCAGTACGACCTCACGATCTGGACGCAGTACGTCCTCGCCGAGGCCGACGGCAACACTCAGCTCGTCGGTTATATCGAGCAGCGCTTCACCCCGGAGTTCCGGGTGGCCTTCGACGCGTGGGACGCAGACGGACGCGTCGAGCAGGGGCCGTTCGTGGTGCCCGAGTACGTGCCACCGGGGACGGAAGAGGCGAAGCAGCTCTCCGAGCGGGCGGATGCGAAGTTCCAGCAGGCGCTCGAGAGCAACCAGCGCGGTGACAACTACACGCTGCTGACCGTGCTGTTCGCCCTCGTGCTGTTCCTGACCGCGATGTCTCAGCGCGACCTGGTGTCGTGGGCGCGCTGGACGCTGCTTTCCTTGGCGATGGTCGTCGGCGCCGCCGGGATCGTCATCATGCTGACCTTCCCGATCCTGATCTGACGCGCTTCGTCTCGCTTCGCTCGCTCAGCGCCCGGACTCGCGGGACCAGTCGCCGCTCTTGCCGCCGGACTTCGCCAGCACCTGGATGTCGGTGATCACGGCGCGGTTGTCGACGGCCTTGATCATGTCGTAGAGCGTCAGCGCGGCGACGCTCGCCGCCGTGAGCGCCTCCATCTCGACCCCGGTGACTCCGTTGGTGACGGCGGTCGCGACGATGCGCACCCGGTCGCCGCCGGGCTCGAGGTCGACGGCGAGCTTCGTCAGCGGCAGCGGGTGGCACAGCGGGATCAGTTCGGACGTCCTCTTCGCGCCCATGATGCCGGCCAACCGTGCGGTGCCGAGTGCCTCGCCCTTGGGCAGGGTGCCGTCGGCGATCGCGGCGACGACCTCGGGAGTGGTGATGAGCACCGCCTGCGCCTTCGCCTCGCGACGGGTGACGGCCTTCTCGGTCACGTCGACCATGTGCGCCGAGCCGTCGGCGCGCAGGTGGGTGAGCTTCGGCTCGGGCTCAGTCATCGATCCTCCAGTAGTCGACCTCGGCGCCGGCGGGCAGGGAGTCCACTCCGACCGGAAGGTGCACGAGTGCGTTCGCCGTGGCGTACGCGTGCAGCAGGTGGGAGCTCGGGGCGCCGACCTCGACGCTACCGTCTGCCCGCACCGTGCCGCGCCGCACCTGGTGCCGCGCAGGCGGGGAGGTCACCGGATGCGCGAGCACGGCCCGCTCGGTGCGCCGTTGCTGCGGAAGGCCGGCGAAGCCGCGCAGCAGCGGCCGCAGGAACAGCTCGAAGGAGATCAGCGCCGACACCGGGTTGCCCGGGAACGCCAGTACCGGCATCCGTCTGCCGCTCGGCAGCACGGCGGTGCCGAGGCCCTGCGGGCCTCCCGGTTGCATCGCCACCGGGCCGAACTCCACGCCGAGCGGCGCGAGCGCGTCGCGCACGACCTCGAAGGCACCGGCGCTGACGCCGCCGGTCGTCACGACCAGGTCGACGTCCGGATGCTGCTCGATGGTGTCCACGACCGCTGCGGCGTCGTCCGGTGCCGATGCGGTCACGGCAGTCGCGCCGGCGGCGGCGACGGCGGCCGCCATCATCGCCGAGTTCGAGTCGTAGATCGCGCCGCTGTCCGCCACCGGATCGAGTCGGATGCCCGGCATCCGCAGTTCATGGCCGGTGGAGAGCACCAGCACGCGGACCGGATTCCGTACGCGCACCAACGGCACGCCGGCCGCGGCGAGCGACCCGAGCTGCGCCGGACCGAGACGGGTTCCGGCCGGCAGCAGAAGTGCGCCCTCCCGGATGTCGGTGCCGACGGCCCGCACGAACGTGCCGGGCTCGACCGGCGCGCGGAACGCGACGGTCGTTCCGGCCGGGGCGTCGTGCGTGCCCCCGCCGATGCCGATGAACCGGGGCGGATCGCTCTGCTCGATCGGCACCACGGCGTCCGCGCCTTCCGGCACGGCGGCTCCGGTCATGACGGGGGAGGCCGTTCCGGGAGCGAGCGTGCCGACGGGATCGCCGGCGGCGCTGGTCGGGCCGACCGGGAGGCGCACGGGATTGTCGGCGGATGCCGCGGCGAGATCCACCGCGCGCACGGCGTAGCCATCCATCTGAGAGTTCGCGAAGCGGGGGAGGGAGATCGGGGAGGTCACGTCCTCGGCGAGGATGCGGCCGAGTGCATCCGCCAGCGGCAACTGCTGTGCCGCATCCGTCAGGCGCTCACCGAGCGGCGCGAGCAGCTCCGCGGCAGCCGCGGCGTGCTCGAGGTGCGTCCGCACGGTCACCCGCCTGCGAACGGCGGCAGCACGTCGACGTTCGCCGAGATCGGTGACGCGGGGTCGCGGCGCACGATGCCGTCGACGAGGAACGATCCGGAGCGCAGCACCTTCTCCATCGCCGCGCCGTAGCGCTCCTGCAGGGCGTCGCGCAGTACGCCCACGGTCGCGCCGGAACCGAGCTCGAGCTGCTCCTGCTCGCAGCCGGCTGCATCCGCCGCCGCCGCGAAGTACCGCACCGTCACCATCGCCATGTCTCCATCGTACCCGCGATGCGGAATCCAGCATCCGCGAAGTGGAAGTGAATATCCGCCAGGTGGACAGCGAACGCGTAGACTCGGACCATGTCTCCGCTCGTCGAGCCGGGTCCGCCGCTGGACCCCGATCGGGTCACCCGATACAGCCGCCAGCTCATGCTGCCCGGGTTCGGCGAGGTCGCGCAGCGCCGGCTCCGCAATGCCCGCGTGCTGGTGATCGGCGCCGGGGGACTGGGCAGTGCGGTGGTCCCCGCGCTCGCCGCAGCCGGCATCGGCACGATCGGCATCATCGACGACGACGACGTCGAGCTGTCCAACCTGCACCGTCAGCTCAGCCACGGCGTCGCCGACATCGGCCGGCCCAAGGTCGACTCGCTCGCCGACACCGTCGCCGCGATCGATCCGGAGTGCCGGGTCAGCCGGCATCCGGTGCGGGTGACGAGCGCGAACCTGCCCGAAATCCTCGCCGGCTACGACCTGCTGATCGACGGCAGCGACAACTTCCCCACGCGTTACCTCGCGAACGACGCCGCCGTACTGGCCGGCGTGCCGCTGGTATGGGGCGCCATCCTGCGATTCCACGGCCAGGTCGGAATCTCGTGGCATGGCCACGGTCCCACCTGGCGCGACCTGTTCCCGGCCCCGCCGCCCGCCGATGAAGCGCTGTCCTGCGAGCTCGGCGGCGTGCTGCCGACGCTCTGTCCTGCGATCGGCTCGCTGCTCGCCACCGAGGCCATCAAGCTCATCACCGGCATCGGCGAACCCCTGATCGGCCGCGTGCTCGTCTACGACGCGCTCACCGCACGCACCCGCGAGATCCCCTACGGCGTCTCCGACGAGACGCCCGCGGTCACCGAGCTGATCGACTACGACCTCTTCTGCGGAGTGCAGGCCGACGATGACCTCACCTCCGTCTCGGCCGCTGACCTGCTCGGCCGCCTGCGCGCCGGCGAGCGGCTGCGCCTGCTCGACGTGCGCGAGCAGCACGAGGCCGACGCACGCCGCATCGACGGCAGCATCCTGCTTCCGATCGGCGACCTGCGCGGCGGGTCGCTGCCGGATGCCGGTGACGAGCCTCTCGTGGTCTACTGCGAGAAGGACCCTCGGTCGCGCAGCGCCGCGCGCATCCTCAACGAGCGCGGCTTCGACGACGTCGTGTACCTCGCCGGAGGCATCCAGGCCTTCGCCGCTGTCGGCGGCGACACCGTATCCAGCATCCGGGAGGCGCTGTGAACTTCGACCTGATCTCAGAGACGCCTCTCGACGAGGTGGCGATCCGCAGGGCCGTCGAGGCCGATGCGAGCGGGGCGGTGGTGATGTTCTGCGGCGTCGTGCGCGATCACGACGGCGGCAAGCCGGTGCGGTCGCTCGACTACCGCGCGCATCCGGATGCGGCGCGCTTCCTCGAGGCCTGCGTGACGCGGATCCGCGAGGAGACCGGCTTCGCGGTGGCCGCATCGCACCGGGTGGGCGATCTGCGCATCGGCGACGTGGCGCTGTTCGCCGCGGCATCCGCTCCGCACCGCGCCGAGGCGTTCGACGCCTGCGAGCGCCTGGTCGAGATCATCAAGCACGAGGTGCCGATCTGGAAGCGCCAGCACTACGACGACGGCGTCTCGGAGTGGGTCGGCCTCTGACTGCCTTCTTGCTCCGGTCTCAACGGTTGCGGGTGTTCGGGGTGCCGGACCCGCAACGAGTGAGACCGGAACAGCTGGGGGAGATCAGCCCCCGATGTAGCTCATCTCGATGCGCTTGCGCTGCTCGCGCAGTTCGGGGGTGAGGGTGGAGCGGATCTCGGAGTAGCGGTCCTCGCGACCGCCCCAGATGGACGCCATCGCCGCGGACAGTTCGTCGTCGGATGCTCCGCCGCGCAGCAGGGCACGCAGGTCGTGTCCCTCCGAAGCGAACAGGCAGGTGAACAGCCTGCCCTCGGTGGAGATGCGCGCGCGGTTGCAGGTGCCGCAGAACGCGTTCGTCACGCTGGAGATCAGGCCGATCTCGCCCGAACCGTCGGCGTACCGCCAGCGCTTCGCCGTCTCGCCGTGCACGGCCTCACCGAGCGGCTCGAGCGGAAACACCGCGTTGATGCGCTCCACGACCTCCGATGACGGGACGACCTCGTCGAGCGACCAGCCGTTGGTGTTGCCGACGTCCATGTACTCGATGAAACGCAGCGTGTACGGCGTGCCCTTGAACCGGTGCGCCATGTCGATGATCTCGCCGTCGTTGAGTCCGCGCTTGACGACCATGTTCAGGCGGATCGGTCCGAGGCCGGCCTCATGCGCGGCGTCGATACCGTCCAGCACCCGGCTCACCGGGAAGCGGACGTCGTTCATTTTCTGGAACAGTTCGTCGTCGAGGGAGTCCACCGACACGGTCACGCGGGTGAGGCCGGCGGCCTTGAGAGCCGCGGCCTTCACGGTCAGTGCTGATCCGTTCGTGGTCAGCGCGATGTCGAGTCTGTCGCCCTCGGGCGTGCGCAGCTCGGCGAGCTGGGAGATGAGTTCCTCGATGCCGCGGCGCAGCAGTGGTTCGCCGCCCGTGAGCCGGATCTTGTGCACGCCGTGGGCCGCAGCCACCCGTGCGATCCGTGTGATCTCTTCGAAGGAGAGCAGTTCATTCCGATCGAGGAATGCGTAATCGCGACCGAATACCTCTTTCGGCATGCAGTACACGCAGCGGAAGTTGCAGCGGTCGGTGATCGAAATCCGCAGATCGCGCAGCGGCCTGCGGAAGCGATCGGTCAGCGCAAGGGGCATGCCCGTGGACGGCAGCCTCACGGCGCCGTCGGAACGGTCGTTGTGTGTGATCGACATCGGTCACCCCCTTACGGATCGCAACGGTAGCACCGGTTTCCGAGTGCCGGATGCCACGGGAGCCGGATGATCCTCGTCGCACCGGCCTTCGTGCTCAGGTAGCAGTTCGGCCCGTTGTGGTTGGACGGTGCCGGTTCAGGTCGCAGTTCGGCACGCTCTGGCGCGCGGATTTCGGGACGAAGTGAGACGTGAGCGGAGTCGGCTGGGCTCACGCGCGGCGCACCGAGACGACGTCGGGATGCACGGTGAAGCGCAACCGCAATCCGGGGGAGACGGAGACGGCCACGGCCACGGTCGACGGACAGTCCACGGCGATGCCGGGCTGCTCCGCAGTGCGCAGGCGCATGCCGCCGGGGATCGGCTCCAGCATCGAGACCGTGCCCACCCAGGTGTTCGGGGTGGCCGGCCCTATGGCATCCGACTGCTGGATGCGCACCGACCCCGGCGCGAACGCGACCGTGGCGGCCGCGCCGGCCGGTACGTCGTCGCCGACGCCCCGCCACACGATGGTGTCGCCCGGTCCGGGCTGCGCGTCGAGCACGGAGTGAGTCGCGTCGGCGGGATCCGGCATGGTGCGGGCAGATGCGGCGTCGGAGGAGCTCGCCGCCGCATCCGCCACCGATCCTGTGCCGCGCACTGTGCCGTCCGACGCGCCGAGAACCGGTACGAGATTCACCCCGGCCAGCGCCGCGACGAACGTCGACCGCGGATGTCCGAGCACCTCGGCAGTCACCCCCTGCTGCACGATCCGGCCGTCGTGGACGATCGCCGTCCGTGCGGCGAGCACGACCGCGTCGAGCGGATCGTGCGTGACGAGCACGAGCGGGATGCCGGCGCTGTCGCGCTGTTCGGCGACCAGTCGCCGGGCCTGCGCCGCGGTCTCCACGTCGAGCGCGGCGAACGGCTCGTCGAGCAGCAGCGCGGCCGGCCGCGCCGCGAGCGCCCTGGCGAGTGCCACGCGCTGCTGCTGCCCTCCGGACAGCTGCGCGGGGCGGTGTCCGGCGAGGTCGCCGAGCCCCACCCGTTCGAGCCAGCTCCCCGCATCCTTCCGCGCCTCCGCGCGTGGCACCCCCTGTGCACGCGGGCCGAACGCGACGTTCTCGAGTGCAGACAGATGCGGGAACAGCAGCGGTCGCTGGCCGAGCAGGCCGATGCGGCGCTGCGCGGGCGGCACGCGTACGGCGCGGCTGTCCGGGTCCCTGCCGTCGAGCACGCGGTCGTCCAGAGCGACGTGACCGTCGTCGATCGGCAGGTGCCCGGCGAGCGCGGCGAGCAGGGTCGACTTCCCGGATCCGTTCGGACCCAGGACTGCGAGCACCTCGTTCGGAGCAGCATCCAGCGCCACGTCCACGCGGAACGCGCCGGCGTGCGCGCGGAAGTCCGCGGAGAGCGTCATCGCGCACCTCCGCGCACTGCCGGCTGAACCCCACCCCGCCGAGCGCACGGCCTGCCGCCGAGTGAACCACCCGCAGACGTCGATACCTGGTGCTCTCGTCGGCAAGCGGTGTGGTCGCCGCTCCGGGCCGACGCGGCGGCGCGGCCGGCCGCGACCCGTGTCGAACCGCTCATCGCACCGCATCCGCTCGCCAGCCGCGCATCAGCACGAGCACCGCGATCGCCACCAGGATCAGCATCAGCGACAGGGCGATCGCGGTGTCCTCCCCGACGCCGGCGCCGTTGAACGCGGTGTAGATCGCGAGCGGCATCGTGCGGGTCACGCCTGCGGCGTTGCCCGCGAACAGCGCCGTCGCGCCGAACTCGCCGAGCGCCCGCGCGAAGCACAGCACCGTCCCGGCGATGAGACCAGGGGCCACCAGCGGCAGCGTCACTCGGCGGAACACCGTGAACGGCCCGGCACCCAGCGTCGCGGCGACCAGCTCGTGCTCCGTGCCGCCGGTGCGCAGCGATCCCTCGACCGAGATCACGAGGAAGGGCATGGCGACGAAGGTCTGCGCGATGACGACGGCGGCGGTCGTGAACGGCACCCGGATGCCGACTTCGGCGAGCAGATCGCCGAGCGCACTCTGCCTCCCGAGCAGTGCCAGCAGTGCGATGCCGCCGACGAGCGGCGGCAGCACCAGCGGCAGGGTCGTCAGGGTGCGCAGCACCGCGGCCAGCCAGCTCGGCGCCCTGGCGATGAGCATCGCGAGCGGCACCCCGAGCAGCAGGCACAGCACGGTCGCCGTCGTCGCGGTGCCCAGCGAGAGGCCGAGCGCCTGCAGCGCCGCCTCCGAGGTGATCGCCGCCGGCACGCCCGCCCAGTCCAGTCGCGCGAGCAGTGCGACGAACGGCAGAACCAGCAGCGCTGTGCCCAGCGCCGCGGGCACGATCAGCCAGACCGGCAGACGGATTCCGGTCCGGGGAACGACTCGGCCGATCGGGCCGGATGCGGCGATCATGACGCCTCGTCTCCGAACTCCGCGCACTCCCCGAGCCCTTCGAGTGCGGCGGGCCGGAGGGTGACGCCTGCGACGGGCCGGGCGATCGGCCGGGTCGGGCCACGGCGTGAGACGTGATCGATCACGGCGCCTCGAATCCGAACTCCTCGAGCACCGCGCGACCCTTCGCGCCGGTGACGAAGTCGACGAACGCGGCGGCGGCGTCGGGGTTCGGGGCGTCCTTCAGCGCGGCGATCGGATACACGTTCGTCGCGGCATCCGCCCCGTCGATCGGGACGCCGGTGACCGCGTCGCCCGCGGCTTCGACGTCGGTCACGTACACGAGTCCGGCATCCGCCTCGCCGCTGGTGACCTTCGTCAGCACCGCCGTCACGTTCTGCTCCTCGCTGGCCGGGGCGACGGTCACGCCGGCATTCTTCAGCAGGGTCTGTGACGCGGTGCCGCAGGGGACCTCCGGGGCACACAGCACGACGGTGACGTCGTTCGCGGCGAGCGATCCGAGGTCGGTCAGGCCGAGCGGATTGCCCGGAGCCGTCACGATCTGCATCACGTTCGCGGCGAAGTCCACCGGGGCGTCGGCGAGCCCGGCATCCGTGACCTTCGCCATGTTCTTCTCGTCGGCCGAGGCGAACACGTCGGCCGGGGCGCCGCCGATCAGCTGCGTCGCCAGCACCGAGGATCCGTCGTAGCTGATCGGCTTCACGGTGACGCCGGGGTGCGCGGCCGTGAACTCCTCCGCGAGCTCATCGAAGGCCCCCGACAGCGACGCCGCGGCGTATACGGTCAGGTCGCCGCTGAGGCCGTCGGGCGTCGCCGAGTCGGCGGGCGCCCCGGAGGAGCATCCGGTCAGCAGCAGCGCGGCAGCGACGGCGAGGATGCCGGTGCAGGGGGGTCTCATTCGTCGTCCTTCCGGTGCGTTTCGATGATGACGGTGGTGGCCTTGACGATCGCGACTCCGCGATCTCCGACCTCGAGGCGCAGGTCGCGTGCGGCCTCGGCCGACATCAGCGACACCACGCGGAACGGCCCGCACTGCAGCTCGACCTGGGCCATCAGACCCTCGATCTCGACCCGGGTGACCAGGCCGACGAACCGGTTGCGAGCGCTGAGCTGCCTGTCGCCGTCCTCGTTCGCGGCGCTGGCGAGCCACTGCGCGTGCGCGGCCAGCTCGTCGCCGGGCACCACCTGGCGGCCGGCTGCATCGTGCGACACGGTGAGCAGCCCGTCCCGCACCCAGCGCCGCACGGTGTCGTCGCTCACGCCGAGCAGGGTCGCGGCTTCAGCGATCCGAAAATGCGTCATGGCAGGGATCTTACATCCGCAGATGCGGAAGCGCAAAAGATAATACCGCGATGCGATATTCGTCTTTCAAAAACACTGGACGACGCGCGAATCGATTGTTATGCTCAACAGGCCGCAGCGCACACAAAGGGCGCCCGGCGTGAAGCAAAACCTAGCGGTTCGACGTATATCTCGTGGAACGGCCCGATCCGGGTCCGACCCGATAAGCCGTATCACTGCGACGACAGCAAGGGAGCTTTCCGTGCACAGCACTGCCATATCCGATTCCGCCACGCAGCAGACGCCGGCGGAGTACCTCGCCCAGGCGGTCCGCATAGCCGTCGACAACGTGCGCAACGAGGGCGGCCCGTTCGGGGCGATCGTCGTCTCGGCGGACGGTCAGGTCTTCGAGGGTGTCAACCGCGTCACCGCGAACCTCGACCCCTCGGCGCACGCCGAGGTCACCGCCATAAGGAACGCCTGCCAGGGGCTGGGCACCTTCGACCTCTCCGGAGCCACGCTCTACACGAGCTGCGAGCCCTGCCCGATGTGCCTCGCAACTTCGCTGTGGGCCCGGATAGACAAGGTCTACTTCGCGGCCAGCCGTGACGACGCGGCCGACGGAGGCTTCGACGACGCCGTGTTCTACCGCTACTTCGAGGGCGACGCAGCCGATCGCGAGATCCTGCCGGTCGCACAGGAGCCGCTGCCGCCCGAGGAGCGCGTCGCGCCCTTCACCGAGTGGAGCCTCAACACCACGCGCATCGAGTACTGACGCGCGACCCCTCCATCGCGTCGAGTACTGACGCGTAACCGAAACGTACTGACAACCCGGAGCCGATGATGTCTTCAGAACGCCCTGCTTCCACACGCCCTTCCGCCCCTGACACCTCGTCGAACGCCGTAGCCGGCAACGACGCGACAGGGCTCTTCACCCGCAGCGAGGAGGAGCTGCCGCCCCTGTCGACAGGGGCGACCACCACCGTCGAGGGGGAGCCGAAGAACGCCTTCGACCGCTTCTTCGAGATCACCCGTCGCGGCTCCACGCTGGGGCGTGAGATCCGCGGTGGCATCGTCACCTTCGTGACGATGGCCTACATCGTCATCCTGAACCCGCTGATCCTCGGCGGCGTCGACGACGTCGCAGGGAACGCCCTGGATGCCGCGCAGATCGGCGCGGCGACCGGCCTCACCGCCGGTGTGATGACCATCCTGTTCGGCGTGATCGCGCGGCTGCCGTTCGCGCTCGCGGCCGGCCTCGGCATCAACTCCTTCCTGGCCGTGTCCGTCGTCGGGCAGGTCACCTGGCAGGAGGCCATGGGCCTCGTGGTGATCAACGGCATCCTGATCGTGATCTTCGGTGCCACCGGCATCCGGACGGCGATCTTCAAGGCCGTGCCGCAGGCGCTGAAGGCGGCGATCACGGTCGGCATCGGCCTGTTCATCGCCTTCATCGGCTTCGTGGACTCGGGCTTCGTCACCCGCACCGAGGGCGGTCCGCCGGTGCAGCTGGGTGCGGGCGGATCGATCACCTCGGTCCCCACGCTCATCTTCCTGCTCGGTCTGGTGCTGATCGGCATCCTGGTCGCGCGGAAGGTGCCCGGCGGCATCCTGATCGGCATCGTGGCCACCACGATCGTGGCCCTGATCGCCCAGTCGGTGCTGAAGCTCGGGCCCTCCTTCGAGGACCCGAACGGCTGGCACATGACGATCCCCGAGCTGCCCAGCTCGTGGGTGACGATCCCCGACTTCGGGCTGATCGGCCAGTTCGACCTGTTCGGCTCCTTCGGCCGCGTGGGCGTGCTGTCGGCGACGATGCTCGTGTTCACCCTGGTGTTCTCGAACTTCTTCGATGCCATGGGCACCATGACGGGCCTGGCCAAGAACGCAGGCCTGGCCTACAAGGACGGCACGTTCCCGCGTCTGCGCTCGGCCTTCGTCGTCGAGGGCTTCGGCGCCGTCGCCGGCGGTATGACCTCGACCTCGTCGAACACGGTCTACGTCGACAGCGCCTCGGGCATCGGTGAGGGCGCCCGCTCGGGCGTCGCCTCGCTCGTGGTGGGCGTGCTGTTCCTGCTGTCGATGTTCCTCACCCCGCTCACGCTGGTGGTGCCGATCGAGGTCGGCTCCGCAGCGCTGGTGGTCGTCGGTGCGATGATGATGGCGCAGATCCGCGAGATCAAGTTCGACAAGTTCGCGGTGGCGCTGCCGGCGTTCCTCACGATCGTCACGATGCCGCTGACCTACTCGATCGCCAACGGCATCGGCATCGGCTTCATCTCGTGGGCGCTGGTGAACGCGTTCTCGGGCCGTGCCCGCAAGGTGCACTGGCTGATGTGGGTGGTCGCGGCGGGCTTCGCCCTGTACTTCGTCCGCGGACCGATCGAGGCGATGCTGGGGAGCTGAATCCGATCAACCGAGAAAAGACCCGGTCCCGAAAGGGGCCGGGTCTTTCTGCATATTCCGCATGAAAGATAATGCGAAATATCCCGCGGTGGATTTCACCGCGGGAAATGCCGAAAAGAATTCAGGCGGATGCCGCCGGCGCGGCCTCCTCGATCAATTGGAGAATTCGCGCCGCGACGCTCACGGCGATCACGGCCGGTTGCTTTCCGGAGACCTCCGGAACGCCGATCGGCGTGGTGACACGCTCCAGGTCGGCGGGGGAGTGCCCCGCCTCGCCGAGCTTCTTGCGGAACCGGGCCCACTTGGACGCCGATCCGATCAGGCCGATGGACGCCGGTGCATCCGAGCGCAGCGCCTGATCGACGATCGCGAGGTCCTCGACGTGGTCGTGCGTCATGACCAGCACATGCGCGCCGGCCGGGATCTCCGCCAGTGCGGCCTCCGGCACGGGCGCGTGGTGCACCTGCACCCGGGCGACCGCGCCGGTGCGCACCGGCTCCAGGCGCGCAGCATCCAGCATCTCGGTGCGGGAGTCGACCAGATGCAGGTCGAGCTCGTGCCGCGACAGGATGCGTGCCAGCTCGATGCCGACGTGGCCGAGGCCGAAGACGGCCACCGAGGGCACGACGCGGACGGGTTCGAGCATGATGGTTACCTCTCCTCCGCAGCACTGCACGCCGTAGTCGGTCGTCGCTCTGTCGCTCAGCGTGAGCGTGAGCAGCTCGGGCTCGGCCGAGCCCGCGGCCAGCATGGCGCGGGCACGATCGGCGGCGGTCGCCTCGAGGTTCCCGCCGCCGATCGTGCCGAACATCCGCTCCGGCGAGACGACCATCTTCGCGCCGCCGTTGCGGGGCGCGTGCCCGCGCACCATGGCGAGCGTGACGATCACCGCGGGGGTGCGGGAGTCACGCAGGTCGCGCAGGGCGTCCAGCCAGTCCATGATCCTCCGTTCGGGTCGCAGCTCGTCCCGCTATGCGCGCGTCAGAGCGGGATCACCTGCGACCTGAGCGTCGAGGAGGTCGGTTCCGGATGCCGCGGATGCCGCGGCACGGGCGGTCTCGACCGCCCAGAACACAGCCTCGGGCGTCGCCGGGGACGCCAGCTCGACCGAGTGCCCCGCGGGGCCGAAGGCCGCCACAGCATCCCGGATCGCCTCGCGGGCGCTGAACGCGAGCATGAACGGCGGCTCGCCGACGGCCTTCGAGCCGTACACGGCGCCCTCCTCCCTGGCGTTCTCGAACAGCCGCACGTGGAACTGCTCGGGCATCTCCGAGAAGCTGGGCAGCTTGTACGTCGACGCGGACTGGGTCTGGAGGCGGCCGCGGTGCGGACCGTCGGTCTCGTCCCAGCGCAGCTCCTCCAGGGTGAGCCAGCCGACGCCCTGAACATAGGCGCCCTCGATCTGCCCGATGTCGAGCATCGGCGAGAGCGAGTCGCCCACGTCGTGAACGATGTCGACCCTGCGCACCCGGTAGGCGCCGGTGAACTCGTCCACCTCGACCTCGGTGGCCGCCGCGCCGTACGCGAAGTACTTGAACGGGGAACCCTGCATGATCTCCGGGTTCCAGTGCAGGCCCTCGGTGCGGTAGTAGCCGGCGGCGAAGAGCTGCACGCGCTGGAAGTACGCGGCCTTGACGACCTCGGCCCACGACACGCGGTTCACCGGTGCGCCGAGTGCGGTGGCGTAGCCGCCGCCGAAGCGCACGTCGCGCTCGTCGACGCCGAGCATGCGCCCGGCGACCTTCGCGAGCCGATCGCGGATCTGCTCGCAGGCGTTCTTCACCGCGCCGCCGTTGAGGTCGGCGCCGGAGGATGCCGCCGTGGCGGACGTGTTCGGCACCTTGTCGGTGCGGGTCGGTGCGAGGCGAACCTGGTGTAGGTCGACGCCGAGCGCGGTCGCCGCCACCTGCAGCATCTTCGTGTGCAGCCCCTGGCCCATCTCGGTGCCGCCGTGGTTGACGAGGATCGAGCCGTCCTTGTAGACGTGCACGAGCGCGCCGGCCTGGTTGAACGCGGCGAAGTTGAACGAGATGCCGAACTTGATCGGTGTGATCGACAGGGCCCGCTTCACGTGCGGGCTCGCGGCGTTGAACGCCCGGATCTCGTCACGGCGTGCCGCGACGTCGGCCTCACCCGAGAGCTGGCCCCAGATCGTCTCCAGGCGGTCGGCGTCCTTGACGGGCTGACCGTACGGCGTGCTCTGGCCGGGCTTGTAGAAGTTGCGCCGGCGCAGCTCGAGCGGATCGATGCCGAGGGTCGGGGCGACCCTGCCCAGGATGTCCTCGATGAGGAAGACGCCCTGCGGCCCACCGAAACCGCGATACGCGGTGTTCGAGGTCTTGTTGGTCTTCACGATCTGCCCGTAGGCGTGCACGTTCGGGATCCAGTAGGCGTTGTCCAGGTGGCACAGGGCGCGGCCCAGCACCGGCTCGGACAGGTCGATCGACCATCCGCCGTCGCAGGTCAGAGTGGTGTCGAGGGCCTGCAGCAGGCCGTCCTCATCGAAGCCGACCTTCCATGCGATGTGGAAGGGGTGTCGCTTGCCGGTCATCGTGATGTCCTGCGTGCGGTTCAGGCGGAGCCGAACGGGGCGCCCGGTGAGCTTCGCGCCGAGTGCCGCGATCGCTGCGAACCCGTGCGGCTGCATCTCCTTGCCGCCGAAGCCGCCGCCCATGCGCAGGCACTGCACGGTGATCTCGTTCGCCGGGATCCCGAGCACGTGCGAGACCAGATCCTGGGTCTCGGTGGGGTGCTGGGTCGAGCACTGGATGAAGTACTGCCCCTCGGAGTCGCGCACCGCGAACGAGGCGTGCGTCTCGAGGTAGAAGTGCTCCTGGCCGCCGAACTCGGTCACGCCCTCGAAGACGTGGGCGGATGCGGCGAGGCCCGCGGCTGCGTCGCCGCGCTGCACGGTGCGCGGCGTGCCCTGGAAGGACTGCGCCTCCAGGGCATCCTGCACGGTGATCAGCGAGGGCAGCGGCTCGTACTCGACGGTGACGGCGGCGGCGCCGAGGCGCGCGGCCTCCTGCGTCTCGCCCAGCACCCAGACCAGCGCGTGACCGTAGAACATGGCCTCGCTCGGGAACAGCGGCTCATCGTTGCGGATGCCGGCATCGTTCAGTCCCGGTACGTCATCGGCGGTCAGCACGCGGACGACGCCTGGCACGTCGTAGGCCGGCGCGACGTCGATCGTGACTTTCGCGTGCGCGTTCGTCGACTGCACCGGCCACGCGGTCAGCACTCCCGCGGTCTGCTCCGCGATGTCGTCTGTGTACATCGCCGCTCCCGTGACATGCAGGGCGGCGCTCTCGTGTGCGGCGCGCCGGCCGACGACGGGGTTCTCGGGGCGGTCGGCGAGAGCGCTCATGCCGACACCTCCTTCGATGCGATGACGGTCTGGCTGTAGAGCTTCAGGAGTGCGGTGCCCAGCATGTGGGACCGGTAGTCGGAGCTGGCGCGGTGGTCGGACATCGGCGTGCCCTCGCCCTGCAGCACGGCGGACGCCGCCTTGACGGTGGTGATGTCCCACGGCCGCCCGATGAGGGCTTCCTCGGTGGCACGGGCGCGCAGCGGCGTGGCGGCGACGCCGCCCAGGCCGATCCGTGCGCGGGTCACGACGCCGCCCTCGACGTCGAGCGCGAAGCCGATCGCCACCGAGGAGATGTCGTCGAAGCGGCGCTTGGCGATCTTGTGGAACGCGGTGTACGCGGCCAGCGGCAGCGGGATGCGCACGGCGGTGATCAGCTCGTCCTTCGCGCGCACCGACTGGCGGTAACCGGTGAAGTACTCGGCGAGGTCGACCTCGCGCTCGCCGTCCGCGGATGCCAGCACGAGCCGCGCGTCCAGGGCCAGCAGCGCCGGCGGGGTGTCGCCGATCGGCGATCCGGTGCCGAGGTTGCCGCCGAAGGTGCCGCGGTTGCGGATCAGGCGCGAGGCGAACTGGGGGAACAGCTTCGCCAGCAGCGGGATGCGGCCGTTCAGTCGGCGCTCCACCTCGGACAGCGGCAGGGCCGCGCCGATCTCGACGTACTCGTCGGTCTCGGTGAGGCCGCGCAGTTCGTCGAGCTGGTCGATCGCGACGACGAACGGTGCGCGGCTGCCGCGGATGTTCACCTCGACGCCCCAGTCGGTGGAGCCGGCGACGACGAGGGCGGTGGGCTCCTCACGCAGGATGCGCAGCGTCTCGGCGAGAGTGGAGGGGCGCAGGAACCGGGAACCGTCGACGACGGCGTCGGTCGCGGCCGGTGCGGGAGCGGGTGCCGCGAGACGCTGCTGCAGCGGGTCGTCCGCCTCGGGGGAGCCCAGCGCGTACGCGGCATCCCGGATCGGGCGGTACCCGGTGCAGCGGCACAGGTTGCCGCTCAGGGCGTGCAGGTCGAACCCGTTCGGGCCGTGCTCGGCGTCGTGGACGGGGCAGGTCTCGTCGTCCTCGGCGACGGGGGTGCGGTCGGGGCGGTAGTACTCGGCCGCCATAGAACAGGCGAAGCCGGGGGTGCAGTAACCGCACTGCGATCCGCCGGCCTCGGCGAGCTTCTCCTGCACGGGGTGCAGGTCGTCCACGGTGCCGAGGCCCTCGGCGGTGACGATCTCCTGGCCGTCCAGCGCGTACACCGGCACCAGGCAGGCGTTCACCGGGGTCCAGGCCGTGCCGCCGTCGGCGTCCGGGGTCGCGAGCAGCATCGCGCAGGCGCCGCACTCGCCTTCGGCGCAGCCCTCCTTGCTTCCGGACAGGCCCGTGTCGCGCAGCCAGTCCAGTGCCGTCGCATGAGTCGCGACCCCGTCCAAGGGGCGGCTCTGCCCGTTCACCTTCACGGCGGGAACGGTGACAGCGATGTCAGTCATCCTGTGTCTCCTCAGGTCCTGCGCCGAAGCGCGCTGGCGGCACGTCCTCACGTGCCATCTGGAGATCCCGAGGTTCCCGCTCCGGCGGGCTGATCAGACGGCGCGCGCGGATGCGGTGAGTCTACGCCGCTGCGGCGTGGACGGGGCAGCTCGGAATCGTGGGGGATTCCGGGCCTGCTCAGGCGCCGTGTGCGTACCAGTTGCCCCAGGCGAAGGGGCGCTCGGAAGAGGGGCTGCAGGCATCGATGTGCGGCATGACGCTCCCTCTCTTCATCGAGTTTCCGGGATTCGGAAAGTCAGTTCTGACCAATGGACATATTAGGCGCTGGAATCGCGGGGGTCAAGATGCTAAAGTTGAGTCATCCCAACTCAACTTTGATAAGGAGTCTCCTCAGGAGGAACGGAATGACCAACCCCAGTCAGCAGCAGGAAGAGCAGCAGAGCGCGCTCGAGCAGTTCGGCATCAACCTCACCGATCGTGCCCGTCAGGGAAAGCTCGACCCGGTGATCGGCCGTGACGGTGAGATCCGTCGGGTGAGCCAGGTGCTCACCCGACGCACCAAGAACAACCCCGTGCTCATCGGCGAGCCCGGCGTCGGCAAGACCGCCGTCGTCGAGGGCCTCGCCCAGCGCATCGTCGCGGGCGACGTCGCCGAATCGCTCAAGGACAAGGAGCTGATCAGTCTCGACATCTCCGCCCTCGTGGCCGGCGCGATGTACCGCGGCCAGTTCGAGGAGCGTCTGAAGAGCGTGCTCAAGGAGATCACCGAGTCCGACGGCAAGGTCATCACATTCATCGACGAGCTGCACGTGCTGATGGGCGCGGGCGGTGGCGAAGGGTCGGTCGCGGCATCCAACATGCTCAAGCCGATGCTCGCCCGCGGCGAGCTGCGCATGATCGGCGCCACCACGCTGAACGAGTACCGCGAGTTCATCGAGAAGGACGCGGCGCTCGAGCGCCGCTTCCAGCAGGTGTACGTCGGCGAGCCCTCCGTCGAGGACACCATCGCCATCCTGCGCGGGCTCAAGGGGCGGTACGAGGCGCACCACGGAGTGACGATCGCCGACAGCGCGCTCGTCGCCGCGGCGGCGCTGTCGAACCGCTACCTCCCGAGCCGCCAGCTGCCGGACAAGGCGATCGACCTCATCGACGAGGCCATGTCGCGGCTGAAGATGGAGATCGACTCCTCACCGGTCGAGATCGACGAGCTCAAGCGCCAGGTCGACCGGATGAAGCTCGAGGAGCTCGCCCTCAAGAAGGAGAAGGACGACGCCTCGAAGGAGCGGCTGGCCACGCTGCGGGAGCAGCTCGGCGCGCTCGAGAAGGAGCTCGCGGGCCTCGAGGCCCGCTGGGCGCGTGAGCGCCAGGGCCTGAACCGCGTGGGCGAGCTGAAGAAGCAGCTCGACGACGCGATCACCCAGCGCGATCTCGCCATGCGCAACGCCGACTACACGAAGGCGTCGAAGCTCGAGTACGAGACCATCAAGCGCCTGGAGCGCGACATCGCCGAGGCGGAGCAGGCCGAGCAGGCAGTCTCCAGCGAGGGCCGCATGGTCAACGAGCAGGTCACCGACGAGGACATCGCCGGCGTGATCGCCGCGTGGACCGGCATCCCGGTCGGCCGGCTCCTGCAGGGCGAGAGCGAGAAGCTGCTGCATCTCGAGAACGAGCTGGGCAGGCGGCTGATCGGTCAGAAGGATGCCGTGAAGGCCGTCTCCGACGCCGTGCGACGGTCGCGTGCGGGGATCAGCGACCCCGGACGGCCCACCGGTTCGTTCCTGTTCCTCGGCCCCACCGGCGTCGGCAAGACCGAGCTGGCCAAGGCTCTCGCCGAGTTCCTCTTCGACGACGAGCACGCCATGGTGCGCATCGACATGTCCGAGTACGGCGAGAAGCACTCCGTCTCGCGTCTGGTCGGTGCCCCTCCGGGGTACGTCGGCTACGAGCAGGGCGGCCAGCTGACCGAGTCCGTGCGGCGGCGTCCGTACAGCGTGGTGCTGCTCGACGAGGTCGAGAAGGCGCACCCCGAGGTGTTCGACGTGCTGCTGCAGGTGCTCGACGACGGGCGGCTCACCGACGGCCAGGGCCGAACGGTGGACTTCTCGAACGTCATCCTCATCCTGACCAGCAACATCGGCTCGCCGATCCTCATCGACCCCACCATGTCGATGGAGGTGAAGCGCGAGCAGGTGATGGCGCTGGTGCGGCAGTCGTTCCGCCCCGAGTTCCTGAACCGGCTCGACGACATCGTGATGTTCCAGGCCCTGTCGGAGGACGACCTGGCGCAGATCGTGTCGCTGTCGGTCGACCAGCTGCAGAGGCGGCTGCACGACCGCCGGCTCGAACTGGCCGTCACCCCGGACGCCCGCACCTGGCTGGCCGAGCGCGGCTACGACCCGGTGTTCGGCGCCCGGCCGCTGCGCCGCCTCATCCAGACCGAGGTGCAGAACCGTCTCGCCACCGCGCTGCTGTCGGGCAACGTGCACGACGGCGACACGGTGCGGGTCGATGTCGCGGCCGACGGATCGGGTCTGGTGCTCACCAGCGCTGCGGCCTGACGCCCCTTCGCACGGATGCCGCAGACCGATCGGTCTGCGGCATCCGTCGTCCCAGGCCCGTGGTTGCTGATCAGGCGCTCGCCCTGAGCCGTGCGGCGATCCAATCGGCCGCCTCCGACGGGGCGTGTTGCGGATGCATCGTTCCGGAGTGGTGCGTCGGCCACCACCGCGAGGTCAGGGCGACGCCGGCGCGGCGGTAGGTGCGCAGCAGCCGCGCAGAGAGCGCAGCGGGGGCGACCTCGTCGAAGCGGGCGGCGTCGATGCGCACCGGCGCGCGGAAACCGGTCAGGCCCGCCACTTCGTTCGCGCGGAACGACGCATCCAACAGGGCGAACAGCTCCCGCCCCCTGGGGCCGCCGATACGGGACGGCGCGATCCCGCCCCAGGACTCCGCGGCCGCGAGCTCGGTGAGGCACAGCCGGTCCACGTCGGGCAGGCGCTCCGCGGCGCGGGTGCTCAGGCCGTCCGCGGCGAGGAGCTCCCGCATCCGCGCGTCGGTCGTCGCGGCCCCGCTCAGCATCAGGGCGATCAGGGCCGAGACCACGCCCGACCCCGGGTAGCGGCCGGGCACCCGGCGGGCGGCACGGATGCTGAGATCCATCCGGGTGACGGGGGCGAACGCGGCGGTTCCCACCAGCCGGGTGCGTTCGTCGGCCTCCGAAGCCACAGAGGCGTGCAGCGCCGCCACCGCTCCCTCGGAATGGCCGGCGGCGACCCAGGTATCGCCCAGCCGGGCGTTGAACGAGTCGCGGGCGCGCAGCATCGCGGTCATCGACGCCGCCAGTGAAGAGCCGATCAGGTAGGGGTGGGCACCGGGGCCGCCGATGCCCTCGTAGTCGGGCCGCAGCACGACGATCCCGCGGTGGACGAGCGCCGCGCACAGCGCGTCGCCCTGCGACATGCGCCGCCACTCCCGATGCGAGGGCCCGCCGGCACTGGGGGCCGAGCGCGGCGAGCCGCCCGTGGTCATGTGCCCGTACACGACGACCGGCCAGCCGCCTGCCGGGGCAGCGCCCGACGGCACCTGCAGTTGACCCGTCTGCTCTTGCGCCGCCCCGTCGATCGAAGTCGCGGGGAAGGCGACGACCCTGCTCCTCACCAGCGCCCCCGCGGCAGCAGGCGGCGCAGGCCGGCGGGCAGCACACCGAGCCTGCGCCCGTCGCGGCGCTCCGCGTCGTCGACGACGTCGGCGAAGAAGCGCGCCACCGGCACCAGCTGGGCGCGGTCGATGCGGTCGATCGTGTCCGCGTCGTCGTACAGGTAGAGCGGGCCCGAGATCAGGCTCACCGTCGGCACGCCGCTGACGAAGGTGAACGAGGCGTCGGTGGGGATGCCCCCGGCGAAGAGCTCAAGCAGCCCGGCGCCCATCAGGCTCGTGCCGTGCAGCCCGTGGCGCCGGACGGCCCGGCCGATGCGCCAGGTGAACGCGGGACTCACATTGACGAAGATGCCACGCGGCTCGGTCTCGCCGGTGGAGGCGAAGCCGCCGTCGCGCCCCTCGACCGCCCGCAGTCCGATGTGCTCCACGGTCGCGTTCAGCACGATGTTCCAGGGGGCATCCGCGGCCAGGACATGACGGGTCGCGAACGCGCGGTGGGCCTGGTAGCCGGTGAAGTGCGTGTCGAAGGTCACGAACAGCAGCGTCTTCTCGCGCTCGATGCCGGCTGCTGCGGCGGCGCCGTAGTGCTCGGCCAGGGCGATCACCTCCGCGGTGCCCGAGGCGTCCTCGACCGCACCGGGGCCGATCGAGTCGTGGTGCGACTGGATCATCACGGCGTCCCTGGTGCGCCCGGGGAGCACGCCGATCACCGTGCGCGAGACCACCTCTGTGCGCGTGACCGTGAGCGCGAGCCGCGCCGCCGGTTCTCGGCGCAGCAGTTCGCGCAGGCGCGCGCCCTCGGCGCGGGTCACCCACGCTCCGGGGAGGGGGAACAGCGTCCGCCGGTAGTACTCGTTGTGGTAATTCCGCGAGTCGGGGTAGTCGCGCAGCACGCCGATCACCCCGACAGCGCCGGCGGCCGCGGCATCCTTCATGGTGCGCGCGAGGGAGGTGACGTAGGGGTTGCGGCTGCTCAGCACTTCCTTGCGCAGCACGCGTCGGTCGGGGTCGTGCAGGTACAGGGTGAGCGGCAGTGAATGCGCCACGGTCATGTCGAAGGTGAGGTCGAAGAGCACGATCGCACCGCGCACATCGTGCCGGCGCACCCGGTCGGCGCCGATGTCGACGACGTGGGCGCGGAGGTCGTGCTCCGCCGCGCCGGTCCAGTCGTGCGCCGGGAGCGCGGAATGCAGGATCGGCGAGCAGGCGACCGCCTCGCCGCCGACTTCGACCGCGCAGGAGTCCGCCCGCCATGAGAACGACGGCACCTCGAGCACCTCGGTGTCGAGCCCCGCCGCGGCGAAGCGATCCTCGACGTAGTGCGCGGCGCGCTCGCCGCCGGGCGTCCCGGTCGCGCGCGGCGCCATCGCGACGAGATCCTCGATCGTGGTGAAGATGGCCTCTTCGGTCATGCTCATGGCTCTGAGGCTAGGGAGAGGGCGGATGCTCGGCCTGTCGCGCCTCGAATCCTTCAGATCTCGCGCCCGGCTTCCTACGATTCGTCACATGGATGCTGTCGAATCCGACGGACCCCGGATGCTGGGCGAACTCGATCTCGCGATCGTGCACACCCTGCAGATCGATGCGCGGGCGCCGTGGACCCGTGTCGCCGCAGCCGTCGGCGCCGATGCGGCCACAGTGGCCCGGCATTGGCAGGCGCTGCGCGACGAGTCGCTCGCGTGGCTGACCGCATGGCCGACACCGGAGCGGTGGTCGTCGACCACCGACGTCGCGGTCGTGCTGCTCGACCCGCGCACGACGCCCGCCGTGATCGACGAGGTCGCCGCCAGGCCCTGGGCGCTCAGCCTCGACGAGACGTCGGCCGGATGCCTGGCGCTCGTCGCGGGCGCGGGCGGACTCCCGCTGCTCGGGGAGCGGGTGCGCGAGATCGCGGCGCTGGGTGCGCGGGTGCGGCGGATGGACGTCGCCGCGGCGATCATCGCCGAGGACTCCGAGTGGCGGCTGCGGGTGCTCTCCCGTCAGCAGCAGCGCGTGCTGCGCGACGCCGGGCGGCCCGACGAGGCGCGCCCGCCCCGTCCCGACGTCGTCGCCGAACTCGCCGAGGTGCTCGATGATGACCCGCGGATGCCCGCCGCCGCCGTCGCCAAGGCTCTCGGCGTCTCCGAGGCGACGGCCAGGCGCACCGTGGATCGCGCGGTCTTCGCCGGGCAGCTGCGGCTGGGCTGCGACCTGGCGATGCCCGCGGCGGGGTACCGCCGCGGGGCCGTGCTCTGGGCGCGGGCGGCGGATGCCGACGGGGCGGCCGGGCTCGCCGCACGGCTCCCTGAGGCGCATCGTGTGGGCATCCTCGTCGGACGCGCCCCGCTGTTCGTGTGCGTGCGGGCGCGCTCGCTCACCGATCTGCAGCGGATCGAGATGTCATGGGGGAGCGAGGTCGAGGTCGTCGACCGCTGGACGGTGCTGCGCAGCATCAAGCGCAACGGGCATCTGCTCGACGCGGAAGGGCGTTCGGCCGGGCGGGTGCCGCTGCGCTGGTGAGCGCGCCGGGTCAGCGGCCCCGGACGGTGGCGGAGCGCAGCCGGGCGTCGAGGCGGTAGCGCGAGAGCGGCACCAGGCTGATCGCACACAGCGCGGCGGGGATCACCGACACTCCCAGCACGATCGCCCACTGCGCGGAGTCCGACTGTGGCATCTCGACGCCGGCCGAGGCGACGTACCCGCCGATGCTGAGCACGAGGCCGAGCGCAGCAGGTCCCAAGGCGTAGCCGAGCAGCTCGAAGCCGGACCACACTCCCGAGATCATGCCGATCCGGTTGGTGCCGCTGCGTCGTGCGTCCTCGGCGGCGAGGTCGGGAAGCATCGCCAGCGGGAACAGCTGCGCCCCGGCGTAGCCGATGCCGACCACGCCGGCGGCGATGAGCATCGGGGTCGCGTCGCCGCTGCGAGCGGTGAGAAGTGCCAGCAGCCCGGCCGTCATGACGACGGTCGCCACCGCGAACCCGCTCTTCTTGCCGATCCGCCGCCCCAGCGCCGACCAGAGCGGGGTGAGCACGACGGCGGGGGCCACGAAGCAGATGAACGCGAGGGTCGCCACCGACGGGTCGTGCACGACGTGGCGGGCGACGTAGACGACGCCGCCGAGCACCATGCCTATGCCGACGGCCTGCAGCACGAACGACACGATCAGCGTGCGGGCGTCGCGGTCGCGCAGCACGATGGCGAGCTGTCCGAAGAGCTGCCCGCCGGCGTCCTCGGTGCGCGTCAGCGGCACCCGGCGAGTGCCCCACCACACCCCGAAGGCACCGACCAGGATGAGCACCGCCATGGTCGCGGCCATGACGCGGTAGCCCGCGATGCCGCCGAGCGCTCCGACGAGCGCGGGGGCGGTCGCTCCGGAGACGAGGATCGCGAGCGTGAAGACGATGACCCGCCACGTGACCAGCCGGGTGCGCTCGGCGTAGTCGTCGGTGATCTCGGCCGACATCGCCAGGTATGGAACCTGGAAGAACGCGTACACCGTGGCGGAGGCGAGGAACAGCACGAGCACCCAGAGTGCCGCGGCCACCGGAGGTGCGGTCGGACCGAAGAACATCGCGAGGAACGCCAGGGCGAGCAGGATTCCGGCGCGCAGGATGAACGGCCGGCGCCGGTCGCGCGGATGCCGGGAGCGGTCGCTGATGCGCCCGGCGATCGGGTTGAGGAGGAAGTCCCAGGCCTTCGGGGCGAACACGATCATGCCGGCGATGGCCGCCTCGACGCCGAGCAGGTCGGTGAGGAACGGCATGAGGATCAGCCCGGGCACGGTGCCGTAGGTGCCGGAGGCGATGCCGCCGAGGGCGTAGCCGGCCCTGGTGCGGCGGGAGAGGGCGGTCATGGTGCCGATGCTAGGGGTGGTCGGTCGATCCGCCTCGGGAGATGGGTCGGATCCGTCATGGGAGGGCGCGGCATGCCGGGGATCCATCGCCGTGGCGATGGATGGGAGTGACCTCAAATGATTCCGTTGTCCGGAATGATGCATCCGCATTTCGGAATAAATCGTTGACGGCGCGGAGTGGCGCGTGATAGACCTTGAGGAGCTTCCAGCGCCGGAGGCCCCTGGATCAGCAGACAGGGATTGAACTGAGCTGGCACACCATCGCCGGCGTGCCCGGCATCGCTGATCCAAGGATGGAGCCACCACAATGTCCGCACCGCAGCGCAGCATCTGGCTGAAGAACCCGCTCGGCATCCACACCGGCGACAGCGCCGACGCCCGCGGCGGCCTCGTCATCGCGGGCGACCGCGTGCTCGAGACGGTCCCGGTCGGGGGCGAGCCCTCGCAGCCGGTGGACGAGGTCGTCGACGCCTCGCGCCACGTGATCATCCCGGGCCTGATCAACACGCACCACCACTTCTACCAGACCCTCACTCGGGCCTGGCGGCCGGTCGTCAGCGCCGAGCTGTTCCCCTGGCTGAAGGGGCTCTACGGTGTGTGGGCGGGGCTGACCCCGCGCGACCTCGAGCTCGCGACCACCGCGGCGCTCGCCGAGCTGCTGCTCTCCGGATGCACCACCGCGGCCGACCACCACTACCTGTTCCCGAACGGGCTGGAGGAGGGCATCGACGTGCAGGTCGAGGTCGTGCGCAGCCTCGGGATGCGGGCCACGCTGACGCGTGGATCGATGTCGCTCGGCGAGAAGGACGGCGGGCTGCCGCCGCAGACCACCGTTCAGGATGCCGACACGATCCTCTCCGACAGCGAGCGGCTGATCGGCGCGTACCACGAACGAGGCGAGGGCGCCCGGGTGCAGATCGCGCTTGCGCCCTGCTCGCCGTTCTCCGTGACCACCGGCGTCATGCGCGACACAGCGGACCTCGCAGCCCGGCGCGACGTGCGCCTGCACACCCACCTCGCCGAGACGCTCGACGAGGAGGACTTCTGCCGCGAGATGTTCGGCCTGCGCACGGTGGACTACCTCGAGAGCGTGGGCTGGCTCTCGGATCGCACTTGGCTCGCGCACGGCATCCACTTCGACGACGCCGAGATCGCCCGTCTCGGTGCGGCAGGCACCGCCGTGTCGCACTGCGCCACCTCGAACATGCGTCTGGCCTCCGGCATCGCCCGCGCGGTGGAGCTCGAGGAAGCCGGCGCGCCGGTCGGGCTCGGCGTCGACGGCTCCGCCTCGAACGACGGCTCGAACATGATCCAGGAGGTGCGCCAGGCGCTCTACCTGCAGCGGCTGCGCTACGGCGCAGCATCCGTCACGCCGGAACGCGCGCTGGACTGGGCGACCGCGGGATCCGCGCGCGCCCTCGGGCGCAACGACATCGGCGTGCTGGCACCGGGCAAGCAGGCCGACCTGGCCATGTTCACGCTCGACGAGCTGCGCTTCTCGGGCAGCCACGACCCGGTCGCCGCACTGCTGCTGTGCGGCGCGGAGCGCGCCGACCGCGTGATGGTCGGAGGCACCTGGCGCGTGCTCGACGGGCAGATCGTCGGACTCGACCTGCCCCAGCTGATCGGCCACCACAGCGAGGCGGCCCGCGCGCTGCTCGCCCGCCATTCCTAAATCATCCGAAACCCCGCAACGACGAAGAGGTCGACATGAGCAAGAAGAACAACGCACCCACCCGTCCCGAGGACGAGCGTCTCCCACTCGGACCCACCATCGGCTACGGCATACAGCACGTGCTCACGATGTACGGGGGGATCATCGCCCCGCCGCTGATCATCGGGCAGATCGCGGGCCTGAACCAGGGCGAGATCGGCGTGCTGATCGCCGCGTGCCTCTTCATGGGCGGTCTCGCCACGATCCTGCAGACCGTGGGCATCCCGTTCTTCGGCTCGCAGCTGCCGCTCGTGCAGGGCGTCTCGTTCGCCGGTGTCGCGACCATGGGTGCGATCGTCACGAGCGGCGGAGGGCTTCCCGCGGTGTTCGGGTCGGTCATCGCGGCATCCGTGATCGGTCTGCTGATCGCGCCGGTGTTCGCGACCGTCATCCGCTTCTTCCCGCCCGTGGTGACGGGCACCGTGATCACCACGATCGGTCTGAGCCTGCTGCCCGTGGCGGCCGGCTGGATCGTCGGTCCGGGCAACGACGCCGCCGAGGGCGCCACGGCCGAGAACCTGCTGCTCGCCGGCATCACCCTCGTCATCGTGCTGGTGCTCAGCAAGGTCCCGGTCGGGGCGATCTCGCGGCTCGCGATCCTGCTCTCGATCGTGCTCGGCACGATCGTGGCCGTGTTCATGGGCAAGGCCGACTTCAGCGCTGTCGGCGAGGGCCCGGTCTTCGCCTTCCCGTCGGTCTTCGGATTCGGCCTGCCGACGTTCGAACTGGCCGCGATCATCTCGATGTTCATCGTGATCCTCGTCACGCTGACCGAGACCACCGCCGACATCCTCGCGGTGAGCGAGATCGTGGGCACCAAGGTCGACTCGAAGCGCATCGCCGCGGGCCTGCGCGCCGACATGCTCTCCAGCGCCGTCTCGCCGGTCTTCGGCACCTTCACCCAGTCCGCGTTCGCGCAGAACGTCGGCCTGGTCGCGATCACCGGCGTGAAGAGCCGCTTCGTGGTGACCGCCGGCGGTATCGTGCTCGTCGTGCTCGGTCTGCTGCCGGTGCTGGGCCGCGTCGTCGGAGCGATCCCGTCGCCGGTCCTCGGGGGCGCGGGCCTCGTGCTGTTCGGCTCGGTGGCGGCATCCGGCATCCGCACCCTCGCCAAGGTCGAGTACAAGGGCAACATGAACCTCGTCATCGTGGCGACCTCGCTCGCGGTCGGCATGCTCCCGATCGCCATCCCGTCGATCTACCACCAGATGCCGGCCTGGTTCGTGACCATCTTCCACTCCGGCATCAGCTCCGCCGCCGTCACCGCGATCCTGCTGAACCTGCTGTTCAACCACCTCGGAGCCCGGGCGTCGAAGGGCGCCAACAGCTTCGTGGCCGCGCCGACGCGCAGCATCCCGGTGGCGTACCTGGAGGCGTTCGAGGACGGCGACTCCATCGTGGACGGCAAGATCGTCGACCGTGACGGCAACGAGGTGGCGCTGGACCGGCCCGAGCACTGACGGCTCCGCGAGATCTCGGTGAGACCCCGGGTTCTGCACGAGACCCCCGTTCCTGACGTGGGTCTCGTGCGGAGCTCGGGGTCTCGTGCGTCATCTCGCCGCGGACGCTCAGATCAGCGCCAGCGTCGCCGCCAGCAGGGCGATGGTGACGCCGTTCAACACGACCCGCAGCGGGAGCAGCGACTCCCAGCGCGCCTGCAAGGCGCGGGCGTCGGCGGGCACCTCGCCCGCGAGGGCGGCGGCGGTCAGCGTGGTGTTGATCGGCTTCGCGAGGCGCGCGTAAACGAGCAGCCAGGTGACCAGCAGGACCAGGGCCGCCGCCGAGAGGATGCCGGAGAGGGTGGTGCCCCACAGGAAGGCGGCTGCGGCCGTGACCGCGGTGAGGACCGTGGCGGGGATGCCGACGGCGGGCATCCGGCGGTCGGCGTAGTAATGGCCGCGGCCGACCGCCTGCACCAGGGTGCGGTCGTCGAGGTCTGCGTAGACGGAGCGCTGGACCAGAAGGCCGACGACGTCGGCGCCGAAGATGACGGCGAGGCCGAGGATGGCGAGTGCTCCGGTGGCGGCGATGATGACGGTCATGATTCCTCCGTGGTCTAGATGTTAGCAACGCTAAGTGTTAGCGATGCTAATGTAACTGCATGCCCCGAGCAGCGCAAGACATCGAGCGGATCCGCGACCGTGAGCGGCAGATCGTCCGCGCGGCGCGCGAGATCGCCGAGCAGGAGGGTTGGTCCGCCGTCACCGTGCGTCGCCTGGCCGACGCGATCGGATTCAGTCAGCCGATCCTGTACCGGCACTTCCCGCGCGGGAGGGACGAGATCGTCGAGCGCGTCGTCATCGACGGCTACGCCGAGCTCCTCGCGGCGATCAGCGCCGACGGCGAAGGACTGGCGGCTCTCGTCGCCGCCTACCTCGCGTTCGCGCGGGAGAACCCCGCCGTCTACTACGTGATGACCACGGCGCGCACGGGTGTCGTGTTCGCATCCGACGAGACGCCGGAGCTCCTGCGCCAGGGGTTCGCGATGTTCGAGCGCGCCGTCGGCGGTGAGACGCCCCGCGAGCGCGCGGTGCGCGCCGAGCTGCTCTGGAGCACCCTGCACGGTGTCAGCCGGTTCGCCGCCGACGGCCGGCTCGACGCGGCACTCGACGACGTGCGCGACGAGGAGATCGTCGCACTGTTCAGCCGGTCCGCGTCCGGCTCCGGCACCGGCTCCTGAGCGAGGAGCGTCAGCGACGAGACGAAGGACGGCCTTCGTCCCTGCGTCCCTCTGCGCTCGCTCAGGGTGCGGGGGTCAGGCGGACGTCGCCCAGCCCTTCGGGCCCGTCGACCCGGCGGGGTAGTCCTCGATCGGGACGTCACCGCGGTTCCAGGCATCCCGCACCGGCTGGATGATGCGCCAGCACTGCTCCGCGGCATCCGCCCGCACCGACAGTGCGACGTCGCCGTCGAGGATGTCGCTGATGACCTCTGTATATGCCAGGAGCGTGCCCTTGCCGAGCTTGGTGGACAGCACATCGCGGCGCAGTGCGAACGGGTCGTCGCCGCCGTTCACGTTGAGCTCGAGGTCGATCCGATCGGGGCCGAGCACGAAGCGGAGCACGCCGCCGTCGTCCGGCCTGCCGGTCAGCCCTTCGGGGATGTGCCGCACCGGGCGGAACGTCACGACGATCTCGGCGTGGCGGTCGGCCAGCGCCTTGCCGCTGCGCAGCGTGAACGGCACTCCTGCCCAGCGCGCCGTGCGCACCTCGCAGGTGATCTCGGCGAGGGTCTCGGTGCCGAGATCGGGGTCCACGCCGTCCTCGTCGACATAAGACGGAACGTCACGGCGGTGCTCCTTGTCGCCGATGGTGCCGGCGGTGTACCGGCCCCGGCGTGACGAACGCACCGGGTTGTCGTCCCAGATCACCGTGGCGCGCAGCGCTGCGGCCATCGCGTCGCGCAGGTCGATCTCGTCGAGGTCGGCGGGCTGCTCCATCGCCAGGATCGCCAGCACCTGCAGCAGGTGGCTCTGGATCATGTCGATCATCGCGCCGGCCCGGTCGTAGTACCGGGCCCTGTTCTCCAGCGCCAGCGACTCGTCGTAGCGGATCAGCACGGACTGCACGTGATCGGCGGACCAGACCGGCTCGACCAGACGGTTCGCGAACCGTACGCCGATCACGTTCAGGAGCGTCGAACGCCCGAGGAAGTGGTCCACCCGGAAGATGCGCTTCTCCGGCACCAGCTGCTGCAGCAGGTCGTTCAGCTCGCGGGCGCTCTTCTGGTCGCTGCCGAACGGCTTCTCCAGCGCCAGCACGGTGTTCTCCGGCAGCTTCACGTCGCGCAGCACCTGGCATGCTGCGACGGCGACCGCCGGCGGCAGCGCGAAGTAGATGACCAGCGGCCCTTCGACGCCCTCGACCAGTCCCGCGAGGGCGTCGCGATCGGTGACATCGGCCTTCGTGTACGTGGTGCCGGCGACCCGATCGAGCTGGGTCGCGGCATCCGCCGACGTGAACGCGGTCTGCACCGCCTCCTGCCAGCGCTGTGCGCTCCAGTCGTCCGATCCGGCGCCGTGCAGCGCGAGCCTGCGGGCGGGCTCACGGCGCAGCAGTTGGCCGATGGCGGGCAGCAGCAGGCGCGAGGTGAGATCGCCGGAGGCGCCGAGGATGAGCAGCGTGGTGTCCCTGGACATGCCTTCACGATAGGCGGCCGGATGCTCGTCGGCGAGTGCGGATGCTCGAGTCCGCGTCGTCGCGACCATGTCTCCGGCGGATCGCATCGGGTAGTGTCCCGCACATGGCGAACGCAATCACCGACGCTCCGAAGAGGGAAGCCTTCGCATCCCGGAACGTGTTCATCCTCTCCGCCATCGGCTCCGCCGTCGGCCTGGGCAACATCTGGCGCTTCCCGTACGTCGCCTACGAGGGCGGCGGCGGGGCGTTCCTCATCCCCTATCTGTGCGCGCTGCTGACGGCCGGCATCCCGCTGCTCTTCTTCGACTACGCGATCGGACACAGGTTCCGCGGGTCGGCGCCGCTCGCGTTCCGGCGGATGCACCGGGCGGCCGAGCCGCTCGGATGGTGGCAGGTGCTCATCTGCGTCATCATCTCCGTCTACTACGCGGTGATCATCGCCTGGGCCGCGATGTACACCTGGTTCTCCGCGCAGCTCTCCTGGGGAGCGGGCAACGAGAACGACTTCTTCTTCACCGAGTTCCTGCAGATGGGCGACGTCGCGAAGGACGGGGTCTCCACCGTCTTCGTGCCGCAGGTCGGCATTCCGCTGCTCGTGGTCTGGGCGGTGGTCGTCGTGATCATGGCGCTCGGTGTGAAGCGCGGCATCGGCAGGGCGAACACGATCCTGATGCCGCTGCTGACCGTGATGTTCATCGTGCTCGTCGTGCAGTCGCTGTTCCTGCCCGGCGCGATGGAGGGGCTCAACAGCTTCTTCACACCCGACTGGGCGGCGCTCGCCGACCCGGGTGTGTGGGCCTCCGCCTACGGACACATCTTCTTCTCGCTGTCGGTCGCCTTCGGCATCATGGTGACCTACTCGTCGTACCTCAAGCGCAGGACCGACCTCACCGGCTCCGGCCTCGTCGTCGGTTTCGCCAATTCCGCGTTCGAGATCCTGGCGGGCATCGGCGTGTTCGCGGCGCTGGGCTTCATGGCGGCCGCGCAGGGTTCAGCCGTCTCGGAGGTCGCCTCCTCCGGTATCGGCCTGGCCTTCATCGCTTTCCCGACGATCGTCTCGCAGGCGACAGGCGGATCGATCATCGGCGTGCTGTTCTTCGGCGCGCTGGTGTTCGCGGGTGTCACGTCGCTGATCTCGGTGCTCGAGGTGATCGTGGCGGCACTGCAGGACAAGCTCGGCTGGGGCAGGGTGCGCACCACGATCGCCGTCACCGTCCCGCTCGCGCTGATCTCGATCGCGCTGTTCTCGACGACCACCGCTCTGGCGGTGCTCGATGTCGCGGACGCCTTCGTCAACTCGTTCGGGATCATGGCGGTCGCGCTCGTCGCCGTCGTCGTGGTCGCCTGGCTGCTGCGCCGCCTGCCCATGCTGGCGGAGCACCTCAACCGGCGCTCGAGCTTCCGGGTCGGGCGGGTGTGGATCCTGCTCGTGGGCGTGCTCGCGCCGGTCGTGCTCGGCTACCTGCTGGTCAACGAGATCATCGCCAAGACCGCCGAGCCGTACGGCGGTTATCCGGCGTGGTTCCTCTGGGTGTTCGGCTGGGGCATGGTGCTCGGCCTCGTCGTGGTGGCGCTGCTGCTCTCCGCGCTGCCATGGAAGGGCAGGTCGCGTGCGAAGCTCGACCCCGAGTACGACAGGTTCCTCGCCGAGGAGCAGTATGAACCCGACGCCGAGACCGGCGCCGTCGCGGTGAGCACGACGGCGGAGAAGGGAGCGGGAGCATGACCCCCACCGCCGTCGTGATGATGATCATCGCCACGCTGACGATCTGGGGCGGCCTGGTCGGGGCGATCGTCAACCTCGTGCGGCACCCCGAGGTCGCCGAGGACGAACCGTCGCCCCCGGTCGAACTCTGAGGCGTCGCAGCACAGACGACGGATGCCGCGACCGATCACGGCCGCGGCATCCGGGGTGCACAGGGGTCAGGCGCTGAGCAGCACCGTCTCGTCGAGCGGGCGACGCACGCGCGGGGCGACCTCGCGCTCCTGCAGCGGCTCGGGCAGCGCGCTCACGTCGCCGAACTCGCCGAGGGCGATCACGGTGGTGGGCGCGAAGCGCTCCTCGAGGTCCGCGAACTCGCGGATCTGCTCGGCGACGAAGCCGCTCATCTGGTGCACGACGAGACCGTCGTGGTGGGCCTGCACCGAGAGGTGCGCGACGGCCTGACCGAGGTCGTAGACCGCGTGGGGGATCGGGGTGCCCTGCGCGTCGGCGGTCTCGGCGACGGCGACGAGCAGCACTGCGGCGTTGCCGGCCCATGCCTGGTTGAACCCCATCAAGGCGGCGTGGATCTGCTCGTGCAGCGCCGTGCCGCGGCGCGCGACGATGAAGCGCCAGGGCTGGGTGTTGTTGGCGGACGGCGTCCAGCGGGCCGCCTCGAGCGCCGACGCCAGCTTGCCCTCGTCGATCGGGGCGGTGGCGTCGAAGGCGCGGGGGCTCCAGCGATCGGCGAGCACGTCGAGGACGGGGTGCTCGGTGGGTGCGGTGCGGTCGGCGGTGGCGGTGGTCATCGGGGTCCTTCGGGGTGGCGATCTCCGCGGTACCCCCTTGTCCGCGCTCAGCACACTGTAACCCATGCGGCTGAATGGATATTCCGAGCTGGACATGCGGATGCCCCGGAGCAGCGCTCCGGGGCATCCGTCCTCCGGTCGCCCGGATCAGCCCCGAAGGGCCTCCCCGAGCTTCACGCGTGCCCCCATCCGCAGCAGCGAGTTCTCATAGATCTTCGCGGCGACGAGGATCGCGGCGATGCACGTCGCGATCAGGATCACGAGCGAGAGCAGCGGCTCCCACCACTGCGCCTCGCCGACGAACAGCCGCACCGGCATCGCCACCGGGGCCGAGAACGGCACGTAGGACAGGACCGTCATCACCACGGGGTTGTCGTTGAAGAAGATCACCAGGAAGTACGGCGCCATCACCAGCATGATCAGCGGCATGGTCGTCGAGCCGATGTCCTCCTGTCGCGAGACCATCGAGGCTGCAGCGGCGTAGAGCGAGGCCAGCAGGACGAACCCGAACAGGAAGAACACCGCGAACCACAGGATCGGCGCGCCGATGCCGCCGAGCACCTCGTTCTGCCCGGTGATGATCAGCCCGACGACGGCGATCGCCGCGAGCAGCAGGATCTGCGCCATGGCGAGCACGGTATTGCCGATCACCTTGCCGGCAAGCAGCGCGCGGGTCGGGATGGCCGAGATCAGCAGCTCCACGACACGGGTGGACTTCTCCTCCACCACGCTCTGCGCGATCGTGCCGCCGAACGTGGACGCCGCCATCAGGAAGATCACGCCGAACCCGATCGCCACCAGGTAGCGGATCAGGGGGTTGGTCCCGGCCGGTTCCAGGATCACGACCTGCGGGGACTTCGACAGCGCGCCGACGAGCGACTGCGGGGCGTCCTGCCTGGCCAGCACCACGAAGCCGAAGCCGTCGTCCTCACCGGGCACGACCGCGGCCTTGACCTCGTCGGCCTTCACCAGCTTCTCGGCCTCGGCGCGATCCGCCACCTCGACGACCTTCACGTTCGGCAGGGCGGAGACGACGGCCGAGGTCTGCGAAGTCACGGCGATCTCGTCGGGAGTGGGCGACTTGCTCGCGAATCCGCCGATCAGCACGCCCGCGAGCGCGATCAGCAGCAGGATGCCGGTCGAGATCATGAACGCCTTGCTGCGCAGCTTCGACGAGATCTCGCGCTCGGCGACGAGCCAGACGGCGGATGTCGTGGATGCCGGTGCGGGGGTGCTCATGAGATGACCTCCTTGAAGATCTGGGCGAGAGACGGATGCTGCGGCGTGAAGCTCGTGACCGCACCGCGCTCGACGGCGGTGCGCAGTACGCGCTGTGCGGTCTCCGCGCTGTCGACGTCGAACACGGCGTCGCCGCCCTCGAAGTCGACGACGGTGACGCCGGGCTCGGCGCGCAGCCATCCGGCATCCGCCGAGGTGGCGAGCTCGTAGCGCGGCGCGGAGTGCGCGGCGCGCAGAGCGTCGCGGGAGCCGGCCGCGCGGATGGTGCCGCCCGCGATGATGACGAGGTCGTCGCAGAGCCGCTCGACCACATCGAGCTGGTGGGAGGAGAACAGGATGGCGGCGCCCTGCGCCGCGCGCGCCTGCAGGACTCCGGCGACGACGTCGACCGCGAGCGGGTCCAGACCCGAGAACGGCTCGTCGAGGATGAGCACCTCGGGATCGTGCACGAGGGCGGCGGCGATCTGAGCGCGCTGCTGATTGCCCAGCGAGAGCGACTCGATGAGATCGTTCAGGCGCTCTCCCAGGCCGAGCTCGGTCAGCAGCGCGGTGGCGCGGGCCGTGGCATCCGCCTTGTCGAAGCCGTGCAGCCGGGCGAGGTAGACGACCTGCTCGAGCACCTTCATCTTGGGGTACAGCCCGCGCTCCTCGGGCATGTAACCGAAACCGCGCCGGTCGGCGGTCGAGACGGGCGCTCCTCCCAGCGATACGGTGCCGCCGTCCGGGGCGAGCACACCGAGGATGATGCGCATCGTGGTGGTCTTCCCCGCGCCGTTGCCGCCGACGAAGCCGGTGAGCCGCCCGGGGGCGACGTCGAAGCCGATGTCGTCGAGCACGCGCCGCGAGCCGTAGCTCTTGGTGATGCCCTCGAGATGGAGCGTTCCTGTTCGCATGCCTCAACGCTATTGACGGCGGCTGCCGCCGGGCATCCCCCGCGCGGCGGATACTGCGGCATCCGCCTGCCGGGGGAACGGCGCCGGGTCAGGCGTCGAGCAGGCGCCAGCCGAGGCGACGGGATGCGCCCCGGTCGAATGTGAACGTGTCGGTCGTCCCGAACATCCGCATCGTCGCGTTGATGAGTGCGTCGGCGAAATCTGCGCCCTCGGCGGCGAGCTGCAGCGCTTCGACGACCGATTCGCCGTCGTCGAATTCGAGGACCTCGGTGCGCATGAGCCGTCGGATCACCTCGAGGCTCTCCTCGCGTGACAGGCTCGCCGTGCGCGACAGCACCCAGTAGACCTCCGCGAGCGTGAGCTGCGTGATGAATCCTCGGCGGTTCGGACCGAGCCCGCGGAAGAACTCATCGGCGGCCGCTGACTGCCGGGGGTCATCGCGCAAGACTGCGCGCAGGATCACGTTGGTGTCGATGCCGATGAGCTCGAGCTCGTTGGCATTCACTCGGAGCTCCGGGTCTCGATTCCGCGCATGCCGCTGGCCGCCCCACCCTCGGCGATGGCCTCATTCATCTCTTCGATCGTCATCGTGGGCCGATTCGGGTCGTGCAGCATTCCGAGGAAATCGTCGACTGTGCCGGTTCGTGGCGACAGCGCGTACTCGCCGCTGGGCAGTTTGACGAACATCACCTTGGATCCCGCGACCAGGCGGAGATCATCCCGGATCTCCTTCGGCATCGTGAACTGGCCTTTGCTTGTCATGGTGGCGCTGGGCATGACTGCTCCTTCCTGTCTTTCAAGCATGAACCCGGAAAGGGCAATGGTCAAGAGTAAGGGAATCGAGACTCTGCCTTACGTCAGCCCGTGCCGGTGCGCGAGCACGACGGCCTGCACGCGATCGCGGGCGCCGAGCTTCTGCAGGATGCGCGACACGTGCGTCTTCACGGTCGCCTCACCGATGTACAGCGCCGTCGCGATCTCGCCGTTGCTGCGGGCATCCGCCATCAGGGCCAGCACCTCGGCCTCGCGCTCGGTGAGCGGCTCGGCGAGGACGCGGGTGTCCACCACGCGCACAGGGCCCGGCCCTGCCGGGGTGGCGGAGCCTGTCGGGGCGTGCGAGAACCGGGTCAGCACGCGTCGGGTCACCTCGGGCGCGAGCATTCCGTCGCCGGCGGCGAGCGCGCGCACGGCGGTGAGCAGCTCCTCGGGACCGGCGTTCTTCAGCAGGAATCCGCTCGCGCCGGCATCCAGCGCGTCGAAGAGGTAGTCGTCGCGATCGAAGGTCGTCACGATCACGACGGCGGATGCCACGGCCGGATCGGCGACGATGCGGCGCGTCGCTTCGAGGCCGTCCATGTCGGGCATCTGCACGTCCATCGTGATCACGTCGGGCTGCAGAGCGGATGCCGCGGTGACGGCCTCGGCGCCGGTAGACGCCTCTCCCACGACCTCGATGTCGGGCTGCGTGCCGAGGATCGTGCGGAACCCCGCACGCAGCATGGCGTGGTCGTCGACCAGGAGCACCCGGATCATCGCGTCCCCTCCAGCACTCGCAGCGGCACGTTCGCCCGTACCCGGAATCCGCCCTGCGGGCGAGGGGCGAGCTCGATCGTGCCGCCCGAGGCGTGCGCGCGCTCGCGCATGCCGAGCTGGCCGAGACCCGGGCGCAGGGCGGTGATCGTGCGTCCGGTGTTGACGACCTCCAGCTCCACGGCATCCGGTTCGTACCGCACGCGCACGTCGGCCGTCGCGCCGACGCCGGCGTGCCGTCGTGCGTTCGTGAGCGCCTCCTGGGCGATCCGGTACAGATTCACGGACACCACGTCGGGCACGTCGACGGGGTCGCCGATGACCGTGTACGCGGTCGGGAGCCCGGCATCCGTCGACGACGAGGCGAGCTGCGCGATGTCGTCCAGCGTGTGGGTGGACGCGGGGTCGTCGGTCTCGCCGCCGGGGGCGCGCAGGGTCTCCAGCAGCTGCCGGAAGTCGCCGATCGCGGCCCGGGACGCCTCTTCGATTCCTCCGAGAATCCGCTTCGCCTGTTCGGGGTCCTGGTCGACCAGCAGCCGGGCGGCCCCCGCCTGCACGCCCATCACGGAGACGTGGTGCGCGACGACGTCGTGCAGCTCGCGGGCGATCCGCACCCTGTCCAGCGCGACGGCCTGCGCGGCGGAGACCTCCCGCTCGGCCTCGAGCTCCGCGGTGCGGCGGGCGAGGGTGTCGCGCTCCTGCGCGGCCAGCCAGGACCGCTCGCCGAAGTAGTACGCCCCGCCGAAGTAGAGCACGTTCACGAGCAGGTTCAGCATCATCATCGCCACGTAGGGCGAGAACAGGCCGGCCGCGACATCCGCCTTCTCGGCCTCCTGGATGGCGTCGCGGTACATCACGATGATCAGCCAGACGAACATGCCGAGGATGATGCCCACGCGCACGTACACGGCGCCGCGCCGATCGTTCATCCACGCGCCGACCGTGTAGAGCGCGATGAACATGGCGATGTTGCCGACGTACATCTCGGGGATGCGCAGCGTGACGGCGACGAAGTACGCGACCGAGACGACGATCGCGACGGTGGCCGGATACCGGCGGCGCAGGGCGAGCGGAGCGGTGACGATCACGACGTACGGGAGCGCAGTCCAGAGATCGGCCTGCGCGTCGCCGTAGATCCCGGCGATGGAGCTCAGCGCGGCGCTGAGGATTCCGCCGACGAACAGCACGCCGGCGAGCAGCAGGTCGCCGCGCCGGTTGCGCTCTGAGGGGGTTCGGGTGAACGACATGGTTCCCACGCTAGGGGGGATGCCGGTCGTGCAGCATCCCCCGCGAGGCGGATGCCGGTGCGAGAATCGAGCGTGACCAGACCGCGGCTCGCGCCCCTGTATCTCGCCGGCTTCACCACCGCCTTCGGGGCGCACGGCATCGCGGCGGCGCTCGGCGCCGAGACCGGGGACATCGGCTGGACGCTGCTGGCGTTCGGGCTGACGCTCGCGCTGTACGACCTCGCCGAGGTGCTGCTGAAGCCGGTCTTCGGCGCACTCAGCGACCGGATCGGCGTGCGACCGGTGATCGTCGGCGGGCTGCTCGCCTTCGCCGCGTTCTCGGTGGTGGGCGCGCTGCTCCCCGGCACGGTCGGACTGATCGTGGCGCGGTTCGGGCAGGGGGCCGCGGCATCCGCGTTCTCGCCCGCGTCGTCGTCGGCGGTCGCGCGCCTGACGGACGACTCGTCGAGGGGAAGGTACTTCGGCCGGTACGGCTCGTGGAAGAGCCTCGGCTACGCGCTCGGACCGCTGATCGGCGCGGTGCTGGTCGCCTGGTCTGGGCTGCCGGCCCTGTTCTGGGCCCTCGCCGCGCTGGGGCTCGCGGCCGCCGGATGGGTGCTGCTCGCCGTTCCGTCGGTGCCGGTGCTGCCGCGCAGGCGGGTGACCCTCGCCGACCTCGGCCGCGAACTCACCGCCCCGGGGTTCCTGCTGCCGACCCTCGTGCTGGCCGCGTCGACCGGTGCGCTCGCCGTCGCGGTCGGCTTCCTCCCGCTGCTCGGGCGGCAGCTCGGCATCGGCACGATCGGAAGCATGGCGCTGGTCACCGTGCTCGCCGTGTGCTCGAGCGTCGCGCAGCCGCTCGTCGGCGCCTGGCACGACAGAGGGCGGATGCCGGTGCGCGCCGGCGCCGCGGGAGGGCTGGCGCTGATCGCGGTGGGCGTCGCGCTCGCCGCGGCGGCCGCGTTCGCGGCATCCGTCTCGTGGTTCGCGATCGCCGGACTGGTGGCATCCGCTCTTCTCGTCGGCGCCGGCGTCGGGATGGCGACGCCGGTCGCCTTCTCGTATCTGGCCGCATCGACTCCTGCCGACCGGATGGGCCGCACGATGGGCAGTGCCGAGCTCGGCCGCGAGCTCGGGGATGCCGGCGGACCGCTCGTCGCCGGAGCGGTGGGTGCGGCATCCGTGCCGGGCGTGGGTCTGGCCGTCGTCGCGGGCCTGACCGCCGGCGCCGGTGTGTTCGCGGCGGTGGGTCTGCGCCGGAGGTGACACTTGCTATTGACAAGCGTGGTTGTTTTTTGCAAGCTTGATGCATCATCACTGACAGAGGAGTCATCATGACCAAGGTCTTCGTCAACCTGCCCACCGCCGACCTCGAGCGTGCCAAGGCGTTCTACACGGCGCTGGGGTGCGACATCAGCCCCGAGTTCACCGACGAGAACGCCGCCTGCATCGTGTGGAGCGACGACATCTACTTCATGGTGATCACCCGCGAGCACTTCGCGACCTTCACCGACAAGCCGATCGCCGACCCGAATGAGACCCTGCAGGTCTCGACCGCGTTCTCGATGGACTCCCGCGAGGAGGTCGACGTCGTCCTCGCCAAGGGCCTCGCCGCCGGCGGCGTCGAGCCCAAGCCCGCCCAGGACTACGGCTTCATGTACTCCCGCGACCTCGACGACCCCGACGGCAACTCCCTCGGGTTCCTGTTCATGGAGCCCGCCGCCGTCGAGGTGGGGCCCGACGCGTATCTGGCCTCGCAGGCGGACGCATCGGCCTGAGATGGCGGCGCGCAGCTACGGCCAGTACTGCGGAGTCACGACGGCCGTCGAGCTGGTGGGGGAGCGGTGGGCGATGCTCATCATCCGCGATCTGCTCGTCGGCCCTCGGCGCTACACCGACTTGAAGCAGGGATTGCCGCGCATCCCCACCAACATCCTGTCCACCCGGCTGAAGGAGCTGCAGGAGGGTGGGGTGGTGCGGCGCGTGCCGTTGCTGAACTGCGGGCTGGTCTACGAGCTGACGCCGTACGGAAAGGCGCTCGAGCCGATCATGCTCGCCCTCGGCCGATGGGGGTTCCAGGCGATGGGCGATCCGGACGAGGGTGACGTGGTCACCGCCGACTCGCTCACCATGGCGTTGCGGACGTCGTTCCAGGACGGGGCGGACGACCTCGACGTCGAGCTGCACGTCGGAGACGTCGCGCTGCGCGCGCAGGTCTCCGGGGGCGAGCTCATCGTGGCCCAGCTCGCGCCGCCGGCCCCGCCTGTCGGCGGCCGGCTCCCCGACGGCGAGGCGGATGCGGTGATCGTCGCAGGACCGGGCATCCGCCGACTCATCGCGGGGGAGGTGACCGCCGCCGAGGCGGTCGCCCAGGACCTCGTCGCCATGGTGCGCGGCGACGAGCGGATGCTGGAGCTGTTCGCATCCGCCTTCCACATCGCACCGATACCGATGGGAGTTCTCTCATGACCGGACGCATCATCATCGACCTGTTCACCACGCTCGACGGCGTCGCCCAGGCGCCGGGCGGACCCGAGGAGGATCCCTCCGACGGCTTCGTCTTCGGCGGCTGGCAGGCGCCGCTGCCGAGCGAGGCCGTCGGGCGCAGCGTCGACAAGGGGTTCGAGACCCTCGACGCGCTGCTGCTCGGCAGGCGCACCTACGACATCTTCGCCGGGTACTGGCCGCAGCACACCACGGGCCCGGAGGGGTACATCGGGCAGCTGTTCGACCGGGTGCCCAAGTACGTCGCCTCGCGGGATGCCGGGATCGAGCTGGACTGGCAGGGGTCGACGAGGGTCGGTGACGACCTGCGGGCCGAGATCGCCGCGATGCGCGAGAAGCACCGGGACGTGCACGTGATCGGCAGCATCGATTTCGTGCAGACCCTGCTCGCCGAGAAGCTCTACGACGAGCTGCAGCTGTGGGTGTACCCGGTCGTGCTCGGGCAGGGCAAGAAGGTGTTCCCCGACGGTGCGGCGCCCGGGAACATGCAGCTGCTGAGCGCCGAATCCGGTGACGGCGGGGTGCTGCTGCTGCGCTACGCACCGGATTCGGGTGAGGTGCGCACGGGCACGATGGGGGAGTAGCTCAGCCCGCCAGCATCCGCTCGATCACGACGGCGACGCCGTCGTCGACATTCGACGGCGCGTGCTCGTCGGCGGCATCGCGCACGGCCGGCTCGGCGTTCGCCATCGCGACGCCGCGGCCGGCCCAGCGCAGCAGCTCGAGGTCGTTCAGGGCGTCGCCGAAGGCGATCACCTCCGAGCGGTCGATGCCCAGGTGCGTGCACAACTGCGCGACGCCGGTCGCCTTGGTGACGCCCTCGGCCATCACCTCGACGAACGGCGCTCCCGACAGCGTCGCCTCGAACCCGGTCAGCCCGAGGGCCTGCAGGGCGGCGAAGATCTCCGGGATCGGCACAGACGGATGCCGGATCACGAGCTTCAGGCTCGGCTCGCCGAGCACGGACTCGAGCGGCACGCCGCCCATCGTCGCGGGGTCGCGCTTGTGATCGCTGAGGTCGGCGAGCTCGGCATAGCCGTGCTGCGCGACGAAGGCCTCGCCGGCGTCGCGCACGCTCGCGTAGACGAGGTCGGGGATGACCGCTCCGAGCGCCTCGGCCAGCTGCTGCTGCACCGGCGCCGGGATCTCCTCGGCGAACAGGTGCTCGCCGGTGGTCAGGTGCACGCCGTAGGCGCCGTTGCCGCACAGCGCCCAGTCGTCGAAGCCGGCGCCTGACGCGATCATCCGCAGGCCGATCGGCTGGCGTGCGGTCACCGGCACCGTGCGGATGCCGGCGGCTCGAGCGGCATCCAGGGCGGCCCGCGTGCGTGCGGAGACGGTGCTCTGCTCGTTCAGCAGCGTGCCGTCGAGGTCGGTCGCGATCAGTCTGAACATCGGTCCCTGGGTCTGTCGAAGGGCTGAGCCTGACGAAGGGTCAGGCGAAGATCATCGGCAGGTCGTCGTCGTCCTCTGCGCCGCCGAGGTCGAGGTCGACGACCACCGGAACGTGATCGCTGGGCTGCTCGCCCTTGCGCTCGTTGCGGTGGATGGTCGCACCGGTCACGGCATCGGCGAACGGCTTGGAACCGAGGACGAAGTCGATGCGGATGCCCTCGTTGCGCGGGAACTTCAGGCGCTGGTAGTCCCAGTAGGTGAAGCCCTCGGGGATGAGCGGGCGCACGACATCGGTGACGCCGGCCGACTCGAGCGCGAAGAACGCGGCGCGCTCCTCCGGCGAGACGTGCGTGGAGCGGCCGACGACGATGTCGGGGTCGCCGTTGTCCGCATCGAACGGGATGATGTTGAAGTCGCCGACCAGGGCGAGGGGGCGGTCGGGGTTCGCCGCGATGTCGGCGGCGGTCGCCTCGCGCAGCGCGTCCAGCCAGTGCAGCTTGTAGGCCAGGTGCGGGTCGCCGAGCGCGCGGCCGTTGGGCACGTACAGGCTCCACACCCGCACGCCGCCGACGGTCGCACCGAGGGCGCGGGCCTCGAGCGGAGCATCCGGCCCCTCGTGGCCCTTCGCGAAGCCGGGCATCCCGGCGAAGTGCGTCTCGACGTCGGTGATCGGCTCGCGGCTGATGATCGCGACGCCGTTCCACTGGTTCAGGCCGTGCGCCTCGACGTGGTAGCCGGCGTCCTCGAACGGCCCGTACGGGAACTGCTCGGGCTTGCACTTGATCTCCTGGAGCGCGAGCACATCGATGTCTTCGCGCACCACGAAGTCGACGGCGCGGCTCACGCGCGTGCGGATCGAGTTGATGTTCCAGGTGGCCAGACGCATAAGGTCAAGCCTACGGGCGGGGGCGGACACGGATCGTCGACCGCCGCTCGCCTACAGGTCGCACTTCGGCTCGTTTCGCGGTGTCCCGCATCATTCGAGTCGCAGTTCGTCTCGGAATGACGGTACGAGAGCGGGACGAAGTGCGACCCGAACGTCGGTGGAGCAGGGACACCGGGACGAATCGCGACCCGGATGGAGGGTGGTGGCGCCAGCGCGCAGAGATGCAGGAGGGGCGGATGCTGTGCAGCATCCGCCCCTCCGTCGTTCACGTCGCTCAGCGCGCGGCGATCTCGGCCTTCTTCTCGCGGCGCAGGCCGTGCAGCAGCGGCTCGGTGTAGCCGCTGGGCTGCGCGGCGCCCTCGACGATCAGGCGGCGGGCCGCGGTGTACGCGATGCCCGGCTTCTCACCGTCGGCGAACGCGAGCTTCTCGTAGTTCGGGTCGCCGGCGTTCTGCGCGTCGACCACGACCGCGAGGCGGCGCAGGCTGTCGTCGATCTGCTCCTCGGTGATCACGCCGTGGGTCAGCCAGTTGGCCAGCAGTTGGCTGGAGATGCGCAGCGTGGCGCGGTCCTCCATCAGCCCGACGTCGTGGATGTCCGGCACCTTGGAGACGCCGATGCCCTGGTCGATCCAGCGCACGACGTAGCCGAGGATCGACTGCACGTTGTTGTCGATCTCGGTGGCGACGACCTCGTCCGTCAGGTCGCCCTCAGCCGCGAGCGGCGGCACCAGCAGTGCGTCGAGCGCCTCCTCGCCGACCGGCGGCAGGGTCGCGCGCACGGCGAACGGGTTCACCTGGTGGTAGTGCAGCGCGTGCAGCGTGCCGGCCGTCGGCGACGGTACCCATGCGGTCGAAGCACCGGACTGTGGGTGCGCGATCTTCTTCTCGAGCATGTCGTGCATGAGGTCGGGCTCGGCCCACATGCCCTTGCCGATCTGCGCGCGGCCGTCGAGACCGGATGCCAGGCCGATGGCCACGTTGCGGTCCTCGTAGGCCTTCATGAACGGCTGCTGCTTGATCTGCGCCTTCGGCAGGAACGGACCGGCGTGCAGCGAGGTGTGGATCTCGTCGCCGGTGCGGTCCAGGAAGCCGGTGTTGATGAACACGACGCGGTCGGACGCCGCGGCGATCGAGGCGGCGAGGTTCGCCGAGGTGCGGCGCTCCTCGTCCATGATGCCGACCTTCATGGTGCGTGCGGGCAGGCCGAGCAGCTCCTCGACGCGGCCGAACAGATCGGCCGCGAACGCGACCTCCTCCGGGCCGTGCATCTTCGGCTTCACGATGTACATCGAGCCGGTGCGCGAGTTGGCGCCCTTGTTCGGGCCCTCCAGCTCGGGCAGCGAGCCCAGCGCGGTCATGATCGCGTCGACGATGCCCTCGAAGACCTCGTCGCCGTTGCGGTCCAGCACGGCAGGGGTGCGCATCAGGTGGCCGACGTTGCGGATGAACAGCACGGCGCGGCCGGGCAGGATCACCTCGCCGCCGTCGGCGGTGCGGTAGACACGGTCGGGGTTCAGCGCACGGGTGAAGGTGCGACCGCCCTTGGTGACGCTCTCGGTGAGGGTGCCGTCCATGAACCCGCGCCAGTTGCGGTAGCCGAGCGCCTTGTCGTCGCCGTCGACGGCGGCGACGGAGTCCTCGAGGTCGAGGATCGTGGTGATGGCGGACTCCAGGATGATGTCCTGCACGCCGGCGGCATCCGTCGTGCCGATGCGGCCCGCGCGGTCGATGACGATCTCAGCGTGCAGGCCGTTGTGCACCAGCAGGATGCCGGTGGGGGCATCCGCTTCGCCGGTGAAACCGACGAACACGGCAGGGGTGGCGAGGCGGCGGTCGCCGCCCTCGGTCTGCACGACCAGGCCGTCCGCGTCGACGCGGTAGCCCGTGGCATCCGTGTGCGATCCCTCGGTGAGCGGGGCGATCTCGTCGAGGAACTGCCGTCCGCGCGCGACGACGGCGGCGGCGCGGGTGAAATTGAACTCCTTGCCCGGGGCCAGCTCACCGGTCTGGTCGATGGCGTCGGTGCCGTACAGGGCGTCGTAGAGCGAACCCCAGCGGGCGTTCGCGGCGTTGATGGCGAACCGGGCGTTCAGCAGCGGCACGACCAGCTGGGGACCTGCCATCGTGGCGATCTCGGGGTCGACGTCCTCGGTGGTGACCGTGACGTCTGAGGGGACCGGCACCAGATAGCCGATCTCGTTCAGCAGTGCGCGATAGGCGTCCTTGTCGGGAACGCCCGGATTCGCCTTGTGGAACGCGTCGATGCGCTCCTGCAGCTCGGCGCGCTTGGCGAGCAGGGCGGCGTTGCGGGGGACGAGGTCGTGCACGATCGCACTCGCTCCGGCCCAGAACGCGTCGACGTCGCGACCGGACTCGGCGAGCGACGCCTCAGCGAACTCGACGATCGGCGCGGCGACCGAGAGGTCTGCGCGGGTGAGATGCGAGGTCATATTTCCATTCCTTCTGTACGTGCGCCGAGGCGCGTGAGGGTCTCGATGGCGATCGCGGCATCCACCGCGGGCGGGCCGCCGGCGATGCCGAGGCCGCCGACGTGCTGGTCGTCGAAGACGATCGGCACGCCTCCGTCGATCGTGGTCAGTGCGCCGCCCGTTCCGAGCGGCAGGGTGGTTGCGAGGGCATCCGGGATCTGCGCGGTGCGGCGCCGTACGGATGCCGCGGTCGCGGCCTTGCGACGGCTCGTCTCGGCGCTGTGCGGGGTGGCCTCGTCGGCCATTCCGTAGGCGATCAGGGTCATCGACGGATCGGCCACGGCGGCCACGACGCGCACGTCGTGCTCAGCGCCGACCTCCATGGCGATGGCGATCGCTCGTGCCGCCGTCTCGTAGGTGATCGCGGCGGTCTGACGGTGGGTGGACATCGGTGTCTCCTCATTTCCTTGGCCGTCAAGAATTCACATAGCGAAACTGGAGTATCGCATGATGGAAGTATATGTCTTGATGTCAAGAAAAGTCCAGTGCCCTCCCAGTGCACGCCGAACACCGCCTCCGGTGTGGCGCGTGCGGACCTGCGCGTCAGCGCTCGGCGGGGTCGGCCGTGCCGATCAGCACACCGCGGGCGAGGCAGTGGAAGTGCCGGTTGAAGCCCAGGTAGGCGGGCGTCTCGTCGCCGTCCAGGTCGATCGCCTCGACGTCGAGCGCATCCACGACGAAGAAATAGCGGTGGACACCGGTTCCGGGCGGGGGAGCGGCGCCGATGTAGCGCTGCAGTCTGGCCTCGTTCGGCAGCACGACGGCGCCGGCCGGCAGGGATGCGGCATCCCCGTCTCCCGCGTCCAGCGACCTCAGGTCGGCGGGCAGGTTGCCGACGGCCCAGTGCCAGAAGCCCGATCCGGTCGGGGCATCCGGATCGAAGCAGGAGATCGCGATGCTCTTCGTGCCCGCCGGCGGCTGCGACCACCGCAGGGTCGGATGCCGGTCCTCACCGCCTCGGCTGGCGGACCAGGCCGACACGGGCACCGGACCGCCGGCCTCGAAGTCCGGGCTGGTCAGTTCGAGCGGGGCGACGGGGCGCAGCTCTGCGAGAGCGGCGTACGGATCGTAAGAGAACATGGAGGACCTCCTCGGATGCCACGATAGGCGGCGGGGCGTCGCCTGAATAGACTTGATGCCGTGACCGACCTCGCCGCAGACCGCCAGACCCTGCTCGATCTGATCAAGGGAGAGGCGGTGTTCCACGGCGACTTCACGCTCTCCAGCGGCAAGAAGGCCACCTATTACGTCGACATGCGCAAGCTCACGCTCGACCACCGCGCCGCTCCGGCGATCGGGCGGATCATGCTCGATCTCATCAAGGACACCGACGTGGTGGCCGTCGGCGGTCTGACGCTCGGCGCCGACCCGATCGCGAACGCCGTGATGCACGCCTCGGTGGATTCGCCCGAGCGCCCTCTGGACGCGTTCGTGGTGCGCAAGGAGCCCAAGGACCACGGCCGCGGCCGCCAGATCGAGGGCGCGGAGGTCAAGGGCAAGCGCGTCGTCGTGCTCGAGGACACCTCGACCACCGGCCAGTCCGCGCTGAAGGCCGTCGAGGTGCTGCGCCGCGAGGGCGCCGAGGTCGTCGCGGTCGCCGTGATCGTCGACCGCAAGACCGGGGCGCAGGCAGCGATCGAGGCCGAAGGGCTGCAGTGGCTCGCCGCCTACGACCTCGACGACCTGGGCCTGGACCCGCAGTGACCCGCACCGCGCTCGCCGTCGACATCGGCGGCACCAAGCTCGAGGCCGCACTCGTCCGGGAGGACGGTTCGCTCATCGCGGCGAGCCGCGTGCGCCGGCCCACCGGTCGTGACGCGGATGCCGCGGCGCTGGACACCGCGGTCCGCGAGGCCGTCGCCGAGGCGCTCGCCGTCCTGCCCACGGACGACGACCTGATCGGCGCGGGCATCGGCAGCGCGGGACCCGTCGACCGGTCCGCCGGCGTGATCTCCCCGGTGAACATGCCCCTCGCGCACGGCTTCGACGTCGTGACCGCGGTGAGCGCAGCGGCATCCGCCGCACTCGGCCGCGGCGTGCACGCCGTGCTGGGGCACGACGGCGGAGCGCTCGCGCTCGCCGAATCGTGGCTCGGCGCCACGCAGGGTGCCAAGGCCTCGCTGTCGATCGTCGTGTCGACGGGAGTCGGCGGCGGTTTCGTGCTGAACGGCGAATACGCCCCAGGTGCGAGCGGCAACGCCGGTCACCTCGGCCAGGTGCGCCGCGAGGGCGGCCTCACACTCGAGGAGATCGCCTCTGGTCCGGCATCCGCAGCCTGGGCCAGGACGCAGGGATGGACCGGCGACACCGGCGAGGACCTCGCCCGCGACGCCGCTGCCGGCGACGCCATCGCGCGCGCCGCGATCGAGCGATCGGCGAAGGCGGTCGGCGAGGCTCTGGCCGACGCGGCGACGCTGGTCGACCTCGACGTCGTCGCGATCGGCGGCGGCTTCTCGCACGTCTCGGTGGACTACGTCGACCTGGTGCAGCATGCGCTCTCGGCATCCGCCGTGCACGCCTACTCCCGCCGCACCCGCGTGCTGCGCTCCGGGCTCGCCGGCGAGGGCCCCCTCATCGGCGCCGCCGCGTTCGTGCTGCGGTAGACGGCGTCGCGGGCGCCGCGGGCGTCATCCGTCTGCGGGCCCCGCGGGCACTCCCGGCGCAGTTCGTCCCGCTCTGCGCGCCGTCTCTCCGCTCAGGTCGCAGCTCGCCCCGCTCTGACGCCGGGTATGCGTGACGAACGGCGACCGCGGTCGCTGAGCGCGCGGCTCACTCCGCGACGCGCCCCCGCACCGTCACGATGCTGCGCGGCGGCAGCGTCAGCGTCATCCGGTCGCCTGCGATCCGCACGGCGTCGAAGCCGGTGATCGCGACGGCATCCGGCGCCTCGAACGTGTTGTGCGCGTCGGCCTGCTCCGCGGTGAGGATGTCGCTGCGCAGCAGCTCGCCGATCGCGCCGGGCAGCACGATCTCGATCTCGGCCTGACGATCCAGGCCGTAGTTCACGGCACTCGCCGTGTAGGCGCCGTCGCGATGCGAGAGCGTGAGGTCGGTGTGCGCGGGCAGCACGCCGCGCACCGGAACCGACGTCGCGTCGTGGTGATCGGTGTACAGCGCGAACGCGTGATACGTCGGGGTCTTCAGCATCCGCTCGCCGTCGGTGAGCAGCATCGCCTGCAGCACGTTGACCATCTGCGCGATGTTCGTCATCCGCACGCGGTCGGCGTGCCGGTGGAACACGTTGAAGTTGAGCGCCGCGACCACCGCGTCGCGCATGGTGTTCTGCTGGTAGAGGAAGCCGGGGTTGGTGCCCTGCTCGACGTCGTACCAGGTGCCCCACTCGTCGACGTACAGGCCGACGCGCTTCGCAGGGTCGTGCCTGTCCATCAGCTGGCCGTGCCGGGTGAGCAGGGTGTCCATCATGAGGGTGCGACGGATCGTCTCGTACCAGTCGGCATCTCCGAAGCCGATCGCGGCGCCCTTCACGTCCCACTCGCCGGTGGGCAGCGTGTAGTAGTGCAGGCTCAGCGCGTCCATGTGCTCGGCGGCGCGCGCCATCACGACGTCGGTCCACTCGTAGTCGTCGGCATTCGCGCCGCAGGCGACCTTCGTGATGCGGTTGTCGCCGTAGTTCCGCACATAGGTCTGGTACTGGCGGTACAGGTTCGCGTAGTGCAGCGAGGTCATGTTGCCGCCGCAGCCCCAGCTCTCGTTGCCGACGCCGAAGAACTGCACCTTCCAGGGCTGCTCGCGGCCGTGCCGCTTGCGCAGCTCGGCCATCTCGGTGTGGCTGTCGAGCGTCATGTACTCGATCCAGTCCTGCATCTCCGCCACGGCGCCGCTGCCGACGTTGCCGTTGATGTACGCCTCGGCGTCGAGCTGGTTCAGCAGCTCGAAGTACTCGTGGGTGCCGAACTCGTTCGGGTCGACGACGCCACCCCAATGCGTGTTGACCATCGCGCCGCGCTGGTGGCCGACGCCCTTCAGCCAGTGGTACTCGTCGGCGAAGCATCCGCCCGGCCAGCGCACGACCGGCACCTTGATCGCGCGCAGCGCGTCGATCGCATCGGTCCGCAGGCCGTTGCGGTTCGGGATCGGGGAGTCGGTGCCCACCCACAGGCCCTCGTAGATGCCGCGGCCGAGGTGCTCGGCGAACTGGCCGTAGATGCGGCGGTCGATGACCGGGGCGAGAGGGGAGGGTGCGGCGGTGATCATGGTGCTCCAGGCGTCGTGGGGGCGGCGGTTCCAGATCAACCTAGAGGATCGGGAAAGCGTTGTCCAACGTTGTAAGGAGCGCGTCCGTCAGCGGTCGCCGCCCTGCGGTCCGCGCGGCTTGTCGTCGTCGTCCCAGGGCCCCTCGTACCAGGCGCCCTTGTCATCGCGCTTCGGCCGCCGGAGCAGCTGCACGGCGAAGACGGCGAGCGTCGCCAGCCCGATCGTGATCATCACCAGGAACAGCAGATCCTGCTGGCTCATGGGCGCTTCCCCTCTGCGGCATCCGCCACGATCTTCGCGATGCGGTTCGCGCGGGTCTCTGCGCGCTTGGCCATCGCGATCTGCGTGAGACCCATCTTGCGCGAGGAAGCAGGGAACGCGTCCCAGCCGGCGCGCGCCGCGGGCGCGGCGTCCAGCGCCGCCGTCAGATCGGCGGGCTCGATGCCCGCCTCGGGGCCGTCGAGCACCTCCCATGCACCGTTCTCCTTCGCGATCTCGATCGCCCGGATGCCGGCGGGTTCGAGCAGCCCCTCCGCCTCGAGCCTCGCGACGCGGGCCTTGTTCGTCGCCGCCCAGCCGCTGGACGCGCGGCGCGGTGCGAACCACAGGCCCCCGATGCGTTCGTCGAAGCTGCGCACCGGGCCGTCGATCCAGCCGAAGCACAGCGCCTGCAGGATCGAGTCCTCATAGCCGATGAGCACGTCGTCGTTGCCCGGCCGCGGCCGCACCAGCCAGGCGCCCTTCGACGTGGCGTGGTTCTCGGTCAGCCAGGCGCGCCAGGTGGCGGCATCGGCCGCCACCACGCGCTCGCCGTCGTCGAGCGCACCCATCAGCGCTTCTCCGGCAGCAGATCGGCGACCGAACCCACGACCTCGTCGGGACGGAACGGGTACTTCTCGATCTCGGCGCGGTCGCTGATGCCGGTCAGCACCAGCACGGTGTGCAGCCCCGCCTCGATCCCGGCGACGATGTCGGTGTCCATGCGATCGCCGATCATGCCGGTGCGCTTGGAATGCGCGCCGATCTTGTTCAGCGCCGAGCGGAACATCATCGGGTTCGGCTTGCCCACCACGTACGGCTCGCGGCCGGTGGCCTTGGTGATGAGCGCCGCGATCGCGCCGGTCGCCGGCAGCGGCCCCTCGGCGCTCGGCCCTGTGGCATCCGGGTTCGTGACGATGAACCGTGCGCCGCCGTCGATCAGCCGGATCGCCTTCGTGATCGCCTCGAAGGAGTAGTTGCGGGTCTCGCCGACGACGACGAAGTCGGGGTCGGTCTCGGTCATGATGAACCCCGCGTCGTGCAGGGCGGTGAGGATGCCCGCCTCACCGATCACGAACGCGGAGCCGCCGGGCACCTGCGCGGCCAGGAAGTCGGCGGTGGCGAGCGCGGAGGTCCAGATGCGGTCCTCGGGCACGTGCAGTCCGCTGGCGCGCAGTCGTGCGGAGAGGTCGCGCGCGGTGAAGATCGAGTTGTTCGTCAGCACCAGGTACGGCAGGCCGGCCTCCTCCCAGCCGGCGAGCAGCTCAGATGCCCCGGGGATGGCGTCGTTCTCGTGCACGAGCACGCCGTCCATGTCGGTGAGCCAGCATTCGATCTCGGAGCGTTCTGCCATGACGCCCAGCCTAGAGCGGCGCGTGAGTCACGGGTGCGCGGTGAAGAACTCCGCGACGCGGTTCGGCCAGGCCTTGATCGTCGCGATGTCCTCCGCGACCTCGAGCTCGGCGTGCGGCATCAGCTCCGTGAGCCGTTCCGCGGTCGAGAGCGGATGCCCCGGGTCCGTCGCCCACGGGAGGATCAGCGCCGGGGTCTCGATGCGGGCGACCTCCTCCTGTGCGGGCAGATCGCTGACGCCCGCGCCGCGGAACACCGCGGGCAGCACGGCCATGTCGATGCTCGGCGGGCCGGGGTTCCAGCGCTCGGCGAAGATCTCCGGCACGGGGGCTGCTGCGGATGCCGCCACGAAGTCGTCGAGCGTCATCGTCTCGGCCGCTGCGGCGGTCGCCTCGTACACGCGCTGCTGGAGTTTCCTGGTCTCCCACGCGGTCGGCGGCGCGGTGAGCGCGACCGAGCGGAAGCGCTCCGGACGGCGGGTCAGTGCGTGCAGGATCGTCGCTGTTCCCATCGATGAGCCGATCGCGTGCACCGGTTCGTCGGGCGAGATCGCCTCGGCGAGTGCGAGCAGGTCGGTCGCCAGGTTCTCCCAGCGGTAGTCGTCCGGCTCGTCGCGTCCGGCGGTCTCGCCGTGGCCACGGGCGTCGTACGCGACGACGCGGAATCCCTTCTTCACGAGCCGGTCCCACTCGGTGAGCGCCTGCTCGCGGTCCGCAGCGCGACTCATCGTCAGGCCGTGCGCGATGACGACGACCGGTCCTTCACCATGAGCGTCGAATGCGAGCTGCGCGGTGCCGACGTCGAAGAAGCGCGTTCCCATGCGCACAGCCTATTTGCGGATGCTAGGGCGCGGGCGTCTCGCGGACGAACTGCGGGTCGCCCGGGGTGATGCCGAAGAACAGTGGGTCGGTGGGGGCTTCGACGTCGTCGGGCAGGTAGCCGCCGAGGAAGCGCACGTCGCCGAAGATGAGATCCGACAGCGCCAGCGCGTCGCCGGGGCGGCACGCCGTGGTGGCCGAGACGCGAACGGTGCCGTCGTAGCCGAACTCGACGAGCAGAAGCTCGAATCCGCCTTCGTCGCGCACGGCGACCTGCACGAGGGACTTGTCCCCGTCGCCGAGGGTGCGCTGTCGCGGCGACAGCCCGGCCTCCTCGAGGTGACGGGTGACGGCCTCCGCGTTCGCGTCCCGGTCGGCGGCATCCATCTGCAGCGTGCGACCGAGCTGCAGCGTGCGACCGAGATCGAACTGGTAACCGGTGTCGCCGTCGCAGCTGCCGGGCTGCATCCCGTATCGGCCGATCTGCCCGATGGTCCACGGATCGGTCGACAGCACGGACTGCACGCCGTTCACGAACTCCCGGTACTCGAGGTAGGTCTGCTCGGCGTCGGCGTAGAGCGCGTCGCCGGAAGGTGCGGGGGCGTCCGTGTCGCATCCGGTCAAGATCACAGCTCCTGTCATCGCCAGCGCGAGCGTCGCCAGCAGTCGTCTCCATGCGAACGGGCGCCTCACCACAGCCACCAGTCGTCGCTGCCGTATCCGCCCGGTGTGGTCAGGGGATCGCCCGTCTTGATGATCTCCACGATGTTCGCGAAGGACTCGGATCCGTCCTGAAGATATCCGCCGGGGTAGTCCGTGTTCCCGATCGGGAAGTCGCCCTCGGAGTGGGTTCCGTGCCCGGGAGTCTGCACCAGCGGCTCACCGTCGTGGTGCTGCTCGGTCGGCTCGGACCCGTCCAGGTTGGGGCCGTATCCGCCGTTGCTGTCGAAGTTGACGGCGCCGTCGAGGCTGCCCGGATCGATCGGATGCGTGCCCCAGGTGAACAGATTCGTGAGCGGAGGGGCCCAGCGCCCCTTCTCGGCCCAGCGGTCCTCGGGGGATGTGGAGGCGTAGATGTTCGTGCCCGAGTAGTCGACGCGGGAATCGGGGTCGTCTCCGAGGGCGCGATCGGTCAGGCCGGCGGAGCCGATGGCGACGAGGTTGTCGACGCCGAGGCTGTCCGGTGCGCTCCCGACCGCGAGGAACGCCGTCGTGCTGCCGTAGGAGTGCCCGATCACGGTCGTCACGGCATCGGCGGGCGACACCTGATCCAGCCCTCTCAGGAAGCTCGTCAGGGTCTGGGCACCGGTCACCGCCTGATCCAGGCTGCCGACTGTGCCGTAGTTGGGTGTGTCGTAGCCGAACCAGACGATCGTCGCGCTGCGCCCTGGCACGGCCTCGTTCATGGTCCTGGCGGTGGTGCCCCAGTCGCCGAGACCGCCGAGCTCCGTCAGCATCCCGCCGAGCAGCACGTTGACGTTCGCCACGCCGGACAAAGGGTCGGTGAACGTACCCTCCTGATAGCTGAAGCCGTCGACGTAGAGCATCGCCGCCGTGCCCTGGTTGTTGTCGAAGAGGTTGAGCGACACCGGCACGCCGCCTCGACGCAGCTCATCGAGGAGTACGGCGATCTCATGGTCGGTGGGGTCTCCCCATGAGGTCTTGCTCGCGGCTTCGAGAGCGGTGATGTTCGCCGCGATCCGGTACTCGTAGGGGATGCCCTCGAGATTGCCGATCAGACTGGGGAACCGCGACGCGAGCAGTGCCTTCTCCTCATCGCCGAGGGCGTCCCAGACGGCAGCGACCTCTTCCGGTGAATCCGCGTCGGCGAGTGCGGCCAGCGTCGCGGCGTCCGCCGCCGACACGTAGCCCCGGTCGATGCTCGCAAGAGCTGCGACCGCTCTGGCGTACGCGTCATCCCATGACTCGAAGGAGCGTTCCCAGGCAGTCCAGGCTTCGGAGAGATCTGATGCGGCGGTGTCGCGGGTCGTCGTGGCGGACTCGACCTCGTCGCGATAGCGGGTGTCCTGAGCTCGCAGCGTGCCGGCCGCCCTGCTCGTCTCCTCACCTGCCTGCCACGACGCGTACTCGTCACTGTTCACCCACGCCCCGAGATCCGTGTTCGCGTCCAGCAGGTCGGACTCCGCCGCCGCGAGCGACGTCTGTGCGTCGGTGACTGCGGACATGAGGCGGTTGGCTGATCCGCCGTGCTCCTCCGCGGCCGTTCCGTAGTCGATGACGATGCTCTTGAGCCGACGGATCTGCGCGCCCGGAGAGGCGAACGCGTCCGCGACCTCTGCCGCGATGCTGCGTGCCGTGTCCAGCGCCTGGCCACGTCCTTCGAGATGGTGGGTGACGTTGCGCAGCACGAGCTGCATCACGTCGACCTTCTCGGCAGCATCCTCCAGGTTGCCGTGCAGGCTGTTCATCTGGCCGACGTCGTACTCGATGTGCTCGAACGGATATCCCTTGGGCGATGTCGTCACAGCGGCAGGTCCTCCCAGCCGGCCCCGAGACGGAGATCGAGCTCCTGTGACTGGGTCTCGAGGTTCATCAGCCTGGCGACCACCTTGCCGACGTCGTCCTGTCCGGCGAGGACCAGCGCCCGAGACTCGCCGATCGCGCCCTCCAGCATCTCTCGGAGCGAGGTGCGCCCCACCGGCGCCTTGACGCCCGTGTCCGACGCGTGCGCGGTGTCCATCTGCGAGCCGAGCTCGCGGGCCGCGATCTCGAGTTCAGAACGGTGCGTGGACAGCACTGGCAGCGTGACGCTGAAATCCTGTGTCACTGAGACGCACCCCCCGGTTCCGTCCAGCTTAGGGCCAGGTGCGGAACCCGACAGATGGGGAGAACTGCCCATCCGGTGCGATGCGGGTCAGGCGCTCAGCCAGATCACGCCCGCCGAGCCCTCGGGCAGCGCCACGGTGCGCCCGCCCCGCTCGACGCCGGCGGCCGTCACGACGAGCTCGGATGCCACGTCGATGCCGAGCGCCTCCAGCGCCCGCAGCAGTTCCGGATCGCGGTCGTCGACGCGCAGCACGCGGCCGGCGTGGCCGGGGGCGGCATCCGCCAGCAGTACGAACGGCTCGCGGATGACGTGTCCGGCGGCATCCGGGATCGCGTCGCCGTGCGGGTCGAACCGCGGGCGGCCGAGCCGCTCGTCGATGCCCTCCAGCAGCCGGTCGCTGATGGTGTGCTCGAGCACCTCGGCCTCGTCGTGCACCTCGTCCCACGCGTAGCCGAACTCGCGCACCAGCCAGGTCTCGATGAGCCGGTGCCGGCGCAGCATCTCGAGGGCGCGGCGCTCCCCGGCATCCGTCAGCTTCACGGCCCCGTAGGGGACGTGCGATACGAGGCCGGCGGATGCCAGCTTCTTGACCATCTCGGTGACGCTGGACGGGGCGATGCCGAGCTTCGCGGCGAGCTGCGACGGGGTGATCGGCGCGTCCTGCCACTCGGTGTGCGAGTAGACGGTCTTCAGATAGTCGTCCGCAGCGGGGGAGGCCATCAGCCCTGTCCGACCAGACGCATGATCTCGCCGAAGGCCACCTGTCCGGCGAAGAAGCAGATCGCGAAGCCGGCCATCGCGGCCAGCAGCGAGAGGCGGCCGTCGTAGTCCTCGACGCCCTGTGTGCCGATGCGGCGCGCGCGGAACGCGAGGATCAGGGTGATCACGCCCAGCGCCAGCTGCACCCACGGGCCGCCGAACGGGAGCAGATAGGGCATGAACAGCAGCAGTACGCCCAGTGCACCGGTGCCCAGCGAGAACCAGGTGCACAGGCGCATCGCGCGGCGCGCATCGGAGTCGTCTCGGTTCTGGGTGGCGGACACTCCACAAGCCTACTTCGCCGCGCTGAACCACTTGCCGACCGCTGAACCATCTGTCGACGTCAATAACCGGTGCACTCGACGGCAGCTGGTGCAGCCGCGAGGATCTGGTGCAGCCGCGGGATGCCGAGCGGGGCGCCGTGCCTCGCTCCGGTTCAGGCGCCACTCGCGATCAGGACGAGCAGGGTCGTGTTGAGTGCGATCAGCAGTACGGAGCAGATCACGCCGAGCACGGTGGTCAGGTGCCGGTTCGCGTAGCCGCCGAGGGTGCGGCGCTGAGCGGTGAGCGCGACCAGCGGGATGAGCGCGAAGGGGATGCCGAACGACAGCACGACCTGGCTCAGCACGAGCGCGAGCGTGGGGTCGAACCCCACGGCGAGGATGAACAGCGCCGGGATCAGGGTGACCAGGCGGCGGGTGAGCAGCGGGATCCGCACGGAGAGCAGGCCGTGCATGATCTCGGCCCCCGCATAGGCGCCGACCGAGGTGGATGCCAGCCCCGAGGCGAGCAGACCCACCGCGAACAGGGTGCCGATCACGGCGCCGAGGTTCTCGCTGATCGCCGCGTAGGCGCCCTCGAGCGAGTCCGTGCCGTCGACGCCGGCGAGGTTGGCCGCGGCGAGCAGCAGGATCGCCAGATTCACCGAGCCGGCGATGATCATCGCGACGGTGACGTCCCACCGGGTCGCGGTGATGAGCGTGCGGATGCTCGGCGGGTTGGGGTCACGGGGGTCGCCGAAGCGGTCGCGGGCGAGCGCGCTGTGCGCATAGATCGCATGCGGCATGATCGTCGCACCCAGGATCGAGGCGGCCAGCAGCACCGAGCCGCTGTCGGTGAAGCGCGGGATCAGGCCGCTCGCGACGCCGGCCGGATCGGGCGGGGCGACGAAGAGGCCGGCCACGAAGCCGATCACGATCAGCGACATCAGGCCGATGATCACGAACTCGAAGTGCCGGGGGCCGCGGCGGGACTGCACCAGGAGCAGGCCCATCGACACGGCGCCGGTGATGATGCCGCCGAGCAGCAGCGGCACGTCGAACAGCAGGTTCAGGGCGACCGCGCCGCCGAGCACCTCGGCGATGTCGGTCGCCATCGCGACCAGTTCCGCCTGGAGCCAATAGGCGCGACGCGCCCAGGGGTTGCGGATGCGCTCGCCGAGCACCTCGGGCAGGCTCCGTCCGGTGACGACGCCGAGCTTGGCGGAGAGGTACTGGATCAGCCAGGCCATGAGGTTGCCCACCAGCACGACCCACACGAGCAGGTAGCCGTAGCGTGCGCCGGCGGTCATGTTGCTGGCGACGTTCCCGGGGTCGAGATAGGCGACGCCGGCGACGAGCGCCGGTCCGAGCAGCCAGATCCCGCGCAGCGGCGAACGCCGCACACCGCGAGCTGGTGCGGGAAAGGGCGTCGTCGCAGTTTTAGGCATGCCGAAATCCTACTCACTTTTCGGTGCACCTAAAAGTCAGTCCTCGTGCGTCCGCGGTTACGCTGGTCGGGATGGATGAGCAGACCTCCGACGCCCCCGCGGGCTCGACCGCCCAGCCGGGATACGGCGTCGGCCCCTGGCAGGGCGAGTGGCCGGAGGGACCGCAGTACGACCCCGAACTGCTCGAGCTGGGCGACACCCGGAACGTGATCGACCGCTACCGGTACTGGCGCATGGAGGCGATCGTCGCCGACCTCGACACGAAGCGGCATCCGTTCCATGTCGCGATCGAGAACTGGCAGCACGACATGAACATCGGGTCGATCGTGCGCAGCGCCAACGCGTTCCTCGCCGACACCGTGCACATCATCGGCCGGCGCCGGTGGAACCGGCGAGGCGCGATGGTCACCGACAGGTACCAGCACGTCGTCCACCACGAGGACGTCGCGACGTTCGCCGCCTGGGCGACGGGTGCCGGCCTCCCGATCATCGCCGTCGACAACGTCGGCGAAGCCGTGCCCGTCGATCGGGCCGAGGTGCCCGAGCGGTGCGTGCTGCTGTTCGGCCAGGAGGGCCCCGGCCTGTCGGAGGAGGCGCTCGCAGCGGCATCCGGTCACATCGAGATCACCCAGTACGGCTCGACCCGCTCGATCAACGCGAGCGCCGCCGCGGCCGTCGTGATGTACGAGTGGTGCCGCCGGCACTCCTGAACGGATCAGTCGCGCTGAATGCCGAAGGTGTGCTTCATGAGCGCGTTGACGTCGCTGTCGAGCCGGTCTATGCGCTGGTGCACGCCGCGGAACTCGGAGTGTATCTCGGAGCGCAGGGAGCCGATCTCGCTGCGGACCGAGCCGATCTCGGTCTTGATGATGCGTACGAACATCGTCGACATCAGCGTGATCATGCCGAAGAGCCCTGCGGCGAAGACGCCGATCAGGGTCCACGCCTGGGGCTCGGTAATGGTCAGCACCCTTTCATGATGACCGGTTGTGAACGAGGATGCCAGGGCCGGCGGGCGCACAGCGCGGAGAGAACCCTTTCCGTGGACGACGTCCTGGTATTCGCGCATGTGGAGCGCGAGTCGCACTCACCCGCGGGGGTGATGCACCTGCGCCGAGGCGCATGACAGCATGGGGGCATGCCGCGCGCCTCCCTCCGGCTCGACCTGCTCGTCCCCGGGCTGCTCGCGGTGATCCTGCTTCCGGCGTCGCTGGTCGCGCTCGCCCAGCAGCCGACCGCGCTCACGCTGCCGTTCGCGCTCGCTGCCGGCGCGCTGTTCGTCGCCCTGCACGTCGTCTCGTTCTTCGCCTCCCGGTATCCGCTCGGCGCGTTCGTCGCCGCGAGCGCGATCATGCTGCTGCTCGCGGTCTTCCCTGTGGCCGTCGGAGTCACCACGGCCCTCTATCCGTCGGCGCTCGCGTATCTGGTCTGCGTGCACCAGGTCGCCGTGCGCTGCGACCGCCGGTATGCGCTTCTCGCGATCGCCACCGCCGTCGTCGGGGCGGGATTCGTGGTGCTCACCGCTCCGGAACTCATCGACCCGATCTGGGAGCTCGGCGCCTTCCTCGGCCTCGTCGCCGCGAACGCCGCGGCATGGGCGTTCGGGCTTCTGCAGCGGCTGCGCCGAGCCCAGGCGGTGGAGCAGCAGGAGGCGCGGGTGCGCGAGGCGCTCGCCGATGAACGGACGCGGATCAGCGCTGAGCTGCACGATGTCGTCGCGCACTCGCTGACCGTGATGCTCGCCCAGGCCGAGGTCGCCCGCGGATTCCTGCGTGAGCGGCCGGAGGTGAGCGAGCGCGCCCTCGACGTCGTGCTCGACAGCGGTCGCAGCGCCCTGCGCGGCATGCGGGGGATCGTGCGGGATGATGCACCGCTGCAGCCCGCCGCGGGCCTCGACGCTCTGGGCGGCATCATCGCCGGTGCACGCAGTCCGGAGACCCGCATCGATCTGCGCGAGCACGGCACGCGCCGCGTGCTCTCCGCGCCAGTGCTGCTCGCTCTGCTGCCGGTGGTGCGGGAGGGGCTGACCAACGCGATCCGGCACACGGCTCCGCCGCGTGCCGTGCAGGTGAGGCTGGAATGGGGATCGGACCTGGTGGTCACGATCGACGACGACGGCGGCTCAGGAGCATCCGGGGCGGGGCTCGGAACGGGAACCGGCCTCGCCGGAATCGCCGAGCGCGTGCGCCTGGCCGGAGGATCGTTCGATTCGGGGCCGACCGAGGACGGCTGGCGGCTGCGCGCCGTGCTGCCGGTGGAGGAGGACGCATGACGGTGCGGGTACTGCTCGCCGACGACCAGGAGCTGCTGCGCGAGGCGCTCGCGATGATGCTCGCGCGGGATGAGCGCATCGAGATCGTCGGATCGGTGGGGTCCGGCGACGAGGCGATCTCGTTCGTGCACGCGCGTGCGGTCGATGTGGTGCTGATGGACGTGCGGATGCCGGGGACCGACGGCATCGCCGCGACCGCCGAGGTGCGCCGCATCCGCCCCTCCACCCGGGTTCTCGTGCTGACGACCTTCGACCTCGACGAGTACGTGTTCGGCGCGATCCGCGCCGGTGCGAGCGGGTTCCTCACCAAGGACGCCACGCCGCAGGCGGTCGCCGACGCCGTCGTCGCGGTGGCGGACGGCGAGGCGGCGATGGGGGATGCCGCGATCGCGGCCATGGTGGGATTCGTGCGCGAGGGGGCTGCAGTAGGGAACGCGGATGCCGCGCTCGCCGCGCTGAGTCCGAGGGAGCAGGACGTGCTGCGGCTGCTGGCGACCGGGGCCGGCAACGAGGTGATCGCGCAGCGGCTGTTCGTGTCGCAGAACACGGTGAAGACGCATGTGAAGTCGGTGCTCGCGAAACTCGGCCTGCCCGATCGTCTGCATGTCGTCATCTGGGCCTATGAGAACGGGATCCTGCGTCCCGGCGGTGCGCCGGGCGGTGAACCGGGGAGTCACCCGCCAGGGTGAGGACGATCGCCCCCGAGGGCGACGCGGGCAGATGCCGCTGATTCCTACCGTCGAGTCATGGACATTCGGACGAGAACGACACTGCCCCTGCTGGCCGCCCTGTGCGCTGCGGCGATTGCGGCCCTCTCCCTGCTCCGGCTGGCGGCCCCGGAATTCGCGGCCTGGTACTCCGGACTGTCGCCGAGCCTGCTCGACCGGGTCGTGGATCCGTTCTTCGCGGCCCTGGTCGGCCTGCTCGTCGGCACCGTCGGTGTCGTCGTTTCGCTGGCGCTGTTCGCCAGGGCGCGCGGCCGCGAGATCCCCGGCGCGATGGAAGTCGCGGCAGTCGTCGTCACCGCCGCCGCACTCGTGCTCGCCCCGGGTAACGCGATCCCGGTCGCCGGCTACGCGTTCGCCCTGACCGCGATGGGACTCGTCATCGTCGGGACGGCGCTGCTGGCGATCCGGCGGCCGTTCGCGGGGATCCCTGTGGCCGCTCTGCTCGTCGCGATCGGCGGGTACGCGACGATCCGGCTGGGCGGCGAGCCACTGCTGCCGGACGTGCTCGCGAGCCTGATCGTCGAGGCTCCGCGGATCGCGGTCACCGGTGCGTACCTGGTGCTCGCCGCCGGCATCGTGCTGAGTGCGATCGGCGACGGGACGGGGCGCGGAGGGGTCGCTCGGTGGGTGCTCGCGCACCGCGTCGCCATCACGGTGATCGCCGCCTCGTGCGCGGCGCCCTACGCGTTCGTGCGGGCGACCTGGCTCACGCCGTGGCCGCTGTTCGGTCCTGGTGCCGAGGTGCTGGCAGAGTCGTCCGATGTGATGGTGATCGGGCTCTCGCTCGGCTTCGGGATGCTGATGGCCGGGCTGCTCACGCTGGGGCTGGTGCTTCCGTTCGGCGAGCGGTTCCCGCGATGGTTCGCGGGCATCGGCGGGCGGACCGTGCCGGTCGGCCTGCCGGTGATCTCTGCGATGATCGTGGCCGTGCTGTTCGTCGCCGGTGGTGCGGAGTTCCTGACGTCGGTGCTGGAGGGGCGCTTCGCGCCGGTCGGTGCCGGTGCGCAGATCGAGTTCCTCATCGTGTTCCCGTTCTGGCTGTGGGGTCCGGCGCTGGGGCTGGCTGCCTGGGGGTACGCGATGCACCGGGCCGAGGAGTCGACGGTCGAGCCGGAGGCCGCCGGGCGGCGCGAGGCGGATGCTGCGCTCCGCTCGCGCCTGCTGCATGAGCTCGAGTTGCATGAGAGCCGGGAGGCGTGAGGCGGCGCTGACGGGAGGCGCGGCTGCGGAATCTGTGCGCAGCTTCGGATCCGGGAGGCGACCCGCCGGCGGATGGCTGCTGACGCCGGCGGATCGCGCCGCAGCATCCGAAGTTGGGCACGCTGCGTCACTGCGGGCGGGTGCCCGTCTGGCCTTCGGGTCAGGCGGGCATCCGCATCCAGGCATCCGTCCTGACCCGCCAGCCGAGCGTGCCGAGGCGGGCGAGCAGGTAGACGCCGAAGAAGGCGACCGCGAGCCAGACGAGACCGGCGGCGCCGTCGACGCCGGTCGCGGCGATGATCCAGAGCGCGGGCAGGAACGGCACGAGGTTGAGCACGCCGACGATCGCGAGGTACTTCGCGTCGTTCGCGCCCATCAGCACGCCGTCGAGAACGAACACGATGCCGGCGATCGGCTGCGCGATCGCGAGCACGATGAGGGCGGGCTGGATGAGGGCGGCGACGGTGGGATCGCCGGTGAAGAGCAGCCCGAGCACTCCGGACAGTGCGGCGATGATCGCTCCGACGATGACGCCGAACCAGGCGCCCCAGGCGACGGTGCGGCGCAGCACGTGGTGCACTTCGCCGTCGTCGCCGGCGCCGAGGGACTTGCCGATCAGCGCCTGCGCGGCGATCGCGAGGGCGTCGAGCGCGAACGCTGCGGTGGAGAACATGGTGAACACGATCTGCCAGCCGGCGAGCTCGTCGGTGCCGATGCCGGTCGCGACGCCGACCGTGGCGAGCAGGGCGACCCGCAGGCTGACCGTGCGCAGGAACAGCCAGCCGCCTGAGCGGGCGGTGCCGCGGATGCCGTCGCGGTGCGCGCGCAGCGAGGCACCGTGCCGACGGGCGAGGCGCTGCACGACGAGTGCGTAGGCGCCGACCATGCCCCACTGGGCGAGCACGGTGCCGAAGGCTGAGCCGGCGATGCCCCATCCGAAGCCGTAGATGAACAGCCAGTTCAGCAGGGCGTTCGCAGCGAAGCCGAGGCCGGCGATCCAGAGCGGGGTGACGGTGTCCTGCATGCCGCGCAGGAGGCCCGTGGCGGCGAACACGATGAGCATGGCCGGCAGGCCCCACATCGAGATCGAGAGGTAGGTGATCGCCTGGGATGCCACGGCCTCGGAAGCGCCGAACAGTGAGACGAGCCATGGTGAGGCGAGCGCGCCGACGACGGCGAGCACCGCACCGAGGCCGAGGGCGAGCCACATCCCGTCGATGCCGGCCGAGACCGCGTCGCCGGGCTTTCCCGCGCCGAAGCGGCGGGCGACGGCGGGGGTGGTCGAGTAGGCGAGGAAGACCATCAGGCCGACGATGGTCTGCAGCACGGCGCTGGCGATGCCGAGCCCTGCGAGGGGAACGGTGCCGAGGTGACCGACCAGCGCGGCGTCGACGATGAGGAACAGCGGTTCGGCGACGAGCGCGCCGAGCGCGGGCACGGCGAGCCGCAGGATCTCGCGGTTCAGGGTCGGTTTCGGCACGGGTACGAGCCTATTCGAGCGCAGGTCCGGTCCTTCGTCTCGCTCCGCTCGCTCAGGAGCCGGTGCTGGGCGCCGGCCCAGTGAACGGAATCGCTCGCTCAGGAGCCGGTGCTGGGCGCCGGCCCAGTGAACGGAATCGCTCGCTCAGGAGCCTGGGGCAGTCGCGTCAGGCCGCGATCGCGTAGCGCGCCCGGCCGCCGAGGCGCGGCGTGCGAGACGGGTCGACGTGCGGAGGGGGGAGGAACCAGACACGGGCACTCGTGCCGGTGCCGTCGATGCGGATCTCCCAGCCGTTGTCGTGGATGCGGTGGTGGCAGCTCTCGCAGAGCAGGATGCCGTTGTCGAGGTCGGTGGGACCTGCGTCGCGTTGCCACCATCGCAGGTGATGGACCTTGGTCATGCACGGTGGAAGGTCGCACATCGCGCATCCGCCGTCCCGTTCGGCCAGCGCGAGCTTCTGTGCCCTGGTGAAAAGCCGCCGCTCACGGCCCCAGTCGAGGATCTCGCCTTCCGAGCCGAGCACGCACGGGATGATGCCGCCGCCGGCGGCCATCCGCCGCACCGCGCTGACACTGATCGGGGCGTCGGTGCCGTCGATCGTGCCGTGACCGGTGCCGGAGGTGAGTTCTTCGAGGTCGATGCGCACGATGACGGTCGCGCCGTGCAGCGGAACGTCGGTGTGCGCGCAGGAGAGCATGTGCTGGCAGAACAGCGTGAAGGCGTCGGCCTGCATCATCTGCACGGTGCGGTGGTCGGCGTCTGGTCCGTTGGGGTCCACTGCGTCTTTGCGAGCGGCGAACTGCGCGGACACATAGCCCTGCACGGCTGCGCGGATCGCGGCGCCCTCTTCGGCCGGAGTGACCAGGTGCACGTGCAGGTTGCCGTCGCGCTCGAACATCGTCGCCGACCGCTGGGCACGCCGCTCGTCTTCGGAGGGCTCGATGCCGTCAGGGTCGAGGTGCGCCTCGGCGTGCACGATCATCCTGCGCACATTGTCGAGCGACTGCCCCGCTGCCCGGGCTGCCAGCAACTGCTCCGCCTCGGCTGTCCGCTCGGCACCGATCTTGATGCGCACGCGGTCGAGGAGCGCGATGATCTGCGCGGCGGCGGCCATGCTCAGCTCGCCGGAGGCGACTCCCCGCTGCAGGAACGGGTACTTCGCCGGCAGCTTCTCGCCCAGCAGGTTGGAGCGCGGCGCGATCGCCTCGCCGACCCTGACCAGCTGGGCCGCTTCACCCGTGGTGCCGCGGGTCGATGCCGCGATCAGCTGCGTGGTGCTGCGATATCCCTGCTGCTTCGCCAGGCCCTCCGGACCGAGCTCGGCTCGGGACTCGTGCGAGATCTCGGCCGCGACCTCTGCGAGCAGTGCATCCATCTGGCGCCGTGCCAGCGTGAGTTCTTCGCTCGCCCGCATCAGCTGATCGCGAGTCATCTCAGTCGCGTCCGCAGCATCCGCCCACGCCATCTCGAGACCGGTGACGGTCTCGAGAAGTGCCGACAGGTGCGTTGTCATGCATCCAGAGTATCGAACAAATTTTCGAATGTCAATGGTGAAGATCTGGTCGAGAGCCGATGACTTCAACCTGTCAGCCATGCGCGGATCTGCTCTGCTTCGTCGGAGTCGGTGTTGTCTCCTCCGACGGTAGCGGCCAGTTCACTTCTCCGCGCAGCCAATCGATTCGCCGCGCTCACCGACGAGAGGAGAAGCATGGTGAACGGGAATATCCACGTCAGTAGCCGATTCTGGAAGCCGTGGTTCCGCGCTCCGCGTTGGACGGCGTATCCGGCCCACATCGAGAGGAGGAACAGGCCGAGAAGGACACTGATTCCGGCCGTGTTGCCCACCCACAACGGCGCGTCATCCAAAGGGTCCGCCAGCGCCGCCGTGCCGACAAACGCGACCCCGACGCTCGACAGGGTGTGCAAGAACCATGCCAGCCCGCCGATCAGTCCGCGCTGCTGCGCGGGGTATCCGGGGGTGTCGATGAGCATGGTGAGTGACGCGAGCACCGATCCGAGCACAATGCCGACAGTCGACGCCGGGAGTGTCGGTACGGTGACATGCCACAGGAACGCGAGACCCACGACCAGCGCGATCGACACTGCAAGCCCACCGCAGACCATCAGCACGGGATGGTCACGGGAGACGAGGCGGAGGTCCTCTGCCCGGAACTCGACTTCGAGCTCCAGATCGCGGATCTCGTCGCTGAGCCTCGCGGCCGAGTCGCGCGGCAAGTAATACCGCCCGGCCAGCACACCGCCGGCGGCAACCAGTGCTGTCGCGAACCCGGTGAACACGACTGCGGCCACGGGCAGCACTGTCAGCGGGCGAACGGTGACAGCCCAGAAGATGCCCCCGACCACAGCCAACAACCAGGCGGCGATCGTGCCGACGGCGGTTGCCATCGTGATGCCGGCGATCCAGTTGCGCACTGATTGCTCGCCTGCGCCGCCGCCGTGGAGTCGTGGCGACGCCAGCATCTGCACCCCGATGAATACCATTCCCAGCGCGAGGGCGAACCACCAGGGCTCGGAGTCGAAGGCCCAGTGCAACCAACCGGCCCACGCTCGTCGAGGAGCGATGTCCAGCAGGTCTGCGCCGGCTGTGGTGATGCCGATCAGGCCGAGGGCGGCGAGGAGTGCCAGGACGCCTATCGCGTAACTGCTTCTCGCCAGCGTCGGATGGCGGCCCTTCGCGCTCCGTGGATTCTTCATCGCACCCCCCTCGAGCCAACACTACGGCGGGGGTGAGACATCGCCGGACCCAGGTGATCTCCATGCAGAGGAATGCGCCCAGGGTGGCTGAGGTTGCAACGCGTATGGAATCCGAAGCATCCGACCGCCTCGCCGACGCCACCCGCATGGGCGCGGTGACCCTGCTCGTCGGTGACCTCGACGCCATGACGCGGTACTACCGTGACGTCGTCACGCTGCAGGTGCTCGGGGCCGAGGGTGACACTGTGACGCTCGGCAGGGCCGGGGTTCCGATCGTCGTGCTGCGCCATGCGGCAGAGCTGCGGCACGCGGCATCCGGCTCCGCGGGGCTCTATCACACGGCCATCCTGTTCGAATCGCAGGCGGCGCTGGCCGCCGCCGTCTACTCGGTGGCCAGGCACGCGCCCGGCACCTTCACCGGCAGTGCGGATCACCTGGTCAGCCAGGCTTTCTACTTCACGGATCCGGAGGGGAACGGCATCGAGCTGTACTGGGACCGGGCGCGAACCGAGTGGTCGTGGACGCACGGACAGGTCGAGATGGCGACGCTGCACCTGGACCCGAACGCGTACCTCGGCGAGCATCTGACCGAGGCTGTCATCCAGGGATCGACGGCGCAGGATGCGGCATCCGTCGGTCATGTGCACCTGTCTGTGGGCGATGTCGCGACGGCGCGCAGCTTCTACGTCGACGCGCTGGGCTTCGATGCGACGGCGTCGCTGGGGTCGAGCGCGCTGTTCGTCAGCGCGGGCGGGTATCACCACCACATGGCGATGAACGTGTGGGAGTCGCGCGGGGCGGGACGACGGATGCCTGCACTCGGTCTGGGTCGCGTCGATCTGACGCTCCCCGACGCGGACGCCCTGGGCGCGCTGAGCGAGCGGCTGCGCGATCACGGCTTCGCCGTGCGCGACGACGGCCGCACCGTGAGCTTCGACGATCCGTGGAGCAATCTGCTGCAGGCATCCGTGGGGTGAGTGCGGGGCGCCTCGCGAGTGAACCGCCTGCCGTCGAGCACACCGCTTGTCGACGTCGATACGCGGTGCTCTCGTCAAGAAGTGGCGCAGTCGATGACGTCGTAGGCTGGCGGTCACGGAGGTGCGTCATGACGGATCCGAAGGACGAGCAGGATGCTGCGGCATCGGCCCCTCATGGCTCGGCGCTGAACGCGCAGAACATGGCGGAGCAGGTCGAGACGGCGATCCAGATCGCCATCCGGCAGGGTGCATTCGACAACCTGCCTGGCGCCGGCAAGCCGATCGAGGGGCTCGGAACGCACCACGATCCGGACTGGTGGATCCGGCGCAAGATCGAGACCGAGAACCTCACCGGCCTCGGGCCGCCGGCGATCATGCTGCGCGACGAGGATCGGCGGATGCAGGAGACGCTCGACGAGTTCCGGCGCGAGGAAGACGTGCGAGAGTATCTCGAGGAGTTCAACCGGCGCGTCATCGACGCACGGCGGCAGCTGCTGGGCGGGCCGCCGGTCGTGACGAAGACGCGCGACGTGGATGCCGAGGTCGCGAGCTGGCGGGAGCGGCGTTCGGGTGGTTGAGTTCGTTCGGTCGTTGAGCAAGCGGCGGGGGAGCGAGACGAAACGGGCTGCGGTACGAACGGACGTCGCGCTTCGGGCTTTGTGGAATCGTCATGATCTCGGGGGAAGTCGGAGCCGTTATTCGCCGAACAACTTCGCGATCGTCGCGGGGAGATCCCCGTGGCCGACGGCGACGGCAATGCAGAGCATAATTACGCCCCGAAGCAGGAAGACCACCAAGAGACGCGATGTGGATCCCCATCCGCCCTCGACGGCTTCGGAGATAGCAGTCCACATCCCGATCTTTTGGCCCTGATCTGTGTTGGTCGCGGCCTTCGCCCCCATCGACATGCACCTCCTTTTGCGCTGGACTTGGCGTTCCTGGTCATCAAGTAACGCACAGAGCGAGGGGTTCTGCAGGTATGCTTGGTTCACGTCTTAACCGGCCAGGAATCTACCTTTGATCTACTCCTGTAGAGAGCCTTCTGGCTGGTTAAGACGTTCAGACTGATTCGACGTAAGAGGTGTTGCTTGTGCCTATCTCTGTTGACTTCTCGCGGCCGCCGACAGCGAAGGAGCGTCCGAAGTTTGAGTCGAGGCTGGAACGGCTAGAGAGACCCGGACAGCGCGCCGCGATCGATCGCGTCTACGAGTCGATCGGCGGCAAGTTGCCTCCCGCTGGCCTCACGCTCCGCACGGGCTTCTCCTTCCGGGACGGAATTGCCGACTCGAATGCCTCCGACCGCAAGGCTCTACCACGCGAGCTGCGTCCTCCGGCGACGCGCCTCATGAGCAGCCGTGGAGCGACATTGCGGTTTGTGTTGACGTTGCTCTCTCTCGTGCAGACCGCGCGTAGACCGGGAGCCAAAGCGAGGTTGGTCGAGTTCGGGTTCGAAGTAGGTGGTCACCGGACTGCGCGCGGTTGGGCCGACCTGATCGTCACGGATGCGACCAACAGCAATCGAGGTGGCGTCTACCTGACGGCGCGCGACAAGCGCGCACGAAGTGTGCGGAACGCGCTGATCGCTCTTGCGGAAGCCGGGTTGGTCGATATTCCGGGCGCGCTGAGCGAGCGCAACCGTTTTGAGAAGTTCGTCCTCCTCGATGAACGCGGCGTCGACGCGGTCGGGGAGCAGCAGGAGTACCGCGTGCCCTCGAAGGCCGAGTCGATATTCACTATGCCCGGCGGGTTCGTCGCCAACGGGTGGCTCCACGTCCTCGAGGACTCCGAGATCGCGATCCTTCTCATGGTGGCTTGCGAGAGCGGTGGCTGGCGGGAACCAGGGCTACTCGTCATGGATCCGAAAGTTCGGTTGCAGAACTACGGCATTCACAGGGACGTCTTCTCCTCAGCGCGCAAGACCCTCGACTGGTTCGGCTTGCTAAGAGTCGAAGAGAGGAATCGACACGATGACGGGCGTGCGGAGAACGGCGAGCAACAGGCTCACCGGCTCGCGCTCGTTCCCGGCGGGTTCGACAAGCCTGCCCTGCCGACCGTGGTCGAGGCGTTGACGGGACAGCTTGCGCGGCGATGACAACGGCGGGGATGTGCGTGCGTTCCTACGCCAGCCGACACTGATGAGTGTCGATCTACGTGGCGTCTGGGAGTATCGAAGCTAGGTCGTCTTCGACTCCGAGCTTGTATCGTGCGGCGATGAATCCAACTTGAACGGCCACGCCGGCGCGTAGTTCTCCAAGAGCCTCGCCGAACCAATAGTCGTGCATCCGCCAGTCGGGTTGAGCGAACAGATGACGTGCGCCAGCGTCGTCCGGCAGGGCGCGCTCTGTCGCGCCGACTCGATCGAGAAAGCGCACGCAAAAGCCGCGCGCCAGCCGCAACGGTTGTTCGAGCTCTGCTGCGAGGCCGCCGCTGCCTATGACCTCGGTGAGGAAATTGCGGATATCGATCACCGATTGGACGCATTGGTCGGGAACTTCGTTCGCGTAGGTGCCGAAGAGCACTCGCCGCACTTCGATGAAGGCGATTGCTCTGCGGGCCACCTGTACGTCGGAGACTGCAGGCGTCCAGGAGATGCCGCCGAACGGGGTACTGATCCCATTCACGCGGGCCGCGATTTCTGACGCTTTCATGTGGACATCGTGGCACGCGCATAGTTGTTCCGTCAGCGGCCCTCCCCATAGGCGCTCCGGGAACACCCGATCCCGCTGATGTTTCTGGGTGACGCAGCGCTGTGAGCGGGGGAGCGGGGATCAGATCGGACTCGCGGGGTTCGATTCGATGATCGGCAGGAGTCGTTCGGTCTGGACGAAGAACCGGGCGGCGTCAGGCCCGACGGCGTGACACACGCTGCGCATGTCACGTCGGACTCGCCGAAGGTCGTAGCGGTGAAGAGGCTCGAGATGAGCGACGCGGTTCCGGAGACCGTGCACGTTTGCCACACGGGTCACTATGCTCTCGGCGGGCCAGTTCCCGGGCCAGGCGGGGAAGGCGTTCTTGATCGCCACCTTCCAGAGCTTCTGCTTCGACTTGTTCGCCTTTGACGGCAGGATGTACCGCCACGCACCGAGCGACATCTGGGCGAGCACGTCGTCGTGGTTCACAGGCCGGCCGTGCTCCGCGGCGATCCGGCGCGCCCGCGACACCGTCTTCGATAGTTCACTCGGATTCAGGGCGCGCAAGAGGTACGGATGCGGGTGTAGCAGCCACTCCGGCGTGCCATCCATGCCCTCGTTCCAGGTGCGTAGTTCCCGGTCGATCGCGTTTCGCAGGATCAACTCGAAGACATGGATGGCCTCCATCGCGGCGCCGGACGCGCGCACGTTCCACGCGAACAGCTCCTGGGATAGGAGCAGATCCCCGTCGGTGTCCGCGAGCAGCCGCAGCAGCCGTGGTTCGCCGACGAAACGTGAACTCACAGGCTCGATCGGCGGCATACCGGCTAGACTAGAGGCACAAACACCGGACGCCACGCGGATCGGTGCTTATTCATAAGGGGCCCGGCATACGCCGAGGCCCCTTATTCTTTGCTCCGGTCGCGCCGATCGAATACGCGCCGGACCCTTGGCCGGTACTCGGGATGCTCGCCGGCGTGGGCTTCTTCGTGATGCTGGTGCTGTACCTCGGGATTCTGTTCCTGGCGCTGTGGGGCACGTACTGGCTGATTAGTCTCGCCGTCCGGCACGGCACGATGGACACCGCCCGCTGGCAGCGCCCCGGCATGCCGGATCGGATGCCGAAACGGGTCAAGCGGCGCCCGCCGAAGGTGCCGCTGCCTTCGTCCCTCGACGACCGCCCGCGGGCTCGGTGGGAAACGCCAGATCAGACTGCTTAACGTCACGGCGGCGCGACCGCCGAAACAAGATAGTTACGAATGGAACTTGCTTTCAGCGAACTCCAAGGTCCATGATGCTGAACAGGGATAGGGCCCGCTGGGGAGCGGGTGTCTTGATCTGGCTCTGGGGGCCGGGGAGATCCGGACGTTTGGCGTATCTGGGGATATGCGTCGGTCTGCAGAGTGCGTTACCCAACCCACTCGAAAGGACATTTCCCATGCTCAAGGCATACGCAAAGGCGCAGGCCTACCTGAACTCTCGTCGCGTCGTCGAGGACGAGGAGGGCGCGACCGCCGTAGAGTACGGCCTCATCGTCGGCCTCATCGCTGTCGCAATCATCGTCGCTGTCATCGCCCTGGGCGGCAACCTCAGCACCATGTTCCAGGACATCGCGGACAAGATCGGCGAGGTCGTCGTTCCCTGATGGCTGCTCGGAGGTCGGTGGTGGGACCGAGTTCACGCCGCCGACCTCCTGCTGTTCGCAGATTGCAGGTACGGGTGAGGAACATGACGTGGACGCGGAATGAGCGAGGCGCGGCTGCGGTCGAATTCGCATTCATCATGCTGCCGCTGATGCTGATCGTTCTCGGGATCATCCAGTTCGGGTTGCTCTTTAATGCGCAGGTCAGTGTTTCCAATGCGGCGCGGGAGGCTGCGCGAGTTATGGCGATACAAGAAGGTGAGGACGGTGCCGAGGGGAATGCACAAGACGCAGCGGTCAGCGCGTTCGTCCCGGTGATCGGGCCCGATCTTAGCCGCGATCAAGTGCAGTTGACCGTGGGGGCAACAGAGCAGGAGCCCTGTGTGGTCACGGCGGACGTGAAGTATCACGCAGAACTGCTGTTTCCCGGTTTCCTCAAGCTTTTGGGCGGAGCCAGCACGCTGACCCTCACCGGATCGGGGCAGATGGTATGCGGCGGTTGAGCAAGCGCTTCCGTGATGAGCGAGGTGCCACCGCAGTCCTCGTCGGGATTCTCCTCGTGCCCCTTCTGGGCATCGCAGCCTTGGCTATCGACGTCGGCGCTCTCTACGCCGAGCGTGCGCAGCTCCAGAATGGTGTCGACGGTGCAGCGCTCGCGATCGCAGCGCAATGCGCGAAAGACGAGTCGGCTTGTGGAGCGGACGCGACGAGTGTCGCCGAGGATTACGTTGATGCCAATGCCTCAGTGGCCTGGGGCGAGCTTGCCGACGAGGTCACTCTGACGGCGCTCCCCGACATCAGCGAGAACACCGTGACAGTCACCGCGAAAAGGAATGTGCATCACCTTCTCGCCGGGGTACTCCCTGGTGTCGAAGGAAACGGTGAGGAGGTCTACGCCTCTGGGTCGGCCGAATGGGGTGTGCCCGTAGCAGGTGGCGTCCTGCCCATCGGGTTCGGCGTCTGTGAGTTCGAAGACGCCGTGCTCTCCGAACCGGGCGACACCGAGAATCGCGTCACGATTGAGTTCGGCGTCAAGGACCGCGAAGGCTGCGAACCCACCGACAACCCGGGTGGGTTCGGATGGCTGGACGCCGCCGCGTGCGAAGTGGAAATCAACTTCGAGGGCCCGGACAGCGAGCTGTGGCTGGGGGGCAACGACGGCGCTGGCGGTGGAGACTCCGGTTGTGGCAACGCCGATGCCTTCCTGAGAAAGAAGCTACACACGGTCATGCTGATCCCCGTCTTCGATCACTATAAGGGGATCAAAGCGAACGCGGCTTGTTCTGCGACTACGCCAGACGACGGTCCGAAACACTGCTATCACGTGAGCCGGTTCGCAGCGTTCTATCTCACCGGCGGGAAGCTGGGGTCTTTCACAGAGAAGGATCCCTACGCTGACGCGAGCGATCCCGCAGATGGCAAGGCGAATGGCTACCTCCAGGGCAACTTCGTCAAGTACGTCGCCGTGGACGACCTCGACTTCACACTCGGCGACGGCGACGAGGAGTCTGCGACGGTCAAGGTGGTCCGGCTCATCATCACTGACGACGAACTCTCCCGGCTGACGACCTGACCGGCTGCCACTCCAGACCTACTCGAAAGCACCACGCTCAATGAAGACCCGAATCATCGGCGCCGTCCTCGCCCTCGTCCTCGCGATCGCTGGGGCGTTCTTCCTGATCGCCTATGTGAACGGTGCGAACGCCCGCGCCCAGAAGGGCGCGGAGCTCACGGAGGTCTACGTCGTGAAGACCGAGATCCCGCGCGGCACCTCCGGTGAAGCAGTCAAGGACTTCGTGGTCACCGACACCGTGCCCAAGCGCAACGAGGTACCCGACGCTGTCACGGATCTCGCCGATCTTGAGGGACTCATCGCTTCGGCAAAGCTGCTTCCGGGAGAGCAGTTGAGCTCGGCGCGCTTCGTCACCCCCGAGGGTCTTGCGGCGACGGGCGAGATCCCGGTACCCAAGGGCATGCAGAAGCTGTCATTCACCGTTCCAGCCGATCGCGCCGTCGGTGGTGAGATCAAAGCCGGAGACTACATCGGCATGATTGGAACCGCAGACCCCGACGAGGTTGGCGACGCGGAGGACGTACTCAACCCGCAGTCGCACTTCGCCTTCCACAACGTGCTCGTCACCAGGGTGCAGGGTGTGAGCAAGCCCGCGAAGGAAGGGGAGTCCGCCGAGCAGGCCGCGGGCTCCAAGATCATGCTCACGATCGCGCTCTCTGCTCCCGACGCAGAACGGTGGGTGTGGTTCACCGAGGGGGACAACGAGGACGAAGACCGGGGATACGTCGACATCTGGCTGACTCTCGAGAACCCGGATACCGACAATTCCGGAACCCGCTGGGTGACTGGGGCGAACGCCTGGTGACCACGCCGTTCCTCCTCATCAGCCGATCCGCCGAGTTCGAGACGCGCCTGCGAGAACTGCTCGGCGGACGGTTGGCCGTGGTACCTGGGGCGTTCCTCGCCTTCGGAGCCGAGGCGACCATCGCGCAGGTCGTCGAAGAGCCGCGCGTGGCCTTCATCGGCCCGGTGGTGAACTTCGACGAGACCCGATCCGTCGCTGATGAACTCCACGCTCGCTACCCCGATGTCGCCCTCGTTGTCGTGCGCGAGCAGAGCAGCGACCTCGAGGACTGGGCCGACGAACTGCAGCTGCACGCCGTCGTCAGCCCGCTCGCCGGTGAAGACGAACTGAAGATGTTCATCGTCGATGTCGTGCGCTGGCTCATCGTCGAGGGCAAGGCGACCATGGACGAGTTCCGTCCGCGCGCCGCCGGCATCGACCCGCACGCGCGCGCCTTCGCCGAGCTCATGGGCATCCCTACGGATCCCGATCCGGAGCCAGAGCCAGAACCCGAACCCGAACCCGAGGCCCCCGCTCAGGTCTGGGAGTTCCCTCCCCTCGAGTCCGACCAGCGCCCCGAGGCCTTCGCGGTCGTCGCCCCCAAGGGCGGCCAGGGAAAGACCACCGTCTCGATCAACCTCGCCGCGGGCCTCGCCCGCATCGCGCCGAACTCGGTCGTGCTCGTCGACGCCGACACCCAGTTCGGCGACATCACCGCGGCCCTCGACCTGCGCCCCGAAGGGACCATCGTCGAGGCCACCTCGGATGCGGCATCCGACGAACTCATCCTGAAGACGACCCTGACCCACCACCGCGGCGACTTCTTCGTCGTCGCGAGCGCACCCTCGCCAGAGCTCGGCGACGCCATCCGGCCCGAGGCGCTCGGCCGGCTCATCGAGCAGCTGCGCGGCATCTTCCGCTACGTCGTCGTCGACACGACGCCCGGTCTCGGCGAGCAGACCCTCACCGTCATCGAGCACGTCACCGACGCCGTCTTCGTCGCGAACCTCGGCGTGCCCGCACTCCGCGCACTGCGCACCGAGCTGGAGATGCTGCGCACCATCGGCCTGCTTCCCGCCAACCGCCGCATCGTCGTCAACCAGAGCGAGAAGAACGTCGGCATCACCGTGAAGGACGCCGAGCAGATCATCGGCGCTCCCGTGGGCGTCGAAGTCCCGCGATCGAGCGCCGTCGTCCTCGCCGGCAACCGTGGCGTGCCGCTCATCGACGACGACCCGCGCGACGCCGCGGCGCGCGCGATGATGACGCTCGTCACGCAGATCGCTCCCGAAGCGAAGTCCCGATCAGCGAGGAAGGCCCGCCGATGAGCCTCTACGACCGGCTCAACGCCGCCCGCAACGCGCAGACGACGGATGCTGCGATGACTGCGCCTCCGGTGCTCTCCCCCCTCCCGGCACCGGAGGCGCCCACCCCGCAGGATGCACCGATGCCGCCGCCTCCGACCGGAGCGCCGACGCCGTTGCCGCCGCCGGTGGAAGTGACGGATGCGCGGCCCTTCGACGAGGGCAGAGACCCAGACGTTGAGGGGCACTTCGACAAGCTCAGTGACCCAGCTTCGGGGGAGGGGCCCTTCGACAAGCCCAGGGACCCAGCGATCCCGAGTGCGCCGGTCGTCGACCCGCTCGCGGGAGTCAAGGAGAAGGCCGCGCAGGAGCTGTTCGGCCGGATCGGCACCCGCCTTAACGACTCGTCCCTCACCGAGGAGCAGCTGCACGACCTCGCCCGCAAGGAGCTGGCCGAGATCGTCGCCGGCGAGCAGCTCGCCCTCACCGTCGCCGAACGCAAGCGCCTCATCGACGACATCAGCGCCGATGTGCTCGGCTACGGCCCGCTCGAACCCCTTCTCGACGACCCGAACGTCACCGAGATCATGGTCAACCGTTTCGACAAGATCTACGTCGAGGTGCGCGGCCGCATCCTGCCGGTCGCGACGCGATTCACCGGCGAGCCGCAGCTGCGCCGCGTGATCGAGCGCATCGTCGCCCGCGTCGGCCGCCGCATCGACGAGGCCTCGCCCATGGTCGACGCCCGACTCGAAGACGGCTCGCGTGTGAACGCCGTCATCCCGCCGCTCGCCGTCGACGGCTCCTCGCTCACGATCCGCAAGTTCGCCGCGACGCCGTACACCGTGAGCGACCTGATCCGCTTCGGCTCGCTCACCCCCGAGGTCGCCGCCGTGCTGGATGCCGCGGTCAAAGCCAAGCTCAACGTGATCGTCTCGGGCGGAACCGGCACAGGCAAGACCACACTGCTGAACGTGCTCTCGGCCTTCATCCCCGGCGACGAGCGCATCGTCACCATCGAGGACGCCGTCGAGCTGCAGCTGCAGCAGGAGCACGTCGTCCGCCTCGAAGCCCGCCCGCAGAACATCGAGGGTCGCGGCGAGGTGACCATCCGCGACCTGGTGCGCAACTCCCTCCGCATGCGCCCCGATCGCATCGTCGTCGGCGAGGTGCGCGGCGCCGAGTCGCTCGACATGCTGCAGGCGATGAACACCGGTCACGAGGGATCGATCTCCACCATCCACGCGAACTCCTCGCGCGACGCGATCAGCCGCCTGGAGACCCTCGTGCTGATGGCCGGCATGGACCTGCCGCTGCGTGCCATCCGCGAGCAGATCGCCTCTGCCGTCGACGTGATCGTGCAGATCCAGCGCCACAAGGACGGCGGTCGCCGCGTGACGCACATCACCGAGGTGCACGGCATGGAGGGCGAGATCATCACCCTGCAGGACGCCTTCGCCTTCGACCACTCCGCCGGCTACGACCACGAGGGCCGCGTGCTCGGGCGACTCAAGCCGACCGGCGTGCGGCCCCGCTTCGCGGAGCGCATCGCGGACGCCGGCATCACGCTGCCCATGTCGCTGTTCCAGGAGCACGTTTTCGACAGCCCACAGCCAGGGATGCCGCGATGAGCCCGACGCTGCTGTTCGGCGGCATCCTGCTCGGAACGCTGGCGCTGTTCGCACTGCTGTTCATGGTGATCGCGCCAGCGGCGCCGCGCGTGGCGCGGTCGCGCAGGCTCGCCCCCGGACAGGAGCACGTCAGTGCGCTCACGCGTTTCACGCAGCGCACGACGGATGCTCTGGATGCCGCGGGCGCGAAGCGCCGCCGGCGGCTGTTCGGCGCGGAGGAGCTCGAACTCGCCGGAATCAAGACCGAGCCGTCCGGCTTCCTCATCCTCGTCATCGCCGGTTCCGCCGTACTCGCGGTGCTCGGTGCCCTGCTCGGGCTCTCCAGCGGATCGCCCCTGCTGCTCGCGATTATCTTCGGCCTGCTCGGGCCGGTGATCGCGAAACTGATCGTCAGCTCGCGCACCTCCGCGCGGCAGGCGAAGTTCGGCGAGCAGATCGACGACCTCGTGCAGATGATCGCCGGCAGCCTGCGCGCCGGGCACGGGCTGAACCGGGCGATCGCCGCCGTCGCCGCAGAGGCCGAGGAACCGGCATCCGAAGAACTGACGCGCGTCGTCAACGAGACCCGCCTCGGACGGCCGCTCGCGGACGCCCTGCGCACGGTCGCCGAGCGGATGAAGAGCCCCGACTTCGAGTGGGTCACACAGGCCATCGCGATCAGCCAGGAGACCGGCGGAAACCTCGCCGAGGTGCTCGATCAGGTCGGTTCGACCATCCGTGAGCGCGGGCAGATCCGCCGTCAGGTGAAGGCCCTCTCCGCCGAGGGACGGCTGTCGGCCATCATCCTGGTCTGCCTCCCGGTCGGCGTCTTTCTGCTCCTGCTGGTGCTGAACCCGGCCTACGTCGGCTTCTTCTTCTCGAACTTTATGGGCATCATCGCCCTGATCGTGGCGCTCATCCTGCTGAGCATCGGCACCATCTGGGTGTCTCGCGCGGTACGGGTGGAGTTCTGATGCCGATCACCGTGCTCGCCGTCGCCGTCGCCGTCGCCACGGCCCTGCTGTTCGGCCTGTTCGTCTTCCTGCTGTTCCCGAAGGGGAAGCCGAAGGGGGCCGCTGCCGAGGTCGCCGAGGCGGAGGCCGCCGGGGCCGTCGTCGTGCCCGAGGTCGGACCGGTGCAGCAGCCGTCGCTCGGCGCGCGCCTGGTCGCCGCCGCGCCGCAGGGATACATCGCTTGGATCGAGAAGCAGATCGTGCTCGCCGGCCGACCCGCCGGGTGGACACCGAACGCGATGGCGGTGTGGAAGATCCTGCTGCCGCTGTCCGGAGTCGTGCTCGGAATGCTGGTGCTCACCCGCACCGGGGGAGCACCGTTGATGGTGTTCCTCGTGTTCTTCGCGGTGGTCCTACTGTTCTTCCTGCCCGACGTGCTGATCAACTCCCGCGCCCACGACCGGCAGGAGACGATCAGGAAGGCGCTGCCCGACCTCCTCGACCAGATGACCATCGCCGTCGAGGCGGGTCTCGGATTCGACGCGGCCATGGTCAAGGCCGCGCGCGGCAGTACTGGGCCGTTGGCGGACGAACTGGTGCGCGTGCAGCAGGACATGGCGCTCGGACGGACTCGACGTGATGCCTTCCATGAGCTTGAGTGGCGCACCAGCGTCGAAGAGCTGCGCCGCTTCGTGCGCGCCGTCGTGCAGGCCGACGCCTACGGCATCGCGCTCGGCGACGTGCTGCGGGTGCAGGCCGGCGAGATGCGCCTGAAGCGCCGTCAGCGCGCCGAGGAGCAGGCGCAGAAGGTGACCGTCAAGATCCTGTTCCCGCTGATCTTCTGCCTGCTGCCGGTGTTGTTCATCGTGGTGTTGACACCGGCCGTCGCCGGCATCATCGATGCGCTCAGTCGCACCGGATGACTCCCATGCTCCCGGAGATCACCGCCGCCCTCGGCGCGGCCGCCGCCGGCGCCGCCCTCGGCTGGTGGCCCCTGTTCGTCTGGGCGACCACGTCCGTGAAGACCGCCACTCTCCGCACGCCGTCCCGCGTCGCATCCGCCGTCCTCGCCGCAGCATCCTTCGCCCTTCTCGCATGGCGGATGGATATCGCAATCCTGCCCGCCGTCCTGATCTTCGCCGCCCTCGGCACCATGCTGGGCATCGTCGACGTCGCCGAGCGACGGTTGCCGAACACCCTGATCCTGTGGCTGCTCGGCCTTCTCGCACCCGCTCTCGTGCTGGCATCCGCCCTGACCGGCGACTGGCTGCGCCTGGCGTGGGCCGCCGTCGGAGGCGTGGCGATGTTCGCCGTGTATCTGCTGCTGGCGATCATCTCGCCGAAGTCGATGGGCATGGGCGACGTGAAGCTCGCCGCCCCGATCGGTCTGCTGCTGGGCTGGTTCGGCCTGAGCACCTGGCTGCTCGGCCTGCTGGCCGGTTTCATCTGCGGTGGGTTGATCGGCATCGTCATGCTCGCGGCGAGGCGCACCACCCTGCGCGGTTCACTCCCGTTCGGGCCGTCCATGCTGGCCGGCGCGCTGGTCGCGGTTCTGTTGGCCGGCTGACTGCGGACGCCCGGCAAACGACGGAGCGCCTGCCGCTCACGCCGGTCAGGCCGTGTCCGGCGGGCCGTTAGGCTGACGCCGTGACCCCGGATCCCGCTGACGCAGTGACCTCTCACCCCGCTGACCGCGCCGGCATCATCACCCGGAGCCGGCGCATCGCCACGGAGTGGCTCGCCCGCGTGCCGTGGCCGGTCGGCGCCGTCCTCGCCGTTGCGGCCGTCATGCTCGGCGCCGTGCTGATCGTGCGGCCGACTACCTCGCTCGGAGTGCTCGCCCTGCTGTTCGGTGCGGGACTCGTCGTCGCCGGTCTCCTGGAACTCGCGCTGCCCGGCATCCGCCGCACTGGACTGCGGATGCTTGTCGCGATCGCCCTGGTCCTCACGGGGCTCGTCGTGCTGGGCCTGCCGGGGCTGACCGTGCGCGGGCTCGCGCTGGTCGTCGGGATCGCCCTGATCGTGCGCGGCGCGATCGGCACCGTGCTCGCGCTCACCGAGCGCGGCATCACGCTCGACCGGCGCATCGCAGAGACGCTGCTCGGCCTCGCAGCGATCGTCTTCGGCATCCTCGCCCTGGTCTGGCCCGACATCACCCTGCTCGTCGTCGCCGTCGTGTTCGGCGCGACGCTGGCGCTCACCGGCATGGGGGCGCTCGTCGCGCTGTGGCGGAAGCGCCGCGATGCGGCATCCGACGTCCCGGCATCCGGCGAACCGGCATCCGACGGTTCCGCGCCGGACGAATCCACACCTGATGAACCGCGCCCCGACGAGCCGCGCGCCGAGACCGTCGCGCGGCGCTGGATGCGCACCATCGGCGCCCTGTGCGCGATCGCGCTCGCCGCGGGCGCCCTCGTCGCGGGTGTCACACTGCGCGAGGGCAGCCCGGTCGTCGACGAGTTCTACGCCGCACCGCGCACGGTGCCCGGTGAACCGGGGAAGCTGATCCGCGCGGAGGCGTTCACCCGCGGCATCCCCGACGGCGCCGTGGCCTGGCGCATCCTCTACACGACCACCCATGGCGACGGTTCCCCCGCGGTCGCGAGCGGCATCGTCGTCGCGCCCGGCGACGGCGACGCGCACCCGGTGATCGCCTGGCATCACGGCACCACCGGCTTCGACGAGTCCTGCGCGCCGTCGCTGGCCACCGACCCGTTCGGATCCGGGGCGATGTTCGTGCTCGACGACGTGATCGCGCGCGGCTGGACGATGGTCGCCACCGACTACATCGGCCTCGGCACCGAAGGCCCGCACCCGTACCTGATCGGCGAGGACAGCGCCCGCGCCGAGCTCGACGCCGTGCGCGCAGCGCGCGACATGGACGGCACGCGGCTCACTGAGCAGACCGTCGCCTGGGGCCACTCGCAGGGTGGCGGCGCCGCGCTCTGGAGCAGCGCGATCGCAGAGGACTACGCCCCGGACGTGCCACTGGACGGCGTCGTCGCGCTCGCTCCCGCGAGTGATCTCACCGCGCTCGTGGCGCACCTGCCCGACGTGACCGGCGGCAGCGTGTTCGCGTCGTTCGTGATGAGCGGATACAGCGGCGTGTACCCCGAAGTCACGTTCCGCGAGTACATCCGCCCCGGCGCCGAGGTGACCGTGCGCGAGATGGCGCGGCGCTGCCTGGCCGCACCCGACATGCTCGTCTCGGTGCTGTCCGTGCTCGCGCTCACCGACGACCCCGAGATCTTCCGCAAGGATCCGGCGACCGGCCCGCTCGGCGAGCGGCTGACGCAGAACATCCCGCCCGCGCAGCCCGAGATCCCGGTGCTGCTCGGGCAGGGCATGGCCGACGAGCTGATCGACTTCACGATGCAGTCCGGCTATGCCGGAGCGCTCTGCGGGGCGGGGACGTACATCGACTTCCGTGCATACCCCGACCTCGGCCACCTCTCCCTGGTCGAGGCCGATTCGCCGGCGATGGACGACGCATTCGCCTGGACCGCCGAGAGGCTCGAAGGAGTCGAGGCATCGGCCGCCTGCGCCGCGGGCTGATTGTCTGCCACCCGGCATAGGCTGGACCGCATGACTGACGCTCTGCCCTCCGGCCTCGCCCTGTCCGAGTTCAGCTCCGGCATCCGCCCCCAGGACGACCTCTACCGCCACGTCAACGGTGCGTGGCTCGACCGTACCGAGATCCCCGACGACAAGGCCCGTTGGGGCTCCTTCCACCAGCTCGCCGAGCAGGCCGAGAAGGACGTGCGGGCGATCATCGAGGAGTCGCAGGATGCTGCTCCCGGCACCCTCGCTCGCAAGGTCGGCGACCTCTACACGGCCTTCATGGACACCGAGCGCATCGCCGCGCTCGGCGTCGCCCCGCTCGAGGAGGCCCTCGCCAAGGTCGACGGGATCGACGGCATCCCGTCGTTCCTCTCCGCCGTCGGCGAGTTCGACCGCGACGGCGTCGCAGCCCTGATCGGCGTCTTCGTCGAGCCCGACCCGGGCAACCCCGAGCGGTACGTGCCGTTCGTGCTGCAGGCGGGTCTGTCGCTGCCCGACGAGAGCTACTACCGTCAGGACAGCTTCGAGGGCACTCGCGCCGCCTACCGCGCGCACCTCGAGCGCCTGCTCACGCTCGCGGGCGTCGCGGATGCCGCCTCCACGGCGGATCGCGCGTTCTCGCTCGAGCACGAGATCGCCGCCCACCACTGGGACAACGTCGAATCCCGCGACGCGGTGAAGACCTACAACCTGAAGACCTGGGACGAGCTGCAGCAGCTCGTCGGCGTCGACCTGTCGCCGTGGCGCGACGCGGTCGCTGTGGCGCACCCCGAGGCGTTCGCCGAGGTCGTCGCCTACCAGCCCAGCTTCTTCGAGGGCCTCGGCTCGCTGCTCGTCGAGGAGCGTCTCGACGACTGGAAGGCCTGGCTGCGCGCCAAGGTCGTGCACGGTCTTGCCGCCTACCTCACCGACGACATCGTGCAGGAGAACTTCTCGTTCTACGGCACCGAGCTCTCCGGGGTGCCCACCATCCGCGAGCGCTGGAAGCGCGGCGTCTCGCTCGTCGAGGGTTCGCTCGGCGACGCGGTCGGCAAGATCTACGTCGAGCGGCACTTCCCGCCGGCCGCGAAGGCGGCCATGGACGAACTGGTCGCGAATCTCATCGAGGCGTACCGCCAGAGCATCACCGAGCTCGAGTGGATGAGCCCGGAGACGCGCCAGCGCGCGCTGCAGAAGCTCGACACCTTCCGCCCGAAGATCGGCCACCCGGTGACCTGGCGCGACTACGACGCCGTCGAGATCGACGCGGCCGACCTGATCGGCAGCGTCCGCAACGCGACGCACTTCGAGCACGACCGTCAGATCGGCAAGGTCGGCCGGCCGATCGACCGCGACGAGTGGTTCATGTCGCCGCAGACGGTGAACGCGTACTACAACCCGCTGATGAACGAGATCGTGTTCCCGGCGGCCATCCTGCAGTACCCGTTCTTCGACGCCGAGCGCGACGCGGCGGCGAACTACGGCGGCATCGGCGCGGTGATCGGCCACGAGATCGGACACGGCTTCGACGATCAGGGCAGCCGCTACGACCACGAGGGTCGTCTGGCGGACTGGTGGACCGATGAAGACCGCGCTGCCTTCGAGGAGCGCACCAAGGCGCTGATCGCGCAGTACGACGCGCTCGTGCCGGTCGGTCTGAGCGAGGAGAACAAGGTCAACGGCGCACTCACCATCGGTGAGAACATCGGCGACCTGGGCGGCCTCGGCATCGCGCTGAAGGCGTACGAGATCGCGCTGGGTGCTTCGGCAGGCTCAGCAGCCCAGGAGATCGACGGCTACACCGGTGTGCAGCGCCTGCTGCTGAGCTGGGCGCAGGTCTGGCAGCAGAAGAGCCGCGACGCCGAGACCATCCGCCTGCTCACGATCGACCCGCACTCGCCGAACGAGTTCCGCTGCAACCAGATCGTCAGCAACATCGGCGCGTTCTACGACGCGTTCGACGTGACCGAGGGCGATCGTCTGTACCTTCCCGAGGGGCAGCGCGTCACGATCTGGTGACCGTCCTGGGCCCCCGTCCGTGACGGTCACGGGCGGGGGTTACGATAGCGAAGGAGCCTGGGGACGAATTTCCGCACGTCGACGCGCGGAAGCCGCCCAGGCACCCGTCATCCTCCGCAACCCCCCTACGTGGAAGGAACAGCGTGGGTTCCTCCTCCGCCCCGGTCCCTGAGCCCGTCGAAGGCTCGTCAACGACAGTGCGGCGTTCGTCGCGCGGTGGTGGCGGTCGCCGTGTGCCGCGGCGCGCCGCCGCGGGCCGTCGCTCGTTCACCTCGACGCTGCGCGCCCTCGAGGAACTCGCGGATGCCGGAGCGCAGGTCTCGGTGCACGTCGCCGATCTGGACAGCGCCACGCCGGTGCTGCGCGGTGATGACCACGTCACCATGCCGATCGCAGGGCTGGGCATCGTCCCGCTGCTGATCGAGGTCGCGGCCGGAATCGAGGCCGGCACGATCGACGCCCTCGAGATCATCGACAGGGCGGATCTCGAACTCGTCTCGTCGTCGGGGCTGTGGCGGCATCTGCGCGCACCCGCGCTGCCGATCGTCGACCTCGCGGTGCTCGCCGCGACCGTCGGAGACCCGAACGCCGTGAACGCGCTGCTGCAGCGGGTCGGACACGAGCGGATCCGCGCGCGGATCGCCTCGCTCGGGATGCCGCGCACCGCACTGCTCGACCGCTTCCGCGACCAGCGCGGACCGGATGACGCGCCGCAGGTCGCCGTCGGCACCACGCAGGAACTGGCGCTGCTGTTCTCGTCGCTGGTGAACTCCGCCGTGATCGACGCGACCGTCAGCGCGCAGGTCGCCGAATGGCTGAACCTGAACTACGACCTCAGCCTCGTGGCGGCATCCACCGGCCTCGACCCGTTCGCGCACGACCAGGACGCGCACGGTCTGCTCTTCATCAACAAGACCGGTCGCGACCGCGGCGTGCGCGTCGAGGCCGGCGTGCTCGGCGGCCCGCGCGCCGGAGTGGTCTACGCCCTGATCGTCTGCTTCGACGACCTCTCGATCAGCCATCGGCTGCGTGCGCACGATGCGTTCCGCACGCTCGGCGTCGAGCTCATGGAGTACACGCACTGAGTGCGGACCGGCCAGGAGTCAGACCGGCAGCTCCACCTCGAAGCGGCATCCGACGTCTTCGTTCCGGGCGGTGATCCGCCCGCTATGAGCTTCGACGATGCCCTGCGCGATCGCCAGCCCCAGGCCTGCGCCCGTGGCGCCGGCGGCGTCAGGCGTTCGCGCGCGCGTGCCTCGCCAGCCGGGATCGAAGATGCGATGCAGGTCCTCGTCGGCGATGCCGGCGCCGGAGTCGTGCACCGACAGCGTGACAGTGTCGGCGCTCTGCTCGGTGCGGATGCGGATCACGCCGCCCTCGGGGGTGTGCTCGATCGCATTCATGAGCAGGTTCGCCACAACGCGCGACAGTTCGGCCGGATCGGCGACGACGACATGGTCGGGGCTGGTGTTCTCGACCAGCTCGATCCGTTTCGCTCTCGCCACCGGGGCCAGCTCGGCCGCGGCGTCGCTGACCAGGTCGCGCAGCGACAGGGGCACCGGCGTGAGCACAAGGGTGCCCGATGAGATCTTGGAGAGCTCGAACAGGTTGTCCACCAGTGAGGTGAGGTGGTCGACCTGCAGCCGCATCTGGCGATGGAACCGGGCGGGATCTTCGGCCATGCCGTCCTCCAGCGCCTCCGTCATCGCGCGCAGACCGCTCAGCGGAGAGCGCAGGTCGTGCGAGATCCACGTCATCAGCTCGCGCCGGGACTCGTCGATCGCACGCACCTGGGCCCGCGCCTCGGCGAGGCGCGCGCTGGTGGTGGCGAGCTCCTCGGCGATCCGCTGCAGCTCACCGCCGGCAGGCAGCGGATCCCCGCTCGCCACGATCTCGCCGTCGCCGACCGAGTGCGTGAGCGCCTGCAGCCGACGGGCAGCGCGGGAGAGCCGCAGCCCAAGCACCAGCGCGATGCCGATCGCCATGAGCGTCGACACGGCGGTGACCACCACCACGACGAGGAAGTCATGCGCCGAGATGTACATCGCCTGCGCGACCGCCAGCACACCGGAGGCGAGGGTGAGCGCCTCGGCCAGCACGACCACGACCAGCTGCACGAGCAGGCGCCTGCTGCGCAGCGCGTGCAGGACGAGCAGGCCGATGGCCCCGGTCAGCAGGGCGACACCCAGCGACATCCCGATGATCGAGAGCAGGTCGGGGAGCGGCATCATGCCTCCCCGACGTCGAGACGGTATCCGACGCCCCACACGGTCACGAGCATCTCCGGATTGGCGGGGTCGGCTTCGATCTTCTCCCGCAGCCGGCGGGTCGTGACCGTCACGGTCGACTGGTCGCCGAAGTCCCAGCCCCAGACGCTGCGCAGCAGCGTCTGCCGGTCGAATGTCTGCCGCGGATGCTTCAGCAGGAACGAGAACAGGTCGAACTCGCGAGCCGACAGGTCGAGGTCCGCCCCGCCGCGCGCGACCCGCCTCGCGGAGGCGTCGAGATGGAACGGCCCGATGTCGAACGGCGCCTCCGGCGTGTGCGGCGCGAGGCTGCGACGCAGCACGGACTGCACCCGCAGCACCAGCTCGCGCGGCGAGAACGGCTTCGCGAGGTAGTCGTCCGCGCCCGCCTCGAGTCCCGAGATGCGGTCCTCCGCCGATCCGAGGGCGGTGAGCATGATGATCGGCACCTGCGACGTCGCGCGGATGCGCCGGCACACTTCGGCGCCGTCGATGCCGGGCAGCATCCGGTCCAGCACGATCAGGTCGGGTCGAGTTCGCTCGACCGCCGAGAGCGCCGAGAAGCTGTCGGAGGCCACTTCGACCAGGAAGCCGGCGGCGCGCAGGTAGGTCACGGCCACTTCGGCGACTGTCGCGTCGTCCTCGACGACGAGGACGCGCCGATCGGTGAGGTCGGCCGCCTTCTCCGGGATCTGCGGGCGGGACATGCCCCCAGCGTAGGACGGCGGATGCCGGTTGGAGGCGCCTTTCCGACCATGCTTCTCCGGTTCGTAAGGAATGGACGGGGGTACGGCGACGCGGATGTTCCTACGGTCGGAATATGGACTCCGCAGTCGACGTCGTGCTTCCCTGCCTGAACGAGGCGGATGCGCTGCCGGGCGTGCTCTCGGGCATCCCGGTCGGATGGCGGGCGATCGTCGTCGACAACGGATCGAGCGACGGATCGGCCGAGATCGCCGCCCGGCTCGGCGCGACCGTCGTGCCGGCGGCGCAGCGCGGATACGGTGCGGCGGTGCACGCCGGGCTGACGGCGGCCACCGCGCCGATCGTGGCGTTCTGCGACGCGGACGGCTCGTTCGACACGCGGCAGCTGGAGCGCGTGGTGGCGCCGGTGCGTGCCGGCACCGAGGACCTCATGCTCGGCCGACGGGTGCCCGTCCGGTCGGGAGCCTGGCCCGTGCACGCGCGATTCGCGAACGCCGCGCTGCTGTGGTGGGTGCGCCGCCGGCTCGACGTCGACGTGCACGATCTCGGGCCGATGCGGGCCGGTGACAGGGCGCGTCTGCTGGCGCTCGGCCTGGAGGACCGTCGCAGCGGCTATCCGCTCGAGCTGCTGCTGCGCGCGCGGCGGGCCGGCTGGCGCATCGGGGAGGTTCCGGTGGACTACCTGCCCCGCATCGGCAGGTCGAAGGTCACCGGCACGGTTCGCGGCACGCTGCAGGCGGTGCGCGACATGTCGAGGATGCTGCGGAGGTATGCATGACCACCCTGATCGTGATGGCCAAGGAGTGCCGGCCGGGGAGGGTGAAGACGAGGCTTCACCCGCCGCTGAGCCTGGAGCAGGCCGCACGCGTGGCGCGGGCGTGCCTGGATGACACGGTCGCGCGGATCCGCCGCGTCGGTGACCGGCGGGTGCTGTGCGTGCAGGGCGTCCTGCCTGGCATTCCGGGTTTCGAGCAGGTCGCGCAGGGGGACGGCGGCCTCGACGAGCGCATCGGCGCCGTGCTCGACCAGATCGACGGGCCGGTGCTGCTGATCGGCATGGACACCCCTCAGCTCGACCCCGGCCTGCTTGCCCGGCTGGCGGACCAGTGGCCGGCTGACGTCGACGCCTGGTTCGGCCCGGCTGTCGACGGCGGTTTCTGGCTGCTCGGCCTCGCCGGGCACGTCCGGCGTCGCGGTGACCTCGTGCGCGGCGTGCCGATGTCGCAGGACGACACCGGCGCGATGATGCGCGCGCGGCTGGTCGACGCCGGCCTGCGCGTGCACGACGTGATCGCCCTCGAGGACGTCGACGACATCAGTTCGCTGACGCGCGTCGGACGGCTGGTCGACCAGGGCGGTCGCGTCGCGGCGGTGGTGGCGGAGCTCGGCGGGTTCGGCGCGAAGGCGCCGGACGCCCGGCGGTCGGATGCCGGCGGGTCGGATGCATGGATGCGGAGGGCATCATGATGCGGAGGGCCGTGGAGGCGGATGCCGGACGGGTCGTGGCGGGACGCGTCGCGGCGGCCGGATTCGGTGCGCACACCGCATCCGGGCACTTCGGCGCCGGCGGCGACGCGCCCTACGACGTCGCGCTGCGCAGCGGGGGCGGGTCACTGCAGCTCGTCGAGCACGACGGTCCCACGGGGTCGCCGGTCGAGATCGGCCGGTTCCTCGCCGCGGCCGACGCCGCGGACGACTCGGTCGTCGACCGTGCGCGTGGCACCGTGCTCGACGTCGGGTGCGGACCCGGCCGGATGGTGCGCGCGGCGATCGTCGCCGGCCATCTGACCCTCGGGCTCGACGTCTCGGCCGCCGCGGTCGACCACGCCACGGCCCAGGGGCTGCCCGTGCTGCGGCGCTCGGTGTTCGACCCGCTGCCGAGAGAGGGGGAGTGGGACACGGTGCTGCTGATCGACGGGAACATCGGCATCGGCGGCGACCCCGGCGCCCTGCTCGAGCGGTGCGCGACGCTGCTCGCTCCGGGCGGATCGATTCTCGCCGAGCTGCACGAGGACGGCGATCGCGATCGCGGCTTCCTCGCCCGGCTGGTCGACGCCGGCGGGCGGACGAGCTCACCGTTCCCCTGGCACGAGGTCGGCCGCCGGGCCCTCCTCGGCTATGCCGGCCGTGCCGGCCTCGGGGTGCAGGAGCGCTGGGTCAGTTCCGGCCGGGTCTTCGCGCGGCTGCGCCGCTGACCGGGCATTCCCCGTTCCGGTCTCACACGTTGCGGGTGTGGGCACCGGACGAGCCGCATCCATCGAGACCGGAGCATTCAAGGAGACAGCGGCGTCAGGACGTGGCCGAGCCGCGGGAGCCGCGAGAGCCGCGGGCCAGTGTCAGCAGCGGCACCAGCACGAAGTCGTGCGCGATGATCGCGCCTGCCAGCCAGAGCGCCACCGAGAGCAACTGGTCCGGCCGCTGCGTCGTCACCAGCAGCCAGGCGCCGTAGACGATGCCCGCCGCACCCAGGGCGAGCAGCACGATCCGCGTCGCGCGCATCAGATCACCTCGATCTCGGTCAGCCACTTCGTCTGCAGCACGCCGGGCCGACCCGGCGCGATCACCCGCGCGGGGTAGCCGTGGTCGGCCGAGAGCCGCTCTCCGTTGACCCGCAGCGCGATGAGCGTCAGAGGGTCCCGCACGTACGTGGCGGGCATGGTGGTCACGCCGAACGCACCGCGGCGCTGCAGGCTGCGCAGCCGCAGATCGTCCGAGGGGGCGGCGCCGACGAGCATCATCAGCTCGGAGAGGCGGACCCCCTGCCAGGTCGCCGTCGCCGTCCATCCCTCGACGCACGCGATCGGCAGTTCCTCGGTGCGCTGCGGCAGCGCGGTGAGGTCCGCCGCCGACAGTGCGACGGTGCGCTCGCCACGACGCAGCACCAGCCGCCACGAGTCGTCGATGTCGCCGGTGCGGATGCCGGCTTCGCGTGCGGATCGGTTCACCGGCAGCTGCTGCGGGGCATCCAGCCGGCGGCGCTGCTCGTCGAGGCTGAACGGTCCCCACGGCAGTGCGGTGTGCGTGAGTGCGAGCGTGCCGAGCACGGTCGAACCGGCGGCGACCCCGGTGAGGAACCGGCGCCGTGAGATGCGGGTCCGCTCATCGGGCATCCGAGGCCTCCTCATCGGCCGGCGCGTCGGCGGCTCCGGCTCTCCAGTACCGCCGGATCGAGGGCAGCTGCACGGCGATGTGGCACAGCAGCGCCCCCATCAGCACCCACGCCAACGCGAAATGCGTGCGCCGGAACGAGAACGACCACGGGTACCACTGCAGCACGTTCAGGATGCCGGTGACAGGCTCGACCAGCGCGGTCGCCACCAGCAGGGCCACTGACGCGCGCTCCAGCGCATCGAGCGGGCCGCGCACCGGCGGCCAGCGGAACAGTCGCGGATAGACAGTCCACAGCTTCGCCAGCAGCAGCGGCACCAGCGCGGTGCCGGCGATCACGTGGATGCCCTGCGTCCACGAGTACAGCCAGGTCGGTCGTGTCGGCAGCGGCAGCCAGGGCAGCGGGCTCTGCAGCACATGGCTGTACAGGCCGGTGAGGAAGCAGAGGGCGAACGCGATCCCGAGGATCCTGCCCAGCACGACGGCCATCCTGGTGTCGCGCACGGGAGAGCCGAGCACCCGCTGCATCCTCGCGGTTCGGCCCTGCAGCGCGCCCGAGAGCCGGTCCGTCACCGATGCGTGACGCCCCGTCGCGGGGTCTGTTGACGCGCTCATGATCACAGTGTGCGATCGGGGAGCCGCCGCGGCACCGGGCATCCGCTTACGAGCCGGTGACAGTGCGCCCGGCGCACCCGGTGCTGTCACCGGTGCGTAAGGAAATCACTCGCCTGTGCGCGGGGCGGGGGCGCAGGCTGGATGCATGGAACACGCGAACACTCCGGTCGAGGTCGCCATCGTCGGCGGCTCGGGCCTCTCCGCCCTTCCGCTGCGCGGTGCCGTGCCGCTCGACCCGGTGGCGACGCCTCACGGGCCGGTCGCAGGGATCACCACCGGCGAGCTGGGCGGGCGACGCGTGGCCTTCCTCGCGCGACACGGCGCCGGGCACGCGGTGCCGCCGCACCGGCTGAACAGCCGTGCGCAGCTGTGGGCGCTCGCGTCGCTCGGTGCGCGCGTGCTCGTCTCCACGAACGCGGTCGGAGGGCTGCTGCCCACGCAGCGGCCCGGTGACCTGGCACTGACCGACCAGCTCATCGACCGCACCACCGGCAGAGCCGACACGTACTTCGACGGTGAGCAGGGCGGCGTGCAGCACCTGCCGTTCGCCGAGCCCTACAGCCGGGAGCTGCGCGAGCGGGCCCTCGCCTCGCTGCAGCGCCTCGGAGAACGGGTGCATCCCGACGGCACCAGCGTCGTCATCCAGGGTCCGCGCTTCGCGACGAGGGCCGAGGCGGACTGGCACCGGGCCATGGGCGCCGGGCTGGTGAACATGACGCAGCTGCCCGAGGCCTCGCTCGCCGCCGAGCTCGGCCTGGCGCATCTCAACATCGCGATCATCACCGACACCGACACCGAGCACGGCGGGGGCGGGGAGGACACGTCCGTCACCGCGGAGCGCGTGTTCGCCGTGATGGCGGCGGCCACGCCCCGGCTGGTCGCGGCCGTGCAGGCCATCGTCGCCGACCTGCCGCTCGATCCTCCGGGTGCCCCGATGCTGCCCGGCGAAGTCTCCGCAGGCATCCTCGCCCGCCCCGTTCAGCCCGCGGCGGAGTGACCATGGCCCCGCGGATGCTGGTCACCGGCGGTGCCGGGTTCATCGGCGGCGCCGTGGTCACAGCCGCGCTCGCCGCGGGGTGGCAGGTGCGCGTGCTCGACTCGCTGCGGCCGGATGTGCACGCCTCCGACTCGTACGACGCCGTCATGGAGACGCCCGGCGCCGAGCTGGTCGTCGGCGACGTCGGCGACCGGCGGGTCGTCGACCGCTGCCTGCACGAGGTCGACGTCGTCTGTCATCAGGCGGCGAAGGTGGGACTCGGCGTCGACATCTCGGACGCCCCCGACTACGTCGCATCCAATTCGCTCGCGACCGCCGTGCTGCTCGCGGCAATGCGCGACGCGCAGGTCGGACGACTCGTGATGGCCTCGTCGATGGTGGTGTACGGCGAGGGCCTCTACCGCGACGGGGACCGGTTGGTGGCGGCCCCTCCGCGTGCCCGGGAGGCGCTCGAAGCCGGCCGCTTCGAACCGACGTCGAGCTCGGGAGAGCCCCTGGAGCCGGCACTCATCGACGAGGACCGGGCCTGTGATCCGCGCAACGTGTATGCCGCGACGAAGTACGAGCAGGAGCTGCTCGCCAGGGACTGGGCGCGGAGCACGGGCGGTCGCGCCGCCCTGCTGCGATACCACAATGTATACGGACCGCGCATGCCGCAGGGCACGCCGTACGCGGGCGTGGCCTCGCTGTTCCGCTCGGCGCTGGAGCGGGGTGAAGCTCCGCGGGTCTTCGAGGACGGACGCCAGCGGCGCGACTTCGTGCACGTGCGCGACGTCGCCGGAGCGAACCTCGCCGCAGCGGACTGGACCGCCGGCGTCGATGCTGGCACGGTGCGGGCCTTCAACGTCGCCAGCGGCGAGGTGCACACGATCGGGGAGTTCGCGGCAGCTCTCGCACAGGCGATGGGCGGACCCGCCCCTGTCGTGACGGGGGAGTTCCGGATGGGCGACGTGCGGCACATCACCGCGTCCTCCGCCCGCATCCGGGCCGAACTCGGATGGCGGCCGCAGGTGCCCTTCGACGCGGGAGTGCGGGAATTCGCCAGCGCTGCGCTGCGTCCCCCTGCGGGGCGTCCATGAGTGCGCCGGGCCGTCACCGGGGGGCGCGGCCCGGCGCCCGTCTTGCGATCTGGGGCGGGGCGGGAGCCGGCGTGCTGATCGCTGCCGCCGTCGCCGTTCCGGCATTGACCGGCTGGAACGTGCGCGTCCGCTGGTTCCCGCCCCTGCACGCCGAGTGGCTGCCGCGGGTCGGCCCCGCGACCGCCGTCGCGATCGCGCTCGGGGTGCTCGCGATCGTCTTCGGCGATCGCATCGCCACCCGTCTGAGCTGGCGGATGCTGCAGCCGCTGGTGTTCTCGGCTGCCCTCGGCTGGCTGCTCTCGCTCGCGCTGGTGGACGGGCTGGACGGCATCGGATCGATCCTGAACCACCGCTACGAGTACCTGGGCACCGCCCGAGAGATCACGGACTTCGGTGCGACGCTGAGGGAGTACGTCTCCCGCATCCCATATTCGAGTCCGGACAACTGGCCGGTGCACATCGCCGGGCATCCGCCGGGGGCGCTGCTGTTCTTCTACGTGCTGGTGCGGATCGGGCTGGGCAGCGGCCTCGCCGCCGGTGTGGTGGTCACCGTGATCGGCGTGACCATACCCGTCGCCGTCCTCGGCACGATGCGCACGCTCGGCGCGGAGACCTTCGCACGCCGGGCGGCGGCACTGCTGGTGTTCGGGCCCGCCGCGATCTGGGTCGCCGTGTCGGGTGACGGGATGTTCGCCGCGGTCGCGGCCTGGGGCATCTGGGCGCTCGCGCACGCGGCGCGGGCGGCGGATCGCCGAGCGATGGCCGCCTGGTCGGTGCTCGCCGGGCTGCTGCTCGGCTACTGCGTGATGCTCTCGTACGGTCTGCCTCTGCTGGGCGTACTCGCCGTGGCGGTGCTGATCGCCGGTCGCTCATGGCGGCCCCTGCCGATCGCCGCCGGGGCGGCGCTCGCGGTCGTGCTCGCGTTCGCCGCTGCCGGATTCGCCTGGTGGGAGGCGTTCCCGGTGCTGCATCAGCGCTACTGGGACGGCGTCGCGTCGAGGCGTCCGCCGGAGTACTGGTTGTGGGGCAACCTCGCGGCCTTCGCGATCAGCGCCGGTCCGATGGTCGGCGCGTCACTCGCCGCAGCGATCGGCACCGCCGCCCGCTCGCGCGACAGGACGGCGGTTCCAGAGCGGGAGCACCTCGGCATCCGGACCGCGCTGCTGCTCACGCTCGCCGGCTGGGCGATGGTCCTGGTCGCCGACCTGTCGGGAATGAGCAGGGCCGAGGTCGAGCGCATCTGGCTGCCGTTCGTACCGTGGGCGCTACTCGGGCTGAGTCTGTACTCGGGCCGGGTGCGGCGAGCCGCGCTGGCCGTGCAGATCGTCTTCGCCATCGTCGTGCAGACGCTGCTGCAGACCGGGTGGTGAGTCCGCGCGAGTAGGGTCGAGGGATGCTTCCCGAAGACTGGATCCCGCATCGCCGTGACGACGGCGAGCTGATCGGATGGATTCGCGCCGAAGGTGACGACTGGGTCGCGATCGACGTGCTCGGCCGCACTGCGGGCGAAGGTCTGGACTGGCTCGCCGCAGAGGACGCGCTGGAGCAGGTCGGCCTGCGCTGGCTGGCCGACGCCTGGATGCTGGAGGGCGAGGGTCCCGCGCCGCTGCGCGTGAAGTTCGTCGAGGTCACGCCCTCGGAAGGAACCGAACCAGGCCGGATCGTCGTGAAGGTCGACGACTTCGGCGACATGCAGCGACCGCCGACCGAGCGCTTCACCCTGCCCTGGCCCCTGCCCGACAGGCTGCGCCCGATGCGCCCCGGCGACCCCGACGGGCGCACGATCACCCACTGACCTCCGCGCCGGGTCGCGGCTCGGACTCGCCGGAGTCACCGAGTTCGACCAGCTCGATCGCGACGCCCTGCGCGCGGTCTGACCCGATCCCGGTGAGCGCAGGCCCGAGCTCTCGTAGGCTGACGCCATGAGCGGCACCCATCCCTCCGGTTCGCAGCCCACCGTCGGCATCACCTTCCGGCCGCAGTCGCCGCCCGAGGACCTGCAGCCGATCGTGAGGGCGGCGGATACGGCGGGAGTCGCTGAACTGTGGCTGTGGGAGGACTGCTTCCTCGAAGGCGGGATCGCCTCGGCGGCCGCGGCGCTCGCCTGGTCGGAGCGCACGCGGGTCGGGATCGGGCTGCTGCCGGTCCCGCTGCGCAACCCCGCTCTCGCGGCGATGGAGGTGGCGACCCTGGAACGCCTCGCCCCGGGCCGGCTCATCGCCGGGTTCGGGCACGGCGTGCTGTCCTGGATGGGGCAGGTCGGTGCGCGCAAGAGCTCGCCCCTCACTCTGCTGCGCGAATATCTGACGGCGGTGCGTGCCCTGCTCGACGGTGAGACGGTCGACGTCGAAGGACGCTACGTGCAGCTCGACGGGGTCGCCCTCGACTGGCCTCCGGTGTCGGCACCGGAGATCGTGATCGGCGCGACCGGCGAGAAGACCCTGCGGCTGGCGGGCGAGCTGGGCGACGGCGTCGTGCTCTCGGCATCCGACGGGCGCGACGAGGCCGCCATCGTGCGCGCGGCGAAGGAGATCGTCGACGCGGGCAGGGCGCACAGCGGCCGTCCCGGCGGCACGCGCATCATCGTCTACACCGAGCTCGATCCCGGGCTGGATGCGCTGGAGGCACGCATCGCCGACCGCGTCGGCGCACTCGGCGAGGCCGGCGCCGACAGCGTCGTATTGCACGGCACAGCGGCTGCACCGGATCCCCGGCCCTACCTCGATGTGCTGCCCGCCTGAACTCCTCACGGCCCGGGGCGCGACACCAAGGCGGCATGCCATCCTGGGGGGCATGACAGAGCCCTTCGCGCAGCATCCGGCCGACACCGCCTTCCACGCCCGTCTCCCGATCGGTGCGCGTCTCGACGCGACGCCGCTCACCGAGGGGCTGCCGTGGGCGTTCGAGCAGATCACGATGCGGCCGCTCGAGCCGATGCTCGTGCCGGAGCAGCCGCGCGGGGGCGAGGCCGACCCGGAGAACTGTTCGTCGTGCAGACCCAGCGAGCACACCATCTGGCAGGACGACCTCTGGCAGGTACGTGCCGGCTGGGACATCGGCGGGTTGCCCTTCGTCGGGGCGATCTCGCCGCGCGAGCACTGGCTTCTCGAGGATGCGCCGCACGAGGTGCTGGCCGCCTACGGCCCGCTCATGCAGCGGATCTCCCAGGCGGTGAAGAGCATCCCCGGCGTTGCCCGAAGCCACTTCGCGCGGTGGAACGACGGCTCGGCGCATCTGCACCTCTGGGCGCTGGCCCGCCCGGCCGGCATGATGCAGGGGCGCGGAGCGGCGCTCGCGTTCTGGGACGAGATGCTGCCGAAGATGCCGCAGGAGATGGGCGAGGACCACATCCGCATCGTCGCCGAGGCACTCGCCGCCGGCGGCGGCGAGGCGTTTCCGAACCGCTGAGCCGTCAGGTGGGCAGCACGAACTTCCCGGTGTCGCCCGGGTTGACCGCGATCTCCCAGCGGAAGCCGTCGGGGTCGGCGAAGTAGCCGGAGTATCCGCCCCACTCCCTGTGCTGCGCGGGGTGCACACGTGCGCCCAGCGCCGCCGCCTCGGCGAGCACCGCATCCACTTCCGCAGGCGTGGCAAGGTTGTGCGCGAGAGTCAGAGGGGCGACGCCGGATGCCGGGGCCTCGCCGATCTCGGCCGTGAAACCCTCGACGCTCCACAGCGACAGGATGACCCGGTCGGCGACCGGCAGCATCAGCACGTCGTCGGCCTCGAAGATCGGCTTCCAGCCCAGTCCGTCCACGTAGAAGGCGCGGGATGCCGCGACATCGGCGACCGCGAGGGTGATGAAGCTCACGCGCTGATCCATGTCAGCGCACGCCCTTCATGAGCGCCAGCACCGGCTTGACGCACAGCAGCAGTGCGATGCCCATCGCGATCGCGATGGCGCCGAGGATCGAGAAGTACGGCACCTCGTTCGTGGGGTCGTAGAACTGTGCCAGCCAGCCGGCGATCGCAGTGCCCAGCGCCACCGAGAGGAAGTACAGCGACACCATCTGGGTGTGGAACTTCTCGGGAGCGAGCTTGGTCGTCACCGACAGCCCTGGGGGAGAGATGAACAGCTCGGCGACGGTGAACACGAACAGGATCAGCACGATAGCGAGCAGCGGCGTGGAGTGCGGCGCCCCGTTCGCCCAGGGCAGGAACAGCAGGAACGCGAGGCCCATGATCATCGCGCCCAGTGCGAACTTCACCGGTGCCGACGGAGCCTTGGCGCCGAGCTTGGTCCAGATGGCGGCGAAGGTGCCGGAGAGCAGGATCACGAAGATCGGGGCGATCGAGTTGATCCACGAGATCGGCATCTCGAAACCGAGCACGACGCGGTCCAGCCGCTCGTCGGAGTAGATCGTCAGCACCGTGAACTGCTGCTGGTACAGCGACCAGAAGCCGACGTTCACGATGAACAGCGGAATGAAACTGATCACCCTCGACCGTGCTGTGCCGTCGATCTGCTTCGACGAGACGATGACGAGGAAGTACGCGACGGCAGCCACTGCCGTCACCAGGATCACCACGCCGGCGAGGTTGTCGGCGCGGATCACGCCGGTCAGCACCAGCGCGACGATGAGTACGAGGCCCGCAGCCGCGATGCCGATCCACATGCCGTACCGGTTCGCGGGGAGCGGGTTGGCCACCTCCTTGGCCGACTCGGGCAGCTGCTTCCGCCCGAACGAGTACTGGATCAGGCCCAGCGCCATGCCGACCGCGGCCGCGCCGAACGCCCAGTGGAACCCGACCTTGTCCTGCAGGATGCCGGTGATGAGAGGGCCCAGGAAGGCGCCGAGGTTGATGCCGAGGTAGAACAGCGAGAACCCGGCATCCCGGCGCACGTCGTCGGGGCTGTACAGCGTGCCGACCACGGCGGTGGCGTTGGCTTTGAGACCGCCCGAGCCGATCGCCACCAGGATGAGGCCGACACCCAGGCCCCAGACGTTCGGCAGCACAGCGAGCGCGATGTGACCGGCCATGATCACCCAGGCGCTGTAGTAGAGCACCCGCTCCGACCCGAGCAGCCGGTCGGCCAGCCAGGCGCCCAGGATCGTCGCCAGGTAGACGGTGCCGCCGTACGCGCCGACGATGCCGGTGGCGACGCCCTTGTCGACGCCGAGGCCGCCGTCGGCGACCGAGAAGTACATGTAGATGAGCAGGATGCCCTGCATGCCGTAGAAGCTGAACCGCTCCCACATCTCGACACCGAAGATGTGCGCGAGCTCCCAGGGCTGCCCGAAGAACCGGGTGTCCTTGTCTCCGCGCGCTCGTTCCCCCCGAACAGTCGTCATGCACTCGACGCTAGCGCCCTCGCGGGATCGTGCGGTAGAGGACCGCGGATAGACTTGAGGAAGCCCGTGATCACGGGCGTTCTCCCGCAGCATCCGACCATTGGAGCCACCGTGGCCGAACAGTCCCGTCTTGACAAGGTCATCGCCCTCGCCCGCCACCGCGGGTTCGTGTTCCAAGCGGGTGAGATCTACGGCGGTTCCCGTTCGGCATGGGACTACGGCCCCCTCGGAACCGAGCTGAAGGAGAACATCCGCCGGCAGTGGTGGCAGACGTTCGTGCGCGGCCGGGGCGACATGGTCGGCCTGGACTCGTCGATCATCCTGCCCAAGCGCGTGTGGGAGGCATCCGGACACGTCGCGACCTTCACCGACCCGCTGGTGGAGTGCCTGAGCTGCCACAAGCGCTTCCGCGCCGACAACCTCATCGAGGACTTCGAGGCGCGCAAGGGCCGCAAGGCCGAGAACGGCCTGGCCGACATCCCCTGCCCGAACTGCGGCAACAAGGGCCAGTACACCGAGCCCAAGGCGTTCTCCGGCCTGGTGAAGACCTACCTCGGCGTCGTCGACGACGAGTCGGGCCTGCACTACATGCGCCCCGAGACCGCCCAGGGCATCTTCGTCAACTTCTCGAACGTGCTGACCGCTTCGCGCAAGAAGCCGCCGTTCGGCATCGGCCAGGTCGGCAAGGCGTTCCGCAACGAGATCACCCCGGGTAACTTCATCTTCCGCACCCGCGAGTTCGAGCAGATGGAGATCGAGTACTTCGTGCCGCCGGCCGAGGCGCAGGAGTGGTTCGAGCACTGGATCGAGGCCTGCTGGAACTGGTTCATCGACCTCGGCATCAACCCCGAGAACATCCGCCAGTTCGACGTTCCCGAAGAGGACCGCGCACACTACTCCGCCGGCACCATCGACGTCGAATACCGCTTCGGCTTCGCGGGCAAGGAGTGGGGCGAGCTCATGGGTGTCGCCAACCGCACCGATTACGACCTGTCGTCGCACACCGAGGCGTCCGGCACGTCGCTCACCTACTTCGACCAGGCATCCGGCGAGCGGTACACGCCCTACGTGATCGAGCCGTCGTTCGGCCTCACCCGCGCGATGATGGCCTTCCTCGTGGACGCGTACGTCGAGGAGGAGGTGCCGAACGCGAAGGGCGGCACCGACACCCGCACCGTGCTCAAGCTCGACCCGCGCCTCGCGCCGGTCAAGGTGGCCGTGCTGCCGCTGTCGCGCAACGAGCGCCTGTCGCCCCTGGCCCGCTCGGTGGCCGACGGCCTGCGCGGCCAGTGGACGGTCGACTTCGACGACGCCGGCGCGATCGGCCGCCGCTACCGTCGCCAGGACGAGGTCGGCACCCCGTTCTGCGTGACGGTCGACTTCGACTCGCTCGACGACGACGCCGTGACCGTGCGCGACCGCGACACCATGGGCCAGGAGCGCGTGCCGCTCGCGAACCTGCACGCCTACCTCGCGGAGCGCCTGCGCGGCGCCTGAGCGGCGCCTGCCGTGACGCAACCGAGGGCGCGGAACCGGACTGTCCCGGCCGACCCTGCACCGACGGTGTCGATCGCCCGCCCCACGGCGGCGGTCGTACTCTTCGCGCTGAGTGTCGCCCTGCTGATGCTGGTCGTGCTCGACCTGCGCGACAACGATGGCGCGGCGGTGATGATCGCCCTGTTCGGCATCCCGATGATCGCCGCAGCCATCGTGGTCCAGTTCTACCTGTCGGCGGCTGCGGGCATCCGGGCCGAGCGCCCCATGCAGGCGCTGGAGGAGATGCAGGACGCCCAGCGCGTCAGCAGGTCGTTCCTGTGGTGGATCCTTCTCGTGCTGCCGGTGGGGGTCCTCGCCGGGGCGGTCTTCGCCATCCTGCGCGAACCGGACTACTTCCTCGGCGACGGCCCGTGGATGCTGATCTGGCTTCCGATCTTCGTCGCAGTGGCACTGCTCCTCGGCGGAGTCGTCTGGTTCTTCTTCGTGTTCCCGGTCGCTCTGCTGGTGAAGGCGGTTCGAGCGAGTCTGCGCGGCGAGGGCGCACCGGCGATGTACGTCTGGCCGATCGTGCTGCTGCTGATCGGAGCCCTGTGCATCGTCGGCGGCCTGTCCACCGACTTCGCAACCGTCGGAAAGGCCGCCACGATCCCGGTCATCCTGTCCATCCTCGGGATCCCCGGGCCCTATCAAGTGCTGTGGGAGCCCGGCCTGTGGATCGTGCGCGGGATCATCGCTGTGCTCATGGTGCTCTTCGTCGCGACATGGCTCAAGGACCGTCCCGCCCGGCGTGCTGAGAAGCGCTGACGCGTTCCCCGCTCAGCGCGATGCTCGCCGACGAACGGCGCAACCCGGAGTTCGGGCGACATGGAACGATGGGACAGTGGAGACCACGACTTTCGCCGCGACCGCCGGCTTCCCGCATCCGGCCCTGATCGGGGTCACGAACTCCGCCGAGACCCTGGCAGTGCAGGGTGATCCGCACGTGGTCATGCCGGTGGCATCCGTGACCAAGCTGCTCACCGCCTGGGGCGTGTTCGTCGCGATCGAGCGTGGACTGATCGATCTCGACGAGCACGCCGGACCGGCGGGCGCGACCGTGCTGAACCTGCTCGACCACACCAGCGGCCTGCCCATGGAGGGCGCCGAGCCGCAGCGCGCGCCAGGCGAGCGGCGCATCTACTCCAACGCCGGCATCGACGCACTCGGCGCGCACGTCGCGGATGCCGCGGGCATGCCGTTCGCCGACTGGATGCTGCGCGAGGTGATCCTTCCCCTCGGCATGGACGACACCGACGTCAGCGGCCGTCCGTCGGCCGGCGCCCGCTCATCGATCCACGATCTGCTGATCTTCGCCCGCGAGGTGCTGCGGCCGACCCTGGTGCCGGGCGCGCTGCGCGGTCTGGCACTCACGGTCTCGCACCAGGGGCTGCGCGGCGTCGTGCCCGGCTACGGCGGCTTCGCGGACTGCCAGTGGGGACTCGGGTTCGAGCTCAAGGGGGTCAAGAGCCCGCACTGGCTGGCGGACTCGTTCCCGCCCGAGACGGCCGGGCATTTCGGAGCGCTGGGCAGCTTCCTGTTCGTCGACCGGTCTCGCGATCTCGCGGCCGCGTTCCTTTCCGGAGTCCCGTTCAGCGACGAGCACAAGCGCATCTGGCCGCCGCTCACCGAGGAGATCGTCGCGCGGTACGGGGGTTAGCCATTTGCGGGTGGCGGACCGATTGGCGGATGGCGGCGGATGCCGCCGCGTGCCGTCCGCCGTGCGCAGAATGCTCCGCCGCCTGCAAGGCGGGGCCCGGGTAGGGTGAGCGGGATGAGCGATCAGGATGCCGCGAAGGATGCCCGAGCGCAGCGCCGCACCTGGGTGATCGGCGGCCTCCTGCTGGTGCTCGCCGCGCTTGTCGGCTTCGTGGCCCGGTTCGAGCGCGCGTGGATGCATCCCGCGCAGAACGTGCTCTGGGCATTCGGCGTGTTGGTGCTCGTGATCGGGCTGGGGCGTGCCGGGAGCATCACGGGCCGCCGGCCGCTCGCCACGACCACCGTTCTGCTCCAGCTCGCGGTCGCGAACCCGCTCACGGCTGCTTTCGTGAGCAGCCTGGTCCCGCAGATCCCCGACAATCTCTACGAGCAGGAGGACGCCCAGATCGCCGTCACGTTCCCGTATCTGGGCCTGGTGCTCGTGCTCACAGTCGCGACGGTCATCCTGATCGGGCTGGCGGGCGCAGTTCCGCGACCCTGGAACTGGGCTCCCGCCGGGGTGCTCGCGATCGCGGCGATCTCGTCGTTCGCGTCCCTCCGGTTCGTCACGGCCGACGGGGCGGCTCGTGTCGCCGGCCGCATCCTGTTCGAACTTCCAGGCGTGGGCGTGCTGTTCCTCGGAGTGCTCGCGATCGTTCTCGGCGCGCGGGCGACCCGGCATCCGGCATCGTCGCAGCCGGCGGAGGATTCTGCGGTCGGCGGCTGATTCCGGCATCCGGCATCCGCCGTCTGCAGATCCGTCCGCCAGGTGGGGGGTGATGACGTATGCCGCGCAGCGGTGCCGGAGGCTAGGGTGAGCGCATGATCGACGTCGATGCGAGCGGGGCAGCGAGCGTCCAGCGTCGGCGCACCTGGATCACCGCGGGAGTGCTGCTGCTGGCATCCGTGCTGCTCCAGGTGGTGACGAACACGATGCCCGGCGTCTGGACCGGTGTGCTGCCGCAGTTGCTGTTCGCGGCGTCGCTGGTGATCTTCGCGATCGGGCTCGGCCGCGGCGGCAGCGTCACCGCGCGCCGCCCGCTGGGCACGGGCGCACTGATCGCCTTCGCGGTCTGGGACCTCGTCTGGCCGTGGTGGCTGATGAGCCTGTTCACCTACCCCGGCACCGACGATGAGGAGTACTTCGCCGCGATGCGGATGCTCGGCACCACCGGTCAGGTCGTCGCCCTCATCCTGGTGGTCATCGCCGTGACCCAGATCGGTCGCATCCGTGTCGTGCCGCGCCCGTGGAACTGGGCGCCGCTGTGGGCGCTCTCCGCCGTAGTGGCGGTCCAGGTGCTGCAGAACATCATCGTGGTGGCGTCCTTCGCTGTCGGGCAGGCGGCTCTGCTGGCCGTCAGCGGGCTCTTCACGCTGATCTCGATCGCGGCGACCGGGTTCCTCGGCGTGCTCGCGATCGTCCTCGCGACGCGGCGCGACCCGGCATCCGTCGTCGTGTACTGACGCCGGAAAGCCGACGCCCCGCGTGATCGGCAGCGATCAGGCGGGGCGGGAAGTGTTCGGGGCGACGATCAGAAGTCTTCGCCCTCGGCCTGCGAGGGGTGCTTGTCGAACCAGTACGGACGGCCGAAGTGCTGGTGGGCGTCGATGTCGAAGAGTTCAGTGCTGTCGTCGCGGTCCATGAGGATCTCCCTGGGCTTGAATGAGTGGCTTGATACCAGTCTCAGGGGTGATCGTTGGGTCTTTCGCGCGAGAGTGACTGAAAGAAGTGTGCTTCTTTCGGATCTGTTATGAAGCCGCCTCCGCCATCGCTGAGATCGCAGCCGTCGACTCCGTCACGATCGCGCGCATCGACCGCTCGGCGAGGTCGCCGTCGCCGGCCTGAACCGCCGCCACGACCTCTCCGTGCAGGCGCAGCGCCTCGGCGTTCGCCGTCGTGGGCATCATCGCGTGGTGCGTGCGACCCTCCAGCACGCTGGTGACGATCGTGCGCAGGCCGGTGAGCATCACGTTGCCCGAGGCCTCCAGCAGCACGCTGTGGAAGTCGACGTCGTGCGCAAGGTATTCATCGTCGGATGCGGCTCGCGCCGTCGACGCCATTCCGACCAGTGCCGCGGTGAGCGCGCCGCATTGCTCGGGTGTCGCGCGCTCGGCGGCGAGTCGCGCCGCGAGTGGTTCGACGGCGCTGCGCAACTCGCTCAGACTGCGCAGCAGGGCGACGCGATCCGGACCCTCGAGCCGCCAGCGCAGCACGCGCGAGTCGTAGGGACTCCACTGCTCGACCGGAGTGACAGTGATCCCGACGCGCTGGCGCGACTGCACCATGCCGACGGATTCGAGCACGCGAACCGCCTCGCGGATCGCGCTTCGAGAGGCGCCGAACTCCTCGATCGCATCCTCCATGACGATCCTGCTGTCGGCTGGGCGACGGCCCGAGCCGATCTCGGACCCCCATCGTTCGACGATCTCATCGTGCAGGCGTGTCTGACGCATGAGGTCAGCCTAGAGCCGATGATCACATGAATTCCTCCCCACACTTGTAATAGTCGGATTATTCAATTACAGTGCTTTCAAATATCAGACAGAAGCGCTGCGGCTTCCACGGCGCCTCTCGTAGCGGAGGAACAATGATGGTTCCCTTGACTCTCCATCCGATGGCAGGCGCGGAGATCGTGCCCGTCGGATCGGACGCGCGGCTCATCGCGGCGGCGCTGATCGGATTCGCCGTGATCATCGTGCTGATCACCTGGCTGAAGGTGCACCCGTTCCTCGCCCTCACCATCGGCGCGCTCGGCGTCGGGCTCGGTGCGGGTATGGACACCGGACAGGCACTGACCAGCTTCACGACGGGATTCGGCGCCACGATGGGTGGCGTCGGCGTGCTGATCGCCCTCGGCGCGATGTACGGCAAGCTGCTCGCGGACTCCGGCGGCGCCGACCGGATCGTCGACACGCTCGTCGCGCGGTCGAGCCCGAAGATGCTGCCGTGGACGATGGGCGTCGTCGGCGCCGTGATCGGTCTTCCGATGTTCTTCGAGATCGGACTCGTGCTGCTGATCCCGGTGATCATCCTTGTCGCACGCCGCTCCGGACTGTCGCTGATGCGCATCGCGATCCCCACGCTCGCCGGTCTGTCGGCGATGCACGGCCTCGTCCCGCCGCACCCGGGCCCGCTGATCGCGATCGACGCGCTCGGCGCGAACCTCGGCACCACCCTCGCCTTCGGCGTGATCGTCGCGATCCCGACGATCATCGTCGCCGGCCCGGTCTTCAGCCGGTTCGCCGCGAAATGGGCGCCCGTACCCGTTCCCGCGATGTTCGTCACCGCGGAGGACAAAGGCGAGGACATCGCCGCGCGACCCCGCCCGTCGTTCGGCGCCGCGCTGACCAGCATCCTGCTGCCGGTCGTGCTGATGATGGGCAAGGCGCTCATGGCCGTCATCGCTCCGGACGCCGACGGTCCCTGGAAGGTGGCGATCGACTTCGTCGGCACGCCGACGATCGCGCTGCTGATCACGCTGATCGCCGCGATCTTCCTGCTCGGTGTTCCCGCCCGGATGAATCGCACCACGCTCGCGGAGACGCTCGAGAGCAGCCTCCCGCCCATCGCAGGCATCCTGCTGATCGTGGGTGCAGGTGGCGCCTTCAAGCAGGTGCTCATCGACACCGGCATCGGCGAGGTCATCACACGGGCGGTGCTCGACAGCGGCATCTCGGTGCTGCTGCTGGGCTGGGTCGTCGCCGTGCTCGTGCGCATCGCGACCGGCTCTGCGACGATCGCGACGATCACGGCTGCCGGACTGATGGCGCCGGTCGCCGCCACGCTGCCGTCGCCCGAGGTGGCACTGCTGGTGCTCGCGATCGGCTCGGGCTCGGTGTTCCTGTCGCACGTCAACGACGCCGGGTTCTGGCTGGTCAAGCAGTACCTCGGCACGAACCTGCCGCAGACGTTCAAGACCTGGACGGTTCTCGAGTGCCTGATCTCGGTCGTCGGTCTCGCCGGCGTGCTGCTGCTCGACCTGGTGGTGTGATCATGGCGATCGGGGAGCGCAGCGATCCGCCGATCGTGCTCGTCGTGATGGGCGTGTCCGGCTCGGGGAAATCCACCGTGGCCGGGATGCTCGCGGGACGACTCGGCTGGGATCTCGAAGAGGGCGATGACCTCCACCCGGCCGGCAACGTCGCGAAGATGGCGGCCGGTATTCCGCTCACCGACGAGGACCGCCGGCCGTGGCTCGACAGGATCGCGGCCTGGATCCAGGTGCACACCGAATCAGGGACGCCGGGCGTCGTCACCTGCTCCGCTCTGCGACGCACCTACCGCGATCGCCTCGCGGGCCCCGGCGTCGTGTTCGTCCACCTCGAAGGGTCGCAGGAGACGATCGCCGCTCGCCTCAGCAGCAGGCTGGATCACTTCATGCCGCAGAGCCTTCTCGGCTCGCAGTTCGCCACCCTCGAACCGCTGGAGCCTGATGAGAACGGCATCGTGGTCGAGCTGGCACGGCGTCCGAAGGACGAGGTCAAGGAGATCATCCGCCTGCTCGAGCTGGACGGTTGACGTACAGCATCCCCGCGTGGCGCGAACGCCACGCGGGGATGCGGACGTCAGGCGCGGACGATGCGCAGGGTGCGGACCTCGAACGGCCGCAGTGACAGCGCACCGCCGGTGCGCGCGTCGTCGAGGTCGTCCTCGATCAGCGACACCTCGCGGATGCCGGAGTGCGGGAAGCCCACGGTCAGCTCGCCGGATGCCCGGCGGCCGAGCGCCTCGTACACGCGCACGATCACATCGCCGGAGCGGTCATCGGCCAGCTTGACCGACGACACGACGAGGCCGTCGCCCGAGACGGAGACCAGTGGCTCCACCTCGTCGGCACCGCGGACCAGCGTCGACGGGGCGTTCAGGCGGATGCCCTCGGCGGTGGCGATCGCAGCATCCGCTCCGATCACGAAGCCGACCTCGATCTCGTGGTGGCCGTGATCCGTGTCGGGATCGGGGAAGCGCGGAGCGCGCAGCAGCGACAGGCGCAGCGTCGTGGTGACGTCGTCGCCGTCCACCTCACGAGAGGTGTCGTAGCCGTAGATCGAGTCGTTCACGAGGGCGGCGCCGAAGCCGTCGTCCTCCTGTGCGAGCACGAACCGGTGCATCGAGGTCTCGAACTTCGCAGCCTCCCAGCTGGTGTTCACGTGGGTGACGCGGCGCTGGAAGCCGAACTGCGTCTCGGCCAGGGTCTCGCGCGCGAAGATGTCGAGCGGGAAGGCCAGCTTGAGCAGCTTCTCGGTCTCGTGCCAGTCGATGTCGTTGAGCAGCATCACGGTCCGCGAACCGGGGCGCAGCACGATCGTCTGCGTGATCCGCGACTCGGAGAACTCGCGCTTGACCAGCACGGTCGCGGCGCCGTCGACGATGGAGGCCGAGATGTCGGCCACGGCGGTCAGGTCGTCGACCCGGTTCTTGTAGTAGCGGTCGATGTCCCACGCATCCCACATGTTGGGGAAGTCCTGGTGCAACTGGAACAGGTTCGCGGGCTTGCCGGCCGGGATCGTCTCGCGTCCGGTCGCCTTGTCGACCGCCGAGGTGATGAGCCCCTGGGCCGAGACGGTGACGGCGACGAGGTCGTTCTCGAGACGGAAGCCGTCGGGCAGTTCGGTGAGCGAGGCCATCTCGCCCTTCGACAGGCTCAGGGACCCATCGTCGAAGGACGCGCCGAGTGCGCGCCCCTCGCCGACCGACGTCGGCGTGAACCGAAGCACCCGATCGCCCTCGCCTGCCAGCGCCTTCCGGGCGGCGGCGGACAGCGTCTCGGCATCCGTCAGCACGCCGCTGAGCACCTCGACGGCCTCGCGGTGCACCCAGGCGATCGACGTGCCGGGCAGGATGTCGTGGAACTCGTGCAGCAGCACGATCTGCCACAGCCGGTCGAATTCCTCGTGGGGGTACTCGACGCCCTTCTGCACGGCGGCGGTCGCCGCCCACAGCTCGGCCTCGATGAGCGACTGCTCGGCCCAGCGGTGCAGCGCCTTCGTGGCGTGCTGGCTGGTGAGCGTGCCGCGGTGCAGCTCGAGGTACAGCTCCCCGACCCAGACCGCAGGGTCGGTCAGCTCGGCCTTCGCCTCGTCGAAGAACTCGTCGGGGTGCTTCCACTCGACCTTGGCGGAGCCCTCGAGGTCGGCCAGGCGTGCTGCCTTGCCGGTCATCTCACGGGTGGTGCCGCCGCCGCCGTCGCCCCAGCCGACCGGGGCGATCGAGCGGGTCGCTACGCGGTTCTCCTTGAACTGGCGCGACGCCTTCGCGACCTCCATGCCCGACAGCTGCGAGTTGTAGGTGTCCATCGGCGGGAAGTGCGTGAACATGCGCGAACCGTCGATGCCCTCCCACAGGAAGCTGTGGTGCGGGAAGACGTTGCGCTGGTTCCACGAGATCTTCTGCGTGAAGAACCACTCGAAGCCGGCACGGCGCATCAGCTGCGGCAGCGCGGGCGAGTAGCCGAAGCTGTCCGGCAGCCACACGCCCTTCGACCGGATGCCGAACTCGCGCTCGAAGAAGCGCTGACCGTGCGAGAACTGGCGCACGAGGGACTCACCCGTGGGCATGACGGTGTCCGACTCGACCCACATGCCGCCCAGCGGCAGGAACTTGCCCTCGGCGACGGCGGCCTTGATCCGCTCGTAGACCTCGGGGCGGTGCTCCTTCATCCACGCGTACTGCTGCGCGCTGGACATGCCGTACTTGAACTGAGGCTGCTCCTCGATGAGCGTCGTCATCGAAGAGGTGGTGCGGGCGACCTTGCGCACCGTCTCGCGCACCGGCCACAGCCACGCGGAGTCGATGTGGGCGTGACCGATCGCGGCGATCTGATGGGCGCTGGCCTCGGCGGGCGCCGCCAGCACCTCGGCGAGCTGTGCGCGGGCGTCCGGCGCGGTCTCGATGATGCGCTGCAGGTCGAGCACGTCGAGCGCGTCGTCCAGGGCCTGCAGGATGCGCATGCGGCGGGGGCTGGTCTCGGGCAGCTCGGCCTGCAGCTCGAGGAGGACATCGAGGTCGAGGGACAGCTCGAACACCTCGGACTCGAAGACCGCGAGGTCCATGTGCCGCACCCGGTACAGCGGCTCGTGGGAGGAGGTCTTGATGTCGCCCTCCTGCGTGGGCAGGAAGGGATGGTAGTCGAGCAGCACCGGGTTCGACGCACCCTCGAGGTAGAACTCCACGGCCTGGCCGGCCTCGGCATCCACCGGCAGCCACTGGTTGCGCGGGTTCAGGCTCTTCACCGGCGTGCCGTCGGGGCGATACGCGAGCGCCTCGCACTGGAAGCCGGTCATGTTCACGTCGAAGCCGAGGTCGATGAGCGCCTCGACCTTCTTGCCGGCCCACTCGGCGGGCACCTCGCCGCGAAGACGGAACCAGGTGGTGCCCCAGGCGGGACCCCACATGCTGCCCGCGGAGAACGGCTCGAAGTCGAGGGCGAGGCCCTCGACGGGGGCGATGGGCTCGCCCGGCAGCTGATGGGCGGCGATCTCGAGCGGAACGCGTGCCGAGTGGATGGCGGGGACGACGCGCTCGGTCAGGACGCGCTTCACCCGGCCGACGGTGAGGGAGGTGTCTTCATGCATCGGTGTCTGTCCTTCGGATGCCAGAATGTGGGTGTGCTCGCCGCTGGGGAACGAGCAACTAAAACGATCTAGTACGGTGAGTCTATGTCACGGTCCAAGCGTGTCACCATCTCGGACATCGCGCGCGAGGCAGGAGTGTCGCCCGGCGCGGTGTCCTTCGCGCTGAACGGGCGCCCCGGTGTCAGCGAGCAGACCAGGCAGCGCATCCTCGCCATCGCCGAGCAGCACAGCTGGCAGCCGAGCTCGACGGCACGGGCACTGGTCGGCGCGAAGGCCGGCGTCATCGGTCTCGCGGTCAACCGCCCCGCCCGCACGCTGGGCACCGAGGCGTTCTTCACCGAACTGATCGCCGGCGTGCAGTCGTCTCTCGCGACCCGCCGCATCGGCCTGCAGATCGTGGTCGTGCCCACGATCGAGGAGGAGATCGCAACCTACCGGCGCTGGAGCAGCGCGAATCAGGTGGACGGCGTGATCGTGCTCGACCCCCGCGACGACGATCCCCGGCTCGAGGCTCTGCGTGACCTGCGGCTGCCCGCGGTCGTCATCGGCAGCAGGATGCCGACCGAGGACACCGACGACGACACAGCCGTCATCTGGCTCGACGACGACGACGCCGCGCACACCGTGTTCGACTACCTCGCCGGCCTCGGGCACACGCGGGTCGCCTACGTCTCCGGTCCGGCCGAGTTCCAGCACACCCGCATCCGCGCCGCCGTGCTGGCAGGGCAGGAGTCCCGTGGTGTCACCGGCGAGACGATCGCCACCGACTTCTCGCCTGTGCAGGCGTCCGCCACCGCACGCCGGCTGCTCAGCCGAGCGGAGCGGCCGACGGCGATCGTGTTCGACAACGACGTGATGTGCATCGCCGGGCTGCGCGTCGCCCAGGAGATGGGCGTCGCCGTGCCCGGCGACCTCTCCCTGGCGTCCTTCGACGACTCGGTGGTCACGGGTCTGGTGCATCCGTCGATCACGTCGCTCACGCGAGACACCTTCGAGCTCGGCGTTCGATCGGCCGACCTGCTGCTCGAGCGGCTCGACTCGCCGGATGCTCCCGGCGATCGCCCCGGCCCCCGGCCGACGCTCACTGTGCGCGAGAGCACGGCCCGCCCGCGCGCCTGAGCGGAGGCGCCCGCGCAGCCAGGTCGCGCTTTGTGCCGGTGTGCGCGGCATCCGTTCGTTCAGGTCGCAATTCGACCTGACAGTCGACGTCAGGCGGCGGGCAGCCAGGGGGTCGGGTCCCAGTCGAAGCTCTCGGCCCAGGCCATCAGCTCGGCCCGCAGGCTCGCCGCCATCTCCGGATGCTGCACCGACACGTCGGTCGTCTCGGCAGGGTCGGCGTCGAGGTCGGCGAGGAAGCTGGATGCCGGGTCGAACGGGCCGCCGAGGTGCTCGCGGGCCGCGAGCGTCAGCTTGAACCGGCCGCACCGCGCGGCCAGCTGCGGGCCGTACTCCCAGAACAGGGTGCGCTCCGCGGCATCCGCTCCGCGCAGCGGCTCGAGAACGCTCTGCCCGTCGATGCCATCGGCCGTGGGCAGCCCCGCCGCCTCGAGCACGGTCGGCAGCACGTCCATCATGGCCGAGGGCGCCGTGAACGAGACGCCCTGCGGCAGCCCAGCCGGCCACGAGATGATCGCCGGCACCCGGATGCCGCCCTCGAACAGCGAACCCTTGTTGCCGCGCAGTCCGCCGGTGGAGCCTCCCTCGTACGAGATCTCCTCGCCGTTCAGCCAGTTGCGGCTCTCGGTCGACGGTCCGTTGTCCGAGGAGAAGAACACGATGGTGTCGTCGGCGACGCCCGCGGCGTCGAGCGCATCGAGGATGCGGCCCACTCCGTCGTCCATCGCCGAGATCATCGCCGCCATGATGCGGCGGTCGTCGGGCAGCTCCGGGAACCGGTCGACGTACTCCTTCGGCGCGTGCATCGGGTAGTGCGGCGCGTTGAACGGCACGTAACAGAAGAAAGGCTCGCCCTCCGCAGCGGCGATGAACGAGACCGCCTTCTCAGCGATGACCTCGGTGAGGTAGCGGCCGTTGTCGTAGACCTCGCGCTCGTCGTCCCAGAGGTCGTGCACGGGATTCAGGCCCTGACCCCAGTAGAAGATGTGCGAGTAGTAGTCCACGCAGCCGGCGAGGAACCCGAAGTGCCGCGAGAAGCCGCGATCCATCGGGCGGTAGCCCTCGCCCACACCGAGGTGCCACTTGCCGAAGATGCCGGTCCGGTAGCCCTCGTCCCGCAGGCGCGACGCCAGGGTCGGCTGCTCGGGCAGGCCGGGGGTGCCGCGCTTGCCGCCGAGGATCTCCTGCACGCCCGCGTGCACCGGGTGCCGTCCGGTCAGCAGCGACGCGCGCGACGGCGAGCACACCGGCGAGTTCGAGTACCAGTCCGTCATCCGGACGCCGCGGGCGGCGAGCCGGTCGAGGTGCGGGGTGCGGATGTCGTCGGAGCCGAAGCATCCGATGTCGCCGTAGCCCAGGTCGTCCGCATAGATGACGACGACGTTCGGACGGCTCATGCTCAGCTCACCACCGTGTTGTTCGAGGAGTAGGTGCCCACGCCCGTCGACAGGTCGGGCCGCACCAGCTCGGTGATCCCGCGGGAGGCCAGGATGCCGGCATCCGCGGCATCCTTCGACGTCACGAACGCGGGGTCGAGGCCGTCGGTGCAGGCGTCGACCCAGGCCTGGAAGATCGCGCCGCCGGGGCTCATCGCGCCACGACTGACCGGGATCTCGTCGTCGTCCACGTCGATGACGATCCCGAGCGTGCGCGCCGGTGCAGCGGTGCGCGAACGCAGCTCCGGGATGATCTCGGCGAACCGCCGCCCGATCGGCTTCACGTCGCCGTCGTTGGAGATCAGGCCCAGCGAGTACTCCAGTTCGGGGTAGTCGGCGAGCTTCCGGCTGACGTCGTGGGAGCACCACCAGGTGACGCCCCACAGGTTCTCGGTCCGGGCCGAGGAGCGCACGGTCGCCTCGAGGAACCCGGGCATCTCATCCGCCGTCAGGCAGTTCGACGGCGCCCCGACCTCCTGCAGCCAGATCGGCCGGGCCGGGTCCGTGGCGAACGCGCGGGACAGCTCGATCATGTACTCCGCGTGCCGGTCGGATGCCACGGAGCGGCCGCCGTACCGCTGGGCGGTGCCGTTGAAGATCCAGGAGTGCACGGTGGTCATCGCACCCAGACGCGACGCGTGCGCGGGGGTGAAGCCGTGCCCGTCCATGTACCAGGCGGCGTCGTACTCGCTGTGCACGTGCTGCTGCTGCGGCGCCGAGCGATCTGCGGCGTCGAGCAGCGAGGTGATCCAGTTCGCGGCCTCGTCCGGAGTGACCGGCCACTGGTGCGGGTGCGTCTCGGCGGAGAACTGGTTGGTCTCGTTGCCGAGGGTGAAGCCGAGGAAGTTCTCCGCCCCGCCGAGTGCCTCGCCGAGCCGCTCGACCAGAGCGACCTGCCCGCTGAGCGCATCGGGGTGCGTGAACATGTTCTTGTCGTGCCAGGTGAACAGCCAGGAGGGCACGAAGTCGAAGCTCGACAGATGCCCCTGGATGACATCGACGCTGGCGTCCAGGCCGAACTCGGCAGCCACATCGACGACCGCGCGCACATCGGCGACGGCCTGTTCGCGGATCAGGGTGCGGTTCGGCTGCAGCACCGTCCAGAGCGGGAAGATGCGCACGTGGTCGAGCCCGAGCGACGCCAGGCCGGCGAAATCGCGGCGCACGTCATCGAGGTCCAGCGACATCCACGAGTGCATCCACTCGGTGGCCGGCGTGTAGTTGGCGCCGAAACGCAGAGGGGTGATCATCGCGTGCGTCCTTCCGGAGCGGGCTGGCGGGGATGCGGGGTGTCGCCGAGCTCGAGCTGCAAGTCCCACAGCTTGAGAGTCAGCTCGCGGCGGACGTCCGCGTAGGCGGGGTCGAGGTGCACGCTGTGCAGCTCGTGGGGGTCGTTCTCGAGGTCGAACAGCTCCCACTCCGGCGGGAAGGTGAGGTTGCCGGTGTTCGGCAGTTCCATCCCGTCGGCGTAGAAGTAGATGAGCTTGTAGCGATCCGTGCGGATTCCGTAGTGGGCCCAGACGTGGTGCATGTGATCGTCGTGTTCGTAGAACCGGTAGTAGTGGGCGTCGCGCACCGGAGCCGGGTCCTCACCGGTCAGCATCGGTGCGAGGCTGGTGCCCTGCATACCGGCGGGCGCCTCGACGCCGGCGAAGTCGAGGATCGTCTGCGCGATGTCGACGTTCGAGACGAGGTTCTCGGATGCCTGCCCCGCGGGCACGCGGGCGGGATAGCTCAGGATGAGCGGCATCCGCAGCGATTCCTCGTACATGAACCGCTTGTCGAACCAGCCGTGCTCGCCGAGGTAGAACCCCTGGTCCGAGGCGTAGATCGTGACGGTGTCGTCGGCGTGGTCGCTCTCGGCGACGAACGACGTGAGCGCCTGCACGCTCTCGTCGACGGCGGCGACGCAGCGCAGGTAGTCCTGCATGTAGCGCTGGTACTTCCACACCGCGCGCTCCTCATAGGCGAGCTCTGCGGGTGGGTCCTGCTTGAGGTCGATGTCGTAGAGGTGATCGGCGATGCGCATGGTCGCGCTGTGCGCGGGCGTGCCCCGGCCGGAGTAGTCGTCGTCGAACGTCGGGGGCAGGGGGATCGGGTCGGTGAAGAGCTCCGCGTGCCGGGGGTGGTACAGCCAGGACCGGTGCGGAGCCTTGTGCCAGACCAGCACGCAGTACGGCTCGTCGCCCTGCTCGGCCATCCAGGCCAGTGCGTGCTCGGTGAGGATGTCGGTGACGTAGCCCTCGTGCCGCACGCGGCCCTCGGCGGTGATCAGTTCGGGGTCGAAGTACTCACCCTGGTCGGGAAGCACCTCCCAGTGGTCGAAGCCCGCGGGGTCGTAGCCCTCGCCGTGGCCGAGGTGCCACTTGCCGAACATCGCGGTGCGGTAGCCGGCGGCCTGCAGCGCGGTGATGAACGTCTCGTGATCGTTCGTCAGGTGGGTGGCCAGCGTGGTCACCGTGCTGGTGTGGCTGTAGGTGCCGGTGAGGATCGTGGCGCGGCTGGGGGTGCAGAGAGAGTTCTCGACCAGTGCGCGGTCGAAGCGCATCCCGGCGTCTGCGACGGCGTCGATGCCCGGCGTGCTGTTGACGACCGATCCGTACGCGCTGATCGCGTTGGGTGCGTGGTCGTCGGTGAGCACGAACACGAAGTTCGGGCGGCGGTCGCCGGTCATCGTTGTCCCCTCGGTAGACGTTGTGTCATACTTACCGTACTATATCGCTTTAGTAAAGGATGCCGGAGCGCGACTGCGACGGGGTCCTCGGCCACTTCGAAGGAGAATGCCCATGAAGATCCGATCGATTCTCGCCGCGGGTGTCGCGGCGTCGGTCGCCGTCGTCCTCGCCGGTTGCACCGGTGGCGGCGCCCCGCAGAGCGGTGGCTCGACGGACGGCGAGATCACGGGGAACATCACGTTCCAGACGTGGTCGCTGAAGAACGACAAGTTCACCCCGTACTTCGAGGACGTCATCGCGGCGTTCGAGAAGGAGCACGAGGGCGTGAAGGTCAACTGGATCGACCAGCCGGCCGACGGCTACGAGGACAAGATCCTGCAGCAGGCCGAGTCCGGCGAACTGCCCGACGTCGTCAACCTGCCTCCGGAATTCGCCGCTGAACTGGCCAAGGTCGGCCAGCTTGTCGACCTGAAGAAGGACTCCGAGGTGCTCGGCGACTACGTCGAGGGCGGTGTCGAGGGCTACAGCTACGACGGTCTCGAGGGCACGTACGCGTTCCCCTGGTACCTGGGCACCAACCTGAACTACTGGAACATGGAGTTGCTCGGCAAGGCCGGCATCACCGCTCCGCCGGCCGACTTCGCCACGACGCTCGACGACGCGGACAAGCTCGCCGCGGCCGGTGTGCAGACCATGTCGGACATCCCCGACGTCAAGGCGCTGCAGTGGATGGTCTCGGACATGGGCGGGGAGTACCCCTTCCAGAAGGACGGCGAGTTCGTCTTCGACACCCCCGAGGCTGAGAAGATCATCGAGCGCTACGCGGCGCTCTACAAGGCCGGCGGCGTGAGCCCTGAAGCGCTTCAGGGCGCGGGTGAGGCGAACAACAACGTCAACAACTTCAACAAGGGCACCGTGGCGTGGACCACCGCCGGCCCGAACTACATCGACAAGAACCTCGCGGTCAACGCCCCGACCCTGCTGCCGAACGTCAAGGTGAGCGGCGGCTTCGGCGACGCTCCGCTGTTCCTGCAGGGCATCGGCGTCTCGTCGCAGTCGAAGAACGCCGCGACCGCGCTGGCCTTCGCCGAGTTCGTCACGAACACCCCGAACCAGATCGAGTTCGTCAAGCTGGCCGCCGGCTTCTTCCCCGGCACCAAGGAGGCGAACGCCGACCCGTCGAAGTTCGCCGAGACCGCGCAGAACCCCGAGCAGGCTGAGGCGACGAAGTACGCGGCCGAGCAGATGGACGCCGCGCGCATCCCGGGTGCCCCCGGCTTCACCGAGGCGATGAACACCTACGCCAAGCAGCAGATCGCGCTCGCGGTCCGCGGTGACATCTCGGCGAAGGAGGCCCTGACCAAGGGGCAGGACTACGCCAACGAGAACGTCACCGAGTAAACCGACGTGAAGCGGAGAGGGTGAGCTGATGAGACGACAGCGCTGGTACACGCCGTACCTCCTGGTACTGCCCGGCGTGATCTGGGTCCTGGTGTTCGCACTGTGGCCGTTCCTGAACACGGTGTTCCTCGCATTCACCGATGCTCGCCCTCTCCGTCCCGTCCAGTTCGTCGGACTGGACAACTTCGCCAAGCTCGGCACCGATGAGCGCTTCGGCTTCGCTCTGACGACCTCGCTCGTCTACGTCGTGGTCTGCGTGCCGCTGCTGACGTTCATCCCGCTGCTGCTGGCACTGCTCGTGCACCGCAAGATCCCGGCGATCGGGTTCTTCCGCACGACCTTCTACTTCCCGGTGATCGCCTCGGCCGTCGTGGTCGCGATCGTCTGGGAGTTCCTCTTCTCCAGCACAGGCACCATCAACTCGGCGCTGAAGTTCTTCGGCCTCGCCGACCGGCCGATCGAGTTCCTCTCCGATCGCTGGCTGCTGATCTTCTGCGCCATCGGCCTGACGGTCTGGAAGGGCCTCGGCTACTACATGGTCGTCTACCTCGCCGCGCTCGGGAACGTGGGGCGCGAGCTGCACGAGGCGGCTGCGATGGACGGCGCCGGCGCCTGGCGCCGATTCTGGTCGGTCACGGTTCCCGGCGTGCGCGGCCCGATGATGCTCGTCTCGGTGCTGATCTGCGTGGCCGCCGTCCGCGTGTTCACCGAGCTGTACGTGCTCTCGCACGGCTCCGGCGGGCCGGGCGGCCAGTCGATGAGCATGGTGATGCTCATCCAGTCGATGGGCAAGGGCCTGAACGGTCAGATCGGCTACGCCTCGGCGATCTCGATCGTGCTGTTCCTGCTGACCCTGGTGCCGCTGCTCGTGGTCGGCATCGCCAACAACGGCGATGTCCTGAAGGAGATGGCGACGAATCGCCGCGTGCGCCGTGCGCAGCGCGCCGCGAAGCGCGCTGAGGAGGTGTCGGCATGAGCCTGATGGGTTCCCGCGAGAACGCGGCACTGCTGGAGCAGACCGAGAACGCCGTGCGGAAGGGACGCGCCCCGCGCGAGCCCCGGCACCGCGAGAAGCCCTATCGCACCAAGGGCTCCGCCGACATCCTGAAGCCGTCGCTCGGCGGCCTGATCGGCAAGTACGCGCTGCTGCTGGCCATCTTCGTCATCATGGTCTTCCCGTTCGTGTGGCAGTTGTCCACCTCGTTCAAGGGCAACGCCGAAGACATCTACTCGTTCCCGCCCTCGCTCATCCCGAGCGCACCCAACTGGGACAACTACGCCGAGGTGTTCCGCACCATTCCGGTGCTCGACTACGCCCGCAACTCACTGCTCATCGGCGTCGGCACCGTGATCACGAACGTGATCTTCGCCACTCTGGGCGGCTATGCGCTCGGCTGCCTGAAGTTCCGCGGCAAGGGCATCGTCATGGCGATCTTCTTCTCCACACTGCTGCTCCCCGGCGAGGTCACACTGACCAGCCAGTACCTCACGGTCAAGTCGCTGGGACTCGCGAACACCCTGTGGGGCGTGTTCCTGCCTGGGGCGATCGCAGCGATCAACGTGCTGCTGATGGCGGCCGCGTGCCGCATGATCCCGGCGGACACGCTCGACGCGGCCACCATCGACGGCGCGAACACCCTGCAGCGCTTGCGTCACATCGTCTGGCCGAACATCCGCGGCATGGTCTCGGTGGTCGCCCTGTTCGCGTTCATCGGATCGTGGGACGAGTTCCTCTGGCCTCTCGTGGTCCTGTCCGATCCCGCGAACTACACGCTGACCGTCGGCATGGACTACCTGAACTCCACGTTCGGGCAGAACCCGCGCGTGATCGCGGCGGGAACGATGATCGCCCTGGTGCCGATCATCATCCTGTTCGCTGTGCTGCAGAAGCAGTTCTTCAAGGGCGTCGAAGAGGGCAGCGTCAAGGGATGATCTGGTCGGCACTGCCACAACCTGCGAAGGCCGACCTGACCACCGGCACCTGGCGCCCGGCATCCGCGCGGGTCATCGCCGCGGACGCAGCCTTCGCCCACGAGGCGGAGCGCCTGCAGTCCGACCTCGCCGCCCTCGACATCCCCGAGGGCGGCGAGGCCCGCATCCTGATCGGTCCGGCCGATCTTGTCGGTGAGGCGTACGAGATCGTCGTCGGCGACGACGTCGAGATCCGCGTCGCGACGCCGGTCGGCGCCTTCCGCGCCACCCGCCAGCTGCTGCACAACCTGCGCGCGCAGGGTGCCGTCCCGCGCGGCTCGGTCGCAGGCGTCCCGGCCGTCGCCGAGCGCGGCATCCATCTCGACGCTGCGCGCAAGTACTATCCGGCCGACTGGATCATCGCGATGCTGCGGGATGCGGCCGACGTGGGCATCAACGTCTTCCAGTGGCACTTCTCCGAGAACGAGGGGTTCCGCCTGGAGTCGGCGGCGTTCCCCGAGGTTGTCTCCGACGAGCACATCACCAGCGCCGAGGCCGCGCAGATCGTCGACATCGCGCGCGATCTGCACATCGACGTGGTCCCGTCGCTGGACATGCCCGGTCACCTGAGGCAGGTGCTGGCGCAGCATCCGGATCTTCGCCTGCCGCCGGGCACGGATCCGGACGACCCGGCGGAGGCCGGGATCATCGGAACGGATCACGCGCTCGACATCACCCGGCCCGAGGCGCTCGAGTTCGCGAAGCGCCTGATCGACGACATGGTGCCGGTGTTCCCGCACAGCACGAAATGGAATCTCGGCGGCGACGAGTTCGTCGCCTTCGAGCGCATCGAGGACTACCCCGCACTGACAGATGCCGCGCACGAGCGCTTCGGCGCCGAGGGCACCGGCTTCGACCTGCTCACCGACTTCGTGAACGAGATCGCCGCGCACCTGCGTGTGCACGGCCTGCAGCCGCGGGTGTGGAACGACGGGATGCTGCGCAGTGCGCAGGTGCCGCTCGACCCGGAGGTCGTGCTGACCTGGTGGACCAACTGGCACGCGGGTATGCGCCCGGTGTCCGAGGCGATCGCCGCGGGGCACCGCATCGTCAACGTGAACGACAACCTCTTCTATTACGTGCTCGGCGAGAACGCCGGCTACCGGTATCCGACCGCGGAGCGCATCTGGGAGGCGGACTGGCATCCGGGCCTCTTCCCGCGGCTGTGGGGCCCTGACGGCCAGGGCACGGTGCGGCAGGAGATCGTCGCCCCGTACCCGGAGCTGCTGCTCGGATGCTCGTTCGCGATCTGGTCCGACAAGGGCGGTCCGCAGACCGTGGAAGAGGTCGCCGCCGGCATCCGTGCGCCGCTGCGCGCGATGGCCGAGCGGGCCTGGAACGGCGGCAGTGCGCTGTCGCTGTCGGAGTTCACGGCGCTGGACGCCGCCATAGACGAAGCGCGGGGCTCATAGGGGCGGGCGTGGGAACCCCCTCCACTCGAAGGAGAGATGAAGGATGAGACGAACGACAGCGGCACTGAGCATCGGAGTGCTTCTCAGCGGACTCGCCGCTTTCGGCGGCAACTCCGCCATGGCCGACGAGACGACGACGCAGGAAGCCGTCGGGAACACCTCTCAGTGCACCGCCGATCCGCTGGTCATGGCGTACTACCGCACCTGGCGCGACGTCACGGTGCCGCACGACGCCAACTCGAACCTGCCGTACCCGAACGTCACGAAGATGACCGATCTCCCGGCTGAGATCGACGTGGCGATGGTCTTCGACGCAGGCAAGACCGCCGACACCGACTACTGGGCGACGTTGCGTGACGAGTACGTGCCGACGCTGCACGAGCGGGGCACCCGGGTGGTTTACACGCTGTGGATCGACAGGCTCGCGAAGGCCGACATCCCGCTCACCGACGAGGCCTACAAGGAGTACGCGCAGCAGCTGGTCGACACGTACGTCACGCCCTACGGGCTCGACGGCATCGACATCGACGTGGAGTCGTATCCCACCGGGGACGACCTGACCCGCGCGATCGGCGTCTTCAACGCGCTCGGCGACATCATCGGCCCGAAGTCGGGTACCGACAAGCTGTTCATCTTCGACACCAACCAGACCGGCAGCACGCCGCTGTTCGAGGCCGTGTCCGACAACGTGTCGTTCGTGCTGCTGCAGGCGTACGGCCGGGATGCGAGCAGGATGCAGAGCACCTGGGCGACGTTCGCGGACGACATCGCGCCGTGCCAGTTCCTGCCCGGCTTCTCGTTCCCCGAGGAGCAGGACCGCACGCACTGGGGTGATGCGGAGGGCATCTACGACCCCGCGACCGCGCCGTCGTACCTCGCGCACAAGTACGCGACGTGGCAGCCGGAGGGTGGCACCAAGGGCGGCTTCTTCGCCTACGCAGTCGACCGCGACGGCAAGGTCTGGGGTGACGACACCATCACGGCGAGCTCCTTCACCTGGATGAAGAACCTCGCGGCCGTGCAGGACGACGCGGCCGGCGTCGCGCCGAAACCGACCACGGCGACGCTCGGCGGGGACCGCGTGACGATCAGCGGTGTCGGGGCGCCGGGGGCCGAGGTCTCCGTGACCGCTGCAGGTCCTGGGCTGCGCCCGTCGGATGCCACGACCACGGCTGCCGTGGACGGCAGCTGGTCGATCACGCTCGACCGCAAACTGACGCTGCCGCAGACCGCCACGGTCACGCAGAAGCTGCCGCACACGGGCCCGTCGGCCCCGACCGAGGTCGCCTTCCGCCCGATGGCGGGCTGAGCCCCGCAGCCAGGACGACGCTGTTCCCCGGGCGGGGCAACCGCCCGGGGAACAGCGTCACAGGGCCCCGCCGGTAGAATCGATCACTGCCGACCAAGGAGGCGCAATGGGGCAGGAAGCCGCGAAGAAGCATCAGGACTACAACCCGGGACCGCGGGTGGGGATCACGTTCTCGACGTTCGATCTGCTGCACGCCGGGCACATCATGATGCTCGCCGAGGCCAAGCGCCAGTGCGACTACCTGATCTGCGGCCTGCAGATGGACCCGACGCTGGACCGCCCCGAGAAGAACGCGCCGACCCAGACCGTGGTCGAGCGCTACATCCAGCTGCGCGGCTGTGAGTACGTCGACGAGATCGTGCCCTACTCGACCGAGCAGGACCTCGAGGACATCCTGCGCTCCTTCAAGCTCGACGTGCGCATCGTCGGAGACGAGTACCAGGACCGTGACTTCACCGGTCGCGAGTACTGCGAGGAGGCCGGCATCGAGCTGTACTTCAACAGCCGCAACCACCGGTTCTCCAGCTCCGGGCTGCGCAAGATCGTCGCCGCCAAAGAGGCCGAGCGCATCGCGCGCGCCTGAGCCCTGATCCGCAGCCCATGGCACGGCCGATATCCGCGGAGACGGCCGCGCTGCATCCGACTCCCGCGCAGCTGCGCTGGCAGCGGGCCGGTGTCGCGGTGTTCTTCCACTTCGGGCTGAACACCTTCGCCGGAGTGGAATGGAGCGACGGCACGCTGCCGGCATCCTCCTTCGACCCGGCCGAGCTCGACGCCCGCCAGTGGGTCGAGGCCGCGCGGATCGCCGGCGCGCAGCACGTCGTGCTGACCGCCAAGCACCACGACGGCTTCTGCCTGTGGCCGACCGCGACCACCGACTACTCCGTGGCATCCAGCCCCTGGCGGGACGGCCGCGGCGACGTGGTGCGCGTGCTCGCCGAGGCGTGCGCCGAGGCGGGGATGGGTTTCGGGCTCTACCTCTCGCCCTGGGACCGCAATGCGGAGTGCTACCCGGATGCCGCCGCCTATGACGACTTCTACTGCGCGCAGCTCACCGAGCTGTGCACCGGATATGGCGAGCTGGTCGAGGTGTGGTTCGACGGTGCAGGGTCGGCCGGTCGCGAGTACGACTGGGAGCGCATCACGGGCATCGTCCGCGAGCACCAGCCCGGCGCGGTGATCTTCAACATGGGCGATCCCGACATCCGCTGGGTGGGCAACGAGGACGGCCTGGCCGAGGACCCGGTGCTGTACGTGTCGGACTGGACGCCCAACGATGTGCACACCGAGGCGGTGCTCGGGTTCGAGCCGCGCTACCTGCCGCCGGAGTGCGACGTGTCGCTGCGCCACGGATGGTTCTGGCATCCGCACGACCGGCCCAAGACGCTCGACCACCTGCTGGCGATCCACTACCGCTCGCTGGGACTCGGCGCGAACCTGCTGCTGAACGTGCCGCCGGACCGGGACGGGCGGATCGCCGCCGACGACGTGGCGCGGCTCGAGGACTACGCCGCCGAGATCGACCGTCGGTTCGGGCAGCCGTTCGATGCCGCGCTGCAGAGGGCCGGTGACGCGGTGTGGGAGGCGACGTTCCCGGAGGACGTCGAGCTCGACCACCTCGAACTGGTCGAGGACCTGACCGCCGGCCAGCGCATCTCGGGGCACCGCGTCTTCGCGGACGGCGACCTGCTCTGCGAGGGACGGACGGTCGGCATCCGGAGGCTGCATCTGTTCGGTGCGCGCCGGCTGCGGAGCATCCGGATCGAACTCGACGGACCCGGACCCGTGCTCGCCGGGGCGCGCGGATTCCGGGCCGGCGTCGAGACCGCCCCCGTCCTGCCCTCGGTCGAGGACTACCGGGACGGCACCGAGATCATCATGATGTGATCAGGCGAGGACGCGCCCGAGCGATCGGGCGTAATCCTCCTTGATCACGTCGAGGTGCGTCCAGGTCTCGAGTCCGCCGACCTGGGGCAGCGCGCGGATCTCCTCGAGCACGGTGAGGGCGCCGGCCGTCGAGGACGCGCCGATCGTGACGATGAAGTCGTAGCTGCCGTGCGTGCGCGCGGCGAATTCGATGACGGGCGAGTCGAGGATGTATTGCCGGACCGGCTCGGCGTCGTCGCTCAATGTGATCCCGACGCCCACGGCCACACGGTTGCGGGACAGGCCGCCCGAGGGGATCGCCGAGATGCGGATCACGCCCGCGTCGATGAGCCGGCGCACGCGGGAGCGGGCTGATGACGGCGACAGGTGCACCGCGTCGGCCAGGGCACGGTAGCTCTCCCTCCCGTCACCCTGCAGGGCCGAGATGAGCAGGTGGTCGAGTTCGTCGAGGGCGATCTCGGTGCGCGACTCGGCGACGAAGAAGCCCTTGAGAACCTCGGCATAGGTGGTCACCCGCACCTGCCGCACGGCGGAGATGCGCCGTACGCGGTCGAGCATCTCGTGCAGGCGGGCGTCGTCACCGTGCCGCGACTCGAACACCAGCGGGTGCGCCCCGCTCACCATCGAGACGAAGACGGCGTCATCGATCCGCGCGATCTCGTCCGCCACGGGACGGGCGGGTCCGCTGACGGTGACCATGGCGTGCACGAGCACGTGATGGCCCGCGAACCCGGGATCCAGGGCGGCGATGACACGCAGACCGCCGTGCTCGATGAGCCGGTGCAGACGCTGCGAGACGTAGTCGCGCGGGGCGTCGAGCCGCTGCGCCAGATCCTGGATGCTGGCACGGCCGTTCTGCTGCAGCGCGTGGATGAGGCGTCCGTCCAGGTCGTCGACGTCGCGGTCGATGCGCCGCGGGGTGGTGCTGTCTGCGGTCATGAGGCTCCCTTGACGCAGGACTTCTCGAAATCGGGCGAAGTAGCCGGATCTGCACCGCATGGACCGCAGATCGACTGCCCGAGCACCGATGCTACCGGCGTATGGCGCGATTGCGTCGCTATTCAGCCGCATATCGTCGGCTGTCTGTGCTGTTCCGTTGAGCATCTGCCTCGCGATCGTCCTATAGTCGGCACAGCCCGAAGGACTTTCCCCCGTCTACCCGCCCACAGAGCAAGGGAGCCCTGTATGTCCGCCTCAACCGCCAGCCCGCAGGCACCGTCGCACCGACGTGCCCTCCGCGCCGGCTTCGCCGCCATGGCCGGCACGTCGATCGAGTGGTACGACTTCTACGTCTACGCCACCGCCGCAGCCCTCGTCTTCCCGCAGGTGTTCTTCCCCGAGGTCGACCGGGTGCTGGGCACCCTGGCCTCGTTCGGCACCTACGCGGTCGCCTTCTTCATGCGCCCCCTCGGCGGCATCATCTTCGGCCACATCGGCGACAAGTTCGGCCGCAAGCCCGCGCTCACCGTCACCCTGCTGATGATGGGCATCGCCACCGTGCTGGTCGGATGCCTGCCCGGCTACGCCGCCATCGGCATCACCGCACCGATCCTGCTCGTGCTCCTGCGCATGGTGCAGGGACTCGCCGTCGGCGGCGAGTGGGGCGGCGCCAGCCTGATGTCGGTCGAGTCCGCGCCCCCGAAGTACAAGGTGTTCTACGGCGGCTTCACCCAGGTCGGCAACCCGCTCGGCGCGATGCTCGCGACCGGCGCCTTCTGGGCGCTCTCCGCGGCCGGCGACGAAGCACTGGTCTCGTGGGGCTGGCGCATCCCGTTCCTGGCCAGCATCGTGCTGATCGGCGTCGGCTTCTGGGTGCGCTACCGCGTCGAGGAGACCCCGGTCTTCGAAGCGAAGATCGAGGGCCACAAGCAGTCCACTCCGATCGTCTTCGCGATCAGGAACAACTGGTGGCCGATGCTGCTCGGCTTCTGCATCATCGCGATGTCCTCCGGCGGCTATGTGATCGCCACGACCTTCGTGCAGAACTTCGCGACGGATCCCGCGGTGGGCCTGGATGCCTCCGTCATCCTCGGCGCCATGACCATCGCCTCCCTCGTCGAGATGATCATCACGCTGCCGCTGGCCTGGCTCGGCGACAAGTGGGGCAGCAAGACCCTCATCTACCTGGGCGCCGTCGGTTCCGTCGTGGTGTTCGTGCCGCTCGTGCTCGTGATCCAGGGCCACCAGGTCGCGATGATCTACCTGCTGGCCTCGCTGCTGCGCATCACCCTCAGCGGTGCCTGGGCTCCGCTGTCCACGCTGATGGCGCAGATGTTCCGGCCGCAGGCGCGGTACACCTCGATGTCGCTGTCGTACGGCATCGGCGCCGCGGTGTGGGGCGGTCTCTCGCCGGCGATCGCGACGGCGCTCATCGCGGCCACCGGCACCTTCTGGTCGGCCGTGGTGTTCTTCGGGGTGCTGTGCGCGCTCGCCGTGTTCGGCGCCTACTTCGCCCCGCAGCACTCCGACAACGCCCCGGTCACCGAATCGCTGACGGCCCGCGGCACCACCGCGATCCCCACCACCCCGAAGGACTGAAAGATGCGCCGACTGGCCACCTACGATTCCCGCGACGCGGCGGCGACGATCATCACCGCGAAGACCATCCGCACCGTCGACGAGCAGCGCCCGCAGGCCGAGGCGATGCTCATCGCCGGAGGCAGGATCCTCGCGGTGGGCACGATCGCCGAGGTCGAGTCCGCGGCCGCGGAGGCCGGTCTGCAGCCCGTGCGCGTCGACCGGCCGGAGGCGACGATCGTCCCCGGCTTCGTCGACGCGCACGCGCACCCCCTGATGTACGGGCAGATGCTCACCTGGGTCGACATCGGCCCCGACAAGGCCGGCTCCATCCCCGAGATCGTCGAGCTGATGACCGCACGGGCCGCGACGATGCCGGAGGGCGCGCCGCTGCGCGGATACGGCTACGAGCAGCGAAACCTCGCCGAGCGCCGGCACCCCACCCGGCACGAGCTCGACCAGGTCGCCACCGACCGTGAGGTGTACATCATGAACGCCTCGGGCCACGGCGGCGTGGTGAACAGCTTCACGCTGGAGAAGTACGGCATCACCCGCGACACCCCGAATCCCGAGGGCGGCGAGTTCTTCCGCGACGCCGACGGCGAGCTCACCGGTGAGCTGTCGGATGCCGCGTGCAACGTGCTCACCGGACTGCACGGCGTGAAGGTCGGGCACCACGGCCCGAACTTCCACCTGGGCGACGAGCCCGCCGAGCACCAGCGTCAGCTCGACGCGGTGCAGCGCGAGTTCCTGGCCGGCGGTGTCACCACGATCGGCGACGCCCAGGTGTCGCAGCGCGAGTTCGCCGCCTACCTCGCGCTCGCCGACCGCGGCGCGCTCGACATGCGGGTCTCGATGTACTTCCTCTCGCACCTGCTCGATCAGGTGATCGACCTCGGCCTCACCGGCCCGTTCGGCAACGCGTTCCTCTCCGCCGCAGGCATCAAGCTCTACGCCGACGGCACGCTGGGCGGCTGGACCGCGTACTTCCCCGAGGGGTACGTCGGTGATCCGTGCCGCACCGGGCAGCTCTACCACCAGCCGGAGGAGTACGCCGGTCTCGTGAAGAAGGCGCACCTCGCGGGGCTGCAGACCGCCACGCACGCGCAGTCGCCCACCGCGATCAAGATGGTCGTTGACGCACTGGAGCAGGCGCTCGCTGCCCGCCCCGACGCCGACGCCCGGCACCGCATCGAGCACTGCGGTCTGCCCGACCCGGCGGAGATCCCGCGGATGGCCGAGCTCGGCATCCGTCCGGTGAACCAGACCCAGCACTACTACAACTGGGGCGAGGGTGTGGAGCAGGCCATCGGCACCCCCGGCGAGCGGTTCAACCCGCTGGGCGAATTCCTCGCGGCGGGCGTGCCCGTCACGATCTCGTCGGATGCTCCGGTCGCCGAGCCCCGTCCGCTCGAGGCGATCCAGGCCGCCGTGACCCGGGTCACGCGCCGCGGCCACAAGCTCGGGCCCGACACCCTGCGCATCAGCGCCGAGGAGGCCCTGCGCGGGCACACCCTCGAGGGCGCCGCCTCGCTCGGCCGCGATGACGAGCTCGGGTCGTTGACTCCGGGCAAGCGCGCCGACTTCGTCGTCCTGGGCGCCGATCCGCTCGAGACCGAGGGGGCCGAGATCTCCGGCATCCCGGTGCGCGAGACCTGGGTCGACGGCGTCGTGAAGCATCAGGTCCAGGAAGGATGAGCGGCATGGAGACCGTCGCGAAGCGCACCACCGGCTGGGTGGTCATGGAAGCCCTGCGGGGCTACGGCATCGACACGGTGTTCGGCATCCCCGGCACCCACAACCTGGAGTTCTACCGGCCGCTGCCGTCGCTCGGCATCCGCCCGGTGACCACCCGGCACGAGCAGGGCGCCGGCTACGGCGCCGACGGCTGGTCGCTGCAGACCGGGATGCCGGGGGTCGTCGTGACCACGAGCGGCCCCGGCCTGCTGAACGCGCTGTCGGCCGCGGGCACCGCCTACTGCGAGTCGCGGCCGATGATCATCCTCTCGCCCGGCCCCGCGCGCGGCAGCGAGTTCGCCGACGTCGGCACGCTGCACGAGACCAAGGACCAGCTGGCCGCGGCATCCGCCGTGGTGGAGTGGGGCCGCCGCGTCGCCTCCGCCGCCGAAGCGGTGACGGCCGTGCACGACGCCTTCGAACTGTTCGCCACCGGACGCCCGCGACCGGTGTACATCGAGGTGCCGCTGGACCTGCTCGAGGAGGAGGCCGAGGGGATCACGCCCGACGACCTCGCGTCCCGGGTGTTCCCGCCCGCCGCCGCGCCGTCCGATGACGCCGTCACCGAGGCGGCCCGCCTGCTGAACGCGGCATCCGACCCCGTCATCCTCGCGGGAGGCGGGTCACGGCGCGCCGGTGCCGCCCTGCGGGCCGTGGCCGAGCGCCTCGGCGCGCCGGTGGTCACGACCGCGAACGCGAAGGGCGTGCTCGACGAGCATCACCCGCTCTCGCTCGGTGCCAACCTGCGCCTGGCGGCCGCGCGCAACCGCGCCCGCGACGCCGACGTGCTGCTCGTGGTCGGCTCCAAGCTCGGCGAGGCCGAGCTCTGGGTCGACAAGCTCGACGCGCAGGGCACCGTCATCCGCATCGACCTGCTGGCCTCGCAGCTCGACAAGAACCAGAGGGCCGATGTCGGCATCGTCGGCGATGCCGCGGCATCCCTCTCCGCCCTGCTGACCGAGCTGGGCGACGGCACCCCGCGCACCGGCGGCCGCGTCGCAGAGACGCTGGAGGCCGTGCGCGCCGAGGTGCACGAGCTGTCGCCGGTGAACGCGGCGCTCGGCGAGGCCATCGCCGCCGCCCTGCCCGCCGATGCGATCGTCGCCACCGACTCGTCGCAGATCGCGTACTGGGGTCTGATGAACGTGCTGCGGGTGCCGAAGCCCAACTCCATGCCGTACATGGCGACCTATGCCACGCTCGGCTACTCCCTGCCCGCCGCGCTCGGCTCGCGCCTCGGGGATCCCGGCCGTCCGGCGTTCGCGGTGACCGGCGACGGCGCCCTGATGTTCTCGCTGCAGGAGATGATCACCGTGGTCGAGCAGCGCCTCGACGTCACCGTGATCGTCGTCGACAACGGCGGCTACGCCGAGATCCGCCAGAACGAGGCGGATGCCGGGATCGCGCCGATCGGCGTCGACCTCGTGCAGCCCGACTGGGCCGCGCTCGGCACGGCGTTCGGCGGCACCGGTCGTCGGGTCGGCACCGCGGCGGAGCTGCGCGATGCCGTGGCCTCGGCGGTCGACGACGGCGGCCTGCAGATCATCCACATCGACCAGACGACGTTCGCCCTCTGAGACAGGAGCCCTTCATGAGCAGCACACCGATCGGCCCCGCGGACGCGTCGAAGACCCCGCGCTACGCCGGCCTGTCCACCTTCGCCCGTCTGCCCCGCATCGAGGACGTCGGCCAGACCGACATCGCGGTGGTCGGCATCCCCTTCGACAGCGGCGTCAGCTTCCGCCCCGGTGCCCGGTTCGGCCCGGAGCACGTGCGCGCGTCCAGCCGCCTGCTGCGGCCGTACAACCCCGCGCAGGACTTCTCCGGCTGGGAGGCCGTGCAGATGGCGGATGCCGGCGACATCGCCGCCAACCCGTTCAACATCCACACCGCCGTCGAGCAGATCGCCGAGGCCGCGACCGAGCTCGGCGAGCGCGTCGACAGGATCCTCACGATCGGCGGCGACCACACCATCGCCTACCCGCTGCTCAAGGCGATCAGCGCCAAGCACGGTCCCGTCGCCGTCGTGCACTTCGACGCGCACCTCGACACCTGGGACACCTACTTCGACGAGCCGATCACGCACGGAACGCCATTCCGGCGTGCCTCGGAGGACGGCTTCATCGATCGCAGCGCGTCGATGCACGTCGGCACCCGCGGCCCGCTGTACGGCAAGGGCGACCTCGAGGACGACGAGCGCCTCGGCTTCTCGATCATCACCAGCGAGTATGTCGAGGAACACGGCGTTCCCGCCGCGATGGAGCGTCTGCGTCAGCGCATCGGCGACAAGCCTCTGTACCTGTCGATCGACATCGACGTGCTCGACCCTGCGCACGCGCCGGGCACCGGCACCCCCGAGGCGGGCGGGCTCACCAGCAGGGAGCTGCTGCGCATCATCCGCGGTCTCGCCGACCTGAACATCGTGGGCGCCGACGTCGTCGAGGTCGCTCCGGCCTACGACCACGCCCAGATCACGGGCATCGCCGCCAGCCACGTGTCCTACGAGATCCTCACCGCCATGGCGCGCGCGATCGTGCGCGGACGCGGCGAATGAGTTCCGGGAGAGAAACGCAGATGACCGACGCACGACCGCTCGCCGTCTACACCGACGTCGACGACACCGATCCGGCGCCCGGCATCGCGCTGCTGGAGGCGCACGGCTTCGAGGTGCGGGTGCTCGGCACCCGCGACCCGCAGCAGATCATCGAGGGCGCGCGCGACGCCGTCGCGCTGCTGCCGGGCTATGCGTCCGTCACCCGCGAGATGATCGAGCAGCTGCCGAACCTCGAGATCATCGCCCTGATGTCGATGGGCTTCGACTACGTCGACCTCGACGCCGCCACCGAGCACGGCGTGTGGGTGACGAACGTGCCGGGCGCCGCGACCGAGGAGGTCGCCACGCACGCACTGGCGATCATGCTGCACAGCCTGCGCCAGCTGCGCTTCTACCTCGCCAGCGCGAACCCCGCGGATTGGAACGAACGTGCTCCGAAGGCTCCGCCCCGGCTGAGCGAGAGGACGCTCGGGGTCATCGGACTCGGAAAGATCGGCCGCGAGCTCGTCCGTCAGGCGGGACCGCTGTTCGGCCGCGTGCTGGGCTACGACCCGCTGATGCCGGACACCGCGGAGGTGCGCGCCGACCTCGCCGCCCTCGGCGTGCAGCGCACGAGCCTCGAAGACGTGCGGGGTGCGTCCGACGTGCTGTCGCTGCACCTGCCGCTCACACCCGAGACCGAGCGCATGATCGATGCGGAGTTCCTCGCCGCCATGCCGCAGGGCGCGCTGCTGGTGAACGTGTCCCGCGGCGCGCTCATCGACGACGACGCGCTCGCCGCATCCCTCGACGCCGGGCATCTCGGCGGCGCCGCCCTGGACGTGCTCGCCACCGAGCCACCGCAGCAGGGGCATCCGCTCGTCGGCCGCGACGACGTCGTGCTGACGCCGCACATCGCCTACTTCTCGGAGCGCACCGAGATCGAGTACGTGCGCATCCAGGCGCAGAACGCGGTGACGCTGCGCGGGACCGGCACCCCCGACTCGCCGGTCAACCGCCCGGAGGACGCCCGCGTCACCCGGTGACGGTGATCACGGCCTGTTCGCTGCCGCCGTCCTCCGACCAGCGCAGGGATACGGTGAGGATGCCGCGCAGTACGTCGAGGTCGACCTCTTCGAGGTCCTTGATGTACAGGCATCCGACGCCGGTGGTGTGCGCGCCGAGTCTGGAGAGTGCGTCGGCGTACTCGGCGGTCGACTCCAGGTAGATCGTCGACGCGGTCTTGCGCGGGGCGAAAGCCAGCAGCGGCATGTCGCCCTCGGTGCCGGTCGGATAGCGGTAGTGACAGCTGCCGAAGCCGACGATCGTGCCCCACAGCTCCGGCTCGCGGCCGGAGACCTCTTGCAGCAGAGCCGTCAGCGTTTCGGCATCCCTGCGCCGCTTGGCGGGGGTGACGCCCGCCAGGAACGCGGCGACGCTGCCGCCGGTCGGTCTCATTTCGCGGCCTTGGCGGCCGCCTTCATCGCGCGCTTGTGCTCGCGCACCTTCGTCAGCGACTCGGGAGAGACGATGTCGGCGACGCTGCGGAACGACCCCTCCTCGCCGTAGGGGGCGGATGCCTCGCGCCAGCCCTCGCCGGTGAACCCGTACTGCTTGCCGAGCAGTGCCAGGAAGATCTTCGCCTTCTGCTCGCCGAAGCCGGGCAGGGCCTTCAGCCGCTTGAGTACGGTGGGGCCGTCCGGGTCGCCGGAGGTCCACAGCGCCGCGGCATCCCCGCCCCAGTCGTCGACCAGCGTCTGGCACAGCGACTGCACGCGCGTCGCCATCGAACCGGGGAATCGGTGCACCGACGGTGTCTGCTTGAAGGCGGCGAGGAACTCCTCAGGATCCATCGACGCGATCGTGGCGGCATCCGTCGCTCCCGTGCGCTGCTCGATCTTGAGCGGACCCGCGAAGGCGGTCTCCATCGCGACCTGCTGATCCAGCAGCATGCCCACCAGCAGGGCGAGGGGATTCTCGGTCAGCAGCTCGTCTGCGGCGGTGTCTCCGGTGATGTGAAGGGCCATGCCTCCAGTCTCGCACCGCGAGGGGTTACGGCGGGAGCGCGTGCGCGAGAAGATCATCGGAACGAGAGGAGCACCTGATGGGAAGACTCATCTATTCGATGATCACCTCGCTGGACGGATACGCGGAGGCGGAGGAGGGCGGCCTCGGCAGAGCGGCCGACGACCCCGAGGTGCACACGTTCGTGAACGACCTGTTCCGCCCCGTGGGCACGTATCTCTACGGACGCCGGATGTACGAGACGATGGTCTACTGGGAGACGGTCGAACCCGGTCCCGAAGTGCCGCCGCACATCCTGCAGTACGCCGAGGACTGGCGCGCGGCGCAGAAGGTCGTGTACTCCACGACGCTGCCGGCCCCGTCGAGCGAGCGCACGCGCATCGAGCGGTCCTTCGACCCGGATGCGGTGCGTCGCCTCAAAGAGGAGTCCGACCACGATCTCACCGTGGACGGGCCGAACCTCGCCGCGCAGGCGATCCGCGCCGGCCTGGTCGACGACTACCACCTGTTCATCACGACCAGCGTGGTCGGCGGCGGCAAGAGGTTCTTCCCTGACGATGTGCGCCTCGATCTCGACCTCGTCGAGGAGCGGTCGTTCCCGGACAGCGGCGTGCTCTACGCGAGGTACCGGGCGCGCTAATTGATGATCTCGCCGCCGCCCTCGGCGCGCATACGGGCGAGATTGTCGCGCCACGTCTGCAGTGCCTCCGGCGTCAGCCGCGTCCAGTCGTCGACCACCGCGAGCACGCGAAGCGGCTCCGTGCTGCGGTAGGAGCGCGTCGGATTGCCGGGGAACTTCTTGTCGGTGACGTTCGGATCGTTCTCGAAGTCGCCGGTCGGCTCGACGAGGTACACCCGGGGCTCGCCGTCGCCCGCGGCCAGTTCGGCCGCGAGACCGGCTCCGTCACGCAGTGCCGTGAAGTAGATGTGGTTCATCACGACCTCGGGCCGGTAGTTCGAGCGGAACCCCGCGGTGAGCAGGTCACCCGGCTGCAGGTCTGCCTTCGTGCCGTGGAAGAACGGTCCGTCGTCCAGCGTCTCCATCATGTGTGCGGAAGCGGGTCAGAGCCGCTGCAGCTTCGGCAGCGGCCCCTCCAGTCGCGCGACCGCGACCTTGATCTCGCCGAGCTCGGTGTCGATCTTCTCGAACCGGCTGTCGACCTTCTCGAACCGAGCGTCGATCTTCTCGAATCGCGCGTCCAGCGTCCGTGTCTGGTGGGCGAGTAGTGCGGCGGTCGCGACCACGACGCTCACCGCGAAAGCGAAGAGGGCGATGATCATCGCGATCGTGTCCGGCGACATGGTTCCTCCTCGTGCTTCCGGGTGATGGGGCTGGTACGACCGAGCATACGCCGCCTCAGACGGCTCTGAGCCGTCGGGCCGTTGCAGGGCCGAACAAGTGAAGAACTCGCTGGGTTCTCCGTCGTGTGCAGCAGGAGTCGGGCGCGCCGCTCAGGCGGTGGCGGTTCCGGATGCCTCGGATGCCGGATTATCCGGAGTCAGCCCGTACAGCGTCTCGAGCGCGCCCAGGAACTCGTGCGCGCGACCGGCATCGGCCAGGTCGTGCGCCCGCGTCGTGGGGGTGTGCAGCAGCACGCCGGCGAGGTGGCGCATGGACTGTTCGACACGGCCGTCCTCGTCGCCGCGGCGGCGGGCGCGCTCGATCTCGTCCTCGAGCAGGCCGAAGATGTGCGAGCGCAGTGCGACCACGGCGGGAGTGACGCTCTGCCGGGCGCCGACCACGTGGAAGTCGGCGGCTGCGGCGCTCACGATCGAACGCGCGGCATCCGTCGCCTGCAGCTCCTCCAGCGGGGCGTGCAGCCTGATGGTCTCCAGGTCGAGCAGCGCGACGCCCTCGAGCTGCGAGACGGCGGGGTCGACGTTGCGCGGCATCCCCAGGTCGATCACGAGCTGGCCCGGGCCCTGGTGCGCTACCGGACATCCCGCCGCGACGGCGGATACCGGCCGCTGCAGCTGCTCGGTGCCGAGCACGGGTTCGGTCGCGGTCGTGCAGGTGATCAGCAGCGTCGAGCGGCGGGCTTCGGTGGCGTACTCGTCACCGGTGATCGCGCGGATGCCGTGCTTCTTCGCGAACGCCGCGGCCCGGCCGGAGGGGGAGTGCACCGCGATGTCCATCGCGCCGCGCTCGCGCAGCGTCGCAAGGGTGACGGCGGCATAGGCGCCGGTGCCGACCAGCAGAACGCGCTCCGCGCCCCAGTCCGCGATGCGACTGTCGGCCAGCTCCAGCGCGAGGCGCACCAGCGAGCGTCCTGCGCGGGAGAGGGCGGTGTCGTTCTTCACCTTGCGCTGTGCCTGGCTGGCGCGCTGGAACAGGCGCTCGAGCTCGGGGGAGGTGGTGCCGCTCTTGCGGGCGGTGGTGAGCGCCCGGCGCACCTGGCCGGCGATCTCGCCCTCCCCGGAGACGACCGACTCCAGGCCGGATGCGACGGCGAACAGGTGCTCCGGCACACGGCGGTCGGTGAGCACCTGGTAGGAACCGTCCAGGTCCTCCGCGGGGATGCCGGTGGCCGTCACCACCGCATCGCGCACGGCGTCTGCGGCATCCGCCGGTTCAGCGTCGATCTCGACGTACGCCTCGAAACGGTTGCACGTCGCCAAGACGACCGCACCCTGCGCGCCGCCGGCCATCAGAGCGGGGGCGACGGAGTCAGGCGTGCGGCTGAGGCGTTCGAGCAACTCGAAGGAGGCGGTTCGATGACTCGCCGAGACGCAGACCAGCACGGGGGGATTCTACGCCGCCGACCTTTGTGCATCCTGACGCCCGTCGTGAGAGGACTGCCGCTCAGCCGAACGACTCCGCGATCAGCTCGGCGATCAGCTCGTCGGGGTCGGCCTCGACGCCCCTGCGGGCGAACCAGTCGCACACGTTCACGCAGTCGCGGTGCAGCAGATCCCAGCCCTGCGGGTTCGCGGCCAGGTCGACGATCTGCGGAAGGTCGATGACCACCACGCGCCCGTCGTGCACGAGCAGGTTGTACGCGGAGAGGTCGCCGTGCACCAATCCCGCCCGCGCGAAGATCCGCAGGATCTCGGCGACCTGCGCGAAGCAGTCGTCGAGCCCCTCGCGAACCTGCGCGAGTCGCGGCGCCGCGACGCCGTCATGGCCGATGAACTCCATCAGCACCTCGGTGCCGTCCACCTGCACGGGGTAGGGGACAGGGGCGCCGAGCTCGTGCATCCGGCAGAGCGCCTCGAACTCGGCGAACGACCACTGCGCCGCGGCGACGGCGCGTCCGTGTGTGGACTTCCTCGCGAGCGCCCGGGTGTCACGGGTGTTCCGGGTGCTCCGCCCCTCGGTGTAGACAGCGGAGCGGTGGAAGGTGCGGTGCTCGGTCGACCGGTACCGCTTGGCTGCGAGCAGCGAGCGCTGCGACCGATCGAAGGGCACGGCGCGCTCGATGAGGAAGACGTCGGCCTCCTTGCCGGTCTTGAGGATGCCGAGTTCGGTGTCGACGGCGTCGGCCGAGGTGACCACCCAGCCGGGTCGCGGCTCGGGGCCGCGCTCGGAGGGCGTCACCGCCTGCCACGTGCTCCAGCGCTGGTTCTCGACCAGGCTCGTGTCGGCGAAGGAGAGGGTGATGTCGAAAGGGGACGCGTCGAAAGACGGCTTGTTCACGATGGTGCTCCAGGAGAGGAGGCCACCGCGAGGATGTCAGTGGCGGGCGGCCTCAGATGAGTGGATGTCGAGGGCAGGCACGACGACGAAGACGTTCATCAGGCACTCCTTCCCTCGGGCATCCGAGCCGATCCCGGTGCGCCCCCGAGCCTAGGGGCTCGGTGCGCGCTTGTCGAGAGGCAAGGCGCACGCATAGGCGCCGATGAAAGGATGGGCGCATGAGTGACCTGCTGCGCGCACTGGCCGGAGAGACCGTTGACCGCACCCCTGTCTGGTTCATGCGGCAGGCGGGGCGCTCGCTTCCCGAGTACCGCGAGCTGCGCGTCGGCACGCGGATGCTGGACGCCTGCCTGACCCCTGACCTCGCGGCCGAGATCACGCTGCAGCCCGTGCGCCGGCACGGCGTCGACGCGGCGGTGTTCTTCAGCGACATCGTCATCCCGCTGCGGCTGGCGGGCGTCGAGGTCGAGATCGTGCCCGGGCGAGGGCCGGTGTTCGCGAACCCGGCGCGCACGGCCGACGACGTGGAGCGGCTCATCGCGATCGACCCCGCCACGCTCGACGGAGACGCGATCGCCGCTGCTGTGCGGATCGTCACCGCTGAGCTCGGCGACACCCCGCTGATCGGCTTCGCGGGCGCGCCCTTCACGCTCGCCGCTTATCTCGTCGAGGGCGGACCGTCGAAGGAGCACCTGCGCGCCCGCGCCATGATGCACGCCGACCCGGTGTCGTGGCACCGCCTCGCCGGCTGGCTCGCCGCCGTGTCGCGGCGCTTCCTCGAGACCCAGCGCGACGCCGGAGCATCCGTCGTGCAGCTCTTCGACTCCTGGGCAGGATCCCTGTCCACCGCCGACTACCGCAGTTACGTCGCCCCGCACTCGCGCGAGGTCATCGACGGCATCGGCGTGCCCGCCATCCACTTCGGCGTCGGCACCGGTCCGTTCCTCACCGACATGCGCCTGGACGGCGCCGCTTCGGCGGTCGGCGTCGACTGGCGGATGCCGCTCGACGAGGCCATCGGCATCCTCGGCCCCGACGTCGCCGTGCAGGGCAACATCGACCCCGCGCTGCTTCAGGCGCCGTGGCCGGTGCTCGAGGCGCACGTGCGCGATGTCATCGCGCGCGGCCGCGGCGCCAAGGGCCACATCCTCAACCTCGGCCATGGTGTGCCGCCGGAGACCGATCCCGACCAGCTGACCCGCATCGTCGCGCTCGCCCACGGCGAGCTGTGACGCCGAGCCCATGGGGAGTTCTGCCCATGGGCATGCGCCCGCCGGCCCGTTAGCTTGTGAGGGAAGTTCGGATCCGGGGGGAGTGAGCAATGGCCGCCGAGAAGGTCAAGATCGACTACGACCTGCTGTCGGGTGTGCGCGAGTCGATCACGCGGATCATCGCGGAGCTCGAGGACGCACCGGAGCGCAACGGTGATGTCGCCGGTGCCATCGGCGCACCGTACGAGCGCGCGCAGCTCGGCTCCCTGGCATCCGATTTCCGCGGGTCGTGGGAGCCGAAGCGCGACGACCTGATCGCCGCGCTCGACGGCGTCGGCACCCGCCTCGACGCCGTGATCGAGTCGTACAGTGAACTGGACGAGGGAGCCTGAGCGTGGCGTACGAGCAGGTGGATGCCGGTACCGCAGGCGAGGCGTTCGGCGTCGGTGAGCAGATCCGCACCATGACCGGCGAGCCGCAGACCGTGCGGGCGAACGGCCAGAGGATGGAGACCTACGGCAGCCTGATGGGCACCGTCAGCGCCCAGCTGAAGATGCTCGGGGAGGCCGAGATGTCGCAGTGGGCGGTCTCCGGCGAGGCCGTCGACAAGCTGCGTTCCGCGATCGGCGACTCCGCGCAGCTGCTCGCCGTCGCCGGTGCGATCTACTGGCCGGTCGGCGCTGCACTGCGTGCCTACGGCGAGGCGACCGAGGACCATCAGAACGCCCTCAACGCGCTGGCCGTGTCGTGCAAGGAGGCCTGGGAGGCGAAGAACGCCGCCGTGGCCGCGGCGAGAGGTGCGGACGAGCCAGACCCCGCAGTCGAGGACTACGACGACCAGAACGCCGCGTACAACAGACTGCTGTCAGCCTCGCAGGATGCACAGTCCGAGTGGGACGCCGTCGCGGTGCAGTGGAACAACCGCTTCGTCGACTGGCGGGACTGCTACGACGAGGCGGTCGCTGCGCTGTCCGAGCCGCGTCTCGACAGGATCCGCAACGGCGAGGAGCTTCCGCCGGTCGGCGACCCGGCGCTCTATCCGAACGGGATTCCGGGCCCCGATGACGTGCACCAGGGCAGCATCGGCGACTGCTATCTGCTGGCCACGCTCGCCGGCATCGCGAACGTCGACCCCGACAGGATCATGGACATGATCACGGTCAACGGCGATGGCTCGTACACCGTGCACTTCGCCGACGGAGACGTCGTGGTCACCGAAGACCAGGTCTCCGACACCGACCAGGCTCTGTGGGTGCGCATCATCGAGGGCGCCTACGCGAACAAGATCGGTTACGAGGACCTCGACAACGGCGGCTGGGCGCGTGAGGTCATGGAGGACATCTACGGCGAGGACGCCGACATCAAGGACCACGACGGCGGAATGTGGGACTGGCTCACCGGCGGGAACGACGTCGCGGACAGCTACGACGACATCGACGCGGCGCTCGACGACGGGCGCCCTGTCGTCGCGAGCGCGCAGAACGGACAGCTGGGGTTCGAAGACGGTGGGCACGCACTCACCGTCCTCGACACCTATGAGGTCGACGGCGAGCAGATGGTCGTGCTCCGCAACCCCTGGGGGAGCAACAACGGGCATGAGGATGAGATCCGCGCCGCGGGCGGCGAACTGACCACGCCGCCGGACGGCACGTTCACCATGAGCATGGAAGAGTTCACGAAGTCGTTCAACGTCGTCGAGGTCGGACGGAGATGAGCGCGAGGCGAGCGCATGCGGTCGCCGTCGCGGTCGTGTCGCTCGTGTTGACCGCGTGCAGTGCAGCCCCTGAGGAGGATCCGATGCCCACCCCCCGTTCGTCGTCGACCGCAGCCGTGCAGGATCCGAACCCGTCCGAGCGGATCAGCACGCTCGTACCGGCCGCCGATCTCATCGTCTACGGCACCGTCGAGTCGGTCGGCCCGGAGATCACTGATCTCGATCAGGACGCCTTCCCCGCGCAGGTCGCGACCGTGCGCGTGAGCGAGGTGATGAAGGGCGAGGCGCCCGAGACGATCACGGTCACCAAGCCGGAGGACACCTACTACGCGCTCGTCGGCGAGGCGAACGACTCCTACGACGCCAAGCACGAGGGCATCTTCGTGCTGAAGGCGGCGGGCGAGGGCTACGAGCTGTTCGGCTATGTCGGGCTGCACGACGATTCGGGCGCGCAGCGCGCTTTCGCGCGCGTGCTCGCGGGGCAGTCCGAAGACATCCCCGGGGCCTCGCGTGCGCAGCTCGCCGAGTGGGTGGACGAGGCCGAGATCATCGTGTTCGCGAGCGTCAAGGGCGACCCGGACGACGTGACCCTGCGTACCCCGCGCGTCGGCTTCTCATCGTCGGCGACCCTGACGCCGATCGAGGTCGTCAAGGGGGAGATGCCGGAGCCGATGAAGGTCGTGCAGGGCCCGCAGCCCGAGACGCCAGGCGGAACCTGGGGCTTCCCCGTCGGCGACGGGCAGACCGGCGTGTTCTTCATCGACACGTCGAGCGGCACGCCGACCGTCATCAACACCACGGAGCCGAGCCAGATCAACCGCCGTCAGATCCCCCTCGGCGGCTGAGTCCACGGCATCCGCCCTTTCTCCCGGCTCCTGCATCGGATGCGGGTGTGAGGATGGATGCATGACCGAACCCACCCCGGAACTCGCGGCCCGCGCGGCCCAGCAGCACGTCGTCGTGATCGGCGGCGGCATCGGCGGACTGGTGGCCGCCCGCGAGTGCGCGAAGGTCGGGATGCCCGTGACTCTTCTGGAGGCGTCCGCGGAGCTCGGCGGGGCGATCCGCCGGGCCGAGGTCGACGGGATCGTCGTCGACGCCGGCGCGGAGAGCTTCGCCACACGCGGTGGGCACGTGCGTGCGCTGGTGACCGAGCTCGGCCTCGGCGGCAGCATCGTCGCACCCGAGGGCGGCGGTGCCTGGATCGACGGCATCCCCGACGTCGGAGCAGCGCCGATCCCGAAGGGCGGCATCCTCGGCATCCCGGACAACCCCTTCGCCGAGGACGTGCGGCGCGTGCTGGGCACCGGCGGCATGTGGCGGGCCTACCTCGACCGGCTGCGGCCTCCGCTGACCATCGGCTTCGAGCACAGCCTGGGCAAGCTCGTCGCCGGACGGATGGGCGAGAAGGTGCGCGACCGGTTGGTCGCTCCCGTGACCGCCGGCGTGTACTCCGCGCACCCCGACGACGTCGACGTCGAGGCCGTCGCGCCCGGTCTGAGCGCCGCGCTGACCCGCGTCGGCTCGCTGTCGGGTGCGGTGGCCGTGCTGCGGGGCGAGCGGGAGCAGAAGGGGGCGACTCCCGGTTCCGCCGTCGAGGGTCTCGTCGGCGGCATGAGCACACTGGTCGACGCGCTGCGCGCCGACCTCGAGCAGCTCGGCGTCGAGGTCCGCACGGGTGCGCGGGCCGAAGCGCTCGTCCGCGACGGGAACGGGTGGACGGTGCGGGTGGAGACCGTCGTGGCGGACGACGAGGATGTAGCCGAGTCCGAGGAGCTGCGTGCTGCCGCCGTGGTCGTCGCGACGTCCGAGCCCGCCGCGCGGGCACTGCTCGCGGGGCACGCCGAGCTGGGCGAGGAGGCCGTCGCCCCGGAGATCCAGATCATCACCCTCGTGCTGGATGCGCCCGAGCTCGACGCCGCGCCCCGCGGCACGGGCGTGCTCACCGTGCCCGGCAGCCGCATCGCGAAGGCGCTCACGCACTCGACGGTCAAGTGGGGGTGGCTGCGGGAGACCGCCGGTGGACGCCACGTCGTGCGCGTCTCGTTCGGCACTCAGGGCGAGCTCCCCGCGACCGCCGCCCTCGATGACGCGGATGCCGCGCAGCTGGCCCTCGCCCAGGCGTCCGCGATGCTCGGCGTGACGCTGCGCCCGGAGCAACTCGTCGGCGCGCATCGCGCGCGCCATGTGCAGGCCCAGCCGGCATCCGTCATCGGCTCCGCTGAGCGGCGCACCGCTGCGAGGGCCGCCGTGCGCGCGGTTCCCGGAGTCGTGGCCGTGGGAGCGTGGCTCGCCGGGACCGGGCTCGCGCAGGTCGTACCCGATGCCGTGTCCGAGACTGATCGGCTGCGGCGGGCGCTGCTGTTCGGCTGAGTCGCCGCCTGTGCGGAACGGGAGAATACGCCGGATGACCGACCGCCGGCAACGGTAGATGCCGAAAACGGAATACAGCGTTACGCTGGGAGTCCTGGTCGGCCGCCGCCGCCAGTCGCAACAACAGTCAGGAGGCCCCCGATGAAGGGGAAGATCGGACTCGTCGTCGGACTCGGCGTGGGTTACGTGCTCGGCACGCGTGCAGGGCGCGAGCGGTATGAGCAGATCAAGACGCAGTGGCTGAAGGTATGGAACCTCGAGCCCGTGCAGCAGCAGGTCACCAAGGTGCAGGACTTCGCCAAGGCGAAGGCCGCCGCGGTGCCGCAGGCGCTCTGGGACGGCGCGGTGCGCGTGGTCCGCTCGGCGTCGACCGCTGGCACGCCGGGCCAGAAGCTCGACTCGGTGATCGGCACCGCGAAGGATGCCGCCGACGACGTCGCGGATGCCGCGGAGGACGCGGTCGAGCAGGCGAAGGCTGCCGCGAAGAAGAGCAAGGACGACTGAGATGGCCCGCGGCTATCGGGACCGCGCCGACGACAGCCTGCTGACGCTGCTCGGCGACATGCCGGACCTGGTGTCGAACCTGGTCAAGGCCGAGATCGACGCAGGCAAGGCGTGGGTGCGCAAGACATCCAAGGATGCCGGGATGGGCAGCCTCTGGTTCGTCGTCGCACTGTTCTTCCTGTTCTGGGCGATCCCCGTCATCCTGACGTTCGCGATCGCGGGCATCGCCTCCTGGATGCCCGTGTGGGCCTCGGCGCTCGTGGTGTTCGGCATCCTGATCCTGACCGTTCTCGTGTTCGGTCTGCTCGGCCTGCTGCGGTTCCGCAAGCTGACGAAGCGCGAGAACCCTGCGCAGGCCGTGTCCGAAGACATCCGCCTCGTCCGCGAGGCCGGCGATGAGCGCCCCCGGGAGGCCGCTGATGACGAATTCTGATCAGACCCCGCTGCCCCGCACGGCCGTGGCCTACGGCATCACCGACCCGGTGGCATCGGCCCGCGCCGAACTGAAGGCGGCCCTGGCCGCCATCGAGGTGAAGGCCAACGTGCCGCGCCGGGTCGAGCAGGCCTCGCAGCGCGGCATCGCCAAGGCCCGCGTGTTCGCGAAGAAGAACCCCGTCGGAGCCGTCGCCGCTGTGATCGGTGTCGCGGTCACCGTCGGCGGCATCGTCTGGGTGATCGCGCGCGCGGCATCCAGATAACGGGTTCGCCGTCTCCGCCCCGAAGGGGCAGACTGGATGCATGTCCGATGAGACCGAATCCTCCCCTTCCGGCTTCACCCTCTGGGCGGTGTGGGGGCGCAACCCCGATGCTCCGCAGGCAGACCCCGACTCGACTGAGCTCGAGACCATCGTCGGTCACATCGAGGACTCCGGCGTCACCGTCCGCGGCTTCTACGACGTCAGCGGGCTGAAGGCCGAGGCCGACCTCATGGTCTGGCTGCACGGCCCCACCGCGGAAGAGCTCCAACGCGCCCTGCGCCGTCTGCGCCGCACCGAACTGCTCCGTCCGCTGCTGCCGGTGTGGAACGTCATGGGCGTGCACCGCGACGCGGAGTTCAACCGCCAGCACGTGCCCGGCTTCCTGCGCGGTATCGAGCCCAAGCAGTGGCTCTGCCTGTACCCGTTCGTGCGCACGCCGGAGTGGTACCTCATCGACGAGGCCGAGCGGCGCAAGATGCTCGCCGATCACGGTCGCAAGGGGGCCGCGTTCACCGGTGTGATCGCGAACACCGTCGCCGCCTTCGCGCTGGGCGACTACGAGTGGCTGCTGCCCCTCGAGGCGGACGACCCCACCGAACTCGTCGACCTGATGCGCGACCTGCGTTACACCGACGCACGCCGTTTCGTGAAGGAGGAGGTGCCGTTCTACACCGGCCGCCGACTCCGCCTCGACGAGATCGCCGACGTCCTGCAGTGATCCGATGAGCACCGTCATCCGTCTGGGAACCCGCCGCAGCGCCCTGGCTCAGGCGCAGTCCGGTCATGTCGCCGCAGCGCTGGAGGAGATCTCGGGGCGGCCCGTGCAACTGGTCCCGATCGTCTCGGAGGGCGACACCAACCGGGCATCCCTCTCCGAGATCGGCGGGCAGGGCGTGTTCGCCACCCGGCTGCGCGAGGCGCTGCTGCGCGGCGAGTGCGACCTGCTGGTGCACTCGCTGAAGGACCTGCCCACCGCGCAGCCGACCGGTCTGGTGATCGCGGCGACCCCGAAGCGGGTCGACGCCCGCGACGTCGTCATCACACGTGACGGCACCGGCCTGGCTGAGCTGCCGGCGGGGAGCAGGGTCGGCACCGGCGCCCCGCGCCGGATCGCACAGGTGCGCAGGCGCAACCCGGAAGTCGAGGTGGTGGACATCCGCGGCAACGTCGACTCGCGGCTGGAGCGCGTGGCGTCCGGAGATCTGGACGCCGTGATACTGGCCGCCGCCGGCCTCTCCCGTCTCGGGGCGGACAGCCCGCTGCGCCGCGAGGATCTGGAGCTGGCGGACTGGCCGACCGCTCCCGGGCAGGGCGCACTCGCTGTCGAGACCACGGAATCCGCCCCCGATGATCTGCGCGGCTGGCTGGCCGAGCTCGACGACGAGGCCACGCGCATCGCGGTCACCGCGGAGCGTGCGGTGCTCTCGGGACTCGACGCCGGATGCCAGGCGCCGATGGCCGCGCACGCGGTGCAGACGGATGCCGGCCTGCACCTGCAGGCGGCGGTGTTCTCGCCCGACGGCGGGCGCCGGTTGGACATCGACGTCACAGAGATCCTGGACGAGGGGTATATTCGTCGGAACGGCAGCGGCAACGGCGCGGATGCTGCCGATGGTGCAGACCCGATGCACGCGGCGCGTGTGTTCGGCATGTCTGCGGCTCATCGGCTGCTCGAACAGGGGGCGGCCGACCTCCTCCCGCGAGAGTGATGCTGAATGACTTCTACCGATTCGATCCCGGCCCCGCCGGACAAGCCCCTGAGCGGCTGGCGCGTCCTCGTGCCCCGCGGCGGTCCGTGGGGTGATGGGGTCGCGGCGAGTCTTCGGGCGCAGGGCGCGGTGCCGGTGGTCGCACCGCTGATCAACTTCGCGCCCACGACGGATCAGCAGGCGCTGGATGATGCGCTGGCCCGTCTCGAGTCCGGCGAGTACGACTGGCTGACCATCACCAGTGCGACGACGGTCGATGTGCTCTTCGCCCATCGCGTCACGATCCCGCGCAGCACCAAGGTCGCCGCAGTCGGCGAGACCACGGCGACGGCCCTGCAGGCAGTCGGGTACGAGGTCGAGATGATTCCGGAGTCGGACAACTCCGCCGCGGGGATGGCCGAGCAGATCATCTCTCTCGAGGCCGAGCCGCGCCGCATCCTGACCCTGCGCAGCGAGATCGCGAAGCCCGTGCTCACCGACATGCTCGCCGAAGCCGGGCATGACGTCGACAGCATCGTCGCCTACCGCACCGTGGGCGTTCCTGTCACCGAGCGTATCCATCGCGATGTGCTGAACGGCCGTATCAACGCCATCCTCATCACCAGCGGTTCGGTCGCGCGACAGGTGCGTGAGCAGTTCCCCGAGATCCCCGACACCACGCTGCTGGCGGCGATCGGGCCGCGCACAGCCACCGACGCCCGCAAGGTCGGGTTGCCGATCTGGGCGATCGCCGACAAGCAGACGGTGGATGCGCTGATCGAGGTGGTCTCGCACTTCACCCTGCCGCATGCCGCCGACGAGTTCGCGCCGTGAGCCGTCCTGCACCGCTTGCGCTGCACTTCCCTGCCGACGCGGCGCTAATCGACGCAGCGCGAGCAGAGAACTGCCGCGCGATACTCATGAGGTGATCCGATGACATTCCCCGAGACCCGTCTGAGGCGGCTGCGGCAGTCCGCGCCGGTGCGCGCGCTCGTGCGCGAGACGTCGCTCGAGCCCCGCCAGCTCGTGCTGCCGATGTTCGTGCGCGAAGGTCTGACCGACGCCTCTCCCATCGGCTCGATGCCCGGCGTCGTGCAGCACTCGCTCGATTCGCTGCGTGCGGCGGCCGCTGACGCGGCGGATGCCGGTGTCGGCGGCGTCATGCTGTTCGGAGTGCCCGCTGTGCGCGATGCCACTGGTTCCGGGGCGGATGATCCGCGCGGCATCCTCAACGTGGCGACCGAGGCGCTCGCCGCAGAGGTCGGCGACGCCCTGGTCGTGCAGACCGACCTCTGCCTCGACGAGTTCACCGACCACGGCCACTGCGGTGTGCTGGCCGCCGACGGAACGGTCGACAACGACGCGACGCTCGAGCGGTACGCGGCGATGGCGCTGGCACAGGCCCGCGCCGGCTCCCAGCTGCTGGGACTCAGCGGCATGATGGACGGCCAGGTCGCGCACCTGCGCGCCGCGCTCGACGCCGAGGGCTTCCAGGACGTGCTGCTGCTCGCCTATGCGGCCAAGTACGCGAGCGCCTTCTACGGACCGTTCCGTGAAGCCGTCGACTCGCAGCTGCAGGGCGACCGCCGCACCTACCAGCTCGACCCCGGCAACCGCCGCGAGGGCGTGCGCGAAGCGGTCGTCGACCAGCAGGAGGGCGCAGACATCGTCATGGTCAAGCCGGCGATGGCGTTCCTCGACGTGCTGCGCGAGGTGCGCGACGCCGTCGACATTCCGGTGTGGGCATACCAGGTGTCCGGCGAGTACGCCATGATCGAGGCGGCTGCGGCGAACGGCTGGATCGACCGGCGGGCCGCCGTGTTGGAGTCGCTGCTGTCGATCCGGCGGGCCGGTGCGGATGCGGTGCTGACGTACTGGGCGGTGGAGGCGGCGCGCTGGCTGCGTCCTGGGTCCTGAGTTTTCCCGGGTCCTGAGCGAGCGGAGCGAGACGAAGGACGTCTCCTGCGTGGGTCGCTCCGCGATGGGCACGTCCGGGGAGACATGCCCCCGCCCTCCGCTGGCGCTCCGGGCTCCCGCCAGACCCGATGCCAGCTCCCCGGATGTGCCCATCGCTGCGCTCGGGTAGGTGCGCGGGGTCGCCTTGGGAGGGCACGGATGTGTTCCGGCATCCATCGAGGATGCCGGAGCACACTGCCGTTTCGGAGCCGGGGGCGGATCCGGCGCTTCGCTCCGCTGCTCCGGTCGCGCGGTTTGCTAGTGCGGGGCGGTTCGGACTGATCAAGTGAGCGACCGGAACAGGGGAGGGACGATCGTGTCAGGGGCGGCATAGGCGCGGGGCGTAGCGTAGAGCGGCAGCATCCGCGACCGGAGGAGAGACCCGTGACCGACCGCAACGACGACCTTTTCGACGCCGCACGCGCCGTCATCCCCGGCGGAGTGAACTCGCCGGTGCGGGCGTACGGATCGGTCGGGGGGACGCCGCGCTTCCTCGCATCCGCCCGGGCCGCGCGCGTGACGGATGCCGCCGGCACCGAGTACGTCGACCTCGTCGCGTCGTGGGGCCCCGCGCTGCTCGGACACGCGCATCCGATCGTCGTCGAGGCCGTGCAGGAAGCCGCGACCCGCGGCCTGTCGTTCGGCGCCCCGACCGAGGGCGAGGTCGAGCTCGCCGAGCTCATCGCCGATCGTGTGCGTTTCGGCGAGGCGCGGCCCGTCGAGCGCGTGCGTCTGGTGTCCACCGGTACCGAGGCGACGATGACCGCGATCCGCCTCGCGCGCGGCGCGACCGGCCGCGACCTGCTGGTGAAGTTCGCCGGGCACTACCACGGCCACTCCGACGGGCTGCTCGCGGCCGCGGGCTCCGGCGTCGCGACGCTGGCGCTGCCCGGCTCGGCCGGTGTGCCCGCCCCGATCGCCGCGCAGACACTGGTGATCGACTACAACGACCCCGACGCCCTCGCAGCGGTGTTCGCCGAGCACGGCGATCGGATCGCCGCGGTGATCGTCGAGGCGGCATCCGCGAACATGGGCGTCGTCCCGCCGCTGCCAGGCTTCAACGCTCTGATCGCCGAGACCGCGCATGCGCACGGCGCGCTGATGATCCTCGACGAGGTGCTCACCGGATTCCGCGTGCACCCCGCCGGGTTCTGGGGTCTGCAGCAGGCCGCGGGCGAGCCGTACCAGCCCGACATCATCACGTTCGGCAAGGTCGTCGGCGGCGGGATGCCGCTGGCGGCCCTCGGCGGCCGTGCCGAGATCATGGACCTGCTGGCGCCGCTCGGGCCGGTGTACCAGGCCGGCACGCTGTCGGGGAACCCGCTCTCCGTCGCCGCGGGCCTCGCCACGCTGCGGCTCGCGACGCCCGAGGCGTACGCACTGGTGGACGCCGCCGCCGATCGCATCGCGACCGCGTTGGGCCGCGCGCTGACGGATGCCGGGGTCGTGCACACCGTGCCGCGCGCGGGCAGCCTGTTCGGCGTCGCGTTCGCGCCCGAGGTGCCGCGCGACTACGCGCAGGCGCAGGCGCAGCAGGCGTTCCGGTACGCACCGTTCTTCCACGCGATGCGCGAACAGGGCGTGGCGCTGCCGCCCAGCGTGTTCGAGGCGTGGTTCCTCACCGCCGCGCACACCGACGACGACCTCGCGGTGATCGAGCGGGCCCTGCCCGCGGCGGCCGCAGCCGCGGCATCCGCCACCGCCTGAGCGGCGCGGGGCGTCGTCGCGCGTTCCGAGAACAGGAGCTCTCCCCGGAACAGGAGGATTCTGCGGAGATCGTCCTGTCCTCGCGGGATCTCCTGTTCCGGGTACGGCCGCGATCCGGGCATCCGGCGCCGTCCGTTCACGGCGCGTCGGCTGACCAAACGCGGAGAACGCGGCGACACGCCGCCTGCTCCTGGCCAAGCGCTGGCAGACTGTACGTCATGGTGACGTTGCTCCTCGATCAGTCTCAGCTCGAGATCGTGCTGTCACCGATCGAGCGCGCGGTGACGTTCCATCGCGAGAACCTGCGCGTCGAGCGTTCGACGATCCGGCGCGTGCAATTGACCGAGGACGTCTGGACCTGGCTGCGTGGCGTGCCAGGGCCGGGAACGCACATCCCGGGCGTCCTGGCCGCAGGCACCTGGAAGGCCGCGGCGACGACCGACTTCGTGATGATCCGTCGGCACCGTCCCGGCGTGGTGATCGACCTCGAGGGGGACGAGGACTTCCAGCGACTGATCCTGACCACCAAGCACGGCCCCGCGCTCACGCAGGCGCTGCGCCTGGAGGTCAGCGACGAGCAGGCCGACGTCGTCGAGATCGCGTCGACCGCTCCGGTGGCCGTCCCGAAGGGCAGCAAGCGTCCGGTCATCCGACCGCGCCCGGCCTGATCACTCTCCGGTCGCCGGCGAGCCCGTCCGGAACGACCTCTCCGGCATGCCGCCGCCTGCGCCCCACGTGAGGGGTCAAGATATGCCGGGTCCGGGTGAGCGGGTACCGCATCTTCTGACCCCTCATTCGGGGTGAGGGGTCAGTGCTTGCCGGAGTCCTCGTCGGTGCTCTCGGCGTCGGAATCGGCGTCGGTCTCGGGGGCCTTGCCGTAGGGCCAGGCCGGAGCCGGGTCCTCGAAGTAGGCGCGGCGCGCCGCAGCCAGGGAGTTCCGCATCGATGAGAGACGCGGGTCCTCGTCGTCGTCCGTGGCGGCAGCGGGCTCGCCCTCCGCGGGCTCGCCCTCCGGAGCATCGTCGATGTCGCGGCTCAGCAGCGGCGCGAAGACCTCGTGGGCCTCGACGGGCACGTCGTCGACCGCGTCGTCCACGGCGTCGTCGATCTCCTCCTCGTGACCGAGATCGACCGCGCCGGTCGACGGGAGGCCGGTGATCAGTTCGGTGAACGTCGGCTCGACCGTCTCGCCGGGAAGCGAGATCGCCGACGTCGCGAAGGGCAGCGGCACGTGCGAGATGGGTGCGCGGCTTGACACCTCGGGCTCGGCGTCCTCCAGCATGTCGGCATCGTCGCTCAGCGCGGAGGCCGTGGGCGTGCCGGCGATGGGCGATTCGGATGCCGGGCGCGCCGCGTCGGCATCCGAATCGTGGTCGCCCTCAGCGGCGACCGCCGCATCATTCGCCGCCGCGTCGTCGGATGCCAGGTCGTCTGCACCCTCGTCGGCGGGGGCCGTGTCGGTGCGCTCGGTGTCGGCCTCGGCAGCCGCCGATTCGGACCGCTCGGTGTCTGCCTGTGCGGCGTCTGCCTGCTCGGTCTCCGTCTGCTCGGCGTCCGTCCGCTGGGCGTCCGACTCTTCGGTGTCTGCCTCCGAGGTGTCCGCCTCGGCGGTGTCTGACTGCTCGGCGTCTGCTTCCGGGGCGTCCGCCTCGGCGGGGTCCGCCTGTGCGGTGTCAGCCTGTGCGCTGTCCGTCTGCCCGGCGTCCGCCTGTGCGGCGTCGTCGGATGCCGACTCGTCGTGGCCCGCGACATCGTCGTTGTCCGCGGCATCGCCGTCACCCGCGTCGATGCTCTCGTCGGAGACCGCATCCTCTGCGGGGGAGTCCGCTGAGCCCTCGTCCGACGCGTCTTGAGTGCCGTCTGCCGCGGTGTCCTCGCCATCGGCGGCGTCGCGCCCGGCTCCGGCGTCATCCGTCCCCTGCGCAGCGACCGCCGTCGCAGCGAGGTAGGCGCCCGTGTCCTGTGCGGAATCGACGCTCGAATCCGAATCCGAATCCGAATCCGAATCGGAATCCGAGTCGATGCTCGCGTCCTGCGCGGCATCCGCACCATCATCCGCGTCAACGTCGGAGTCCTGCTCGCCCTCCACGCTCACGGCAGCGACGGCCCCGTCAGCGGCGTTCGGGTCCGCGCTCGCTGCAGCGCCGGCGTCATCGCCCGCATCCGCGTCTCCGCTCGCGTCCGGCGCGGCATCCTCATCCACGTCGGCATCGCCCTGCGCGGCATCCTCATCCGCGTCGTCGGCAGCCGGCGCGGCATCCGTCTCGTCGCTCGCGGAAGCAGCGTCGCTCGCATCCGTGCCATGACCCTGCACGGGAGTCTCGGCGCTGTCTTCGCCTGCGGCGATGACAGCCGCCGCCGCACCGGCGGCGACCGCGGTCTCACCGGGTGCGCCGAATGCGGGCGCCGCGGCGAGCGCGGCGTCGAAATCATCGGGGGAGGTCTCGTCCGCGGCCTCCCCGCCGGCCGCGATCTCCGCGGCGAGGGTTCCTGCGACCTCCGGCGCCTCGCTTACGGACACGTCGTCTCCCGCGGCATCCGAAGCGGTCTCTGCGGCGAGGGCCGCCGCAACCTCCAGCTCCTCGGCATCCGAGTCCCCGACGACCGGCGATGTGCCATCCGCCAGCAGCACCGGCTCGGTGCGTCGGCCGTAGACGAGATCGAGGAAGACCTCCTCCAGGCTCGGTCCGCGCTGTTGCAGCACCGTCAGGGCCACGCCGGCACCCGCGGCGAGGGCGCCGATCGCGGCGGCATCCGACCCGCGCACGGTCACGCCGGAGCGGAGCACATCGAACTCGAGACCGGCGGCGGCGAGCGCCGCGGTGAGCGGAGCGCGATCCTCGGCGTCGACGATCACCGCACCCGTCGTCGGGTCGGAGAGCGCGTCGATGCCGCCGGTGTACACGGCCTGACCCTTCGACAGCACCACGACGTTGTCGGCGACCTGTTCGACCTCGCTGAGCACGTGCGACGACACCAGCACGGTGCGGCCCTCATCGGCGAGGCGCCGCATGAGCAGGCGCATCCAGCGGATGCCCTCCGGGTCGAGACCGTTCGCGGGCTCGTCGAGCACGAGCACACCGGGGTCGCCGAGAAGAGCGGTGGCCAGGCTGAGACGCTGGCGCATGCCGAGCGAGAAGGTGCCGATACGGGTGTCGGCGTCTCCGTGCAGGCCGACGAGGTCGAGCACCTCGGCCACGCGAGTGACGGGGATGCCATTGGCCTTCGCCGCGATCTGCAGCTGCCGTGCCGCCGTGCGGCGCGGGCGGTACGAGGTCTCCTCGAGCACGCTGCCGATCGTGCGAAGCGGCTGACGCATGTCGAAGTAGGGGACGCCGCCGATGGTGGCGGTTCCCGAGGTCGCGCGCACCTGGCCGAGCAGGATGCGCAGCGATGTGGTCTTGCCGGCTCCGTTCGGGCCGAGCAGGCCGGTGACGGCGCCCGGCTCGATGCGAGCCGAGAAGTCGGACAGCGCCGTGACGTCACCGAATCGTTTCGTCACGTGCGCGAATTCGAGCACCTGTCCTTCGGGCATAGCAAGGCCCCTCTCCTACGACTACCCCTCCATTCTGTCGGAAAAGCCGGTTCCGCCCCACATTTCGCGCATCCCGGCGGGCCTCGGAGGGCTCCCGTGGCGGAGTACGCTGACAGTCGTGACAGCGTCGCCCGAAGCATCCCGTGTCCTCGTCCGCACCGAATACTCGCTGGGGCGGATCACCCTGAACCGGCCGGAGGCGATCAACGCCCTCGATCTGGGCATGGTCCGTCAGGTGCTCGCGGCGCTGAACGCGTGGCGCGACGACAGCGACGTCCAGATCGTGCTCATCGACGGCGCCGGTGAGCGCGGACTGTGCGCCGGCGGGGACGTGCGCTCGCTCTACGATGCGATCATCGCGGGCGACCCTGGGCACGCGGGCGAGTTCTTCCGCGCCGAGTACGAGATGAACGCGGCGATCGCGGAGTACCCCAAGCCGATCGTCGCCTTCGCCGACGGCATCACGATGGGCGGCGGCATCGGCCTCGCAGGACACGCCGCGATCCGGGTCGTCACCGAGCGTTCGAAGCTGGCGATGCCCGAGACGCGGATCGGTTTCACCCCGGATGTCGGCGGAACCCTGCTGCTCGGCCGGGCGCCCGGCCGGCTGGGGGAGTACTTCGGTCTCACGGGTGCACACATGAATGCGGCCGATGCGATCCACAACGGCTTCGCCGACTACTACGTGCCTTCCGATCGGCTCGACGCGGTGCGCGAGGCGCTCTCGAGCCGCGCCGACCCCGGCAGCCCGAGCGAGATCGTGATGCTGTTCGACGAGACCCCCGAGCCGTCCGCCCTGCCCGGTATCCGAACGTGGGTGGACGACGCGTTCTCCGCGCCGACCGTCGGCGAGATCGTGCAGCGACTGCAGGATGCCGGGAACCCGGATGCCGCTGCCGCGGCATCCGTTCTCGCCGAGCTGGCGCCGACCGGTCTGGCGGTCACGCTCGACGCCGTGCGCGAAGCGCGCGAGATGGCCTCGGTGCGCGAGGCACTCGAAGGCGAGTACCGCCGTGTGCTGTGGTTCGTGCACCACCACCCGGATCTGGTCGAGGGCATCCGCGCGCAGTTGGTCGACAAGGACCGCAACCCGAAGTGGAACCCCGCGACGATCGCCGAGCTCCCCGCGGATGCCGGGCGGCCGGCGCGGGAGTACGTGCCGGACGTGCCGTTGTTCGCCTAGTCGGATCGCCGGGCCGGGGATGCGCGGCTCCACCGCACGGCCCAGGGCGCGAGTACCCTGAGCGCATGACCGGGATGCCGGGTTCGCCCGCGTCGGCGGAGGATCCGTCGGGGCCCGATGACGACCTCGCGCGGCGGATGGCCGATGCGCAGCGGCAGGACGCCGCGATCGGCCCGCGCGACTGGTCGGCCTGGCCTGCCGAGGCGGAGCACACCACGATCCATGCTCCGAGCGGACCGCTCGCTCACGTCGCGATGGGATCACCGGACGGCGCGCGTGTGCTGCTCGTGCCGGGCATGACCGGGTCGAAGGAGGACTTCGCGCTGATGATGCCGCTGCTCGCGGCATCCGGGTATCGAGCCTCGTCCTACGATCTCGCCGGGCAGTACGAGTCGTTCCGCGCCGGACCGGAGCGACTCCGGCCCCCGCAGCAGCACTACTCGCTCGAGCTGTTCGTCGCCGACCTCATCGCCGTGCTGGAGCAGGGAGCCGCGCCGGCGCACGTGCTCGGATACTCGTTCGCCGGCACCGTGGCGTCCGCGGCGCTCACCGCGCGGCCTGAACTGTTCGCGAGCCTGACCCTGCTGTCCGCCCCGCCGCTCGCCGGACAGGCGCTGCGCGGATTCAAGGTACTGGGCCCGGCCAGCTGGGTGGTTCCGGGACGTGCGCTCGGCCCGGTGTTCATCACGGCGCTGCGGCGCAACGTGCACGGCGCCGCCGCCGATCGCGCCGCGTTCGTCACCGCGCGCTTCGCGCTGACGCGACGCGGCAGCGTCGGCGACATCCTCGCGCTGATGAAGGCGACTCCCGACCTCGACGAGCGGTTGCGCGCATCCGGCATCCCGATTCTCGTCGCCGCCGGCGCGCGGGACGTCTGGCCGGATGCCGCACACCGTGCGTTCGCGGAACGGATCGGCGCGCGCGTGCTGATCCTTCCCACCGGGCACAGCCCGTGCGAGACCGCGCCGCATCAGCTCACGGTCGCCATGCTGGATCTGTTCGGCGCCGATCGGTGAGGAAGCTCAGCCGCCGGAGCGCGAGCGCCGCCGCACCCGCCGGCCCCGGGCACACGCGACCACGCGCCGTCTCCAGCCGACCTCGCGCAGGTTGACCGCGAGGATGTGGAAGGCCCACGACGCGCGTCGGCGGAAGCCGGCGACGCTGTCGAACGGTCGAGCAGAGACCTGCACTCGCAGCCCGTGGTCGAAGTCGACGCCGGTCTCGGGAGACAGCACGGCGGTGATGTCGAGATCGTCGTGCGCGCGCGGATCATCCAGATGCAGACGTGGCCGCAGCTCGTGCCACACCTCGCGGCGCAGTGCGAAGTTGGAGCCGAACAGCGGCAGCCTGCCGAGCACCAGGCGCATCGTGAGGAAGTAGCCGCCCAGGTAGACGTACCGCCCGATGAAGCGCCACACCGGCCCGCGGCCGTAGAACTCGCCGGTGCCGGTCAGCCCGCCGAGCGTCGGATCCGCCTCGAAACGCTGCACGACGCGCGCCGCCCAGTCCGGTCTCGGACGCGAGTCCGCGTCCAGCCTGCCGAGGACCGTTCCGGATGCCGCATCGAAACCGGCCGCAGTCGCATGCAGCACTCCGCGCTGCGGTTCTGTGACGACGATCGCCCCGAACTCCCGCGCGACCGCGGCGGTGTCGTCGTGCGAGCCGTTGTCGACCACGATGAGCTCGTCGGGCATCCGGTTCTGCGCGGAGAGCGCCTGCAGGCATCCCCTCAGCAGGACGGCGTCGTCGTAGGACGGGACGACGACGCTCAGCACGATCGGCGGGGGAGTGCTCATGGCGCGGCCAGCCTATGACTCGGGCATGGGTCTGCCGGGAACGCCGCGCAGTAGCGGCATCCGGGTCGCAGTTCGTCCCGGTGTGCCCCGGTCCCCGGCATCCGGGTCGCAGTTCGTCCCGGTGTGCCCCGGCCTCCGGCATCCGGGTCGCAGTTCGTCACGTTCGCGCCGCGTCGGAGCGGGACGAATCGCGACCTGGATGGGACATGCCCGCGGATGCCGGGACGAACCGGGCCAGGAGCGATCCGGCGCCCGCGTCAGCGCACCGAGGCGATGATCTCCTGCAGCTTCGCCACGTGCGCGGCGGGCTGGCGGTCGCGCGCGTAGGCGAGTGCCGCCTCGCGGTGCGGGGCGAGGATGCCGCGATCGGCGGCCAGCTCGCGCACCAGGGCGGCCAGCCCCGCGGCATCCGGAGTCGGCGTCAGCAGGGCCGCGGAACCGAACTCGCCGGCCAGCACCGGATCGCTGACGATCACCGGGCGCCCGTGCGAGAACGCCTCGAGCGCGACCATCGGCTGATTGTCGAAGCCGAGGGAGGTGATGAGCACGGCGTCGGCGGCGTCCATCAGCTCGCCGACCCGCTCGCCGGGGACCGAACCGTGGAACGTCACTCCCGGCACCGGGCGCGCGGTGCCGCCCGCGACGTCGAGATGCACGCGCTCGCCGAGAGTCGCCGCGACCTCGCGCATCGCGTCGAGTGCGACATCCACGCGCTTCTCCGGCGCGAAGCGCGCCACCCAGAGCAGCCGCAGCGGACCCTCCGTGACCGCCGGCGCCTCGGCGAGCGGCTGGGCGACGTTCGAGAACGCCTCCACCCGGCCCGCACCGGCGGCGCGCAGCGCTTCGGCCTGATGCCGCGACGGCGAGAGCACCGCATCGGCGAGCTCGGCGATGCGCAGGGTCATGGTGCGCAGCGCATTGTTCAGCGCGTGACTGCCCGTCGCGCGGCCGCCGTCGCGGATGCCGGTCAGTGAGCGATGCACGCGCCCGACGACGGGCGCGAACGGGGCCAGCGCAGCGGGGGCCGTCCAGAAGAAGGTGTGCACGGTGTGCAGCACGGGGATGCCGAGGTCGCGGCCCACAGCGAGGGATGCCGCAGCGAGGGCGAACTCCGAGTGCACGACGATCGCACCGACGCCGTGCCTTCGGATCGTTGCCGCGACCAGTGGCTCGAGATCCTTCGCTCTGCCGAGCAGCGGCAGGTCGAGCACCGGGATCGTGCCGCGGCGCGGCGGAGCGACGAGCGTGATGCCGGGGACCTCGGCCACCTGGTCGGCGTCCGGTGCCAGCACGATCACCCGCACGCCCTGCGAGGCGAGCGCCTCGGCCTGCCGGAGGAACGCGGTCTGCGCTCCCCCGAGGTAGCGAAGGGAGTAGTCGCACACCAGCAGCACGGCGTCGTCTCTCATGGGGTCCCTTCGGCGGCGGATCGTCCCTGAAAGTCTAGGAGGGGGCGCCCCGGGGATTCTTCGATGGCGTCCAGAAAGCGGCCGTCACCCGGCATTCGTTTCGCTGTCAGCGAAGGTTCCGGCACTCGCCTACCGATTGTCGGAGGCCCGTGGCACGCTTTCATGTGGCCGATTATCGATCGACCCCAACACCTTAAGGATTCCGCCTGTGCTGGGAAAGCTCCTCTTCCGATATCTCAAGAAGTACAAGTGGCTTCTGCTCGGCGTTCTGGTCTTCCAGTTCGCCAGCGCGCTCGCCACTCTCTACCTGCCCACACTGAACGCCGACATCATCAACTACGGTGTGGCCAAGGCCGACACCGGCTACATCTGGACGCACGGCGCGTTCATGCTGCTCGTCTCGCTCGGGCAGATCCTGTGCGCGATCATCGCGACGTTCTTCGCCGCCCGCGCGGCGATGTCGCTCGGCCGTGACATCCGCGCCGACGTGTTCGCGCGCGTGAGCGGCTTCTCCGAGCGCGAGGTCTCGCAGTTCGGCGCCGGCTCGCTCATCACCCGCAACACCAACGACGTGCAGCAGGTGCAGATGCTGGCCATGATGGGCGCGACCATGTTCGTCACCGCCCCGCTGCTGGCCATCGGCGGCGTCATCATGGCCGTCCGGCAGGACGTCGGGCTCAGCTGGCTGATCGCCGTCGCCGTGCCGGTGCTGCTGGTTGTCGCCGTGCTGATCATCGGCCGCATGGTGCCGCTGTTCCGCACTTATCAGGGCCGTCTCGACACGATCAACCGCGTCATGCGCGAGCAGCTCACCGGCGTGCGCGTCGTGCGGGCGTTCGTGCGCGAGCCCATCGAGGCGGAGCGCTTCCGCGCCGCGAACACCGACATCATGACGGTCGGCCGCAACGTCGGCTCGCTGTTCGTGCTGCTGTTCCCGCTGTTCATGCTCATCCTGAACGTGACCGTGGTCGGCGTGATCTGGTTCGGCGGCGTCGAGGTCAACGCCGGCAACGTCGAGATCGGCACGCTGTTCGCGTTCATGCAGTACGTCGGCCAGATCATGGGCGGCGTCATCATGTCCAGCTTCATGGCGATGATGATCCCGCGCGCCGCGGTCTCGGCGGATCGCGTCGGCGAGGTGCTCGACGCCGAGTCGAGCATGACCCGTCCCGAGAACGGCGTGACCGAGTTCGCCGCCCCTGGCCAGGTCGTCTTCGACGACGTCGAGTTCACGTACCCCGGAGCGGATGCCCCGGTGCTGACCGGCATCGACTTCCATGCCGAGCCGGGTGAGACCGTCGCGATCGTCGGTTCGACCGGTGCCGGAAAGACCACACTGGTGTCGCTCATCCCTCGCCTGTTCGACGTCACCGGCGGTTCGGTGAAGGTCGGCGGCGTCGATGTGCGCGAGGCCGACGTCGACGAGCTGTGGAAGGGCATCGGCCTGGTGCCGCAGCGCCCGTTCCTGTTCACCGGAACCGTCGCATCCAACCTGCGCTACGGCCGCGAGGACGCCACGGACGAAGACCTCTGGAAGGCGCTCGAGATCGCGCAGGGCAAGGACTTCGTGTCCGAGATGCCCGACGGCCTCGAATCGCACATCGCCCAGGGCGGCACCAACGTCTCCGGCGGGCAGCGGCAGCGGCTCGCGATCGCCCGTGCGATCGTGCACCAGCCGCGCATCCTCGTCTTCGACGACTCGTTCTCGGCTCTCGACCTCACCACGGATGCGAGGCTGCGGCAGGCCCTCTGGAGAGAGCTGCCGGATGTGACGAAGATCGTGGTCGCGCAGCGCGTGTCCACGATCACCGATGCGGACCGCATCGTGGTGCTGGACGGCGGCACGATGGTCGGCGTCGGCACGCACGACGAGCTGCTCGCGTCGAACGACACCTACCGCGAGATCGTCGAGTCGCAGCTGGGGGTGGACGCATGAGCGAGCAGAACGCACCTCAGACCCGTCGCGAACGAGCGATGGCCGCCCGCGCGGCGAAGGGCGGAGCCGCCGTGGCAGAGCCCGAGACCCCGCTGACCGAGGCCGAGAAGGCCGAGGAGGAGGCCGCCGAGAAGGCGCGCCTCGCCGGTGGTGGCATGTTCGACGGCCCCGCCCCCGGCAAGGCCGACCACTTCGGTCCCAGCTTCAAGCGCATGATCGGACTGCTCAAGCCGTCCGCGCTGTGGTTCGTGCTGGTGTCCTTCCTCGGGGCCATCGGCGTCGTCCTCGCCGTGATCGCCCCGAAGGTGCTCGGCGAGGCGACCAACGTCGTCTACGAGGGCTTCATCTCGAAGACGCTCGGTGACAACGGCTTCCCGCAGGGCATGCCGCAGGATCAGGTGGTCGACGCGCTGCGCGCCGCCGGCCAGGACACCTTCGCCGACATGGTCGCCGCGATGGACACCTTCACCGTCGGCGCCGGCGTCGACTTCGACCGGCTGCGGTACATCATCGTCGCCGTGCTGGCGATCTACGTGGTCTCCGCGTTCCTGAGCTGGATCCAGGGCTACGTGATCAACGTCATCATGGTGCGCACGATGTGGCGTCTGCGTGAGGACGTCGAGGCCAAGATCAACCGCCTGCCGCTGTCGTACTTCGACAAGGTGCAGCGCGGTGAGCTGATCTCGCGGGTCACCAACGACATCGACAACATCACCCAGACCATGCAGCAGTCGCTGTCGGGCGCGCTCACCTCGGTGCTCACCGTGGTCGGCGTGCTGGTGATGATGTTCTCGATCTCGTGGCAGCTGGCTCTCGTCGCCCTCGTGGCGCTGCCGCTGATGGGGGTCATCTTCGGCATCATCGGTCCGCGTTCGCAGAAGGCCTTCGGAATCCAGTGGCGCAAGGTCGGCCGGCTCAACGCCCGCGTCGAGGAGGCCTTCTCTGGCCACGCGCTGGTGAAGGTGTTCGGCCGCGAGAAGGACGCCCTGGACAGCTTCCAGGAGGAGAACGAAGAGCTCTTCGAGGCGAGCTTCAAGGCGCAGTTCCTGTCGGGTGTGATCATGCCGGCGATGCAGTTCGTCGGCAGCCTCACCTACGTCGGCATCGCCGTGCTCGGCGGCCTGATGGTCGCGAACGGCAGTCTGCGACTCGGCGACGTGCAGGCGTTCATCCAGTACTCGCAGCAGTTCACCCAGCCGCTGTCCGAGCTGGGCGGCATGGCTGCGGTCGTGCAGTCCGGCACGGCGTCGGCCGAGCGGGTGTTCGAGTTCCTCGATGCCGACGAGCAGGATCCGGATGCCGAGGACGCACCCACCGTGAAGGACGGCAGGGGCGTCATCGAGTTCGAGCACGTCGCGTTCTCGTACACGCCGGATCGTCCGCTGATCACCGATCTGTCGTTCCGGGTGGAGCCGGGGCAGACCGTCGCGATCGTCGGCCCGACCGGCGCGGGCAAGACCACTCTGGTGAACCTCATCATGCGGTTCTACGAGCTCAGCGGCGGCCGCATCCTGCTCGACGGCCAGGACATCGCGGAGATGACTCGCGAAGACCTGCGATCGCGCACCGGCATGGTGCTGCAGGATCCGTGGCTGTTCGCCGGGAGCATCCTGGAGAACATCCGCTACGGCAAGGCATCCGCCACCGATGAAGAGGTGCTCGCCGCGGCGAAGGCGACCTACGTCGACCGGTTCGTGCACGCCCTCCCCGAGGGGTACGAGACGGTCCTCGACGAGGACGCCTCCAACGTGTCGGCGGGTGAGCGTCAGCTGATCACGATCGCGCGCGCGTTCGTCTCGCAGCCGTCGATCCTCATCCTCGATGAGGCGACGTCGGCGGTCGACACCCGCACCGAGCTGCTGCTGCAGCACGCGATGGCCGCGCTGCGCGAGGGACGCACGTCCTTCGTGATCGCGCACCGTCTGTCCACGATCCGCGACGCCGACCTCATCCTGGTGATGGAGCACGGCGACATCGTCGAGAAGGGCAACCACGACGAGCTGATCGCGGCGCAGGGCGCCTACTGGCGGCTGTACCAGTCGCAGTTCGAGCAGGCCGCATCCGACATCGACGCCGAGGAGGCCCTCACGGGTTCCACTCCGGTGGTCGTCACCGGTGAGGCGGACGAGATCCCGGTCCCGGGGGCGGGCGCCGCGCCCGTGCTGCCGGTGTCCGAGTTCGTCGCCGAGGTCGCCGAGGGAGAGGCTCGCCAGGCAGCGGAATCCGACGACCGCGTCTGACGCCGAACGCTGAGAGCGCCCGTCCCCGAGAGGGGGCGGGCGCTCTTCGCGTTGCCGGGGGACCGGGCCAGGCGGATCCGGTCAGCCGTTCAGGCCGAACAGGTCCAGCGGGTGCGTCAGACGCCACCAGGCGGACGGCGCGGGCAGCGAGCTCTTCAGCGAGACGTCGGTCTTCGCGGTGTCGATGGCACCGGCCACGGTGAGCGAGCCCACCTCGGTGCCGGCCTTCTGCGCATCGCCCAGGTCGAGCGAGGACGTGGCCTTGGCCGTCGAGCCGTTCCACATGACGACCTTGACGTCGGAGTCGGTGACGACATCGCTGCTCTCGCCCCAGATCGTGTCGACCGTGCCCACGACAGTGCCCTTCGGCACCGTGACGGGCTGCTCGGTCAGCGCCTTCTCGACCTGTGCGTAGAGCGCACGGTTCGCGTCGACGCGCTCCTGGTTGCTGTCCTGGCCGAGAGCGACCGCGTACAGGCGCACGGTGGCGTCGCCGACCTTGACGTCCTTCGCGGTGAGCAGATTCCAGTCATCGTCCAGAGTGCCGGTCTTGATGCCGACCACACCCGGATCCTCGGTGAGCATCTTGTTCGTGTTCTTCACGACACCTGCGCCGGGGATCTCCGCCGACGTCTTGCCCACGATCTCGGCGAACACCGGGTTGCGCATCGCGATCTCGCCGAGGTCGATCAGGTCGGAGGTGGTGGCCGTGTTGCGCTCGTCACGTCCGGAGGGCGAGATGATCGTCGTGTCATCGAGCCCCTGGGCGGAGAGCCACTGCTCGGCGGCGGTGGCGAAGGCCGCCTTCGACCCCCAGATCTCCTCGGCCAGCCGGTCGATGTAGTTGTTGGCGGATCCGAGCAGGATGCCCTCGAGCATCTGGTACTCGGTCAGCGAGCCGCCGACGGGGACATCGAGCGCGGACTGATCGGACCGCACGTACTGCCAGTACTCGCGCCCGTCGGCACGGTCGAACTCGAACGAGGGGCCCTGCTCACCGGGCTTGAGCGGCATCTCCTCGAGCACCATCATGACCGAGGCGACCTTCGAGATGCTCGCGATCGGCCTTCTCGCGTCACTCGAGTTCGCCGTCGCGAAGCCCAGCACGTCCACCCCGGAGGTGCCCTTCGCCGGCCACGTGACGGCGGCAGCGGGAGCAGGGGCGATCTGCACGGCCACCGGATCGATCGCCGGCGCCACGTTCTCGAGCGGCGCGAGCAGGGTCGAGGCGCAGTACGTGCCGACGAGGGCGATCACCACACCGCAGGGGATCAGTACGCGCGGGCGCAGCCACCCCGGCGTCCTGCGCATGTCGGCCAGCAGGTCGGGCTCGTCATCGGCGAGCGTCCGCACCTCGAGGGTCGCGGGGCGCGTGCGCGCCTGCACCGCGGCGGTGTCGATCCATGTGAGGGCGGTCGCCGGGCGAGTCCCGTCGGCCCATGCGACGGGGGTCTGCGTCTCCGCTGCGTCATCGAGGTCGGGCTCCTCGTCGAGGTCGGGTTCCTCGTCGAGCTCGAGCCCGAGTCCTGCCAGATCGAGGGGAGCGGTGGCTGCCGGAGATGCGGACGCGACCGCTCCGGCGGATGCTGCAGCTGCGGCGCCGGCGACTGCTGCCCCCGCGATGACTGCGGAGGCCGCGCCGGTGATGCCGTCAGGTGCAGGGCCGTCGACCCCGGAGGGCGCGGCTTCGAAGGGGTCGGTGGCCGTGGGGTCGGCGACCTCAGGGGATGCGCTTCCGGCGTCGCCGGAGGGCGCGGCTTCGATGGGGTCCGTGGACTCCGCGGTCGCGGCGCCGGCGACTGCCGCCCCGGCAACGCCTGACACACCGGATACGCCGCCAGCGACATCCGGCGCCGAACCGGCCGTGCCCGCCGTGCCTGCGGCCGCCGCCGCGGCGGCAGCATCCGCTGCGGCGAAGAACGCCAGGCTGGCCGACAGCCGTGCGGCGTCGTCATCCGCCGAGGACGGGGCCGAAGACGGGGCCGTCGTCGGAGTGGGCGAGGTGTCCGGCGCGTCGAAGAGCGGTCCCTGCGAAGCCTCGTCGTCACGCCATCCGGGCACGCCGGTGATGACCGGAGCCACTCGTGTCGCGTCGTCGGCGGGGTCGAAGGACGGAGCCGGCTCCGTGCGCGACGGGACTCCGCCGAACAGGGCGGCCAGGCCGGTCGGGGCATCCGCGCCCGGCGCGGATCCCGAAGCCGGTGCCGGTTGAGCCGGTGCAGGCTGAGCCGGTGCCGCGGGTGCCGAGTCCTGCGCAGCGGGCGCGCCGAACATGGCGCGGCTGAACGCGTCGCTCCCGGCGGGTGCGGCCTGCTCCGGCTCGTCCTCCTCGTCGGGCTGCGCGAACAGCGTGCGCAGCATCGCGGTGCTGGTCAGGGGCTCTTCGGGGCCATCGACATCATCGTCGGGCGTCGCCGTGTCGCCTCCGCCGGGCAGCTCCGTGGCGTCCCGCCGAGTCGAGTCGCGCGGAGCGCCGCCGGAGCCCTGGAAGAACGCGTCCATTCCGGTCGGGTCGACGCCTCGATGGGAGCCGGTCTGCGCGCGCGCTTCGCGGCGCGTGCGCGGCGGCGAGGAGGGATCGTCGATGGTCACCCGCCTACGCTACCCAAAGAGTCTGAGACTCACCCCCTTCGCGTCTGCGGAGGGCTATGATCGAGGCACAACCACGGGAGTCCGGCGTGCCGGGCTGAGAGGAAGCGACCCGCGCTTCGACCGTCGAACCTGATCCGGATCATGCCGGCGCAGGGAGGAGTTCCATATGAGTGCGTCCACATCCGTCCCGAACGAGAAGATCGTCGAGAAGGCCGCCCCGTCGCGCAACCTGCGTTGGCGCGTCGTCGACATCGTCGTCGCCGCCGTCCTCGGCGTCGCCGTCGGTCTGCTGTTCTGGGCCTGGAACATCGTCGGAGGGGCCTGGTGGGGCGCCGCCGACGCCCTGACGCCGGGTCTGGGCGGCATCGCCGTCGGCATCTGGCTGATCGGCGGCGTCATCGGCGGACTCGTCATCCGCAAGCCCGGTGCCGCGCTGGTCGTCGAGGTCGTCGCCGCGATCATCTCGATGCTGATCGGCAACGTCTGGGGCATCTCGACGGTGTTCTCCGGCATCGTCCAGGGCCTGGGTGCCGAGCTCGTCTTCGCGCTGTTCGCGTACCGCCGGTTCGGCATCGGTGTCGCGGCTCTCGCCGGCGTCGGCGCCGCCGCAGCCGCCTGGGTCTTCGAGCTCTTCTACGGCAGTTCGCCGAACATCCTGAAGTCGTTCGAGTTCAACGCCATCTACCTCGGCACCCTCATCGTCTCCGGTGCCCTGCTGGCGGGCGTCGTGGGCTGGTTCCTGGTGCGGGCACTCGCCTCCACCGGAGCGCTCAGCCGGTTCGCCGCGGGCCGAGAAGTGCGCCGCGAGGTCTGACCGTGCGGTCTGGTCCCGCCCGCGTCACCGCGGAAGGCTGGGGCTGGCGATACGCCGGACGCCGCCTTCCCGCGGTCAGCGAGACGTCGTTCACGATCGATCCCGGCGAGCGCGTGCTGCTGCTCGGCGCGTCCGGCGCCGGGAAGTCCACGCTGCTCGCCGGCCTCGCCGGCCTGCTCGGCGACGCCGACGAGGGGGAGCGCTCCGGCAGCCTGCTCGTCGACGGTGTGCTCCCCGAGCAGAGCCGCGGTCGGATCGGCCTCGTGCTGCAGGATCCGGATGCCGGCGTCGTGCTCTCCAAGGTCGGCGACGACGTCGCCTTCGGATGCGAGAACCTCGGCGTTCCGGCATCCGAGATCCCGGCCCGCGTCGCGGACGCGCTGCACGCCGTCGGTCTCGACGTGCCGCAGGACCGTGCGACGAAGGCACTGTCGGGCGGGCAGAAGCAGCGCCTGGCCCTGGCCGGGGCGCTGGCCATGCGCCCCGGGCTGCTGCTGCTGGACGAGCCCACGGCCAACCTCGATCCGGCCGGTGTCGCCGAGGTCCGCGACAGCGTGGCGCGCGTGGTGGCCGAGACGGGGGCGACGCTGGTCGTCGTCGAGCACCGCACCGAGGTGTGGTCCGACCTGATCACCCGCGTCATCGTGCTCGCGGCCGATGGCGGCCTGCTCGCCGACGGCGCTCCGGCCGAGGTGTTCGGCCGGTACGCGCAGACACTGGCGGATGCCGGTGTGTGGGTGCCGAACCATCCGATCGCCCTTCCGGTGCTGCAGCGCTCCGAGGGCGACCCTGTGCTGGAAGCGCACGGACTGGCCATCGGCCGCGAGCGCCGCACGATCGTGCAGGAGGGGCTCGATCTGGTCGTGCCGCAGGCATCGGCCACGGTGATCACCGGACCGAACGGAGCGGGCAAGTCCACGCTCGCGCTCACCCTGGCCGGTCTCCTGCCCGAACTCGCCGGTTCCGTGACCGCAGCCGAGAGGCTGCGAGGGAAGAGCGGTGTGCGCCCGATCCGGTGGACGTCGCGCGAACTGCTGACCCGCATCGGCACGGTGTTCCAAGAGCCGGAGCACCAGTTCCTCGCACAGACGCTGCATGAGGAACTGGCGGTCGGGCCCCGAGCCCTCGGCTGGTCGGAGGCGCGCACGGCGTCCGTCGTCGACGGGCTGCTCGAGCGCCTGCACCTCGACCACCTCGCAGAGGCCAACCCGTTCACGCTCTCCGGCGGGCAGAAGCGGCGCCTCTCGGTCGCCACCGTGCTCGCCGCGACGCCCGAGGTGATCGTGCTCGACGAGCCGACGTTCGGGCAGGACCGGCGCGGATGGATCGAACTCGTGCTCCTCCTGCAGGAGGAGGTCGCGCGGGGCACCGCGATCGTCGCCGTCACTCACGACGACGCGGTTGCACGGCATCTCGGCGACCGGCGGATCGTGCTGGGCGAGGAGGTGCGGGTATGACCGTGGTCGTCGCTCCCGCGCCGACCAGGAGCGCATGGCTCGACGGGGTCAACCCCGTCACCCGCATCCTGCTCGCGCTGCTGCTGTCGATTCCGTTGTTCGCGTCGATCGACGTCGTCAGCGGATTGGTCGCCATCGCGCTGCAGCTGCTCTGCATCCCGCTCACGGGGCTGTCGCTGCGCACGGTACTGGGCCGGATGGCGCTTCTCGCCGCGATCTCGCCGATCGCGGGCCTCAGCATGCTGCTCTACGCCGAGCCCGCAGGGCAGGTGTACTGGACCTTCGGCGTCGCCACCATCAGCGAGGAATCGGTCCGGCTCGCGATCGCCGTGAGCCTGCGCGTGATCGCGCTCGGGCTGCCGACCATCCTGCTCTTCGGCCGCGCCGATCCGACGGAGGTCGCCGACGCGCTCGCGCAGGTCGCGCACCTGCCCAGCAGGTTCGTGCTCGGTGTGCTCGCCGGCACGCGGATGCTCGGGCTGTTCCTCGACGACTGGCGCACGATGGGACTCGCCCGCCGCGCACGCGGCGTCGGCGACCACGGTGCGCTCCGCCGGTTCTTCTCGATGGCATTCGTGCTGCTGGTGTTCGCGGTGCGCCGAGGATCGAAGCTGGCGATGGCGATGGAGGCGCGGGGATTCGGCTCCGACATCCCGCGCACGTGGGCGCGGCCGTCACGGCTGCATCGGCGCGACGCAGTGGCAACGCTCGGCGGCATCCTCATCATGGCCGCGGCGCTCGCCGCGGCCGTCGCGGCGGGGACGTTCCGCTTCATCTGGTCCTGAGCTTCGTCACCCACCGCGACGTGGTCCCCTTCTCGCTCCGGTCTCACTCGTTGCGGGTGTTCCGGCTCTGACACCCGCAACGAGTGAGACCGGAGCAACGGAGGCTGACAGAATAGGAGTCGTGCGCCCATCCAGGAGACCCGCGGTCATCCGCGGGTTCGCCGCCGCCTCGACGGCGACCTTCGTCGCACTCGCCGCGCACGTCACCGCCGGCGGGGCCATGCCCGGCACGCTCGGGATCCTGGTGCCGTGGATGCTGTCGCTCATGGTGTGCGTGCTGCTCGCCGGGCGGAAGCTCTCCGCGCTGAGGCTGTCGGTCTCGGTGCTGGTCAGCCAGTTCCTGTTCCATGTGCTGTTCGTGCTCGGACTGCTCACACCGACCGGCATCACGGGCGGGCACGTGCACGGCGCACCGCTGCAACTGCCCGAGACGACCGGCCTCACCGTGCAGGTGATCGCCGACGGCGGGATGTGGATCGGTCACGCGGCGGCGGCGCTGCTGACGATCCTCGCGCTGCACCGCGGCGAGCGGATGCTGCTGGGCATGCGCGACCTGGCCGTGCAGGCGGTGCGCTGGCTGCGCAGCCGCCTGGACGACGCCACTCCGGCCGCCCGTCCCCGTGCGACAGCGCCGCACTGTGCGTCGCAGGCGGAGGAGTCCCTCCCCGCCGCTCCGTTCCTCTCTCTGCTCCGCGGCCGCGCGCCGCCGCTGCATCCGGCGATCTGACTCGCGCCGGCGGCCGTACTCGGCCTGCCGGTGATCTCCGCGCGGGCGCCTCTGCGCGCCCGGCGCTTCCGTATGCACGTTCGGCGTCGTACGACGACGCCCGACGAGAGGTCTTTCTCCATGTCTCCCATCCGCACTCTCGCGGCGGGGGTGGCGGCCGCCGCCCTCGTGATCCTCGCGACCGCAGTCCCCGCATCCGCGCACGACGAACTCATCTCCAGTGATCCGGCCGCAGACGCGCGCCTCGACGCGCCGCCGAAGGAGGTGACCATGGTGTTCTCCGGCGAGTTGCTCGTGCTGGACGACTCGGACGCCGGTGCGCGCGCCGTCGTCGTCGACCAGTCCGGCAAGGACTGGATCGACGGCGACATCGTCGTGAACGGCGAGACCGTCACGGTCCCGCTCGCCGATGGGATGCCTGAGGCGGGCTACCAGGTGCGCTGGCAGGTCGTCTCCGAGGACGGGCACCCGATCGCCGGTGTCATCCCGTTCACGATCGGCGACGCGAAGCCGATGACGACCGATTCTCCGGCATCCGCCAGCCCGTCGCCCGCCGTGGTCGACGCGCAGGACGAGGGTGCGGCCGCCGGCCCGCCGCGCGCTCTCCTCATCGGCGTGGGCGGAGCGGTGATCGCCGCCGCGGCCTACGTGCTCTACCTCGTCATCCGGCGCAGGAAGAAGGCAGCCGCCTCCATCGGCGCGGCAGAAGAACTGTGAAAGGCATCACCATGAAGACCAGCATCCGTTTCAGTGCCCTCCTCGCCGCCTCCTTCCTGCTGCTGACCGGCTGCGCGGCGGCCGGCACCGACGAGCCGGCAGCAGGCACCGCAGGCCAGACGGTCACGATCGAGGACGCGTGGGCCAAGGCCGCCGACGACGGCATGACCGCCGTGTTCGGCACGCTCGTCAACAAGGGCGGCGACGACACCACCGTTGTCTCGGCGCAGACCGAGGCGGCCGAGATGACCGAGCTGCACGAGACCGTGCAGAACGACGCCGGCGAGATGACCATGCGCCCGATCGAGGGCGGGCTGCCGCTCGCGCACGACGCGAAGGCGGTGCTCGAGCCGGGCGGCGACCACATCATGCTGATGGGACTCACCGCCCCGCTGAAGGCCGGCGACGAGGTGACGGTCACGCTCACGTTCTCGGACGATTCGACCTACGAGTTCACGGCCCCGGTGAAGGACTACTCCGGCGCGAACGAGAATTACGAGGAGGGCGGTGAGTGATCGCACCGGCGCCACCCGGCGGCAGCTCCTGATCGGAGGAGCCGTCGCCGGGCTCGGCGCCGCCGCCGCGGTCGGTGCGGATCTGATGATGAACAGGGCGGATGCCGCGGCCGACGCTGCGGCGCCGCCCATGAACGGCGAGCAGATGGTGCCCTTCCACGGTGTGCATCAGGCCGGGATCGACACCGCCGCGCAGGCGCACGGCGTGTTCCTCGGGCTCGACCTGCACGACGGGGTGGAGCGCGAGGCGCTGGTCCGGCTGATGCGCATCCTCACCGACGACGCCGCGCGGCTCACCCAGGGGAAACCGGCGCTCGCCGACTCCGAGCCCGAACTGGCGGGGGCGCCGGCGCGCCTCACGGTGACGTTCGGCTTCGGCCCCGGCTTCGTGGCGAGGGCGGCGGGTGCGGCTCCGGCCTGGCTCGCGCCGCTGCCGGTGTTCGGCATCGACCGGCTGCAACCCGAGCTGTCCGACGGCGATCTGCTCATCCAGGTCGCAGGCGACGACCCGCTGACCGTCGCGCACGCCGTGCGCATGCTGCTGAAGGATGCGCGCGGCTTCGCCGCCCTGCGCTGGACGCAGCGCGGGTTCCGCCGCGCCTACGGCACCGAGCGCCCCGGCACGACGATGCGCAACCTGTTCGGGCAGGTCGACGGCACCGCGAATCCCGAGCCCGGCACCAGGGACTTCGACCGGGTGGTCTGGTCGGACGACGGATGGATGGCCGGCGGGACGGGCGTCGTGATCCGCCGCATCCGGATGGATCTGGACAAGTGGGACCGGCTGGACCGCGGGGGACGGGAGTCGTCTGTGGGCCGCACGCTCGCGAACGGCGCGCCGCTGACCGGGTCGGAGGAGTTCGACGAACCGGACTTCGAGGCGACCACCTCGATCGGATTCCCGGTCATCCCCGCCTTCGCGCACATCCGCCGTGCCCGCGGCGAGGACGGCGAGCGCATCTTCCGGCGCGCGTACAACTACGACGAGCATCCCGACGGAGAGGGCGTCTCGGAGTCGGGGCTGATCTTCGTGGCCTTCCAGGCCGACGTGGAGAAGCAGTTCACGCCGATGCAGCGTCGGCTGGACCAGCTCGACCTGCTGAACGAGTGGACGACGCCGATCGGCTCCGCCGTGTTCGCTGTACCGCCCGGCTGTGCAGTGGGCGGGTACATCGGGGAGACACTACTGGGTTCCTGAGCGCCCTTCGTCTCGCTGCGCTCGCTCAGGGTCCGGACGTGCGTACCGGACCCTGAGCGAGGAGCGCCGGTGAGGAGACGAAGGGGCGGCACTCGGCGAGGATGTATCCATGACCATCCCCGCCGACCCCGTAGCCGTCCCCGATCGCGTGCGCGACCTCGCCCACGGCGCCGCGCTGGAATGCGTCTGGCTGAACGACATCGGGGGGCTGACCTTCCGGGCGACGCCCGCGGCCGGAGACGTCTTCTTCATCAAGTGGGGTCCGCGCAACGCCGAGACCAGCCTGCGCGACGAGGCCGAGCGGATGACGTGGGCCGGCCGGTTCATCCGCGTGCCGCGGGTGCTCGACCAGGGTGACGACGACACGCACGAATGGCTCGTGACAGCGGCGATCGACGGCGAGAGCGCGGTGGCGCCGCGCTGGGTCGCCGAGCCCGCGGTCGCGGTGCGCGCGGTCGGCGAAGGGCTGCGGATGCTGCACGACCGGCTCCCGGCCTCGGAGTGCCCCTGGGACTGGGGCGTTCCGTCGCGGATAGCGAACGCCGCGGGCCGCGGCATCCGGGTGCCGGAGCACCTGCGCGAGGCACCGCCGGTCGAGAGGCTCGTGGTGTGCCACGCCGACGCCTGCTGCCCGAACACGCTGATCGGCGACGACGGCCGGGTGCTCGCCCACGTCGATCTCGCCGCTCTCGGCACCGCCGATCGCTGGGCCGACATCGCCGTCGCGTCGATGAGCACCGAGTGGAACTACGGGCCAGGCTGGGAGGATGCGCTCATCGAGGCGTACGGCGTCGAGCCCGACCGGGAGCGCCTGGCCTACTACCGCGACCTGTGGAACGCGACGTGAGGAACGGCCTGCCGTAGGCTCGCATCGACGGGTTCCTCGCGGCAGTACTCAGATTCACTTATGCTGGGACTCAGTCTCTCGCCAGCGTGAACGTTCGAAGGAGAACACGATGCAGATCAGCGGAGCCGGCGCCCTCGTCACGGGCGGCGCCAGCGGACTCGGACTCGCCACGGCCCGCCGGCTCGCCGCCGCGGGCGCCCAGGTGACGATCGTCGACCTGCCGAACTCGGCCGGCGCCGAGATCGCCGCCGAGCTCGGCGGATTCTTCGCTCCCGCCGACGTCACCGACGTCGACCAGGTGCGCGCCGCCGTCGCCGAGTCGCTCGACCCGCTGCGCATCGTCGTCAACTGCGCCGGCATCGCCCCGCCGGCGAAGGTGCTCGACCGCGAAGGCAACCCCGCCGACCTGGCAGCGTTCGAGCGGATCATCCGGATCAACCTCGTCGGAACCTTCAACGTCATCTCGCAGGCGGCCGCTGTCATGGCGCAGACCGAACCGGCCGAGGGCGGCGACCGCGGCGTGATCGTCAGCACCGCGAGCGTCGCGGCCTTCGACGGGCAGATCGGCCAGCCGGCCTACTCCGCCTCGAAGGGCGGGGTGCACGCGATGACGCTGCCGATCGCCCGAGAGCTCGCGCGATACGGCATCCGGGTCTGCACGATCGCCCCCGGCATCATGGAGACGCCCATGCTCGCCGGCCTGCCCGAGGCTGCGCAGGAGTCGCTCGGCCAGCAGGTCCCGTACCCCTCCCGCCTCGGCAGGCCCGACGAGTACGCCGCACTCGTGCAGCACATCGTCGAGAACGGCTACCTGAACGGCGAGACCATCCGACTCGACGGCGCCATCCGCATGGCGCCGAAATGACCCACGACCAAGGAGCATCCATGAGCCTCGCAGGCAAGACCATCCTGATGTCCGGCGGCAGCCGCGGCATCGGCCTCGCGATCGCCCTGCGGGCGGCGGCCGACGGCGCGAACATCGCCCTGATGGCCAAGACCGACACCCCGCATCCGAAGCTCGAGGGCACGGTGCACAGCGCCGCCGAGCAGATCCGTGCGGCGGGCGGCCAGGCGCTGCCGATCGTCGGCGACGTGCGCATCGACGACGACATCACCGAGGCGGTGCTGAAGACGGCGGGTGAGTTCGGCGGCATCGACATCGTCGTGAACAACGCCAGCGTGATCGACCTGTCCGGCTCGCTCGACCTCGCAGCGAAGAAGTACGACCTCATGCAGGACGTGAACGTGCGCGGCACGTTCATGCTCTCTCGCGCCGCCGTGCCGGTGCTGCGCGAGTCGGCGAATCCGCACATCCTGTCGCTCTCGCCGCCGCTGAACCTCTCGCCCCGCTGGCTCGGTGCGCACACCGGCTACACGATGGCGAAGTACGGCATGACGATGGCGACCCTCGGCCTCGCGGCGGAATTCGCGGATGCCGGGATCGCGGCCAACACGCTCTGGCCGCGCACCACCATCGCGACCGCCGCCGTGCAGTTCGCCCTCGGCGGCGACCGCATGATGAAGGTCAGCCGGACGCCGGAGATCTACGCGGATGCCGCATACGCGGTGATCACCTCGCCGTCCGCGCAGCGCACGGGGCAGACGCTCATCGTCGAGGACGTGCTCGAAGAGGCCGGAGTCACCGACTTCTCCGGCTACGCCGCGGTGCCGGGCACCCCCGACGACGCGCTGTTCCCGGACATCTTCCTGGACTGAGTCGCGGGCACCGTTCCGCCGCCCCTCCTTGCAGGTGGCGGATCATTCTGCATGTGGCGGACGACTCGCGAAGAGATCGTCCGCCACCCGCAGAATCGTCCGCCATCCGTCGGCGTCGCGTCGCGTCGCGGCGTCGCGTCGCGCAGGGTCAGAACAGCAGGTACACGGCACCGAGCACGGTGAACCCGATCACGATGCGGTCGAACAGCTGCTGTGGCATCCGCTTCGCGAGTGCGATGCCGGCGAGCGCGCCGACGACGACCAGCGGCGCGAGCACGAGGTCCATCAGCAGCACCTGAGGCGTGAACAGTCCGAGCCCGGCGAGGAACGGCACCTTCATCGCGTTCACGATCGCGAAGAACCAGGCCGACGTGCCGAGGAACACCTGGACGGGCGTTCGCGTGGCCAGGAAGTACATCGACATCACCGGACCGCCGGCGTTCGCGACCATCGTCGTGAACCCGGCGAGCCCGCCGTACGAGAGGCCGAGCAGCGGTCCTGCCGGCTTCTCGTCGGTGTGTCGGCGGCGCCACAGCGTGACGGCGATCATGAGCAGCAGGATGACGCCGATCGCGCGCCGCACCGTCGCATCGCCCGCCACCATCAGGAACAGGAACCCCGCGAGCAGGCCCACGACCACGGCAGGCGCGAGTCGCAGCAGCGTCGGCCAGTGCGCGTGCCGTCGGTAGGCGATCAGTGCGAACACGTCGCCGACCATGAACAGCAGCAGCATGGCGGCCGTCGAAGTGCGCGCGGGCAGCACCGAGGCCAGCAGCACGACCGAGACGGTCGCGGCCCCGGGCACAGCGGTCTTGCCCAGCCCTGCGATCAGGGCCGCGACTGCGAGCAGCCCCCAGACGAGCGGGGCGAGTTCCATCATCCGGCGGCGTCGATGACGGCGACGATGTTGTCGTAGCCGCGCTGCGCCGCCATCTGGCGGGGCAGATCCCCGTTGCCGTCGCGGATGCTCAGGTCGGAGCCGCCCTCGATGAGCACGCGCACGACCTCGGCGTAGTGGTCGGATCCGTCGCCGAGCTCGATCGCCTCATGCAGGGCGGTCCAGTTCAGCCGGTTGATGTGGTTGGGGTCGACGCCCGCCTCGAGCAGGATCTCGATGGTCGGGATGAGTCCGCGCTCGGATGCCGGGATCAGGGCGGTGCCGCCGTAGCGGTTCGTGCTCTTCAGGTCGGCGCCGTGGTCGAGGGTCAGGCGCAGGATCTCGTCGTGTCCGCGAGCGCCGGCGTAGAGGTACGCCGAGTCCTGGATGTCGTCCTTCGCGTTCACGTGTGCTCCGGCCTCGATGAGCACGCGCGCGGCCTCGACGTGGTTCGCCTTGGTCGCGATGATGAGCGGCGTCATGCCGCCGGGTCCGCGGGTCTCGATGTCGGCGCCGGCATCGAGAGCGGTGCGGACGGCTGTGGCGTCACCGGCGGATGCGGCGGCGAGAAGGTCGGATGCTGCGGACATGGGAGTCTCCTGAGGTGCGCGGGGCCGGCGCTCACCGGCATCCTTCTGGTATACCAAAGTGCGCGGTCCGTCGCTCACGACGAGGACCGCGGCGCCCACTCGTCGATCGCACGCTTCGCGTCTGCGAGTGTCGTGCCGGTCCGTTCCCGGTAGAACTTGATCGCGCTGATCGGCTGGTCCGCGGCGAGCAGTCGATCGATCTCAGCGGCGACCTCTGCCGGCAGGTCTGCCGTCGGTCCGGCGACGGTCGTCGCCGGAGGCGCGACGGTGCCGGGCTCCCAGGCGTCGATGCGATCCTTCGCGTCCTTCAGCGACATCGGCGACAACTCGCGCAGGCGCTTGATCGCGGCGATCTTGTTCCCGGATGCGACGAGCGCGTCGATCTCCGAACGGGCGTCCACAGCGACCGGGGCGGGCGGCGAGGTGGGCACCGAGGGCCGCATCGACCTCAGTGCCCAGCCGACGACGAAGAAGAGAACGATCAGGCCGACGACCCACATCCAGATGTCCATCCGCGGCCTCAGCTGCCCGAGACCGCGGCCAGCGCCGCGGAGAACCGCGCGGCGCGCGCCTCGAGGTCGGCCCAGTCGCCGGCCTTGACGGATGCCGCATTCGCCAGGTCTCCGCCGGCGCCGACGGCGACGGCGCCTGCCGCGAACCAGGCGGCGAGGTTGTCGGGGTTCACGCCGCCGGTCGGCATGAGCGGAGCATCCGGGAACGGACCGCGCAGCGCACCCAGGTAGGAAGGGCCCCCGAGCGAGGCGGGGAAGATCTTCACCACGTCGACGCCGAGCTCGAGCGCCGACATCACCTCGGTGGGCGTGAGTGCACCGGTCATCACGACGCGTCCGGTGCCGAGCATCGCGCGGGTGAGATCGGGCAGTGTGCCGGGGCTCACCAGGAACTCGGCGCCGGCCTCGGCGGCGGCATCCGCCTGCGCAGCCGTGGTCACGGTTCCCGCGCCGATCACGGCGGCATCGCCGTGCCGGGCGATCAGCTCGCGGATCACGGCCGGGGCGTCCGGCGTCGAGTAGGTGACCTCGATCCCCGTGACACCGCCGCGGATGATCGCCTCGGCGGCGTCGATCGCGGCCTCGGGAGAGGGCGCGCGCAGCACGGCCAGGACTCCGGCGGAGCGGGTGCGGGTGAGGCGGTCGGTCATCGGGGGCTCCTCATCGACGGCGTACGTCTTCGATTCTGCCGCATCCGGATGCGGCATCCCGGGCCTTCCCAGGGCGGCTCCCGTACCCTTGGGGGTATGACCGAATCTCCCCGCACGCGCCAGACGCGACCCGTTTCCGCGTCCACCCCGGGGAAGATCCGGGAGACCAGCGCCCCGCAGGTGCGCCCCGCGACCGAGGGCTGGACACAGAAGAAGGATGCCGAGGGGCGGCCCCTGCTGCAGTTCGCGAGTCCGCGCCGCGGCAAGCCGCCGGTGCATTTCGCCGACTTCACTCCCGCCGAGCGCATCGAGAAGGTGAAGGAGCTGGGCCTGCCCGGGTTCCGCGCCAAGCAGCTGGCGACGCACTACTTCACGCACTACACGTCCGACCCGGCCGAGATGACCGACCTGCCGGCCGCGCGCCGCGAGGAGCTCGTCACCACGCTGATGCCGCCGCTGCTCACCGAGGTGCGGCGCCTGGAGACCGACCGCGGCGACACGATCAAGTTCCTCTGGCGCCTGCACGACGGCGCGCTCGTCGAGTCGGTGCTCATGCGCTACCCGGGCCGCATCACGCTGTGCGTGTCGAGCCAGGCCGGCTGCGGCATGAACTGCCCGTTCTGCGCCACCGGTCAGGCGGGGCTGACCCGCAACATGTCGACGGCCGAGATCCTCGATCAGATCGTGCGCGCGAACCGCCTGATCGCCGAGGGTGGCCTCGGAGACCCGCGCAAGGTGGGCCACGAGGGCGAACGCGTCACCAACATCGTCTTCATGGGCATGGGTGAGCCGCTGGCCAACTACATGCGGGTCATGGATGCCGTGCGCACCATGGTCGCGCCGCAGCCCGAGGGTCTCGGCATGAGTGCCCGCGGCATCACCGTGTCGACGGTCGGCCTGGTGCCGGCGATCCGCAAGCTGTCCGATGAGAACATCCCGGTGACGTTCGCCCTGTCGCTGCATGCGCCGGACGACCAGCTGCGCGACGAGCTGATCCCGGTGAACTCGCGCTGGAAGGTCGACGAGGCGCTCGACGCCGCACGCGAGTACTTCGAGAAGACCGGACGCCGCGTCTCGATCGAGTACGCGCTGATCAAGGACATGAACGACCACGCGTGGCGCGCGGACCTCCTCGCAGAGAAGCTCAACGCCCGCGGTCGCGGCTGGGTGCACGTGAACCCGATCCCGCTGAACCCGACGCCCGGCTCGATCTGGACCTCGTCCGAGAAGGACGTTCAGGACGAGTTCGTGCGCAGGCTCAACGACGCCGGCATCCCGACGACCCTGCGCGACACCCGCGGCAAGGAGATCGACGGGGCCTGCGGCCAACTGGTGGCGACGAGCGAAGATGAGGCCGCCGCGGCCGCGATGGCCTGACCCGCGCGCTGCCGCGCCGCCGCGCCGGAGCGCCGGAGCGCCGGCGCGCCG
>NZ_QUAB01000018.1 GCF_003387575.1 Microbacterium bovistercoris | reverse complement strand
GCCGGAGCGCCGGAGCGCCGGCGCGCCGGCGCGCCGCGGCGACCGTGCCGGGGCGATCTCCCTCATGTGCGCGCCCGTATCCTTGCCGACATCGACGCGAGCTTGATCGACTTCGACTGATCGGCACGGCATCGAGCCCTCACTTCGCGACGAGCGTCGTCTCGAAGCTGTACATGTCCGGGCGATAGCAGTGCACGCCGAACTCGATGGCCTTGCCCGCGGCGTCGTATGCGGTGCGCTGCATGGTCAGCAGCGGGCTCCCCCGGTCGACATCGAGAAGGCGCGACTCGTCGCCGTGCTCGCTGCGGGCGCCGATGCGCTGCTTGGCGACCCGGATGGTGACGCCGCGACTGCGGAGGATCTGGTAGAGCCCCTGGCCCTCGAGCTGCTCGCGGGAGATGTCCGACAGCTCCTCGGGCAGGAAGTTCTCCATGAGCGCGACCGGCACGCCGTCCGTGCTGCGCAGACGCCGCAGGTAGAGCACCGGCGATCCGACCAGGATGCCGAGGTGCTCGGCGACCTCGTCGGCCGCCGGCCGCACGTCGTGCACCAGAACCTGGGTGGCGGGCGTGTGCTGCGAGTTCTTGAGATCCTCATACAGGCTGGTCAGCTCGACCTGCCTGGTGACCTGGCCCTGCACGACCTGGGTGCCGATGCCCCGTCGCCGCACCAGCAGACCCTTGTCGACGACCTCCTGTATGGCGCGGCGGATCGTCGGTCGGGAGAGGCCCAGTCGACGGCCGATCTCGATCTCGTTCTCCAGGCGGGCTCCAGGCGCGATCTCGCCCGACTGGATGGCGGCCTCGAGTCTGCGGGACACCTGGAAGTACAGCGGAACGGGGCCTGCGCGATCGAGATCGTGGAAGAGCTCATCCGGCCAGACCGGCTCGTCGTTCGGCATGATGTCCCCTTCGTCCCCGAGCTCTGGAGCGCTTCGGATAATGTCAGGACAATATTACCCTCCCGGTCGGAGGCTCGAGGGATTCGTGTCGATGGCCAGGTCGGAGGGGCTATTCCTGAGCATGTACGGCATGTGATATTGTTAGGACAAAGATCGCAAGCAATGGAGCGTGAAGATGAGCGGTACCCCGGAACTTCTCGCAATCGGGAGACTCGGCGTCGACCTGTACCCCCTGGACGACGGCGTCCGGCTCGAGGACGTCAGCACATTCGGAAAGTACCTCGGCGGAACAGCCGCGAACGTCGCAGTGGCTGCCGCGCGTTACGGGCGTGACGTGGAACTGGTCTCGCGGGTCGGGGACGATCCGTTCGGGCGCTTCCTGGTCAGGGAACTCCGCAGGCTCGGGGTGGACCCACGGCAGGTCGTGGTCGACCCGCTGCTGAAGACGCCGCTCACGTTCTGCGAGATCTTTCCGCCGGACGACTTCCCGCTCTACTTCTACCGTGAGCCCAAGGCTCCGGACTTGAACGTGGATGTCGCGCAGGTCGAGCTGGAGGGCGTCCGCTCGGCGCGCATCCTCTGGATGACGACGACGGGCTTCAGCGCCGAGCCGAGCCGCAGTGCGCATCACGCGGCACTCGCCGCGCGCGGGCGCGGAGGGCACACCGTCCTGGATCTCGACTACCGCCCGATGTTCTGGCAGAGCCCCGCCGCCGCCGCGGAGCAGCTCGCATCCGTACTGGAGCAAGTCACGGTCGCCGTCGGCAATCGGGAGGAGTGCCTGGTCGCTGTCGGCGAGAGCGACCCGCTGCGCGCCGCGGACGCCCTCCTGGAGCGCGGTGTCGAGCTCGCGGTGGTCAAGCAGGGGCCGAGGGGTGTACTGGCGAAGACCCGAGACGAGGTCGTCGAGGTTCCGGTGCATCATGTCGACGTCGTCAACGGACTCGGTGCGGGTGACGCCTTCGGCGGGGCGCTCTGCCACGGCATCCTCTCGGGCTGGAGCCTTCACCGCACGATCTCGTTCGCCAACGTCGCCGGGGCGATCGTCGCCTCGCGCCGGGAATGCTCGACGGCCATGCCCGTCGCCGCCGAAGTCGACGCACTGCTTCAGGGGGCCTGAGATGCACAAGATCACTCCGGCGGCCTTCGCTGAGCTCCGCGACGCGCGAGCGGTTCGCCCCGATCAGATCGCCGCCGCCTTCGCCGCGCGCAAGCGGCGCCCGGTCCTCGGCGACGACGGCCGCCTGTTCATCGTCGCCGCAGACCATCCGGCGCGCGGCGCCCTCTCCGTGGGCGATGAGCCGATGGCGATGGCCGACCGGTACGTTCTTCTCGAACGGCTTGCGACCGCGCTCAGCCACCCGGCGGTGGACGGTGTGCTCGGCACCCCCGACATCATCGACGATCTGGCGCTGCTGGGAGCTCTCGACGACAAAGTGGTCGTGGGTTCGATGAATCGCGGAGGTCTTCGAGGATCGGTCTTCGAGATCGACGACCGCTACACCTCCTACGACGTGCAGACGATGGTCGCGCGAGGAATCGACTTCGCGAAGGCGCTGGTCCGGATCGATCTCGATGACCCGGCCACTCCGCGCACGCTCGCCGAGACAGCGCGCGTGGTCGGTGAGGCGGCATCCGCCGGTCTGCCGATCATGCTCGAACCGTTCATCAGCGCGCGGCACGACGGGCGCGTCGTCAACGACCTGACGACGGATTCCGTGATCCGGTCGATCGCCATCGCGTCGGCGCTCGGCGCCGACAGCGCCTACACCTGGATGAAGCTGCCGGTCGTGGCGGACATGGAGCGCGTGGTCGCCTCGACCACGATGCCCGTGCTGCTGCTCGGCGGCGATTCCGGCGAGGACCCCGACGAGCGCTTCGCCTCCTGGGAACGGGCGCTCGCCCTTCCCGGAGTCCGCGGTCTCACCGTCGGGCGCACCCTTCTCTACCCGCCGGACGGCGACGTGCTCGGCGCCGTCGACGTCGCGGCCAGGATGGTCCATCCGACGCTCGGCGCCGGTGCATCCACCGACACCCGTATCGAGCACGCAGTCAAGGAGAGAGCATGACGAGCACCGCCGCTACCGTCCGCACGATCGGACACTGGATCGATGGTGCGGAGCACGCGCCCGAAGGCACCCGCACCTCGCCGGTCTACAACCCGGCATCCGGCGAGGTCACCGCGAACCTGGCGCTTGCCGATGAGGCGACCATCGAGCAGGCGATCGCGTCGGCGCAGCGCGGCTACGAGGTCTGGAGCGGCTACTCGATCGCGAAGCGGCAGAACGTGCTGTTCGCCTTCCGTGAGCTGCTCAACGCCCGCAAGGACGAGCTCGCCGCGCTGATCACCGCCGAACACGGCAAGGTGCTCTCCGACGCGATGGGTGAGATCCTGCGCGGTCAGGAGGTGGTCGAGCTCGCCTGCGGCTTCGCCCACCTCACCAAGGGCGAGTTCAGCGAGAACGCCTCCACCGGCATCGACGTGTACTCCCTCAAGCAGCCGCTGGGAGTGGTGGGCATCATCAGCCCGTTCAACTTCCCGGCGATGGTGCCGATGTGGTTCTTTCCGATCGCGATCGCCGCCGGCAACGCCGTGGTGCTCAAGCCCAGCGAGAAGGACCCGTCGGCCGCGGTGTGGATGGCGCAGCTGTGGCAGGAGGCCGGGCTGCCCGACGGCGTGTTCACGGTGCTGCAGGGCGACAAGCTCGCCGTCGACGGCCTGCTGGAGGACCCGCGCGTGCAGGCCGTCTCGTTCGTCGGCTCGACGCCGATCGCCCAGTACATCTATGAGACAGCGGCCCGCAACGGAAAGCGTGTGCAGGCGCTCGGCGGTGCGAAGAACCACATGCTCGTGCTGCCCGATGCCGATCTCGATCTCGTCGCCGACCAGGCGGTGAACGCAGGCTATGGCGCCGCGGGCGAGCGCTGCATGGCGATCTCGGTGGTGCTGGCCGTCGAGCCCGTCGCAGACGAGCTGATCGAGAAGATCGCCGAGCGCATCGGCCGGCTGCGCGTCGGAGACGGGGCCGCGGATGCCGAGCCCGACATGGGCCCGCTGATCACCGGTGTGCACCGCGACAAGGTGGCCTCCTACGTCGACCTCGCCGAGGCCGACGGAGCGCGCATCGTCGTCGACGGACGCGGTTACGAGGTGCCCGGCTGCGAAGGCGGATTCTTCTTCGGTCCGACCCTGATCGACGATCTGCCCACGAGTTCGCGCGCCTACCAGGACGAAATCTTCGGGCCCGTGCTGCAGGTGATCCGCATCGGCAGCTTCGCCGAGGGCGTCGAGCTGATCAACTCGGGCCGCTTCGGCAACGGGACGTCGATCTTCACGAACGACGGCGGGGCCGCGAGGCGCTTCCAGCACGAGGTGCAGGTCGGCATGATCGGCATCAACGTGCCCATCCCCGTGCCCGTCGCGTACCACTCGTTCGGCGGCTGGAAGCAGTCGCTGTTCGGCGACGCCAAGGCCTACGGCGTGCACGGCTTCGACTTCTTCACCCGCGAGAAGGCGATCACCTCGCGCTGGATCGACCCGGCACGCCGCGGACATGGCGACCACGCCGGGATCAACCTCGGGTTCCCGCAGAATGACTGACGAGCGCTGGTTCTTCCGGCGGGGTCGGCTCGCCCGCGACGGGTGGGAGAGCATCGTCGACAACAGGATCCCCGGCTGGCAGCACACCGGCATCCGGGTCGCCGAGCTCGCCGAGGGCGATGCGCAGCGGCTCACCGGCACGCATGCCGAGCGCATCATCGTGCCCCTGGCCGGATCGTTCACGGTGACGCACCGGCACCATCCGGGGGAGTGGGAGACCCGGCTGCACGGCCGCCGCTCTGTCTTCGACGGTCCGACCGACGTGCTGTACCTGCCCTGCGGTGTGACCGCCGAGGTGCGCGGCGAAGGACGCTTCGCCGTCGCCGAGGCGCCGACCGATCAGAGGCGGGAATGGCAGTACATCCCCGCCGAGGACACCCCGATCGAGTTGCGCGGCGCGGGCAGGTCCAGCCGGCAGGTGCACAACTTCGGAACGCCGCAGGCGCTGGATGCCGCGCGCCTGATCGTCTGCGAGGTCGTGACGCCTGCGGAGAACTGGTCGTCGTACCCTCCGCACAAGCACGACGAGCAGGTGCCGGGGCACGAGTCGCGGCTCGAGGAGATCTACTACTTCGAGTCGGCGCCGACTCGCGGCGCGGCAGCACCCGAGGCGGATGCCGCGTTCGGCACCTTCTCGGCGTACTCGTCGCCCGCGGGCGAGATCGAGATCGACGCGATGGTGCGCACCGGCGATGTCGCCCTCGTGCCGTACGGTTATCACGGCCCCGCCGCCGCAGCCCCCGGCTACGACCTGTACTACCTGAACGTGATGGCCGGGCCAGACCCCGACCGCGCCTGGCTGATCAGTGATGATCCGGCCCACGCCTGGGTGCGTGACAGCTGGGCGGGCCAGCAGTTCGACACCCGGCTTCCGTACCGCGATGACGCAGGAGGACAAAAGCGATGACCCAGACGAGACGGATGACGGTCGGCCAGGCGCTGGTCGAGTTCCTCGCGCACCAGTGGACCGTCGACGGCGATCATCGGGAGCGCACGGTGGCGGGCGTCGTCGGCATCTTCGGGCACGGCAACGTCGCCGGCGTCGGTCAGGCGCTCGCGCAGCTGAACGCCTCGCAGCCGCAGCTCATGCCCTATCACCAGGCCCGCAACGAACAGGCGATGGTGCACCAGGCCGTCGGCTACGCGCGGATGCATCGGCGCCGCGGCACGCTCGCCGCCGCGGCCTCCGTGGGGCCGGGGGCGGCGAACATGATCACCGGCGCGGCGCTGGCGACCTCGAACCGCCTGCCTGCGCTGCTGCTGCCCAGCGACACCTTCGCCACCCGGGTCGCCGACCCCGTGCTGCAGCAGCTGGAGCATCCGCACGACCTCGGCGTGCAGGTGACCGACGCGTTCCGCCCCGTGTCGCGCTTCTTCGACCGCGTGCAGCGGCCCGAGCAGCTGTTCTCCATCGCGCTCGCCGCGATGCGGGTGCTCACCGATCCCGTCGAGACCGGGGCGGTCACGATCGCCCTCCCCGAGGACGTGCAGGCTGAGGCGCTCGATGTGCCGGTCGAGTTCCTGCAGGATCGCGAGTGGCACATCCGCCGGCCGCTGCCCGAGGCCGGCCCGCTGGCGCGGGCGGTCGACGCGATCCGCTCCGCCGAGCGACCGCTCATCGTCGCCGGCGGCGGGGTGCTCTACTCGGGTGCCGAGGGCGCGCTGCGCGCGCTGGCCGAGGCGACCGGCATCCCCGTCGCCACCTCGCAGGCCGGCGGCGGGGCGCTGAACGGGGATCACCCGCAGTACCTCGGCGGCGTGGGGGCGACCGGCTCGACGGCGGCCAACCGCATCGCCGCGCAGGCCGACGTCGTGATCGGCATCGGCACCAGGTACAGCGACTTCACGACCGGATCGCGCACGGCGTTCCAGCATCCCGGCGTGCGCTTCGTGAACGTCAACGTGGCATCCTTCGACGCGTACAAGCACGGCACGCAGCTGCCGGTCATCGCCGACGCCCGCGAGGCGATCGTCGCGCTGCAGGACGCGCTCGCCGGATGGCGGGTGGATGCTGTGCATGCAGAGTCCGTCGCCCGCGAGAAGGTCGCCTGGGACGCCGTCGTTGACGCCGCGTTCGCACCGTCGGGACGGGCGCTGCCCGGCCAGGCGGAGATCATCGGCGCCGTGCAGGCCGCCAGCGACCCGCGAGACGTGATCGTGCAGGCCGCCGGCTCGCTGCCCGGTGACCTGCACAAGCTCTGGCGTGTGCGCGACCCGCTGGGCTACCACGTGGAGTACGCGTTCTCGTGCATGGGCTACGAGATCGCGGGTGGCCTCGGGGCCAAGCGCGGCCTGCTCGCCGACGGCGACGACCGCGACGTGATCGTGATGGTCGGCGACGGCTCGTACCTGATGCTCAACACCGAGCTGGTGACGGCGGTGGCCGAGGGCCTCAAGATCATCGTGATTCTGATCCAGAACCACGGGTTCGCATCGATCGGGCACCTGTCGGAGACGGTCGGATCCGAGCGCTTCGGCACGAAGTACCGGGTGTACGACGAGGCGAAGGCGAACTTCCAGGGCGACCAGGTGCTGCCGGTCGATCTGGCGATGAACGCCCGCAGCTACGGCATCGACGTGATCGAGGTCGCTCCCACGCCCGACGCGATCGACGATCTGAAGGCGGCGGTCGCGCAGGCGAAGGCCTCCGATCGCTCGACGTTCATCCAGGTGAACAGCGACCCGCTGCTGTACGCGCCCGATGGCGAGGGCTGGTGGGACGTGCCGGTCGCCGAGACGGCGGAACTGGCATCCACTCGTCGTGCGCGGGCCGAGTACGAGACGCAGGTGGCGGCGCAGCGGCCGCTGCTGGGTTCGACCTTCGAGGAGCGGGCATGAACGCCGCGGTCGCCGGAGCACCGGTCAGCTTCGGAGTGTTCGAGCTGACCCCCGAGGGGGCGCAGACGGTCTCTCCGGACGCGATGTGCGAGGCGCTGCAGAGTGCCGGCTACGCCGGCATCGACCTGGGGCCGGCCGGGTTCCTCGGCCGGGGTGCCGAGCTGCGCGCGCGTCTGGCGCGGTTCGGGTTGGAGCTGGCCGGCGGCTGGGTGCAGCTGCCGTTCAGCGAGGATGCCGCATTCGAGGCATCCCTGGCGGAGTTGGACGATGCGCTGCGGCTGTTCGCGGATGCCGCCGAAGCCGGGCCTTCGCGGCTGCCGCTGCCCACTCTCGCCGACAGCGGGTCGGCTGCGCGATCGGCGTCCCCCGGCCGTGGCGCCGCGGTCGACCCGCTGTCAACTGCCGCCGCCGATCGGCTGTACCGCAACGTGGAGCGTGCGGCCGCGGCCGTGCGCGCGGCCGGCTTCGAGCCGACCTTCCATCATCACGCCGGTACGTTCGTCGAGTCGCCGGACGAGATCGACGGCTTCCTCGCGCACAGCGATGTCGGGCTGACGTTCGACGTCGGGCACCTCGTGCTGGCCGGCGGATCGCTGGCCGACGGGGTGCGCCGCTGGGGCGATCGCATCAACCACCTGCATCTGAAGGACGTCGACACCGCGCGCGTGCACGAGATCCTGGCATCCGGCGGCGGCATGTCCGAGGTGTGGTCGGGCGGGGTGTTCGTCGCGTTCGGCCAGGGCGACGTCGACATCGCCGGCGTGATGGACGGATTGAGCGCCTTCGACGGCTGGGTGGTCGTCGAACAGGACGTGCTGAACGGCCCGGATGTCGCCATCGACCAGTTCCTGCGCGAGCGCGCAGCAGACCAGCGGACCAACCGCGACGCGCTGCGCGCCTGGCTCTGAACGTCATTGGAGAGAGTATGACCCTTCGCTTCGGACTCATCGGCACCGGACGCATCGGCCAGGTGCACGCCGCGAACATCGCGGCGAGCGACGAGACGGAACTCGCCTGGATCGCCGATCCGTTCATCGACGGCGCCCGCCAGGTCGCCGCGCGCTTCGGCGGCACGGTGACGGAGGATGCCGAGGAGCTGCTCACCTCGGGCGGGATCGACGCCGTCCTCGTGGCGTCGCCCACGCCGACGCACGTCGACCTCATCGCCCGTGCCGTCGAGCTCGGGCTGCCGGTGCTGTGCGAGAAGCCGATCGACCTCGACATCCGGCGGGTGGATGCGCTGCGCGAGACCGTGCGCACCTCGGACGTGCCGGTCGCGCTCGGCTTCAACCGGCGCTTCGACCCGGCGTTCGCCGCGGTGCGCGCCCGGGTGGATGCCGGCGAGATCGGCGCACTCGAGCAGCTGACCATCATCAGCCGCGACCCGGCCGCGCCGCCCGCGTCGTACATCGCCGTCTCGGGCGGGATCTTCCGCGACATGACGATCCACGACTTCGACATGGCGAGATTCTTCCTGCCCGAGATCGTGGAGGTGTCCGCCACCGGCACGGCGTCCTTCGACGAGGGCGCGCGCGACCACGGCGACTTCGACACCGCGGTGGTCACGCTGCGCGCGGCATCCGGCGCGATCGTGACGATCATCAACTCGCGGCACAGCGCCACCGGGTACGACCAGCGTCTGGAGGCGTTCGGCGCGCGCGGCTCGCTGTCGGTCGCGAACGCGCCGACGAGCCTGGTCAGTCTTTCGACGGCCGATGCCGTCGAGGCGAAGCCGCCGTATCAGGACTTCTTCCTGGAGCGCTACGAGCGCGCATACTGCGAGGAACTGCACGAGTTCGTGAAGCTCGCGCGCGGCGAGGCCTCGACGTCGCCGTCGTTCGAGGACGGCCGGGCGGCACTGCTGCTGGCGGATGCCGCGCAGCAGTCGGCCGCGTCGCACGCGGCGGTGGCGGTCGACCTGACGGCGTGATCCGCTCGCGCGGGGTTGTGCTCCTCGCGCGGATGAGTCTGCGGCATCCGTCCGCGTGAAGCGCACAAGTCCGCGGCGGAGGTGCGGGTGCGGCACCTCCGCGGCCCCACTTCGATGCGCGAATGGTGCGCGATCTGTGCGTGACTCGTGAGCCGATGCTGCGGGACTTGTCTCAATCGAGCGTAGTGTCTGCGGCTGCGTCCGCGTCCATTCACGCATGACGCTGATGTCGTGTCAGGCGGCGGAGCGAGTCCGGCGCAGAGTCAGCAGCAGTCCGGCAAAGCCTGCGATGTTCGCGGCCACGATCGCGACGATGGTCCATCCGGAGCCGACGTCGTAGACGGCGCCGAGCACGCCGCCGGCGATGAGCAGCCCCGCACCGCGCGCGAAGGCCAGCCAGCCGAACGCGACGGGTCGGGTCGAGCTCGGCACGAGCTCGGTGACCACGGCCTTGACCGTCGAGTCCATGACCCCGTTCACGACGCCCCAGATCGCCACGCCGAGCCACACGAGCGCGACGTCGCCGGCGAAGGCGATGGCGGATGCCGCGGCTGCGACGGGCACGGCGAGCAGGGTGCGCGGACCCCAGCTGTCGTACATCCGGTCCATCACGAGCCCGCTCGCGCCGTCGACGAACATGGCGAGGGCGAAGACGAGCGGCACCTGGGCGTCGGTGAGCAGCCCGGTGGTCTGTGCGTGGAACGCGAGCAGCGGGAAGGATGCCACGCCGCAGGACAGTACGGCGATCGTGACCGCGTACAGAAGGCGAGGATGAAGTGCCAGGGGCGCAGGAGCCGGCCTGCACGCGTGTGGTTCAGAACTCGTCCTCGTCGTCACCCTTGTCGGACTCGTCCAGCCACCATCGTGCAGAGGTCACCTTCGGGTCGAGGGTGAGCCTGCTCACAGCCCGCTCCAGCGGCGCGGGATCCAACTGGGCGGCCTGCAGTTCGGCGAGAAGGGCGACGTCGCCCTTCTTCGTGTGCGAAGTGGTGACCGACTTCAGGTGGTACTCCGGCCGGCTCAGGGTCTGCAGCAGCAGGGCCCGCACGCGCGGCTCCGCCTTGTCGTTTGTCATCACCTCGAAGGCGAAGTCCGAAGGGTCGGCCTGGGTGGCAGGGCCGGCGATGTGGCGGCCGCTGCGCCGGTTCACGACCCGGCCCAGCGGGCGCAGGAAGATGTTCGCGAGCACGATCACGGCTGTTCCGGTGATCGCGATGAGATACATGCCGGTGCCGGCCAGGCATCCGATCGCGGCCGAGCACCACAGTGTCGCCGCAGTGTTCAGCCCGCGGATGTTCAGCCCCTCGCGGATCATGACGCCCGCGCCGAGGAATCCGATGCCCGACACCACCTGCGCGGCGACGCGGGTCGGGTCCGCACTGCCATCCGGACTGAATCCGTAGGCGCCCATCACCACGAACAGCGCCGCCCCGACGGAGACGAGGGCGTTCGTGCGCAGCCCTGCCAGTCCCGCGCGCCACTGCCGTTCGAGCCCGACGCAGGCTCCCAGGATCAGGCTGAACGCGATGCGAACGCCGACCTCGAGCTCGCTGGGGGCCACCAGCGGGAAGATCTCGTTCTGCAAAGAATGTAAGGACATATTGTCATAATATCGCCATGTCGGCCGGCCGCTCAAGAGCCGACCGGGATCGCCGAGGAGGACGAATGGGTTCACAGCAGAAGATCATCGCCGTGGTCGGAGACGTCCACGGGCGGTGGGCCGAGATGGCGGCGCAGCTGGAGGTCGCTCGAGGCTTCCTCGACGATCCCGACGACCTCGAGCTCATCCTGCAGGTCGGCGACGCCGAGGTCACCCTCGACGAGGCGCAGCTGCAGGAGGTGTACGCCAAGCCCGACCGGCACAGGCTGGGCGACTTCCATCGTGTCGCCGCCGGCGAGATCGCGCTGCCGGCGCCGCTGTACTTCATCGGCGGCAACCATGAGCCGTGGCGCTCGCTGGACCGCAATGGCGGGCTCGTGCGCGGAGGCGCCGCGATCGTGCCCGGCGTGCACTTCCTCGGCCGCAGCGGCGTGGTCGAGGTGGCGGGGCTGCGGATCGCGTTCCTCTCCGGAATCCGGCGGCCTTCCGGCCCGGTGCTTGCGACCGCGCAGGAGCGGAGCGATCTCTCGGAGACGCGCGAGCACGGCTTCTACGTGCAGGACGAGGTCGATGAGCTGATGGATGCCGGCTCTGCCGACATCCTGCTCACGCACGACTGGCCGGCCGGCAGTGGGTTCGTTCACAAGACGGCGCTGGTCGGCGACGAGGTCGTCACCGATGCGCTGCGCGGATTGCGACCCGTCGCGAGTTTTCACGGGCATCTGCATCGTCGCGAGGACTTCGAGATCGACGGGATCCCGGTGTTCGCGCGGGGATGCTGGGGTCAGGGGGTCCCGGAGTGGGTGTCACTGTTTCGTCTCGATCTCGCCACTCGCGAGGTGACCCCATTCCGCCATGTCCGGTAGTTGTGTTATTGTCAGGACAATTAAACGCGGATGGGGATGAAGTCCTCCCGCAAGTGGAAAGCACCACTGCCCGAGCATAAGGAAGTGCTATGGATCTCCACCAGACTCGAAGGCGAGTCGTGAGCCGATGAGCAGAACACTCCTCGAGGAGCGGCAGGCAGAGCCGATGAGCGACGACGCAGCACAGGAAACGCGGCCGCCGAAGCGCGCCGGGATCGGCTTCGGCTACCGCCTGAAGGTCGCACTGCGCGAGCCCACCACGGTGGTCGGCATCCTGGCGCTCGCCCTGTTCGCCTACCTGATCGTCGTGCCGATCATCAGCATGCTGAGCGACGCGGTACTGGTGCAGTACGGCGACGAATCGCGGGCGGGCAAAGACTTCGGGCAGCTCACCGCCTACTACTTCGAGCGTGTGTTCGCCTCTCCGCTGTCGGCCGACATCTTCTGGCGGCCGCTCGGAAACACGCTGATGATCGCCATCGGCGCCATCATCGTCGCGGTGCTCGTCGGCGGCACGATGGCCTGGCTGCTCAGCCGCACGAACATGTGGGGGCGCAGGTGGTTCGCCACCGCCCTGATCGTGCCGTACATGCTGCCGGCCTGGACCTTCGCGCTGGCATGGACCAACCTGTTCAAGAACCGCCGGATCGGCGGTCAGGCCGGATGGCTCGAATCGATGGGCCTGGAACCGCCGGACTGGCTGTCGTACGGCCAGATCCCGATCACGATCGTGCTCGCGCTGCACTATGCGCCCTTCGTCATCCTGCTGTTCGGCAACGCCCTGCGCCGGTTCGACTCCCAGTTGGAGGACTCGGCTCGAGTGCTCGGGGCGCGACGGTTCACCGTCACGATGAAGGTGATCCTGCCGCTGATGCGTCCCGCGCTCATCTCGGCGATCATCCTCATCTTCGCCAAGTGCCTCGGAGAGTTCGGTGTCGCCTATGTGCTGGGCATGCCGGTGCAGTTCGAGGTGCTCTCCACCTCGCTCTACCGCAGCATCTCATCGCGGCAGACCGGCGTCGCCGCAGTGCTCGCCGGCGCGATCATCCTCATCGGCGTCATCTCGCTGCTGGTCGATGCACGACTGGTCAAAGAGGGCAAGCGTTTCGTCACCGTCGGTTCGAAAGGATCGATGAACCGACTCGCCGACCTGGGACCCTGGCGACTGACCGCCACGATCGCGGCGGCCGCGGTCTTCGCCGTCAGCGTCGCGATCCCGCTGATCACGCTGTTCCTGTCGACGGTGATGCGCATTCCGGGCAGCTTCGAGCCCAGCAACTTCACCCTCGACTACTGGATCGGTCACGACCTCAACACGGTCGCCCTCAATCAAGGCATCCTGCTCACGCCCGACTTCTGGCAGGCGGCGTGGAACTCGCTCTGGATCGTCGGCCTCGCCGCGCTCACCTCCGGCTTCCTCGGACTGCTGGTCGGATACGTCGTCGTTCGCACTCCGGTGAAGTTCGTCGGCGGCGCCCTGCGGCAGATCACGTTCTTCCCGTACCTCGTACCGGGCATCGCCTTCGCGGTGGCCTACCTGTCGTTGTTCGCGGTGCCGCGCGGCCCGATTCCCGCGCTCTACGGAACCGCGGCGATCCTGGTGCTCGCGTTCATCGCAGAGCAGATGCCGTACGCCTCCCGCGCCGGCATCTCGGCGATGATGCAGCTCGGCAAGGAGCCGGAGGAGGCGGCGCAGGTCGCCGGTGCGAGCTGGTGGACCAGGATGACGCGCATCGTGGTGCCGATCCAGAAGGGATCACTGGCGACAGGCGTGCTGCTTCCGTTCATCTCCGGTGTGAAGGGCCTGAGCCTCGTGGTGATCCTCGCGGTACCGGGCACGCAGGTGCTCACGACCTACTCGCTGCAGCTGGTCGACTACGGATACGACCAGGCGGCGAACGCAGTGGTTCTGATGGTGGCGGCCCTCGCCTTCTTCGGAACGCTGCTCGGACAGAAACTCACGAAGAGCAACTTGGCAGAAGGGCTGGGTGGCTGAAAATGCCCAACATCACTCTCGACGGCGTGCAGAAGAACTACGGCGGTGGAGCGCCGAATGCGGTGGTCGGTCTCGACCTCGAGATCGGCGACGGCGAGTTCATGTGCCTGCTCGGCCCGTCCGGCTGCGGCAAGACGACCACGCTGCGCATGATCAGCGGGCTGGAGCACCCCACCGGCGGAACCATCCGCATCGGCGACCGCGTCGTCGATGCGGTGGCCGACGCGATCTACGTGCCGCCGGAGAAGCGCGACCTCGGCCTGGTGTTCCAGAGCTACGCGCTGTGGCCGCACCTGACCATCGAGAACAACGTCGACTTCGGCCTGCGCCTGCGCAAGGTGCCGAAGGCCGAGCGCGAGCAGCGCACGGCCGATGTCATGGACAAGCTGGGCATCTCGAAGTATCGCAAGCGCTACCCGTCCGAGCTGTCCGGCGGTCAGCAGCAGCGCGTGGCCCTGGCACGAATGCTCGCCGTCAACCCTGACGTGCTGCTGCTGGACGAGCCGCTGTCGAATCTGGATGCCCGGCTGCGCCTCGAGATGCGCGCCGAGCTCAAGCGCATCCACGAGGAGTTCAACACGACGATCGTGTTCGTCACGCACGACCAGTGGGAGGCGATGACCCTCGCCACCACGATCGCCGTGATGAGCGACGGCGAACTGCAGCAGGTCGGTACACCCGATGAGATCTACGCGCAGCCGGCCAACCGCTTCGTGGCCGAGTTCGTCGGCAATCCACCGATCAACATCATCGAACTCGCGCGCGATGACAACGGCGGCCTCGCCCTGTGGAGCATGCAGTACATCACCGCGAAGTTCGGCGAGATGCACTCGCTCGGCTCCGTCGGCATCCGCCCGGAAGCGGTGCAGGTGGTCCCCTCTGTCGATGGCGTGCCGGATGGCGCGTTCAAGGCCCGCGCGGTGATCACCGGCATCCTGCCCACCGGCGGAAGCTGGATCATCGAGCTCGACGTCGCCGGGCGAAAGGTGTTCTCGGTCACCAGCCTCTCGCCGAAGTTCTCCGTCGGCGACGAGAGCTACCTCTGGGTCGATGCCGCCGACCTCAACCTTTTCGACGTCGATGGTGCCCGCATGCGCACCGACCGTGCCTTCGTGGGCTCGGGGGAGGAGATCTGATGTACCGTTCCCGCCTGTTCACCGCCACTGTCGGGGCCGCGACCGTCGCCCTGGCACTGTCCGCCTGTACGCCATCGTCGGCGCCGAAGGCCGAGGAGACCGAGCCGGAGAGCACCGAGATCGGCATCCCTGACGCCGACTACTCCCTCGACAAGCTGGTCGAAGCGGCCAAGAAAGAGGGCCCGCTGGTGGTGCTGGACACCACGGGGAAGATCGTCGACATGGCCGACGCGTTCAGCGAGAAGTACGGCATCAAGACCACCGGCGTGAAGATGAAGGCCGGCGAGCAGGCCGAGGTGATCATCGGCGAAGGCAGCTCGGGCAACGTCAAGAACGACGTCATCCTCATGCCGGATGTCCCCACAGCCGTCTCCGATCTCATGCCGCGCGGCTATGTGCAGACCTGGTTCCCGCCGGACAAGGCCGACGTCGTCCCCGAGGAGTTCCAGGACCCTGCGATCGTCACCCAGGAGACCAACGTCTGGGCCTACAACACCGAGGTCTACGGCGACACCTGCCCGGTCGACAACATCTGGCAGCTCACCGAGGACGACTGGCACGGCAAGCTGAGCTTCCAGGACCCGCTGCTGAAGACCGACTACCCCAACTGGTTCAACCAGATGGAGACCTACGGCGACGATCTCGTGACACAGGCGTATGAAGACGAGTACGGCGAACCGCTCGAGACCGACGAGGCCAGCGCCACGGCGGAATGGGTGAAGCGGCTGGCGCAGAACGCGCCGGTGCTGACCAACTCAGACGACGACGCGTCGGCGGCGATCGGCGCACCGGGGCAGGAGGACCCGTTCATGGGCTTCATCAGCACGGCGAAGTTCCGCGACAACGCCGACAGCGGCTACAAGCTCGGCACCTGCGCCGGGCTGGAGCCCTGGGTGGGCCGCGCGTATTCGAAAGTGGCGCTCATCGCGACCGGCACGAAGAGCCCGAACGCCGCGAAGCTGTTCATCCACTACGTCTACACCGAGGAAGGGATCGCGCCGCAGGTCGCGGACGGCAAGCTTTCCACCAACTCCGAGATCGCCATCCCGGATGACGAGCCGAGCGGCCTCGCCGACGTGTGGGATGACATCCTCATCTTCAACTCTGCAAGCGCGCAGGACGACTTCGATCGCACCCAGGAGTGGCAGGACTTCTGGCGGCTCAACCTCAGCAAGTGATCACACAGCGCCGGGGCGACCCGACCGAGACAAAGGAGAGAACGATGTTGTTCACCAAGAGGAACGCGGCACGCGCCGCGGCGGCCGCCGGGTCTGTGACCCTGCTGTCGCTGGGGCTCATGGCGTGCGCGCCGTCGTCCGGGGGCGCAGCGCCCGAGAGCGACGGCGAGAACGAGGCCGTCGAGCTCGGCATCAGCGATGAAGACTACTCGCTCGACAAGCTCATCGAGGCGGCGAAGGAGGAGGGTCCGATCGTCGTGTCCGACAGTACGGGCAAGATCGTCGACATCGCCGAGGCGTTCAGCGAGAAGTACGGGCTGGATGCCACCGGCGTGAAGGTGAAGGCCGGCGAGGCCGCCGAGATCGCGATCCGTGAGTCGGAGGCCGACAATGTCAAGACCGACCTGCTCATCTTCAGCGACAGTCCGGCGGCGAAGGGAGAGCTCCTGGAACGGGGCATCGTGTCGTCGTGGACGCCGCCCGACCTCGCCGACAAGTTCGATCCCGAGATGACAGACCCCCAGGTCGTCACCACCAGCGTGATGGTCTGGGCCTACAACGCCGAGCTGTACCCCGACGGGTGCCCGATCGACAACGTGTGGGCGGTCACCGACGAGGACTGGAGGGGCCACGTCACCTTCGAGGACCCGACGCTCGAGGTGCAGATCCTGTACTGGGTCAACCAGATGGCCGAGAACGATGACGACGCGCTGAAGGACGCCTACGAGGAGTACTTCGGCGAGGAGTTCAGCTCTGACGAGGACAGCGCGGCGGCCGAATGGCTCAAGCGTCTCGCGCAGAACGAACCGGTTCTGACCAAGGGCGACGACGAGGCCGCGGCCGCGGCCGGTGCTCCGGGTCAGAAGGAGGCGTTCATGGCGCTGCTGAGCACGGCCAAGTTCCGCGACAACGCCGACAGCGGCTACAAGCTGGGCATGTGCGAGCACGTCGCACCGTACTCCGGCATCGGCTACAACAAGCTGGGCCTGATCGCGAACGGCACGAAGAACCCGAACACCGCCAAGCTGTTCCTGCACTACATGCTCACGGAGGAGGGCATCTCGCTGCAGGTCGAAGACGGCAAGTTCTCGGCGAACAACGACGTCGAACCCGCTCCCGACGAGCCGTCCGGCATCGCCGACATCTGGGACGAGGTCTACCAGCCGAACAAGGACACGCAGATCAGCGACTACGAGAAGCTGCCGGACTGGAGCGACTTCTGGATCGCGAACAACCACTCATGACCGTGACCGTCGTCGAATCCCAGCAGCTGCGCAGGGTGGCCGTCCAGGCCGCTCTCGGCGTCGGCGACCAGTTGCGCGATGCCTTCCGGGCGCCGATGCAGCGGGACTTCAAGCGGGATGCGCACGACATCGTGACGGTGCACGACAGGGCGGCGGAGCAGAGCATCACCGCCGCCCTGCTCGATGACGTACCCGACGCGATGATCGTGGGCGAGGAAGGCGGAACCCGGGGGTCGGGGCGCGTGCAGTGGCACATCGACCCGATCGACGGAACCTCCAACTTCGCCCGCGGTCTCGCATACTGGTGCGTCTCCATCGCCGCCGTCGCCGACGAACAGGTGGTCGCAGGGGTCGTGTTCGACCCGATGGCGCAGAACGTGTTCAGCGCCGACCTCTCCGGGGCGTGGCTGGGCGACGCCCCGCTGCGGTCGGACGCCGCACCCGACGAGATCGACGCCACGCTCATCTCGAGCTTTCCCAATCCGAAGGACACCTGGCTGTTCGGCGAGACCGCCTACGAGGCACAGTCGCGGCTGGTGGCATCCTTCGGCGCGGTGCGCAATCTCGGCAGCGGTGCGCTGAACCTGGCGCACGTCGCCGCCGGCTGGGCGGATGCCACGATGGGGTTCTACACGAACTCGTGGGACATCGCGGCCGGGGGCTTCATCCTCGAGCAGGCCGGCGGGAGCATCCGCGGGCTCGCGGCAGGCGCCGATCGCGAGCCGTTCCACCTCGCACCCGACTACTACGCCACCGGCGTCGGCGGCGACTATCCGACCCTGACCTCCGTGATGACCGACTGGTCGTCACGGTACGACGCCGGCGACCCGCCGCCGCACCGCTGAACCCGCCGAGGAGAACACGAATGACACAACTCACCATGCCGCACGGCCTGCTGGTCGACTTCGGCGGCGTGCTCGTCGAGACCGCGACCAGGGCCGGATGGCAGGGCGTGCTCGCCCGGCACGTGCAGGATGCGCTGGAGGATGCCGGTGCGGCATCCTCCTCACTGACGGTGTCCGACATCGAACGCGACATCCGCGAGGGCGCCAAGGCCGACTCGCGGTGGAAGAACGCGATGTCGCGGCCGTTCGCACCCGCCGAGCTGACCTACCAGGAGTTCTGGGAGGGCTTCGTCGCAGGCGACTGGCCCATCTCCGCTCGGAGCTACGTGCGGGACAACGCCCGCGAGCTGTGTCGCGTGATGGGCGAGCTGAAGCAGGAGCGCACCACACGGCCCGGCTTCATCGAGCTGTTGGATGCCGCGGATGCGGCATCCATTCCCGTCGTCATCGTCAGCAACACTCTGATGGGGCAGGTGCACCGCGACTACGTCACCCGCCACGAGCTGACCGGGCGTTTCGCCGAGCAGATCTACAGCGACGAGGTCGGCGTGCGCAAGCCCAATCCCGAGATGATCCACCTCGGTGCACGCGCCATCGGCGAGACGGCGGAACGCTGCTGGTACGTCGGGGACAACTTCGACCGCGACGTGCTGTGCGGGGTCCGGGCGGGCGTCGGAGGCAACATCCTCATGGAGGCGAAGAGCACGTACGACCTCCCCTACGACCTTCCGGTGCAGCCGGACGCGATCGTGGCCGATCCGTGGGGGTTGCGCGACCTGCTGGTCGCGTCGATCGAGCGGGTCGCATCATGACCGACGAGCTGCGCGACGAGTCGCGGCATCTGCGCCGGGTCGCCGAGGGTGCGGCGCTGTCGGTGCGCGATCAGCTGCGGGCCGCCTTCCGGGGTGCGATGACGGTCGATCACAAGAAGGATGCCCGCGACGTGGTCACCGTGCACGACAAGAACGCAGAGAAGACGATCTCGGCGTACATCTTCGAGCACGAACCAGACTCGCAGATCCTCGGCGAGGAGGGCGGTGCCGTCGGCGAGGGGCGGGTGTCGTGGTTCGTCGACCCGATCGACGGCACGAGCAACTTCATCGACGGCATCGCGTTCTGGTGCGTCTCGGTGGCGGCAGCGATCGACGGACGCGTCGTCGGCGCGGCGATCCTCGACCCGATGGCCGACGACATGTTCTCCGCCGACCTGTCCGGTGCCTGGCTGAACGGCGAGCCGCTGCGGTCGGTGGGGCATCCGACCGAGGCCGAGGCGACGCTCATCACCGGCTACCCGAACGCCCGTGATCTCGCGGCGCACGGCGGCACCGCACTGACGGATTTCGCCGAGCTGGTGCTCGCGTTCCGCGCGGTGCGCCGGCCGGGCAGCGCCGCGCTGACGCTGTCGCATGTCGCGGCCGGATGGTCTGATGCGGCCTGCGGATTCAACGTGAACCCGTGGGACATCAGCGCCGCCGAACTGATCGTGACGCAGGCGGGTGGAACATACATCCCGCTGGCCGTCGGGCAGAGCGAGCGACCTGCGCGCTCCTACGAGCATCGCGGATACATCGCGATCGCCGGCGGCGGCTCGTACCCGACTCTGATGGCGGTCGCCCGCGACATCGCCGCGCGGGGTGCGGCGCGTCCCGCAGTGGCGGCATCCGCCCCGGCGTCCGCCACGCAGGGCTGACCCCGCCCCCCTGGTTTGCCGAGACCCCGCCTGGTTGCCGTCACCACGGTGGGGTTTCGGCGAACTGCGGGACCCGGACTCCGGGGCTCACGGGGCCACGCGGAGCCTGCGGGCTCTGCGGGCCCCGCTCCAGGCTGCCGCGGGTTCCGACGGAGTTGCGGTCGGCTCCGGCAGGACGGCGGATGCCCGATCCCGGGCACCGTCGGCGGCACCGAGGCGCGATGCACGCTCCAGCCAGCCCTCGATCTTCGCCGAGGACGCGGTCTTGACGCCCAGCATCCGGTGCGTGCGCACCGAGCGGATGCCGCACAGCTTCATCGTGTTCCGCGCGACCTGCGTCTGCGCGGGCAGGCCGGTGATCGGCGCGAAGAACCAGGGGGTGTCGGCGAGCAGCAGCAGGCGGCCGCGGTCGGCGCCGACCAGCCCGACCGGAAGTCCGGAGGGCGAGTAGCGGTACTCCTGCTGGGGGAGCAGCGCGCGATCGAAGAAGCCCTTCAGTACAGCGGGGACCGATCCCCACCACAGCGGGGTGGCGACGACGACGTTCGCGGCCTCATGCAGCGCGGCCTTGGCGTCGGTCAGGTCCGGTTCGAGCGGCATCCGCTCGCGGTAGCCGAACCGCAGGTGCGGGTCGAAGTCGAGGTCGCGCAGTGCGAGGAGCCGTGCGTCGCCGTGCGCGGCGGTGTAGCGGCGGGCGAGCTCCGCGGTGAGCGACCGGGAGTCGGGGTGGCCGTCGATGACGAGTGCAGAGGGCATCGGATGCTCCTATCTTGACAGTGTCTATTTGATGGACAGTGTCAAGATAGGCAACAATGTTGCTCGTGTCAAGTTCTCGTTCCGGTTATCACCACGGCGATCTCGCGCACGCGCTGGAGACGGCTGCGATGCAGTTGCTCGCCGAGAAGCCCGCGCAGGAGATCAGCCTGCGCGAGGTGGCGCGCGCGGCCGACGTGAGCCACAACGCGCCCTACCACCACTTCGCCGACCGGCGCGGACTCCTGAAGACCCTCGCCGAGCGCAGCATGGCCGACCTCGTCGCCGAGGTGCGCGCTGCGCTGCGGAGTGCGCCCGAACCCGTCAGTGCACTCGTCGCCGGCGGACAGGCGTACATCCGCTTCGCCGTCGAGCGTCTCAACGCCTTCGACGTCGTCTACGACCCGGCGGTGTGCGTTCCGGGCTCGCCGACCGAGACCATGGCTCCGCTCATCGAGGAGCTCGAGTCACTGCTCGGCGGCGCCGTCATCGCCGTGGGACTCACCGAGGACGACGTCACCGCGGCGTGGGGACTCGTGCACGGCCTCGGCACACTCGCCGCCGCCGGGCACTTCCCGCTCGAGACGGCGCTCGCGTCCTGCGAGTCCGCGATCCGGCGGATGCTGCCCGCCTGAGAGTCAGTCGCCGGGCGTGCGTACCCGGACCAGCCGTCCCGAACCCTCGGTCAGCTCCGCCCAGAGGTCCACGTCGACCTCGCACTCCACGACCGCGCAGGTCGGCAGTTCGACGAACTCGCCGGTGAGCTCACCCACGGCATCGCTCATCCCGGGGTTGTGTCCCACCAGCATCCCGACCGCGCACTCGTCCGGCAGTCCGGACGCGACCTGCAGGATCGTACGAGCGGATGCTGCGTAGAGCCGCGGCTCCTCCGTCAGGGCGAGCCCGAACGCCGCGGCGTACTCGTCGGCCGTGCTGCGCGCGCGGGTCGCGGTGCTCGACACGATCCGGTCCAGCGCGACGCCCTCGACGACGAGTCGCCTGGCCATCGCGGGGGCGTCCCGCCTGCCCCGGGCGTTCAGCGGACGGTCGTGATCGGAGTATCCGTGCATGCCCCAGTCCGACTTCGCGTGGCGGGCCAGCAGCAGGGTCTTCATACCTCCAGTGTCCCTTTCCGCAGGCTTGACCGCGCGGGTCAGCGCGCCGCGATGAACGGGGACTTCGGTCCCGTCCAGCGCGCGACTTCGACCTTGAGTTCGGTGAGCTCGCCACCGAGCGCATCGATCTTGTCGCTGAGGGTGTCGATCCGGGCGTCGACACGGTCGATCCGGGCGTCGACACGGTCGACCTTGGCGTCGACGCGGTCGATCCTGCTCTCGACGCGATCGATGCGATGCACGACCCAGCCGAACCCGCCGGCGAGCGCGGTCAGCATCGTGACACCGAGGCCGATCACGGCGATGAGTTCACCGGACATGTACATGTCTCCATTCTGCGCGTTTGCACGGGTGGTCGGCTACCCACGATACGGAGGCATCAGAGCCCGAAGAACGGTGGATCCCGGAGCGGGGAGAACCCGCCGAGCAGCCCGCGATGTGGAGCGTCGGTCGCATAACCGCACCCCGAACCTGGGAGCGCTCGCAGGTTTCGTCGGGCCGCTCCACAGGCGCCCTTCCCTACCGTGGAAGGATGTCCTACTCTGGTCACCGCCCAGGACGCATGGATTCCCAGGGCCGCATCGAGTTCGACGTCGACGACCCGAACAGCGACCCGAACGCTGCTGCCGACGTCCCCGAATACTTCACCCGCGAATACCGCCCGGCGGGCCCCGACGCCGAGGCGGGCGTCGACGCGACCGCGCTCAACGACGTCGTGGAGACCACCACGCGCCCGAATCCCGTCGTGCACGACGAGCAGGAGACCGAGACGTACGACCTCGACGACTTCCCCTTCGTCGACGAGCCGGCACCGGCGGACGCTCAGGCGGAGACGCAGGTGATCGTCGACGAGCCGCAGACCGCGGCATCCGCTCCGGCGCCTGAACCGGCGCGCGCACCGCGCGCACCCAAGCCGCCGCGCGAGAAGCGCGCGAAGCGCGAGCGCGTCCCCGGCTCGCGACTGCGCACGCTCGCGATCCTCGGCGGTGCCGACGGCGAGATCCTCGACCGCGTGCCGGGTGAGACGCCTCGCTTCGTGCAGATGTTCTTCGTGCTGCTCGGCACCGCCCTGGTGTCGGCATTGTCGATGATGTTCGCGCTGATGACCGGTGTGCAGGTCGCCGTCTGGCTGGCAGTGCCGCTCGCGATCGTCTGGGCCGCGATCATCTTCAACCTGGACCGGTTCCTCACCTCGACCATGACGGCGACCCGCAGTGTCGGGAAGCTGATCGCCCTCGCCATCCCGCGCGTACTGATGGCCGCGCTGATCGGCTTCGTCGTCGCCGAGCCCGTCGTGCTGCAGGTGTTCCACAACGACATCGCCCGCGAGGTCGCATCGACCAACATCACGCAGGCGCAGTCCGACCAGGATGCGCTCGAGAAGGGCCCGGAGAAGAAGGCGCTGGATGCCGCGACCCAGCGCGTCGCCGACTTGGAGAACCAGGCCGCGACGGGCATCGTCGCCGGAACGTCGAACTCCTCGGCATCCGAGTCCGCCGCACAGAAGACGGTCGACGACCTGACCGCGAAGATGGCGGAGCAGCAGAAGACCATCGACAGCGCCCGGGCGCTGTACCAGTGCGAGCTGACCGGCGAGGGCGCGGGCACCGTGCCCGGCTGCACCGGCGTACACGGTCAGGGCACCAGCTCGGATGCCGCGAAGGCACAGCTGACCGAGGCGCAGCAGACCTACGACGCGCTCGCCGCCCAGCTGCGCACCGCCAACGACGAGCTGGAGAGCGCTGGCACCGCCGCGAAGGGCGAGCTGTCGGCCTCGGAGTCGGCCAACCGCAAGCAGGCGCGCGCCGAGCTGCCCGCCGCGAAGCAGACCTACGAGACCGCGCTCGCGGCGTACAACGCGCGGGCCGACGCTGTCGCGCAGGGCAACGCCGGCGCGATCGGCCTGCTCAGCCAGATCAGCGGACTGAACCGCCTCGGCGAGAAGGAGCCCACGATCTTCTGGGCGCACTGGCTGATCGCCGCGCTGTTCTTCATGATCGAGCTGCTGCCGGTCCTGGTGAAGGTGCTGACCAGTTACGGCGACCCGTCGCTGTACGAGAAGACCGCAGCGATCCGCAAGCAGGTCGAGGAGGATCGGGTATCCGCCGAGGGCTACCGCGACCGCGCCGCAATCGTGGCGACGGGGTCGCTCCCGCCGGCCGAGCCACCGGCACCGGCATCCCCGCCTTCGGATGCGGGCGACGCGCCGACCGTGCCGCTCACGCGCGCCGACCTCCGCGAGGGCGCCTCGGTCTGATCCGACCTTCGTCGGGCAGGCGCGTCGTCTGCTCCGGTCTCAACGGTGGCGGGTGTCCAGAGCACAGAACCCGCAACCGTTGAGACCGCAGCATCGATCGATGACGCGAGCGGCGCCGTGACCGGTCCCACGGCACTAGCGTTGAGACATGGTCAACTATCGCTATCTGGGCAACAGCGGGTTCAAGGTCTCGGAGATCACCCTCGGCAACTGGGTGACGCACGCGTCGCAGGTCGGTGACGACGCCGCGATCGCCACGGTTCACGCCGCGCTGGACGCCGGCATCACCACGTTCGACACGGCGGACACCTACGCCAACACGGCCGCCGAGGTCGTGCTCGGCAAGGCTCTCGAGGGGCAGCGCCGCGAGAGCCTCGAGATCTTCACGAAGGTGTACTTCCCGACCGGCCCGAAGGGCCCGAACGACACCGGCCTCAGCCGCAAGCACATCCGCGACTCGATCGAGGGGTCGCTGCGCCGCCTGGGCGTCGACTACGTCGACCTGTACCAGGCGCACCGCTACGACTACGAGACGCCGCTCGAGGAGACCATGCAGGCCTTCGCCGACGTCGTCCGCCAGGGCAAGGCGCTGTACATCGGCGTCTCGGAGTGGACCGCCGAGCAGCTGCGCGAGGGCCACGCGCTCGCCCGCGAGCTCGGTGTGCAGCTGGTGTCGAACCAGCCGCAGTACTCGATGCTGCACCGTGTGATCGAGGGCAAGGTCGTGCCGGCATCCGAGGAGCTGGGCATCTCGCAGATCGTCTGGTCGCCGATGGCGCAGGGCGTGCTGAGCGGCAAGTACCTGCCCGGTCAGCCGGTGCCGGAGGGGTCGCGCGCGACCGACCCGCACTCGGGCGCGGATTTCATCAAGAGCTTCCTGCGTGACGACATCCTCACCGCCGTGCAGAACCTGAAGCCGATCGCCTCGGATGCCGGACTGACGATGCCGCAGCTCGCGATCGCATGGGTGCTGCAGAACAAGAACATCGCCGCCGCGCTCGTGGGCGCTTCGCGCCCGGAGCAGCTCGCCGACACCGTGAAGGCGTCCGGCGTGGTGCTCGATGCCGACATTCTCGCCGCGATCGACACGGCTCTGGCCGGCGTCGTGAATGACGACCCGGAGGACACCTACACGGTCTCGCCGAAGAAGCGCCTCGTCTGAGGCATCCCGCCAGCTGGATTCGGCCGGTGCCCCGAGGGGGCACCGGCCGATGACGTTCCATCGGGATGTCAGATGGCGCCGAACACCGCACCCGGGTTGAGGATGTTCTGCGGATCGAGGGCCTTCTTGATGCGCAGGTTCAGGTCGAGCACGTCCTCGCCGAGGTAGTCGCCGAGCCAGGGCTGTTTCAGCCGGCCCACGCCATGCTCGCCGGTGATCGTGCCGCCGAGTGCGATCGCCAGGTCCATGACCTCGCCGTAGGCGATGTCGGCGCGCTCCTTCTGACCAGGATCCGACGGGTCGAGCACGAGCAGCGGATGCGTGTTGCCGTCGCCCGCGTGCGCGACGATCGAGATCTCGGTGCGATGCCGGGCCGCGATCTCGGCGACGCCGAGCACCAGATCGCCCAGGCGGGGGAGCGGCACTCCGACATCCTCCAGCAGCAGGGCGCCGCGCTTCTCGACGGCGGGGATCGCCTGGCGGCGCGCCTCGATGAGCGCCTCGCTCTCGTCGGGGTCGCTCGTGGCGTAGCACTCGGTCGCGCCGTTCGCCTCGCAGATCACCTCGACGGCCGCGATCTGCTCGGCGGCGAGCGCCTCGGGCTCGTCGGACTGCACGATCAGCATCGCCGCCGCCGAGCGGTCGAGCTCCATGCGCATCATGTCCTCGACGGCGTTGATGGCGACGCCATCCATGAACTCCAGCATCGACGGGCGCATCGCGCCCTTGATGTCGAGAACGGCCTGGATCGCACCCGACAGGGTGGGGAACATCGCCACGAGAGTGGTGGGCGTGCGCTGCGCCGGCACCAGTCGCAGCACGATCTCGGTGATGATGCCGAGCGTGCCCTCGCTGCCGACGAACAGCTTCGTCAGCGAGAGTCCGGCGACGTCCTTCAGCCGCGGGCCGCCGAGCTTCACGGCCTTGCCGTCGGCCAGCACGACGGTGAGACCGAGCACGTAGTCGGTGGTCACGCCGTACTTCACGCAGCACAGGCCGCCGGCGTTCGTCGCGACGTTGCCGCCGATCGAGCAGAACTCCTGCGATGAAGGGTCCGGCGGGTACCAGAGGCCGTGCTCGGATGCCGCTGCCTTGACCTCGACGTTGAACGCGCCGGGCTGCACCGTGGCCATCTGCACGACGGGGTCGATCGTGATGCGCCGCATCCGGTCCAGCGCGATCACGATCGCGTCGTCCTGAGCCGAGCTGCCGCCGGACAGGCCGGAGCCCGCGCCGCGCGGGATCACGGCGACGCCCTCGCGGGCGGCGATGCGCATCGCGGCCTGCACGTCCTCCGTCGACGTCGCGCGCACGACGGCCAGCGGCACGCCGGCATCCGGGTCGTTGGCGCGGTCCCAGCGGTACGCGTCGAGCGAGTCGCGGTTCGTGACGAGCACACCCTCGGGCAGGTCAGCGGTCAGCGCGGCGATCACGCGCTCGCGGCGGTCGGGTTCCATCGTCTCAGCGTAGCCCGGCGCGGCGGGCACAGCTTGGGGCTCCGGGGCCTGGCGGCCTGTCGGCAGAGCCGGTCAGGAGGGCTCCCAGGGCTCCTCGGACCCATCGAAGTCGCCTCGTTCGTTGAGCAGCCTCACAGCGTCGTCTGGATCGAGAGGGGATTCCGAGATCGCCTGCAGGTAGTCCGCGGGCGAGACTGGACGGCCCGCGGCACGGCGAAGCTCCTGGTCATGAACCCTCAAGAAGCCGGGATGCAACTCGACCACCGCGTACTGCCGCAAACGCGAAGCGATCGTTCCCATGAGCTCATCGAAGAGGGCAATCAGCTCATCGTTACGGATGTTCCCGGTCGCAACGACCAGGAGACGCTGAGGAGATCCGCTCACCACATGAGATAGGAGGAAGTCGGCGTCCTTGCTCACCACAACGCGATCATCCGCATCAGCGATCTTGGCGATATCAGCGTCCGTCGAGCGGTTCCCGTCGGGAAGATCCGAACTGTGCATCGCATCGAAGCCGACTTTCCTCAGCCACAGCGCGAGCCGCGCGGGAAGCTGGGCGTCGACGAGAAATCTCATGCCACTCGGAACGCCTCGACACGGCTCTGCGACAGTTGAGCGCCATATGCAAGGGCCGCGCGGATATCGTCATCCTCGAGGTCCGGGTAGTCCTCGAGGATCTCTGCGGCAGACATTCCGGAAGCGAGTAGATCGAGGATCAGCGCGACCGGGTACCGCAACCCGCGGATCACCGGTCGGCCGTGCATGACGGCCGGATCGACAGTGATTCGTTCCAGGAGGCTCATGTGCCCCAGGCTACTCGCTGCACACGGCGCTGGCGAGGCGTCGTGCCCAACTGCGGATACGGCGGATGCCCGAGACTTCAGCCCAGCGAGATGTCGACCTGGATCTCGGTGGCGAGCTGCTCGAGGGCGGCGCGCAGCGCGTCGATGTCGGCCGTCGACGGCACCGTCGCCGTGACGGTCGACTCGAACAGCCGGCCGCCGGCCATCGCGGCATCCTTCGTGACCGTCGTCATGTCCTCGATGCTGAGGGCGTGCTCGGCGAGCACGCGCGAGACCTCGCGCACGATGCCGGGACGGTCGTTGCCGAGCACGGTCAGGCTGATCCGCTGGACGTCGGCGGATGCCGCAGCATCCGTTCCGGTGTGCACGGTGACCGCCAGCAGTCCCTCGAGCGCCCGCAGCGCGGACTGGAGGTCGGCGACGCGCTCGGGCGCGACCGACACCTCGATCACACCGGCGAACATGCCCGCGAGCTCGGCGAGGCGGCTGTTCTCCCAGTTGCCGCCGTGCGCGTCGACGGCGTCGGCCACGGCCGAGACGAGTCCGGGGCGATCCGCTCCCGCGACGGTGAGGATGAGCGTAGTCATGCCTGAAGCGTAGCGCTCACGGGTCGGATCGGAGCCGCCCGTAGGTGAGCACGTCGATCCGCTCCCCGGCGATGAGGAACTTGCCGCGCTCGCGTCCCTCGAGCACGAAGCCGGCTGCTCGCGCCACGGCGCCGGATGCGGGGTTGTTCACCCGGTGTCCGAGCTCGAGGCGTTCGCATCCGCCCTCCTCGCCCAGCGCCCAGTCGGCGACTGCTCTGGCCGACGTCGTGACGAGGCCTCCGCCGCGATGCGCGGCGTGCATCCAGTACCAGAACCAGCCGTTGCGGTTCTCGGCGTCGACCGTGACCGCGACCAGGCCTGCCAGCGCGCTGTCGACGTCGATCGCGAAAGCCCTGTGCGGCCCCGCCGGGTCGCACAGCCGCGCGACGTAGGCCTCCGCCTCGGCCGGAGTCGTCACGGTCCCCTGGCGTGCCATGTCCGGCGCCGAGCGGAAGGCGGCGAGCACCGCGGGCGCATCGTCCTGACGCAGCCGGCGCAGCGGCGCGGTCACCAGGCCCCGGACTCCAGGAACCGCTCCAACTGCGCGCGGTGCGGTGCGAGGTCCCAGCCCTGCGCGGCCACCCATTCGTCGTTGTAATAGGTCTGCGCGTAGCGCACCCCGCTGTCGCAGATCAGGGTGACCACGCTGCCCGTCTCACCGGCAGCGCGCATCCGTGAGATCAGCTGGAACGCACCGATGAGGTTCGTGCCGGTCGAGCCGCCGGCCCAGTACAGGGTGCGCTCGCGCAGCAGCCGGATGGCGGCGACGGATGCGGCATCCGGAACCTGGATCATCTCGTCGATCACGCTCGGCACGAACGAGGCCTCGACGCGGGGCCGGCCGATGCCCTCGATCTTCGAGGGCTGGCCCGTGGCATCCGCGTCGCCCTTCCAGCCGGCGTAGAACGCCGAGCCCTCCGGATCGACGACCGCGACCTTCGTCTCGTGCCGCCGGTAGCGCACGTACCGGCCGAAGGTCGCGCTGGTGCCGCCGGTTCCCGCGCCGACGACGATCCAGGACGGGATCGGATGCCGCTCCTGCGACAGCTGGCTGAACACGCTCTCGGCGATGTTGTTGTTGCCGCGCCAGTCGGTCGCGCGCTCGGCGTAGGTGAACTGGTCGAGGTAGTGGCCGCGGCATCCGGCGGCCAGGCGGCGCGCCTCGGGCGAGATGTCCTCGGCACGGTCGACGAGGTGGCAGCGGCCGCCGTAGAACTCGATGAGGTCGATCTTCTCCTGGCTGGTCGAGCGAGGCACGACCGTGACGAACTCGAGTCCCAGCATCCGCGCGAAGTAGGCCTCGGAGACGGCCGTCGACCCGCTGGACGACTCGACCAGCGTGGTGTTCTCGTCGATGAGACCGTTGACCAGGCCGTAGAGGATCAGCGAGCGTGCCAGGCGGTGCTTGAGCGAACCGGTCGGATGCACCGACTCGTCCTTCAGGTACAGATCGATGCCCCACTCGGTAGGGAGGGGGAAGAGATGCAGGTGCGTGTCGGCCGAACGGTTGCCGTCGGCTTCGAGCACGCGGATGGCGGAACTGACCCATTCGCTCATGGATCGAGGGTATCGGCCTTGTCCGACGTGCGTGCCGGGCGCAGACTTGCCCTGGGGGACCAGGAGAGGAGAGGTTCATGGCGCACGGAGACATCACTCACATCGACATCCCGGTCTCGGACATGGCGAAGGGGATGGCGTTCTACTCCGGCCTGTTCGGCTGGGACATCTCGGAGATGCCCGGATTCGAGGGCTACCCGATGTGGCAGGCGCCGAACGGGATCAGCGGCGGCGGACTCGCGCCGCGCGACGACGGCTTCACGCAGCCGCGGTCGTACGTCGAGGTCGACTCCATCGATGACACGGTCGCCGCAGCGAAGGCCGCGGGCGGCAGCGTCGCGATGGAGAAGTCTGCGATCACCGACAGCAGCTGGTGGGCGGTCATCGTCGACCCCGACGGCAACCACATCGGACTGTTCGAGGGTGTCGTCGGCGGCTGAGTCGCGGTCAGGCCTCTGCCGCCTGGCGCAGCCAGCGCTCGATGCCGGCGACGTGCGCGGTGGCGAGTGACATGGCCAGCGCCGAGTCGTGCTGCGCGATCGCGTCGGCGATCGCCTGATGCTCGGAGAGCGTGCGGGCCGTCGCGTTCTGCTCGGTGAGGCCGCGCCAGACCCGCGCCCGCACGGTCTGGCTGCTCAGGCTCTCGATCAGGCTGGCCAGGTAGCCGTTGCCGGTCAGCCGCACGATCTCGCGGTGGAAGCGGATGTCGTGCGCGACGAGGTCGTCGAGCGAGACCGTCTCCGGATCGACCGAAGCGACCTCGTCCTGCAGCACCGTCGCCTGCTCGGCGGTGGCGTTGCCGGCCGCGAGACCCGTCGCCTGGGATTCCAGCATCCGCCGCACGGCGAACAGCTCGAGCAGCGAGTCGTCGTCGTGCAGGTCGACCACGAAGGTGATCGCCTCGAGCAGCAGGTGCGGTTCGAGGCTGGTGACGTAGGTGCCGTCGCCGCGGCGGACGTCGAGCACCCGGATGACCTCGAGGGCCTTGACCGCCTCGCGCATGGAGTTGCGCGAGAGACCGAGCCGCTCGGCGAGCTCCTTCTCCGGAGGGAGCCGGTCGCCGGGGCCGAGTTCTCCGGAGACGATCATCGCCTTGATCTTCTCGATCGCCTCGTCAGTGACTGCCATGGCCACATCCTCGCACAATGGTCGGATGTCTGCGGCAGTATGGACGCATGCGCGTCGTCGACTCCCACCTGCATCTCTGGGACCCCGAGGTCCTCACCTACCGATGGCTCGAAGGTGAGCTGGACACCGCCTATGCCGCGGAGCAGCTCCTGGACGACCGGATCGAAGACGTGGAGGAGCAGTTCGCGATCTTCGTGCAGGCCGACCCGGTCGAGAAGCAGACGATCGACGAGGTGCGCTGGGTCTCATCGATCGCCCCCGAGACCGGCGTCGTCGCGATCGTCGCCGGCGCCCGCCTGGACCGGGGACGCAAGACGCTCGCGCACCTCGACGAACTGGCCGCGTTCGAGCGCGTCGTCGGCGTGCGGCACCTGCTGCAGGGTGAGAAGGACGGATTCGCCCGCACCCCGAAGTTCATCGAGGGCGCCCGCGCCGTGGCGTCCCGCGGCTGGACCTTCGACGCCTGCGTGCGCGACCATCAGATCCCCGATGTGACGGCGCTCACCGAAGCCGTGCCCGACCTGCGGATCGTGCTCGACCATCTCGGGAAACCCGCCGTCGGGACCGATGACGCGCCGCTGCGCCCCACCGCCGAATGGCGGCGCGACATCGCCGATCTCGCGCGCCATCCGCAGGTGCACGTCAAACTCTCCGGCCTGCCCGCGGAGGCCGGAGGGCGCTGGGACGAGGACCAGCTGGAGCCGTTCCTCGACGTCGTGGCCGACGCCTTCGGCGAGGACCGGCTGATGTGGGGGAGCGACTGGCCGGTGTCCGCCATGCACGCCTCCGACGAAGGCGGTGAGGACTTCTTCATGGAAGGGGTGCGCGACGACTGGTGCCACACGATCGCCCAATGGGCGACGGATCGGGGGCTGGAGGTCGACAAGCTGCTCTGGCGCAACGCTCTGGCGTTCTACGGCATCCGGCGACCGGCGCCGGGAGTAGCGTCGTGACCATGCCCTCATCGCCGAACGTCGTCCTCATCTGCGTCGATCAGTGGCGGGGCGACTGCCTCTCCGCGGACGGGCATCCGATCGTCCGCACGCCCTACCTCGACGCGCTCGCCGCGCGGGGCGTGCGGTTCTCGAACGCCTATTCCGCGACGCCGACGTGCGTGCCGGCACGGATGGCGCTGCTGACCGGGCTGTCGCAGGAGCACCACCGCCGGGTCGGCTATGCCGACGGCGTGGACTTCGACATCGCCGAGACGCTGCCCCGCTCGCTGTCGGCGGGCGGGTACCAGACGCAGGCCATCGGCAAGATGCACTACTCGCCGGAGCGGGTGCGGATCGGGTTCGACGACGTCATCCTGCACGACGGCTACCTGCATCACTCCCGGCGGAGGGAGCGGGATGCCCGGTTCTACGACGACTACCTGACCTGGCTGCGTGCACAGGCGGGCTCGTCGGCGGTCGACGACTATCTGGAGAACGGGATCAACTGCAACTCGGTGGTGGCCCGGCCCTGGGACAAGCCCGAGCGGCTGCATCCGACGAACTGGGTCGTGACCGAGGCGGAGAACTGGCTGTACCGCCGTGACCCCACGCGGCCGTTCTTCCTGTACCTGTCCTTCCACCGCCCGCACGCGCCCTACGACCCGCCGGCGTGGGCGTTCGAGCAGTACCTGGACGCGCCGGCCGTCGAGCCGCCGGTCGGAGACTGGGCGGGGGAGTTCGACCACCTGCGCAACGACGCACTGCCCGACGCGAACGTCGCGCACTACGACGCGCGCACCGCGCACCGGGCACGCGCCGGGTACTACGGCCACATCAGCCACATCGACGCGCAGATCAACCGGTTCCTCGAGATCCTGGTGGAGTTCGGCGTGGCCGACGACACCTACATCCTGTTCACCTCCGACCACGGCGATATGCTCGGCGACCACTACCTGTGGCGCAAGGGATATCCGTATGAGGGGTCGTCCAGGGTGCCGATGATCCTCGCCGGCCCCACGATCGACGCCCAGCAGGTCAGCGACGAGATCGTCGAGCTGCGCGACGTCATGCCCACGCTGCTCGCCTGCGCGGGGGTGCCGGTGCCCGACGACGTCGACGGACGGGACCTGCGCGACGCGGTGTCGGTGCGGGAGGCGGCGCCGTGGACCGGGCAGCCGTTGCCGCCCGGTGCGCGAGACGCCGCGGTGCCGGCCGCCGAGCTGGCGGAGGACGAGCCGCACCTGCACGGCGAGCACATCGCGCTCGGACACTCGATGCAGTGGATCCGTGCGGGCCGGTGGAAGTACGTGTGGCTGTCCGGCACCGGCGCCGAGCAGCTGTTCGACCTGGTCGTGGATCCGCACGAGCTGCGCGATCGCTCGGGGGATGCCGCCGCGGCATCCGCTCTGCAGGCGTGCCGTGCGCGCCTGATCGCCGATCTGCGCGGCCGGCCCGAGGGGTTCGTCGCGGATGGCGCGCTGGTGCCGGGTCGCCCCGTGCGGCCCGTGCTCGACCAGCCGCACGAGCGGGTGGCCTGAGACACCGAAGGCCGCCCGGCGCGGTGCGCGGGCGGCCTTCGGGACGGGGAGTCACTCCGGGCGCAGGCGCAGCTGCGCCATGCCCCCGTCGACCTCGATGAAGGTTCCGGTCGTCGACCCGGATGCCGGGGACACCAGGTACAGCACCGCACCGGCGACCTCGTCGGGCGAGACCAGGCGGCCGTGCGGCTGACGGGCGTTCAGCGCGGCGCGCTCGGCGGCCGGGTCGTCGGCGGAGTCGAGCAGGCGGCCCACCCACGGGGTGTCGGCGGTGCCGGGGTTCACGGCGTTGACGCGGATGCCTTCGCGCAGGTGGTCGGCGGCCATCGCGCGGGTGAGCGCCGATACCGCGCCCTTCGACGCGGAGTACAGCGCCCGCTGCGGCAGGCCAGTGGTGGATGCGATGGATGCCGTGTTGCACACCGCCGCCGACGGCGACTTCCGCAGCCAGGGCAGTGCCGCCGAGGTGACGCGGGCGATGCCGGTGACGTTGATCGAGAGCACGCGCGCCCACTCGTCGTCGTCGTTCGCCGCGATGTCGCCCTGAGCGCCGACGCCGGCGTTGTTGATCACGATGTCGATGCGCCCGAAGCGTTCCGCGACGGCCGCGACCGCGGCATCCACCGATGCACGGTCGGAGACGTCGGCGGTGAACGCGGCGAAGCGCTCGTCGGCGCCAGAGATGTCGCGGTCCAGGACGGCGATCTTCGCGCCCTCGTCGTGCAGCGCCGCAGCGATGGCCGCGCCGATGCCGGATGCTCCGCCGGTGACGATCGCCACCAGTCCGTCAAGCATGGGTCCCTGAGCCTGTCGAAGGGCGGTCACTTGCCCGCCTCCCATGCGACGAATTCCTGGCGCTGGTGACCGAGGCCCTCGATCTCGACCTCGACGACGTCCCCGGCCTTCAGGTACGGGAACTTCCCGCCGAACGCCACGCCCTGCGGTGTGCCGGTGAGGATGAGGTCGCCCGGCTCGAGCGTGACGTACTGCGACAGGTGATGCACGATCGTGTGCACGTCGAAGATCATGTCGGACGTGTCCGAGTCCTGGCGGGGCTCGCCGTTCACCCAGCTGCGCAGGCGCAGGTTCTGCGGGTCGACCTCGTCGGCGGTGACCAGCCACGGGCCGGTCGGATTGAAGCCGAACGCGATCTTGCCCTTCGACCACTGGCCGCCGGACACCTCCATCTGGAAGGTGCGCTCCGACACGTCATTCGCCACGACGTAGCCGGCGATGTGCGCCGCGGCGTCCTCCACGGCGTCGAGGTACGCGGTGCGGGTGCCGATGACGATGCCGAGCTCGACCTCCCAGTCGGTCTTCTCGCTGCCGCGGGGGATGGTGACGGTGTCGTCGGGGCCCACCACGGTGTTCGGCGTCTTGAGGAACATGATCGGCACGGTCGGCGGCTCGGCCCCCGACTCGCGGGCGTGGGCGGCGTAGTTCTGGCCGATGCAGATCACCGCGCTCGGACGGGCGATCGGCGACCCGATGCGCAGCGACGCGGCATCCGTGATCTCCGGCAGCGAGCCGGCGTCCAGCGCCGCCCGGGTGCGCCCCACGGGGTCGTCGGCGAGGAAGTCGCCGTTCACATCGGATGTCACGGGGCGCAGGTCGAAGGTGCGGTCGCCGTCGATGACGACGGGCGTCTCGCTCCCGGCCTCTCCAAGTCGCGCGAACTTCATGGTTCTCCTGTTCCTCGTCGGCGCATCGGTGTGCTCGTTGACAGTATAGACATCCGATGTTTACACTCCAAGTGATCGAAGGAGCCCTGTGAGCCGTATCGTCGCGCTGGAGACCAGCGACATCCGCTTTCCCACTTCGCTGAGTCTGGACGGCTCGGACGCGATGAACCCCGACCCCGACTACTCGGCCGCGTACGTGATCGTGCGGACGGATGCCGGGGATGCCGGGCACGCGTTCGTCTTCACGATCGGCCGGGGCAACGACGTGCAGGTCACCGCGATCGACGCGCTCGCCGGTCACCTGGTCGGCCGTGAGATCGAGCCGCTGCTCGACGACATGGGCGGCACCTTCCGCGACATCATCGGCGACTCCCAGCTGCGCTGGCTCGGTCCGGAGAAGGGCGTCATGCACATGGCCATCGGCGCCGTGATCAACGCCCTGTGGGACATCAAGGCAAAGCGCGCGGGTCTGCCGCTGTGGCAGCTGCTCAGCCGGATGACGCCGGACGAGATCGTCGACCTGGTCGACTTCCGCTATCTGACCAACGCCCTCACCCGCGAGGATGCGCTGGGCATCCTCCGCGCCGCAGAGAAGGGCCGCGAGGAGCGCGAGCGGCAGCTGCTCGCCACCGGCTACCCCGGGTACACCACCAGCCCCGGCTGGCTGGGCTACTCCGACGAGAAGCTCGAGCGCCTCGCCCGCGAGGCCATGGCCGACGGCTTCACGCAGATCAAGCTCAAGGTCGGTGCCGATCTGCAGGACGACATCCGCCGGTTCCGCAAGGCCCGTGAGGTGTGCGGACCCGATTTCCCGATCGCGATCGACGCGAACCAGCGCTGGGAGGTGTCCGAGGCGATCGAATGGGTGAACGCCCTCGCGGAGTTCCACCCCGCCTGGATCGAGGAGCCCACCAGCCCCGACGACGTGCTCGGCCACGCAGAGATCGCCCGCGGCGTCGCACCGATCCGGGTCGCCACCGGCGAACATGCGCAGAACCGGATGATCTTCAAGCAGCTGCTGCAGGCGCAGGCCATCGAGGTCATGCAGATCGACGCGGTGCGCGTCGCCGGCGTGAACGAGAACATCGCCAACCTGCTGCTGGCTGCGAAGTTCGGCGTGCCCGTGTGCCCGCACGCCGGGGGCGTCGGCCTGTGCGAGGCCGTGCAGCACCTGTCGATGTTCGACTTCGTGGCCGTCAGCGGCACCCGAGAGGGGCGGATGATCGAGTACGTCGACCACCTGCACGAGCACTTCGTCGTGCCGACCGACATCCGGGGCGGCTCGTACACGGCGCCGACGGCGCCGGGCAACGGCATGGAAATGAAGGCCGGGAGCATCGCCGAGTACACCTGGAGGGGGCAGCATGTCGCCTGACGCGAAGGTCGGATTCGGCCCACTCGGCTTCGGCGCCGCATCCATCGGCAACCTCTACACGGCGGTCTCCGATCAGGCGGCCGAGGCCGCGCTGGAGGCCGCCTGGCAGAGCGGCATCCGATACTTCGACACCGCCCCGCACTATGGACTGGGCCTGAGCGAGCGCCGTCTCGGCGCGTTCCTGCAGACCAAGCCGCGCGACGAGTTCGTCATCTCGACGAAAGTCGGGCGATTGCTCGAGCCCAACCCCGCGTACGCGGGCGGTCGCGACCTGGAGAACGCCTTCGACGTGCCCGACGACCTGATCCGCCGGTTCGATCCGAGCCCGGAGGGCGTCCGCCGCAGCCTGGATGACTCGCTGGAGCGGCTCGGTCTCGACCGGGTCGACGTGCTCTACCTGCACGATCCCGACGTGTACGACCTCGAGTGGGGGATGCGCGACGGGCTGCCCGCCCTCGCCGCGCTGCGCGACGAGGGCCTGGTGCGCGAGATCGGCATCGGCGTGAACGACGCCGCCGTCGCAGCTCGTGCCGTGCGCGAGGGCGACCTGGACCTGGTCATGATCGCGGGGCGCTACACGCTGCTGGAGCAGCTGGCGCTGGAGGATCTGTTCCCGACCTGCGAGGAGCGAGGCGTGCGGGTGGTGGATGCTGCGGTGTTCAACTCCGGGCTGCTCGCGACCTCGTCGCCGGCGGCGAGCGGCACCTACAACTACGGTGCGGTGCCGGCCGATGTGCTGGATCGCGCGCGCGAACTCGCCGCGGTGTGCGCGAAGCACGGCGTCGAACTGCCCGCCGCCGCACTGCAGTTCCCTGCGCGGCATCCGGTCGTGGCGACCGTCGTGGTCGGCACGGCCAAGGCGGACTCTGTGCGTCAGAACGCCGAGCGGATGCACGCGGAGATCCCCGACGCACTGTGGGCGGAGCTCGCGGAGCGCTCGCTCATCCCGGCATGATTCGAACGACAGGAAGGCCGTCGGATGCTCGAAGGAATCAACCCACTGCTCACCGGTGAGCTGCTGCTGCACCTCGACCGGATGGGACACTCCGACGCCGTGGTCGTCGCTGACGCGCACTTCCCGGCGTGGGCGCTGGGCGAGAGGGTGATCGACCTGCCCGGCACCTCCACTCCCGAGGTCGTCGCGGCGATCCGCTCCGTGCTGCCGCTGGACGACGCCCCCGGCATCGACCTCATGGAGTCGGCGGATGCTGCGGTGCTCGACATACAGCGCGAGCTGATGGCCGCCGCCGGCACCGATGAGGCGACGACGCGGTTCGTGGAGCGATTCGCGTACTACGACGTCGCGAAGGGCGCCTACCTGATGGTGCGCACGGGCGAGACCCGCAAGTACGGCAACGCGCTGCTGCGCAAGGGGGTCGTCGGGCACCCCTCGGCCTGAGCGTGAAGCGGCCCGGGCTCAGCGTATGAGCACTCGCTCCAGATGCGCCAGGCCGCCCTGCACCGCCTCCGCGGTGACCTCTGCGAGACCGGGGTACTCCGCATGCCCGGCGGGAAGCACGTGCAGCTCGAGATCGGGCACCGCGTTCGCGACGGCGAACTGGCCCTGCGGCGGAACGTTCTGATCCCACAGCGCGGCCTCGACCCGCACCGGGATGGAGAAGAACCCTGCCGTGGTCGACGCGTCGAAGGGACGCAGCTGTTCGCGGGCCTCCGGATGCTGCTGCACCCGGGCACGCTGGAACTCGCCGCTGCCCAGGCACGGCACTGCGATGCGCTCGTCGTACTGGCCGAAGGTCGGCACGATCAGCGTCGCACCGACGAACCGCTCATCCCAGGGCACGGCGAGAGCGCCGAGGCCGCCGCCGAAGCTCTCGCCCACGTAGTACAGGGGCAGGTCGCCGGCGAGCACGGCGAGGGCATCCGCCGCGAGCCACAGATCGCGCGCGCAGAGCCCGATCACGTAGTCGTCGGGGGATTCGAGGCCGCCGAGCACATGCGCCTCACGATCCTCGGGCGCGCCCACATCGGCGTTCAGCGCCCCCAGGCCGCGGGCCACGGGGAAGATCGCCGCAGCATCGACCGGTACGCGTCGCAGGTCGACCGCATCGCGCCCGCCGTAGCCGTGCCCGTGCACGATGCCGACCCTCGCGACGTTCCCCTCGAGCGGGGAGACCGACCAGGCTCGCAGCCGCACACCGTCGGCCCCGGAGAGCTCGATCAGCGACACCGTGCGTCCGTCCGTCTTCTCGGTGGACAGCACGACCGGCGCCGCGTCGACGCCGCCCGCTGCCTCCCGCCACGAGAGCCACTGCGCAGCGAAGCCCGTGCGCGGCGGCACCGGCGGCACGGCCCGCAGGGTGTCGAGGGTGAAGCCGTAGCTGCCGTCGAAGGCGGCATCCGGGAACCAGATGTCGAAAGGCGCGGGGTACGTCATGCGCGGAGCGGGCTCCTGTCGGTGTCGAGGCGGTCGGTGTCGAGAGAGCGGACGGAAGGCCGCATGGCAGACTGGTGACGGCACGAGAAGGAGAGCGGATGCTGGTCACCGAGCGACGCGAGCGCATCCTCGCCCTCACGCGCGAGCGCGGCACGGTCGCACTGCCCGATCTCGCCGCCGCGCTGGGCGTCAGCGAGATGACCGTGCGCCGCGACATCGAACTGCTCGCCGACGAAGGGTCGGTGCAGAAGGTGCGCGGCGGTGTCCGTACCCCCGCCACCGGGAGTCGCGCAGGCACCGCGCCGGTCTCGACCGCTGAGCGCCGCGCGATCGCCGCCACGGCGGCCGGACTCGTCGAGCCGGGGATGGCCATCGGCCTCACCGGCGGGGCGGCGGGGATCGCGCTCGCCCAGGAGCTGGTGCGCGTGCCCGACCTGACGATCGTGACGAACTCGCTGCCGGTATCCGACCTGTTCTCGCCCCCGGATCGCGCGGACGCCCCGTACACGCAGACCGTCGTGCTCACCGGCGGCGTGCGCACCCCCTCGCAGTCCCTTGTCGGCCCGGTCGCGGTACGCGCGCTCGAGCGGCTGCACTGCGACCTGGTGCTTCTCGACGCGCACGGCCTCGACGAACAGGCGGGGCTCACCACCATGAACCTGCTCGAGGCCGAGACCTACCGCGCGTTCATGGCCGCCGCCCGCGAAGTCGTCGTGCTCGCCGACCACACCCGCTGGCAGGTGGTCGGTCTGACGACGGTGGCCGACCTCGGTGACATCGATCGGCTCGTCATCGACGACGGGCTCGATGAGGAGGCCCGGGAGCGGCTCGCCGAGCACATCGGCCATGTCGACATCGCCGAGCGCGATCGACCCGCGGGCCTCTGACGCGCTGAGGCAGGTGCAGGGAGCCATCAGCGGGCGGTGCTCGCCCGCTTCACCAGGCGGCTGGGGATGACGACGTGCCGCACCGGCAGGTCGGCACCCAGGGGAGTGCTGAGCTGACGCTCCAACTCGGTGAACGCGGCGTCAACGAGCTGTTCGTGATCAGGAGCCACCGAGCTGAGTGCGGGGACGGAGAAGCGCGCGGCGCGGATGTCGTCGATGCCGATCACCGCGACATCCTGCGGTGCGCGCCGTCCGAGTGCGGCGAGTGCGGCCAGCGCACCGAGCGCGACCGAGTCGTTGGAGCACACGATGCCGTCCAGATCGCCGATCGCGGCGGCCAGTCCGGACACCACCCTTTCGCCTTCCTCCGCCGTGAAGGAGTCGACCTGGGCGGTGAGCACCGGGTCGATGGCGATGCCCGCGGCGCTGAGCGCCTCGAGATAACCGGCATGGCGGCGATCCGCGGCATCCGAGGGGCGTGCATCTCGGCGGCCCACGAAAGCGATCCTGCGGCAGCCGACCTCGATCAGATGCGCAGTCGCGGTGTGGGCGGCCTCGCGGTTGTCGATCGTGATGTGCGTGAACGGACTCACCTGGATGTGCTCGCCCAGCAGCACCAGCGGGCCGGGGGAGGTGCGACGCGTGAGGTCGGCGACCGTCAGCGAACGCGGGATGTGGATCAGGCCGTCGATGTCGGGCAGTCCGTGCCCGTTGGCGACGTCGACCTCGCGGGCGTGGTCGCCCTCAGTCTGCACGATCAGCACGGCGAGCCCTCTGGCCTCGGCGCCGCGCACCAGTCGCGAGCTGAGCTCGGCGAAGTACGGTTCCTCCAGGTGCGGGACCGCCAGCGCGATCAAGCCGGTCCGTGTGGCGCGGGCGCCCGGGACCGAGCGCACGGGAGCATCCTCGCGCTCGCCGAAGGACGTGCTCACCCGGGGCCTCCTCATCGTGCGACGGTCACCCGCGGGAGTGCGGGTGCGCTTCACGTTAGCGCCTTCCGTCACGCCTGCACCCGGAACGCGATCACACGGGCCTCGGCGGCGCCGTTCGTGGCCTCGACGACGAGCCGCGCAGCGCGGAAAGCGCCGAGCCCTGCGGGCAGCGCGTGGATGCGATGGCGATGACGGTTGCCCTGCACCGCCACGACCGTGGTCCACGTCTCCGATCCCGCCGGGAGCACTTCGACGCGGTAGTCGCGCACGAGCTGCGGCATGATCTCGTCCGGCGTGCGGTGGTGGTGCAGGGTGATCAGCGAGACGTCGACGTCGTCGTCGAACACCAGCCGCACCTCGCGGGCCTCGACCGGGGCGTCCCAATCCAGCCGCAGCCATTCGGTGTCGTCTGCGAGCGGCTCGGATGCCCACATGTTCGGACCGCCGAAGGGGCGATTGTAGCCGGACACGGCGCGCTCGGGAGCGAGAGCCTCGGTCTCGGGCGCCGTGCGGAAGACCGGGACACGACCGCGAAGCGGCTTGGTCGGCCACTTCACCAGCAGGCCCTCGTCGCTGATCTCGACGTTCTCGTCGTCGTTGTCGGCGCGGTGCACGAGCGTGAGCACGCCCGCGGGCAGCGGCGAGGTCAGCTGAACTCTGACCGCGGGGTTCGCGCGGAGCACGACGATCGCGTTCTGAGGCGTCTCGGGGAAGAACGGGGTCGGTGCGCTCACCCAGCTCGCCGCACCTGCGGGCACCTCGACGACCGCGGTGTGCTCGAGGCGCTCGGGGACGACGTTCTGACGCTTGCTGCTGGACCACACCTCGACCGTGAGCGTCGTCGCCTCGTCGGCGCCGAGCAGCAGGTCGGTGGTCTCCAGTGCCGGATGCACCGGGATGACGATGCCGAGGTCGTCTGCGAGCGGGTGCGGGGCGGCGCCGCCGGCATCCGTCGCGATCGTGCGCCGCCGGCTCGACGCGGTGACGACCGCGCGCCGGGCGAGATCCTGCGGGTCCTCATTGGCGACGCCGATCAGCGAGGAGTCCGAGCGCAGCAGCGCCTGGCGCAGCTCGCGCCGGTGATTCGCGTAGAGCTCTCGCGGGCTCTCGCCGTAGGACAGGCAGAGGGATGCCGCGGTGCCGGCGGCCTCGCCCATCACGGCGCAGGTGGCCATGACCCTGGCGGCGCCGAAGGCGATGTGCGTCGCCGAGATGTTCCGGCCCGCCATCAGCAGGTTCGAGACGTTGGCCGAGTACAACGAGCGGAACGGGATCTCGAACACCCCGTCCGAGAAGCGTTGCACGGCGCCGGCGCCGGTGGCGTACATGCCCTCGGCGGGATGCAGATCGATGGACCATCCGCCGAAGCCGATGCCGTCGTCGAACTCGACCTGGTCGAGCACGTCCTGCTGGCGCAGCGTGTGGTCGCCGACGAAGCGGCGGTACTCGCGCTTGCCGGGGAGGTTGCCGATCCACTCCAGGGTGAGGTTGTCGGCGTCGAACTCGCCGGAGTTCTTGATGTGGTCCCAGATGCCGAGGATCACCGAGCGCAGCTCGTCGCGGATGCGCTCGTTGTCGTCGACGATGTCGAGCTGACCGCCCCACTCGATCCACCAGTAGTGCGCGCCGCTGTCGCCGCTGCGGATGATGCGGGTCGCGGGGATCGGAGTGGTGCTGATGTCCTTCGCCGTCTCGGGGGCGACGAATTTGACCGGGTGGCCCAGATCCTTCGTGTAGAACAGCAGCGTCGAACCGAGGAACTCGCGGATCGGCTCCTCGGGGGCCCACGCCTCGTCGAACTCGGCGCGCCCCTCCTTGCCCAGCCGGTGCCGTGCGCCGACGAGGCGGCCGACCAGTCCGTCGCCGGTGCAGTCCAGGAAGATCGGTGCGTGGAAGACCGTACGGATCTCGGAGCCCATGGTCCATCCGGTCACCGAGGTGACGCGACGGTCGTCGTCGGGGCCGGTGGCACCGGCCTCGATCACCTCGGTGTTGAGGAAGAGCTGCAGGTTCGGCTCGCGGCGCACCGTGTCCAGCACGACGTCGTCCCAGTACACCGGGTTGCCCTCGGGATTGCGGTACTGGTTCTCGAGGAACATCTCGCCCATGATCCCGGTCTCGCGCGCCCAGCGCTGATTGCCGTGCGCCGTGGCTCCGCACACCCACACCCGCACCTCGGAGGACGAGTTGCCCCCGAGCACCGGCCGGTTGTTGATGAGGACGGTGCGCCGGCCGAGTCGTGCTGCGGCGACGGCGGCGCTCACACCGGCAAGGCCTCCTCCGACGACGATGATGTCGGCTTCGATGGTCTGCGTGCGCATGGGGTGGTACTCCTGGGTTTCGTTCAGAGGGCGGATGCCGCGCGCTGCGCGCGGCATCCGCCGGGGTGTCACTGCGCGTCGCGCAGGGCGGTGACGATGTCGGCGAGCGAGCCGCCGGCGCGCTTCTCACCGGAGCGCGGGATCTCGGCGTAGCGGAGGGTTCCGCCGCCGGGGGTGGCGGGCGCGCTGAGATAGAGCACGTCCATGCCCGCAGGTCCGGTGGCGGCCCGCAGACGCTGCTGCCCGGTCATCGGCGCGCCGATCGCCTCGACGGCCCAGCCCGTGCGGCCCTTCGCCTGCTCGAACATCACGACCTGGCTGCGCAGGCCGGTACCCTCCTTCACGGACACGACGCCGTAGGCGCGGGTCTTCGAGCCGAAGGCCGTGGCATCCATCGCCGCGATCGTGTCGACGCCCGCGCCGAGCGAGGCCGAGTCGATCAGTGTCTCGCGGTTCCACGCCGAGCCGTCCCATGCCGCCCACTTCAGATCGAACAGCGTCGACCCTGCCGCGGAGTAGCGGTAGGTGATGCCCTGCAGCGCGCCGTCCTGCACCGCCATCTTCGCGGTCTGGAACGCGGGCGTGGTGCTGTCCATCGACTCGTCGGCGGTGAACGGCTGGAAGACCACGGGGCCGGGGGTGGTGGGGCGGATCGGCGTGGGAAGGGCGTCACCGGCGACGTCGTGGAACGACTTGGTGTCCGGGTTCCACACCGCGTAGGACCCCAGGTGGCGGTACGGGCCGGCAGCCCACTTGTGCCACTCCCAGAGCACGTGCACCTGGCCGGACTCGTCGACCGTGAGGTCGTCCGGGTACACCGAGAAGTTGGTCGCGGAGGCGATGAGCGTCTCCCGCGCCCAGGTGCGGGCATCCAGGTCGTACCGGTACAGCACCCCGTCACGGCGCGCCTGCGCATCAGGGCCGGTGCGCACCATCAGCCAGACGTCGCCGTCGGGACCGACCGAGGTGATCGGGTACGAGACCGTCGCTCCCTGGTCGGGCATCTCCTCGCTGACCTCGACCAGCGACGTGACGTCACCGGGCGTGGCGGAGCGGAAGTAGTTCCAGTCCTCGTGATGCATGGAGGCGAACACGTGGATGTCGCCGGCGCCGTCGATCGCGATCGACGGCTGATTGTGCCCGTTGTCGTTGAGATAGTCGGCGCAGGCGCCGGTCGCGAACCGCAGGCATCCGGAGGTCCACTCGCCGTCCGCGGAGCGGGCCGCGAGGTGCACCTGGTGACGGTTCGTCCCCGCGGGGACGTTGTAGGCGAAGTAGGTGGTGTCGCCGACGACGGTCAGCGGATTCCACCATCCGGACTGGTTGGAGCCGTCGACGGTCACCGGGACGGTCTCGACCACGGTCGGGTGCACGGCGGCGCTCGCCGCCGGCGCCAGGGCGGCGATCGTCGCGGCCGCCAGTCCGGCTGTCGCGAGAGCGGCCGCCCTGCGCCTGATCGGAGCGCGCATCAGCCGATCAGCTTCTGTGCGGCCTCGCCGGCGGCGGCCATGGCGTCCTTCGGGCTCTGCTGCCCGACCAGCACGGCCTGCACGCGATCGGCGACGGCGGTCTCGACCTGGGCGTACTCGGGGTACTGCCAGAACGGGTTGACGGTCGCGGTCGCCGTGACCTTCTCGGCGAAGCGCGAGCCGAAGGCGTCGGAGGTGACGATGTCGGACGCCTGCGCCTCCTCGGTGACGGGCGGGAGACCGCGCACCTCGTAGTCGCCGAGCACGGCATCCAGGTCGCTGGTGGACCACTGACCGAAGTCCGCGGCAGTGCCGGTGGCATCGTCGCCTGCACCGCCGACCACGACGATCGCGCCGCCCCACACCAGGGCGCGCGGGGTGTCGCCCTTCTTCAGCACCGGACGCGACTCCGAGACGATCTTCTCGCCCAGCTTCGGGTCCGGAGAGTCCTTCACGACGGTGTTGCGGCCCACCGGGGCGTCGTCGTAGATCGCGGCGCGGCCCTGCGAGAACAGCGAGCGGGCGTCGAAGCGGTCGACATCGGCGGCGATCAGGCCCTGGTCGTAGAGCGACTTGTACCAGGTGACGGCCTCGACGCTGGCGTCGTCGCCGATGGTGACCTTGCCGTCCTTCACCAGCGGGCTGCCGAAGGTCTCCATCCAGATCAGGATGTCCTTCAGCTGCGCGGCCTTGGTGGAGGCTGCATAGGGGATGACGCCGCCGCCGAGGCCCTTCAGCTTCTTCAACGCGCCCTCGTACTCGTCGATCGTCACCGGGAACTCGTCGATGCCGGCCTTCTGGATGAGCTCGGAGTTGGTCACGAGGCCGATCGCGCCGATGGTCCACGGGAAGCCGTACTGGACGCCGTCGTACTGCGCGGCCTCCAGCGCGGACGCTGTGTAGCCGCGGTCCTTGGTGAACGCGGAGACGTCCTGCAGCTTGCCGAGGGCGGCGAGCGAGGCGAGCCACGCGACGTCCACGTGTGCAGCGCCGGAGAACTGCCCGCCACGCACCTGAAGCATCAGCTGCTTGAAGTACTCGTTGTAGGGGAAGGAGACCTCGGTGATGCCGACGGAGTCCTTCTTCTTGTAGCCGTCCAGCAGAGCCTTGATCGCGGGGGCCGCGGCCTCCTCGGTCAGTGACCAGCTCGAGAACGAGAAGTCGGCAGGGGTGAACGTGCCGGGGGCGAGGGCGGTGCCGGAGCTCGGCGCGGCCGCTCCCGAGCCGCCGGTGGGCATGCAGCCCGCGAGCATGAGGCCGGCGGCGCCGAGGCCTGCGAACTGCAGCAGCTGACGGCGCGAGACGGACGGGGTGGTCTGAGACATGGTTCTCTCTCTCTTCTTCGAGGGTTCAGATGGGAAGGGAAGCGGGTCAGCCCTTGACCGCGCCGGCGGTCATTCCTCCGACGAGGTAGCGCTGCAGTGCGATGAAGGCGATGGCGACCGGCAGTGACACCACGAGGGATGCCGCCATCAGCTCGGGCCAGGCGGTCGAGGCCTCGCCGATGAACGTGTTCACCAGGCCCGGGGGCAGCGTCTGCTTGTCGGGGCCGGCGAGCGTGAGGGCGAAGATGAAGTCGTTCCAGCCGCGGACGAAGGCGAACAGACCTGCAGCGACGAGACCCGGCGCTGCGAGCGGCAGCACCACGGAGTGGATGATGCGCATGCGCGACGCTCCGTCGACGAGCGCGGCCTCGATGAGGTCGTCGGGGATGGTGTCGAAGAAGCCCTTCAGCATCCACACGCACAGCGGCAGCGTGAAGGTCGTGAACGACAGCACCAGGGCCGCGTAGGTGTTCAGCAGCCCGTATGCGGAGAACACGGTGTAAAGGGTGATCAGCAGAAGCGCCTGCGGGAACATCTGCGAGGCCAGCACGAAGTACATCAGGCTGCGCCGGCCGCGGTATCGGAACTTCGAGAACGCGTAGCCCATGTATGCGGAGACGATCACCGAGAGCACGGCGGTGATGATCGACACGATGATGCTGTTGCGCAGGTATCCGAACAGGGCCGGGTTGTTCGCCAGCGCCAGGTAGGCGTCGAAGCTGATCTCGGAGGGGAACAGCCTCGGCGGGTAGGCGAACACCTCGGTGCGCGGGGTGAGCGAGGTCGCGAGCAGCCAGTACACGGGCAGCAGGGCGAATCCGCCGAACACGGCGACGACGATCCACGCACTGACGGTCACAGCGCGCCGATCCGCGCGCACGCGCGGCTTGCGCATCACCTGCGCGGGGCGGTCGGCGTCTGCGTCGACGATGGCGGGGGACTCGGTGAGCAGCGAGGTCATCGCTTCTCTCCCTTCTCGGAGAACCGGACGTACACGACGACCAGCCCCATCAGCAGGACCATCCAGAGCAGGCCGAGAGCGCCGGCCCTGCCCAGGTCGAATCCGGTGAACGCGGTCTCGTACACCGCGGTGGCGAAGGTCTGGGTGGATCCGGCGGGGCCGCCGCCGGTGAGCACGTAGATGATGTCGAAGTGCTGGAAGTTCCAGATGAACTCGAGCAGCAGCACCAGCCCGATGATGCCGCTGAGCTGAGGCACGGTGATCGAGAAGAAGCGGCGCACGGTGCCGGCGCCGTCGATCTCGGCCGCTTCGTGGAGCTCGGGCGGCACCGTCTGCAGGCCGGCGAGCAGCATCACCATCATCCAGGGGAAGGACTGCCAGGTCTTTGCGACGATGACCGCGATCATCGCGGTGGTCGGATTCGCGAGCCACGCCTGCGGCTCGTCGATCAGTCCGATCGACTCCAGAGCGGCATTCATCACGCCGTAGTTGGCGTTGAAGATCCACATCCACAGGAACGAGACCACGACGCCGGGGATCAGCCAGGGGATGAGCATGATGCCGCGCAGCACCTTCGCGCCGCGGATGCGAGTGTTCAAGGCCAAGGCGAGACCGAAACCGATCACGAACGGCGCGATCGTCGTGCCGAGGGTGAAGACGATGGTCTGCCACAGCAGGCGGAGGAAGTCGCCGGTGAGCACATCGATGATGTTGTCCAGGCCGACGAACTCACGGCCGGGCTCGACGAGGCTCTGCTCGAAGAACGCCGTGACCAGGGCGGTGATCAGCGGGTAGACGACGACGGCGGCGAGAAGGGCAAGGCCGGGCGCCGTCAGCAGCAGGGCGAACATCCCGTTCGAGATCCGCCGCGGACGATTTGTTGACAGCTTATGTGAACTATCGAGAAGTTCTGTCATGACTGGGCATCCTTGACCTTGGTGCGTTCCGCGGCGGCTCGGGTGCCTGCAGCGATATTTCCATGGTTACCGGTCATGCGCCGCTCGTCAACCTGGCGTTGTCACGATCAAGTAACGAGACAAACTGTGATGAAACGGGAAGAGATGTGAAGTTTGAAGCAGGCGACTCGTGGGGGCGGATCGATGCTTGATTAGCGATTATCGATTAGTTAGGCTTTCGACTGGTCGCCCCAGCGACCGTGCGGGTCACCACCCGCGCCCCTCGATGAGCAATCGGAGACGCGATGAAGCGTGCACTGGCAACTCTGGCCCTGGCGGCGATCCTCGGATCGGCCCTCGCCGCGACGTCCCCGGCATCCGCCGCAGACGGTCCTGCCCTCTATGTGGCGCCCGGGGGTGACGACACCGCGGCCGGCACGATCGGCGCTCCGCTCGCAACGCTCGAGGGCGCGCGCGACCGCATCCGCCAGCTCAAGGCCGGCGCCGGCCTGCCCGACGGGATGACCGTCTTCCTGCGCGAGGGGGAGTACCGGCGCAGCGCCTCCTTCACCCTCGAGCAACAGGACTCCGGAACCGCGGATCATCCGATCGAGTACCGCTCCTACCCCGGCGAGCGGGCGACGCTCACCGGCGGAAGCACCCTGCCGCGCGACGACTTCGCCAAGGTCGCAGATGCTGCGGTCACCGGCCGCATCGTCGAGGAGTCCGCCAGGAGCAAGGTGCTCGAGATCGACCTGAAGGCGCACGGCCTCACCGACTTCGGGCAGCTCAGCCGGCACGGCTACTGGAAGGCCAACGACGTCAGCACGACGCCGCCGATGGAGCTCTTCATCGCGGGGCAGGGCATGACCCTGGCCCGCTGGCCCAACGCCGACGCGGCGACCCCGACCGTGCAGATGGGCGACATCGTCGATCCGGGCCCCACCCGGAAGGACGCCGACCTGCAGGACCGCGGTGGCACGTTCACCTACGGCTACGACCGCCCGAAGTACTGGACCGCGGCGAAGGACGTCTGGCTGGACGGCATCTTCGGCTACAGCTGGGAGTGGTCGTACAACAAGATCGAGAAGATCGACACCACCGCCAAGACCATCACGCTGCGCTACGGCGAGATGTCCGGGATCATGAAGAGCTGGTTCCCCGACTTCCACTTCGCGCAGAACCTGCTCGAGGAGCTCGATGCGCCCGGCGAGTACTACATCGACCGGGATGCCGGGAAGCTGTACCTGATCCCGAATGCCGCGTTCACCTCGGGCGAGGGCGACGTCACCGTCACCACGCTGAACGAGCCCATGCTCCGCACCGACGACACCTCCTACGTCACCTTCGACGACATCGTGATGGAGTACGGGCGCGCCACCGCCGCCGTCATCCTCGGCGGCTCGAACGTGAAGATCTCGCACGCCGACATCCGCAACTTCACCGACGGCGGCGTGCTGATCAACTCGCCCGGTCGCTACACCTACGACGGCATCCCGATCAACCGCGGGGGCCGCGACCACGCGGTGACGGACTCGAAGATCACGCACGTCGGCGGCATCGGGGTGGTGCTGCAGGGCGGCGACAAGAAGACCCTCGAACCCGGCCGCAACAGCGTGCAGAACTCCGAGATCGCCGACTTCGCGTACTACCACAAGGCCTACAACCCCGGTGTGATGTTCGACGGCGTCGGCAACGTGGCGAAGAACAACAAGATCCATGACGCCCCGCACCCGGGCATCATCGTCTACGGCAACGACCACCTGTTCGAGCGCAACGAGGTGTACGACGTCTGCAAGCTGTTCAACGACCTCGGCGCGATCTACATGAACTCCGGGATGACGCCGCAGCAGCGCGGGCACGTGTTCCGCGAGAACTACTTCCACGACATCGGCGTGGGCATCGCCGGCGTCGAGGGCATCTACGCCGACAACTTCACCTGGGACCTCACGATCGAGAAGAACGTGTTCGTGAACATGGGCAACTCGGCGATCAAGAGCGGCTCGGCCGACTACATCAACGCGAGCAACAACGTCTTCGTCGACGCCTACGTTCCGTACGACAACTACGAGCAGTGGATGGGCGACCAGGAGGGCAACGTCGTCGACCGGTCGTACATGCCGGAGTGGAAGCGGGTGTTCGAGGAGAACAACGACTTCGTCGGCACGCCGTACCTCGAGAAGTACCCCGAACTGGCCCACTTCTTCGAGGACAACCACTACTACCCAGACCACAGCACCTACGCGAAGAACGTGGTGTGGAACCCGAACCGCAAGCCGATCGCCGGACTGAACGACCAGGGCGCGAAGGACGGCAAGAACCTGCTGAACTACGGCACCAACCTCGTCGCGACGGCCGACCCCGGCTTCGTGGATGCTTCGAAGGGCGACTACGCGCTGAAGGCGGACTCCGAGGTGTTCACCGAGATCCCCGGCTTCGAGCCCATCGCGTTCGATGAGATCGGCGTGCAGGGTCACATCGGCCAGTCCCAGTCGCCGGAGAAGGTGGAGCTGACGGGCATCGCCTTCGACAGCGACCAGGTGCACCTCGACGCCGGCGATCAGGTCCGCGTCCGTGCGGTGCCGCTGCCCTGGAACGCCGCGGATGCCGAGGTCACCTACACCTCCGCCGACACGGCGGTCGCGACGGTGGACGCCAAGGGCGTCGTCCTCGGCATGGGCCCGGGAACGACGACCGTGACCGCGACCGCGAAGTCCGACACCGCGAAGCAGGCGACCATCGAGGTCATCGTCTCCGAGGGCGACGGCGTGCTGCACTTCACCGACTTCGAGTCGGGGGCGAACAGCTGGCCGACCGACCCGAACCGCAGCATCCAGGTCGACGCCACGGGCAACAAGGTGTACCGCATCGTGAACGGCGCGAACTCGCTGCTGCCCCGCGACTTCACCCAGTTCGTGCTGGACTTCGACGTCACCCCGCCTGCCGGCGACGTCGTGAAGTCCGACCTGCTGATCTACAACCGCAACCAGAACGGCGGCGGCTACATCCGGTACCGAAATGCGGCGGCCGGTCCGACCTGGGACATCTTCGACGGCAACTGGCAGATCGTCGCCGAGAAGGTGCTCCCGGCCGACCAGGCGCTGCCGAACGGGAAGACCTCCCACGTGCGGATCGCCGTGCAGGACGGCAAGATCAGGATCGTCGTGAACGGCTCCGTCGTGCTGGAGGGCAGGGACCCGGCTCCCGGCGCCGCCGGCCGCGTCGGCTTCTACGTCGAGGGATACAAGTCGCTCGACCTCGACAACATCGGATTCTCGCTGTCGGGTGTGCCGGTGACGGGCATCAGCCTGGACGCCGAGACCCTCGCCCTGAACGTCGGCGAGCGGCACAGTGTGAAGGCGACGGCGGCTCCGGAGGACGCCAGTGACACCCGCGTCACCTGGACCGTCGCCGACCCGGCGGTCGCGACGGTCGTCGACGGGCGCATCGCCGCCGTCGGCGCCGGAACCACGACCGTCACCGCGGCATCCGTCTCCGACCCGGCGCTCACCGACTCCGTGACCGTCACCGTGGCGGACGCCGAGTACCCGGCGAAGCGGCTGGACGCCCAGCTGAAGGACGCCGCGAACTGGAGCGTCGCGGACGGCATCGCCGTCGGCGACGACGGGGTGCGACTGACCGCGCAGGGCGTGTACGGGTACAAGGCGGAGCGCTATGCCGACGAGCTGCTGCAGTTCGATGCGGACTTCGGCGCCTTCGACGGCGGCTGGTACGGCTTCCAGGTGCGCTCCGACCAGACCGGGATCCCCGCCTGGCAGAACTCCAACACCGGATACCTGTTCATCGTCAAGGAGGACACGCTCGAGTTCCAGAGCTGGACGCCAGGCCAGACGATGCTCGACATCATCCCGAACACCGTCATCGAGCCGAACAGCACGCATCGCATCGAGGTGGGCGCGATCGCCGAGGACGGCGGAACGCGCGTGGTGCTGCGCGTGGACGGCAAGACCGTGTGGAACGTGCTCGACGCGAGGGAGAACCTGCGCATCGGCGCCGACGGGTACCTGAACCTGTACCACTACGCCAAGGAGAACACGCTCGTCGTGCGCCCGACGCCGCCGCCGGCCAGCGTGGCCGGCATCCGCTGGGCGGACGACGCGAAGCCGAAGACCGCCTACCTGGTGGGCGAGGAGCTCGACACGACCGGGATGCTGCTCGACGTCGAGTGGAGCGACGGGACGGTGACGCAGCAGCCGGTGACGGCCGACATGGTCACGGGCTTCGACAGCCGCAAGGTGCGTCCGCACCAGACCCTGACCGTCACACTGGACACGGCGACCGTCGAGCTCAAGACGTCCGTGCGCAAGAAGCTGAAGAACTAGGAGGCAGACGATGTCAGCACCCCGCAGGATCGTGTTCATCGGGGATTCGATCACCGACGCCGGTCGCGACAGGGGCGACGCCGCCTCATTGGGCGACGGATACGTGTCGCTGCTCGCGGACGAACTCGTCGCCGGCGGCGCCACGGTGCGCAACCTCGGGATCGCCGGTAACCGCGTGGCCGACCTCGAGGCGCGCTGGGGCGCAGAGCTGATGCCGACGGCGCCCGAGCTGCTCACGGTGTACGTGGGCGTGAACGAGATGCTGCGGCGGCATGACAGCGACGACCCCACGGACACCGCCGACTACGAGGCCGCGTACCGCCGCATCCTCGACGCCGTCGTGGCCGCGCACAGCCCGCGGCTGATCCTCATGGAGCCGTTCTTCCTGCCACTGGACGACGAGCAGCAGGGCTGGCTCATCGACCTCGAGGAGAAGCGACGAGTCGTGGTGCGCCTGGCGGAGGAGTACGACGCCGCGCTCGTGCCGCTGGCCGCCCTGTTCGCGGCCGCGGCGGAGGGGCGCGATGCGGCCGAGCTCGCGCCGGACGGCGTGCACCCGACCCCGGAAGGATCGCGTCTGATCGCGCAGGCCTGGCGGGATGCCGCCGGCATTAGCGATAGTCGATAACGAAAGTACACTGTGAACATGACTGATGCGCTCGGGACGATGGGGCTGCAGCGGGGGCTGCTGTCGGATCAGATCTACTCGATGATCAAGGAGATGATCAAGGACTCGACCCTGGCCCCCGGGGAGCAGCTGGTGGAGTCGCAGCTGGCCCGTCAGCTGCAGGTCAGCCAGGCGCCGGTGCGCGACGCGCTGAAGCGGCTCGCGCACGAAGGGCTGGTGTCGCACGTGCGGCACCAGGGCAACTTCGTCGCCAGCTACTCGCAGGAGGAGGCGAGCCAGGCCAAGGTCGCCCGCGTCGAGCTCGAGGGACTGGCCGGACGGCTCGCCTGCGGCACCCTGGATGAGGAGCGCCGCGCCGCGCTCTCCGACCTCATCGACGCGATGCACGAGGCGGCGGACGCCCCCGACCTCGCCCGCTTCCGCGAGCTCGACTTCACCTTCCACCGGACTGTGATCGAGGCGAGCGGCAACGTCTACCTTCCGAAGATGTGGGATCTGCTCGAGCCCAGCCTGCGCGTCATGCACGTGCTCGGAGATCCGAAGTTCACCGGCGACTGGCACGAGGTGGCCGACTGGCACCGCGGCCTGCTCGACGTTCTCGACGCCGGAGATGCGGATGCTGCGGCCGACCTGTTCCGCAGTCACGCCGCCGGCACCCTGCTGGACGACTCCGGCTCCACCGGCTCCTGAGGCCCGGCTCCTGAGCGAGCGAAGCGAGACGAAGGACGTCAGTCCCAGCTGCGGGGACGCCCTTCGTCTCGCTCGTTCCTCGCTCGCTCAGGACCCGAAGCGTGGCTCCTGAGGTTCGACTTCCCGGTTCCTGAGCGAGCGAAGCGAGACGAAGGACGTCAGACACTGGTGAGGGCGTCCTTCGTCTCGCTCGTTCCTCGCTCGCTCAGGACCCGGGGCGTGCGACAGTCCGATCCCCGGGTCCTGAGCGAGGAGCGCCAGCGACGAGACGAAGGACGTCAGTCACGATCCTCGGCCCGCTTCGCCTCGCGCTGTCTCCTGCTCCATCCGGGCAGGTCCTCGTACTTCACGTCTATGAGGAGCTGCTTCTTGGCTCGCGACCAGCCGTGGATCCGGCGTTCCCATCCGTATGCTTCGTCCACACGCGAGAACTCCGCACACCACACGAGTTCGACCGGACGGCGTCGTCTCGTGTAGTCGCCGCCCTCGCCGAACTCGTGCTGGGCGAGACGGTACTCGAGGTTCCAAGTGCTCCCGGTGTAGAGGCTGCCATCCGAGCACTTCAGGATGTAGACGTGAGGCATGACGGCGAAGGTACGCCGTTCCGGGACGGGGCGCCTGGAGTTCTCCACAGCGGCACGTCCTTCGTCTCGCTTCGCTCGCTCAGGACCCGGGTGCCCGGCTCCTGAGCGAGGAGCGCCAGCGACGAGCGCCGTGCTGAGCGAGCGCAGCGAGACGAAGTGACGAAGGGCGGTCGCTGGCGACCCGGGCGGGAGAGGTCTCAGGACAGAGGGTAGAGGCGGGCGGCAGTGCCGGTCCAGAAGGCCGGGCTGTCGGGCATCACGCGGGAGACGGCGTCGACGACCTCGGCGTAGGTGTGCGTGCGGGCCGACATCGGCCAGTCACTGCCGAACATCAGGCGGTCGGCGCCGAAGAGGCCCCGCGCCGTGCGGGCGAGCGCCGAGAGCTCGGCATCCGTCCGAGTCGGCGAGAGCAGCCCGGAGAACTTCGCGTATGTGTTGCCGGCGGCGGCGAACGCCGCCAGACCCGACCGCCACGCCTCCGTGGCCGCGCCGTGGCCGAGGCCCAGATGGCACAGCACGATCGGCGTCGCCGGATGCCGGCCGGCGAGCGCTGCCGCGCCCGGCAGCTGCTCCGGGCGCAGCAGCAGCTCCAGCACCCGTCCTGCAGACCCCAGGGCGTCGGTCAGGGCGTCCAGACCCGGCACGTCCGAGAGATCGGCCGCGAACTGCGGGATCGCCGCACGGATGCCGCTGAACGTGGCGTCCTCGAACGCCGTGGCGCCCAGGACTCGTCCCGGCTCGGGTTCGTACTGCAGTACGGCGCGGGTGAGCATCTGGTCCGTCGCGGTCGTCGCCGCCAGCCAGCGCGCCTCCTCGACGGAGTCCGCGACCTGCACGGCGACGGCGGCCGAGACCCCGCAGGGCGCGGCCGCGTCGCGAAAGGCTTCCGGCGCGGAGACAGGGGGCAGACCGAGGCCGTCATGGAACCACGGGATCGGGAACGCGTCGACGTCCCAGATGTGCACGTGTGCGTCCACGATGTCCATCAGGCGGCGACCACCTCGTCGAGCGCGCTCCAGAGTTCGTCCGGGATCGCGGCATCCCGTCCGCGCACGAACGCGAGCACCTCTTCCGGCGTGCGCGCCCCGACCACGACACCGTCGGCGCCGTGCCGCAGCGGGAACTGCACCGCGGCATCCGCGAGTGTCGCGCCGTGCGACGCGCACACGTCCCGCATGCGCAGCGCGCGCTCGATGAGGACGTCATCGGCGCGGCGGTAGTCGAAGAACGGCGACCCCTCCGGGTCCACGAGGATCCCGGAGTTGAACACCCCCGCAGCCACGATCGAGATGCCTCGCTCCGCGGCGAGCGGCATCAGCCGCTCCTGGGCGCCGCGGTCGATCAGGGTGAGCCTTCCCGCCTCCATCAGCACGTCGACCGGCGCCTCGGCGGCGTACCGCTCGAGCACGGGGAGGACCCCGTTGCCGATGCCGATGGCTCGCACGACGCCCTGCTCGCGCAGCTCGGTCATGGCGGTCAGCGCTCCCGACAGGGCGGCATCCACGTCGAGCGGGTCATGCAGATAGAGCACGTCGACCCGGTCGGTGCCGAGCAGAGCGAGGCTGCTCTCCAGACTGCGCCACACCGCATCCCGGCTGAGGTCGGCGACCGAGTCCCGGCCGACGGAGCCCGGAGCGACCGTGCTCCCAGCGGCATCCACCAACAGGCGGCCCACCTTCGTGCCCAGCGCGTACGAGTCGCGCGGCACACCTTGCAGGGCGAGGCCGAGACGGCGCTCGCTCTCGCCCGAGCCATATAGGGGCGCGGTGTCGAAGAATCGCACTCCGGCGTCCAGCGCGGCGTGCACGGTGGCGACGGCGTCGTCGTCGGCGACCGGTGTGAACAGATTCCCGATGGGCGCGCAGCCGAGCCCGAGGTCGTCGCGCAGCCACGGAACGGGTGTCAGCGGGTGGAAGGCTGCAGGGAGCGCCATGCCTCGTACTCCTCGCGGGTGTCGGGGGTGAGCGGGTAGTAGTCGCTCAGCCGTGCGCCCTCGTCGAGTCGGCTGCGGCTGAACACCTCCCATTCCTCGTGATCACGTGCCGATGCGACCACCTGCGGGGCCATGGCCTGTGGCACCACGACAGGGCCGTCGTCGTCGGCGATCACCAGGTCGCCCGGCATGCACAGCGCGCCGCCGACGGCGACCGGCACGTCGTACGCCCAGGGCGCCAACTCGGACTGCGAGGCGTAGTGCGGGGTCGTCCCCGTGCACCACACCGGGATGCCGAGCTCGCGGATGCGCCCGGCGTCGCGGATGCGGCCGTCGACGACGATGCCCGCGCCGCCCTTGCGCATGAAGTAGCGCACCAGGATGTCGCCGAGGCATCCCGAGAACCTGCTGCCGTACGCCTGCACCACCAGCACGTCGCCCGGCTGCACCGCCTCGAGCACGTGCCACAGGGCGGTGTGCCGCTCGGCGTACTCCTGCTCGACGCCGGCGGAGGAGTCCTGCGGCAGCGCCATGTCCTCGCGCTGCGGCATGAACTGCAGCGTGAGCGCGGAGCCGACGACGCGGCTGCCCGTCGTGAGCGGAGTCGGGCCCTCGACGAACGTGCGGCGGATGCCGAGCTGATGCAGCTTCGCGCACGCCGTCGCCGACGACAGCGACGAGAAGTCCTCGACGAGGGCGGCGTCGGGGCGGGAGTAGGCCGCGCCCCGCACCGGGAGGGCGAAGTCGGGGCGGATCAGTTCGGCGGTCATGCGTGTCCTTCGGTGATGAGATGCCGGGGCGAACCTGCCGCCCTGGCGAGGGTGAGGTCGAGGTCGGCACCGTGCGCAGGCGGCAGCGTCACCACGAGGTCGTCGTCGCACTCCGCGGTGCGGGTCACGACGGCGCCGGCGGGAGCGGCGTAGGAGCCGGATGCCCCGGGGTAGCCACCCGCTTCCTCGACGCGCGCCGCGACCGAGACGACGCGGTCCAGGCCGAAGCGGCCGCCACGGATCCGCACGGTGCGCGTGTGCACGACCGAGGTGTTCACCAGTCGCAGCCCGATGTCGTCGCCGTCGAGGCGGTGCACGAGCGCGGCGACGTCCTGGGGGATGCCGGGTCTGCCGCGATCGACGTCCTCGTAGCGCAGCGCGGTGAAGCCGAGGCCGCCGTTGTAGAGCACCTGGGGAGCGCCGCCGACGAGCTGCGTGAGCACCTCGGTGGCGACGGGGTTCACTCGCTGCCAGAAGTGCAGATGAGCGGCATCCGGATCGGTGCCGTCGGCGAGCATCATCGCGGTGCGCCGGGCGACCTGGCCGAGCGCCATCTCGAGCGCGCGCTCCGGGTACTCCGGCAGGTCACCGGACAGGTACGCGAACCAGCCCGCTTCGTGGCCGGCCTCCTCCTTGTCGCGGAACGGCGCGACAAGGTCGGCGGATGTCGGGATGCCGTCGGCGATGCGCTGCAGGCGGGCACGGTCGCTCTCGTCGCGGGTCCACCACCACAGCCAGACCGGCAGATCGAGCTGCAGTGGGCCGAAGTCGAACCAGCCGTCGAGGCTGTGCCGGTACGGCACCAGCATCCCCGGCTCGTGCGCGGCGTCGCCGAACCGGGCCATCCACCCACCGCGCAGGCTGTACGTGCTGTCCGCGACCGTGCCGGTGCGCGCCTGGTCGAGCACCGTGTCGAGCATGGTGCGCACCAGGTCGAGAGCGGCATCGTCGCGGGTGATCAGGGCGTGGTTGAGCGCGCCGATGAGCGCGCTCATGCCGACCGAGTGCAGGCCGTGCGGCCAGGCCCAGCCGTAGTGGCCACCCCACCAGCGGCCGTCCTGCAGCGAGCCGACCTCGCCGTCCGGGCCGACGTTGTCGGGCATCAGGCCGCCGTCGGCGCGCTCGCGCCAGCCGTCGACGTACCGCCGCACCCAGTCCGCGGCCTCGTCGTCGCCGGCGTACAGCCAGAGGTTCGCGGCGAGCGATGTGGCGGCCAGGTTCACCGCCACGTCACCGGCGGCCCTGTGCTGCATCTCGGCGGTCATCCGTGCGGCGTTCCGCGGGTCGGCGAGATCGTCCCACTCGCGGATGCCGTCGAGCCCGTGCACCGGCAGGCCGTACGGGCGCATCTCGGCGCGGTCGGCCGAGTAGGGTGCGAGCCGGCCGTCCTCATCCGGGTCGTCCAATCCGACGCGGGCGCCGAGGGCGCCGTTGTGCGGAGCGCGGATGATGTTGCGCTCGGCGTCGTAGTTGCCGTGCACGGGGTCGAGGAACAGGTCGGCGAAGCGCCGGGCCCGCTCGGCGAATGCAGGGTCGTCCGGATCGGCTGCGCAGATGCCGGCGAAGAGCAGCAGCGACTCGCCCTGATGGAACCAGTCGTAGCCGTTCTCGTACTCGTCGGTGAGCATGCCGGCCTCGGCGAGCTGGCGGGTCACGCCCTCCCAGTGCCGCTTCGCGTCGGAGAGCACCTCGTCGGGCCCGCCGAGCAGGTAGAACGCCGGCCAGTTGAAGAACGGCTCGTACAGGTCGTCCACGCCGTCCCGATCCTCGAACTCGGCGACGCCGCGCAGCCGTCCGTCCGGCAGCGTGTACCGTTCGGAGAACACGCGCCGCGCGCTCTCGATCTCGTCGAACAGCCGGCGCTGCAGCACGGCCCACGCCGGGATCGTGCGCAGCGGGGAGGCGTACTCGTCAGTCACCGGGATCAGCCCTTCGTCGCCCCGGCGGCAAGGCCGCCGATGATGTGCCGCTGCATGAGGACGAAGAACACCAGGGCGGGCAGCACCGCCAGCAGCAGCGTCGGGAAGACCTGCGTGTAGTCCGTGGAGAACTGTCCGACCGCGGCGTACACGCCGGTGGTCACCGTGTAGATCCCCGAGCTCGGGCCGAGGATGATCTGCGGACTGACGAAGTCGTTCCACACCCCGATCGAGTTCAGCACCACGATGGTCGCGACCACGGGCTTCATGATCGGGAAGATGCAGGACCAGAACCCCCGGATCCTGCCGGCGCCGTCCAGCGCCGCCGCCTCGTCGATCTCCCGGGGGACCGACCGCAGGTAGGCCGTGAACAGGAAGATCGTCACCGGCAGCGTCGCGGCCGTCTCGAACAGGATGAACCCGGGGATCGTGTTGATCAGGCCGAGGATGCGCAGCACGAACACGACGGGGATCAGCGTGACCTGTCCGGGGATGAACAGGCCCGAGACGAACAGCAGCAGCAGCCCGAGGTGCCACTTGGATCCGCCGCGCGCGATCACGTAGGCCACGGGAGCCGACAGCACGATGCAGAAGATGTTCACCAGCACGACGAACAGCAGGGTCACGCCGTAGGCGGCGATGACGTTGAACTTGCTGCTGGTGATCGCGGCCCAGAGGTACTCGAAGGTGAAGCTCTGCGGCGTGATCAGCAGCGGGTTCTCGATGATCTCGGCCTGCGGTTTGAAGGCGTTGATCACCATCGTGTACATCGGGATGAGCATCCCGATCGCGATGACGCCGAGCACGATCCAGCGGATCGTCGAGACGGCGACGGAGGGGCGGTTTCGTGTCTGCTTCATCAGTCGGTGACCTTCTGCTCTGCGCGGCGACGCACCAGCGTGACGGCCAGGCCGATCACGGCGGTGACGATGAGGAGCACCATCGACTGCGCGGCGCCGAAGCCGAGCTCGGAGTTCGCGAAGGAGTTCTTCAGGATCTGGTAGACGATCGTCTGGGTGGAGCCGGCCGGACCGCCGTCGGTGAGTGAGAGCACCACGTCGTAGACCTTGAGCAGCCCGACCAGGGTGAGCACGATGTTCACGGTGAACACCGGTGCGATCAGCGGGAGCGTGATGGAGCGGAACTGCTGCCAGCGCGAGGCACCGTCGACGGTCGCGGCCTCGTAGTACTCGGCCGGCACCGACTTGATGCCGGCGAGGAACAGGATCATGTTGAAGCCGAAGTGCGCCCACGCGATGGTGAAGATGACGCTGGCCTTCGCGAAGGTGGGGTCCGTGAGGAACGGCATCGCCGGAAGGCCGATGGTGCTCAGCACACCGTTGACGGCCCCCTGTGGGGAGAGCATCGCCGACCAGATGAAGCCGATGATCAGCGAGCTGATCACGTAGGGGTAGAAGAAGATCGTGCGCAGCAGCGTGTTCGAGCGCCCGGGGCCGGAGATCAGTGCGGCGACGGCGAGGCCGATGCCGTTGCACAGCACGGTGCCGACCACGGCCACGATCCCGGTGAAGATCGCCGCATCGATCGAGCGCGGGTTGCGGAACGCCTTGGCGTAGTTGTCCCAGCCGATGAAGTCGAAGTTCAGGCTGTAGCCGTTCCAGTTGGTGAAGCTCAGCACGGCGGCGAGGATCATCGGGATCACGAACATCGCGATGAAGACGGCCACCGCCGGTGCGGCCATGAGGAAGCCCGGCAGGCGCAGCTGCCAGGTCTGGAGCGCCGAGCGGCGCCGAGGAGCGAGGGTCGTGCTCATGGGGATGAGCTCCGATTCGGGTCGGGTGCGGAACATTTCTTCTTCGCTGTCCTGTGCGGATGCCGACAGTGCGGCCGGGGCGGAGGACCGCCCCGGCCGCAGACGGTCAGCCGGCGTTCGCCGCGAACCAGTCGTCCATGGACTTCAGCATGTCGGCGGCCTTGGTCCCGCCGATCAGCGCCTGCGTCTGCGTGTTCAGCTCTTCGGAGTAGCCCGTGGGCATCGTGCGCTCGCCGTAGCCGCCGCCCGTGGGGGTGTACGCGTCCTCCGGGGTGTCGGCACTGATCTTCTGCAGCTCCTCGCCGAGCGGGGTCATCTCGTACTCGTAGCCGTCGCGGAAGTTACCGTCGACCGCGAGCTGGTCGGTGACGGCCTTCTTGTCGGTCACGAGGAACTCGATCAGCTGGGCCGCGGCATCCTGATTCTTCGTCGCCTTGAGGATCGAGTACGGGCTGGCGATGTTGGCGCCCATGGCAGGCTGCTCGTCGGCGTCGAACGCGGGGGCGCGGAACACACCGATGTCGGCGGAGTCCGCAGCCTTGGCCTGGGTCCCGGCGAACCAGCTCCCCATCGGGTAGACGGCACTCTTCCCGGAGAGGAAGGCCTGCTCGGCATCGGGGTACTTGATCCCGAGTGCGTCCTTGGGGATGTAGCCCTTCGCGACCCAGTCGGCGTAGGTGTCCACCGCGTCGCCGTACGTCTCGCTGAAGGTGACATCGCCCGCGGAGATCTCCTGGAACCACTTCGGGTTCTCGGCGATGACCGACGGCAGGCCGAGCGCCTGCAGCGCGTGGCTGGTCATCCAGTCGCCGCCGGTCTGGACCGTCGTCGTCCAGCCCGCCTTCTGCAGCTTGTCGAGGTCCTCGGTGAGCTCGTCGACGGTGGTGGGAACCTCGGTGATCCCCGCCTCTTCGAACGCGGTCTTGTTGTAGAAGAACAGGCTTTGAAGCTGGTAGCCGATGCCGGCCATGTACGTCTTGCCGTCGATCGAGTACTGCTCTGCGAGCGGGCCCTTCTTCGCCCAGTCGTACTCGGACAGGTCGACCAGTTCGGGCGCGAGCGTGGGCGTCGGGGCGATCGACTGCACGATGTCGGGAGCGTCACCGGCCGCGAGCAGCCGCGGCACCGCCGCTGCGACGCCCTCCGCGCCGGGGTTCTGGATGACGACGTCGATGTCCTTGTGCTCCTTCTCGAAGGGTGCGACGAGGTCGTTCCAGAACTCCTCGGTGAGGTTGGGGGTGACGTTCACGAGCACGCGCAGCGTGGTCTTCCCGTCGGCCGAGGCGGAGTCGCCGCCGGACGAGCCGCTGCAGCCCGCGAGGGCGAGGGCGGCGATGGCGGAGATGCCGACGACGGGGAGGAGGCGGCGCTTGATCATCGTTGATCCTTTCCAGGTGGTGGGACACTGGGGACATTACACTAATCGATAATCGTTTGTGAAGAGTTCTCGACGGATCAGTCGAGCGGCGAACGGGCAGGTAGCGTCGACCCGTGGCATCCGTTCTCTCCTCCGCAGGCCGGCGCACGACCCTCGGCCTGCTCATCGCCGTGGCCGCGGCATTCTCGTTCGGCATGTCCGGCGCCTGGGCGCGCGGGCTCATCGACGCCGGCTGGACGCCGGGCGCCGCCGTCACCGTGCGCGTCTGGGTGGGCGCGATCGCCCTGCTGATTCCCACCCTCCTCGCACTGCGCGGACGCTGGGGAGCGGTGCGCCGTAACGCGGGGATGGTTCTCGCCTACGGCCTGCTCGCCGTCACCGCGACGCAGCTGTTCTACTTCCAGGCGGTGGCCGTGATGGATGTCGGCATCGCGCTGCTCATCGAGTACACCGCACCCGTGGCCGTGGTGCTCTGGCTCTGGATCCGCCGGGGTGAGCGCCCCTCCGCGCGCAGCATCGCCGGCGCCGTGGTCGCCTTCGTCGGGCTCGTGCTCATGCTCGACATCGTCACCGGCGCGCGGCTCGACCTCGGCGGCATCCTCTGGGCGCTCGGCGCCATGGTCGGCGCGGCGGCGTACTTCATCCTCTCGGCCCGCAGCGACACGGGCGTGCCGCCGATCGCGCTCGCCGGGCTCGGCCTGCTGATCGGCGCGGTCGGGCTCACCCTCGCCGGCGTGCTCGGCGTGCTGCCGATGACCTGGACCACAGACGACATCGCGTATCGATTCGGCACGGTCCCGTGGTTCGTGCCGGTGCTCGCGATCGGACTCGTCGCCGCCGCACTCGCCTACGTGCTCGGGATCGTCTCGACCCGGATGCTCGGTTCACGCCTGGCGTCGTTCGTCGCGCTCGCCGAGGTGGTGGCGGCGATGCTGTTCGGCTGGCTGCTGCTGGGCCAGCTGCCCGACCTGCTGCAGGCCATCGGTGCGGCGCTGGTGCTGGCCGGCGTCGTGCTGGTGAAGCTCGGCGAGCCGCAGGCGCCCGAGTTCGTGGAGCCGCTGCCGGAGCCGGTGGACGGGTAGTTCTCCCCATCGCCGCCGCCCGTCGCGACGTCTATGCTGGCGAGGGCTAGCGGAGGAGGCGATCATGGCGGATGGGGTGGAGATCCCGCTCGAGTCGATGCAGGCGCTGAGCGAGGCGCTGGGCGACATCATGAGCGAGTTCGATGAGAAGGGCGCCGGTGCACGCACCGGGAAGCTGCTCGATGCCATCGATCGGCCTCTCGGCGACTCGCGGCTGGCCCGTGCCGCCGACGAGTTCGAATCCGCGTGGGACGACAAGCGCGAGACGCTTCGGCTCGATCTCGAAGAGATGAAGAAGCGCATCGATGACGCGCGCGACGGATGGCGGGAAGCCGACCTCGAACTGGCCCGGAGCATGGAGCCCAAGGAATGACCGAGAACTCCTACATCTACTCCCAGGCCGACATGCCGCACACCCCGGGGCGGCGCGAGGTCCGCGAGATCGACGGCGATCCGGATGCGATCGCCGCACACGCCGCGGACATCGCAGCGCTCGGCGAGAAGATGGCACGCGCGGCACGCACGCTCGAGCTCTTCGCCGACGGCACCGTCGGCAAGGGCGAGTCCTTCGAGGCGATCCGGGAACAGGCCAAGGAGGTCCACAGCGACCTGTCCACCGCTGCGAAGCGCTATCTGCCCAGCGGCGAGACGCTTGCGGCGTACAGCAACAAGCTGCGTACGGCGCAGGGCGAGACCGGCTGGCGGGTCAGCGGCGCCGAGCGCACCTGGGAAGAGGTGCGGGCAGCGTCGCAGGTGCTCGGCGAGGCGTCGGGTGCGAAGCGGGAGTGGGAGTGGAACGAGTCCCACGACGTCGAGCAGACCGGGACGGCCCCGACCGATCACGCGGAACAGGGCGCCTTCGACGCCGCGGTCGAGAACTGGGAGTACTACTGGGGTTCCTACGACGCCCCGGTCGAGACCTGGGAGAGCGCCTACGAGACCGCGTGCTCCGGACTCGAGAAGGTCAACGCCGACGGCGTCTCGGACAGCTTCTGGGACAACTCGATGCCGTTCGTTGAGGCGATGCTCACTGTGCTGCTGTACGTCGGAATCGCCCTCATGGTCGTGGCCTTCTTCGTCACCGGCCCGCTCGCGCTCCTCGCCGGAGTGCTCGCCGCCGTCGCGGGGGTGCTCAGCCTGCTCGGCGAGATCGCCAAGCTCAACGCAGGACGCGGTGACTGGACCAGCGTCGCGCTCGCCGCCATCGGCATCATCCCGTTCGGCAAGCTCGCGAAGTTCGCGTCCTTCGTGAACCCCGGCAAGTTCCCCAAGGTCGCGGCGGTTTTCCGCATCGCAGGAGACGATTTCGCGCAGTACGGCAGCAAGCTCGACGAGTTCGTGGGCGGCAAGGTCAAGAACCTGTTCGATGTCGTCGGCAAGAACGGCGAGATCCTCGTGCGGAGTCCGCATGGGTTGAACTCGCAGAACCTCATGCGCATGCTCTACACGCCGAAGTTCCTGGTGCAGAACTTCGGCTGGACAGGTGGGGGGCGCGCAGGCTGGGAGGCTCTTCTGGGCAACCCGGCGACCACTGCCGAGGCGTTCGGCGGCGGGGTGGATCTGTACGTCAAGGTCGTCAGCACGCTGAAGGACCTCAAAGAGAAGTTCGACTGAGCCGTTAGGCTCGATCCCGACCGATCCATCCCGAGCACACAGGGAGCCCGCCGATGTCCTTGCGCGCCGAACTCGTCGAGTCCGCGGGAGGGATGCCCGCGTTCGCAGTGCTTCTGCCTACGGGATGGGAAGCGTCAGATGCCTCCTTCAGGTCGATGCGACCGCGGCTCGAAGCCGTGCTGGATCAGCTTCCGGAATCGAACCGCGCAGTGCTGCGATCGCGCATCGAAGGGATGCTGGCGTCCGCGCGCGCGGAGGCCACGCGGGCCGAGATAGTCCGAGTCTTCGCTCCTGCCGGAGTCGCACCCGAGGAGTTCGTGCCGGTCAGCTTGGTCGCATCGTGGCTGCGCGCGCCGAAGGGCGGTTCGTTGCAGGATGTCGGCAGCGGCCTGATCTCGTCGCGGGGGGCCGCGCCGCTCGACCCCGGCGGCACAATTCTGCGGTGGCCGATGGAGCAGACCGTGGCGGTGGAAGACGGAGAGGTGGAGGTCGCGGGCGCCGGTTATCTGCTCCCGGTCCCCGGGCATCCCTCGGTGGGCCTGATGTTCCGCTCGCAGATCCTGCGCGACGCCGGAGGCGCGAGGCTGCCGGATGAAGGGGAGCAGACGGTGTCCCGGCTGTGCGACGCGATCGTCGCCAGCGTGAGGTGGCGACGTGACTGAGCTCGTGTTCCGCCCCGATCCTGACGTGTGGCAGGTGGTACCGGGGATGCCGGAAGCAGCGGACTGGTACGGGAACCAGGTGCAGTCCGCCCCAGCCGAGGCGCGGGATGCGGTTGCCACGGCATCCGCCCTTGCGCTGCGTGCAAGGGTCGATAGTGGTCTTGTCGCGGTGCTGCTGCTGGCAGAGCCTGTGGCAGACGTGTATGCGATGCTCGGCATCGCGGCGCTGGACGATGCTCCCGTTCCGCTGACGGCAGCCGGCGCTGTCACGGTCGCCGAACGGCTTGTTCCGTCGCCGTGGTCGGCTGATGCGGTGCCCGTCGATCTCGGTGCGGTTTCCGGCTGGCGCGTGACGCTGCTCGACCCCGAGGCGGCCGGCGGGGACGAGCAGGTGGCGATTCCGCGGACGGTATCCACGGTCTACGTCGTCGGAGTTCATGGACGCCTCGTCGTCGCGGCGTTGACGTCGCTTCCGCCATTGGCTGCGGCCGTCGTGCAGGTCCACGCCGACAATGTGGTCGCGACGTTCGACGTGGAGGAAGGGCCCGCACGGCATGGTTTCTGAGGACGAGAGCGCGCGTCGTCAGTCCGACCCGAAGAGCATCGAGCTCGCCGCTTTCACTGAGGCGGGGCACAGCGACGTCGGGGGGCGGCTGTGGGACCGATCGCGCGAGGCCGCTGAGCAGGCCTGGCGGGACTGCCGCAGAGGCATGCGCAAGAAGTACGGTGCCCGCAGCCCGCATGGCGGGTGGTCATTCTTCGTGTTGTTCGCAGCGGTACTTTTTGGCGCGTTTGCGGCGGCACTCGCGAGCGGATTCCGTACGGATCCGACCGAGACGTCGGCGGCGACGGCAGTTCTCGCGGCGCTCGCTGGAGTCGCCGACCTGATCGTGCTGCTGACCGCCGGATGGCGCGCGTGGAACTGGGCAGCCGTACGACTGCAGATCGGCGTAGCGGTCGCCACTGGAGCAGCGGCCGCTTTCCAGTTGTCCCGCCCGGTCACCTGGGTGACTCCCATCGTGGTGGGTACGGCTGTGGTGGGCGTCGCCGGTGTGCTGATGATCTTTCTGGTGCGGGCGCTGCGCCCGGGCGAGCGCAGCGAGATGGACACCCTGATCAGTGCTGCGGTCGCGGAGATGCAGCCCGATGTCGATGCGACTGCCGCGAGGCTGCAGGCCGAGGTTCTCGCAGAGCTCAGCTCGGAGGAACAGAGGCGCATCCTCGCCGTGCGCACGAAGTGGCTATCAGGAGAAGAATCCGAGACGCCGGCCGGCGGCCTGATCATCGCTGGGTTCCTGACGGACTGGAACCCGTATCTCGCGTCTGAGCGCCGACGGCGGGTCGGCTGATTCGCGCGGTCGGTATACGTTTCGGGGACCACGCATGGCTGAGGATCACGCGGCACAGAGCGTCGAGGTGCGCTCGGCGTTGCCGACGAACCCTTCGCACATCGACCCGAAGGAGGTCGAACGCGTGGTCTTCGAGACGGTCGGCCATCGCGATCTGGGACTGCGGATCTGGCATGAGTCCCGGGAGGCTGCGGAACAGGCCTGGAGGGACTGTCGTGCGCGGATGCGGGCGCGATTCGGTGCACGCAGTCCGCACGGCTGGTCGATGATCGTCCTGTTCGGGGCGCTGTTGTGCGCTGCGGTGGCGGCAGTGTTGACGAGCGGTTTCCGGTTCGACCCGGCCGAGACGGCGACCGCGGTGGCCGTTCTCGCGGGAATCGCGGGGCTGCTGGATCTGGCGATGCTGCTCGCCTGGGGACTTCGGCCGGTGAACTGGGCGGCGGTCCGGATGCAGATCGGTCTGGGGATCGCGCTGGGTGCTGCGTCGGCGTTCCAACTGTCGCGACCGGCGACCGCGTGGACGGCTTTCGTCGTCGTCGCCGGCGTGATCGGCGCCGGCGGGGTCGCCCTCGTACTGATCGTACGGGCGCTGCGCCCGGAGGAACGGCACGAGGTCGACACGATGATCAACAACGCAGTCGCGGCGATGCAGCCGGAGGTCGATGCGACCGCCGCTCGGCTCAAGGCGCAGGTGGACGACGCGCTGTCGGTTGCGGAACGGGAACAGATCGTCGCACTGCGCACGCGCGTACTGGCCGATCTCGCAGCCGAGGGGCTCGCTCTGGAAGCCGTTCCCGACGGCACACCGGCCGGTGGGGTGATCATCTCGGCGATGCTGGAGCGTTGGCACCCGTACGCGAACAGCGCGGAATAGCTTGTATACGTTCAATCACTGAAATGCGCATAGGACCGCTGCGCGGCGCTCTTATGTATACAATAATGGCATGCGAGCGAGTGACCGGGCCTATGCCGAGCTGCTGGAGGACATCCAGTCCGGCGCGCTGCCGTCGGGCTTCGTGCTCAGCGAGGTGGAGCAGGCGGCGCGCCTCGGCGTGAGCCGCACGCCTCTGCGCGAGGCCCTGCGCCGGCTCGTCGCCGACGGCCTGGTCGTGCAGCAGTCGCCGCGCGTGACCGTGGTCGCCGACCTGGATGCCGGTGACATCCGCGCTCTGTTCGAGATCCGCCGCGCGCTCGAGGAGACCACCGCGCGGCTCGCCGCTGAGCGCGGCGATGCCGAGGCCTTCCGCGCCCTGGCATCCGAGTTCGCGACCGTCGACCTGTCGGCTGACGAGGGGCGCGACGCCTACTACGCGCTGATCGCACGCCTCGACGCCGCGCTCGACGCGGCCGTCGCCAACGACTACCTGAGCTCGGCACTGCGCACCGTGCGCACCCACCTCGTCCGCGTGCGCCGGATGGCGCGCGACAAGCCCGAGCGGCTCGCCGCATCCGCCGCCGAGCACCTCACGATCGCCCGCGCGCTCGCCGCGCGCGACGGCGACCTCGCCGCCCACGCCACGCACGTGCACCTGCACAACGCGCTCACCAGCATCCTCGAGTCACTGCCGGAAGGAACCCCATGACCGTCTCCCACCACGTCCGCGTGTACCGCTCCGAAGAGGACCTGCCCCGCGAGGACCAGCTGGCCTGGAAGATCGCCCAGGTCGCCACAGACCCTGTCGAGGTCGACGCCGACGTCGTCGACATGATCATCAACCGCATCATCGACAACGCCTCGGTGGCAGCGGCATCCCTCACCCGCGGCCCCATCAACGCCGCCCGCGCCCAGGCTTTCAGCCACCCGGTCTCCACCGGCGGCAGCGGCTCGACCGTGTTCGGCGCCGCGCTCGACCACCGCACCAGCCCGGAGTGGGCCGCGTGGGCGAACGGCGTCGCCGTGCGCGAGCTGGACTACCACGACACCTTCCTCGCCGCGGAGTACTCGCACCCCGGCGACAACATCCCGCCGATCCTCGCGGTCGCGCAGCACGCGGGTCGTGACGGGCGCGACCTCGTCCGCGGCATCGCCACCGGCTACGAGATCCAGGTCGACCTGGTGAAGGCGATCTCGCTGCACGCGCACAAGATCGACCACGTCGCGCACCTCGGCCCGTCGGCCGCCGCCGGCATCGGCACGCTGCTCGGCCTCGACGCCGAGACCATCTACCAGGCGATCGGCCAGGCGCTGCACACCACCACCGCCACCCGTCAGAGCCGCAAGGGCGAGATCTCCACCTGGAAGGCGCACGCCCCGGCCTTCGCCGGAAAGATGGCCGTCGAGGCCGTCGACCGCGCCATGCGCGGGCAGACTTCGCCGTCGCCGATCTACGAGGGCGAGGACGGCGTGATCGCCTGGATGCTCGACGGCAAGGACGCCTCCTACGACGTGCCGCTGCCTGCCGCAGGCGAGGCCAAGCGCGCGATCCTCGACACGTACACGAAGGAGCACTCCGCCGAGTACCAGGCGCAGGCGCTGATCGACCTGGCTCGCAAGCTGCACGGTGAGCGCCCTGAACTCGCGGACCCCGCCAACGTCGCGTCGATCGTGATCCACACCAGCCACCACACCCACAACGTGATCGGCTCGGGCGCGAACGACCCCCAGAAGTACGACCCGAAGGCTTCGCGTGAGACGCTCGACCACTCGATCCCGTACATCTTCGCGGTGGCGCTGCAGGACGGCGCCTGGCACCACGTCGACTCGTACCTGCCTGCTCGCGCGGCGCGGCCCGACACCGTCGCGCTGTGGCACAAGATCACCACGGCGGAGGACACGGAGTGGACCCGCCGGTACCACTCGATCGACCCGGCCGAGAAGGCGTTCGGCGGTCGCGTGGAGATCACGCTCGCCGACGGCACGACGCTGACCGACGAGATCGCCGTCGCCGACGCGCACCCGCTCGGCGCCCGGCCGTTCGCCCGTGCGAACTACGTCGCGAAGTTCCGGATGCTGGCGGAGCCGGTGCTCGAGCCGGCCGAGATCGAGCGGTTCCTCGAGCTCGTCCAGCGTCTGCCCGAGCTCACCGCGGCGGAGGTCGCCGAGCTGAGCATCATCGCCAAGCCCGGCCTGCTCGAAGCTGCCCCGGCCCCGGCTGGACTGTTCTGAGCTGCATCGGCCGTTGAGCGAGCGGAGCGAGACGAAACGTCTCAGGTTCGCGTGACGCGTTTCGTCTCGCTCCTTCGTCGCTCGCTCAACGACCGGGACCTGACCCAAGGAGGATCTGATGCTGTACTCCACCACCACCGCCGCCGAGAAGCGCCGCCTGTTCCGCGAACGGCTCGCCTCGGGTGAGCTGCTGCGCTTCCCCGGCGCGTTCAACCCCCTGTCGGCCCGCCTCATCGAGCGCAAGGGCTTCGAGGGTGTCTACATCTCGGGCGCCGTGCTGTCGGCCGACCTGGGCTTGCCCGACATCGGTCTGACCACGCTCACCGAGGTCGCCGGCCGGGCGAAGCAGATCGCCCGGATGACCGACCTGCCCGCGATCGTCGACGCCGACACCGGATTCGGCGAGCCGATGAACGTGGCCCGTACGATCCAGGAGCTCGAGGACGCGGGCCTGGCCGGCACCCACATCGAGGATCAGATCAACCCGAAGCGCTGCGGTCACCTCGACGGAAAGGCCGTCGTCGACGAGCAGACCGCGATCAAGCGCATCCGAGCGGCGGCCGACGCCCGGCGCGACCCGAACTTCCTGATCATGGCGCGCACCGACATCCGTGCCGTCGAGGGGCTGGATGCCGCGATCGATCGCGCCAAGGCGCTGGTGGATGCCGGCGCCGACGCGATCTTCCCCGAGGCGATGCGCGATCTGTCCGAGTTCGAGGCGATGGCGAAGGCGCTTGAGGTGCCGATCCTCGCCAACATGACCGAGTTCGGCAAGAGCGACCTGTTCTCCGTCGATCAGCTGCGGGACGCGGGCGTGAACCTCGTGATCTGGCCGGTGTCGCTGCTGCGCATCGCGATGGGCGCGGCGGATCGCGCCCTCGACACGCTGATCGACGAGGGGCACCTCACGTCGAAGCTCGGCGAGATGCAGCACAGGGCCGATCTGTACGACCTGATCGACTACGAGCAGTACAACCACTTCGACCAGGGCGTGTTCAACTTCCAGATCGAGCGCTGACCTTCCGGGCCGTCGACCTCTCCCCAGCTCCGGTCTCACTCGTTGCGGGTGTTTCCGGCCTGGCACCCGCAACCCTTGAGACCGGAGCTGGAGAAGCCTGAAGGTCAGGGCAGGCGCGCGGCGTACTGGGAACGGATGCCGGGGACGAGCGCTCCCCGCTCAGCATCCGAACCGTCCTCCTCGCCCCACGACGGGCGTGCGCCCGTGAGCGCCCAGGCGGCCTGGGCGGCGGCGCCGAGCGCGACGTACTCCGCAGGCTCGGGCACGACGACCGGCAGGTCGAAGACCTGCGCGGCGATCGTCCGAACCGCCGGACTCTGCGCGGCACCGCCGATGAGCAGCACACGGGTGGGGGAGACCCCGTGCGCGCGGATCGCGTCCAGGCCCTCGGCGAGCCCGCAGAGCACCCCCTCGATCGCGGCCCTCGCGAGATTCTCGCGCGTCGTGCTCGCCAGCGTCATGCCGAACAGCGTCGCCGTGGCGTCGGGCAGGTTGGGCGTGCGCTCGCCTTCGAACCAGGGTTGCAGCACCAGGCCGGACGCACCGGGGTCGGCGGTGAGCGCCAGGTCGCTCAGGTCCGCGTGGTTCACACCGAGCAGCGCGGCCGTGGCATCCAGCACCCTCGCCGCGTTGAGCGTGGCGATCAGCGGGAGCCAGCCGCCCGCGGCATCCGCGAATCCGGCGACCGTGCCGCTGACATCGTGCACCGGGGCATCCGTCACGGCGAACACCGTGCCGGACGTGCCGATCGACACCACGGCGTCGCCGCTGCGTGCGCCGAGGCCGAGCGCCGCGCCGGCGTTGTCGCCGGCGCCGGCGGCGAAGCGGATGCCGGCGACGCCGGCGCCCGCACCCGGCTGGGCGGCAGTCGCCGCACC
>NZ_QUAB01000017.1 GCF_003387575.1 Microbacterium bovistercoris | reverse complement strand
GCGTCGGGGGCACGACCGTCGCGGGCGCAGGGGGCGCCACGGGAGCGCCCGGCGCCGGCGGGACGGGCGCGGATGCCGGCGGAGCCGGCGGCGCGGCGGCGGGCTGCACCGGCGGCATCACGGGCGGGACGGGCGCACCGGGCTCGTTCTGGTCACTCGGCGGGGTCGTCTGGCTCTCGGTCATCGGGGTCCTTCGGCAGGGTGCAGAACTGTTCGGCGAGAAGAGCCGCGGCGATCAGCACGATGGAACCGACCACGACGGCGACCGTCGCCACTGTAGACCCTACCGGCGGGGCGACCGGGCGAGACCAGAGGAAGGTCCCGAGCCCCGCGCCGAACCCGAGCAGGAGTGCCCCGAGCAGGCTGGAGGCCCGCGCCAGGGTCGCCGCACGCAGCGCCCGGAACGGATCGATGCGGGTGCCGCCGTGCACGCTGCGCCGCACGGGAAGGGCCAGCAGCACGACCACGACGGCGAGCACCACGAGCAGCACGGGCAGGAAGATCGACGGGGTGAAGGTCGCCTGCCCCGAGACGGTGAGGAAGTGGTCGACCGCGAAGCCGACCGCGAAGCCGAGCAGGACGAGCACCGCCAGAAGACCGGGCGAGGTGCGCCTCACGGTGTGCTCCCGCGGTCACCCGCGTCAGCGGCCCCACGGAGCGTCGCGACCAGGTCGGCGACCCGTCCACGGCCCGGCAGGACGGCATCCGGGTCGAGCGACAGCCACGGCTCCAGCACGAACAGCCGCTCCGCGGCGCGCGGATGCGGCACGTGCAGGTGCGGCTCCTCGCTGGCGAACGAGCCGTAGGCGATCAGGTCCAGGTCGAGCGTGCGGTCGCCCCAGCGCTCCCGGCGCACCCGGCCCTCCTCCTCCTCGACGGCGTGCAGCATGCCGAGCAGCACCTCGGGAGCGAGGCGGGTGGTCACCAGCGCGACGGCGTTCAGGTAGCGCGGGGCATCCGGGTCGGGGCCGCCGAGGTGCACGGCGACGGTCTCGATCGGCGCCGACATCCGCACCTCGTCGACCAGCGGCAGGCGGCGCAGCCGCTCGGCCGCACGCTCCAGGGTCTCACCGCGATCGCCGAGGTTCGAGCCGAGCGCGACGACGGCGACCTCGGGCTGCCGTCCGGGCCGCGGGTCGGGGAAGCCGGTCAGGTGCGTCAGGGTGCGATCGGGGCGCGGATGCTTCATACGTGCGCCCTCCCTCGCGTGACCGAGACCGACACATCGGCGAAGTTCAGGGGGATCGGCGCATGCGGCTTGTGCACGGTGACCTGCACGACCTGCACCCGGTCGTCCTCGATCACCGCGTCGGCGATGCGCTCGGCGAGGGTCTCGATGAGGTTCACCGGCTCGCCGGCGACGATCGCCGCGACCTTCTCGGCCAGCTTACCGTAGTGCACGGTGTCGGCGACGTCGTCGGATGCCGCGGCATCCCTCAGCGGCAGGTGCAGGGTCAGGTCGATCGTGAACTCCTGCCCGTCTCTGCGCTCGTGCTCGAATACGCCGTGGCGTCCGAACACGGTCAACCCGGTCAGCACGATCTGGTCCATGAAGTCCACGCCCCCAGCCTACGGCGGTCCTATGACAGACGCCCTTCGTCTCGCTCGGCCGCGGCTCCTGAGCGAGGAGCGCAGCGACGAGCCGAAGGGCGCTCAGCGACCGGTGAGTTCGCCGTCCCAGGCGCCGAGCACCGCGAGCGCGTCGCGCGTCGCGGCGACGTCGTGCACCCGCACCGCCCATGCGCCGGCCCGCGCCGCGAGCGCGCTGGTCACGGCCGTCGCCAGGTCGCGGCGCTGCTGGTCCACCGCTCCGGTCTCACTGGATGCGGGTGGTGCGCCCGGCACACCCACAACAGTTGAGACCGGAACGGAAGAAGCGCCCGCCGCACCCGCAACGGATGAGACCGGAGCGGAGGAGGCAGCGAGCGTCTCCGCGAGGAACCGCTTCCGCGAGGTGCCGATCAGCACGCGCGAGCCGAGCGCGACGATCTCGTCGAGGCCGCGCAGCACGTCCCAGTTCTGCGCGCCGGTCTTCGCGAACCCGATGCCGGGATCGAGGATCACGCGCGACGGCGCGATGCCGGCGGCCGCCGCGGCGGCGATCCGCTCGCGCAGCTCACCTGCGACCTCGCGCGCCGTGCGCACGTACTGGGCGCGCGCGTACATGTCATCGGACGGCCCCCGCCAGTGCCCGATGGCGATGTCGGCGCCGGTGGGCGCCACGGCGGCCAGCATCCGCTCGTCGGCGAGACCGCCGGAGACGTCGTTCACGATCCGCGCACCCGCCTGCACGGCGGCCACCGCAGTGTCGGCGTTGAGTGTGTCGACCGAGATCGGGATGCCGGCGTCGGCGAGCGTCTCGATGATCGGCAGCACCCGCGCCTGCTCCTCGGCCACCGGAACACGTGCAGCACCGGGCCTGGTGGACTCGCCGCCCACGTCGATCACGCTCGCGCCCTCGGCGCGCATCCGGTGCGCGTGCGCGAGCGCCTTCCCGGGGTCCATGTGCCGCCCGCCGTCACTGAACGAGTCGGGCGTGATGTTCAGGATGCCCCAGATGCCGGTCATTCCTGGCTCCACGCGGAGGGGCCGGGGCCCGCGCCGATGAGCGTGATCAGTTCGGTGCGTGCGACCGGATCGGCGTACGCGCCCCGCGCGGCGATCGTCAGAGTGGAGGCCTCGGGCTGGCGCCCGCCGCGCATGGTGACGCAGCCGTGCGTGGCATCCATCACGACCAGCACGCCGCGGGCGTCGAGGTGCTCGGCGATGGTGTCGGCGATCTGCTCGCCGAGTCGCTCCTGTACCTGCGGGCGTGCGGCGAGGATCTCGACGACCTTCACCAGCGCGCCGAGTCCGACGACCTGCTCCCCCGGCAGGTACGCGATGTGCGCGTGCCCGGCGAACGGCAGCAGGTGGTGCTCGCACACCGAGCGGAACCGGATGCCGCGCAGCAGCACCGCCCCGGAGGGCAGGGTCTCAGGAGCGGGCCCGCGCGACACGCTGATCGTGTGCGCGAGCGGCGCCGCCGGATCCTCATGCACGCCGGAGAAGTACTCCGAGTACAGCTCCGCCATCCGCGCCGGCGTCTGCCTCAGTCCGGGACGGTCGGGGTCCTCGCCGATCGCCTCGAGCAGCTCACGGGTGAGCCGTTCGACGCGTCGCTTGTCGACGGCCACGTCAGGCCGTCGCGGGCCGGGTGTGTCCCGCCTGCGGCTGGGGCCGCGTCGTTCCGGCGGGCGCCGCGGTCTGCGCGGCGATGCCGACCTCCGAACGCTTCGGCACGTCGATCGGGGGCTGCGCCGAGACCGGGCGCTCGTCGCTGGAGAGCCACAGCGGGCGCTCGGGCAGCTTGCGCACGTCGGTGAAGATCTCCGCGATCTGGTTGTGGTCGAGGGTCTCCTCCTCGAGCAGCGCCAGTGCGAGGCGGTCGAGGATGTCGCGGTTCTCGCTGATCACCTGGTAGGCCTCGTTGTGAGCCTGCTCGATGAGCGCGCGGACCTCGATGTCGACGCGCTCGGCGACCGACTCGGAGTACTCGCGTCCGCGGCCCATGTCACGGCCGGCGAAGGGCTCGCCGCCCTCGGATCCGAGCTTGACCGGGCCGAGCTCGGTGGTCATGCCGTACTCGATGACCATCTTGCGGGCGATGCTGGTCGCCTTCTCGATGTCGTTCGAGGCACCGGTGGTGGGGTCGTGGAAGACGAGCTCCTCGGCGACGCGGCCGCCCATGGCGTAGGTCAGCTGGTCCTGCAGCTCGTTGCGGGTGACCGAGTACTTGTCCTCGAGCGGCAGCACCATCGTGTAGCCGAGGGCCTTGCCGCGCGGCAGGATCGTGATCTTGGTGACCGGGTCGGTGTGGTTCATCGCCGCTGCGGCGAGAGCGTGGCCGCCCTCGTGGTACGCGGTGATGAGCTTCTCCTTGTCCTTCATCACGCGGGTGCGGCGCTGCGGGCCGGCGATCACGCGGTCGATGGCCTCGTCGAGGGCGCGGTTGTCGATCAGCTGCGCGTTCGAGCGGGCGGTCAGCAGCGCGGCCTCGTTCAGCACGTTGGCGAGGTCGGCACCGGTGAAGCCGGGGGTCTTGCGGGCGACGACCTCGAGGTCGACGCTCTTCGACAGCGGCTTGCCCTTGGCGTGCACCTCGAGGATGCGCTGGCGGCCCTTGAGGTCGGGGGCGTCGACGCCGATCTGGCGGTCGAAGCGGCCCGGGCGCAGCAGCGCCGGGTCGAGGATGTCGGGACGGTTGGTGGCCGCGATCACGATGACGTTCGCGTTCGGGTCGAAGCCGTCCATCTCGACGAGCATCTGGTTCAGCGTCTGCTCGCGCTCGTCGTTGCCGCCGCCGAGGCCCGCGCCGCGGTGTCGGCCGACGGCGTCGATCTCGTCGATGAAGATGATCGCGGGGGCGTTCTCCTTGGCCTGGTTGAACAGGTCGCGCACGCGGGACGCGCCGACGCCGACGAACATCTCGACGAAGTCCGAACCGGAGATCGAGTAGAACGGGGCACCCGCCTCGCCGGCGACGGCACGGGCGAGCAGGGTCTTACCGGTTCCGGGAGGGCCGTACAGCAGCACGCCCTTCGGGATGCGGGCGCCGATCGCCTGGAACTTGGCCGGGTCCTGCAGGAACTCCTTGATCTCCTGGAGCTCCTCGATGGCCTCATCCGAGCCGGCGACGTCGGCGAACGTGACCGTCGGGCTCTCCTTGTTGACGAGCTTCGCCTTGGACTTGCCGAACTGCATGACCTTGCTGCCGCCGCCCTGCATGGAGGAGAGCAGCCACCAGAACAGCAGGCCGAGGATGATCATCGGCAGGAAGATCGACAGGAAGCCGCTGAACCAGCTGGGCTGCGGCACGACGTCATTGAAGCCGTCCTTGGGCTCCGCGGCGTTGACAGCCTCGACGATCTCGTCGGCGCGCGCCTGCGTGTAGTAGAACTGCACGGCGGTGGAGTCCTTGAAGGGCTTGGAGAGCTCCATGTCCACACGCTGATCACCGTCGGTGGTGATCACCTTGGTCACGGTCGTGCCCTCGAGCAGCTTCAAGCCCTCTTGGGTGGTGATCGTCTGCGGTGCACTGAGGTTCGAGATCAGCAGGAAGCCGCCGAACAGCAGCAGGCCGATCAGCGCCACGTAGATCAGCGGGTTCCGGGAGACCTTCTTGACATCCATGATCGGATCAGCGTACCGCCCGAACCTGTGGCATCCGCTGGGATTCGCCGTGGGCGGACAGCTCAGCTGTAGACGTGCGGGGCGAGGACGGCGACGTCGCGCAGATTGCGGTAGCGCTCGGCGTAGTCGAGGCCGTAGCCGACCACGAACTCGGTCGGGATGTCGAAGCCGACGTACTTGCAGTCGATGTGCACCTTCGCCGCCTCGGGCTTGCGCAGCAGCGCGAGCACCTCGATCGACTCCGCACCGCGGGACTCGAAGTTCTCCAGCAGCCAGCTGAGGGTGAGGCCGGAGTCGATGATGTCCTCGACGATCAGCACGTGCTTGCCGTGCAGGTCGGTGTCGAGGTCCTTGCGGATCTGCACCACACCACTGGACTTGGTGCTGGCGCCGTAGCTGGACACCGCCATGAAGTCGATCGGCGCGTGCATCGGAAGGGCGCGCGCGAAGTCCGCCATCACGACGAAAGCGCCCTTGAGCACACCGACCAGCAGGAGATCCTTGCCCGCATAGTCGGCGGCGACTCGCGCCGCCAGCTCGTCGAGCTTCTCTCGGATCTGCTCCTCGGTGACGAGGATCTCTGAAAGGTCGTCCTGGATCTCAGCGGCGCGCATGGATCGATTTTAGGCGACGGATGCCGGGCATCCGCACTACTGTGAGCGGTGATGCGGGCGCCCGTCCCGCAAGGGGAGCAGGATATGGACATCAACGACATCCTCAAGCAGGTGCCGATCGACGACATCGCCCAGAAGTTCGGGGTCAGCCCGGATGTGGCCGCGCAGGCCGTGAAGGAGGGCGGCGCAGCGCTGCTCGGCGGACTCGCGAAGAACGCCGAGACCGACGAGGGCTCTGCCGCGATCGAGAAGGCGCTGAGCCGGCACGAGGGCTTCTCCGGGGCATCCTCGGTCGACGACGTCGATCAGGCCGACGGCGAGAAGATCGTGAAGCACGTGTTCGGCGAGAAGGAGACGGATGTCGCGCAGGCGCTGAACGCCTCTGAGAAGACGGCCGGCGGCATCGACTTCGGCAAGCTGCTTCCGGTGCTCGCACCGATCGTGCTCGGGCTCATCGCGAACGCGAACAAGGGCAAGGCCGCGGGCGGCGGTGGCGGCATCGGCGACGTCATCGGCGGTCTGCTCGGGGGCGGAGAGGGCGGCGCTCAGCAGGGCGGCGGCCTCGGCGACATCCTCGGCAACCTCGGGGGTCTGCTCGGCGGCGGCTCGCAGGGCGGCTCCGCCGGCGGCGGTCTCGGCGACATCCTGGGCGGCCTCTTCGGCGGTAAGAAGTAACGAGTTCCCAGCGGCGGTCGGGGCGGATGCTCCGGCCGCCGCTTCGTTCTGCGAGCTCCCGTCGCAATCGAGCACAGTCCGCGGCCGAAACACCGTGCCGAATCGCGACGGGAACAGCGAGCGCGGGCCCCGCGAGACGCTCCCGTCGCAAATAAGCACAGTCCGGGCGCGAAACACTGTGCCGGAATGCGACGGGAACAGCGAGCGCCCGGCCCGCGAGCGCTCCGGTCGCAAACGAGCACAGTCCGGGCGCACAACACTGTGCCGGAATGCGACCGGAACACGGGCGGCGGCTCGCGCGACTCGACTCAACGATTCGCGCTGCGCGGTCAGCGGGCGGTGAAGACGATGCGCCCGCCGGTACGGCGGGCGGCGCAGCCCGGCAGGTCGATCGGGCCCTGCCCGGACCAGTCGGTGACCAGGCGCGCGACCTCGAGGGTCTGGATGCGAGTCAGGCTGACCCCGAACTCGCTGCCGACGACGAGCCGGATGATGCGGTTGCGCAGCGCGGCCGGATTGGCCGCGAGCGCGGCGACGCTCACCGAGATGCCCGCCTCGGCGTGCTCGACGATGTCCTCGATGGTCTCGTGGATCATCTCGTCGAACGCCTCAGCGTCCTCGCGGAGCTGTTCGGCGGTGCGGGCGAGGGCCTCCGCGATCCCCGGTCCGAGTTCGGTCTCGAGCACGGGCAGCACCCGCTCGCGTACGCGTACGCGGGTGAAGCGCGGGTCGACGTTGTGCGGATCGTCCCAGAATTCCAGACCGGATGCCGCGCACGCGGCGCGGGTGGTCTGACGCCGGACGCCCAGCAGCGGGCGCAGCCACACCGTGCCGTCCTCGTCCTCCCGACGCGGCGCCATGCCCTGCAGGCTGGTGGCACCGGAGCCGCGCACCAGTCCCAGCAGCACGGTCTCAGCCTGATCGTCGAGGGTGTGGCCGACGAGCACAGGAGCGTTCTCAAACGCCGCGGCCGCGCGCAGCGCCGCGTGCCGGGCATCCCGTGCCGCGGCCTCCGGTCCGCCGGCGGACTCGACATCGACGCGCACGACCTGCGCCCGGATCCCGAGGCTCTCAGCTGTGGCGGCGGCCCGCGCTGCAGCATCCGCCGATCCTTCCTGTAGACCGTGGTCGACCGTGACGCTGACCACGTCGAGCCCGCGCGAGCGGGCCTCGAAGGCGGTCGCGGCGGCGAGCGCCAGCGAGTCGGCGCCGCCGGAGAGGGCGACGATCACGGTGCCGCTCTCCGGGAGCGTCGCACGCACGGCCCGGCGCACTTCGGCGACGGCGGGGTCGAGGGATCCTTCTGCCACATCCCCACGGTAGTGGCCCGGTCGCCCGGAGTAGGCTTGTGGGCGGCATCCCACCGTCTTCCGGCATCCGCAGATGCCGTCAAAACAAGGAGAGAACGCATGGGCGCACACGACGCCGTCATCGAGATCCCGCGCGGCAGCCGCGTGAAGTACGAGGTCGACCACGAGACCGGTCGGGTGCACCTCGACCGCGTGCTCTACACGACCTTCGGGTACCCGGCCGACTACGGCTACTTCGACGACACCCTCGGCGAGGACGGCGACCCGCTCGACGTGCTGGTCCTGCTCGACCACCCGATCTACCCGGGCGTCGTCGTGAACGTGCGCCCCGTGGCCGTGCTGAAGATGAGCGACGAGGCCGGTGGCGACGACAAGCTCGTGGCAGTGCTGTCGAAGGACCCGCGCTGGGCGCACATCCACGACGTGGACGACCTGCCGCAGCACACCAAGGACGAGATCTCGCACTTCTTCGAGCACTACAAGGACCTCGAGCCCAGCAAGTGGGTCAAGGTCGACGAGTGGGGCAACGCCGCCGAGGCGGAGCGGATCCTGAACGAGGCGATCCAGCGCTTCGCCAACGAGGGTCACTGACCTCTCGCCAGATACGAGAATCCCGCGGACCTCAGGTCCGCGGGATTCTCGTTTGTGCCGGGCGCTCAGACCGAGACGCCGCGCGCCGCCATGAAGGTGATCGGATTGATGGTGCCGCCGTTCTTGTACACCTCGAAGTGCAGGTGGCAGCCGTTGGATGAGCCGGTCGTCCCCGCGTAGGCGATGACCTGACCGGCACGGACCGACTGTCCATAGCGCACGGCCAACCCGCCCGGGCGGATGTGCCCGTAGCCGGTGCCGATGCCGCCGCCGTGGTCGATCTTGACGTAGTAGCCGTAGCCGGAGTGCAACGTGCCGTTCAGCCCCGAGTACACGACTCGACCCGACGAGGCTGCGTAGATCGGAGCGCCGCAGCCGTTCGCGAGGTCGACGCCGCGGTGGAAGCTGGAGCAGCCCGAGCACGGGCTGGGGCGCGGGCCGTAGCCCGAACTGCGGTGTCCGCCGTGCGGACGCACCCAGCCGCTGGAGCTGGGCTTTCCGCCACCGCCACCACCGCCGCCACCGCCGCCCTGAGCGGCGAGACGGGCGGCTTCTTCGCGACGACGCTTCTCCTCCGCTGCCTTGCGGACCCGCTCGCCCTCTTGGTAGGCGGCGACGGTCTTCGTGGTCTGGTCCTGGAGCGCGGCGAGCTGCGCCTGCAACGTGGCGAGGTTCGCTTCGCTCTCTTCGAGCGCGGCCTGAGCGGCGTCCGCTGCCTGCTGCGCCGCGACCATCTTCTGCTCGGCGACCTTCTGCAGGCGGTCGCGCTCGTCGCGCGCGACGCGTGCCCTGTCGCTCAGCGCCTGCGCGGAGTTGCGTGCCGCGACGGCGTTGTCGTACACCGACTGGTTGTACTCGAGGAGCTTGTCCATCGTGCCGAGGCGCGACAGCAGCCCGTCGGCGTTCGCGGCCGATCCGCTGAAGAAGAGCTCGAGGGTGGAGTCTTCACCGCCGTTGCGGTAGAGCTGCGTGGCGACCTGTCCTGCCTTCGCCGACGTCTCCTCGGCGAGCTTGGCCTGCTCCTCGGCCTGAGTCTGCAGATCATCCGCCTGCTGCGCGGCGTCGAAGAAGCTCTGCTGGGCGACGTAGAACTCCTCGCCCGCCTTCTCGGCAGCGGCCCTGGTCTGCGCGACCTTGGTCGTGAGGCCCTGGATCAGGCCCTGGATGCGGGTGACCTCGCCGGCCTTCGCCGCCTGGTTCGCCTTGGCCCTCTGCACGTCGTCCCAGCTCGGGTAGCCGGCAGCGTGTGCTGCGGTCACGCCGGCACCGGCGCCGAAGATGCCGAGCGCGGCGACACTGAGCGCACCGATGGTCAGCGCATTGCGGCGGGTCACGCCGTTCTGCGTCCAGAGGCTGCGTCGCTCGCCAGGAGTCGGAGCGCACCCGCAGTCGGCGTCTGCTGACGCATCGGCGGGGTATCTCTCGTCGTTCACACGGCTCCTTTCGCCGGTTTCACAGCTGCAACACTAACAACATCCGTCACAACTGCAACAGGCGTGCGTGGGCGTCGCGCTCGCTGACAAGTGCCGTCGGGCACGGCTCACCACCTCCTATGGTGCCTCGAAACACGCCCGAGCGACAGAGGGCACGCCCTCGATTCGCGTTTTGGGAAGATCTTCGCTTATGCTTGAGCGTCGGCAAGGAACGCCCCCAAGGCAGACCTTCGGCCCCATCGTTTAGCGGCCTAGGACGCCGCCCTTTCACGGCGGTAGCACGGGTTCGAATCCCGTTGGGGTCACTCATCCGATACAATTGAATAGTTATGGCCCTGTAGCGCAGTTGGTTAGCGTGCCGCCCTGTCACGGCGGAGGTCGCGGGTTCAAGTCCCGTCAGGGTCGCTCCTAGCGATGAGCCTTCTTTCGAGGAGGCTCTTCGTCTAAGACGCGGCAGATCATGATGTGCCGTGAGGCTCTGTAGCTCAGTTGGTAGAGCGTTCGACTGAAAATCGAAAGGTCACCGGATCGATGCCGGTCGGAGCCACAAGGACCGTCGTTACAACGGTCCCAGAAACCCTCGCGTAGCTTCTACATCGCGGGGGTTTTGCTTTCCCCTGGTGAGGAGCGGTTTCTGAGGCGTCCTCCCGGGCTGATCCGGCCCGGCTGCTGAGCAGTCGAAGCCCCGGTCGTTGAGCGAGCGCAGCGAGACGGAACGCGCCGCTGCCAGAGCTTGTGCCGGGATTGTGCCGGGAACTCGGGAAGTGGCCCTTGGTCTCAAGCAATTCTCCAACGGGTCGTTGGCCAATCAGATGTCCAACGAGCCGTTGGACTATTTGTGCAACGACCCATTGCACACGAGCCACTGGCACCGACGGCCGGCGATCTGCGTCGACGCAGGTCAGGACCTGATCTGCGCAGCAAGCTGCTGGACATGGGGCAACGCGCCGGGCAATGCGAAGGCCAGCGGGCTCGCAGGAACACACCCGGCCCCGGCCGAGTCGAGATGTTCGGCGCCCGGGAGCTGTCGAAGTCCTAGTGACACGGGTATAGGCAGTTATAGCGGGATCTAGTGGTTCGCTATAAGTCCCTATAAGTCCCTACATGTCACGGTCACCAATCGTCGCGCTCCCGATGAACAACGGGCTGCGTGTAGTCCTCACACGATCCAGCAAGCTGCTGGACAAGTTGGGCAACAGCTCCGTTGCGCCAACGGCATCGATTCGCGGCGCTGAACGAGTCAACCGTGACGGAGCACCTCATCAGCCGCGCGAGCGGCGGGATCTGCCTCGAATCGCCGAATGCGGTGGGCCCAGACCCGCGCGTCGAGATGCCCGACCCCGTCCCGGATTGCCTGTCTTGCCGTCTCGACCGTAGCCGGCTCGTACGTGTTGTTTTGATCGAAGTAGAAGTCGAGATAGAGCCCCTGATTGAGGTGGAACTTTCCGGTGTTCTGCAGGTACGACCAGATCCGCATCTCGTCGTCTTCCCAGGCAACCCAGACCGCACGCCCGCGGTCATTGCGCACCAGGTAGAGGTTCATGTCGTCATCCTTCCCCAGAGCGTGCTTGCTCCGCACCGCGCTGCAGCGTTTGTACCCGATTAGGACTACAAATGCTGCCTCCGGCCACCGACGTCGGACGCACGAGCAATGCTGAAGTCAACGGAGTAGTTCCGGAAGGAGGAGCCATGCTCACAGTCGCTCAGCCGAAGGTTCGCGCGTGGAACGACGTGGAGTGGCGCGACCGCTACCTGCACATCATTGACGATGACGAGCATGCGGCCGACATGCTGGCCGAGGTATTCTCCGGAGTGGACCAGCGCCACCCATTCGCGCTCTGTGGCGTCAGCCTGGTGTGCTTCGGCCCCAATCGGTCCGCTATGGACGCACAGCCATACTGCCCAGAGTGCCTCGCGCTCTGCGGCCCGGAAGACAGCGCCGGCGAGTATGTGCCGGAGCGCGCGCGACCGGCGCCCACATTTCACATGTGAGGGCGTTTGATCATCGAGACCACTGTCGCGTGATTCGGCATCACCTTGACGCCGAGCGCCTCCGCAATCTCCTGAGGAACGACGTCGGGATCCCTTCGAGTGAAGTAGCACACAGACAGCCTCACGCGGTGTTCTCTTGCAGCCTTCGTTACAGCAGGCTCGAATTCGTATGCCGCTGCCTTTGGATCCGTCCCGCGCACAGCGAACTGCAGTCTCGGCACACCACGGACTGCATCGTTCCCGTCCGCGGCGATCCAAACTGCGAGCACAGCAGCGTCAGCTGCGAGCGACTGCCCGACAAGTTGGGCTTTCTCGGAGCTCATGTCCTGACGTTTTGTCCGCTGCACCTCGAGCACCACAATGTTCATCGTTCTTCTCCTTGCTTCTTTCTCTCGTCTGCTGAAAACAGTTGGTCGAGCGCCCGCCCCGCTCGCACTGCCACATCCGCACGCGCCCTGCTGTATTTCTCAGTGACCTGCATGCTCGAATGCCCAAGCACAGCCTGGACGTCGTTCGCTGCCGCCCCGGCGTCGAACAGCATCGTGGCGAGTGTGTGCCGCAGGTCGTGAATGCGAAGATCCTCTCGATCGAGCTTCACCCTGATCGATTTCCAGTCGACGGCGCGTCTGACGTTGGAGCCATTCAGCTTCCCGCCCCGCGGCCCGGTGAACACGAGTTCCGTGCGGCGCTTCCCCTGCATCGCAACCGTGAGATGGGGCCGCAGCTTGGCGGGAAGCGGCACCGTGCGCTCCTTCCGGCTCTTCGGTGACTGCTCCACAATCTGCCCGGTGCGTCCGGTCGACAGACTGCGCCGGACATGAATCACGCCTGCCGTGAGGTCCACGTCACCGACCTTTAGCGCTGCCCCCTCCCCTGCGCGCATGCCCGTGTATGCGAGAGCCGCGATGTACCGGCGATATACCCCGTCTTCGATGGACGCGATGAGCAGATCGACCTCCTCTGTCGTGAGTGCCCGCGAACGAAGGCTGTGGTGAGCTTCCGGTCGTGGCCGACGGGCGAGGCGCGCCAGATTGAGAGGGATGATCTCAGCACGCATCGCGTTGTCGAGAAGCCGGCTTAGGAACGCGAGGGCGTCAATGCGCGTCGACGCGGAGCCGTCCCATCCGGCAATCGCCGCCTCGATGTCGCCGACGGTGATCGCTTCGAGCTTCTTGTGCCCGAGCCACGGCTTCACCCGCTTTCGCCAAGAGACGTCATATGCGCGGGCCGTCGACGGTCTGACGCTGTCCCGGATCGCTGGCCACGCCTGCGAGTGCCATCCCGAGAGGGTCATTGCGCCGTCAGGCTTGATCCGAGTCTGCGCCTCAGCGCGGAACCGCTTTGCTTCAGACAGCGTCGGCACGAGGAAGCTCCGCTCTCGCCATTCACCATTCAGCCCGATGGCCCAGACCCTGACCTGATACCGATTCCGATCCGCGCGGTAGCGGATGCCCTCTGGGAGAGGCTTGCGCGTCTTCGGATCGAGCCTGGCGTTATTCGAGACCACGAGTGCCGCCAGACTCGAGAAATGCTTCGATCGTCGATGCGCGCCAAAGCATGTGCTTGCCCATGTGAGCATCCGGGAACGGGACTCGCGCCTGCCGCCGCAGCGAGTCGAACGTCGACAGCGGGACCCGGCACCGCGCTGCGACCTCTCGACGAGTCAGGTATGCGTCCAGCTCTTCCAGGTCCGTCGCCGCACCATCGTCGACGAGCTTCATCTGGTCAATCATCCTTCTCTCCTTCCTTTGTGTTGAACTGCACCCGCCGTGCGTCTCTCCACTCCCGAGCCGCCCGTGCAGCATCCATCGCCAGGGCGCGATCGCCTTCGTTGAGCCAGCCCATGCCTGCGAAGCTCCACGAGCCGACGACCAGCACCTCTTCGATCTCGTGCCCTTCCTCGCGCGCTTCCTCGATGATCCGATCGAGTCGCCACCTCCTCCGCGCCTCCCTGAGGGAACCGAGCGTCACCGAATAGCGCCGAGACTTCGACGAGAAGTGTCCTCGGAAGCCGAGCATGTGCGACCACTTGCCAAGGAACGCGTAGGCGCCGTCAGCGTCGTCCTCGGCGATGAGTTCGGCGGTGCCCTTGAGCCGTCTGACGTGCGCCCGTCCGTCTGCCCGCCCATCGAGGTCTTCAGTCGCCTTGGTCGCGTACTTGGCGATGTAGGCGGCCACGGCTCGATCCGACAGAGCCCCGCCCAGCCCCTCCCGACGAACGATCGAACGCACGTCGAGCTGGACGCCCCAACGGAGGATCCGTCGAGTTCCCTCCCCGGGAACCAGAGGAGCTTCGAAGGCTGTGGCGCGCGCGGCAGAGCGGATGGCTGCGATCAGCTCGCGCTCCCCCGCGTCGGCTGGTGGCGGAGGAAATTCTTCCGTTTCGCTCACGCCATCGAGACGGATGATCGCGTGGAAATGCACGGCACCACGCCGCTGAAACTCGGCGACCTTCGCGAACTGAAGCCGGACGTGTTCAGCAGCTACCCGCTGAGTGAGTCCGAGTTCCCGCGCAAGATGGCGCCTGAGCAGGATCGTGAATCGCCGCCAAAGCTCTGGCGCGAAGAACTGCCACACGATGTGCCCGGCATAGTCGTAGCACTCGGCACACATCGGATCCCCAAGAACCGCGTCTCCCTCCGCGTGCTCACAGCGGCATCCACGATCGATGCCATGAGCGCACTTTCCCCGCCGCGAGGATCCAGCTGGCGAATGGACCGCCCCGAACGATGGAGCCGTGAGAGTCAGGAACACCATCGGATGCTCCGCTACGCCCTCGGGCACCCCCTTCATCCCACCGGCTGCACCGGCCATGATCATGTGCCACGTGTCACCCTTGTACTCATGGCTGCATGATTCGCAACGGCGTGCACGGCGATTCCCACACCGGACGTAGGTCAGTCCGTCGGGCTGACGTGACGTCGCAAATTCGCGCAGGACCTCGCCTGTGCCTCCGTCCATCGTCGCCGACGACCCGACGAGACGAACGGGGTTCGAGCAGAACCCGACGCGAGCGGCGCCGGCCATCCACCGATCGAAGTCCGGGCTCCGGAGCCGGGACGCGACGACCTCACCGAGCGTCATCATCCACCACCACCGGGAAGGCACAACCGACAACCCGCACGGCACCATCCACACCGTCGGAGAGCACCGGGCGGCACACTTCGTCATCAAGCCCATCCGCGCGTCGCTGCGTCTGCCAGGCGAGAATCTCGCCATCCGAACACGAGAGGTTGGCGATACGTCCGTACTCCGGAGTACTGCTGACGAACGCGGACTCGTCATATCCCGCTGAGAACGACTGCGAGGCACGATCCCATGTCATGGTCAGGTTGCACGGAACCGGCTTGGGCCCACGCTCCGCGGCGGACACGCGGCTGTCTACGCCCGCGACAGCTGCCCCTACGAGCACGCCTCCCCCGAAGAACGCGATCGCTCCAACAACTCCGGCAATGATCATCGTCGCCTTGACTGACTTGTTCATGACTCCTCCTGCTGTTCGGTGTTCTTCCTGGGACGACGAGTACGAGTGCGCCGCGGAGCAGGTTCTTCTTCCTGAACCGGGACCGTGACAGGCCGCGGATGCGGTGCGAAGTACGCCAGAGCTGCCTCACGGATCTGCTCATCGGGTGCGAACGCTGCGCGAACTCGCTCTGGCGCGGCCCCCGTCTCCGGGAGGACGTAGGCCATTCCCGGAGTGGTCGGCGAGATCTCATGACACAGTGCGCCGGCGGCAACCGCACCCTCACCTAGAACCATCGCGGTCTCGATTCGATCGCGAAGCCTCAGCCCCACGGTCTGGGTGAAGAGTCCGCGCGCCGGGAGCGTCTCCTTCCTCGGGTCCTGCAGACAGGCGAAGAGCACGAAGCCAACCGCCCGCCCCTGAGATGCCAGAGTCGCTATCGCCGCATTCGCACGCCTGAGCATGTCCCTGTCCGTCTCATATGCCGTGAGTGCCGCGAGTTCATCGATGAGTACGATCACCGTCGGACTGTCGATCGATGCCGTGTGCTGCCTGGTGCGCCCGGCAAGCGAGCGCGCCCGAGCCTGCATCTGCTCCACCGCCTCCTCGAGCAGCACAACCGAATGCGCAGCATCGTCGGCGAAGCGGGTCAGCAGGTCACGCCCCATGGCGAGTTCCATGCCGCCCTTGCGGTCGATCCCCCAGACCTCGATGAGGCCCTGATGGATTGGCTGGGCCAGCCCCAGGAGGAGCCCCCAGACCAGTGATGCCTTGCCGCTGCCGGACGAGCCTGCGACGAGCGTGTGAGGACCGATCGGCATACGCCACTCCGCTCCACTCTCGGTGACGCCCATGAGCACGGTCTTCCCGTCCCATGCGCCTCCGAGTGGGAACGAGAAGGGCTGCCCGAGAACGTCGACGTACTCGACGCTCAGGGCGAGCGCCCCGATGCGATCGCCCAGGACCGTCACTCGAACCGCGCCGAGGGCCTGCGCGATGTGACCAGTTGCAGCTACAAGGTCTTCCCGGACCAGCCCCGCAGGAAGGACGACAGGCACCACGCATGACCATTCGGACCACACCGGCCGGCCCACACCTGCGACGACGGGATTGCCCGCGAGATCCCGCACCTCGAGACGAAGGTTGCGCGCGAGCCCCGTCCAGTTCTCGCGAATCCATTTCGACGTGCGTGCCTGCCACCGCTTGTGCGCAATCTGGTCGAAGTGTCGAACCGCGATGATCCTGCGGACGATGGCAGCGACGGGGATCGACACGATCAGCAGATTCATCACCTGTCCGACGCCCGGGATCATTCCCACGAAGGAAAGCAGGATCACCGCGAGGAGAACCCACTTTCCGACCCGCCACAGCTTCGGGATCTCCCACGCCCAGTACTCACGCTCGGCAGTCCAGGACCAGTTCATCACTCACCGCCGCGGGGCTTGCCGGCAGGCTTCATCTCGCTCGCCCGGAGCGAGAACGCGACACGGGGGCGCCCGCCCGTCTCCTTCACGTAGGGCGTGACCGAGAGGCCCTCGAACATCACCGGGCGGAAGGGCAGTCCGTTCGCTTCCGGCGGTGCGGTCGGCTGCGAGATGCTCGCGATCTTGACCGTGACCTCGTTCTGACCCTTGCGAGCTTCGGGATCCGCGTCGATGACGCGCACCTGCCACAGCGGCTTGCCGCTCGACTTGTCTGCGTCCTGGCCCTGCCGCTGGCCGTCGTCCGACCACTTCACGACGGCTTCGACCTCGCCCACCATGTACGCGCCACGCGGGAAGTAGGCCTCGAAGCTCACCGGGATTCCTGACTGAAGTGCCATCTTGCTCCTCCTTCGTCGTTGTTGACGACATCAGGATCTACCGCAATCCCTTCATTGTCAAGTTTTCTTTATGGCATACGTACTCTTGAACCTGACACTTATAAACGCATGCCCTACACTGAACCTGCACGGGAGGTAGTGATGGCAGACGTCCAGTGGGGCGAAGTTCCAGAGAGCGTGCGGATCGTGATTGACGCACTACGCGCCAACATCGCGCACCACGCTGCAGCCCTGGAGGCGATTACTTGGCCTCGGGGTGCCCACGACATCGACGATGAGCTCACGGAGACCCTTCAGCAAACTGAAGCAGTCCTGCAGGCGTCAAAAGACCTTCGGTCGTTCCTGACCGCTTATGCTCATCGCTTCCATCAGCCACGCCCGACCATGGCGAACGTGGCTCGCGCCCAGAACGCGAGTCCTCAGGCTGTTTCGAGCCGGTACTCGAAGTCGACCGTAGAAGGAATTGCCGCGCTGAGGGAGTTCGAGAAGGCAGCGGCTGCTGGACGTACCCCCATCAATGACTCGCCTCAGTGGACAACGCTGACTGCCGCTATAGCGACGGGAATCCCGTCGCTCGCCCGCGCCATCTCGGAGAACGACACTGCGGCATACCTCGCCGACGAGATCGACAGCGGACTCCTCACGACAACCGATCCCGAGGACCCTCGGGCCATTGCGAGCAGGCTGCTCGCAGAGCTTGGCGCCGTGGAGCCCAACGACCTGTGAGAACTTTCTCTACTCCTTCAAGGCCGGCCTCCGGCCGGCGGCGCGATGGTCAGCTCGCCCATCTGCGGTGCGTCCGGTCCTCGCTTCGCTGCGGTCCGGGCGCTCCTCGCCGGCCGATCCGCCCGTCGCGCGACGGAGGCGAGTCCCATTCGCTCTCATGACCCGATTGATGAGGAAAACTTGCCGAACTTCGCCGCCGATCAGACGGTCTACACGACGCCTTGGGGCACTCAGCTCCACGGCGACTCGCTCGACTTGCTGGACAGTCTCGCTGACAGCAGCGTTGACCTGATCATCACGAGCCCACCGTTCGCGCTGCAGCGGAAGAAGGCCTACGGCAACGAGGATCAGGATGCATATGTTGACTGGCTAGCCCAGTTTGGCGAAGCGGCGAAGCGGGTCCTAAAGGACACAGGCAGTCTCGTCATCGACATCGGAAACGCATACCGGAAGGGAAGTCCCACCCGGTCCCTATACCCATACCGCGTCCTACTGAAGTTTGTGGACGAACTCGGATACCACCTCGCAGAAGAGTTCTTCTGGTACAACCCGGCGAAGCTTCCCAGTCCCCTGGAGTGGGTCAACAAGCGTCGCATCAGAGTCAAGGACGCAGTCAACACTGTGTGGTGGTTCTCAAAGACAGAGTGGCCGCAAGCGGACGTCAATCGTGTTCTTCAGCCGTACTCCAAGAACATGGAGAAGCTGCTAAAGGATCCGGAGAAGTACTATAAGACTTCGCTGCGCCCGAGCGAACACGAGATCTCGAAGCATTTCGGCAATGACAATGGCGGCGCAATCCCGCCGAATCTGCTGCAAATCTCCAACACCGAGTCGAACACGAACTATCTACGCCTTTGCCGTGAGCTCGCGATCAAGTCGCATCCGGCCCGATTTCCCAACGATCTTCCAAAGTTCTTCATAGAGTTTCTCACGACTCCCGGCGATGTCGTCGTGGACATTTTTTCAGGATCGAACACCACTGGGATGGTTGCAGAGCAACTGGGGCGCAAATGGTACTCGTTCGAGCTCAACCGTGATTACGCTGCCCTGTCTATTATGCGCTTTTTGCCTTCAATCCCAGCTAAAGCGGCGCTGAGGTTATATGAGAAGGCTCGAGAGAACGCCGTCTCACTGCCGTCAGAGGCGCGAGCTCTCGTTCCCGACGCGATACAGTCCGCGGAACAATCATTCAGGCACGCCGAGAAGGAACTGCACGCCGCCGAAGTGCAGAGGAAGCTCAAGTTTGAGCACATCGAAGAACTTGAACATAGAGCAGAGAAGGAGCAAGCCACCGCAGTCGGCACCGGCCGCGAACTTGTGGCCGCTATGCAAAGTGCGGGCGAGGAGGCCGCGCTAGCGATGGAGCGACAGTCCATCGCAATGAAGCGGATCAAGCTCGAAGCGAAGGCATTGGCCACGGCTCACGCGGCAGCTGCTGCGCTGGACAATTTCTATGGCCCTGCAGTCGTGACCTTGCCCGACGGACAAACAGACTGAGTGACCGCGATGACCTCCATGGATGGTTCGTCCCACCCGCCGCTGGTTCCGCCGGGAATGTTCGACCCGACTGTGCAGAGATCACGAGTGACCGAAGGCACGAAACGAGCGAATCAGCTATTTGCGTCCGGCCTTGAGCACTACGCCGCCTCGGCGACCGCTCACCTGACCGACAAGAAGCCGTTCGATATTCCGATGCTGTCACCCTTTCCACCGTTGCTCCGGGTCTATATGTTCACATTGACGACGCATCCATCAGAGCGGCAGGAAGGAGCGTACCGAATCCAGATCACCCTTCCGCAGCAGCGTCGGCATTTCGATACCACCGACGATCCTTTCCTCATCCTGGCCGGGTATGAGCCGAATCTCGAAGTGTTTGCCTTGTGGGACGCCCTGGCTCATGATGAGGGGCAAGGCATCACTCACTCCAAGGGTGTGCAGATTCGCGAGGAAACGTTGTTAACAGCATTGTCGCAGGGGGTCGCGTGTCAGCGGAGGACGCTCCGGCGCAGCGGAGACACCGAGACAGTCGTTGCGGCGCGGCCAGACGCGCTACCGGAGGCCCTCGAACTCCGGTGGCAGTTGTCGCTCGAACGTTTGACTTCGTGATGTCCGAGGGATGGGGATCTTCCGGGTGGACCCCGGAACCCGAGTATGCCAGCGATCGCGATGACATCCTCAACGACTTCTATATGCATGCACTTGCGGAATCAGTCACGTACGACCGGATTACGGGCTTCTTCGCCAGCAGTGCGTTGTCGCTGTATTGGGGAGCAATGCCGGGCTTCGTGGATCGCGGGGGAAAGATTCGCATTCTATGCTCGCCCCGCATCACCGAGGAGGACGCCGACGGCATCGAGCGCGGCTATGGAGCGCGTGATGATGATTCTCTGGCGGCAACGCTACGAGCGGAATTCCAGACGCTGCTCGTCAACGACCAGCTGCGTAAGCCTGCACTCGCACTAGCTGCACTCATTTCCGAGAACATACTGGAAGTTCGACTTGCTCGTGTAGCAGGTGCATCTGTCGATGACCGCCGGATGTTCCACGACAAGGTTGGGCTCTTCAGCGACACGCACGGTCAACGCATCGGGTTTCGCGGATCGATGAACGAGACGCGGTACGGCATTGCCTCAGACGGCAACATCGAGTCCTTCGATGCGTGGACGAGCTGGACCGGGCACAACGACAGCGTCCGTGTTCAGCGATCCGCGGAACGCTTCGAGAAGCTTTGGAGCGGCTGCAGCAATGGAGTAGAGGTCTTGGCTCTTCCTGCCCCGTTCCGCCACTGGCTCGAGTCTCAGTCGAGGAATGTGCGCTGGCGAGAGCTGGCAGTTGAGGTATCAACCGATGCCGAGCAAGATCCTGTAATCCGAACAGCCCCCGATGGGCGGCCGCTGCGAGAGCAACAGATCACCGGTTTGGAGCTGTGGGCAGAGCACGGACATCGTGGAATCCTGGCTCATGCCACTGGCTCCGGAAAGACGGTGACCGGCATTACTGCGATTGCCCACCACACCGGGCCGGCGCTCGTCGTCGCACCCTCCAGGCTCGTCGCGAGACAGTGGAAGGAACAGCTTGAGGAGACCGGCCGACGGGTGCATCTGTGCGGTGACGGCGAGACGACATGGAAGACCCGGCTGAGGACCTGGCTCTCACTGCCCGCGACCGAACGCGTAGTCGTCGCGCTCGCACCAACAGCCACGCAGGAGAGCTTTATCAACCAAGCATCCCGCGCAGACAATCTCCTCCTGGTGGGAGATGAGGTCCATCGCCTCGGCGCTGCATCGTTTCGGAAGATCCTGGCGATCGATGCAGCCGCGAGGCTTGGCCTATCCGCGACACCGGAGCGTGCCGGTGACCCGGAAGGCACGTCTGCTGTACTCGACTACTTCGGTGGTGTGATCCACCGCTACACACTCAGGGATGCGCTGAAGGCCGGTGCGCTCTGCGACTACTTGTACTACCCACAGCTAGTGAGACTTTCTCCTCAAGAGCAGGAAGATTGGGACAAATTCAGCAAGAGAATCGGCCAGTTGGTTGCGCAGTCGCACGGCGCCTCCGGTGGCCCAACCGCGAGCCAGCTTGAGCAGATACGCATGATGACGATGCAGCGAGCTCGGATCGCAAAGAAGGCGGCTGCAAAGACTCCTCTGGCACAGGCTGTCGTCGTCAAGCATTACGACCGAGGGCAACGCTGGCTCGTCTATTGCGATGACAAAGAGCAGATGGACGACGTCACCACCGGCCTACGGGGCGCCGGCATCGATGCATACCAGTATTACTCGGATATGCCAGCGGACAAGGCTGCGACGTTGCGTCACTTCGACGAGAACGGCGGCGTGATCGTTTCAATTAAATGTCTTGACGAAGGCGTGGACATACCGAACGCCGATCATGCTCTGATCCTTGCCTCATCTAGAAACCCACGTGAGTTTATCCAGCGGAGAGGACGCGTGCTCCGGAAAGCGGACGGGAAGAATGTCGCGACCATATACGATGCAATCCTGCAACCCGACAGTTTGGATGAAACCTCCGGGATATCGTTGCTGAAGGGAGAACTTGCGCGCGCCGGTGGCTTCGCTCGGGATGCTCTGAACAGCGACGCGAGAGACCCATTGGAGCGGCTAGTTGTAGGACTTGGCGGCGATCTTGAGGCACTCTATGAGTATCTGGACAGCGGCGAAGAGACGGACGACTGACGGAGTACGAGAGCCGGCCCAGTAAGACTCAACCATCCACGTAACAGGAGGGCGAAGCATGCGAGACAGTCTCGCCGACGTTGTCGAGTCGGTGCGTTCAGAGTTCTTTGGTCACATCGATCCGGAGCTCGTGTATCAGATCGTGGAGATCGAGAGGCGACTCGTTGAGAACCGCCCACGAGCTCAGGAGGGCGTTGCTCGCGCCATCCAACAGCACCTGTCCGGGAGCGCCGACGTTTGAAGTACCGGCACCTGACAGTTGAGAATTTCCTTGTTTTCAAGGGGGAGCAGCACCTCAGCATTCCTGACAAGGACGGCGTCGTTGTCGTGTACGGCCGCAACGGGAAGGGTAAGACGTCACTGCTGAACGCCTTCCGCTGGGTATGGAGCGGCCAGGTTCGGAAACGCAGCACGAGACCACTACCCATCGAAGACATCACGAACAGCGTCGCGCTGCAGGAAGCGCACGGCGGCTCAGTGCGCTGCCGCGTCCGGTTGGAATTCGAAACTGACGGCGCGGAATGGGATCTCACTCGCTCACTCACCCACGCTGGCGGCGAGTATTCCCAGGAGCTGATCCTTCGGAAGAACTCGGTTGCGCTCAGCGCGGCCGATGCAGAGCGGCAGCTCGCCGAACTCATGCCGCGCGAGATTGAGCAGTTCTTCCTGTTCGACGGTGAGCTGCTGGACCAATACGAGAAACTTCTTGACGATGACAGCACCGCTGGTGCGACACTCCGCGAGGACATCGAGCGCATCCTAGGGCTTCCGATCCTGGAGCACGCCGCCCAGGACAGCGCTCGAGTAGGCGAGGATGCCGGCAAGGAGATCGCCAAGGCTGCGCAGCGCGACTCCAAGACGAAGGTTCTCGGCGACGCACTGATTACAGAGCAGAATCGCCTTGCGACCTTCCGCAAGAACTATGAGGCGGAAGACGCGAAGGCCAAGGACTTCGAAGCGGAGGCTCGCAAACTCGAGCAGCAGGTGGCGGAGCAGTCCGGAAAGCTCCAGATCAAGGCACTTCGAGACGAGACCCGCAATAGCTTGCTGGATGCTGAGCGGGAGCATGCCGAGACCCGAGAGAGGTTCCAGGGCCTTCTCGCGGACTCATGGCGGGCTGTGCTCGTCGAGCCGATCGAGGCACGCTTGGACCAGAGCCAGATTGAACTCGACTCGTTGGAAGAGGAGCTTGACGATCTAAGGTTCGCGGCAAGCCTCGCGCGCCACTACGACGCGTCCTCGGGCGTGTGCCCCGTATGTGAGTCGCATTTGGGTGCAGAGAACCGTGCGGCCGTGGAGAGCCACCTCAAGGCGCATGGTTCAAATGACCTGATGTCTGCCGAGGACAAGTTGGTCGACCTCAAGGCGAACCTGAAACGCCTCCGTCACTCGCGACGCGGTCATGAAGTCCGTGCCGAGATCAGGACAGTGGAGGACAGCTATCTGAAGCTGCAGCAGCAGATTGAGGACTACAAAGAGGATCTCGACGACTATGACGACAAACTCAAGGGTCACGATGACGACCTGAACGAGTTGGTGCAGCGGACGAAGAACGTCGAGATCCAACTGAATCGCGCGCGAGACGAGTACCGGAAGCAACGCGACCAGTATGAGCAGGCCAAACAGAACATTGCGAAGCTGGATGAGCGTATCCGGCTGCTTGGTGGAGCCGGCCAGGCTGACCAAGATGTCTATATCCGCCAACGCCTGGCCGAGGACCTTTCCAAACTCTTCGAGCAGGCTGTGGTCACCTATCGGGACCAGCTCAAGGAAAACGTTCAACAGAAGGCTACGGAACTGTTCCTGGCTATGCGGTCAGAGCAAGACTTCGTGAAGCTGACGATCAACGAGTCCTACGGACTGAGAATCCTCGACAGTCAAGGCGAACCAGTGAAACACCGCAGTGCTGGCTATGAGCACCTGGTTGCGCTATCCCTGTTGGGAGGTCTGCAAGCGAGCTCCCCAATCAGTGGCCCGCTTGTGATGGATTCGCCGTTCGGGCGCCTCGACGAGCACCACGTTGATGATGTCGTGAAAAACGTCGACAAGCTCACCTCACAGGTATTCCTCCTCGTCACTGAGCGCGAGCTGCCTCGCGAGACCGCGCGTGATCTGCTCCGAGGTCGCATGCTGGCAGAGTTCGAACTACGGCGTGGCGCATCTGCTCACGAGACAAACCTTCAGGAGCTACACAGTGTCTGACACATCCTCGACTCGAGGGCGTGTGAACATCGCCCTGACCGGCAAGGCGGAACTCGCGAGAGACGAAGTTCACGAGCGTTTTCCCTTCAAGGAAAAGCAGCAAATCGTCCGTCTCGGTCTTTCCTATGCCATGCGCCTGAAGCTCGAGCCCATCCGTGGTGCTGGGTTCGGTCGAGCGGGCGACGGACAGAACATGAACGTGGGCTCGTTCGACCCGAGCGGGGAACTGCTTGACTTGGTGCGAGCCTTCTACCCGGATGCGGAGGATCCAGCGGAAGTCGCCGAGACGCTCATGAGCCTTGGGCTTGTACAGCTTGCAGCCGACCTAAGGAACAGCACAGTCACGCGGATCACCGACATCCTGTACGCCGGTGATGGAGATTGACGGAGCGCCTCGGGATGAGCTGCTGTGCATCCTCGCCAACCCGCCTGCAGGATCTGGGGAAAGAACCCTTGCCCGACTGGAATTAGCTCGCGGCATCCTTGGCTTCCAAGTTGCGCGGATCGGTAACTTGTTTGCGTTCCCTTCTGCAGACGTCACAGCTATCTCGGATCTCGGCGCGGAACCCGACGGATGGCTGACCGCGCGCGAACACCTGGATACAGCGCTCTCGTCGTCTGACGGAGTGCTGCTTGCGTATGGTGTGGCAGTACCGACCGGAGCAGCCCGGACCCACCACAGAGCCCAGATACAGTGGCTCCACGAGCGGATACTCGAGAGTGAGCGCCCCGTCTTTCAGGTCGGCGATGGACCACGCCACCCGTCGCGATGGCAACGGTGGACGGCGCGACACTACCCGGCGTCACCGTTTCTTGAAGCCTTGGGGGCGTCGCTTGCGATGATTCAGCTCATCCCGGGAGTACCTTCGCAGTCGCGCCCTGCTGTGCCGGCAACTAGTGATCCGTTCCCACCGGTGCACCAGAGCGACGTCCCGGTTGGCACGGTGATGCTCCCGATTGGCTAGATTTGGCTTCATCAGCACTTTGAGTCCAGGAGAGCGGCACCATCAGAGCATCTTCCAATACCTTGCTGGGGTTCGCGGTCCTGAAGGCCAACTTCAACGCCAACGCACCGAGCTACCTCGACAGCTTCCAACCGTTTATTCTGTCGGTCCTTGCCGAATCGAACCGACCGTACCTACAGCGGGAGGAGATCGCTGGGGTGATCCACGATAGTTTCGGCATCGACATCCCAAATCTGGTGATCAAGTCGCTCCTTCGGGCCATGTCAAAGCAGAAGCTCACCGAGCCCGTCGGATCCACAGCTGTCCAGATCACAGCCAAGGGCCTTGAATCGGCACCGGCTCTCCAGCAGCAGGTTGCGCAGTACAACCAGCGCCAGACTGACCTCGTCGCGACGTTTGAGGCCTTCGTTGCCGATCGGTTCCCGGGACAGCTTGACTCCATCGCAGTTCCTGTATCGACTCTGCTTGCAAGTTACTTCGAACGCCATGCCGCACCGCTCCTCAATGAGGGCCTTCGAAATCGAAAGGGAAGTACCCCATCTGCACACGATGGCACCGACTACGTCGTCGCCGCCTTTGTGACTGACCTCGCCTCCCGGGATCACGTGAGATTCGCCTATGTCGTCGAGGCAGCCAAGGGAGCGATGCTCTCCGCCGTGCTGCTGCTTGATACATCTGAGCTCAAGAACTCACTAAACAACTTGACGCTTGTGCTCGATACGCCGGTCCTGATGGACGCCCTTGGATTCCATGGCGAAGTTGCCGAGATCGCGACTAATCAACTGATCACGCTGGCGACTGAACAATCTGCGCAGGTGGCTACCTTCGACCACAGCGTGAGCGAGCTGGACGGGATCCTTGAACATGTTGAACAGGCGCTCCGCAAGGGCGCTCGCAGTCGGTCGACGTCGGCTGGATTCCTTCACTTTGTCGAGATTGGCGCGACGCCGGCCGACCTCATGCTGATTCGCGGCAAGCTTCACGAACTTCTGCGTCAGGCCGGAATCGAGGTGATTCCGCGTCCCGATGGGTACTACCAGTACGGACTTGACGAGACAAAGCTCGAAAATCTCATCCAGTCGAAGGTCCGATATTTTCAGGATGCCGCTCGCGTCAACGACGTGATCTCGCTGTCATCTACTCACCGTCTGCGGAAGGGCGCACGCAGCCGAACGCTCGAGTTGTGTCGCGCGGTCCTTGTCACAACCAACGTGAATCTCGTATTGGGTGCGATCGAGTTTGACGATCGCGGGGGGAGCTTCCCGCTAGCTGCGATGACGGACTCAGTCGCGAGCGTCCTCTGGGTACGGAGTCCTGCGGCCGCCCCCGATGCTCCACGAGAAATGCTTCTTGCCGCAGCTTATGCCGGCATGCAGCCCAACCCGGTCGTTTGGACAAAATACCTTGACGAGGTCGACGCCCTCGAGCAGTCCAACTCTGTGACCGCTGACGAAGCCGTCATCCTCCGGACCAGTCGAATCAGCCGCGAAGCGTTGATGGAAGAGACTCTTGGCATTAGCGAGTCGGTGAGCCCAGAGTCGCCATTGACGGTCCTGGAACGCGTGCGAAGTGACGCCACCGCGCCGCTCGAGGAACAGCTGCGAGAACTTGAGACACGTGCAGCTCATGCCGACACTGCCGCAGACAGCGCGTCCGCCGACTGGCTAAGGCAGGTCAGCGCTCGTGAGGCTGCAGAATCTGACCGGGATAAGGCTCGAGCGGCTGCCGCAGACGCAGAGGCGCAGCTCGCGCAAGCCCGCGATGCGGAACAGGCCAAGCTCACAAACATTCGGAATCAATCGAATCGCGTTGCACATCGAACGCGCGCAATCCTTGTTGGGATCGTTCGCATCGCGGGGATCTTGGCTACAATTTGGGCGCTAATCGTGTTCCTCCAGCTTCCTGACCCCAGCGAACGTACCGGTGTCATCATTGTCGGCGCTGCTGGTCTCGTGGCCGCGCTCGCGCTTTTCCTGCCACCGGCTGGCAAATCCCTTGATGCGTGCGAACGAGCTCTCGCTCGGCGAGTCGAACGACGACGTCTGCGATACCTCGGGTATGAACCGGGATCAAACTGGCCGCCTGCAGGAGATCCGTCACGTCCATGAGTGTGCCGGTTCTGTGCCGGTAGCTCCGCTGAAACCACCCTCAACCAGCCGCGACCAACGATGACAAGATCCGCGTAATTATGCGGCAAGCGGCGACCAACGAGCACCCACTACCCCGCCGCATCCAACTGAAAATCGAAAGGTCACCGGATCGATGCCGGTCGGAGCCACAAGGGTGATCGTTACAATCACCCCAGGAACCCTCGCGTAGCTTCTACATCGCGGGGGTTTCGTCTTGTCCGGGTGCGGGGCGGTCGAAGGATGCCTGCAGGGCCTCGATCACGACCGTGCGCTCACGTCGCGCCATCCAGCGGTAGATCGGTGTCGCCAGGCGGGAGAGTCCGTACACCCGCATCCGAGCGTGGTGACGCACCCGCGTGGACCGCTGGCTGATGGCCTCGAGCCGGTACCCGGGCCACCCCTCGGACTTGAGCTTCCCCTTCGAGGTCGCATCCCACCAGTGGAAGACGATCGCGGTGGGCCGCACGTACTCGGTGACATCGCCCGGCACGTCACCCGCGGATGTCTCATCGAAGTAGGTCGTGCCGGGGCCGACCGGCCCCGGCGAGGTCAGCCGTGTCCGGCGCAGCAGGCTCCCACGCGACGGCATCCATTCCCCGTACCCGTCGATGTCGGCAAGTCGGTCGAACACCTGCTCGATCGGCGCCTCGACCACCCGAACCAGCTCGAACTCGATGACGCTCATGGGGTCATCGTCCTCCCGCAGCAAGCTCGGTGCAACGGCTCGTGAGGCCATGGGATCGACGGAGCGACGGCGGGTCCCTCTGACGCCACGCTGCCGGCATCCCGGTCGCGAACGTCGTCGGCCGATCAGTCGTCGGTCTCGAAGGCGAGGGTGTTCCCGTCAGGGTCCTGCACCCAGGCGATGCGGCCACCACCCGCACGGGGATAGATCCCCCGATCGTCCTCACCGAAGGCCTCGTAACGGGCGAATTCCGCACCCGCCGCGGTCAACTCGGTGACCAGCGCATCGAGATCGTCGACGTACCAGGTGGCGACCGTCGAGCGCGTCGCTCCCGCCAAGGGCGTCTCGAACACGTTGAGCATGGTCCCCTCGCCGCAGGCGTAGAACCGGGAGCCGCCTTCGATGTCGGCACTCGGACCGATGCCTTCCGGCACGAGACCCAGCACCTCCTCGTAGAACGACGCGGACCGTGTGATGTCCGTCACCCCGATCGAAGCCCTGACCGGGTAGTCACCCAGCTTCATGACGCCACCCTCCTCCTCCTCAGACCTGACCGCCCCAGACCTCGGGGAACTGCGACGAGACGCCGGTCTTCCTGCCCTCGGCGTCGTAGGTGTAGAAGCCCTCACCGTCGGCGATGCCGGTCTTGCCGTTGTCGATGCCGCGCTTCAGCACCTCGATGAACGGGCTGGGCTGCGGGTTGTTCGCCTGGATGTTGTACGCGACGTTGAAGCCGACCACGTCGTAGATCTCGAACGGACCCTGCGGCGAACCCGTCGCCTTGCGCCAGATGCCGTCGATGTCGTCGACCGAGCCGATGCCGTTCACATACAGTCGCGCGCCGGCGTCGAGGAACGGGATGAGCAGGCCGTTCAGCAGATAGCCGGGCGACTCCTTCCGCACCCGATAGGGCACCAAGCCGATCTCGGTCGCGAATTCGACGAGGGCGTCCATCACGGCGGGGTCCGTTCCCGGGTGCCCCATCACCTCGCCCGTGTTCGCACGCCAGACCATGTTCGCGAAGTGCAGAGTGCCGAGCCGGTCCGGGCGTCCGGTCGCGTCGGCGAAGGTGCTCGGCATGAGCGACGACGTGTTGGTCGCGAAGATCGCCCCGGCGGGAGCCGCCTCTCCCACCTGCGCCCCAGACCTTCTTCTTCAGCTCCAGGTTCTCCGGAACAGCTTCGACGACGACGTCCGCATCGCCGACCGCCTCGGCGAGCACCGTCGTCGTGCTGATGCGACCGATCGCGGCGTCGAACTTCTCGTCGCTGAAGTCGGGGAGGTCGGTGCGGTAGTGCCCGCGCATCCATTCCCATCGCGCCGGCAGCTTCGCGAGGATCTCGTCAGAGATGTCGTAGGCCCGCACGTCCTTGCCGTGATACGCCGCCTGCATGATGATCTGCGATCCCAGCACTCCGGTGCCGAGCACTGCCACGTTCTGCATGTTCTCCACGTTCCGTCCCTTTCGTCCGTCACTGAGCACAACGTCTCACGCGAGCATCGTATGCCGCAGGCCGGGGCGCTGCCAGGGTGGGCGACCGGAGGAATAGGCTGGATCGGATGGGCAGACGGACGACGCAGAACACCCGTGCCCGCCGAGCCTCGGGCGTCGTCAGCGTCGTCGTGATTGTGCTCCTGCTCGTCGCTGCGCTGGCTTCCGGCGTCCTCGACCAGGAGACGGATGCCGCGCCCGCACCGACCGTCCCGACCGCGTCACCCATCCCGACCGCGCCGCAATCCTCGGCCCCGGCCCCAGGCTCCGCCCTCGATCTGCTCGCAACGCTCCCCATCAAAGGCCGCGCTGCGAAGACCGGGTACGACCGCGCCCAGTTCGGCCCGCGCTGGCAGGACGTCGATCACAACGGATGCGACACCCGCAACGACGTCCTCGGCGCGCAGCTCACCGGCCCCGTCCTCGACGGCCGCTGCAAGGTCACCGCGGGCACGCTTCACGATCCGTACACCGGGACGACGATCGCCTTCGTCCGGGGCCAGGGCACCTCGGAACTGGTGCAGATCGACCATGTCGTCGCCCTCAGCGACGCGTGGCAGAAGGGCGCGCAGTCGCTGACCCCGGAGCAGCGGGCGGCGTTCGCCAACGACCCGCTGAACCTGCTCGCCGTCGACGGGGCCGCGAACTCGCGGAAGCGCGACGGCGACGCCGCGACCTGGCTGCCGAAGAACAAGGACTTCCGCTGCGAGTACGTCGGCCGGCAGGTCGCCGTGAAGACGAAGTACGCCCTGTGGGTCACGCAGGCGGAGCACGACTCCATCGCGCACGTGCTCGGAACGTGCCCGGAGAAGCGGATGCCGACTTAAGTAGGGGTCTGGTCGATACCGGCGGCCGATTCCCGGCTCGCGCACGCTCGCGAACATGGAGTCATGACACTTTCGAACCCCGTCCTCAACTCCGTGGCATTCCGTGGACCGGCACGTGTCGGCGGGACGGCCGCCGGTCGCATCAACGACGTCGCACCGGCCGTCGCATCCGGTCACCGGATGACCTTCGCCGGCGCCGTCGGGCGCACCGCCGTCCTGTTCGCCGTGCTGCTGGCCACCGCCGTCGGCGGCTGGGAATGGACCCGGATCACCGGCACCGGCCTCGCCGGAATGATCCCGTGGATCGTGGGCGGCGCCGCGGCGATCGTCCTGGGGATCACGGTCGGCGTGACCTCGCGGACGCGCGTACGCCCCGGGCTCATCGTCGCCTTCGCAGCTGTCGAGGGCATGGTCGTGGGTTCGGTCTCGGCCTGGTTCGACCACCGCTACCCGGGAGTGGTCCTGCAGGCGGTGCTCGCGACGCTCGTGGTGACCGGCATCACGCTCCTGCTGTCGGCGACCGGCCTGGTGCGCGCGAACCGTCGCGCCACCCGCGTGTGGATCGTGGCCATGATCGGCTACGTGCTCTTCACCGCGGTCGACGCCCTGCTCGCGTGGACGGGCATCGTGCCCGACGCCTTCGGTACGCACGGACAGCAGCTGTTCGGCCTGCCGCTCGCGTATCTCATCGGGGCGTTCGTCGTCGTCATGGCCGCCTACGCGCTGATCCGCGACTTCGATGCGATCCGCGAGGGCGTCCGCAGCGGCGTCCCGAGCGACCGTGCATGGCTGGGCGCCTTCGGAGTGATGGTCACGATCGTCTGGCTCTACCTGGAGGTACTCCGAATCCTGGGTCGCGCCCGCAGCTGACCGAGCGATACGGCGGATGCCGCCCCCGAGAACTCTCGGGAGCGGCATCCGCCGTCAGCACGACCGGTCCGATCAGCCGCATCCGCTTCGCGACGCGGGGCGGCGGCCCCCAGCCGGGGGCGTCCCCGTGGCGGCACGCGCGAGAAGGAACTCCGCGAAGGGCTTGGCGACCTCCGGGCCGCCGAGTCCTTCGAGAAAGAGGAACTGCCCCTGCGGGTTCACCTCCAGCCAGTACGGCACGCCACCGTCGGCCGCGGGCTTCAGATCGGAGATCCCCATCTCGAGCCCCAGCTCGACGTTGAGAGCGGCGAGACGAGCGGCGGTGTCAGCGTCGATCTCGGCGGTGCCGATCGTCGGGTTCGAGTCTGTTCGCCAATCCATCATCGGCGACTTCACGGTTCCGCAGATGACGGTTGACCCCCAGGTGCAGGCACGCAGGTGATCTTCACCCGGCACGAGTTCCTGATAGATCGCAGGCGAGAGAGCGAGCACGTCATCGCCGGGTAATCCCTCCGACGTCACCACGCCCGCCCGGAGTGGGACATCGATCGGACTTGCGACCGGCTTGGTAACCATGCGCCCACCGACCCGCTCGCAGAAGTTCCGGATCTCATCAGGAACCTGACTGACCAGGGTGGCTGGAACTCTCAACCCGACCTTCACTGCTGCGCACAACTGGACGAGCTTGAACTCCGCGCTCCGCGTCGCGTCCGGATCGCTCACCCAGATGCCCCGGAAACCGGACCGCACCAGACCGACGACCGCATCCCGACTCTCGTTGGAGACGACCTCGCGGGCAGCGGCGTCCCGCACGCGCTCTGGGACCCGGGGCTTGCCCACGCGCCGCCACCACATGAGATCGAGATCACCGATCGCGATGACACCGTCATCAGCACGAAGGCGCGCGCTCTCCGGGTGGGCCGGGTCGAAGCTGATGCCGCCGTCGGTCGGGACGCGGTCGGCATAAATCAGCGACACACGCCCGCCGGCCTGCTTGATCCAGTACGCCACCAACTCGGCGTGCAGGTCACCGACCTGAGTCAGGATACCGATGTGAGGCAAGTCAGCAGCCGTTGCCCCAGTAGTCGCAGTCGTCCCAGCCGCCTGGCGAGCCGGAGACCGTGGCACAGCCTGGCTTTGCAGCCATGCGCGCATCGATCTCGATGCCGACTTTCGTGCGCATCGCCTCTTCCCACTCGGCCAGCCCGTCCTGACCGACGAATTCCATCCACTCGGCCTTGAAGTTCCACACGGTGGGCACCAGGTCGCCGACCTCCGGCTCCTCCGCGAGGACGTACCGTCGTCCCGGCGTGTTGTCGATCCGCGGAGGACGTACGAATCCGTTGTCGATGGCCATGATGAATCCCTTCACTCGGGGGCATCCGAGTCGGCACACTGACCGGCTCAGCAACCCAGGAACGAGGAACCAGATCCTCGATATGGCCGACCATGGCCGAGCCGCACATCGAAGTCAACGGATCCCGGCCTGCATAGGGGCGAACGACGGGGCATAGGGGAACTGGCCGCACACCCCCGTGCCACACTGGCTGTCATGCCCCAGACGACCGATGATCCGCGCGAGGCGCGACGCGCACCCGAGACGCTCGACGTGTTCCAGCAGACCGAGGGGCACCCTCAGTTCCGTGTGGACGTCGAGCGCCTCCGCTTCTCGCCGTACTACTCCCGTCTCTCCGCCGTCACGCAGGTGATCTCGCAGACCGGCGCCGGACTCGCGGTGCACAACCGCCTCACGCACTCGATCAAGGTCGCCGCTGTCGCCCGCGCCATCGCGACGCACCTGTCCGCCCGGGACGACGAGGCCGGCCGCACGGCGGCCGAACTCGGCGGCGCGCACCCGGTCGTGGTGCAGGCAGCGGCAGCCGCACACGATCTCGGGCATCCGCCGTTCGGCCACCTCGGCGAGCAGACCCTCGACCGACTGGCACGCAGCCGCTTCGGCCTGTCGGAGGGGTTCGAGGGCAATGCGCAGACGTTCCGCATCATCACCCGACTCGACGAGCACGATCGCCCCGGTGTCGGCCTCAACCTCACCGCCGCGGTGCGCGCCGCCGTGCTGAAGTACCCGTGGCTGCGCGGAGAGGGCGGGCCGCGGCGCGGCGGCGCGGGCAAGTTCAACTTCTACGCGATCGACGAAGAGGACGCCCGCGAGGCACTGTCTGCCTACCCCCTGATCGAACGGGGTCAGCAGACCGTCGAGTGCTCGATCATGGATCTCTCCGACGACATCGCCTATTCGCTGCACGACCTCGACGACTTCTACCGCGCCGGTCTGCTGAACGCGGTGACGCTGTCGGCGGAGTTCCGCGGCTGGCATCGCGATCTCGCGCGGCTGCGCACGGTCGACGCGGCGGCGCTGCGCGCCGACGCCCGCACCCCGGGACACTCGCTGGAACTGCTCTGGCGGCGCCTGCAGGAGAAGGATGCCTGGATCGCCGACCCCGACGCGTTCAGCGAGGCCGTCGTCCGGGTCAAGGCGGAGATCATCGACGGGCTGCTCTCCGAGCCGTTCGACGGATCGCTGGCCACCGAGCGCGCGCTCGCCCGGTTCACCACCGAGTGGATCGCCCGGCTGCAGTCCTCGGTCGAAGTGCACCGGCATCCCGACATCCGATCCGGGCACGTCAGCCTCGACCGCCGCGCCTGGCACGAGGTCGCGGTGCTGAAGTTCCTGCACGAGCGATTCATCCTGGAGCGCCCCGACCTCACGGTCTATCAGCGCGGGCAGGCGACCGTGCTGGAGCGGCTGGTCGACGGGTTCGCGGCGTGGCTCGACGACCCCGCCGACGCCCGACGCGCCCCGCGTCGGCTGATCGACCTGGTCGAGCTCGCGCAGGACGACCATCGGCGCCTCGGCGGTCCGGGGACAGCCGCCGACCGCGACCGGCTGGCCCGAGGCCGCGGCATCATCGACTACGTCGCCTCCCTCACCGACGCGCAGGCCGGCTCACTCGACGCACTGCTCGCCGGCCAGACCGAGCGGCTCTGGGAAGCCGGGCAGGGGCTGTAGCGGCGCGTTCCTCCCGTTTCGAATGCGCTCAGACCGCGCGCTCGACGGGCTGTCGCAGGATCGTTCGCAGCTTCTCGGGTGCCGACCGGCGCGGATCGCCGAGGTAGATCTCGTGGTGCCGCCCCGTCATGCGCAGCCCGTTCTCGGGGATGAACAGGTTGTGCAGCTCATCGAGCACCGGCGCCTCGGCGTCATACGGGCCGACGTGCAGTGTCTGCACGCTGAGACCCTCGTCGTAGATCTCGAAGCGGACGGCGTCGAGGGCATCGGTCGCGCTGGCTCGGGCCGTCTCTCTCGCCGCCTCGACGTGCTCGGCGGTGATCCAGTCCGGCACCATGATCATCGCGGTCCAGTCCCATCGGCTCTTGTCCCTGGCACTCGTGAACACGTCCATGTCGTCGGCAGTCCAGAGCGCCTCGAGCGGCATCACCGTGTGGTCGCGGCCGAGCTCGCGCTTGCTGAAGAACTTCAGCTTGTACGCCAGCGGATACAGCGCGCCGACGGCGTCGCGGTACTCCGGCGCGGTGTTCGGATCACCGTGACCGTCGACCATCAGGAAGCTCAGCGGCGGCACGGTGATCAGGTCGACCCTGCCCCGCGCTGCGCGATAGCTCTCGATCTGCTTCTTCAGATCGACGGCGGGCATGCCGACCTCAACTCACGCGGAAGGTCGCATCGAGCGCGCCGTCGGTCAGCATCACGTCGATCGACGAGCGCGGTGCGCCCGCGTACTTGCGCTCCATCTCGGCGCTGATCGCCTGCTGCACCTCGTCGTCGGCGGCGATCGGGGTCAGCGTGATGTCCTCCCGCGGAAGCTCGAGCGCTGCGGCGCGGTCGACCTCGGCGATCGCGCCATCGCCCAGGGCGAAGGCCACCGGCCGTCCGGCGCGCACATGGCGGCACCACCATCCGGTCTCGCCGTAGGCCGAACGGATGTACGGCACGCCGTTGACCACCATCGACCAGATCGGCGTCGCGAGCGAATCGCCGTTCTGCTTGCGGGTCACGATCGCGACCACCTCGGTCTCGTCCAGCAGAGTCACCAGCTCATCGGATGCCATGGACTCGACGCTACCGCTGTCGTGCAGGTGCGTGCAGGCACAGGAACGACCGCGCGATCGAAAACGCCGCTACACAGGCACCCGCGCGCGCACGTGCAGACACGACCGCGCGGTCGAAAAAGCACCCCACCGCGGCATCCCGCCGACGAAAACGACCACGCGGTCGAAACGCCGCCCCACCGGCACCCGCGCGCGCACGTGCAGAAACGACCACGCGGTCGAAAAAGCACCCCACCGCAGCATCCCACCGACGAAAACGACCACGCGGTCGAAAACGCACCACACCGGCACCCCGCGCGCGCACGTGCAGAAACGACCACGCGGTCGAAAAAGCACCCCACCGCAGCATCCCACCGACGAAAACGACCACGCGGTCGAAAACGCACCACACCGGCACCCACGCGCGCACGTGCAGAAACGACCGCGCGGTCGAAAAAGCACCCCACCGCAGCATCCCACCGACGAAAACGACCGCGCGGTCGAAAACGCCGCCCCACCTGCACCCGCGCGCGCACGTGCAGAAACGACCGCGCGGTCGAAAGCGCCCGCCGCGAACGTGCGGGAGGTGCGCTTTCGACCGCGCGAAGGGTTGCTCGCTCAGCCGTTGAAGCTGTCCGGGTGCGGGCCGGTGCGGCCGTCGCGCTCGAGACCGTCGATCGCGGCGAGCTCGTCGGCGGTCAGCTCGAAGTCGAACACGTCGATGTTCTCGGCGATGCGCGACGGGGTCACCGACTTCGGGATCACGACGCGCCCCTGCTGCAGGTGCCAGCGCAGCACGACCTGCGCCGCGCTCTTGCCGTGTGCGGCGGCGGCGCTCAGCACCGCGTCGTCGCCGAGCACGGCGCCCTGCGCGAGCGGGCTCCACGCCTCGGTCACGATGCCGCGGGCCTCGTTCGCCGCGACCACCGCGCGGTTCTGCAGTGCAGGGTGCAGCTCGATCTGGTTCACGGCCGGAACCACCCTGCCGTCACCGGCGATGCGCTCGAGGTGCGCGGGCTCGAAGTTCGAGACGCCGATCGCGCGGACGCGACCGTCAGCGTACAGCTTCTCGAGCGCGCGCCAGGTCTCGGGGTACAGGCCGCTCGCGGGGGTGGGCCAGTGCACCAGGAACAGGTCGAGGTACTCCAGTCCGAGTCGCTCGAGCGCTTCGTCGTAGGCGCGCAGCGCGTTGTCGTAGCCGTGGTCGCTGACCCACACCTTCGACGTGACGAACAGCTCCTCGCGGGGCAGACCGGACTCGGCGATCGCGCGGCCGACCCCCGCCTCGTTGCCGTAGACGGCGGCGGTGTCGATGCTGCGGTAACCGGCCTGCAGCGCCGCACTGACGGCGGCGGTGGTCTCGGCATCCGGCACCTGGAAGACGCCGAAGCCGAGCTGCGGCATCCGGATACCGTTGTTGAGGGTGATCTCGGGAATCTGAGCGTTCATGAGCTCTCTCTTTCTTCGGTGAGAAACACGTCCCGGCGCGAGAAACGGCGTGAGACGGCGTTTCTCGGGCGCGGAGGCGTTTCTCGCGGGTTTGGGTCAGGCGGGGATGGCGGCCGACGCCACGGAAGGGGTCGAGGTGGCGGTTGCGTGAGTGCGCACCGCAAGCGCGGCGGCGACGATCATCACGGCAAGGGCGACGGCGGTGAACGCGGCGCCGATCCAGATCGGCGAGGTGTAGCCCAGTCCCGCGGCGATGCCCAGACCGCCTGCCCAGGCGCCGAGCGCGTTGCCGACGTTGAAGGCGCCGATGTTCGCGCCGGACGCCAGGGTGGGAGCGCCACCGGCGTAGTTCATGATGCGGCTCTGCAGGCCCGGCACGGTGCCGAACCCAAAACCGCCCATGAGGGGCAGGATGATCGCGGTCGCGACTGCAGACCCGGCCAGCAGCCCGAACGCGACGAGGACGACGGTCAGCGCTCCGAGGAAGGCGACGATCGTGCCGTCGATCGAGCGGTCGGCCAGGCGACCGCCGGCCCAGTTGCCCACCACGAGCCCCGCGCCGAAGAGGACGAGCAGCCACGGCACGGCGGATGCCGCGAAGCCGGACACCCCGGTCAGCGTGTACGCGATGTAGGTGAAGGCGCCGAACATGCCGCCGAAGCCCAGCACGGTCACGACGAGCGACAGCCAGACCTGGCCCGAGCGGAACGCGCTCAGTTCGCGACGCAGGCTGACCTGCACCTCACCCTCGCGGCTGCCCGGCACCAGGAAGAGGATGCCGAGGAAGGCGACGACACCGATGATCGAGATCGCCCAGAAGGTGGAGCGCCAGCCGAGCTGCTGGCCGAGGAAGGTGCCGAACGGCACGCCGAGCACGTTGGCCGTGGTGAGGCCGGTGAACATGATCGCGATGGCGCGGGCCTTCTTGGCGGGCTCCACGAGGCCGGTCGCGACGACCGAGCCGATTCCGAAGAACGCACCGTGGCAGAGGGCGGCGATGATGCGGCCGGAGAGGGCCGTGCCGTAGTCGGGGGCGACCGCCGTGAGCCCGTTGCCGACGATAAACAGCACCACGAGGCCCAGCAGCACGGGCTTGCGCGGCAGGCGGACCGTCGCGGCGGTGATGCCGAGGGCGCCCACCACGACAGCGAGGGCATACCCCGAGATGAGCCAGCCCGCCGTGGCCTCGGTGACTCCGAAGTCGGCCGCCACCTCGGGCAGCAGCCCCATGATGACGAACTCCGTGAGTCCGATGCCGAACGCTCCGATGGCGAGAGCGAGAAGTCCGAGTGGCATCCGATGCCTCCTGGGTGGTGAACTGATAAAGTAGTTGCAAACGCGGGATATTGCGTTGATGAACACAATCATTGCACACGCAATTAACCAGCGCAAGCAACTACTTTTGGAGGCATGATGGGCATCGCCGATGACGCCGTCGAGATCCGCGCCCGAGGCTGGCGCACCCTCGCCGCCCTGCACAACCTCATAGACGCGGAACTGGAGCGGGCGCTGAGCGCCGAGGGGCTCTCGGTCGTCGAGTACACCGTCCTCGACGCGCTGAACCGCCAGGACGGCTGGCACATGCGCATGCAGCAGCTCGCCCGCGCCACGGCGCTGAGCCCGAGCGCCACCACGCGCCTGGTCACGCGGCTCGAGGACCGGGGCCTGCTCACCCGCATCCTGTGCGTGGACGACCGTCGCGGCATCTACACCGAGCTCACCGCCGCCGGGCAGGAGCTCTACGAGAGGGTGCATCCGATCCACGACGAGACGCTCGAGCGCGTGCTCGGCGAGGCTGCGGAGCAGCCCGAGCTCGCCCCCGTCGTGCACGCCCTGCACGACACCACCGCCGCCGTCTGACCTCTCCGACCAGTAAGGAACCCCGCATGCGCGCCGCCGTCTACGACCGCTTCACCCGCGACTTCGACGACCTCGTCGTGCGCGATGTCCCCGAGCCCAAGGTGTCTCCGGCATCCGTCCTCATCGAGGTGCGCGCCGCCGGCGTGAACCCGGTGGACTGGAAGCTCATGGCCGGCGGACTCGACGCGATCATGCCGACGATGTTCCCCGTGACCCCCGGCTGGGATGTCGCGGGCGTGGTCGTCGCGGTCGGCATGGACACCCCGGAGTTCCAGGTCGGCGACGAGGTGCTGGCCTACGCCCGCCCCGACGTCGTCGGCGGCGGCACGTTCGCCGAGCGGGTGGATGTTCCGGTCCGCGCGGTCGCGCACAAGCCGGCTTCCCTGACCTGGGAGCAGGCCGGCGCGCTCCCCCTCGCCGGCGGCACCGCGCTGCGCGCGATCGACGCCCTCGGCGACATCGACGGCCGCACGGTGCTCATCCACGGTGCGGCCGGCGGAGTGGGCAGCTTCGCCGCGCAGATCGCCGTCGCCCGCGGCGCCAGCGTGATCGGCACGGCATCCGAGCGCAATCACGACCACCTGCGCGGTTACGGCGTGGAGCCCGTCGTCTACGGTGACGGACTCGCCGACCGCGTGCTCGCACTGGCCGGGGGCCCGGTCGACGCGGTCGCCGACTTCGTGGGTGGACAGCTCGACACGACGCTCGCGGTGCTCCGCGACGGCGGAATGCAGGTGTCGGTCGCGGATCCTGCGGTGGTCGCGCACGGCGGCCGGCACATCTGGGTGCGCCCCGACGGCGCCGAGACCGCCCGCCTCGCCGCCATGGTCGACGAGGGAACACTCAAGGTCGAGATCGCCGGCACCTTCGGACTCGACCAGGTCGCCGACGCCTTCCGCGCCAGCGCCTCGGGCCACACCCGCGGCAAGCTCGTCATCGTCCCGTAGCGCGCATCCGCGAGCCGGCACGGGGGATGCTGCGCGGCATCCCTCCGGCAAAATCGACCACGCGGTCGAAAACGCACCCCTGCGCCGCGCCTCGCCTGCGAAACCGACCGCGCGGTCGAAAACGCACCCGCCCCGGCACCGACGCCGAGACCCCGCCTGAACAACAGGCGGGGTCTCGGCGACAGGGAGCGGTACTGGTCAGGCAGCGATCTGCGCGCGCACCTTCCGGCCGGCGAGCAGCACGTACAGGCCGATCGAGACGAGCAGGCCCAACGGCACGGACAGGTCGAGACCGCCGAGAGCCGCACCCCACGGCCCGACCCACACCGTCGTCGACAGGAACATCGCGGTGACGAAGCCGCCGACGACCACCGAGACCAGCCCGGCGACGCCGAACCCGCCGAGGTACCAGAACATGCCGCCCGGACGCTCGTCGAACAGATCCTCCCCGTGGTAGCGGTTGCGGCGCAGCACGATGTCGGCCACGTAGACGCCCATCGTCGGCACCGAGATGATCAGCAGGAACTGCAGCATGAGGTTGACGGCGCTGATCAGATCGGACGCCAGCACGAGCACGATCGTGAACGCGCAGCCGAGCGCGCCGATGAGGATCGCCGAGGGGATGCGGCGGATCGGCACGCCGATCGACTGCAGCGCCATGCTCGCCGTGTAGGTGGTCATGCCGTTCAGGGAGATGCAGTTCACCAGCACACCGAGCACGAACAGCGGGGCCAGCCAGACCGGCAGGTTCTCGAGCAGGGCGTACTCGATGCCGTTCTCGAGGGTCTCGGGGCCGACCGTGCCGCCGAGCACGACACCGAAGGCGGTGATGAGCACCGCCGGGAACAGCTGCCCCAGCGCCGTCGCGCCGATGATGCCGGAGGCCTTCGTCTCACGCGGCAGGTAGCGGGCCATGTCGGCGCTGTTGCTGAAGGACAGCGGCGACGACGCCATCAGCGCGAACGCGATCGTGAGGCTCGCCCACAGCGGCAGTCCGCTGAGCGGCTCGGGCTGGGCGAAGCTCCAGTCCAGGCTCGGGGCGATGAAGCCGATCACCAGCGCGAAGATCACGAACAGGGCGATCGAGATCGCCATGTAGGCCTTGAGGATGAGTGCGTGCCCGTAGACGGCGACGAGCACGGTGATCGCCGAGACCACGACGGCCACGAGGATCGACGCCATGATCGGGTCGGGGAAGCCCCAGCGCACCAGCAGCTCCCCGCCGATGAACGACGCGGCCACCCAGTTCAGGGCGAGGAAGACCCCCGAGATGAACCAGCCGTAGAAGGCGATGACGATCTTGTTGCCGTGGATGCCGTAGATCGCGCGCTGCACCACCGAGCCGGATGTGCCGGCGGCGGGTCCGGAGATCGCGACGATTCCCGGCAGCACCGCCAGCACGCCGGACACCAGGACGACCAGCAGCGCCTGCCAGATCTCGAGGCCGAGGAAGAGGGTGAGCGACGCGCCGACGGTGATGTTCAGCACGCTGACACCGGGCGCCGACCACACGAAGAACAGATCGCGGGCCCTGCCGTGCCGCTGGGTCTCGTCGATGAGCTCGATACCCCGGGTCTCGGGGGTGTTCGCCGCGTCGACGAACTCGATTCCGTGATCCTGCGCGCCGCGCAGGGTCGGTGTTGCGGATGCTTCGGACATGAGGGTCCTTCCAGGACGGGCACCCTCCTGCGTCGCTGCAGGGGGCGTTCGGGTTTCAGAGGGTGGGAGGGGTCAGGGTCGCCGGTAAGCGGCGTCGCCGTGCACCAGGGTGAGGAGCACGGCGCCGGTGAGCAGGTCGTCGGCCGGGGCGGTCAGCGGATCGATGTCGAGCACGGCGACGTTCGCGAAGAAGCCGGGGGCGATCCGCCCGTAGGCGTCGTCGATCGCGCCGACGTGCGCTGCACCGGAGGTCGCCGCGGCGAGCGCCTGGGCCGCGGTGAACGCACGCTCCGGGTGGTACGGCGGCAGATCGCGGTCGATCGAGGACCGCCCCGACATCGCGATGAACAGGTTGTGCAACGCCTCGTGGGGTGCCGTGGGGGCGTCGGTGCCCAGCGCGACCGGAACGTCGACGTCGCGGAACCACTTCCACGGGAAGCCGTCCTCGGCGCGCTGGTCGCCGAGCACCGCCATCCAGTTGTCCAGGATGGCGGGGTCGCAGTGCACCGGCTGCATGGATGCGGCGACGCCGTGCTCCCGCATCCGTGCGACGGTCTCGGGGGCCACAGACTCGAGGTGCTCGATGCGGGGACGCCGGCCGGTGTCGGTGCCGTTCGCCTGCTCGCAGGCCGCGACGAGGTCGACGGCCAGGGCGCTCGCGGCGTCGCCGATGGCATGCATCGCGAGCTGCAGACCGGCGCGGTCCGCGGCGATCGCGACCGGCGTCGCGGCCTCACGGCTCCAGATCGGGTCGGCGTTGGACCCGTCCGCGTAGGGGCGCACCATGGCGGCGGTGCAGGCGTCGATCACGCCGTCGAGGATGAACTTCACGCCGACGACCTTCAGCCACGGCGTGCCGGTGGCGGCGAGCTCGTCGCGCAGCTGCACCGCACGCTCCACCTGGGCGAGATCCGCCGCGGGGTCACCGGTGGAGCTCAGCCACCAATGCGCGGTCACCGGGAAGGGCAGCCGCCCGTCGCGGTCGAGCCGGCGCCGGAGGGCGGCCATCGACTGCTCGGTCATGCCCATGTCGGCCGCGCCGGTCACCCCGGCAGCCAGATACGCGTCGAAGGCGAGGTCGAGGTGCGCGTCGACCTCCTCCTCGGTGCGGATGCCGTCGAGGTAGTCGGCGAGCAGGTCCATCGCGGCGGTCTCGAGCAGGAACCCGGTGGCGTCGCCGTTCTCGTCGCGGACGACCTCGCCCCCGATCGGGTCGACGGTGTCGCGGTCGATGCCGGCGGCGCGCAGCGCCGCCGTGTTCACCCACGTGCTGTGCAGGTCGTTCGCGTCGAGGAACACCGGGATGTCGTCGATGACCGCGTCGATCATCGCGGCGGTGGGCTGAGTGACGCCCTCGGGCAGGGCGTCGAACAGCCAGCTGACGCCCTCGATGATCGTGGCGTCCGGGTTCGCCGCGCGCGCCTCGAGCAGCCGCTGCTGGATCTGCTCGACCGAGGTGCAGTCGCGCAGCTGCACCTTCCCCTGCGCGTGGCCGAACATCGCCAGGTGGGCGTGGGCCTCGATGACGCCGGGCATCGCGAACGCCCCGTCGAGGTCGACGACCGCGGCATCCGTCCCGGCGGCGGCGCGCACGTCGTCCTCGGTGCCGACGGCGAGGATGCGTTCGCCGCGCACGGCGAACGCGGACTGCAGCGGGGCATCCGCCAGTCCGTCGAAGACGACGGCGTTGCGGTAGACGGTGGTGGTCTCGGTCATGGCGATCCCCTTCGATCGGGTCAGAGTGCGAGCGCGAGATGCGGGCGGGTGGTGTTCTCGGCCGGAGTGCCGTCGAGCACGTCGGCGCGACGGCCGGCGGGGTCGAGCACGACGGTCGCGAGGCTGGCCCAGCGCTGTCCCATCGGCAGCGCCAGGTCGGGCACGCAGGTCACCGGCGGCTCGCCGTCGCCGGTCACGAGTGCGGCGCGCAGCTGCTCGGCGTCCGCCGGGGCGGCTCCCTGCGTGAGCCGGTCGCGCAGGAAGTCCCAGCGCTGACCGGAATCGGGCTGGTACAGCCACGTCTTCTCATCGGCGGCCGGCTCCGCGGTGAGGAAGTGGTTCGTGCGCAGCCAGGTGCCCTCGGTGATCGCGGGCGCCTCGAACACACCCTCCGGGCTGATGTCGAGCAGCACGGCCTCGCCCTGCTCGTCGAAGAGCGCGAAGGATCCCGAGCTCGTGACCGGCGCCTCGCGCACCAGCTCGACGGCGTGCGCGGCGCTGGTCGCCTCCTCGAGCACGAGGGCGGCGAGCACGTGCATCGGGATGCCCTCGGGCCGGTCGGCCCGATGTCCGAGGATGTTGAAGTGCAGCGCGACGCCGGCGCTGTTCACTCCGATCTTGCCGAGGATGCCGCACTCGGTGAGCCCGGCGTAGTCGTGGGCGCCGCCGCGGGAGACGATCGTGTGCCAGTACGGCGCGATCTCCATGTGCCAGTCCCAGGTCTGCACTCCCATGGTGTGCACGTGGCCTTCGGCGTCGCGGATGGAGCGCACGATGGTCGAGCACTCCCCCGGCGGCACGGCGACGCTGCGGGACAGGATCTCGGTGCGGCCGTTCAGCGCCGCGATGCGCCAGAGTTCGGCATCCGCGCCGGCGGCGATGCCCTCGATCTGGGCGCGCAGCGCCGGGCGGTGGGCGCCGATCGCGTCGAGCAGCCGCTCGGCGTCCTCACGGACGACGTTCTCGTCGATGCCGCCGAGGCGGAACAGCCGGTCGTAGGCGTCGATGGTGCCGGGCAGGGTCTCGCGCAGCTGACGGCCGCGCTCGGCTCCGCGCGCGAAGGGATCGGCGTCGGCGACGGTGATCTGCAGGCGCTGATCGGGGCGGGGGAATGGCGCTGTCATGAGAGTTCCTCTCCGTCGTGCGGGAGCGCCGGAGTGCGCGGCGGTGCGGTCCGGCGCGCGCCGGTGGCCTCGAACGCCGCGGCGAGGCGCAGCAGCGCGGTGTCGTCCCACCCGCGTCCGGCGAAGGTCAGACCCACCGGCATCCGGATGTCGGCCAGCGTGCCCATCGGCACGGTGACCGTGGGAATGCCGAGATGGCGGATGGCGAGGTTGCCGTTCGCGACCCACACGCCGTTGCGCCATCCGGCGTCGGCGGATGCCGGGTTCACGTCCATGTCGGCGGGGCCGATGTCGGCGACCGCCGGGAAGATCACGGCGTCGAGGCCGAGGCCGTCCATCCATTCCCCGAGATCGAGCCGCCGGGTCTCCTCCAGTCCGCGCACCCCCTCTTCGAGGAACGGGATGTCGGTGAACGCGGCGTGCGGGCGCTCGCGCACGAACGCCGGGTACTCGGCGATGTCGTCGTCGAAGCCGGTGTAGCGGTCGGGCAGTGAACCCTCCGGCTGCGGGAAGATGCGGGCGCCGTCGACGAGTTCGAGCCGGTCCAGCGCCGGGTCGCCGTTCGCGCGCAGGAAGTCGTCCCAGGCCCAGGCCGAGAGATCCTCGATCTCGGAGCGCAGGAACCGCTCGCTGATCAGGCCCCTGGTCTTCAGGGTCGGAGCGCCGGCGCGGTCGCCCTCGTAGTTCGTCACCACGGGGAAGTCGACCTCGACGACCTCGGCGCCCGCGGCTTCGAGGTCGCGGCGGGCCTGCTCCCAGAGGGCGATGACGGATGCCCGGGTCTCGATGCGCTCGCCCGTGGGACCGCCGATGGTCGTGCCGGTGCCGGCATCCGGATCGGCGTTGATGTACATCCTCGGCACGCCGAGACGGCGTCCCCGTAGAGGTCCGCTGCCGTCCGCCAATGCCGGGTACGACTCGGGCCGAACCTCGGATGCGGCGGGAATGCGCACCCACGGCTGCGCTCGCCAGAAGTCTCCCCGCACGTCGACGTCGTCGGCGACGATGACGTCGAGCACCTCGAACAGGTCGGCCATGCTGCGGGTGTGCGGCACGACCACGTCCATCGTCGGAACGAGCGGCCAGTTGCCGCGCACCGAGATGACGCCGCGCGAGGGCGTGTACGCGCAGAGGGCGTTGTTCGACGCCGGCGCCCGCCCGCTCGACCAGGTCTCCTCGCCGAGGCCGAAGGCGGCGAAGCTCGCCGCCGTCGCGGTGCCCGAGCCGTTCGACGAACCGGATCCGAAGGCGCTGGTCAGCCAGTCCGCGTTGTAGGGGCTCTCGGCGCGGCCGTACACGCCGCGCTGCATGCCGCCGTTGGCCATCGGGGGCATGTTCGTCAGGCCCAGGCAGATCGCGCCGGCGGCGCGCAGCCGCTCGATCGTGAACGCGTCGCGCTGCGCGACGAGGTCGGCGAAGGCCGGGGATCCGGATGCCGCGGTGAGGCCGGCGACGAGGTAGCTGTCCTTCGCCGTGTACGGGATGCCGTCCAGTGGCCCCCGGGTCTCGCCGGCGGCGCGACGGGCGTCGGAGGCCGCGGCTTCGGCGCGCGCCTCGGGGTTGCGCACGACGACCGCGTTGAGAGCAGTCTCGGTGCCGGGTCCGTCGAAGGCGTCGATGCGTGCGAGGTAGGCGTCGACGAGGTCGACGGCGGTGACGCTGCCACGCTCGAGGGCGGCGCGGAGCTCGGCGATGGATGCCTCGACGACGTCAAACATGGGGCCCGCCCTTGGCCGGAGTCAGCGGGTCCTGAGCGAGCGGAGCGAGACGAAGGGCGCTCAGGAACCGGGAGTGGCTCGGCACCGCCGGCTGCTGCTGGGTGATGCAGTGGATGCCGCCGCCGCGGGCGAAGATCGGACGGGCGTCGACGGTCACGACGCGGCGTCCGGGGTAGGCGTCTTCGAGGATGCCTCGCGCCCGGGCATCCGCTTCGGGTTCGCCGAAGCCGCAGGCGATGACCCCGCCGTTGACGACGAGGTGATTGACGTAGCTGTAGTCGACGAACTCGCCGCCCGCGCGGAGCGCGGCCGGCGCGGGCAGGTCGATGATCTCGAAGGAGCGGCCGGCGGCATCCGTCTGCCGGGCGAGGTGCTCGCGCAGCTCGCGGGTCACGGCGTGGTCGGGATGGCCGGCGTCCTGCTGGGAGTGCAGCAGCAGGCGGCCGGGCGAGGGGATGGTGGCGACGATGTCGACGTGACCGTTGGTGCCGAGCTCTTCGTAGTCGGCGGTCAGGCCGCGCGGCAGCCAGACGACCTTCTGGGCACCGATCGTGCGGGCGAACTCGGCCTCGACGCGCGACCTGTCGGCGAGCGGGTTGCGGTTCGGGTCGAGCTGCACCGTCTCGGTTGCGAGCACGGTGCCCTCGCCGTCGACGTGGATCCCGCCGCCCTCGTTCACCAGCAGGCTGGAGACCAGCTCGGCGCCGACCTGTCCGGCGACGATGCGGGCGTGCTGCGCGGCCTTCTGCCACTCCGCCCAGGCCGGTGCACCCCAGCCGTTGAAGATCCAGTCGACGGCGCCGATCACGCCCGGCCGCTCGTCGTCGACGACGAAGGTGGGTCCGGAGTCGCGCAGCCAGAACTCGTCCACGGGGGCCTCGACGATCTCGACGGCGCTGCCGAGCATGCGGCGAGCGCGGTCAGTCTCGGTCGGGTCGACGAGCATCGTGACCGGCTCGAACTCGGCGACGGCGAGGGCGGTGTCGGCCCAGGCGCGGTAGCCGCTCTCCTGGTGCGCGGTGCCCTCACCCAGGGTCACGCCGGCGCTCGGGAACGCCATCCAGGTGCGCTCGTGCGGGTCGCCCTCATGCGGCATCCGCCATCCCATGCTGTCCTCCTCGACGTATTGATCATGCGATCAATAACTGGGGACGACAGTAGTAGGCTGACCGCATCATGTCAACCGCCGAACGCCCTCGCGCCCGACGCAAGGCTCCGCAGGAGCGCGCCGCAGAGATCGCGGCCGCCGCACGCGCCCTCGCTCTCGAGTCCGGGATCAGCGCCGTCACCCTGCGCGCCGTGGCCACCCGCGCCGGGGTCACCCCCGCACTCGTCGCGCACTACTCCGACGGCATGGACCGACTCGTCGCCGACGTCTTCCAGCGGATCGTCGCCGACGAGCGCCGCGAGGTGGCCGCGCTCGTCGCCGTTCCCGACAGCGCCGCGGCGAGCATGGACGTGCTGCTCGACACCATGATCGACGCCTCCCGCGACGACGTCACCCTGATCTGGGTCGAGGCGTGGGCGCACGGCCTGCGCAACGAGCCGCTCGCGCAGGCGGTGCGCGCCGAGATGGACGGCTGGCGCGACCTCATCCGTTCGGTGATCCAGCGCGGCGTCGACTCCGGTGAGTTCCGCACGCCGGATGCGACGGCCGCCGCCTGGCAGATCCTGGGCATGGTCGACGGGCTGAACGCGCAGAGCCTGGTGCGCTGGGGCGACTCACAGACCCGCGGCTCCATGCTGCACGCCGCCGTCGCCGGCGTGCTCGGCGCCGCCTGACCCCCGGTTTCGGGCGGAGCGGTCTCAGTGCCGCACGGGCCGCCGGAGCACCAGCACGACGACCACGGCGACGAGGATCACCGTCGTCAGGGCGACAGGAAGCGGCAGCATGGCGTCGATCAGCACCAGCACGGCTCCGCCCGGCACGACGAGGTTCACCACGCGGTCGGCGTTCGCCCGGATCGCGACCCACCAGATCGCCAGCAGGAAGACGGCGATCGGGATCGCCACGGCGAACGATGCGATGAGAGGGTCGACGTGCCCCTCGCCCGTGAGCAGGTCGATCTGCAGCTCGATCCCGACCGAGAACGCGGCAGCCGCGGCCAGCACGAAGTAGTGCGCATATCCGTAGTTGAACGAGCTGCGCATCGTCGTGATGGCCCTGTGGTGCGGCGGCCAGAAGTAGATCCACCACATCGACGCCGCCGAGATCAGCGTGAGCACGGCGATCGAGATCAGCGGCACCAGAGACTCCACCTCGTCGAGCGCACCGATCACCGCGTTCGCCGAGGCGAGGATCGTCTCGCCCAGCACGATCAGCGTGAACAGCGAGTACCGCTCGGTGATGTGGTGCGGATGCCACGGTGTCGTGTTCTGCGACTCCGCGAGCAGCGGCACGGCCAGCTCGAGCGCCACCAGTACGACGAACACGCCGACCCGCCACGCGGACGGCACGAACAGGAACAGCACCCACAGCACCTGGACGACGGCGATGCCCCCGGCGTAGAAGAGCGCAGTGCGCCGGTATTCCGCAGCGGAACGCGCGGCGCGCAGCCACTGCGCGACCATCGCGACGCGCATCACGATGTAGCCGATGACCAGCAGCAGAAAGGAGTGCTCGCTGAAGGCACGCGGGATTCCGGCGGCGAGCACGAGCACGCCGCTCATCTGCACGATGGTCAGCACCCGGTACAGCCAGTCGTCGGTGTCGAACGACGTCGCGAACCAGGTGAAGTTCATCCACGCCCACCAGATCGCGAAGAAGACCATGAGATAGCTGACGATGCCGTCCAGCAGATGCCCTTCGAACAGAGCATGATGCAGCTGCGCCGACGCGATGCTCACCGCGACCACGAACACGAGGTCGAAGAACAGTTCCAGCGAGCTGGCTGCACGGTGCGGCTGAGAGGGGTCTCGCGGCAGCATCCTGCTCAGCCGCAACCGGGTCGTCGTGGTGTCGCTCACGGCGACAGAGTAGCGGCACGCGGCCCCGGCGCGCACCGTCCGGGACTACAGCTCGCCGGGCCGCATGACCTCGGCGTCGATGGCGCGGATGATCCTCTGGCCGGCGGTGTCCGTCGACGGCTCCACGATCTTGGCATCCACCCGGCGCCGGCGCGGCGCGTAGACGACCAGCGCGTGGAACAGGAACCGCGCGAAGAACGCGACCACGAGCGAGAGCGCGGTCGCCAGCACGCTGGAGATGTGCCAGCTCTCGACCATGAGCGCCATCACCGGGATGCGCACGGCCGCCTCGACGTTGTTGAACGCGAAGGACGCCGCGAACCGCGCCCACACCCCGCGCGCATCCGCCCTCAGATCGGCGAACACGAACCGCTCCTGCAGCAGGAAGTTGCCGATGATCGTGGCCTCGGCGCCGATGATCGCCGCCCAGACGTACGGCATCCCCGCCCGGGTCAGCGCCCACATGATGCCGATGTTCGCGACCGCGCCGAGCAGGCCGATCAGCGCGAACAGGCTCATCTTGCCGAACCGCAGCCGCGCGAGGTGCGCGATGAACGTCGCACCCTGCCGCAGCGACGCCTTCGACGTGCCGTGCCGCCGCTCGCCGAACGACATCGGCACCTCGGCGATGCGCACGTCGGAGCGCACGAGGATCTCGAGCAGGATCTTGAATCCCTGCGGGCGCAGGCCGTCCAGGTCGAGGCTCCGCCGGTCGACGAGGAAGTAGCCGGTCATCGGGTCGGTGCTGCGCCACAGCCGGCGCGGGAACATCGCCTTGGTGAGCCAGGTCGCCGCCCGCGAGACGCCGAACCGCAGGGCGGTTCCGAGGCCGCCGTGGTCGCCGCCGCCGACGTACCGCGAGGCCGCCACGACATCGGCATCGCCCTTCTCGTGTCGCGCGACGAGCTCGGGGAGCAGTTCGGGCGGATGCTGCAGATCGCCGTCCATCACGATGCAGACGTCGTGCGATGCCTGCTGCAGGCCGAGCACGACGGCGCCGCCGAGGCCACCGGTGTTGTGCTCGCGATGGATGCCGCGCACCGGGATCCGCGCGGATGCCGCGACCCGCTCGACCTCGGCGATCGTGCCGTCTGAACTGTCGTCGATGAAGAGGATCTCGGCGTCTCGGCCTTCGAGTGCGCGCGCGGTGCGCTCGACGAGCTCCGCGACGTTGTCGCGCTCGTTGAACGTCGGCACGATCACCGTGACGGCTTCAGCCACCAGCGTCCTCTCCACTCGCGCGGCCATACGATGATCCATCGTGTCACGCCTTCCTGTGGCGCGCCTCTCCCAGCGCCCGCCCTGCCGCACGGCCTTACGCTGGAGACATGACGACTCCCGCTTCCGACAGCATCACCATGTTCGGCGCCGACTGGTGCCGCGACTGCATCCGCACCAAGAAGCAGCTCGACGAGCTGGGCATCGAATACACCTACGTCGACCTGGTCGCAGACCCGGCCGCTGCGGACGTCGCCAAGGAGATCTCGGGCCGCACCAACATCCCCGTGGTCCTGTACCCGGATGCCTCGCACCACGTCGAGCCGTCGAACGCCGACGTCGAGTCGAAGCTGCGCGAGCTCTCGCTGATCTGACGCCCCCCGGGAGCGATCACCCCGACCTCCGTTTTCGACCACGCGGTCGAAAACGCATCGCAATCACGTCGCGGACATGCAGAACCGACCACGCGGTCGAAAACGCATCCGGTACCGACGCCGCGCCGCGGACCTGCGAAATCGACCACGCGGTCGAAAACGCTTCGCAATCGCGTCGCGAGCATGCAGGACCGACCACGTGGTCGAAAACGCACGTAGCCCCGGCCGTCGAGCAACGGCGCTCGGCTGCCGTCCGCTGAGACGCGGTCTCACAACAGGCGGGACGGCATAGGCTGAGACGACGCCACCGAAGGAGACGACGATGACTTCTGCCGCGACTGCGAAGAAGGCCGCCCCCGCGGCATCCGCCCTCGATGACACGGAACGCGGGCGACTGGATGCCGCGATCCGCGACCTGCAGGCGGGGTCTCGCACCTGGGCGGCGCTGAGCGTCGCGCAGCGCGCGACGCTGCTGCGCGCCGTGCGCACCAGCACCGCGGCGAACGTCGAGGACTGGGCGCTCGTCGCCGCCGAGTCCAAGGGCCTGAACGCCGCCCATCCGCTGCGCGGTGAGGAGTGGCTGAGCGGCCCGTACAGCGTGCTCGGCGCGCTGGACGCCTACATCGACACGCTCACGAAGCTCGCCGAGGGCCGCGGTGCACTCGACGGCATCCGGCTCGGTCGCGCACCCGGTGGCCGGGTCGCGGTCGACGCATTCCCGCTGACCGGTATGGACAGGTTCCTGCTCCAGGGCTTCACCGGGCAGGTCTGGCTCGAGCCGGGCATCACTCCCAACGCCGCGCGCCGCGATGCCGGCCTCGGCCAGCTCTCCCCCGGTGAGAACGGCGGCGTCGGCCTGGTGCTCGGCGCCGGCAACATCACCTCGATCCCCGTGCTCGACGTGCTGTACGAACTGCTCGCACACAACCGGGTCGCACTGCTGAAGGTCAACCCGACGCAGGACGCCCTCGTGCCGGTGTACGAGCGGGCGTTCGCGCCGCTCATCGAGCCCGGGTTCCTGCGCATCGTGAAGGGCGGGCCCGCCGCCGGTGCGTACCTGACCGGACACGACCACCTCGTGCACGTGCACATCACCGGCTCCGCGGCGACCTTCGACGCGATCGTGTGGGGCCCGGGAGCGAACGGAAAGCGCCGTCGCCGCGAGAACCGCCCCCAGCTGAAGAAGCCCATCACGGCCGAGCTCGGAGGCGTCTCCCCGATCATCGTCGTGCCCGGGCAGTGGTCCGACGCGGACATCACCTTCCAGGCCGAGCACATCGCCACCATGCGGCTGCAGAACTGCGGCCACAACTGCATCGCCGGTCAGGTCGTGCTGATGTCGGCCGACTGGCCGCAGAAGGAGCAGTTCCGCGCCGCGCTGCGCCGTGCGTACGCCGCCGCTCCGGATCGTCCGATCTGGTACCCGAACTCGGATGCCCGGATGTCGCAGGCCGCCGGGGACTACCCCGACGCGCTGCAGCTCGCCGACCGCCTGCTGATCGAGATCGACGGCGATGACGACCCGACGGCGCTGGAGAACACCGAGTACTTCGCTCCCGTGCTGGGGGTGGAGGAGCTGCCCGGCCTCGGCCAGGACTTCCTCGACGGGGCCGTAGCCCACGCGAATGAGAAGCTGCAGGGCACGCTCGGCGCGAACGTGATCATCGACCCGGCGACCGAGAAGAGCCTCGGCAGCGGCTTCGGGCGCGCGATCGCCGCGCTGCACTACGGCTCGATCGCGGTGAACACCTGGACCGCGTTCGGGTTCATCACCCCGACCATGACCTGGGGCGCTTTCCCGGGCAACACGATCCAGGACGTCGGCAGCGGCCTCGGCGTCGTGCACAACGCCCTGCTGCTCGACGGCGTGGAGCGCTCGGTCGTGCGCGGGCCGTTCCGCCCGTTCCCGCGCTCGCTGCCGTTCGTGAACGGCGGTGGCCGCGTCACGATCCTGCCGAAGCCCCCGTGGTTCGTCTCGGCGCGCACCGCAGCGACGGTGAGCGAGGGCCTCACCCGCTTCCGCGCGAACGGCGGCATCGGCACTCTCGTGAAGACGCTGCTCGCGGCGCTGCGCGCCTGAGATCAGGGGCGACGTCCTTCGTCTCGTCGCTGCGCTCCTCGCTCAGGATGCGAAGTTGAGCTCCTCGGGTCCTGAGCGAGCGCAGCGAGACGAAGGGCGCCCACTCAGGACCCGGGCGGGGGCTCACTCAGAACCCGGGTGAAGGGCATCAGGGGCGGAAGCCGTCGGTGGCGGCGCGCAGCGCCGCGGCGATGCCGGGCTCCGATGCCGAGTGGCCGGCGTCGTCCACGATCACGAACTCCGCCTCGGGCCAGGCCGTGTGCAGGTCCCAGGCCGTCATCATCGGTGTGCACACGTCGTGCCGGCCCTGCACGATCACGGCCGGGATGTGCCGGATCGCGTCGACGCCCGCGATGAGCTGCCCCTCCTGCATCCATCCGCCGTGCAGGAAGTAGTGATTCTCGATGCGGGCGAACGCCGTCGCGTGCTCCGGCTCGATCGCGGTGGCGATGTGCGCGGCATCCGGACGCAGGGTCACCGTCGAGGCCTCCCATCTGGTCCAGGCGACCGCCGCCGGCACGTGCACGGCGGGATCGGGGTCGCTGAGCCTACGGTGGTAAGCCTCGATCAGGCGGTTGCGCTCGAGCACAGGGATCGGCGCGAGGTAGTCCTCCCACAGGTCGGGGAAGATCGCCGAGGCGCCGCCCTCGTAGAACCACTCCAGCTCGTGCCTGCGCAGCGTGAAGATGCCGCGCAGCACCAGCTCGGTCACCGACTCGGGATGCGTCTGCGCGTAGGCCAGGGCCAGCGTGCTGCCCCAGGAGCCCCCGAACACCTGCCACGCCGGGATGCCGAGGTTGCGTCGCAGCAGCTCGATGTCGGCGACCAGGTGCCAGGTGGTGTTGAACCGCAGGTCGGCGGCGGGGTCGCTCACATGCGGCGTGCTGCGCCCGCATCCGCGCTGGTCGAACAGCACGATCCGGTAGACCTCCGGGTCGAAGAACCGCCGCTGCCAGGCCGAGGTCCCGCTGCCCGGACCGCCATGCAGGAACACGACCGGCTTGCCGTCGGGGTTGCCGCTCTGCTCCCAGTGGATGCGATTGCCGTCGCCCACGATGAGCTCGCCGGTCCCGTACGGTTCGATCGGCGGATACAGCGCGTCCAGATCCATCCTTCAACCCCCCGGTCGTTCGGACTGCGTTCCCTCAACCTAACCAGAAGTCAGAGCCTGTCCCCCGGCACCGAGAAGGTGTCGCAGACGCCGAGGCCGTTCTTGTAGCCGTCGGCGAACCACGCCTGGCGCTGCTCGCTGGTGCCGTGCGTGAAGCTCTCCGGGTTCACGAAGCCGGACTGCTGCTGGATGTGGTCGTCGCCGACGGTGAAGGCCGCGTTCAGCGCATCCCTGATCTGCGCCTCGGTCGGCTTCTCCAGGTACGGGTTGCCGTTGTCGTCCTCGAGCTCGGTGACGTCGCCCAGCCAGGCGCCCGCATAGCAGTCGGCCTGCAGCTCCATGCGCACGCCGTTGCTCTCCGGCCCGGTGCCGCCCGTCGGATACTGGTCCATCGTCCCGGTGATGTTCTGGATGTGATGACCCCATTCGTGCCCCACGATGTACAGCTGGGCGAGTTCCTCGGCGGATGCCCCGAACTGCTGCCTCATCAGCTGGAAGAACGTCGGATCGATGTAGACACCCTGCTCGGGCGGGCAGTAGAACGGACCGACCGCGTTCGACGCGGTGCCGCACTGGGTGGGCGTCTGCCCGTCGACGACGGTCATCGTCGGCTCGACGTACCCGTCGACGTGCTGGGCCCAGTAGTCGTTGAGCACGACCTCGGCGCCCGCCATGCGGCAGTCGTCGTTCGTGTTCGCGTCCTCGCCGGTCTTGCACTCGGTCAGCGTACCGCCGTCGGATGCCGCGGGCTGCTGCTCCCCGCCGGGCAGTCCGCCGACCAGACCGGACAGGTCGATGCCGAACAGCGGCCCCGCGAGCAGGGCGAGGATCGCGACGATGCCGACGGCGCCGCCGCCGGCGATGGCCGTCGTCCGCCCCCGCCTGCGCGTCTTGTTGCCGGAGATGTCGGCATCCGGATTGAACGTCATGCAGAAAACGTACCCCGCACCGCGCGTCACGCATACGTCATAGGCTCGATCCATGGCGACCACCATCACTCTCACCGGAGCCGGCGGACAGATCGGCTATGCACTGCTCTTCCGCATCGCGGCGGGCGACATGCTCGGTCCGGACGAGCACGTCCGGCTGCGGCTGCTGGAGATCCCGCAGGGGCTGAAGGCGGCCGAGGGAGCGGCTCTCGAACTGCAGGATGCCGCCTTCGAGCTGCTCGACGACGTCGAGGTCACCGATGATGCGGCGGTCGGATTCGACGGAGCGAACCTCGCCCTTCTCGTCGGCGCCCGGCCGCGCGGCCCGGGCATGGAGCGCGGCGACCTGCTCGCGGCGAACGGCGGGATCTTCGCTCCCCAGGGCCGCGCGATCGCCGCGCACGCGGCATCCGACGTGCGTGTGAGCGTGGTGGGCAACCCGGCCAACACGAACGCGCTGATCGCCGCCGCGGCCGCCGACGGCGTACCCGCCGAGCAGTTCAGCGCCCTCACCCGGCTCGACGAGAACCGGGCTCGGGCGCAGCTCGCCGCAGCGCTCGACGCCCCTGTGGCCGACATCCGCGGTGTGACGATCTGGGGCAACCACTCGGCGACCCAGTACCCCGACATCTCGCACGCGACCGTCGCAGGGCGCCCCGCTGCCGACGCCCTCGCCGAGCGCGTCGGCGACGTGGACGCGTGGCTGGACAGCGAGTTCATCCCCCGGGTCGCGAAGCGCGGCGCCGAGATCATCGAGGTGCGCGGCTCCTCCTCCGTGGCCTCCGCGGCGAGCGCGACCATCGATCACGTGCGCGACTGGGTGCAGGGGGCGGAATGGACCAGCGCAGCCGTGGTGTCCCGCGGGGAGTACGGCGTGCCCGAGGGGCTCGTGTCGTCGTTCCCGGTGCGCTCCGCCGGCGGACGCTGGCAGATCATCGAGGGGCTGGAGATCGACGAGCGCTCGCGCACGCGCATCGACGCTTCGGTCGCAGAACTCATCGACGAGCGTGAGGCCGTGCGCACCCTGGGACTGCTCTGACCGGCAGCCCTTCGTCGCGGGAGTCAGGCAGAATAGGGGGAGGAGGTACGGCGATGGACGACGTGACGAGAACCCCCGGGCGACCGGCGGCGATCGAGGAAGCGCTGACCAGCCCGCTGAACCTGCCGCACGCGGCCGCACAGTGCCCGAAGTGCTTCACCGAGCTGCAGCAGAACGACAACTGGTGGTCGGCCCGCCCTGACGGCGCGCGACTGGTCGGGCTGGTCGTAAGCCGCGAAGGCATGCCGTCGGTCGTGGAGCAGCGCGACGATCTGGCCCGTTTCGGGGTGCCGATCGAGGGGTTCCGGCATCCGGCTCCCGAGATCCTGGAGAGCTGGGGCAACCGGCTCACCCGTCTGATCGACACGCTGAACCCCGGGGATGTGCTCGTCGTCGCGACGATCCACGCCCTTGGTCGCGACATCGACGAGGAGACCCGCACGGTCGCCGAGCTGCGCCGCCGCGGCATCATGGTGAAGGTGCTGAACCACCACGCCCGTCACCTCGCCGACGCGGGGCGCTGAGCGCCTGCAGATCAGCTCCTGGCGGCGAACAGTTCGTCACGCAGCGACGGCGGATGCTCCGCGCGGAAGTACGACGCCGCGACGAACTCGTCGAACAGCGCGCACATCATGTTCTCCAGCTCGCCCAGCGGCGTGGAGAGGCGCACCATCAGCATCTGCTTGGTTCCGGGAACAGGGATCCAGTAGTCGGCGACGAGCCGCAGCGTGCCGTCGGCCTCACTGCCGTCCTGCACGGGCTCGACCCGATGCGTGCGCAACGCGGGACCTGCGGGTCCGCGCACCTCGACCATCGAGGCGTGCGCTGCCGGGTCGAGCTGCTTCAGCCCCTCGGCCATGACCTTCAGCACGGTCTGCGGTGCGGTGCCGATCGCGGGGCTCATGCGCAGATCGGCCGGCTCGAAAACGAGCAGCGTCACCGGCAGCGGCGTCCCGGCGGCGATCTCGGTCGCGAACATGATGGCGCGCACGTCGCCCTGCGCGCCGGCCGCGACGGCCTCCTCGAGCTGGCGGCGCACCCGAGCACGTTCGGGGGCGCGGTCGTCGGCGACGCCGACGGCGTCCTTCGCGATCCGGCGGACGGATGCCGCGGTGGCGTCCCCGCCCGCGAGGTCGACCGAGTACCAGCGCCCCGGCAGGCGGAAGCGCAGTTCAGGACTGGTCATTCGGGTTCCTTCCCGTCGCCGTAGCGGTCGGACATGCCGGTGAGCGTGACACCGCCCTGCCCCGCGTCCGTGGCGCTGAGCGGGCTGAGCTCCTCGGCTGCGGCGCGCAGGTCGACGGGCTCGCCGTCGGGCGTCGAAGTACCGGCGATCAGCCTGATCGAGTTCGGCTCCCACGGCAGCGTCTGCCAGATCGTCTCCACGGCAGCATCCAGCTCTTCAGCGGTGAACGGCTCCGCGGAGTCGGTGACGAACGACAGCCCGAGTGCCCAGCCGAAGCCGTTGCGCCACCGCTCGGGATCCTCCACTGCCACGATCCGCGGCACGGCGTCGGTCACGGCGGACGACACGTCGCCGTAGTCCGCCGGCTCCTTCTCCATCCTGAACTCTCTGGCCAGAGCGCCGCAGCCGACGAGGGCGCCGCCCAGAAGTGCACCCACCAGCGTCACGGCGAGGAGGCGTCGGCTGACGCGCGATCCCGCAGGGGTCACTCCGGCGCCGTCCAGGCGCCGTAGCGGGACTTCATGCCGGTCACGCTGACGCCGCCTTGGCCGGCGTTCGTGACCGAGAGCGGATCGAGTTCCGAGGCTGCCGCCCTGAGATCGACCGGATCCTCACCGTCGTCCGTCGTGACTCCGGCCACCAGCTTGATGGTTCCCGGCTCCCACGGCAGAGTCAGCCAGATCGTCTCGATGACCGTATCGAGTTCGTCACTCGTGAACGGCTTCGCCGAGTCGGTGACGAGCCCGACGCTGAGCCGGTATCCGAAACCGTCACGCGATCGCTCCAGGCTGTCCACCTCCACGACCCGCGGCACGGCCTTCGTCACGGCAGCCGACACATCCCCGTAGTCCACAGTCGTCTCCTCCGATTGGCCGCCGTTCGGCGCCGACCCCGGGAAACCACACCCGGTCAGTCCGCCGCCGAGCAGCACACCCGTCAATGCGACGGCGAGCAGGCGTCGTCCTCCCGCGCTCCATCGCTGCATGCTCATTCGCTCCAGTGGTAGTACGAGATGTCCGTGTACCCATCATCGTTGAAGAAGTTGGCGAGATCGGGATGATTCGCCTGGACCTCCGCGAGATGCTGTTGATAGGTGTCGGAATACGCGCTGGCGCTGTGCGCGCCGACATCCACACCGAGGACGGGGTCCGGGTTCGGCGGGTCGACCCGGATCGATGTCCAGTTCGATCCGTGATCGATGCTGTCGAAGTCACCGGTGATGGCGTCCAGTCGCGGCACCGGATCTCCGTTGTGCTGCACGGACACCACGTCGATGTCGTCCGGAATGGGCATGTGGTCGATCGGCGCTCCCGCAGCGACCACCGCCTGCCAGTTGTAGTCGGAGTTGTAGGCGGCGAGATGTCCCGCCATGATGCCGCCCTGGCTGAATCCCACGAGCATCACCGGGTCGTCCGGGCCGATCCCCGCCTGATCCATCGCCTCGAGCACGGCGCGCTCGTACTGGGTCTGCAGCGCCGGCGTCAGCATCAGGGCGAGATTGCTGTCGAGATCGTTCACGGCGCCCTGATCGCCGAACCGCGACAGCCACTCCTGCGTGCTCGGCAGGGTGACGGTGTAGTACCAGCCGTCCGGGCCGAGCACCTTCGTGATCTTCACGACGCTGTCCTCGGCCTTGCCGAGCTCGTCGACCTCGCCCGCCCCGTCGAGGACGTTCGCGAGGCTGGGATCGTCGGGGATCTCCTTCCTCTTCGCGTCCTTGTACGGGTCTGTCTCGCTCACCTTCGGCGTGTCCCCCGTCACGTCGGACAGCACGCTCCAGATGAGGAATGCGGCGAGGACGCCGGCGATGATCGCACCGATGATCAGGCCGATCGTGCCGAACAGCGCTCCGATCGCGACGATGAGCAGCAGGACGACGAGGGCTCCCAGGATCGCGACAATGGTGTCCGCGATCTTCTTGAGCAGGTTGACGACGTCCTCGAGGAAGTCGCCGATCCAGTCCGCGATGCCGGCGAGGAAGTCACCGATGTCGGAGAAGAAGTCGCCGACCTTGTCCCAGAAGCCTTCGTTCGTGGAGTCGATCGCCGCGTCGATCCTGCGGATCGCCGTCTCGGCTGCGGCATCCATCGCCTCGCGCGCGGCGTCGATCCGCGCCCGGGCGGATCCGACGGCGGCCTGAGCGTCGTCCGCGGCTCGCTGGGCGCCCGGCACCTGGTCGGTGAGCGACGGCGCCGGCTCGTCGGCGGCGTTCACCTGGTCGTTCAGGTCTTCGAGCGCGCGGTCGGCGCGGCTCTGCGCGACGAGTGCGTCGTCGAGGTCGTCCTGCGCGCGATGCGCATCCTCGTGCGCGGCGGTGAGGGCGACGGCGTACTCGGTGATCGCGTCGGCGGTGCCCTTGTAGCGCGGATGGATCCGCTCCAGGTCCGAGGAGATCTGCTCGTTCTGCTCGTAGAGCGCCTGGACGGCCTTGCCCTCGTCGTCGGCGACGATGCCGCGCAGCTCCTGGATGACGGTGAGGATGACCTCCGCAGAGGCGACGAGGCCTGCGGCACGGGAGGTCAGTTCGGCCGGCTGGCCGGGAAGCACGCTCATGATCTAGCCCTCCCCTTCCTGCGCCATCTTGTCGTCGAGGTCGCGGAAGGTGTCGACGATCGCCTGCATGAAGTCGGCCTGCGAACGCAGGTTGTCGCGCAGCTCCTCGCGCGCGATGTCCCACTTGCCGCCGAAGTCCTCGATCTTGTTCGCGAGGCCGCCGTGGCCGGTGAGTTCGCCGAGGTCGTCCGCGAACTCCTCCGCGTCGTCGAAGGTCGTCGCCAGTCCCCTGGCGGTGTGTGCCGTGGACTCCAACCGGTCGAGGTCCATCCTGACGTCGGTCATGTCACCGCTCCGTCCGCTTCGCCGCGCGCCGCAGCAGTTCACCGAGCGCGGCATCCGCCGCCTGCACCTCGGCGCGCAGCGCCGCGGCATCCTCCGGCGTCTCGGGCACGCGCACACACAGCCCGTCGAGCGCCTCCCTCAGCCTGTCATCCGTCATACCGCTCACTCCCCCTCGAATGCGACGAACGGCCGGCGCTGTCAAGCACCGGCCGCCCGTGCGGAAACCCGTTCGGCTCAGCTGCCGGCGAGCTGCTGATCCAGATCCTGGATCGCACGCATCATGCCCAGCAGCGCCTCCGACATGTCGTTGATGCCGTCCACAGCACCCTTCAGACCCGTCGTGAGCTCACCGTAGCCCTCACCGAACTTGCCCGACGCGTGCTGCGTCTTGAAGTCCTCACCCAGCAGGTTGTCCACCTGCCCCTTCAGGGCGTCCAGCTGACCCT
>NZ_QUAB01000016.1 GCF_003387575.1 Microbacterium bovistercoris | reverse complement strand
CAATGCGAAACGGCCCCTGGACTTCGTCCTGGGGCCGTTTCGCATTGGCGGAGACGGAGGGATTTGAACCCTCGGTCCCCGTGAGGGGACTCCACCTTAGCAGGGTGGTGCACTAGGCCTGACTATGCGACGTCTCCATGTGCGAAGCCTCAGCCACGCACGTCCGTCCATCATAACTGCTCTGCTCCCTCACGCCGAATCCACCACTCTTCCGTTGGGGAAGCGCTTTCCAATACGATGGGAGCATGACCACTCCCACCGTCCTGCTCGTCGGCGCCCGCGGCTTCGGCGCCGTGCACCTGCGCAACCTCGACCGACTGCAGGACCGCGTCCGCCTGATCGGCCTGGTCGACCCGGCCGGCGCACCCGAGAGCGGCTACGGTGCGGATGCTCCGCACTGGCCGAGCCTTGACGAGGCCCTCGCCTCGGGCATCCGCCCCGACATCGTCATCGTCGCCACGCCGACCGGCACGCACTTCCCGCTGGCGTCCGCCGCACTCGAGCACGGCGCAGACCTCTACCTCGAGAAGCCGCCGGTGGCGACCATGGAGCAGTTCACCGCGCTGCTCGACCTGCAGGAGCGCACCGGACGCGCGGTGCAGATCGGCTTCCAGAGCATGGGATCGCACGCGCTCGCCGAGCTCGCGGAACTCGGCACCGCGACATCCGTCGCCACCTGGGGAGCGTGGACCCGCGACACCGCCTACTGGACCCGCTCCGCCTGGGCCGGCCACCGCGTGCTGAACGGCGCTCCCGTCACCGACGGCGTGCTCACCAACGCCCTCTCGCACGCCATCGCCACCGCCCTGCGCATCGCAGGCGCCCGCCGCCGCGAGGACGTCGCCCGCATCGAGCTCGAGCTGCTGCACGCCGCCGGCATCCAGGCCGACGACACCTCCGCCGTGCGCATCACCCTGCACGACGGCCGCGTGATCTCGGGCGGGCTCACCCTGGCATCCGCGGTCTCCAGCGCACCGCTCATCGAGGTGCGCAGCCCCGCCCGAGATGTCGTCTTCTCGTACACCGAGGACACCCTCACCGAGGCCGACGGCACCGTCCGGCAGACCGGACGCACCGACCTGTTCGAGGAGCTGCTCGACCACCGTGCGACCGGCATCCCGCTCTCGTCGGCGCTGGTCGACAGCGGCGCCTACATGGAGGTGCTCGAGGCCGTGCGCACCGCACCCGACCCCGTCGCGATCCCTGCCGAGCAGATCGACGAGCTCGGCGAAGGACCGGAGCGCGTGGCGGCCGTGCGCGACGCGGCCTTCTGGGTCGAGCGCGCCGCGCGCAGCGGTGCGCTGTTCAGCGAACTGCACGCGCCGTTCGCTCCGATCCCCGCATCGGGCAGCACCACGGAGATCGCGGTCGGCGACGCCGTCGTCGCGGTTCACGACGACGGTTCGGCGGTGACGCCCACCTCCAGCCCGCGGCCCTTCCTGCACCCGATCCGCACGCTCGGCGGCATCCGCGTCACCGACGCCCACCCCGCCGACCACGACTGGCACCTCGGGCTGTCGTTCGGCATTCAGCACGCCGGCGACGTGAACTTCTGGGGCGGACCCACCTACGTCCGCGATGAGGGCTACCGCTGGCTCGACGACCACGGCCGGATCGTCACCACGTCATTCGAGCACACGGACGACGGGTTCGCCCGGACCGCGGAATGGCAGCGACCAGATGGCTCCGTCGCGCTGACCGAGGAGACCTCCTTCGCCATGTCGCCTGAGGACGACGCCTGGACGTTCCTGTTCACGACGACGCTGCGCGCGGGCGCGCACGCGATCGAACTGGGCAGCCCTGGCTCCCACGGGCGCGTGGGCGGCGGATACGGCGGCCTCGCCTGGCGGCTCGCGCCGGCCACCGACATCGAGGTGCGCACCCCGGATGCCACGGGTGAAGCATCCGTGCACGGCGCGATCGCGCCCTGGGTGTCGTTCGCCGCGCGTTTCGCCGACGGCGAGGCGACCGTCGCGCTCGCCCCGGCAGACGCCGCGACCGCGGCCGACCCGTGGTTCGTGCGCGTCGACGACTACCCCGGCATCGGATCGGCGCTGGCCTGGGACAGCCCCGTGCAGCTCGCCGCCGGCGAGTCGCTCACCCGGACCTTCCGCGGTCTGGTCGCCGACGGGCGGCGGGATGCGGCATCCGTCGAGCGGATGCTCGCGGGCTGATCCGCCGGCAGGTTCTCGGAGATCCGCAGAATCGCGGATGCTCCGGCGCGGACTGCTCCGCGATGTTGCCGATCTCCGGATGCACGCCCCGCCGACCGCGGCCACTCTCCCGGCTCTGACCGGTGACTTCCGGCGACAGAATCCCGGAGAACGGCAGAATCCCGGATGCTCTGACGCGCTTCCGTCCGCGATTCTGCAGAACTCCAAGCGTGCGCGGGGACGCTTCGACGGGCCCAGCGACCCAGAGGGGGTCGGGTCACCGGAAGGGCATTGCGACCGGACGCCGCAGCCCGGCGTGCTCGACCGTGGGCCAGCGCTCGTCGAGGGTGAGCACCTCCCAGCCGTCGCCGTCGCACACCATCGTGTCCTCGACCTTGCCGCCCGGCACGGTCGGGTTCCACGCGAACGCCTGACCGTCGACGATGCCGTCATCCGTGTCGGAGGTCGCGCGCGGGTCGCGACCGGCATATCCGGTCGGCCCGCCCTGGTGATGCCTCCGCCACTCCTCCGCGTCGAAACCCTGCGCCGCGTATCCCGCGATCCCCGCGGCGAACGCCTCGTTCAATCGGATGCCCGGCACCGAGGCATCCAGGAAGGCGCGCTCGACCGCGAGCACGCGCTCGTCATCCGCCCCTGCCCGGCCGACCCAGCGGGTCGCGTTCGCGATGAGGCCGTGCCGGCGCCCGCAGACGACCACCATCGCGCGCTCGCCGAGCGGCGCTGTTGTCGGCAGCGGATGCCGGTAGCCGACCCTCCCCGCACCGGCGACGAGCACGACCAGCGGATCGATGCCCCGGGCGGCGAGCGCACCGGACACGGCACCGGTGAGCGCGCGCTCCGACTGCGCAGGCTGCGCGTCGCGCAGGACGTCGGTGAGCACCTCGGCGGTCTCGCGACCCAGCATCCGGTACCGCTCGCGTTCCGCGGGCAGCAGGGATGCCCGCGCGGCGCGCAGCGGCGCGGCGACATCCGCCTCGGCGACACCGCCTGCCTCGGCGGCTGCCACGGCCGGCGGCAGCTGCCACGGTACGCGCACGATTCGGCCGGCTTCTTCCGGCAGCAGTTCCTCCGCGATGAGCCGGTCGGCCTCGTTCGCCGCGACGAAGAGCGTGTCGCCGTCGTCCGCGGCGCGGACGGCGAGGACCGGCGGTCCCGCGAGCGAGACGTGCGTGCGGACTCCCTCGAGATACCAGGAGATCGCCTCGTGCGAGGTCAGCAGCAGTGGTGCCTCCGCCGCCGCGCGCACCCGCACGAGCCGCTCCTGCTTCTGCTGTCTGTCCGCCGGGGAACCCGCCATGTCGCACCTCCGGTAAAACGTTTTCTGATCAGTATGGCGTACTCTCGGAGAGCACACACGGACGGGGGAGCATGACGGGCGCATCCAAACGAGCGGGCATCACCGATGTCGCGAAACTGGCCGGCGTCTCGCTGTCGACGGTCTCGCGCGCGATGAACGGCAACCCGACCGTCGATCCCGCCCTCGCAGCGCGCGTGCTCGCCGCCGCGCAGGAGCTCGGCTACACCGCGAACCCCGTCGCACGCAGCCTGGTCCTCGGCCGCACGCAGACCGTCGCCGTCGTCATCCCCGACCTGGAGAACCCGACGTTCCAGGCGATCCTGCGCGGGCTCAGCCGGGCCGCGACGCTGGATGGCTATCACGTGCTCATCGCGGACTCGGTGGAGGATCTCGCCGAGGAGCGCGCCCTCGCCGGCACCACCCGCCGCCGCACCGACGGCGTCATCCTGTGCTCGCCGCGCATGCCACAGGACGAGCTCACGGCGCTGCTTCCCACGCTCTCCCCCGTCGTCGTGATCAACCGCGGCGTGCAGGACGGCGCCCCCGTCGTCGCCGCGGACTACGGCGCTGCGCTGCGCGAGCTGATCGAGCATCTCGTCGCCGAGGGGCACCGGCACCTGCTGTACCTCGCCGGCTCGACGCGCAGCGCCTCGCACGTGGCCCGGCAGGAGGCGATCGCCCGGGCTCTCGCCGATCATGACGACCTCGTGATCGACGAGCTGCCCGCCGGCGTGGGCTTCGACAGCGGCACGGCCGCGGCTGACGGGGTGCTCGACTCCGGCGCGACTGCCGTGCTCGCGTTCAACGACCTGGTGGCGATGGGCCTGCTGTCCGAGCTCACCACGCGCGGCATCCGGGTGCCGGAGCAGCTGTCGATCGTCGGCTTCGACGACATCCCCTTCGCCGCCTACACCTCGCCGCCGTTGACGACGGCCGCCGTGCCGGCATCCGAACTCGGCGAGCGCGCCTGGCAGGCGATGCAGGCTCTGCTGCAGGACGAGGAGCCGACGCCGTTCCAGACGCTGTCGCCGCAGCTCATCGTGCGCGGGAGCACCGCTCCCCCGCACGCCTGACCGCCCTGGAACGCAGTTCGCCCCGCTCCGACGTGTGCGAAGCGGGGCGAACTGCGACCGGAGTGAGGGCCGCCCGCTACTGCAGGACGACGTCCGCCTCGGCGAAGAACTGCTCGACGGCGTCATCCACCGAGACCGTGCCCAGTCCGATCTCCTTGCCGAGGTCCCAGAACTTCTGCTCCAGCGATCCGTAGCCGATCACCGGCACCGGCGGCGCCTCGCCGACGCGGTCCGACACCGACTCGATGTAGTCGGCGACCTGCTTGTCGACGCCCTCGAGGTTCGTGCCGGCGAGCTTGCTCGACGACGCGGGGAAGCCCAGCGTGGTGCCGAAGACCTTGCCGGCCTCCTCGCTGTTCACGACGTAGTCGAGGAAGATCGCCGCGGCCTCGGGATGCTTGGTCTTGGCCGAGATCGCGATCTGCAGTCCACCCTGCTGGTACAGGTCCTTCGACCCGGCCTTGTCGGTCGGCGGCGCGATGATCGAGATCGACTTCGCGCCGGAGTCGGCGAGGTACCCGCCCAGGAAGTTGCTCCAGCTCATCTCGGTCGCCGTCAGCTGCGCGCCCATGCCCGACTTCGGGCTGATCTCTTCGAGTTTCTGCTGCGGCACGGCGACGCCGTCGCGCAGCCCCGCCCCACTGTTCCAGTAGTCGCGCAGCTCGTCCTCGGTGAAGCCGAGCTCGCCGTCGTCGGTGTACAGGTTCTTGTCGTGGGCGCGCAGCGACAGCTCGAAGCCCTGGATGCGCTGGGTGTAGTCGGTTCCGCCGTACACGGCGCCGCCGGATGCCTCCGTGAAGCCGGCCATCCAGTCGTCGAACTCCGCCGGGCTGGTGCCGCCCTCGGGAGCGTCGACGCCGTACTTCGCGAGCAGGTCGTCGTTCACGAAGTTCGCCCACATGCTGTATCCGGTCGGCAGCGAGTACTGCGTGCCGTCGAGCTGTCCGGTGCCCAGCAGCGAGTCCTCGAAGGTCGAGAAGTCGATGTAGTCCTTCTGGGTGCCGAGGTCGAGCACGTACCCGGGCTCGGCGTACTGGCGCAGGTAGCTGTCCGAGAACTGGAACACGTCGGGCAGGCCACCACCGGCGGCCTCGGTCGCCCGCTTCTCCCAGTAGCTGGGGTAGTCGGTGAAGCTGACGTTGACCTTGATGTTCGGGTGCTCCTCGTTGAAGGCTGCGATCAGGTCGTTGTAGCGGGCAGCGCGGTCGTCGTTGCCCCAGAACGCGAAGCTCAGCGTGACCTTCTCGTCGGGGTCGAACTCGGCTGCCGGCTCACTGCCGGCGCAGCCGGACAGCACCAGGGCGCCGGCGGCGGCAGCAGCGGCGCCGGCGAGCAGCCGGCGGCGGAAGGAGGGCGCGCTCATGAGGGGAATGACCTTTCGTCAGATGTGTCGAGCAAGGATTCAGACGGTGCGGCGGCGCCGCGCGGGGATCGCGACGACGGCCAGGGCGGCGCATCCGATCGCGGGGATGAAGAGCGGAACCAGCATCCACGTCACGACCCCGACGAAGACGCCGGTCGCGAGCAGGTAGGCGGTGCCCGCCGGGTCGGATGCTGCGCGGGCGGGCACCGCGCGCAGCGCGGACCGCCATCCGGCATCCGGATCCCACGCGCCGGCGACCAGCAGGATGCCGGTGACCAGGGCCGCGAGACCCGCCCAGCCGACCGCCGCGACCACGGGGCCGCCGGGCAGCACGCCGGAGCCCGCGAGGTCGATGTCGATCAGCAGCACGGCCGCGAGCAGCACCACGCCGACGCCGAGCGGAAGGCTCGGCACGACACCGCGCCGTACGTCGGCCCAGAACAGCCCCGCACGGGAATCCTCGGCCGAGACGAACCGGCGCAGGTGCCGCACTCCCGCGGCGAGCGCGATCGGCAGGGTGACCACGGCCAGGCCGGCCGCAGTGATCAGCAGCCCGACCGTCAGCACCTCGCCGAACAGGCCGAACTTCGCGGTCGCACCCGGGTTCGGCCCGGGCTCGGCACCGGCGACCGTGGGGCCCGCACCGGAGCGCGAGTCCCGCACGGCCGCCTTCGAAGCGCGCGACATGGTCAGCCCTTCAATCCCTGCGTGGCGACGCCGTCGACGAGGAAGCGCTGGAACACGATGAAGAACAGCAGCACCGGCACGAGGGCGACGAACGAGGCGGTGACGGTTGCGCCGTAGTCGGCGCCGCCGGAGGAGGCGTCGTTGTAGAGGCGCAGCGCGATCGGCAGCGGGTAGTTCTCGGGGCTGGTCAGGTAGAGCAGCGGGCCGAGGAAGTCGTTCCACTCCCAGATGAACGCGAAGATCGCGCACGTGATCAGGGCCGGCTTGATCAGGGGCAGGATGATCGCCCAGAAGATGCGCAGGTGGCCGGCGCCGTCGATGCGGGCGGCCTCGTCCATGTCGCGGGGCATCTGCCGCATGAACTGCACCATCAGGAACACGAAGAACGCCCCGGTGGCGAGGAACTTCGGCAGGATCAGCGGGATGAAGGTGTCGATCCAGCCGAGCTTGTTGAAGATGATGTACTGCGGGATGATCACGACGTGGAACGGCAGCAGCAGCGTGCCGATCATCGCGGCGAAGAAGATGCCCAGGCCCTTGAACCGGATCCGCGCGAACGCGTAGGCGGCGAGCGCCGACGAGAGCACCGTGCCGATCACGGCGGCGACCGACAGGATCAGCGAGTTCAGGAAGAACTTCCACATCGGCACGCCGGCGATGCCCTCCATGACCTTCGCGTAGTTGCCGAGGTACCAGTTCTCCGGGATCAGGCCGGTGTTCTGACCGAACTCGGAGTTCGGCTTGAAGGTGGAGAAGAACAGCCACAGCAGCGGGTACAGCACCACCGCGGTGAGCAGGATCAGCACGGCGAACCAGACGACGGTCTGCCAGGTGCCGCGCTTGACGCGGCGGCGCTTGGGCGAGTCGGTCGGCGTGATCTGCTGCTCGACGATCTCGAGGGACCCCTCGGAGAAGGATGCGGTGCTCATCGGTCATCTCCTGCGTAGTGGACCCAGGACTTCTGGGTGCGGAAAAGGATGGCGGCGATGATGGCCACGACCACGAGGAGCACCCAGGCGATCGCTGCCGCGTAGCCCATCTGGCCGTCGGAGAATCCGCGCTTGTACATGTACACGGTGATGAAGTTCGTCATGCCCGCGGGGCCGCCGGTGCCGTTGGAGATGATGTACGCCGAGGCGAACACCTGGAACGCGCCGATCAGGCCGAGCAGCAGGTTGAAGAACATCACTGGGGACAGCATCGGGATCGTCACCGCGCGGAATCTCTGCCAGGGACCTGCGCCGTCCATCTCGGCCGCCTCGTACAGCTCCTTCGGGATCTGCTTGAGACCGGCGAGGAAGATGACCATGGTCGACCCGAACTGCCACACGTGCAGCAGGATCATCATCGGCAGGATCATCGCCGGGTTGCCGATCCACCCGCCGATGTCGATGCCGAAGAAGCTCAGTCCGTTGTCGACCGGGCCGTCGGTGGAGAACATCGCCCGCCATACGATCGCCACCGACACCGACCCGCCGATCAGCGACGGCGCGTAGAACGCCGACCGGAAGAACCCGGAACCCTTGTCGCGGTAGTTCAGCAGCATCGCCACACCCAGTGCCGCAGCGAGGGTGATCGGGGTGCCGACGAACACGTAGACGAGGGTGATCTGGGCCGACTGGATGAACACCGGGTCGTTCGTGAACAGCCGGACGTAGTTCTCGAACCCGATCCACTTCGGCGGCTGGAAGATGTTGTACCGCGTGAACGACAGGTACAGCGAGTACACCATCGGCAGGGCTGTCAGACCGAAGAACCCGATCAACCACGGCGTCAGGAACGCATACCCGGCCGCGGTCTCCTTGCGCGAACGCGCCTTCTGCCCCGGCCGCTGCAGCGGCACCTCCGGCCGGCTGCCGCGCAGCAGCCCGCGCTTGCCCGGCTTCTCTGTGACGATGACTCTCGTCGCTGTCGTACTCACGACGACCCCTTCCTTGGAGTGGTGCGCCGGGCCGGAGACGCGCTCCGGCCCGGCGAGTTTCTCACTGGTTCAGCACGACGTCCATCTCGGAGAAGAACTGCTTCACCGCGTCGTCGACGCTGATGGTGCCGTAGCCGAGCTCCTGGCCGATCTCGAGGAACTTCTGCTCGAGCGTGCCGTAGCCGTTGATCGGCACGGGCGGGGCGTCGCCGAGGCGGTCGCTGATCGACTCCTCGTAGTCCTTGATCTGCTGTGCGACAGGGTCGAGGTCGGCCGCGGCGAGCGCCGTCTCCGACGCAGGCAGACCGCGGTTGGTGCCGAAGATCTCGCCGGACTCGGGCGAGTTGATCAGGAAGTTCACCAGCGTGGCCGCAGCCTCGGGGTGCTTGGTCTTCGCCGAGATCGCGTGCAGCATCGAGGGCTTCAGGTAGAGGTCCTTCGCACCCTCCTCGGTGACGGGCGGCTCGATGAGGTTGAGCTCGGTGTAGTCCGCGCCGAGGTTCGCCAGGTAGCCGGCGCCGAAGTTGTCCCAGGTCAGCTCGCTGGTGGCGTGCGCGCTGTCGAACGCGCCGAGCGGCTTGAGCTCCTCGACCTTCTGCGGCGGGACGCCGATGCCGTCGCGGATCGCCTCACCCTGCTCCCAGAACGCCTTCAGGTCGTCCTCGGTGAAGTTGGCCTTGCCGTCCTCGGTGAACAGGTCCTCGCCCTTGGCTCGCTGCTGCACCTCGAAGTTCTGGATGCGGCCGGTGAAGTCGCTGCCGCCCCAGACGTTCCCGGCGCCGGCATCGGTGACGGTCTTCATCCAGTCGGTGTAGTCGTCCCAGCTGCCGCCGGCGAAGTCCTCCACGCCCACGGTCTCGAGCAGCCTGGGGTTGGTGAACAGGCCCCAGGCGTTGGTCGAGGTCGGGATCGCGTACGTGGTGTCGTCGACGACGCCGATCTTGAGGATGTTCTCGGGCAGCGGGTCCTTCTCGATGATCCCGCCGATGTACGGGTCGAGGTCGAGCAGCAGCCCGTTCTCGGAGTACTGGCGCAGGTACGAGTAGTCGAACTGCATGACATCCGGCAGGTTCCCGCCGGCCGCCTCGGTCTGGCGCTTCTCCCAGAAGCTCGGGAAGTCGAGGAAGGTGGAGTTGACCTTGATGTTCGGGTACTCCTCGTTGAACGCCTCGATGGCCTGGTTGTACAGGTCGGCGCGAACGTCGTTGCCCCAGAACGCCAGGTTCAGGGTGACCTTCTCGTCGGGGTCGAAGCTCGGCTCGGCATCCGAGCCGCTGCTGCCCGAGCATCCGGCCAGCACGAGTGCCGCGCCGGCGGCGACGGCCGCGGTGGCCGTCAAACGCTTCTTGCTGAACATCCTTGTCCTCTCTGTGACTCCTTCGTCAGATCGGGATGCCTGACGACGATGTCTGTGTTTGCCGGTGCGTGTCCCCTGATGCGAGGAAAACGCTTGCCTGGAGACTAACCCAAAATTGAAACGTTTCGCAAGGGGGAATCGGCCCGGTTTCTACAACGTTTTCCTCACGGCGAGTCTACTCATCCGGCATCCGCCCTCCGCACGCTCGCCAGCCGTTCGTGCTACGCTCAGAAAACGTTTCCTCAGCATCATGGACGGAGCAGTCATGACCCGCACCCGCTACGCGCTGATCGGCGCCGGACACCGCGCGCAGATGTACGTCGGCGCGATCACCGGCACCTACGCCGACCGTGCCGAGCTCGTCGCGATCTGCGAGCCGAACCCCGCACGCGCCGCCTTCCACGCCGACAACGTGGCCGCATCCGGCGCACCGCGCCCGTCGCTGTGGACACCGGACGACCTGGAGCGGATGATCCGCGACGAGCGCGTCGACCGCGTGATCATCTGCTCGAAGGACAGCACCCACGCCGGCCTCATCGTCCGCGCTCTCGAGGCCGGTGCCGACGTCGTCGTCGAGAAGCCGCTCACCATCGACGCTCCGAGTGCGGCCGCCATCGAGGACGCCGTCGAGCGCACCGGCCGCAGCGTGGTGCTCACCTTCAACTACCGCTACTCACCGCGCAACAGCGCGCTTCGCCAGGTGATCCAGGACGGCACGATCGGCGAGATCACGTCGGTCGACTTCTCGTGGATGCTCGACACCAACCACGGCGCCGACTACTTCCGCCGCTGGCACCGGGACAAGAGCAACTCCGGCGGCCTGCTCGTACACAAGGCCAGCCATCACTTCGACCTCGTCAACTGGTGGATCCGCTCCACGCCGCGGCGGGTCTACGCCTCGGGCGGCCTGCGGTTCTACGGCGCGGAGAACGCCGCCGCACGCGGACTCACCGATCGGCCGGCCCGCGGCACGCACGAGGGTGCGCACGACGCGTTCGAGCTCGATCTGCGCGACGACGAGCGGCTGAAGACGCTGTACCTCGACGCCGAGCAGCACGACGGCTACGTGCGCGACCTCGACGTGTTCAGTGAGGGCATCACCATCGAGGACAACCTCGCCCTGATCGTGGACTACGCGTCGGGCGCCACGATGTCGTACTCGCTGAACGCGCACTCCCCGTGGGAGGGCTACCGCGTCGCCGTGAACGGCACCCTCGGCAGGGCCGAGCTCGAGGTCGTCGAACGCGGCGCGGTGCTGATCGACGACGGCCTGCATCCGGTCGTCGACCCCAGTGCTCTCGAAGCCGGCGGCAGCACATCGCTGCGCCCGCACAGCGAGCGGCTGCTCGTGCAGCGGCACTGGGAGGAGGCCTTCGAGGTGCCGATCGTCAACGAGGGCGGCAGCCACGGCGGCGGCGATGCGCTGCTGCTGTCGGATGTCTTCGTCGGCCCCGGTGACGACCCGCTGGCGCGGCCAGCCGACTGGACCGACGGCGTGCAGTCGATCGCCGTCGGCATCGCCGGCAACAGGTCGCTCGAGACAGGGATGCCGGTGCTCGTCGCCGACCTCGGCATCCGGATGCTGGCGCGGGAGCGGGCATGACCCGCATCGTCATCACCGGAGGCGCAGGCCGGCTCGGGCGCAGCCTGGTCGCCGGGCTGGCGGATGCGGGGAGCGAGATCGTCTCCCTCGACCGCGCGCACCCCGCCGGCTTCGCCCGCGACGGCGTCGCGACAGTCGACATCGACCTGTCCGACGCGGATGCCGCGGCGTCCGCCCTGCGCGACGCCCGCGCCGACGCCCTCATCCATCTCGCCGCCATCGCCGTGCCCTTCAGCGCGCCGGAGGACGTGATCCTCCGGACCAACGCGGGACTGGCGGCATCCGTCCTCGGCGGGGCTGTGGATGCCGGCATCCCGCGCATCATCGCCGCCTCGAGCCCGACCGTGCTCGGCTACGGCGCCCCGACCGGATGGGCGCCGGACCGCTTCCCGCTGGACGAGGACACGCCGCCGCGGCCGTGGAACGCGTACGCGCTGTCGAAACTGATCATCGAGCAGTCCGTGCAGATGTACGCCAGGCAGACCGGCGACGCGGTGCGGTTGGCGTCGTTCCGGCCGTGTTACGTGATCGCCCCGGAGGAATGGGCGGGTGCGCCGACCCAGCAGGGGCACACCGTGCGGGAGCGCCTGGACGATCCGGCTCTCTCCGCGCCGGCCGTGTTCAACTACGTCGACGCCCGCGACGTCGCGGACTTCTGCGGCGTGCTGCTGGGCGCGATGGGCGAGATCCCCAACGCCGAGACGTTCTTCGTCGGCGCCGACGACGCGCTCGCCCGCGAGCCCCTGGCCGAGCTCGTGCCGCAGTACTTCCCCGGCACGGAGCGCAGCGCCGCCGTGCTCACCGGCACCTCCCCGGCGTTCTCCAACGCGAAGGCCCGCCGCCTGCTCGGCTGGTCCCCCACCCGATCCTGGCGCGATCAGCTGGTCGACGCCCCCGCTTCCGAATCGCGAAAGGCGCTGGCCTGATGGACTTCTCCGGCATCCTGTTCTTCCCCGTCACCCCGTTCGACGACGGCGACCGGATCGACCCCGAGCTGCTCGCCGCGCACGTCGCCTCGGGCGTCGAGCACGGCGCGGGCGGCGTGTTCCCGGCTTGCGGGACCGGCGAGTTCCACGCACTGTCCACCGCCGAGGCGGGTCTCGTGGTGCGCACCGCGGTCGATGCGGTGGCCGGCCGGGTGCCCGTGATCGCCGGCGCCGGCGGCCCGCTAGGGCACGCCGCAGAGGTCGCGCGCGACGCGGCGGATGCCGGCGCCGACGGACTGCTCGTGCTGCCGCCGTACCTGGTCGGTGCCCCGCAGGCCGGACTGATCGCGTACGTGGAGCGGATCGCTGCGGCATCCGATCTGCCGGTGATCGTGTACCACCGGGCCAACGCGCAGTTCACCGCCGAGTCGATGCGGCGCCTCGCCCGCAACCCGAAGGTGGTCGGGTTCAAGGACGGCACCGGTGACGTCGACGCCGCCCAGCGCATCGTGCGCGCGGTGCGTGCCGAGGGCCGCGACGACTTCGCGTTCTTCAACGGCCTGCTCACCGCCGAGCTGACCCAGGCCGCCTACCGCGGCCTCGGCATCCCGCTGTACTCGTCGGCAGCGTTCGCGATGATCCCCGAGGTCGCGAAGGCGTACTACGACACCTACATCGCGGGCGATGAGGACCGCCGCCTGCAGCTGCTCGACGGCTTCTACTCCCCGCTCGTCGCGCTGCGCGACGAGTCCCCCGGCTTCGGCGTCTCGCTGATCAAGGCCGGGCTGCGCCTGGGCGGGATGCCGGTGGGCGGTGTGCGCGCGCCGCTGGTCGATCCGACGCCCGAGCAGGAAGCCCGGCTGGCCGACATCCTGGCCGCAGGACGGGCCCTACTGTGACCCCCGAGGCTCCGGTCCCAACGGATGCGGGTTCGCCTGGGATCCGCACCGCTCCGGTCTCAGCGGATGCGGGTGATCCGGCGAAACACCCGCAACGATCGAGACCGGAACGAGGCGGGGAGGGGGCTTCCCCCACAGCTCCGGTCGGGGCGGTTGCGGGTGAGGCCCCCGCACACCCGCAACGGTTGAGACCGGAACCGGGGGAAGGTCGCCGGATCGAGCGCTTCGGGGCCCGGCTGATCCGGGTGCCGCTGACGCGGCCGTGGGCCGCGGACGTGACCTCGGTCGGCGTGATCGCCACGCACGTCGTGCGCGACGACGGTGCCGAGGGCTGGGGATTCTCCTGGACGCCGCAGATCGGCGCCGAGGCCGTGATCGCCCTGCTGCGAAACGACATCGCGGAGTTCGCGATCGGGAAGGCCGCGGCGTCCGACCGGCTGTGGCAGCCCGCGTGGGAGCACCTGCATGAGGCGGGCGGCGGCGGGATCACGACGATCGCGCTGGCCGGCCTCGACCTGGCGCTGTGGGACGCCGCGGCGCGCGCCGAAGGCGTGGCGGTGTCCGGGCTGCTCGGCTCCCGGCGCACCGCGGTGCGGTCCTACGGCAGCGGCGTGAACCTGCACTACACGCAGGACGAGCTCGTCGCGCAGGTGCGGCGCTGGGTGGACTCCGGCTTCGACGCCGTGAAGGTGAAGGTCGGCAAGCCGGATGTCGCCGAGGATCTCGACCGGCTGATGGCCGTGCGATCCGTGCTCGGCGCGGGCCGCGAGCTGATGATCGACGCCAACCAGCGCTGGTCGCTGGAGCGCGCGACGGCGTCGATGGAGGTGCTCGCCGCCGCCGATCCCGCCTGGATCGAAGAGCCGCTGCGGGCCGACGATCTCGCGGGGCACACCGAGCTCGCGCGCCGACTCCAGGCATCCAGCGGGGTGCCGATCGCCGTCGGAGAGAACCTTCACACGGTGTACAGGTTCGCCGACTTCCTGCGCGCAGGAGCGGCGCAGATCGTGCAGCCGAACATCGTGCGAGTGGGCGGCATCACCCCGTTCCTCGAGATCGCGTCGCTCGCCACAGCGCACGGTGCGGCGCTGCACCCGCACCTGCTGCCGGAACTCTCGGGGCAGCTCGCCATGACGCTGGACGCCGAGGTGCTGGTCGAGGACGTCGAGGATGCCGGGTTCGGAACTCTCGGCGCCCTGAACGACCCCTCGCCTGTGCGCATCGTGGACGGGCGGCTGACCGAGGTGCCGCACGCCGGACTCGGGTTGCGGTTCCGAGACCCCACCTCCTGACCACCCATCCCGGCTCCTGAGCGAGGAGCGAAGCGACGAGACGAAAGGACGCCCCCACACGCCCTTCGTCCCCTTCGTCCCTTCGGCTCGCTGCGCTCGCTCAGGACGGCGCTCGCTCCGCTCGCTCAGGACCCGAATCCACCGCTTCCGAAAGGCCTTCACCATGACCACGACTCCCGCAGAGCTCGACGCACTCGTCGCGGCAGCATCCGCCGCCGCCCCGGTCTGGCTCACCTCCGCGGCCGATACGCGCGCGGCCTGGCTGCGTGCGATCGCCGACGGCCTCGACGCCGCGGCCGACGAACTCGTCCCGATCGCCGACCGGGAGACCCGGCTCGGAGAGACGCGGCTGCGCGGCGAGGTAGCCCGCACCACCGGGCAGCTCCGCCTGTTCGCCACGGTCGTCGAGGAGGGCTCGTATCTCGAGCTGACCGTCGACGACGCGGATACATCGGCAGGCCGCCCTGAGCTGCGCCGGCTGCTCACCGGCGTGGGCCCGGTCGCGGTGTTCTCGGCCTCGAACTTCCCGTTCGCGTTCTCGGTGTGCGGCGGCGACACCGCCTCGGCGCTCGCCGCGGGCAACCCGGTGATCGTGAAGGCGCACTCCGGGCACCCGGAGCTGTCCCGCCGCACGGCCGCGATCGCCGCCGAGGCGCTGCGCGCCGCGGGCGCTCCGGCAGGATCGCTCGCTCTGGTGGAGGGCCGCGATGCCGGGAACGCGCTCGTGCAGCATCCGGTCGTGCAGGCCGCGGGATTCACGGGATCGCTGTCCGGCGGCCGCGCGCTGTTCGATCTGGCGGTGGGGCGGCCCGACCCGATCCCGTTCTACGGCGAGCTCGGCTCGATCAACCCGGTCGTGCTGACCCCGGCCGCCGTCGCCGCGCGCGGCGCGGAGCTCGCGGCCGGCCTCGCCGCCTCGTTCACCCTCGGCAGCGGGCAGTTCTGCACCAAGCCCGGCGTGGTCTTCGTGCCGGCGGATGCCGGATTCGAGGCATCCCTCGCGGCAGCCGCGGCCGATACCTCCGGCGGCCCGCTGCTCACCGAGCGGATCACCGATGCCTTCCCGGCGGGGGTCGGCGCGCTGACCTCCGACCCGTCCGTCGCCGTCGTCGGCTATGGCGCGGAGACAGCCGACGGCGCTCGGCCGGTCGTGCTGTCGACGGATGCCGCGGCTGTCGCCGCCCGCCCGCAGGTGCTGCTCGAGGAGGTCTTCGGCCCCGCCACGCTGCTGGTGCGATATGCCGACGAGGCCGAGCTGCACGCAGCGCTGCGCGCGGTGCCGGGCAGCCTCACCGCGACGTTGCACGCCGAGGCATCCGACGAGGTGGGCGAGACGCTCGAGCTGCTGCAGTCGCGTGCCGGGCGCATGCTGTTCTCGGGCTGGCCGACCGGCGTCACGGTCACCTGGTCGCAGCAGCACGGCGGTCCGTGGCCGGCGACCACCTCGCTGCACACCTCGGTGGGCGCGACCGCCATCCGCCGGTTCCTGCGGCCCGTCGTGTTCCAGGACGCCCCGGCGCGACTGCTGCCGCCGGAGCTGCGCGACGAGTCGCTCGCCCGGCTGCCGCACCGCCGCAACGGCGTGCTCATCGTTCCCTGAGCCCCATCCCGCTCGTCCCCTTGCACCTGGCGGACGATCCGACGGATGGCGGCGGACACGCCGCCGATTCTGCCGCCAACTGCAGATCGGTCCGCCGCCCGCAAGAGGGTCGACACGGGAAAACGCTTCCCGATAGGCTGACGCCATGACTTCCCGCTTCGCCATCGGCGAGACCGATTTTCTGCTCGACGGGCAGCCGCACCGCATCATCTCGGGTGCGATGCACTACCCGCGCATCCACCCCGAGCAGTGGCGCGACCGCATCCGCAAGGCCCGCCTGATGGGGCTGAACGCGATCGAGACGTATGTCGCCTGGAACGCCCACGAGCCGGTGAAGGGACAGTGGCGCGAAGACGGCGATGTCGACCTCGGCCGCTTCCTCGACCTCATCGCCGAAGAGGGCATGCACGCCATCGTGCGCCCGGGTCCCTACGTCTGCGCGGAGTGGCACAACGGCGGCCTGCCGACCTGGCTGACCAGCGCCGGCCCTTCGTCTCGTTCCTCGCTCAGGGACCCCATGCGGCTGCGCAGCAGCGATCCGCGCTATCTCGCCGAGGTCATCCCGTACCTCGAGAAGGTCAACGCGATCGTCGCGCCGCGGCAGATCGACCGCGGCGGCAGCGTCATCCTGGTGCAGATCGAGAACGAGTACGGCGCCTACGGCAGCGACAAGGAGTACCTGTCCGAGCTCATCCGCGTCACGCGTGAGAACGGCATCACCGTGCCGCTGACCCAGGTCGACCAGCCGATTCCGCACATGCTCGAGAACGGCGCGCATCCCGAGCTGCACAAGACCGGGTCGTTCGGTTCCCGCATCGACGAGCGCCTCGCCACGCTGCGCGAGCACCAGCCGACCGGGCCTCTGATGTGCATGGAGTTCTGGTGCGGCTGGTTCGACCACTGGGGCGAGAAGCACCACACGACGAACTTTGCGGACAGCGCCGCCGACCTCGACCGGCTGCTGGAGGCCGGGGCATCCGTGAACATCTACATGGTGCACGGCGGAACGAACTTCGGTCTGACGAACGGAGCGAACGACTCCGGCCGCTACCTGCCGATGGTCACCAGCTACGACTACGACGCCCCGATCACCGAGTCCGGTGACGTGACCGAGAAGTTCCGCGCGTTCCGCGACGTGATCGCGAAGCACGCGCCGGTTCCGGACGAGCCGCTGCCGACGCCGGCGGATGCTCCGGAGCTGACGGTTCCGCTCCTCACGACGGGCGACCCGCTGGACGCCGTCGCGACCGATCGCGGCGTGTTCGACACGCCGCCGACGTTCGACGAGCTCGGCTCCGACCTGGTGCTCGCCGAATATTCGGCCGCACTGCCGGGCGCCGCCGGCGTACTCGACGCCGAAGTGCGCGACTACGCCTGGGTCGCGGTCGACGACCGCGCCGCCGGCATCCTGCAGCGGACGATCGGCGATCTGTCGCTCGCGATCCCGGCCGGCGCCGAGCTGCGGATGCTGGTCGAGGAGACCGGCCGGGTGAACTACGACTCCAAGCTCGGCGAGGCGAAGGGCCTGATCGGAGCCGCGCTGCTGGACGGCGAACCGTTGCCCGGCCCCTGGCGGGTGCGCACGTTCGACGTCCCTGCGCTCGCGCAGGCGGTGTCGGATGCCGCGGCCGAGCCGGCCGGCGCCCGCGTCGCCGGCCCCGCCGGACTGCGGGCATCCTTCGACCTCGATGCTCCCGCGGACCTGTTCCTCGACACCGCGGGCTGGGGCAAGGGCTACGCCTGGGTGAACGGGTTCTTCCTGGGCCGGTACTGGCGACGCGGGCCGCAGCGCACCCTTTTCGTGCCGGGACCGGCGACCAGGGCAGGAGCGAACGAGGTGATCGTCGTCGAGCTGGAGACCATGACCGACCCGACCGCCCGGTTTGTCGCCCGCCCCGATCTCGGACACGAGGTGGAATGACCATGTCCGACGACTTCTCCGCGGCGTTCGACTGGGTGCGCAGGCACGTCGACGCCGATCGTCTGCCGCACGCCGTGCTGGGCGTGGCCACGGCGGACGGCGTCGTCGCACTCGACGCGGTCGGCGATGTGGGCGTGGATGACTCGTTCCTGCTGTTCTCCATCACGAAGGTGCTCACCGGCGTCACCGCTGCACGGGCGATCGAACGGGGGCTGTTGACGCCGAACACGCCCCTCACCGACGCGCTGCCCGAGTTCGGCGCGAACCGCGACGACGTCGTGCGGCTGTGGCACCTGGTCTCGCACACCTCCGGCATCTCCGAGCCCGACCTCGACACGGCCGTGCCGCTGCGCACTGAGCTGCTCACCCGTGGCCGCGACTTCGTCGCCGGCACCGCATCGCGCTACTCCACCCTGGCGTTCGAGGGCGTCGCCGCGCTGATCGAGCACACCACAGGTCAGAGCTGGGATGCCGGCGTGCGCGACTGGGCGGCAGAGGTCGGCGCCGGCGGGCTGACTCTCGATCCGGAGCAGTACGTGCCCATCCGGGACGCGGTGGCCGCGGGCGTCGACCTCGAGCGGTTCCTCGCCACGCGGGCGCCCGGCGCCGGTCTCGCCGGCACCGCCGCCGACCTGCTGGCCGTGGGAAGCGACCTGCTGCGCATCGGGCGGGGCGAGCCCGGCATCCTCTCGCCGGCGACGCTGGCGATGATGCGACGTCCGCTCACCGGTGACATCCCGCGGCTGGAGCCATATGTCGCCGAGCGCGGCCAGGACTGGGGCTTCACGTTCAACCTGCGCACGCGCGCGCCGGGGCTGATCGACCGCGACGTGTACGGGCACGGCGGCTGGTCGGGCACGGAGTTCTGGGTGCATCCGACCGCTGGCGTGTGCTGGGTGCTGCTGACCGCCCAGGCGCAGCGCCCCGGCGTCGACGCCGACCAGCTCGACAACGCGATCGTGGCTGCACTGTGAGCGGCGCGGTCGCCGAGTGCACCGGTAAGCGACGAGCGCACCGCGTGTCGACGTCTGCAAGCGGTGCAGTCGGCGGCATCCGGCTCACTCGGCGCACGGATGCGGCGCGCGCGGCGCGCTCCGAGCGCCGGGAAGCGGGACGAAGTGCGACCTGAGGGCGGCGTGGGGAAGGGCAACGGGTCGAAGAGCGACTTGAAGCCCTGGGCAGTGAAGACGGAGCGGGCGGAATGACCATCGAGAGCAGCGACCCCACCGGCATCCTGACAGTCACGCATCGTCCCTTCCCCGGCCCGGCCGTGCCGAGCGCACTGCCGGCACCCGGAGACGCCGCCCACGGACTGACCCTCACCGACCGTGCCGTGCTGCGCGACGGCGTGCCGATCGTCCCGGTCTCGGGCGAGCTGCATTTCAGCCGGATGCCGCGCGAGCGCTGGTCCGAGCGGCTGCGGCAGCTGCGCGCTGCGGGCGTGACGCTCGCCTCGACGTACGTGTTCTGGAACCACCACTCCGCGACCCGTGGTGAGGCGCGCTTCGACGGTGCGCTCGACGTGGGCGCGTTCGTCGACGAGGTCGCGGATGCCGGACTCGAGCTCGTGCTGCGCATCGGCCCGTGGGCGCACGGTGAGTCGCGCAACGGCGGCTTCCCCGACTGGGTGCAGCGGCTGCCCGTGCAGCATCGCAGCGACGACCCGGCCTACCTGGAACTGGTGCGCGAGTGGTTCGGGCAGCTCGCCGCGGCGCTGGACGGACGGGCACGCCCCGGTGGCCCGATCGTGGCGATCCAGCTCGAGAACGAGCTCTACGACCGGCCGGAGCACCTCGTCACCCTCAAGAGGCTCGCGCGCGAGGCCGGGATGTCGGCGCCACTGTGGACCGCGACCGCCTGGGGCGGCGCACAGCTGCCGGCGGGCGAGGTGGTGCCGCTGTTCGGCGGCTACGCCGACGGATTCTGGGCCGATCCGGAGGACGGCTGGGACCCGTCGTTCCGCGCGCACTTCCTGCCCTCGCATGAGTGGGACGACCCCGGTGTGGGCGCCGACGTGCGCGCGGCGCAGGGATTCGCGGCATCCTCCGGTGAGGCTGCCGCCGGCGCGGCTTCCCCCGGTACCGCCGAGCTGCACGGCTTCCCGCCCGCGACCTGCGAACTCGGCTCCGGCATGGCCGCGGCCTATCACCGCCGTCCGGTGCTGTCCGCGCGCGATGTCGCCGCACTCGCGCACGTGAAGATCGGCAACGGCTCGGCCTGGCAGGGCTACTACATGTTCGCCGGCGGCCGGAACCCGGTGGCGCGGATGCAGGAGACCCAGGACACCGGGTATCCGAACGATCTGCCCGAGTGGGGCTACGACTTCCACGCCCCGATCGGAGAGTCCGGCGATCTGCATCCGTCCGCCGCGGAGCTGCGTGCGCAGCACGCGTTCCTGGCATCGTTCGGGGCGCAGCTGGGCGGCATGTCGTCGTCGCTGCCCGATGACCGTCCGCGCGACGCCGACGACCTCGAGACGCTGCGCTGGGCGCTGCGCGCCGACGGCGAGTCCGGGTTCGTGGTGATCTCGCACCACCGCCCGCACGAGCAGGTCGAACTCGTGCGCGACGTGCAGCTGCGGGTGGGGCTGCCCCACCCTCCGGGGTTTCGAATCGCGCAACCTGCGGCTTCTCCCGACGAAATGCCGCAGATCGCGCGAATCGAAACGGAGAACGACGGTGCGGTCGTGCTGCCGTCGCGGCCCGTCGACATCCTGCCGGGCACCCTCGCCCGCTGGCCGATCGGGCTGCGGGTCGGGCAGAGCCTGCTGCGCTGGGCCACGGCCTCGGCGTACGCGCTGCTGCCGGGCGACGTCCTCGTGCTGGTCGCCGACCCCAGCATCCCCGCCGAGATCGCGATCGATGGCGAGCCTCCGCGAGAGATCGAGCCCGGCATCCACCGGTTCGGCTCCGCGACCGTGGTGCTGCTGGCCGACCCGACGGATGCCTGGCTGCTGGGCGACACCCTCTGGGACTGCGACGGGCAGCTGGCCTGGGACGGCCGCGACGTGCGCGTCCGCGACGCATCGCGCCTACGGCGGTTCGACCGCGATGCAGGCTGGCAGGTCCTGCCGGTGCCGGCATCCGTCCCGCCCCGGCACGTCGAGGTCCGGCGGATGCGGGATGCCGGAGCTCCTCCCGCCGACTACGGCTTCGGCGGCAAGCGGCATCGTGCACCGGCACCAGAAGTCTTCGACGACCTCGCCGGCGTCTTCGAGCTCGGACTCGGCGAATGGTCTGGCGATGCCGTGCTCGACATCGACTGGGCCGGCGACGTCGGGCAGCTGCGCGTGGACGGCAGAACCGTCGACGATCGCTTCTGGGACGGCACACGCTGGTCGGTGTCGCTGCGCGACGTCGGCGCGGCGCCGGGCAGCCGCGTGACGCTGCAGGTGCTGCCGCTGTCCGTGCACAGCACGGTGTGGCTGCCGCCGTCCGCGCGCGGCCGGCAGAAGACATCCGACGGCGTGCTCTGCGCGGTCGACGCCGTCGTCCTGCGCACGCGGGACGAGTGGATGCCGGTGGGCTGAGCCCACTCCGGGTCGCTGCCCGCCGACCGCACGCTGACCACCCACCGCACGCCGCCCGTCCACGTCGCAACTCTCGTCAGTTCCGGTCTCAACCGATGCGGGTGTGCTGTGCCGCGTACCCGCAAGCGGTGAGACCGGAGCAAAGGGAGACGGCGATCTGAACGCGAATCGCGGCCGCGCCGAGCAGTCCCCACAGCAGGACAGGGGCCCGCCGCCGGAACGGTCCGTATTCGTGCCGGCGGCGGGGGTCTGCGGGCATCGCACGACCCGACGTGGGTAAACGATTACCGATCCAGACTCTAGCACCACGGCGCCGAGATTGAAACGTAACAACTTTTCCTTGCGCACCGCTCCCGCGCCGTGCCAGGATCGGTCACGACGCGGACAGGAATACGTTTTCCACTCCGCGCACACCGCGGCCGAGTCCGTACGCGCCCCGGTTCCGAGCCCGCGCCGCAGCGATGCGGAGCGGGCCGACTCCCTTGCCAATGCTGTCCGAGGAGGAACCGTGGACCTGTCCATGCACCCCGACCGAACCCCCAGACCAGAACGGCGGCGCAGCGGCATCCGTGCCTTCGCCGTCGTCGCCATCGCCGCCGTGATCGGCACCGCGCTGACGGCCTTCCCCGCCGCCGCCGCGACGCCGGACGAGTGGCGGTTCGACTTCGGGACGAAGACCAGCCCCGTCGCCGAGGGCTACCAGCAGGTGCTCACCACCTCGCTGTACACCGCGGAGATCGGCTGGGGCATCACCGTCCCCGAAGGCGTCACACTGTTCGATCGCGACCGCACCGGCAACCGCACGCCCGCCGACCCCGTCGCCGAGGACTTCGTGGCAGGCACCGACTGGGCCTTCACGATCGATGACGTCGCCCCCGGCGAGTACGACGTGACGGTGTCGATCGGCGACGCACTCGCCGGCACCTCGGGCACGAACGCGACGATGTCGCTCGAGGGCACCGCGCAGACCCGCATGACCACCGACAAGGCGGCCACCACCACGCAGACCTTCCGTGTCGTCGTCACCGACGGCCAGCTGAACGTGGGCTTCACCGGCTCCGGGCTCGGCGCCTACGTGAACGGCCTGGTGGTCGCGCCGGTGACGCCGGCCGCTCCCGCCGGTCTCGCCGTCACCCGCGTCGCCTGGAACAGCGTCGACCTCGGCTGGACCGCATCCGACGCCGCCGCGACCTACCGCGTGCTGCGCGCGCCGGTGACCGACGGCGCAGCCGGCGACTTCGCGCAGATCGCCGAGACCGACGGCACGACGTACTCCGACAAGGACGTCGCCGCGGGCGGCTCGTACGCGTACACGGTCGAGGCGGTGAGCGCCTACGACCGCGTCTCGCCGCGCGCCGAGCAGGTGCTCAGCGGCGTCATCCCGAAGCTCGAGATCCCCGCCGCCCCCGCCGACCTCGCCGTCGCCCGCGTCACCGAATCCGGGGTCGCGCTGACCTGGTCGCTCACGCCGAACGCCGACGAATACGTCGTGCAGCGCGCGGGCGCCGACGGCGCCTTCGCCGACGTCGCGACGGCCACCGCGCCCGCGTACACGGATGCCGCAGACACGTCCCAGCAGTGGTCGTACCGCGTGCTGGCACGCAACGCCGCCGGTACCTCCCCGGCCTCCGACGCCGTCACCTCCGCGGTCTACACGGCCCCGGCGCCGCTGCCGGCCGGCGACTCGGTGACCTTCGACTTCGGCCCGGGCGCAGTGGCCGACGGCGCCCTCCCGGTGCTCTCGAGCACCGGGTTCGACGACGCCTGGGGCTACGGCTTCAGCACCGCGCCCACGGCATCCCCCGCCGACATCGACCGGGGCGGCGACGACCCGCTGCGGTCCGACTTCGTCGCCGCACAGGGCGGCACCTTCGAGGTGCAGCTCGGCGCCGGCGACTACACCGTGCAGCTGATCGCCGGCGACGACACCGCCGCCACGAACATCGCCATCACGGCGGAGGGCATCGCGAAGGTGCAGGCCACCGACAAGCCCGCCGGTGAGCACCTCGAGATGGCGTTCCCGATCGCCCTCGTCGACGGACGCCTCACGCTGCAGGTCGCCGGCACCGCCGCCGCCCTCGACGCGCTGACGATCATCCGTCAGCCGAAGCGGCTCGCCGGCGCCATCCCGACGGTCTTCATCGCCGGCGACTCCACCGTGCAGACCTACGACGCGTCCGCCTACGCCCCGCAGGCGGGCTGGGGCCAGATGATCGACCGGTTCTTCGCTGACGACGTCGCCTTCAGCAACCACGCGATCGGCGGCCGCTCGTCGAAGAACTTCATCACGCAGGGCCGGCTCGACGACATCCTGCGCGGCATCCGCCCCGGCGACTACCTGTTCACGCAGTTCGGCCACAACGACGCCACCCAGGGCGTGGACGACAGGTACGCGAGTCCGACGGACTACAAGGAGTATCTGCGCACGTACGTGAACGGCGCGCGGCAGCGCGGCGCCACCCCGGTGCTGGTCACCCCGGTCTCGCGGCGCAGCTTCAACGCCGAGACCGGACTCGCGAACGTGAGCTTCCCCGAGTACGTCGCCAAGATGAAGGAGCTCGCCGCCGAGGAGAACGTGCTGCTGGTCGACCTCTCGGCCTCCAGCCGCGCGTACATCGACGAGATCGGGGCCGAGGCGGCCAAGGCCGTGTTCCTCTGGGTCGACCCGGGCATCTTCCCGAACCGTCCCTCCGGCACCCAGGACGACACGCACTTCCAGGAGTACGGCGCCATCCAGATGGCCCGCCTGATCGCGCAGGACGTCGTGCACCTCGACGACCCGCTCGCCGCGAAGGTGACGGACATCGCCCCGCCGGCCGCCGTGCCGGACGCACCGCAGCACCTGGTCGCCGGGTCGATCTCGAACGCGGGGGCCGTGCTGCAGTGGCAGGCGTCCACCACTGCCGACATCTACAAGATCCAGCGGCAGGCCGTCGCCGACCCGGAGCAGTCCTGGAGCCTGGTCACCACGACCACCCAGAACTCCGCGATCGTGCAGGGCCTGGCCGAGGGCACCGCCTACCGCTACCGGGTGATCGCGACCAACGGCCGCGGCGACTCGGCCCCGTCGGATGCCGTGACCTTCACCACCAAGCAGGCGAAGTGGAAGTTCGACTTCCAGCTCGCCGGCAACCCGCTGATGGCCGGCTACACCGAGGTGAACCCGGATGACGGGTACACGAAGGATGCCGGGTACGGCTTCGCCACCGCACTGGCGGCCAACGCCGGGCGCGATCGCGGAGACGCGGCGGACGACCTGCAGCGCGACTTCGTGCTGCCGGGCGACTCGAGCGAGTTCCTGCTCGACGTGCCGAACGGCACCTACTCGGTGAAGACCTACTCGGGCGACTGGATCGGCTCGACGAAGACGAGCTTCGACCTGGAGGGCCGCGCCTTCGGCAGCGGCAACGCCGGCAAGGGCTCCGTCAACGAGTCGGTGCGCGGCCCGGTGCTGGTCACCGACGGGCAGCTGAACGTGCGCGTCTACGGCGCCGCGGCCGGCACCCGCCTGAACGGCCTCGAGGTGACGCCGATCCTGCTCGGACCCACCGGGCTGAAGGCGACCGATATCGACGCCAACCCTGCCGCCCCCAAGGTGCAGCTGGGCTGGGACACCGAGTCCGGCGTCACCTGGAACGTGTACCGGCAGTCCGCATTCGACGCCAAGCCGGTGCTGATCGGCACCGCGACCGAGGCGTCGTTCGCCGACACCGGCGCACGCGTCGGCCTCGACTACACCTACTCCGTGACGGCCGTCGACCAGACCGGCCTGGAGTCGGTGCCCTCGAAGGCGGTCGAGGTGTCGTTCATCGACCCGGATGTCGCCGTGCCGGCCGCTCCGGCCGCTCTGGCGGTCGAGCGGCTGGAGAAGCGCGAGATCGAGATTTCCTGGGCTCAGCCGTCCACGGCGCTGTACGACCTGGTGTTCCGCTCCGAGGTGAAGGGCGAGCAGGGCGACCTGGTCGGCATCGCCACCGGCAATCACTACACCGACACCGACGTGCTGACCACCATCCCGTACTTCTACACGGTCGTCGCGGTCAACGCCGGCGGCGCCGGCGCGGCATCCGCGCAGCTGAAGACGGATGCCGCGACCGTGCTGCAGCGGCAGGCCGAGTACCTCGACCGCGCCCCCGTCGCGGTGAAGACGGATGACGGCAACCTGATCTCGTGGCGGATGCTGGGCACCGACCCGGACGCGGTGGCGTTCCACGTCTACCGCGACGGCAAGCGGCTGACCGACAAGCCGATCACGGACTCGACGAACTATCTCGACAGGACCGGCGATGCGGCATCCGCGTACTTCATCACCAAGGTGCTGGACGGCAAGGAGACCACCGAGACGAAGGAGTTCACGCCTCAGGACGGGGACTACCTGTCCGTGCCGCTGGACAAGCCGGCCGATGCCTACACGAAGGACGGCCAGCCGTACACCTACCGCGCCAACGACACCAGCGTCGGCGACGTCGACGGAGACGGCCAGTACGAGCTCATCGTCAAGTGGGATCCGTCCCGCTCGAAGGACAACTCCCAGGCCGGCTACACCGGCAACGTCTACCTCGACGCCTACCGTCTCGACGGCACCCGGCTGTGGCGCATCGACCTCGGCGTGAACATCCGCGCCGGAGCGCACTACACCCAGTTCCAGGTGTTCGACTACGACGGCGACGGCCGCGCCGAGGTCATGATGAAGACCGGCGACGGCACCATCGACGGCACAGGGCAGCCGATCGGCAACGCCAGCGCCGACCACCGCAACAGCTCCGGCTACGTGCTCACCGGCCCCGAGTACCTCTCGGTGTTCGACGGGCTCACCGGCAAGGTGATCGACACGGTCGACTACGTGCCCGCGCGCGGCGATGTCGGCGCCTGGGGCGACACCTACGGCAACCGGGTCGACCGGTTCCTCGCCGCCACAGCCTACCTCGACGGCGAGCACCCCAGTGCGATCTTCAGCCGCGGGTACTACACCCGCGCGGTGATGGCCGCGTACGACTTCGACGGTGCGCAGCTCACGCAGCGCTGGGTGCTCGACTCGAACGACGCCGGGAACGAGGGCTTCTACGGGATGGGCAATCACAACCTGTCTGTGGCCGACGTCGACCGCGACGGCAAGGACGAGATCGTGTACGGCTCGGCCACGGTGGACGACGACGGCGAGCTGCTGTATTCGACCGGACTCGGCCACGGCGACGCACTGCACGTGTCGGATCTCGTGCCGTCGCGCCCCGGCCTCGAGGTGTTCGCCGCACACGAGGAGATGCACGCCGCGGGCAACCGCGGAGCCACCATGCGCGACGCCCGCACGGGTGAGGTGCTGTGGTCGATCCCCGCGACGAGGGACACCGGCCGCGCGGCATCCGCCGACATCGACCCGCGGCACGAGGGTGCGGAGGGGTGGGCCATCGGCGGCGACGCCGCGTGGAACTCCCCCGTCGGTCAGCTGAAGTCGTCGACCGGCGAGCTGATCTCCGAGCAGATCCCGGCGGCGAACTTCCTCGCCTGGTTCGACGGTGATCCGCTGCGCGAGATCGTCGACCACGACTTCGACGACACGACCCGCACGGGCGTGCCGACGGTGTCGAAGTGGAACTGGGAGACCGAGCAGTCCGACGTGATCCTGAAGGCCGACGGTGCCCTGTCGAACAACGACACGAAGGGCAACCCGAACCTGCAGGCCGACCTGTTCGGCGACTGGCGCGAGGAGATCGCGTGGCGTTCGGAGGACTCCTCCGAACTGCGGATCTACTCCACCACCGACGAGACCGATCTGCGCATCCGCACGCTGATGCACGACCCGGTCTACCGGCTCTCGGTCGCGTGGCAGAACACGGGCTACAACCAGCCGACCCAGACGAGCTTCTTCCTCGGCGAGGGCATGGAGACGCCGACCGCGCCGCACATCGCGGTCACCGGCGCCCCCACCGGCTCGGCGGACGAGTCCGCTCCGGTCGTGTCCGGCCTACCAGAGGACGGCTCGGTGCTGGCCGACTCCGCGACGCTGCAGCTCGGCGTCACGGCGGCCGACCCGGAGTCGGGTGTGCGCAACCTCGACGTGACCTTCGACGGCACCCCGGTGTCGCCGGATGCCGCGATCGACCTCGACGGACTCGCCGGGGTGCACACGGTGACGGTCAACGCGGTCAACCACGCGGGGCTGGTCACGAGGGCGAGTGCCGAGGTGACCGTGATCGTCGACGACGGCGCGAAGCAGGCCCCCGGCAGAGCGGTGCTGTCGACGACCAGCGGATGGGCGAACGGCCTGGCCGACGGTGTGTACGACGTCACGATGAACCTGTGGTGGGGTCAGAACGGGGCGCTGTTCCGGCTGTACCAGAACGGCGAGCTGATCTCGTCGAAGCCGCTGACCCCGGACTCGCCGAACGCGCAGACCGCCACCGTGCAGGTGTCGGGGCTGGCCAACGGCACGTACGAGTACACCGGCGAGCTGATCAACGCCGCCGGCGTCACGCAGACGTCGTCGGTCACGGTGGTCGTGAAGGATGCCGCACCCGCGGTGCCCGTGGTCAGCCACGACAACAAGGACAGGGACGGGTCGTACACGGTCTCCACCGACCTGTGGTGGGGCACGAACGGCCAGACGTACCGGCTGTACGAGAACGGTGAGCTGATCGACGAGCAGCAGCTCGTCGCCGCCTCGCCGAACGCCCAGCACGCGGTGACCCAGGTCACCGGTCGCGCGCCCGGTTCGTACGTGTACGTGGCGGAGCTGGTGAACGCCGCCGGCGCCACGAAGTCCAAGCCGATCACGGTGACCGTGCGCTGACCCCGCTCAGGTCGCAGGTCGTCCCGCTCTCCGGTCGCGAGAGCGGGACGAACTGCGATCCGGATGCATGATGAGAGACACCCCGGAAGAAGGAACCCCATGACCCGCGTCTGCTTCGAACTGCAGGTCCGACCCGAACTGCTCGACGAGTACCTGGAGCGGCACTCCCCGGTCCGGCCGGAGATGCTCGCCGAGATCGCGGCATCCGGCCGGCGGAACTACTCGCTGTTCCTCGCCGACGGCGGACGCCTGGTCGGCTATTACGAGACCGACGACGACGAGGCCGCGCAGGCGTACCTCGCGGCATCCGCAGTCGCCACGCGGTGGGAGGCCGAGATGGCGCGTTTCTTCGTCGGCCTGGAGGGCCGCCCGGATCAGGCCGCCGTGCGGCTGACGGAGGTGTTCAACCTCGCCGATCAGCGCGCCGCGGCGGACTGACCCAACGGCTTCCTCAGGCCGACGCGCGCAGCACGAGCTCGGGCACGAACCGCACGTGGCGCGGCTCGCCGCCGAGCAGCAGTTCCACCGCGCTGGCGCCGATGTCGGCGGCGGGCTGGCGCACCGAGGTGAGCGGCACGACCGCCGCCGGCGCGAAGTCGATGTCGTCGTAGCCGACGAGCGCCACGTCCTGCGGCATCCGCACGCTGCCCGACATCACCAGCGACTGGATGAGTCCGAGGGCGACCAGGTCGTTCGCCGCGAACACGCCGTCGGGTCGCTGGGCGGCGGGGCGCGCGAGCAGGTCCTCGCCGATGCGGCGGCCGTCCTCGACGGTCAGGGTCGGGCTGGGCAGTCGCTCGAGCGTGGCGCCGGATGCCGCGACCGCGGCCTGCGCGCCGAGATGACGATCGCGCACCTGATGCACGGCATCCGGGCCGCCGGCGAAGGCGATTCGGCCTCGTCCCTGGGCGATCAGGTGCGCCACGGCGAGCCGGCCACCCTCGATGTCGTCGACGGCGACCGACGAGAGCGTGTCGGTCTCGGCGTCGCGATCGACGAGCACGGCGGGGATCCCGCTGTGCTCGAGGTGCTCGATGATCGCCTCCTCTCCCCCGATCGGCGCCACCAGGACGCCCGATGCGCGCTGCTCCGCGAACAGCGAGAGGTACCGCGCCTCGCGCTCGGCGTCGCCGTCGCTGCCTGCCACCAGCAGGGAGAGCCCCTCCTGCGCGGCGCGCGCCTCGGCACTGCGGGCGATCGCGGCGAAGAACGGGTTGGCCAGGTCGTGCACGATGAGCCCGAGGCTGCGGCTGCGGCCGGCGCGCAGCTGGCGGGCGGCGTCGTTGCGCACGAAGCCGAGTTCGTCGATGGCTCGCCGCACGCGCTCCACGGTGCCGGCCGCGACCCGATCGGGCCGGTTGAGCACGTTCGACACGGTGCCCACCGACACCTGCGCCGCGGCCGCGACGTCTTTCACGCTGACCACTGCGCACCCCCGGAGCTTGACGAGATCATCAGGGGCATCCTATCCTCGAATCAGACTTTATGAAACGATTCATGAATCGAGCGATGATGACAGAGCTGTCCCCCGACATCCGCGCCGAGCTGGAGCGCCAGGCGATCGAACTGCCCTCCTGGGCCTTCGGCAACTCCGGCACCCGCTTCCGCGTGTTCGGCACGCCGGGCACCCCGCGCGACCCGTTCGAGAAGATCGCGGACGCCGCCCAGGTGCACAGGTACACCGCCTTGGCGCCGACGGTCGCCCTGCACATCCCCTGGGACATGTGCGACTTCGACGACCTGCGGAAGCACGCCGAGGACCACGACGTCGCGCTGGGCACCATCAACTCGAACACCTTCCAGGACGAGGACTACAAGTTCGGCGCGCTGACGCACGAGGACGATGCGATCCGGCAGAAGGCGATCGACCACCACTTCGCGTGCATCGACGTCATGCACGCGACCGGCTCGCGAGATCTGAAGATCTGGCTCGCCGAGGGCTCGAACTACCCCGGGCAGAACGACATGCGCGCCCGCCAGGACCGCCTGCAGGACTCGCTGCAGCAGATCTACGCGCGCCTCGGCGACGACCAGCGCCTGGTGCTGGAGTACAAGTTCTTCGAGCCGGCCTTCTATCACACCGACGTTCCCGACTGGGGGACGAGCTACGCGCAGGTGGCCTCCCTCGGCGACAAGGCGATGGTGTGCCTGGACACCGGCCACCACGCCCCCGGCACCAACATCGAGTTCATCGTGATGCAGCTGCTGCGTCTGGGCAAGCTCGGCTCGTTCGACTTCAATTCGCGCTTCTACGCCGACGACGACCTGATCGTCGGCGCGGCCGACCCGTTCCAGCTGTTCCGCATCCTGTTCGAGGTGGTGCGCGGCGGCGGTCTGAACAACCCCGACGTGGCGTTCATGCTCGACCAGTGCCACAACATCGAGGACAAGATCCCCGGGCAGATCCGCTCGGTGCTGAACGTGCAGGAGATGACCGCCCGCGCCCTGCTCGTCGACCGCGACGCGCTCGCCGCCGCGCAGACGGCGAACGACGTGCTCACCGCCAACGCCGTGTTCATGGACGCGTTCTACACCGATGTCCGTCCCGCCCTGGCCGCGTGGCGCGAGTCGCGCGGGCTGCCCTCCGACCCGATGGCCGCGTACGCCGCATCCGGCTACCAGCAGCGCATCGCCGCCGACCGCGTCGGCGGAGTTCAGGCAGGATGGGGAGCATGAGCGACCTGACTGCGGAATCCACCGCGCCCTACCTCGCCGCCGACGGGCTCGTGCGCGTGTACCCGGCCACGGATCCGAACGGCACCGGACTCGTCTGGGCGCACGGCGGAGGTTTCCTGTTCGGTGACATCGACATGCCCGAAGGCGACTGGGTCGCCCAGCAGCTCGCCGCCCGGGGCACGACGGTCGTCTCTGTCGACTACCGGCTCGCGCCGAAACCGGAGGACTTCCACCCCGGCGTGAAGGAAGAGCCCGGCCACATCTACCCGGCCGGCTCCGACGACATGGTCAGCGCCATCCGCTGGATGCGCGCGCACGCCGGCGATCTCGGCATCCGCTCCGACGCGATCGCCGTCGGCGGCGCGAGCGCGGGCGCGAATCTCGCTGCCGGCGCGGCACTGCGCCTCGCCGGCACCGACGACGGCGTCGCGCTCGCGGTGCTCGCCTACCCGACGCTGCACGCGATCCAGGGCGAGCCGTCCGCAGAGACGCGCGTGGTGCTCGACGCCGACGCGGATCGCGGCGGATTCCCGCCGGACGTGATCCTCAACATGTACGAGAACTACCTCGGCGGCCCCGTCGAGAACGCGCCGCTGCCGGCGGTTCCCGGCCTCGCCACGGCATCCGAGCTCGCGGACTTCCCGCCGACCATCATCGTCAACAGCGAGGTCGACGGGCTGCGACCGTCGGGCGAGCAGTTCGCCGCGACGCTGAAGGACGCCGGCCGCGGCGTGCAGCTGTTCACCGAGCCCGGCACCCGGCACGGCCACCTGAACCGGCCCGAAGAGGATGCCGCCGCGCGCACGATCGACCGCTTCGCCACCCGCATCGCGGCCCTCGTGGCCTGAACGGCGAGGACGGATGCGCTGCGGCTGCAGGCCGTGAACGGTACCGCCCCGTCACCGCAAGAACCGAGGATGCCGTCATCCGCTCCGGTCTCACTCGTTGCGGGTGCGGCCGACGAAACACCCGCCACAATTGAGACCGGAGCAGAAGGAGGCGCCGCTCCGGTCTATCTCGGTGAAGTTCCTGCGCTCAGCGAAGCTCCTGCGCTCAGCGAACCGGCCCGACGGCCGTGGCCATCCCCGCCAGCACCCGCGCCTGCTCCTGCGCCCGGATGCTCAGCTCCGCGGCCATGAACGCGTGCTCCTGCGTCATCGCGGTCTCGGTGCGGTCGAGGCAGTCCCTGATCAGCCGGCCGAAGTACGGGAATCCGGTCTTTCCTGCCGCATCGAAGCGGTACTGGCCGTCCTGGTTGACGAGCAGCACCTGGTCGCCCCCGTTATCGGTGGTGATGTCGATGTACTTGCGCAGCTCGATGTAGCCGTCAGCACCGAGGATGAGCGTGCGCCCATCGCCCCACATACCGAGCCCGTCTGGGGTGAACCAGTCCACCCGCACGTATCCCGTGGTTCCGTTGTCGAGCACGACGTGCGCATCGCCGAAGTCCTGCAGTCCAGGTGTCTCCGGGTGCGCGTAGTTGGCGACGGTCGCGCTGACGATCTCACCGCCGGTCGCGCCCGTGAACTGCAGCATCTGCTCGAAGTTGTGGCTGCCGATGTCGCAGAGGATGCCGCCGTAGCGGTCCGGCTCGAAGAACCAGTCCGGCCGTCCGGTGCCGACCCGATGCGGTCCGAACGAGGCGACCTGCAGCACTCGCCCGATCGCGCCCTGGTCGATGAGCTGGCCGGCCAGCAGCGCGGCCTCCGACTGAAGTCGCTCGCCGTAGTAGACCGCGAAGATCCCGCCGGTGCGCTCCACGGCCGCGCGCGCGGCGGCGAGCTGCGCGGAGCTCGTGATGGCGGGCTTGTCGCTGAAGAAGTCCTTGCCCGCATCGAGCACCCGCACACCGAGCGGCGCACGGTCGCCGGCGATCGCGGCACTCGCGACGAGACGGACGTCGCGATCTTCGAGCACCTCCTGCTCAGAGGCCGCGACCCGCGCACCCGGGTACCGCGCAGCGAAGGCGGCCGCCCGCTCGGGATCGGAGTCGTGCACGAGCGACAGCGTGCCGCCGGCCCCGATCAGCCCCTCGACCATGCCGAAGATGTGCCCATGGTCGAGACCGACGGCGGCGAAGACGAACTCGCCGGGATCCACGACAGGAGTGGGAAGGGGGTCGAAGGTGAAGGTCATCGTGAGGACTCCTGATCAGTGGGAACAGCTGTGACGTCGTAGGTGCGCAACCGTCCGCACATGCCGAAGCGTCGCTCGCCTGTCGATGCGGCGGCCTCGTGCACGCGGGCCGTCGCGAGATGCCCGACATCGCCTGCGGCCACGGCGGATGCCAGGGCCAGCGACTCCTGGGCCTGGGCGAGCGGTCCAGCCGCCACCAGGCCGGGCCAGGCGGCGGCACGCTCCCGCACGAGCGCACCGGCGGCAGCATGGAAGGCCGCCAGCGGTGCCGGATCGCCGGCGAGCGCGGCATCCCGCAGCACCTCGAACCCAGCGACCGCGAGGTCGCGGCGCCGGGCGGCGCGCCCGGCCTGCTCCTGCGGGGCGCCCAGCGATGCCGCTTCGGCGTAGGCCGCAGCATCCGCCACCACCTCCGCGGGAAACGTCATCACGGCGTCGCCCGCCTCGGGCAGCCCGGCGTTGCTCATCAGCACGACCACGCGCAGTCCGCCGTTGTTCACCGCGCGGTGGATCGTGCCCGGCGTGAACCACACCACTGACCCGGCTGTGAGTGGCGTCTCGCGGTATCCCTCGCCGTCGATGCTCTGCAGCTCCCCCTCGCCCGAGACGACGAGGTACGCCTCGGTCGACACCAGGTGCAGGTGCGGGCTGCCGCCGCAGATCCCATCGCCCGCCGCATCGGAGTACACGTCGAGGTGCGACACCGAGGTCCCGCCCGGGAAGCTCATGATGCGGCCTCGATCAACGAGCGCTGCTTCTCGTGGAAGTGCGGTGCGTGCGCGACGAGCTGACCGGCACGGTAGTACGGGTCGGATGCCGGCAGGGGCAGTGCGACGAACTCGTGCTCGAAGCCGGCCTTGTAGATCGCGGTGACCACCTCGACCGCGTTGCGGCCGTCCTGGCCGGTGGAGATCGGGTCCCGGCCCTCGCGGATCGCGGCGAGCAGGTCGCCGATCTGCCCCGCGTGGCCGTGGTGCGTGAGCGGCTCGCGCTCCGCCACCAGCGTCTCGATCCGGTCGACGAGGCGAGCATCGCCATCGGGTTCGGGGAACCCGTCGGGTCTGGACCGCTCGGCTGCGACCGACCACGGCTGCGAGATGCGGGCGTTCGCGCCCTGGATCACGATCTCCTGCTGCTCGCCGTGGTGCACCACCGAGCTGGTCAGCTGCGCGAGGCCGGTGTCATAGCGCAGCACGGCCACCGAAAGGTCCTCGACCTCGGCGTTGTCGTGCTGGGTGTTCGCGAGCATCGCGGTGACCTCGGCGGGCCGCCCCAGCAGCCAGAGCAGCAGGTCGATGTGGTGGATGGCGTGGTTCAGCGTGCAGCCGCCGCCCTCCTTCTCCCACGTGCCGCGCCACCACAGGTCGTAGTACGGCAGTCCGCGCCACCACGCGGAGTCCACCCGCACGTGCGAGATCGATCCGAGGATGCCGGAGCCCACCACGTGCTTGAGGGTCGCGAGATCGTCGCGGAACCGGTTCTGCGCGACGACCGACAGCAGGCGCCCGGAGCGCTCCTGCGCGGCGAGCATCGCGTCGCACTCCTCCAGCGAGGGCGCCATCGGCTTCTCCACGAGCACATGGATGCCGGCATCCAGCGCGGCGATCGCGAGCGCCGCGTGCGTGGATGGCGGGGTGCAGATGCTCACCACGTCGAGGTCCGCATCGGCGATCATGGCCGCCGGGTCGTCGTAGGCGGCGGCGTCGAGTCCGAAGGCCTCGGCCTTCTGTGTGGCCCTGCCCGGCAGCACGTCGGCGAGCGCCACGATCTGGCACTGCTCGCCGAACGCGAGGTACCCGCCGATGTGGGCATCCGCGATCCCGCCTGTGCCGATGATCCCGATCCTGAGCATGATCTCCTCATCCATCATTGATTGACCGAGTGAACTACTACGTATTACTAAATCGTATGGATAGCATGGCCGACAGGTTCCGAGTTCGTCAAGAGGAGGATGCCGATGGGCGATCGCCCCACGAGCCATGACGTCGCCCGGGCGGCGGGCGTCTCGCAGTCGACCGTCTCATTCGTATTCACCGGCCGCGCCGGCATCTCGGATGCCACGCGCGAGAAGGTGCTGCGCGCGGCATCCGAGCTCGGCTACCGCCCGAACCTCGCCGCGCGGGCGATGCGCACCCGCCGCACGGGGCGACTGGCGATCGTCGTCCCGATCGCCAGCGTCATCCCGCTCACCCTGATCCCGGGTGCCGCGGCCGCGGCAGAGGAGGCCGGGTACGTCGTCGAAGTCGTGAGCCTCCCGCAGGATCCGGCCGCCCGCGAGGAGCGCGTCGCCGAGGTGCGGGACTCGGGACAGTACGAAGGCGTGCTCGCATTCTCCCCGCTGCCGTCATCAGAGCCCTCCCCCGACGGGCCGGTGGTCCTCGCGGCCGGCGAGTTCGACGAGGAGATGCACGCCGCCGGCGAATTCACCGACGCGCAGCCCGTCGCCCAGCTGATCGAGCGTCTGGTCGGGCTGGGGCACCGACGGTTCCTGCACCTCGCCGGCCCCGACAGCTTCCCGTCCGCACGCGCCCGGCGGGCGGCGTATCTCACCGCCGTCGAACAGCTCGGAGCGACCTCACTCGGCGTCGTCGACGGCGACTGGAGCGGCGAGGACGGCGAGGCCGCCGTGGCCGCGCTCCCGGACGACGCCCGACCGCTTGCCGTGATCGCAGCGAACGACGTGATCGCCACCGGGGCCATCCGTGCCGCCCTCCGCCGAGGCTGGAGCCTGCCCGACGACATGAGCATCACCGGGTGGGACGACCACCCGCAGAGCGCCTTCCTCTCACCGTCGCTCACCAGCGTGCGGCAGGACCGCGAACGCCTCGGCGCCTACTCCATGCGACGACTGATCGCCGCCGTGCGCGGCACGGAGGCACCGCCCCGCCCCGCCGATCTGCTCACGATCCAGTGGCGGGAATCGACCGCGGCCCCCGGAGACGTGTAGACGCGACAGCGAAGGCCTTGCGTTCCGGCATCCGATCGACCTATTCTTGAAACGATTCATACGCTGATCGACGGAGCTGTCATGACCAACCCCACCGCCGCCGCCCTGATCGCGCGCTCGAACCGCCTCGGCGCCGACCCGAAGAACACGAACTACGCCGGCGGTAACACGTCGGCGAAGGGCACCGAGACCGACCCGGTCACCGGGCAGCCGGTGGAGCTGCTGTGGGTGAAGGGCTCCGGCAGCGACCTGGGCACGCTGACGGAAGCCGGGCTGGCCGTACTGCGCCTGGACCGCATGCGTGCGCTCGTCGACGTCTACCCCGGCGTGGACCGTGAGGACGAGATGGTCGCCGCGTTCGACTACTGCCTGCATGGCAAGGGCGGTGCGGCGCCCTCGATCGACACCGCCATGCATGGCCTGGTGGATGCCGCGCACGTCGACCACCTGCACCCCGACAGCGGCATCGCGATCGCCACCGCCGCCGACGGCGAGGCGCTCACCGGGCAGATCTTCGGCGACAAGGTCGTGTGGGTGCCGTGGCGCCGCCCGGGCTTCCAGCTCGGACTCGACATCGCGGAGATCAAGAAGAAGAACCCGCAGGCGATCGGCTGCATCCTCGGCGGTCACGGCATCACCGCCTGGGGCGACACGAGCGACGAGGCCGAGGCGAACTCGCTGTGGATCATCGACACCGCCGCCGCCTACATCGCCGCGCACGGCAAGGCGCATCCCTTCGGCGGCGTGCGCGACGGATACGAGGCGCTGCCCGAAGCCGAGCGCCGGGCCCGCGCGGCTGCCCTGGCTCCGACGATCCGCGGCATCGCCTCGACCGACAAGCCGATGCTCGGGCATTTCACCGACGCAGGCGTCGTGCTCGACTTCCTGGCATCCGAGAAGGCGCCGGCGCTGGCCGCTCTCGGTACGAGCTGCCCGGACCACTTCCTGCGCACGAAGGTGAAGCCCCTCATCCTGGATCTGCCCGCCACGGCGTCCGCCGAGGAGCAGATCGCGCGCCTGCACGAGCTGCACGCCGAGTACCGCGCCGACTACCAGGCCTATTACGACGCGCACGCGACCGCGGACTCTCCCGCGATCCGCGGCGCCGACCCGCTGATCGTGCTCGTCCCGGGCGTGGGCATGTTCTCCTACGGCGCGAACAAGCAGACTGCACGCGTCGCCGGCGAGTTCTACGTGAACGCGATAGGCGTCATGCGCGGCGCCGAAGCGCTCTCGACCTATGCCCCGATCTCCGACGCCGAGAAGTTCCGCATCGAGTACTGGGCACTGGAAGAGGCCAAACTGCAGCGGATGCCGAAGCCGAAGACGCACCAGGGTCGGGTCGCCTTCGTCACCGGCGCCGCCTCCGGCATCGGCAAGGCCATCGCCGCCCGCCTCGCCGCCGAGGGCGCGTGCGTCGTCGTCGCCGATCTCGATCTCGAGAAGGCGCGGGCCGCGGCATCCGAGCTCGGGAACGCGGATGTCGCGATCGGCGTCGCCGCGAACGTCGCCGACGCGGATGCCGTGCAGGCAGCCCTCGACGAGGCCGTGCTCGCCTTCGGCGGCGTCGACCTGATCGTCAACAACGCCGGTCTCTCGCTGTCCAAGCCGCTGCTGGAGACCACCGAGAAGGACTGGGACCTGCAGCACGACGTGATGGCGAAGGGCTCGTTCCTCGTCTCGAAAGCCGCCGCGAAGGTGCTCATCGACCAGAAGCTCGGCGGCGACATCATCTACATCTCCTCGAAGAACTCCGTCTTCGCCGGCCCGAACAACATCGCCTACTCGGCGACCAAGGCCGACCAGGCACACCAGGTGCGGCTGCTGGCGGTCGAGCTCGGCGAGCACGGCGTGCGCGTGAACGGCATCAACCCCGACGGCGTGGTCCGCGGCTCCGGCATCTTCGCCAGCGGCTGGGGCGCCAACCGCGCAGCCACCTACGGCGTCGCCGAGGAGGACCTCGGTCAGTTCTACGCCAACCGCACCATCCTCAAGCGCGAGGTCGTGCCTGAGAACGTCGCCGACGCGGTGTACGTGCTCACCGGCCCCGAGCTCTCGCGCACGACCGGGCTGCACATCCCCGTCGACTCCGGCGTCGCGGCCGCCTTCCTGCGATGAGCGGCGCCTTCCCGGCTCCTGCAGGGAGGACGCACCCCTCCCCGCGTCCGGCTCCTGAGCGAGCGAAGCGAGACGAAGGGCGCTCAGGCCCCGGAGACTCGACGCACCCGGATCCTGAGCGAGGAGCGCAGCGACGAGACGAAGGACGCCACCCATGATCCGCGCGTTCGCCGCCGTCGACCTCGGCGCGACGAGCGGCCGGGTGATGATCGGCCGCGTCGGCCCCGACCTGCTCGAGCTCGAGCAGGTCGCCCGATTCCCGAACGGCCCGGTGCAGCGCGAGGACGGCCTGCACTGGGACTTCGGTGCACTGTGCGAGCACATCCTCGACGGCCTCGCCGAGGCCGTGCGGCGCGAGCCAGCCATCGAGAGCATCGGCATCGACTCGTGGGCGGTCGACTACGGTCTGCTACGCGACGGGATGCTGCTGGCCGAGCCGTTCCACTACCGCGACGCGCGTACGGCGCGCGGCGTCGAGAAGGTACACGCGCTCGTCCCGTTCGAGGAGCTGTACTCCCGCAACGGCCTGCAGTTCCTCCCGTTCAACACGATGTACCAGTTCGCCGTCGATGAGCGGATGCCGGATGCCGACACTGCGCTGCTGATCCCGGACCTGCTCGCCTTCCTGCTCACGGGCGCTCGGGTCGCCGAGCGCACGAACGCGTCGACGACCGGACTGCTCGCGGTGCACACCGCGGAGTGGGATCGCGACCTCGCCGAGAAGATCGGTGTGGATCCACGCATCCTGCCGCCGCTCGTCGAAGCGGGAGCGGTGATCGGGCGTCTGACGCCTGAGGTCGCCGCGCGGCTCGGCGCGGACCTGCCCGTCGTCGCGGTCGGCTCGCACGACACCGCCTCCGCGGTCGCCGCGGCGCCTCTGCCCTCCCGGGAGTCGGCGTACATCTCGTGCGGCACGTGGGGACTCGTCGGGCTGGAGCTGGACGCGCCCGTCGTGACCGATGCCGCCCGCGCAGCGAACTTCACCAACGAGCTCGGCGTCGACCGCCGCATCCGCTTCCTGCACAACGTCACCGGTCTCTGGCTGCTCAGCGAGAGCGTGCGGGCCTGGGAGGCGCAGGACGGCACGCCGATCGATCTGCCCGCCCTGCTCGCGCAGGCGGCATCCGTCGACGACGCACTCCCCCTGTTCGACGCGAACGACCCGAGCTTGGCGGCACCGGGCGGGATGCCGGAGCGCATCGCCGCGGTGCTGCACGAGTCCGGGCACCCGGTGCCGCAGGATCGGCCGGCGCTGGTGCGCACCATCGTCGAGTCGATCGCTGCGGCGTTCGCCGACGCCGTCGCGACGGCCGCGCAGCTCACCGGTCGCCGTGTGGATGCGATCCAGCTGGTCGGCGGCGGCTCGCTGAACGAGCTGCTCTGCCAGGCCACTGCCGACAGCTCCGGCCTTCCGGTGCTCGCCGGTCCGGTCGAGGCGACCGCGCTGGGCAACGTGCTCGTGCAGGCGCGGGCGGCCGACGCCGCTCCCGTGACGCTGGAGGGTCTGCGAGATCTCGTCTCCCGCACGCACAGCCCGCGTCGCTACGAACCGCGCTGAACGACAGGCAGCGGGTCCCCGGCCTGATACGTTCTGCGCAGGAGGCCCCCATGCCAGAAATCGACATCGCCATCGACCCCGGATCGGCGATTCCGCCGTTCGAGCAGCTCCGCGACGGTCTGCGTGAACGGATCGCAAGCGGCGGGCTGCGTCCCGGCACGAAACTGCCCCCGGTCCGCACCCTGGCGACGTCGCTGGGCCTCGCCGCCAACACGGTCGCGCGCAGCTACCGCGAGCTCGAGGCCGAGGGGTTCGTCGAGACGCGGGGGCGAGGCGGCACCGTGGTCGCCCCGCGACTGGACTCGCCGCAGCGCCACCAGCGGATGCTGGAGCTCACGCGCGAGTACGTCGCCGCCGTCGATGCGCTCGGCGTCGACCGTGCGGAGATCCCGGGCTACCTGGGCCGGGTCTAGCGTCCGTTCCCGTTCGAGCAGGTCCTGGCATCCGCGTTCTGCCCGCTGACGTTCGGCGGGAGCGCGACGGGCGCACCGCCCGGGGTCGGCGATGCGGATGCGGTCGGCGCGGCGGTCTGCCCCGGGGCATCCACCACGCCCTCCTGCGAACCGCGTTCGTGCGTGACCTGCAGCGGGCGGTTCTCCGCGATCGCAGCCCACATCTGCTCGGCCGAGGTCTCGTCGGGCACGACCTTGCTCTTGTTGCTGGGGTCGTCGAAGACCGGGTACTGCAGGAACACGTAGTCCGCAGGCGGCACGTCCTTGAGAGCGAGGCCGATCTGGGCGATCCGCATCGGATCCAGCTTGTCGCTGAGCTCGGAGCGCTTCACGCCGATGCCGGCCAGCCGCAGTACCGTTCCGACGTTGCCGAGTACCTCACCGCTGGTCATCTTGCGCACCAGACTCGACATGTACTGCTGCTGATTGCCGATGCGGCTGAGGTCGCTGCCGCCGACCAGGCCGTGCCTGGTTCGCAGGAAGTTCAGCGCGGGAAGCCCCTTCAGCGAGTGCGTGCCTGCCGTGAGCTTCAGCCCGGTCTTGGGGTCGTCGATCGGCTTGGCGAGGCACACCTCGACACCGCCGATCGCGTTGGTCACTTCGATCACGCCGCCGAAGGTCACGGATGCCGCGAACGTGACCTGCTGTCCGCTGAGCTCGGAGACCGTCTTGGCGACGCAGTTCAGGCCGCCGCGGCCGTAGGCCTCGTTCATCGCCGCCCTGCTGGTCTCGGCGTGCACGGTGCCGTTCTCGTCGGTGCACTCGGGCTGGCCGACCATCATGTCGCGGGGGAAGCTGACGACGGTCACCCGGCGCGGGTCGTTCGACACGTGCACGAGCAGATTCACGTCGTTGAGCTTCCCGGACTGCTTCTTGTCGTCGCAGCGGTCTCCGAACAACTGCGCGATGTCCTTCTCGCACTTGTCGATGCCCGTCAGCAGGATGTTGAAGCCGCCCTCGTACGCGCCGATGTCGGGAGGCAGCTCGACGGGGTCGTCGAGCGTCACGGTGTTCTCAGCGGCGGTGTTCACCAGCTGCGCGGCGACGAAGGCGACGACGCCCGTCGTGCTCACCAGCACGACGGCCAGAGCGATGCCGAGCAGCGACATCAGCTGCCCGAACGCCCTCGGCGTGCGCTGCGGCCCGTGCCGCAGGATCGGTCGCCGTCTCCTCAGTCCCACCAGGTGCACCCCCTGCCGCCCTCGCGGGGTCGGAGGGTAGCCTCACCCTACCCGGGCGATCGCTCGATGCCGGGAGCGCCGCGGATCAGCGCCGGACGTTGCCGTTCGAGCAGGTCTGCTGCGCGGCCGAGTTGCCCTTGACCGTCGACGGCAGCTGAGCGACCTGGTCGGGAGCGGGCGTCGCGCCGGGCTCCGTCGTCGCGGGAGGGGTGGTCGCCTCCGGGGCGTCCTCGACGACGACGCCGTCGTTCTTGGTGTTCTTGTGGGTGATCTCGAGCTGCTTGTTCGCGGAGATCGCTGCCCACATCTGCTCGGCGGAGTCGTAGTCCGGCACGACCTTGTTCGCGTCGTCCGGGTCCTCCGCGGTCGGGTACTGCACGAACACGATGTCGTTGAGCGGCACGTCCTTGAGCGCCAGTCCGATCTGCACCAGCTTCATCGGGTCGGCGAGCGTCGTGCTGGTCGTGAGATTGTGCACGGCCGTGTCGGCGAGCTTCAGCATGACGGGGATGTTGCCCAGCGTCTCGCTGCTCATCATCTTGCGCGCCAGGCTCGACATGTACTGCTGCTGGTTGCCGATGCGGCCGAGGTCGGAGCCGTCACCGACGCCGTGCCGGGTGCGCAGGAACTGCAGGGCCTGCAAGCCGACGACGGTGTGGTTGCCTGCCGCCATGTCCAGACCGGTGTACTTGTCCTTGATCGGCGTCGCCAGGCACACGTCCACGCCGCCGATGGCGTTCGTGATCTCGATCACGCCACCGAAGGTCACGGATGCCGCGAACTGGATGTCCTCGCCGGTGAGCTCGGAGAGCGTCTTGGCGACGCAGCTCAGCCCGCCGTACTCCCAGGCCGAGTTCAGCGGCTGCTTGCTCATCGCCGAGCTGACCTGCCCGTTCTCGTCCTCGCAGGAGGGGATCGGGACCATCATGTCGCGGGGGAAGCTGACCGCGGTGACGCGCCGGGGTTCCGCCGAGACGTGCACGAGCAGGTTCACGTCGTTGAGCGTGCCCTCGCTGTCACCTCCGGTACAGCGCTTGCCGAACAGGTGCGCGTACTTCGGCTCGCAGGTGTCGACGCCGGCGAGCAGCAGGTTGAACCCGCCTTCGTAGGCGCCGATGTCCGGCGGCACAGCCTTCTGCCCCTCGAGTTCGACGGCGTTCGCCTGCACCGTGGAGGTCAGCCCGATGCCGATGTACCCGACCACGGCCAGTCCGCTGACCAGCACGACGGCGGCGAAGATGCCGACGATCTTCATCAGCTGACCGGCGAACGTCGGGCTCGCCTGCTGGCCATGACGGGCGAGGGGACGCCGCGGCGTGGTCGACTCGCTCAATCGGTGCCTTTCGGATCTGCTGCGGAGGGTGCGGGATTCGAACCCGCGGAACATCTCTGCTCACTGGTTTTCAAGACCAGCTCCATCGGCCGCTCGGACAACCCTCCCGATCCCGGCCGGAGCCGGACGATCAGGCGTCGAGTCTATCCGGTTTCCGCAGATCTCCGGATGCGCCGAGGATCATTCTCCCGCGCCCTCCTGAGCAACTACTGGGCGACAGCCATGCGCGCGATCCGTACGCCGACGGTCAGCGCGCGGCGACGAGGAGCGAATCGAGGGCGAGGGCGAGCCCGCCCTCCTCGACGGTCGCCGTGACCTCGCCCGCGGTCTCCTTCACGACATCCGGGGCCTGCCCCATGGCGACCGCGCGGCCGCCGCCGGCGAGAGACCAGCCAAACATGCCCAGATCGTTGCGGCCGTCGCCGGCCACCAGCACCCGGTGGGATGCGTGCCCGAGCCGCTCGCGCACGCGCGCCAGCGCCGTGCCCTTGTCGACGCCCTGCGGGGCGATGTCGAGCCACGCCGTCCAGCCGATCGCGTAGGTGACCTCGTTCAGGCCCACCTCGGCGACCAGCTGGTGGAAGTAGTCCTCATCCTGACCGGGAGCCACCACGACCACGCGCGAGACCGGTTGAGCGGACAACTCGCCGAAGGCGACCTGGCGGCCGTTCGCGAGCATCCAGTCCTCGATGTGCTCGGTGAAGAGCCGCTCGCCGGTTCCGGTCTCGACCATGTACCGGGCATCAGGAAGCCGCTCGCCGAGCAGCCCGAGCACCTGCGAGGGGTCGAAGGTCTCGACGTGCCAGCGCTCCCAGTCGTCGCCGACGCGACGCATCGTCACGGCGCCGTTCGAGCACACCACGTACTCCGGCTCGAGCCCGAGCGACTCCAGGTGCGGACGGGTGCCGCCCCAGCTGCGCCCGGTCGCGAGCGTGACGATGTGCCCTGCGTCGCGCAGCCGGCCGATGGCCGCGGGCACGCCCGGACTCATCGTCTCGTCCTCGAGCAGGATCGTGCCGTCGACGTCGAGCGCGACGAGCCAGGTGTCGGATCCGGTGAACGACGCAGCCGTCATGCCTGCACCGGCTCGAGCACCTCGAGGCCGCCCAGGTAGGGGCGCAGCGCCTCGGGCACCCGCACCGAGCCGTCCGCCTGCTGGTGCGTCTCGAGCAGCGCGACGATCCAGCGGGTCGTGGCCAGCGTGCCGTTGAGCGTGGCGACCGGCTGGGTCTTCCCGCCGTCTTCGGCACGGTGCCGCACGTCGAGCCGGCGGGCCTGGTACGTGGTGCAGTTCGAGGTCGAGGTGAGTTCGCGGAAGGCGCCCTGCGTGGGCACCCAGGCCTCGATGTCGTACTTGCGCGCGGCGCTGGAACCGAGGTCGCCGGCGGCGACGTCGATCACCCGGTAGGAGAGGCCGAGTGCCGTGAGCATCTCCTCCTGCAGCGCCACGAGGCGCAGGTGCTCGGCCTCGGCGTCCGCCGGGTCGGTGTAGACGAACATCTCGAGCTTGTTGAACTGGTGCACGCGGATGATGCCGCGGGTGTCCTTGCCGTACGACCCGGCCTCGCTGCGGTAGCAGGTGGACCAGCCGGCGTAGCGAAGGGCGCCCTTGGACAGGTCGACGATCTCGTCCTTGTGGTAGCCCGCGAGCGGCACCTCGCTGGTTCCGACGAGGTACATGTCCTGCGCCTCGAGGCGGTATACCTCGTCGGCGTGCTCGCCGAGGAATCCGGTGCCCTGCATGATCTCGGGCCGCACCAGGGTCGGCACGATCATCGGCGTGAAGCCGTTCTGCAGCGCCTTGTCGAGCGCCATGTTCATCAGCGCGATCTCGAGACGAGCGCCGACCCCCTTGAGGAAGTAGAACCGCGCTCCCGACACCTTCGCGCCGCGCTCCATGTCGATCGCGTCGAGCAGCTCGCCGATCTCGAGGTGGTCGCGGGGCTCGAAATCGAAGGTCGGGACGTCGCCGACCCGGCGCAGTTCGACGAAGTCCTCCTCGCCGCCGGCGGGCACGCCGTCGATGATGACGTTCTCGATGCGGTCGAGCGCCGCGGATGCGGCATCCGCGGCCTCGTTCGCCGCCTGCTGCGCCTGCTTCACGCGCTCGGCGAGCTCCTTGGCCTGCGCGACCAGCGCGGCCTTCTCGTCCTTGGAAGCCTTGGCCACCTGCTTGCCGAACGCGTTCTGCTCGGCGCGCAGCTCTTCGAACGCGGTGATCGCGGCCCGGCGCGATCGGTCGGCCTCGATGGCGGCGTCGACGGTTTCGGGCGCGTTCCCGCGCGCGATCTGAGAGCGTCGGACGGTCTCCGGTTCGTCACGGAGCAGAGCGAGGTCGATCATCCGCCAAGTCTACCGGCGCTCATCAGGGCGCCTGGGCGACCCATTAGAGTGACGTCATGAGCACGCAGGATCGGAAGAGGCAGCACGCCGCGCTCGTGTTCAACCCGATCAAGGTCGATGAGAAGCGACTGCGCACCGCGCTCAAGGCCGGCTCGAAGAAGCACGGCTGGGCCGCGCCGAAGTTCTACGAGACGACGGTCGAGGATGCCGGTCAGGAGGCCACTCGCACGGCGATCGATGAAGGTGCGGCAGCGGTGCTGGTGGCCGGCGGCGACGGCACCGTGCGCGCCGTCTCCGAGGCGATCGCCGGCACCGACGTCCCGCTCGCGATCGTGCCCAGCGGCACCGGGAACCTGTTCGCCCGCAATCTCGACCTGCCGCTGACGGATCCCGAGAGGATGATCGACGCCGTCTTCGCCGGCATGACCCATCCGGTCGACATCGGCTGGGCGCATCTGACCCGCGAAGACGGCTCGACCGCGGAGCACGCGTTCGTCGTCCTGGCCGGCATGGGCCTGGATGCCGCGATGATCGCGAACACGAACTCGAACCTCAAGAAGCAGGTCGGATGGGTGGCCTACGTCGACGGTGCCGCCCGCTCGCTGCCCGGGGCGAAGCCGTTCCGCACCGTCTATCAGATCGATGACCGCCGGCTGCACTCGGTCAAGGTGCAGAGCGTGCTGTTCGCCAACTGCGGCGCGCTGCCCGCCGGGATCGCGCTGGTGCCGGATGCGTCGATCGACGACGGCGTGCTCGACGTCGCCGTGATCCAGCCCACCGGCCCGTTCGGATGGCTGGGCGTGTGGCGGCACATCTGGTGGGACAACTCCGTGCTGCGGCGCACGCGTGCCGGCCGCCGAGTGCTCGAACTGCGCGGCAAGGACACCTCGATCCGCTACCTGCGCGGGACGGCGGCCGAGGCGGCCATGACCGAACCCACATCGATCGAGCTCGACGGCGACGAGTTCGGCGAGGCGGTGCGGATCCGGTGCCGGATCGACAAGGGCGGCCTGCTGCTCGTGCTCCCGGAGGGGCACGACATCAGCAGGTTCTGACTCAGTCCATCACCTCGACGGTGCCGCTGAGGCCGCCGCCCTCGAGTGTCAGCGTGAACGGCGCGTCGTCATCGGCGGGCTCCTGCACGCCGATCACCGTGACGCGCGGTCCCATGTCCATCGTGCAGACCCGGTCGTCGTCCGCGAAGGTCACCGTGGCACCGCCATCGGTCTCCTCCACACCCGAGACCACCGGCGGGCAGGTGGACGAACCCCAGGTGAGGAGCACGATGCCGTCATCGTCGAACCAGCCGGCCGAGGGCTGCATGTCGGTCGGCCCCTCGGGCGCAGCCGGCAGCGCGTCGAGCTCGGTGTCGCCGGTGAAGTCGCCGTTCACGACCGTCACGTCGATGTCCTTCGTGACATCGACCCCTTCGGGGATGACGGCGAGGGATGCACGCGGCGCGAGATCGGAAGTGCACACCCCCTCATCGGGGTCGACGAGAGTCACCGTGATCTCCTGACCTGCGGCCGAGATCGACTCGGTCTGCGGCACGCAGCTGGACGAACCCCAGGTGACCACGGCGAACGAGCGTCCGTCGTCGAGCCACGCGACCTCGACGTCATCGATATCCGGCGCCGAGCCCGAGGTGCTCGTGGGCGCGGGGGCGTCGGATGCCGGCGTCGAGGGCGATTGCGCGCACCCGGACAGCCCGGCCGCGAGTACGGTCGCTGCGGCGAGCGCGGCGGCGGACAGGAGGATGCGCATGCGGTTCATGCCTTCACGGTACCTGCGTCCCGGCATCCGCAGGTACCGATTCGGTCACTACTGCAGCGCGGAGGTGAGTCGCGCGAGGTTGTCGAGCACCGTGGAGCGCAGCGGCTGCTGCTCCCACTCCTCGAGGGTCAGCTCGCGACTCAACCGGCGGTACTCGTCCTCGACCTCGCGCACCTCGGCGACGAACTCCTCGCCGCGCACGAGCATCGAGATCTCGAGGTTCAGGCCGAACGATCGCATGTCCATGTTGCTCGAGCCGATCACCGCGACGTCGTCGTCGATCGTCAGGGTCTTCGTGTGCAGGATGAACGGCTTGCGGTACATCCAGATGCGCACGCCCGCCTTCAGCAGCGCCTCGTAGTAGCTGCGCTGGGCGTGGTAGACCATCGCCTGGTCGCCCTCCTCCGAGACGAACAGCTCGACCTGCACGCCGCGGTCGCAGGCGGTGGACACCGCCAGCAGCAGTGCCTCGTCCGGCACGAAGTAGGGGCTGACCATCATGATCTTGCGCTTGGCGCCGTAGAGCAGTCCGAGGAACAGCTGCAGATTGTTCTCCGCCTCGTATCCGGGCCCGGAGGGCACGATCTGGCAGTCCAGGTCGCCGCTGCCGGTCTCGACGCGGGTGATGTCGATGCCCTCCGGCACCCGGTCGGTCTCGGCGTAGTAGTCGCTGAGGAAGACGGCGTTCACGCTCCCGACGATCGGGCCGTCGACCCTGACCATCAGGTCGACCCAGTGCAGGCCGCGTTTGATGTTCTTGCGCAGGTTGTAAGAGGAGTCGGTGATGTTCTGCGATCCGAGGAAGGCGACTTCGCCGTCGACGACCAGCAGTTTTCGGTGGTTGCGCAGGTCGGGACGCTGCCAGCGGCCCTGAAGCGGCTGCACCGGCAGCATCTCGTGCCAGTCCGCGCCCATCGCGTCGAGCCGCTTCCTGGTCTGCTTGTACTTCGGCTTGCCGCGGTTGGCCCAGAAGTCCAGCAGCACCCGCACCGGGATGCCGCGGGCCGCGACCTCTTCGAGGGCGCGGAAGAAGTTGTCCGTGGCGGCATCCGCCTGGAGGATGTAGAACTCGACGTGCACGTACTCGGTGGCCTGACGGATGGCATCGGCCATCGCATCGAGCGACTCCTGATAGTCGGAGATCAGGTGGGCGCCGTTGTCGCCGGCGAGCGGCAGCGCGCCGAGGCGCTGGTTCATCGTGACCAGCGGCGGGAACCACTCCGGTGCGTTCGGCCGCAGGGTGCCGAAGCGCAGGTTGCTCGCCGTCTCGGCGATGTACGCGTTGATCTGGGCCTGTTTGCGGCGGCGTGCTCGGGGCAGCCGCGGATTGCCGATCAGCAGGAAGAGGATGATGCCGATCTCTGGCAGGAAGAAGATCGCCAGCAGCCAGGCCATCGCCGAGGTGGGGCGACGGTTGCGCGGGATCACGATGATCGCGGTGATGCGGATTCCGAGATCGATCACGGCTATGACGGCGACGATCCACCACGGCCAGTTGCTGGTGTTGATCACTCCCCCGCCTCCGTCAGCTGCCGACGACACTCGGATCAGCGTAACGGCTGGCAGCGACGTTCCGCGTCATTCCGCGGATGTACGCGCGCCCGGGCAGCAGGCGAGCGTGCGTCAGGATGCGCGAGGGGGAAGCCCGCGGCGGGCGCGCTCCTCCGCCTCGATCTCGGAGTGCACCTTGCGCTCGGTGCGGTCGAAGCGCAGGATGCCGCGCAGGATGAAGTAGAACACGGCGCACACGACGATGGTCGGAAGGATCGACCAGATCACTGCACTCCAATAGCTGTCCACCCCTCCATGGTACGCGGGTTCCACCGGTACTCCCCACCCGGGGCGTCCGCTCCGGACTCTGCACAGACAGGCTTCTCACGCGGAGAGGGGGTGCCTGCCTGCGAGCACGCTCGGGGGATGGACACGATCATCAGGGCATCGGATGCCGCAGAACTGCTCAGCCTCGTCCCCGCTCTCGCGGGCTTCACTCCGGTGCGCAGCCTAGTGCTGCTGCCGTTCCACGGCACGCGGGCGCCCGGTGTGCTGCGGATGGACCTGCCGCCGGGCGATGACGCCGTCTGCGACTACGTCGACGAAGTGCTCGACCTGCTCGCCCAGGTGCGCGGCTGCGACGCGATCGCCGTCGTCGTGTACTCCGATGAGGACGCCATTCACACACGCGACGGCCTCGTGCTGCCGCACGCGCTGCTCATCGACCACCTGCTGGGCAGCGCTCACGACGTGGGCTTCCACATCATCGAGGGGCTCTGCGTGCTGCCGTCGGGGTGGAGCGACTACCTCGAACAGGAGCCCGTGCTGCATCCGCTCGGCGAGATCCCGCGGGTGCCGGACCTGCCCGGCGTCGATGTCTCCGCCGACCAGCGCACCGGCACCGAGCTGCCGCCGGCCGACCTGGCCGCACGGCAGCGGGTCGGCATGGCGCTGCGCGATCTGGACGCCGTCCTGGAGCGCCTGCGCTGCGGGGGCGCACAACTCGGCTCCGAGGAGAATCCGCAGGCGATCGGCGCTGCCGTCATGCTGGACGACATCCCGGCGTTCGCCGAGATGCTGTTGGAGGGCGACGACGACCCGCCGCCGTTCGCCTGCGCCGCGCTGCTGTGGTGCCTGCACCGCCCGGCCCTGCGCGACGCCGTGCTGGTGCAGTGGGCGAGCGACCACGCGACGGGCATGCGCGCCTTCGACGCACAGCTGGGGCACGCCCGTCGCGGCGATCCGACTCCCGCCGACGTCGGGGACATCTTCCTCGGCCGCGCCGGCGACCCCGATCCGGCCCGGCTGCGCCGGGCACTCGAGGTCGCGCGCTACGCTGTCGCCTGCGCGCCGCGCGATCTGAGGCCCGACGTCCTGGCATCCGCCGGCTGGCTCTCCTGGGCGCTGGGCAGGTCGACGCACGCCGACGCGTACCTGCGGATGTCCCAGCAGATCGACCCCGAGCACGGCCTGACCGGCCTGCTGCTGCGGGTGCTCGAGAGCGCCCTCCTGCCGACGTGGCTGATGGAACGCGGTGAGCGCCTGGCGACTCAGGTGGGTCGCTGAGCCCGTCGAAGCGCCGGGTTACTTGACCAGCGGGAAGAGGATGGTCTCACGGATGCCGAGGCCGGTGACGGCCATCAGCAGACGGTCGATGCCCATCCCCATTCCGCCCGTCGGCGGCATGCCGTGCTCGAGCGCGCGCAGGAACTCCTCGTCCACGCGCATCGCCTCGAGGTCGCCGCCGGCGGCGAGCTTCGCCTGCTCGATGAAGCGCTCCCGCTGGATGACGGGGTCGACCAGCTCGGAGTAACCGGTGGCCAGCTCGAAGCCGCGCACGTACAGGTCCCACTTCTCGACGACGCCCTCGATGGACCGGTGGTCGCGCACCAGCGGAGAGGTGTCCACCGGGAAGTCCATCACGAAGGTCGGCCGCTCGAGCCCCGGCTTGACGAAGTGCTCCCAGAGCTCTTCGATCAGCTTGCCGTGCGTGGCGTGCGGCGGCACGTCGACGCCGTTCGCCTCGGCGAATGCGACGAGGTCTGCGAGCGCATCCTGAGGGGTGAACTCGCGGCCGGCCGCCTCGGAGAGCGAGCCGTACATCGAGATGCGGTCCCACTGGCCGCCCAGGTCGTACTCCGTGCCATCGGCCCAGGTCACCGTGGTGGAGCCGGAGACGGCGATCGCCGCGTTCTGCACGAGCTCCTGGGTGAGGTCGGCGATGCCGTTGTAGTCGCTGTACGCCTGGTAGGCCTCGAGCATCGCGAACTCGGGGCTGTGCGTGGAGTCGGCCCCCTCGTTGCGGAAATTGCGGTTGATCTCGTACACCCGGTCGATGCCGCCGACGACGGCGCGCTTCAGGTAGAGCTCCGGCGCGATGCGCAGGTACAGCTCGGTGTCGAACGCGTTCGAGTGGGTGATGAACGGACGGGCGGATGCCCCGCCGTGCTGCACCTGCAGCATCGGGGTCTCCACCTCGAGGAAGCCGTGGCCGGTGAACGTGGCGCGCAGGCTGGCGTTCACGGCGGCGCGGGCGCGCACAGTGGTGCGAGCCTGGTCGCGCACGATCAGGTCGAGGAAGCGGCTGCGGACGCGGCCCTCCTCGCTGAGCTCGCCGTACACGTTCGGCAGCGGCAGGATCGCCTTCGAGGCGATGGTCCAGTCGTCGGCCATGATCGACAGCTCGCCGCGGCGGCTGGAGATCACCTCGCCGTGCACGAAGACGTGGTCGCCGAGGTCGACGAGCTCCTTCCATGCGGCGAGGGATTCCTCCCCGACGTTGGCCAGCGAGACCATCGCCTGGATGCGGCTGCCGTCGCCGGCCTGCAGCGTGGCGAAGCAGAGCTTGCCGGTGTTGCGGCTGAACACGATGCGGCCGGCCACGCCGACGACGACGCCGGTCTCGGCGCCCGCATCGAGGTCGCCGTATTCGGCGCGCAGCTGCGGGATCGTGTGGGTCACCGGAACGGACACCGGGAACGCCCCGCCCGCGGCATCCGCACGCTCGGCGATCAGCTTCTCGCGCTTGGCGAGGCGCACCTCACGCTGCTCGAAGGTGTCATCCGCCTCGGTGGTGTCGGCGGTGGGCGCTGCGGCGGGCGCGTCGGTCATGTGCGGGCTCCTCGAAAGTCGCCGTCCAGTCTACCGGCGCGCCCCTGTGCGTCCGGCGGGGGCCGCTCCGGTGGTTCCTTACGCTCGCATCGCGTTCCGCTGCGCCCGTCGGTCCCGCCTCCGGCGAACTCCCGCTCAGCTCCGGCTCTCCCACCCCGCTCCGGTCTCACCAGTTGCGGGTGCGCCCGGCCACAACCCGCAACGAATGAGACCGGAACGGGAGCGCAAGTCGCCCCAACCCCGCTCCGGTCTCAACGGATGCGGGTGCGCCCCGACGCAAACCGCAACGAATGAGACCGGAACGGGAGGCGGCTCGGCCGGTCGAGGGTCAGAGCGGATCGGATGCCTCACGCAGCGCGCGCTCGACGGTGGACTGAACGAGGGCGGAGAGGTAGCCGCCCGGGTTCTCGACGCCGATGCCGCGCAGCAGCGCGGTGGACTGCCCGATGATCGACCGGGAGAACTCGGATGCCGTGGCGATGGCCTCCGCATAGGCGGCGCGATCCTCCTCGGCGACGACGACCGGCTCGCATCCGAGCTCGACGGCCAGTGCCTGCGCGATGGGCAGCACCGCCGCGGGCGCGGTGACCGCGGCGAAGGCCGCCTGCAGCTGCCGCAGGTCGACTGTGGTCCCCGTGAACGAGATCGCGGGATGCACGGCCAGCGGGATCGCCCCGCGCTCGGCGGCGGGGCGGAGCACCTCGATGCCGTAGGCCGGGTCGGTGTGCAGCACGAGCTGGCCGATCTGCCAGCCGCCGACCTCGGCGATCCCGGCGACAAGACCGGGCAGCTGGTCGTGCGGCACGGCCAACACGACCAGCTCGCTGCGCCGCACGATCTCGGTCGCATCGAGCACGGGAGCGCCGGGCAGCACGGCGGCAGCCCGATCGTCGTCGGACCCGGAGGTGATGCCGGTGATCGCGTGCCCGGCTCCGGCGAGCGCGGCGCCGATCACCGGTCCGACGCGTCCCGCGCCGATGATGCCGACTCCGAGCCGTCCGTTTCGCGTCATCCGTCGATGCTACCGATCCGCTTCACTGCTCCGCCTGCCCGTTCTGGTCGCGAAATCGTCGCTCTGCCGCCGCCGAAGCGACGAACTCTGCGCCCCAGGCGTCGGCGTGCCAGTGCGTCACAACTCAGAGCTTCGCATCGGCACGGTCGCGACCTGTGACGTGCGCGCGCAACTGCTCGCCGATCGCGCGCATCGCGTCGATCACCGGGGCGCGCAGGTCGTCCGCGCTCCCCTTCCAGTTCGCGGCGACGGCGTAGGCGACGGTCGCCGCAGGCCCGGAAAGGTGCCCCGTGTCGATCCGCGCGAACGACGTGCTGCCGGTCTTGTGACGCAGCACCATGTCCTGGTACTCCGCCTCCACATGGGCGAGCGGGTCGAGCAGCAGCGCGTCGGCGACCATCGAGGTGTCGGCGTTCGCAGCGAGCCAGGTCAGCACCAGCGCACTCACTTCGGGCGAGATCACCTCGCCCGCCCCGAGCCGGCGCATCACATCGGCGAGCTCCGCGGCGGTGCCGTACGACGGCGTCCACGGCAGATCGGGCGTTCGTTCCGAGCGGATGTAGTCGTGCAGCGCGGTGTCGGCGTAGCCGAGCGCCGGTGCGACTGCCCGCACCTCGTCGAGTCCGCACAGCGCGATCAGCGCGTTGGTCGCGAGGTTGTCGCTGAACGCCCCCACCAGCAGCGCCGCGTCGTAGACGGACACGGTCTGATCCTGCATCCGGTACAGCAGCCCGGAGTCCTCGACGACGTGCTCCACGGGGATCGGCACGATCTGCTCCGCCGACAGGGAGCCGTCAGCCAGCCGTCGCGCGACCTCGATCAGCAGGAAGATCTTGCCGATGCTCGCCGTCTCGCATTGCTGGTCGGGCGTGTGTTCGCCGAGCACTGCGCCGGTCGCGGCGTCCACGACGCGGATCGACCAGGTGACACGCTCGTCGAGCGCGGGCAGTTCGATGGCCATCAGGCTCCCTCTCCGACGACGAGGCGGATGCCGGCATCCCCGGCCTCCAGCTCGCCGTCCACGTTCAGCGGCACGCTCAGCGCGTTCGGGTCGTGACCGAACCCCTGTTCCCAGAGCACCGGCTTGCCGAGGTCGGCGAGGTTCTCCGTCATGAGGGCTCGAACCCCGTCGAGGTCGGCCACCCCGTCGTGCACGGCGCAGTTGTGCCACGACCCGAGCACGATGCCGGATGCGGCGTCGATGCGCCCCGCGCGCAGCAGAGCGAGCAGGAACCCGTCGAGCCGGTAGAGGTCCTCGTCGATGTCCTCGAGGAACAGGATGCCGTCCGGCGCCACGGCCGCCTCGGGCGCACCGAGCGCGCCGGCGAGCAGGGCGAGATTGCCTCCGGTGAACCGGCCGTTCGCCCGTCCGGGAACGAGGACCTCGGCGGCAGGCCCCACCAGAGAGCGACCGCCCCAGGGCTCGAAGAGCCAACGGCGCACGTCGTCGCGGATCGACTCCGAGTCGCGGAACACGTCGTTCCCGGGCATCGGGCAGACAGCGTCGGCACGTCGAGCTGCACGCGGAACGCCTCGTGCAGCGCGGTGATGTCGGATGATCCGGTGAGCAGCTTCGGCCGCCCGTCACGCCGCAGCGCCGCCCCGCGCATCAGATCCCAGTCGATCCCGTCCAGCAGCCGCATCGCGCCGTACCCGCCGCGCACGCACACCACGGCGGCCGTGTCGGGGTCGCGCCACGCGTCGACCAGATCGTCGCGCCGCCCGGCATCCGGCCCCGCGAGGTACTTCGCCCGCGGATGCGGCTGCAGCACATGCTCGCCGACGGTCACCTCGAGGCCCCAGTCGCGGTAGTGCCCGACCGCCCGCTCCAGGCTCTCGGCGTTGCCGAGTCCGGACGGGGTGATGAAGTGCACCCGATCGCCCGGCTGCAGAGGCGCCGAGGTCAGGTAGGCGTGACGATCCACGGCCACGACGGTGCCGCTCATGCCCCGGCCCGCTCGATCGTCGGCGCCGCAGCCAGCAGCCGCCGGGTGTACTCGTGCTGCGGGTCCAGCAGCACCTGCTCGGTGGTGCCGTACTCCACGATCTCGCCCTCGAGCATCACCGCGACGGTGTCGGCGATGTTCCATGCCAGCCCGAGGTCGTGCGTGATCACCAGGGCACTGAGACCGAGGCGATCGCGCAGCGAGAGCAGCAGCGCGAGGATCTCGCCGCGCACAGAAGCGTCCAGCGAGGCCACCGGCTCGTCCGCGACGAGCATCTGCGGACCGAGCGCGAGCGCCCCGGCGATCACGGCCCGCTGACGCTGCCCGCCGGACAGCTCCTGCGGGATCGCGGTCATGAACCGCTCCGGCGGCGTCAGCTCGGCGTCGATCAGGCTCTGCGCGACCCGCTCCGCCTCGTCGCCCGGGTAGCGCTGCACGCGCAGCCCCTCGGCGACGGACTCGTAGATGCTCAGCTTCGGGTTCAGCGCCGCGGTGGGATCCTGCAGCACCATCTGCACCTCGCTGCGGAACGCGCGCAGCGCGCGCCCCTTGCGAGGCAGTTCCTGCCCGCGGAAGCGCACCGTCGACCCGTCATCCGGATGCTGCAGACCCACGAGCGTCCGCGCCAGCGTGCTCTTGCCCGAACCGGACTGACCCACCAGGGCGAGGATCTCGCCGCGGCGCACCTCGAGGTCGACGTTCTTCACGGCCCGCAGGGCCGCGCCGCGGCCGTGGTAGGTGACGTTCAGCCCCTTCGCCTCCAGCAGCACCTCGTCGCTCACGGTGCGCTCGGCCGCGGCGGCCGGCCGCTCGCGGCGCGTCACCGGGTTCAGACGCGACGCCGGATCGCCGATAGTAGGGAACGCGTCGGCCAGTTGCCGGGTGTACGGATGCTCCGGCTCCAGGCACACCCGCAGCGACTCGCCCACCTCGAGGAGCTCGCCGTCGCGCATGACGGCGATCCGATCGCAGGCGGTGGCGAGCACCGACAGGTCGTGGCTGATCATCAGCATCGAGATGCCGCGGTCGGTGACCAGCGCGCTGATCATCTCCAGGATCTGCTTCTGCACGATCACGTCGAGGGCCGTCGTCGGCTCGTCCGCAATGATGATGTCGGGCTCGCAGGCCAGCGCCATCGCGATCATCACGCGCTGCTTCTGGCCGCCGGACATCTCGTGCGGGTACGCGTCGATCTTCTGGGGCGCGAGATCGACGGCGCGCAGCAGCTCTGCCACGCGTGCCTTCCGCTCCTTCTCGGTGCGCCAGGAATCCGTGACGTGCAGCTCGAGCGCCTCGATGATCTGCTGTCCCACGGTGCGCACCGGGTTCAGCGAGTGCATCGCGCCCTGGAAGATGATCGATGCGTCGGCCCATCGGAGCGCGCGCAGCGCGCCGAAGCTGAGTTCGGTGATGTCGGTGTCGCCGACGAGCACGCGGCCGGTCAGCTTCGCGTTGGCCGGCAGCAGTCGCAGCACGCTCATCGCGAGCGTGGACTTGCCCGACCCGGACTCCCCGGCCACGCCGAGGGTTCCGCCGGCGGGCAGCGTCAGCGAGATGTTCCTGACGGCGTGCACCTCGCCGCGGCCCCCGCGTTCCGAAGTGCGATAGGTGATCGAGACGTCGTCGAAGGTCAGATCCGGCATCTCTCAACGGCTCCTCAGGGTCGGGTTGACGATGTTCTCCACGGCACGGCCCACCAGGGTGAAGGCCAGCACCACGAGCACGATCGCGACGCCGGGCACGAGCACGTACCACCAGTAGCCGGCGGTCGCCGCGGAGTACTCCATCGAGTTCTTCAGGACGGAGCCCCAGGACTGCATCGTCGTGTCGCCGAGACCGAGGAACGACAGCGTCGACTCCGCGATGATCGCCGAACCGACGGTGAGCGTGGTGTTGGCGAGCACGAGCGGCAGCACGCCGGGCAGCAGGTGCTTGACGATGATGTGCCAGTGGCCTGCGCCGAGCACCCGGGAGCGCTCGATGTAGTCGCGCGATTCCACCGACAGTGTCTGCGAGCGCACCACGCGCGCAGTGCCCGCCCACGACGTGAGACCGATCGCGATGACGATCGTCCACACGCCGCGCTCCAGCACCGACGACAGCACGATCGCGAGGATCAGCGAGGGGAGCACCAGGAAGAAGTCGATGATGCGCATCAGCAGCCCGCCGGTCCAGCCGGTGAAGTGCCCGGCAGCGATCCCGACGATCGTTCCGATGAGCATCGACACCGCGGTGGCGGCGAAGCCGACGACGAGCGAGACCTGCGCGCCCCACACCATGCGCACCCAGATCTCGCGGCCCAGGTGGTCGGTGCCGAGCGGATGCTCCCACGACGGCGGCGCGAAACGCGGCGCGTCGATCAGCCTGGTGGCGTCCAGCATCCACGCGGGCGCGATGACCGGCGCGAGGATCGCGACGATGATCACGATCGCGAGGAAGATCAGCCCGAACATTCCGGTGCGGCTGCGCGCGAACTGCCGGCAGAAGCCCGCGAAGGCCCTGCGCCGGCGCGACCACGCCATGCTGCGCGGCGAGCGCACGATTGCGGCGGTCTGAGCGCTCATGCGCGCCTCACTCTCGGGTCGAGCCAGCGGTAGACGAAGTCGGCGGCGAGGTTCATCACGATGATGATCGCCGAGAAGACGACGAAGGTGCCCTGCAGCAGCGGCAGGTCGGGGCCCTGGATCGCCTCGAAGGTGAGCTTGCCGAGACCGGGCCAGCTGAACACCGTCTCGACGGTCACCGCGCCCGCGATGAGTCCGCCGAGGTGCATGAACACCAGCGTCACCGCGGGCAACAGGGCGTTCGGCACGGCGTGCCTGCTGCGCACCAGATCGTCGCGCAGGCCCTTCGCCCGTGCGGTGACGAGGTAGTCGGCGGTCTTCTCCTCCATCACGGATGCCCGCATCACCAGCACGTACTGGGCGTACACGACCGCGACCATGGTGATCACGGGCAGCACCATGTGCGAGATCACGTCGAGGATCTGCCCGAGAACGTCATCAGGCGGGTTCGGCGACGTCATCCCGCCGGTGGGGAACCAATGCAGGATGCCGCCGAAGACCATCAGCAGCAGCAGGCCGAGCCAGAAGGTCGGCACCGACCAGAGCACCAGCGAGGTGCCGGTGGTCATCTTGTCGAAGGTGGAGCCGTGCAGCCATCCGGCCTTCTGCCCGAGCCACAGCCCGAGCGCGATCGCGATGATGGCGGCGGTGCCGGTGAGCAGGATCGTGTTCCAGAAGTACTCGCCGATGAGGGAGGACACCGACTGCTTGTACACGTAGCTCTCGCCGAAGTTCAGCGTGAACACGTTGCCGAGATAGGTGAGGAACTGCTGCCAGAGCGGCTGGTCGAGCCCCATCTGGTGGCGCAGCTGCGCCATCTGCTCCGGGGTCATGATGCGGTCCCTGGCGATGGACGCCACGGGATCGCCGGGGAGGATCTTGAAGGCGAAGAATCCCAGCAGGACCACCATCGCCAGGCTGATCAGCGCCCCGCCGATCTTGCTCAGGGCGTACTTCAGCGCGGGGACCCCGCGAGGCGGGGTCGCGCCCTGCTCCTCCAGGATGACGGCCTCTGTGGCCGGCACCGCGTTCGACATCTCTGTCTCCTTCTGCTGTCGCCGAGATGGCGGGGGCCGGTGAGGCCCCCGCCATCCTGGTCAGGGTGTCATTCGACGTCGGCGCTGTTGCGGCGTCGCATCACGAAGAAGATGATGCCGCCGACCACGAGGACGGCGATCACCACACCCGTGACGATCAGGCCGACGTTCGGACCGCCGTCCGCCGCCGCAGCCTCGTCACCGACGGGCGCGACCGTCAGGTAACCCCAGTAGCCGGACTGGTTCGCGATGATGCCGTCCTTCTTCGGCATCAGCGAGAAGTCCTGGAATCGGTCGGAGCGGTACGCCTCCAGGCCGTTGGCGTACCAGATCGCGATCTGCGGGGTGGCGGTGTAGTTCATCTGGAGCATCTCGCGCACGATCGCCTCACGCTTGCTCTCGTCGAGTTCGGTGTGCTGCTCCTCGTAGAGCTTGTCGAACTCGGGATCGCACCAGCCGTCCTGCGAGGTGCCGCCGGTGCCGTCGGTCGCGGTCGCGAGTCCGGAGCAGGTGTTGATGCCCAGCTGGTAGTCGGGGTCAGCGCCCTGGCTCCACCCGGTGAAGTACATGTCGTAGTTGCCCTTGGTGGTCTCAGCCGAGATCGTGTCGGTGTCGGTGGACTCCACCTTGATCGAGATGCCGATCTCCTTCATCCACGGCACGAAGAACTCCGCCGAGGCCTGATCGGTGGTGCTGGACGAGTCGACGTACAGACGCAGTTCGAGCTTCTTGCCGTCCTTCACACGGATTCCGTCGGCCCCTGCGACCCAGCCGGCTTCGTCGAGCTTCTGCTTCGCCGCTTCGGGATCGAACTCCATGATCACCTCGTCGTCGGCGGGCAGCGTCCACTTCGGGTACGAGGCGGGGATGAAGCTGGTGGCCTCGACGCCGTAGCCGCCGAGCACCTTGTCGAGCAGCGTCTTGGTGTCGGTGCCGAGGCGGATCGCCTGGCGGACGGCCTCCTCCTGCAGCGCCGGGTTGCCGTTGCCGTAGGGGGTGCCGTCCTGGGTCTTGGCGCCGCTGTTGATGCCGATCGCCGAATAGCGGCGTCCCTGACCGGAGTGCGTGGTGATGCCCTCCACACCCTCGAGCGCCTCGAACTGGGTCGCGGTGAGACCGGTGACCATGTCGACGTCTCCGGAGCGCAGCGCCTGCACTTGGGCGTCACTGTTCGTGTAGTAGATGTACTGGATCTTGTCGATCTTCGGGGCGCCGCGCCAGAACTCCTTGTTGGCCTTCAGGACGATCGACTGATTCGCCTTGTAGCTCTCCAGCAGGAAGGGCCCGGAGCCGACGACATCCTTGTCGTTCGCGTACTCGGCGGGGTTGTCGATCTTCTCCCACACGTGCTTGGGCACGATCGGGATCTCGACGCCGGGGTTCGGTGCCTGCGGGTCCTTCATGTTCAGCACGACGGTCTTGTCGTCCGGCGTCTCGATCGAGTCGAGGTTGGCGAGCAGACCGCCGTTGGCCACGCCGAGAGCGGGGTCGTCGATCATCGACTGGTACGTGTAGGCCACGTCGGCCGAGGTGATCGGCTCGCCGTCGGACCACTTCAGGCCGTCCTGCAGCGTGAAGGTCCAGACCTTGCCGCCGTCGGTCACGTCCCACTTGTCGGCGAGGCCCTTGGTGGGCGAGCCGTCCTCCTGGGAGTTCTGCACGAGGAACTCGTACGTGTACCGCAGCGTGTTGGTGGGGAGCAGGTAGATCGAGGTGAACGGGTTGAACGAGTCCACGAAGCCCGAGGTCGCCACCCGCAGCGTCTTCGCATCGGACTTGCCGGACGGCGGGGCGGAGGAGTCGGCGGCATGGATGCCGGTGGGGGCGGCGGCGTTCGCGACCGTGGCGGGAGCGACGACCAGCGCGGCGGCCGCCGCCACGCACAAGGCGCGGACCAGGTATTTACTGTGACGAGTTCGCATCAGGGTCCTTCTTTCGGTGCGGAGCCGTGGGGAGGCGGCCCCCTGGGGATTCAGTTATAGAACCGCACGCCAGGCGCTCTGGTCAACAGATTCGTACCAGATCGTTGCCATCGAAGGGACGATCGCGACGTCTTCCTCGACTTTTCGCGAACAGGGTTTCGGCGGCTGCATTGACGCGCCTACAGCCTACGACACCGGTCCTGCTCTGGGAAACAGGCTGTGGAGGAAACGAGTCCGGACGATCTCCGCGGTCGACGCAGCCTTGACAGCGCCCCGATGGGCGGCCGATGATCCGTTACAGATCATCGGTCCTAACATTTCGGGAGCCACCGTGCCGACTCCGACCTCGTCCACCCTGTCGATCACGGCGCCGCGCTGGCGCACCCGGCTCGTGCGCGCCGATCCGGCGAACGGCTGGGAGGGGAGCAGGTGGACCTCCGGCGTGCTGGAGCCCGGCTTCTCCGCGGACCAGGCGATCGCGTCGTGGAACGCGGATGCCGGGGTCGCGGCGCACGTCGAGATCCGTGCACGCGGTACCGACGCTACCTGGTCGGAGTGGCTGCCCGTCGCCGAGTGGGGCGAGCCGGGCGAGCGCCGCAGTCCGGCGGGCGCTGCGGATGCCTCATCCCGCCGCGTGTTCGTGGACACCGACGTGCTGAAGGCACCGCCGGAGCATCCGTTCGACGCCGCACAGCTGCGCATCACCCTCGACGGGCGACCCGACGGCCCGACGCCGCTGCACCTCGCGGCGGTCAGCTTCACCGCCCCGGCGGACTCCGCGCCGCTGCCCGACGACGGATCCCCTGCGGGCGTCGTGGGTGCGGCGGCCGCGCTGCGGCCGCTCTCGCAGCGCGCCTATCCCGCCCGCGACGACCTCGGCGGCGGACCGGTGTGGTGCTCGCCCACCTCGCTGACGATGGTGCTCACCGCCTGGGGCGCCGACCTGCCGGAGTCACCGGCGGATGCCCCGGACGGCGCCGACCCGCACGTGCCCTGGGTCGCACGCGCCGTGTACGACACCGTGTACACGGGAACCGGCAACTGGTCGTTCAACACCGCGCTCGCCGGCAGCCTCGGCTTCGACGCGGTCGTGACCCGGCTGCCGTCACTGCGCGACGCCCGCATTCTCACCGACGCCGGCATCCCGGTGATCTCGTCGATCCGGTTCACCGATCGCGCCGAGCTGCCGGGCGCCGACTACGAGGCTCCGACCGGCCACCTCGTCGTGATCCGCGGCTTCACCCCCGACGGCGACGTGCTGGTCGCCGACCCGGCCAGCCCCGGCGGCTCCGCGGGCCTGCGCATCTATCCCCGCGCCGCCTTCGACACCGCCTGGTCGCGCAGCCGGCGCACGGTCTACCTGGTGGTCCCTCGGGGGCACGCACTGCCGGAGTCCCCTGGCGATGGGGCCTGGTAGGCGCGACCGGTCAGCCGAGGTCCGCGAGCACGGCCTCGAGCAGGTCGATGCGCTCCGTCAGCGACGACAGCGAGGCGTGCTCGGTCACGGCGTGCGCACCGCCGCCGCGCGGGCCGAAGCCGTCGATCGTCGGGATGCCGAGGCTGCCCAGCAGGTTGGCGTCGCCCGCGCCGTCGGCGGGGCGTCCGCCGACGGCCTGACCGATCCGCGCGCCCGCGGCTGCGACCAGCGCGAGCAGCCCCTCGTCGGCGTCGGATCGGCTCCAGGCGGGACGGCGGCTGCGCACGATCGTCTCGACCACGGCGCCCTCGCGCACCGGCGTGAGCGCGTGCAGCGCGCCGAGCACGCGGTCCTCGGTGGCGCCGTCGACGAAGCGCAGGCCGATCTCGGCCTCGGCCTCGGCCGGCACGACGTTCGCCCGGCCGCCGCCCGAGATCGTGCCGACGTTGCAGAGCACCTCGGAACCCAGGGCCGGGTCATTCACGATGCCCCGGATCGCCACGAGCTGGTCGACGAGCTCGTCGATGGCCGAGATCCCGGCCTCTGGATCGAGCGCGGCGTGCGCGGCGCGCCCGCGCACCCGCACGCACAGCCGGGTGCTGCCGCGCCGGCCCACCTTCATCGCCCCGTCGGGATGCGGCGACTCGAAGCCGATCGCACCGGCGACCCCGGCGGCGCACTCCCGCAGCAGACCCTGCGACGTCGGGGAGCCGATCTCCTCGTCGCAGACCAGCACCGCGCGCACGGCGCGGTGCGGCCGGTCGCGCAGGCGTTCGATCGCGGCGATCATCACGACCAGCCCGCTCTTCATGTCGTAGACCCCCGGTCCGCGCACGACGTCGCCGTCCAGGGCCCAGGGCACGGTGCCGTCCAGGGTGCCCCGCGGCCAGACGGTGTCGGTGTGCCCGACCAGCAGCAGCGGGTCGCCCGCCCCGTCGACCTCGGCGACCAGATGCGGCCCGGCATCCGACTCGACCAGACGCACCCGCGCACCGGCATCCGCCCACCATCCGGCGAGGACGCCGGCCATCTCCCGGGCGGCGTCGCGGTCGGACGAGGGCGACTCGATCTCGACCAGCCGCCGCAGTCTGGACAGCACGCGGTCCGCTTCGACCGTCGCGGATTCCCTCACGACTGCACCCCCTTCGCGTGCTGTTATGAAACATATCGGATGATTGATTCCCCCGCGATCCTCCGATATCTTCGACCTTCGGAACGGGCATCAGCGGAATATAGGATACGTATCATGCACGACGCAACGCAGCGACGGTACCACTGCGCGACGCTGCGCAGTCATGCGGAGCTGCACGCGGCCGCCGAACTGTACGCCCGCGTCTTCGACTACGACACCCCGGATCTGCACCTGAACACCAACCTGTTGAGCGCCCTGGTGCGCAACGGCGGCTCGGCGATCGGAGCGCACACCGAGGACGGCGAGCTGGTCGGTTTCGCCTACGGTTTCGCCGGGCGCGACCGCGCCGGCGACGAGTTCCACTACTCGCAGGCGGCGGTGGTCGATCCCGCGCACCAGGGCGCCGGCGTCGGCCGGCTGCTCAAGTACGCCCAGCGCGACGTCGCCCTGGGCTGGGGGCAGCGCCGGATGCGCTGGACGTTCGACCCCTCGCTCGCCCGCAACGCGCACTTCAACTTCAGCACGCTCGGCGCCGAGGGCATCGGCTACGAGGAGGACTACTACGGCCGCCCGGACACCGACCGGATCGTGGTCGAGTGGGCTCTGGACCGCACCGCGGACCCCTACGCCGGCGAGCGCGCGCTGCAGCCCCCGGCGTTCGGGCCGGAGGACTGGGGACGACCGTCATCGGCCGGCGACGGCGCCGTGTGGCTGCCGGTGCCCGCGCGGCCCGACCGGAACGGAGCCGTCTGCGGCACCGTGCGCGCCGCGCTGCGCGACATCGTCACAGAAGGTCGCGTGCTCGTCGCGTGCACGAGAATCGACGACAGGACCGCCGCGCACCTCGCGGTGCGCCGCCTCGATGAGGAGGAAGAGTGAGCGTGAACATGCCCGTTCCACCGGCGACGGACGACGAGGACGCCCACGACCGGACGCTCGTCTCACCCGGCGAGCGCTACGGCGAGCGCATCCGCACGAACGTGTCGGCGGAGGCCCTGCAGGCGCGCGTGATCGAGGCGGAGACCCGCTCGCTGGCGCAGACCTTCGACGAGCTCTCGCGCACCGGCGATGTGCCCCGCGCAGCCACGCTGATCCTGGGCGCCCGGCGCCGGTACATCGGCGGGCAGGGCAAGGCCGCGGCCTACGCCGAACTGCTCGGGGCCGACCTCTCGGCGACCCTCTCGAACGTGTTCCTCGTGGACGGGCGGGCGCTGACCCCGCTCACCGTGCTCACCGACGTGCGAGCCAGCGACGTGCTCGTGGTGTTCTCCATGCGTCGCTACCGGGAGGACACCGTGCGCTTCGGTGAGCTGTTCCGCGAGGCCGGCGGCCAGCTGCTCGTCATCACCGACAGCGCGGACGCGCCCCTGGCATCCATCGCCTCGGCACTCATCCGTGTGCACACCGGCTCAGCGTCCTATGCCGACTCCCCCACGTCGGTCGCCGCCGTCTGCCACCTGCTGTCCACGCTCACCACGGCGAGCGCCAAGGGCGCGCGCCGCAGGCTGGCCGTGCGCGACCGTTTCGGCAGCGATCTCAGTCTGTACCACCCCGGGCCGCTCACCGGACCGGTCGCGGGAGCGGAGCGGCAGGGATGAGGATCGAACGGCTGCGCCTGTTCGAGGTGTCGCTTCCGCTCGTGCACGGCTTCCAGACCAGCTCGCACCGCAAGACAGGGCTGGACCACATCCTGATCGAGGCCACAGACGCCGAGGGCCTGGTCGGCTGGGGCGAGATCGCCTCCCCCGCGGATCCGTTCTACGGCTCGGAGACCACCGAGACGGCGTGGACGATCGCCCTGCGCCATCTGGTGCCCGCCGCCCTCGGCACCGAGTGGGACGCCCCGGAGGAGTTCGAGGCGGGCTGGCGGCGGGTGCGCGGCCACGAGTTCGCGAAGGCCGGCTTCTCGGCCGCGGGCTGGGATCTGCACGCCCGCGCCCGCAGAGTCTCGCTCGCGCAGGACCTCGGCGGCACCCGCGCCGAGGTCGTCGCGGGGGTGTCGCTCGGCATCGAGCCGACCATCGACGACCTGCTCGCCCAGGTGCAACGGCAGTGCGACGCCGGCTACGACCGGGTCAAGCTGAAGATCGCGCCCGGCTGGGATGTCGAGCCCGTGCGCGCCGTGCGCGCCGCGCATCCGCAGCTCGACCTGCACGTCGACGCGAACGGCGCGTACCCCGACGACGACGACTCGGCGGCGGTGTTCCGTGCGCTCGACGACGCGGAGCTGACGATGATCGAGCAGCCGTTCGCCCCGCGCGACTTCGTCGCCCATGCCCGGCTGCAGAAGAGCATCCGCACGCCGATCTGCCTCGACGAGTCGGTGGTCGACCTGGGCGACCTGCGCACGATGCTGGCGCTCGATGCCGGCCGCATCCTGAACATCAAGGTGTCGCGGATGGGCGGGCTGTCGGTCGCGCGCGCAGCGCACGACCTGGCGGCGGATGCCGGCGTGCCGGTGTGGTGCGGCGGAATGCACGAGTTCGGGGTGGGACGCGCGGCCAACGTGGCGATCTCGTCGCTGCCGAACTTCACCCTGCCCTCGGACGTGTCAGGCTCGGACAAGTACTTCGCCCGCGACGTGGTCACCCCCGCGATCTCGGCGCACGAGGGGCGGGTTCCCGTTCCGACGACGCCCGGCATCGGCTTCGAGGTCGACCTCGACTGGGTGCTGCAGAACACCACGCGCAGCTTCGACACGGACAGGAGCGACGGATGATCCCCGTCATCGACGGCCACAACGACCTCGCCTGGGCACGACGCGAGAACCACGGCTACACGGTCACCGGTCTGGACGGCGTGGTGCCCGAGCTGCACACCGACCTGCCCCGGCTCGCCGCGGGCGGTGTCGGCGGGCAGTTCTGGTCGGTGTGGGTGGATCCCGAGCTGACCGGAGCCGAGCAGGTCACGGCGACGCTCGAGCAGATCGACTTCGTACAGCGCTTCATCGCGGCGTACCCCGACCGCCTCGCCGCCGCTCGGACCGCCGCCGACGTCCGGGCGGCGATGACCGAGGGCCGCATCGCCTCGCTGATCGGCGTCGAGGGCGGCGCCCAGATCGACGGGTCGCTCGCGGTGCTGCGGCAGTACGCCCGCCTCGGCGCACGGTATATGACCCTGACCTGGTCGCGCACGATCGACTGGGCGGACTCCGCGACCGACGAGCCACGGCATGGCGGGCTGACCGACTTCGGCCGCGACGTCGTGCGCGAGATGAACCGGATCGGCATGCTGGTCGACCTGTCGCACGTTGCGTCGACGACGATGCGCGACGCCCTCGCGGTGAGCACCCGCCCGGTCGTGGTGTCGCACTCCTGCGCTCTGGCGCTGTGCGATCACCCCCGGAACGTGCCCGACGACGTGCTGGCCGCGATCGGCGCGCAGGGCGGTGTCGTGATGGTCGCGTTCGTGCCCTCGTTCGTCTCGCAGGCCCGGCGCGAGTGGGTGCTCGCGGGCGAGCACGGCGAGCCGCCGTCCGTCGGAATCGCGGATGTCGCGGATCACATCGAGCACATCCGCGACGTGGCCGGTGTGCAGGCGGTCGGCCTCGGCGCCGACTACGACGGCACCGGATCGATGCCCGGCGGCCTGGAGGACGTCTCCCGCTACCAGGATCTGCTCGAGGAGCTGCGTGGGCGCGGCTGGTCGCCACAGGACCTCGAGGCTGTCGCGCACGGCAACGTGCTGCGCGTGCTGGAGGCGTCGGATGCCGACCACGCGGCGTTCCTGGCCGGCACGGCCGGCGAGCCGCTGTCAGTGGCGCCGGCCGTCGATCTCACGCAGCGCGCCGCGGAGCGTGCACCGCGGGCGCTGGTCGTGGTGAACGCCGAGCCCTCGGGACCACGCCGTCTCGGCCGCTGGCTCGAGGAGGAAGGCGTGGTCGTGGACGCCGTGCTCGGCTCCGACGGCCTGCCCGCAGACCTCGACGGATACGACGGGCTGGTGATGCTCGGCGGCGGGCTCATGCCGGATGACGACGACCGCGCGCCCTGGCTGGCGCAGGAGCGCGTGCTCGCGCGGCAGGCGATCGAAGCCGACCTGCCGACGCTCGGCATCTGCCTGGGCGGCCAGCTGCTCGCCCATGTCGCCGGCGGTGAGGTGCGCGCCTCGTTCGGGCCGAAGGAGCGCGGCGCCACGCTGATCACCCCGTCGCCGCACGGCGCGGAGGACGCCCTGCTGTCCGCGCTCGAGGACGCCGCGCACATGATCGAGAACCACCAGGACATGATCACCGCGCTCCCGCCCGACGCCGTGCTGCTGGCCTCGAGCGGAGCCGTCGAGAACCAGGCCTTCCGGCTGGGCGCGCACGTGCGCGGCCTGCAGTTCCACCCCGAGGTGGGCGCCGAGGACCTTGAGCGCTGGCAGGAGCCGACCACGCGGGCCGAGGGCGACCGCCCGGTTGCGGAGCTGCTCGCCGAGGCCCGCGCCGTGGACGAGGTCAACACCCGCGCGAGCCGGGCGATGGCCGCGGCGTTCGCGGCCGAGGTGCGCGCGGCGGCCCATGCGCGCACGGCGGGCGGGGCGGCGAGCACTTGATGTCGGCGGGCATCGCGACCGAGCATCTCGCAGCACAGGCGTGCGAGGCCATGGCCGAGAGGCTGGATGCGGCGACGCTGCGGCGCTCACCGGCATCCATCGCCGCGGTGACCTGCCGCGGCGAGGTGGTCGCCGTGCGCACGCACGGCGAGCCGCGTCGCGACGGCGCGCCGACCACCCCCGGCACCGTGTTCCGGATCGCATCGATGTCGAAGAGCTTCCTCGCCGCCACTGCGCTCTCGCTGCGCGACGAGGGTCTGCTCGACCTGTACGCGCCGATCGAAAACTACGTTCCCGAGGCCGCCGCAGCACGGTTCGACGGCCGATCGGCCCGCATCACGATCGACATGCTGCTGAGCAATCGTTCGGGTCTCGCGGAAGACAATCCGTGGGGCGACGAGCACCTCGGCGAGTCGCGGGAGTCCATCGGAGCGCTCGTCGGCGAAGGACTCACGCTGTCCGCCGCGCCCGCGACCGAGTACCAGTACTCCAACGTCGGGCAGTCGCTGGTCGGCCGCGCGATCGAGGCGGTCACCGGACGCCCGGTCGAGGACGTGATCAGGGAGCGGATGCTGGATCCTCTCGGACTCGCCGACACCCGGGCATCCGCCGGCCTCTACCCCGCCGGAGCCGATCTCGCACACGGCTTCCGCACCTTCGACGACGGTGAGTCCTTCGCACCGGAGCCCTACGTCGGCACCGGCGCGCTGGGCTGCATCGGCAGCCTGTTCAGCACCGTCTCCGACATCGCCGCCTGGATGGAGTTCCTCGGCTCGGCCTTCGACGCGGATGCCGGTGACGGCGTGCTCTCCGCCGCCTCGCGGCGCGAGCTGCAGACCGCGCACACACTGATCGCCCCCGCCCTCAGCCAGTTCACGGATCGGGAGCTCGACGGCGCGGGCTACGGCTACGGGCTCGTCGTCGAGCACGACCGCCGCTTCGGACGCATCGTGCAGCACGCCGGCGGCCTGCCCGGGTTCTCATCGCACATGCGATGGCACCCGGCCACCGGGATCGGCGTGGTGGTGTTCGGCAACTCCGACCAGTTCGGCGCCGGCGGCATCGCGGGCGCCGTGCTGCACGACGTGCTGGGACGGATCGATGCACCGGCCGCCGTCGTGCGCCCCTGGCCGCAGACCGTGGCCGCCGCCCGCCGTGTCGACGAGCTGCTGCGCGCCGGGCGGACCGACGCCTGGGACGAGATGGGTCCGCTCGCCCGCAACGTGCTCCGCGACGTGCCCGGCGCGGTGCGCACCCGGCGGCTGCTCGCGGCGCTCGATGAGACGGGCGAGCCTGTGGCGGATGCCCCGTCGTTCGAGACGCGCGTGATCTCGGCGACGGACGCTTCCGCGCTTCGCTGGACCGTGCCGTGCCGGACCGGCGTCCTGGTGTGCGACGTGCGGATGATGGGGCTGCACACCCCTGTCGTGCAGTCGATCGACGTGCAGGTCGCCGGAAGCACCGGCCGCAAGCCCCGGGACGAGTCACCCAGGGTCACCGACCACCACCGGGTGGTGCTGGGCTGAGCGAGCGAACCCCGACGGGTCGTTGAGCGAGCGTCCTTCGTGACGAAGGGCGTCGCTCCGTCAGCCCGCGCTCTCCGCCCAGCGGTGCGAGGTGTCGCGGGAGGCCGCCGCCACGGCCGCCCGAGCGACCTCGTCCACGAGCCGCATGGTGTCGTCGCGCTCGAGGCCGGACAGGCGTCCGGAGACCGGACCGGTGACCGAGTGCACCTGGGCGCCGCCGACGCGCTGCGCGCGGGCGATCGGCCCCTGGTTGATCGCGATCCCCTGCATCCGTGCCAGCGGGAAGACCGCGAGCTTGCGCCACAGCACGCCGCGACGCAGCATCAGCGCGAAGTCGCTGACCGCGTAGCCCTGACGCTTCCAGCTGAACGGGTGCGTCCACCGGGCACGGCGCGCCGTGGTGCGGTACGGGTCGCCGGCGACGGGACCGAGCACGCCGTGCTCCCAGATCAGCGGGATGGTCGACGCCGGAGCATCCGGCAGAACCAGCCCGAGCACCCGCTCGACATCGGCACGCTTGCCGACCGGCAGCACGATGTTGAACTGCTGCGCGGTGCTCGACTGCTGCGCCGAGGCGCTCTTGCCCGACATCCGGTTGATGCGCACCGACCACCAGCCGAACGGCCGCCACAGCAGCGGCTGCACGACCTCGACGGCGAAGATGCGACCGGGCGGCAGGGTCTCGGTCACCGTCGTCAGCAGACCGAAGGTGAGGCGGATGCCGTTCTCGGTCGGGGCTATCGAGTAGCGGAGCGAGCGCGAGATCTGCGCCCATGCGATGCCGACCGCGGCGATGATCATCGGGATCCCGATGCCGAGACCGATGCCGAGCACCACCGTGCCGCGGAGCACCTCGCCGTCGGCGACCGACGAGATCACGACCGCGGCCATCGCGACCAGGAACATGAGGCCGAAGAACGCCAGCCAGACGATGCCGTTGATCACGTGCGAGCCGACCAGGCGCCCGGTCGGGATCTTCACGACGCTCTCGGGTGCGACATCCGCGAGGTCGACGCCCGCGATCAGGTCGGTCACGCCGGAGTTCACCGACGAGGCGATCTGCTGTCGCATCGTTCCGGGTGCCGCAGCAGCGGCGGGCGCCGCGCCCGCGACTGTGGCGAGCCGCGCCGATCGTGCACCGGATGCCAGGCGCAGGATGTCCGCCCGCACCGACTCCGCCTTCGCCGTGGCCAGGTACTCCAGCTCGACGTTCGCGTCGGTGCCGGCGCCGACGACCTCGACCTTGGCCAGGCCGATCAGGCGCGCGATGAACGGCCTGGTGAGGTTCACGCCCTGCACGCGGTCCAGCGGCGCGCGCCGCTGGGAGCGGAACACGATGCCCTTGCGCACCTCGACGTGCGATCCGGTGATGCGGAACTGGTGGAAGCGCCAGATCACCCAGAACACGACGATAACGACGATGAGCACGGCCAGCACGGCCAGCAGCGCGACGAAGGCGAGGCCGTTCGCGAACACCCAGTCGACCGGGTCGCCGTCGGGCATGTCGCCGACGGCCTCCTCCGGGGCGAAGATGCCGACCAGCCACGCGATCACACGGTCGCGCATGTTCGAGATGACCAGGCCGGCGGCGATGATGAGCACCAGCCCGCCCTTGAGCAGCGGGGTGAGCGGATGCATCCGGTGCCACTCGCCGTCGGCGAGAGTGGAGGAGCCGCCGTCCGGGAGCAGGGGCGGAGCGGGCTGAGACGCGGGACCCTGAGCGGGCGGCGGGACGGGTGCGCTCACAGTCCGGTCCGGCGGGTCTCGGCGACCTGGATGAGCGTGTCGCGCAAGGCTTCGGCCGCGGGCTGGTTCAGCCCCGGGATCTGCACGCCGGTCGTCGCCGCCGCGGTCACCATCTTCAGCTGGGCCACGCCGAAGGCGCGGTCCAGCGGGCCGTGCGTGATGTCGACGAGCTGCAGGCGGCCGTAGGGCACGGCGACCATGCGCTGCCACAGGATGCCGCGCCGGAACACGATGTCGTCGGAGCGCAGCATGTAGCCGATCGCCTTCGCCTGCCGCGGCAGGATGACCATCGTCACCAGTGTGATCACGATGAGGAAGCCGGCAGGGATCCAGGCCCAGGTCTGCTCGAATCCGAACGAGAGCACCGCCGCTGCGGCCGCGAGCAGCACGATGAACAGCGTGTTCTGCACCATCTGCGAGGTGACGTAACGCTGCGAGATCTGATGCCAGGTGCCGTCCAGGGCGAGCGCGCCCTCGGAGCGCGGCGTGCGCAGGGCCTCGTAGTTGCCCTCATCGAGCACGGCCGGCTCCGAGACCGGATTGGCCGGAGCGGCGGACACCGCAGGGGCTCCGACCGGCGTCGGGGGCACGACCGTCGCGGGCGCAGGGGGCGCCACGGGAGCGCCCGGCGCCGGCGGGACGGGCGCGGATGCCGGCGGAGCCGGCGGCGC